>DATHHN010000034.1:0-50719 GCA_035317185.1 Edaphobacter sp.
ATCCGGGTTCCGACTCCCAATGTCTCGGTCGTCGACCTGACCTTCGTCTCCGAGAAGCCCATCGATACGAAGAGCATCAACGCCGCTCTGAAGGCAGCCTCCGAGGGTGAGTTGAAGGGTATCCTTGGCTACACCGAAGAAGAGCTTGTTTCCTCAGACTTCAAAGGCAATGCGCTCTCCAGCATCTTCGATTCCAAGCTCACCAAGGTCGTAGGCAATACCGGTAAAGTGATCAGCTGGTATGACAATGAGTGGGGCTATTCCAGCCGCGTGAAAGACCTGATTTTCTTCCTGGTGAAGAAAGGTCTGTAATTCGTCTTCGCAGCGGGAATGGGGCGAGACATTTTTTGTCTCGCCCCATTTTCTGCTGCAACCTTCACAGCTTAGACAGTTCCAATAGAGTCTACAATTCTCCTCATGACCCGCACCAACATCTCCGGCACATCCCCTTACGAGCCCGTCATTGGCTTCTCCCGCGCAGTTCGCATCGGCGATCACATCCACGTTTCCGGCACGGGCCCTGTCGGAGCGGATCACGGCGACATCGCTCAACAGACCGAGCAGTGCCTCAGCATCATTGCCACGGCACTCAAAAATGCGGGCTCTTCCATCGAGCACGTCTACCGCACCCGCATGTACCTTACCCACACTCATGACTGGGAGATTGTCGGCCAGGTTCACGGCAAATACTTCTCCAGCATTCGTCCTGCCGCCACCATGGTAGTCGTCAAGGAACTACTCAATCCCACCTGGCGCATCGAAATCGAAGCAGACGCTTGCATTCCCAGCTAAAATCGGAGGCCATGGAGCCTTTAGCCGATCGCCGCCCCTCTCTGCTACTGATTATTGCGGGTGCCGCTTTGCTGATCGGTACCCTCGATCTTATCGACGCTTTCGTCTTCTTCGGCTATCTGGGCGTCCCGGCCATTCGTGTGCCGCAGTCCATCGCCAGCGGCTTCCTCGGCCAGCTCGCGTATCACGATGGTATGACTTCCGCAGCATTCGGCCTGATGCTGCATTACATGATCGCCTTCGCTATCGCCGGGAGCTATATGTACATTAGTGGCGAGCTCCCGCTCTATCGCAAACCCATCCTTGCTGGAGCCATCTATGGCATCGCAGTTTACTGCGTCATGAACTACATCGTTCTCCGAATCTCAAACTTCTATCCCCAGCCTCACTTCGCCGTCAGGCCATTTATTAACGGCATCCTTGGACACATCTTGCTGATCGGTATCCCCCTGAGCCTTATCGCCAAACGTTATGTTCAAGGGCCAAAAAAGAAGAACGTGTGAACATTTCACTCGGCAGCCATCTGAACCGCTATCATTGATTCTGCTTCTGATATCTCTGCATCACGCTTGGAGGACATACCCTCCCCCTGCTTCTGATCGTCAAACTGTCACTTACTGCCACGAAGGAAATCGAATGTCCAAGCTGTCCATCCGCGATCTAGACCTTACCGATAAGCGCGTCCTCATACGAGTCGACTTCAACGTTCCCTTGGCGGACGGCATCATCACCGACGACACCCGCATCCGCGAGACTCTTCCGACGATTGAGTATGCCCTACGCCGCCGTGCGAAGGTTATTTTGTGCTCTCACCTCGGTCGGCCCAAAGGAAAACCGGTCGAAAGCATGAGTCTCCGTCCCCTTGTCGACCGACTGCGCGAACTCCTCGACCACGTTATCAGCGAGGACGAAAACGTAGCCTTTTCGCCCGACTGCGTTGGCGAGATTGCTAACGAGATGGCGATGAACCTGGAGTCCGGTCAACCCCTCCTGCTCGAAAATCTCCGCTTCCACGCCGAAGAGGAGGCTAACGACCCTGCCTTCGCCAAACAGCTCGCCTCGCTTTGCGATATCTACATCAATGACGCCTTCGGCAGCGCCCACCGTGCCCACGCCTCCACCGAAGGCATCACTCACTTTGCCAAGGTCGCCGCCGCTGGTCTCCTTATGGAGAAGGAATTGACCTACCTCGGCAAAGCCCTCAGCGAGCCCGACAAGCCCTTCGTCGCTATCATCGGCGGAGCCAAAGTCTCCGACAAGATCCAAGTCATCGATAACCTGCTCGACAAGGCCGACGCCATCATCATCGGCGGCGGCATGGCCTACACCTTCCTCAACGCGCAGGGCCAGACCACCGGCAAATCTCTCATCGAGACCGACAAAATCGACGTCGCCAAGGCGGCCCTCGCCAAGGCCAAAGCTAAAGGCGTTCGCTTCCTCCTGCCGGTCGATCACGTCCTGGCCGACAAGTTCGCTCCCGACGCCAAGACCCAGATCTTCTCCGGTACTGGCGCTTTCCCTGCCGATCTCATGGCCCTAGACATCGGCCCCAAATCCATCGCACTCTTCGAGGACGAGATCTCCGAAGCCCGCACGATCATCTGGAACGGCCCCATGGGCGTCTTCGAGATGCCCGCCTTCGCCCACGGCACCAACCAGATCGCCGCTGCAGTCGCCCGCAACCGCGACGCCACCACCATCGTAGGCGGCGGAGACTCAGTGGCCGCTGTCCAACAATCCGGCGTAGCCAATCGCATCACCCACATCTCAACAGGAGGAGGAGCCAGCCTCGAATTCCTCGAAGGCAAAACCCTCCCCGGCGTAGCTGCTTTGACGGATAGAGGATAGTCACGATGGCGATGGCCATGTTTCACTTTATAGTTTTTACTTTGACCGCTGGGTTTGTCGGTTATCTGGTTAGCCTTCCCAAGACATCCGTTGCAATGGAATACTGATTCTCCTCATGCGCAAAGCGCTGATCGCCGTAGTCGCCTTCATCGCATCAGCATCCTCGGCTGCGTACTCCTACTGCTCATCAGCATGGCGGTCGGCTACGTATTGATGGCTTCCTATCAACGCAACCACCCCGGCCTCGGAGCCGTAACCGGTGGCATCTCGGAGACAGCAGTCATCGCCACACATTCTCTGCGGCATCATCGGCACACACTCATCACCCTCCGCCCGAATCGAACGTAAGAGTTCTTAAGCCCACACCATATCTTCTCTTCCCTGAACAAAGCCAAGATGCAATACTGATCCCCACGATGCGCAAACCCCTGATCGCTGCCAACTGGAAGATGTATAAGACCCCGCAGGAATCGCTGGCCTTTCTCCGCGAGTTCCTTCCCATGGTGAAGGACCACACCGCAAGCCAGATCAGCATCTTTCCCACAATGTCCTCGCTCGGCTACGTGATCGAAGCCACGAAGGACACCAACGTCTCCGCTGGCGCGCAGACCATGCACTGGCTCAACGAAGGCCCCTATACCGGCCAGACATCGCCGACCATGCTCGAAAGCATCGGCTGTACCAAGGTGCTCCTCGGCCACTCCGAGCGTCGCATCTACGCCCACGAGACTGACGACATGGTGAACTGGAAGCTCAAGGCTGCCCTCGATCACGATCTCGTCCCCATTGTCTGCGTCGGCGAAACCCACGACAAGCGCGAGTCCGGGCTCACCGAAGCCGTCCTCCGCTGGCAGATCGCCTGTGCCCTCAATGGCATCGGCGGTGATTTTTGCGGTCAACTCGTCATCGCGTATGAGCCCGTCTGGGCTATCGGCACCGGCAGCGTGGCCACGCCGCAGCAGGCGAATGACGCTCACGGCATCATTCGCCGCGAGATCGCCGCACACCTCGGCCAAAACTGCGCAGAAGGCATCCGCATCCTCTACGGAGGCTCCGTTAAACCCGAAAATGTAGCCACCCTTATGGCTCAGCCAGAGATCGACGGCGCACTCGTCGGAGGCGCCAGCCTGAATCCCCAATCATTCGCAGACATCATCATTAACGCAACCAGCTGACCTCTACCGAACCACTCCAGCCTGATCCATTGGCCAGTAGACAAACGCCGCCTTGCCGTAGATTAGGTCCCGTTCCACCGGCCCAAAGTCGCGGCTATCACTCGAGATTGACCGGTGATCTCCCATCACAAAATATTCGTTCTCCGGGATAACCACACCGGGTTGAGAGCGATCATCCGCGAACCGCGCGGGCACATACTTCTCCTTGATCACGTGACCATTCACATACACTTGCCCGTGGTCGATCCGCAGATCGTCTCCGGGCAAAGCGATTACTCGCTTGATATAGCTCTTCGTATGGTCATGTGGATAGAGAAAAACTACTACGTCGCCGCGATGGATCTCCCCGATCTTATACGCCATCTTGTTGATGAACAGCCTGTCCTGGTCCTCGAGCATCGGAAGCATGCTAGTGCCTTCTACCCGCACTGGTTGGTAAAGAAAGATAATGATAAAGGCCGACACCACGATCGAGACCATCATGTCTCGCAGCCACGAGCGAACTCCACCTTTCCTCGGCGCTGCAGACATCTCGCCGGAATCAGGATTCGGCTCCAATTCCCTATGTTCTTCTGTCTGCACGATCTCTTGTCGATCCTCTGTCATTTAGACGCACCAATTGGCGTATCGGCAACCAGCCCAAGCCCTGGAACAAGTGTTTTACCATCCAGACCCGTCGGGGACCAAGCCTCCACTATCTCCTTCGCCATCCGTCCGATCAGCATCTCGGCTTCATTATCCGCCGTCCAGCTTTGATCTGCATTGTCATAAGTAAATATCGACAAGACCATAGGTCCGGTCTTGCCCGCAACAATTGCCACATCCGCCCGAACAGCATTCAGGCTGCCCGTTTTACTCGCAATTGCGGATCCGGTCTCGCTCGAATCCAGTTTCTCTAAATACCGCGGAATCGTATCTCTGTAAAACTGATTCCGGAGCATTTTTAATGCAACCTCGCAGATCGCAGAATCTCCCGGCAGCGGAGTCTCGTCCGGTCCAGCCAACTGGCACCTACCAATCCGCTGCATTACTGCGGCCATCTCTCGTGCAGTTGTCTTGCCCAAACCAAACTTAGGTTGGTCTGCCGGCATCGGTCCCGTAGCAGGCTTCATCACTTTTTTGTAGAGATGCGTATCCTTCAATCCCATCCATGCAATCCGTGCATTGATTGCGTCCACTCCAAACCGGTCGATCGCCAAATTCGTTGCGGTATTGTCGCTCACGATGACCATCATCGTCAGGACGTCCTTAAGGGTAACTTGCATCGGAGCATCAAAAAACATCAACACACCAGAGCCGCTGACTGCGTCGTCCTTAGCCAGCGTCAGCTTTTCGTCCCACTTCGCCTTACCCGCGCGCACCCGCTCCATCGCTTCAAATAAGATTGTCAACTTGATTACCGATGCTGTCTGGACCAGACTATCCGCATCGATCTCCACGTTCTTCCCTGAATTGAGCTGGGTCGCATACAACGCGACGTGTCCGTGATGCGTACTTGCCAGCGCTGTCAGCTTCTTCTGCAACGGCTCGTCTACTTGTTGTGCCAGTGCTCCGTTTGCTACCAGCGCAGCAAACGCAGCAATCCCCAAGGCCAATATCCGAAGACTCCGGCTGTTTGCCATATCCAAAATCTTACAGGCTGACCTGTAAGATGCTACCGAATTCGGCAGGTCAACCTCCGTTTAGGCAAATCTCGGTAACACATTTTCAAGCGTTTAACCACTCAAATAAACAAGGAATCCGCCTCAATAATGGGTCCAGTCAACGCAAAGGTTTTGTTTACGCATCCAACATAGATAGGACTAGAATGGCTGCTGAAGTGCAGCAGGATTTATATGGCAACTTTAACCATGCTCGAACCGGCCCCCTCACCCAAACCTATCAATCGCGGACCATCTGATCTCCACGAGCTCACTACCGAGACGGCTAATGCCGCCTCCGAGGGGCTCGATACTAAGTCCGCCCTCGAAATTGCTCGCATCATCAATCATGAAGATGCCAAGGTCTCTGCAGCCGTCAAGAAAGCATTACCCGAGATTGCCATCGTTATCGATACTGTCGCCCGTTCGCTCCGTGACGGCGGTCGGCTTATCTACGTCGGCGCTGGTTCCAGTGGCCGTATCGCTTCTCTTGACGCGTCCGAGTGCCCACCAACCTATTCCACCTTACCTGCGCAGGTTCAATACATAATGGCCGGTGGACCCAAAGCCCTGGCCTCAGCCTCCGACGTCAATGAGGATTCGCCCGAGATCGGCCAGCGTGACATCGCCCGCCGCCGACCTACTCGCAAAGATATCGTCATCGGTGTCTCTGCCAGCGGCCGCACACCTTATGTCGTTGGCGCCGTCGAATACGCACGCGCACGCGGAGCCAAGACCGCTGCAGTTACCTGTAACTACAACACCCCTCTCGCTGACGTCTCCGACACCACAATCGTCGCCGAAGTCGGTCCCGAAGTCATCTCTGGCAGCACCCGCATGAAGTCCGCGACCTCCCAGAAAATGATCCTCAATATGATTACGACCGGCGCCATGACCCGTCTGGGATATGTGTATGACAACCTCATGGTCAACGTACACATGAAGAACGCGAAACTGGTCGAGCGCGGCATTCGTGTCCTAATGAAGGTTTGCGATATTGACCGCGATACCGCGATCCGCACAATCAAATCCGCAGGTAAATCGATTCCGATTGCGGTGGTCATGCTCAAAGCGAATGTCGACAAGATGGAAGCTGTCCGCCGTCTTACGAAGTCAGACGGCAATGTCCGCCTTGCCATCGACGATTCCCGCCTCGAACTCTAAATCAGAGCCTTACTTTGCCAGCTGAAAATACGTTAGGTCTGGACATTCATAGCTCTTCTGATGTCAAGAGAAGAGGACATCGACTGCTGCGCGCAGGCCTACCTTTGCTGTTCCTAGCGGTGTCTACAATCAGCGCCCAGCAAAAGATGCCAAAGAGCTACGACTGTGTGCGGACAAAGAAGCCAGTCCAGATAGATGGGAAATTGAACGATGTTGCATGGAAGAACGCGGCTTGGACTGATTACTTTGTTGATATTGAGGGTGAAACAAGATCGTTGCCGCGCTTTCGCACTCGAACGAAGATGCTCTGGGATGACGACTATCTTTACATCGGTGCAGAGATGGAAGAGCCAGATCTCAAGGCGAAGCTGACAGAACATGATTCTGTGATATTCCACGACAACGACTTCGAGGTTTTTCTCAAGCCTCCAACGGGTATGTCAGGATACTTCGAGTTTGAGATCAATGCATTGAATACATCGTGGGATTTGTTCCTCAATAAGCCTTATCTTGAGGGTGGTAAAGCGGATAATTCCTGGGATATTCCAGGACTGAAGACAGCCGTAGCACTCCACGGAAGCTTGAACAACGGCACCGACAAAGATCAAGGTTGGAGTGTTGAGATCGCTATTCCATGGACTGCGTTTCAATCGCGCCTACCGGTGTCAAAACCAGTCTCCGGCACAGAATGGCGCGCTAATTTCAGCCGCGTCGAATGGAAAACGAGCCAAACCAAAGAGGACAATTGGGTATGGTCACCCCAGGGTGTGATTAACATGCACGTTCCAGAAAAGTGGGGATATCTTCGCTTTCGCTAATTCAAAGTAAATGACCTCGGTTTCTTTAGATACGTCTAGCCCTACCGCAACATTTTCCCCAGAATCTCGTCTACTTCTCCAGAAAAGCGGCAACCGGGACCGCTACAAAAGGAGCATCCTCCATGAAGCGCATTCTCATCTCCAGCTCTCTCGTTCTGGTTCTTTCAGGCGGCCTTGCTTTTGCACAATCAACTGCTGCCCCAAGTCCTACAACTACAGATACAGGGAGACATCACGGACATCACTCCCGCGATCCGCAACGTCAGGCCGCATGGCTCAGTAAAAAGCTGAACCTCTCTCCTGACCAGACGGCAAAACTTGAGCCCATCCTGGTCGACCGCAATCAGAAGATCGCTGCACTGAGGAGCAATACCTCGCTCTCTCCAGAAGAGCTAAAACAGCAGCGGCGTGCCATTCATCAAGACATCAAACAGCAGCTTGCCACTGTCCTTACTCCTGACCAAATCCAACAGATGGAATCCCTGCATCACCGCCATGGTTCTCCAGCCCAGGCTCAACCACTGCCCATACCGCCAAGCGGTTTCTAAGCCAGCCATTTAGAAAATTAGCGTTTCCCTTTCAGCCATTCGGCATAGGGAATCCGCGGGATGGTGAGGAATGAGTCTCGGGTTTTGACATAAGCGCCAAGACCGTTCATGCGGCCGATAGCATGCAGTTCTTCAGCCTTCACATAGGGGCCAGCGGGGTCAAGAAACTTGTCCTCAATGTAAATGGAAACTACTCTGCCAAGGATGATTCGAGAGCGGCCGATCTCCATGGTAGTGTATTCGCGACATTCGAGGGCCGCGTGGGCCTGCTCGATGCGGGGCACCTTCACAATCTGTGATGGTGCAGTCGTCAGGCCGGCCATCTCCAACTCATCGATCTCAGCGGGAAAGTCTGTCGCACAGATGTTCATCTGCTGCGCGAGGTCTTCAGTAACGACATTGACAACGAATTCGCCGGTCCGGCGAATATTGCGCGCCGTGTCCTTTGGAATAAAACCACCCGTAGGACGGTCCATAACACCCATCCCAATGATTGGCGGATCCGTGCAGAGGTAGTTGTAAGCGCTAAAAGGAGCGGCGTTGAGGCGACCTTCCTCGTTCATGCTAGTGACTAAAGCAATGGGCCTGGGTGCGACTAGGCCGATAAGAAGCTGATAGGTCTCACGCGGTGTGGTTTTTTCAAGATCGAACTTCATGGGTTCCTCTTCTTTCAGCAGCCTATCAGGATGCGCTGGAGATGAGGAACGGCCTCAAATAGCAACAGATTATGATGAGGTTCTAATGTTTTGTTTCGCTCTGGCTGGCTGCGTCTTTTGAATGTGTCGCAGGAAGGGTATAGATAACCTCGCCGGGGCGTGTATAGTGCAATTCTTCACGGGCCTGATGCTCAATAGCATTGGGGTCGTTCTGCAATCGCTCAACATGCCCTTTCAGGAGCTCGTTTTCTCTTTGAAGGCTGCGTAACTGGCTCTGCAGCATCTGCGCGTCCTGCCGCTTCTGCTGGTAAGCCGTAAGTCCGTTCTGTCCGAAGACCACGTGATAGCCCATTCCAACGGCGAGGACTGTTGCCGCTGCTGTCGCTATCTTTCGCCATTCTTTATGGACTCGCTCATACAAACGCACTATGGCGGACCGTTTTCCCGATACACGCGTTGTATTTGAACTGAGCATACGTTCTTAGTACAAATTCCGCTGTAGACCCAGTCAAGTGGAAAACCGCCGCAGTCTGTAAACGTACCAAGTTCATACAGAGAGCTGATGTCCGTTTTTGAGCTATTGGTCTCCTTAATCCGCCGCAATTTCCAGTGCGCTCCAGAATAGGATGCATAAGCGTTTGTACCTTGGTATTCTTGCTACGTAACATGCAAATCCTCTTTGCCATCTCGATAGTCTGTTTTATTGCGCTCGTATGGGCCATGGTTGCGATTGCCCGGCATATTGCTGCAGGCCACAAGGATGGGCAAACACTTCTGCGGCCCCATGGCGATTTTGCTCACCATCTCTTTGCTGCAACGGAAAATCGAGAGAGGCGCAGTCCTCGTGCAGTGCGCCCCCAAACGATGCAGGACGTCGCTGCGCGAAAGAGATGGAACTCATCTCCTGCTCCGATTGAGATCCATCCGACGAATGAGCAAAGCGTCTCTCCTTTTTTGCAGGGACTGCGCAAGTCACCACAGACGTCTCACCATGGCGCACCAGAACGCCTGGATTGGGCTTACTTCAATAAAGATGCGGGCGATTTGACCGACCCGTATCAAACCAGGCGATTCCGGGCCAATTCGGGCGCCAGGGCAACTTCACCGAAGCGCTAGTAGCGCGAAAGGATGCTCCATGCAATCTGCTATCCCCGCCCACTCCGGCCTTATCCATCGCACCAAGACACTGCAGGAATCGATTCCGGGCAAAATTTTTCTGGCACTTGCCGCGACTACACTAGTGGCTGCTTGCGCGCACGTGTCGCTGCCGCTTCCCTTCACTCCGGTGCCACTGACGCTGCAAAATTTTGCTGTGTTGCTGGTAGGTATGGCGCTTGGACCGGTGGCGGCTTTCTCGGCGATGGTTTTGTATCTCGCCCAGGGCGCGATGGGATTGCCGATGTTTACCCCCAACGGACCGATGGGGGTGGCGCGGTTGCTGGGTCCCACGGCTGGATACCTCTTCGCTTATCCTTTGGCTGCGGCTTCGGCTGGTTGGGTCGTGTATACGATGCGGAATGTGAGTTCGCGTTTCACGCGTGGAATTGTTGCCGGTGTGGTCGCGACTTTAATCATCTTCATCCTTGGCGCGGGCTGGATGGCTACCCTTCTGCATCTCAACGCATCTGCGACCTGGCATATGGCCGTCGCTCCTTTCCTGCCGGGAGAGATCGTTAAAGTCACCGTGGCAGCCAGCATCTTTAGCGCCATGCAACGCTGGCGTCAGGCATAAAACTGGCGTCAGAGATTTTTATTTTTACCCTTACGCCTGGCTTGCTGTCCGGGCTGTGTTCTTTCCTTTCACCTCTCCCAAGGATTACTGAATCATGACCGCAACGCGCACCGCCGTTCAAGAAATTAGTATTGCCCATAGCCCCGACTCCGATGATGCTTTTATGTTTTACGGCTTGGCGACGAATAAGATCCGAGTCCCGGGCTTCAAGTTCACCCACACCCTGACAGACATCGAGACGCTGAATCAGCGCGCAATCAAAGAAGCGTTCTACGATGTGACCGCGATCTCATTCCATGCGTATCCGTACCTGCAGGAAAATTACACACTGATGGCTTGTGGCGGAAGTGTAGGCGAAGGATATGGTCCGATGATTGTATCGAGCCGCAAGCAGACGCTGGACGAGGTGAAGAAGGTACGCATCGCTGTACCCGGCACGTTGACCACGGCTTATCTGGCACTGAAACTGCTTGCGCCAGAGATTGAGACTGCGGTTGTGCCATTCGACAAGATCATTCCAGCTGTTGTCTCGGGCGAGTTCGAGGCCGGATTGATCATTCACGAAGGGCAACTGACGTATGCCAACGACGGTTTGGTGAAGTTGTTGGATCTAGGCCAGTGGTGGCGCGAAGAGACTGGTCTGCCGCTTCCCCTGGGCGGCAATGCCATTCGCCGCTCGCTTGGCACGGAGACACTACTGACGACAACGAATGCGCTGCGTAACAGTATTCAACATGCGCTGGATAATCGCGAGGAAGCGCTTGCATATGCGATGCAGTTTGCACGGGATCTCGATCCAACGCTGGCCAATCGCTTCGTCGGCATGTATGTCAACGAACGCACACTAAACTACGGCGAGGATGGCAGGCTCGCAATCAAAAAACTTCTTGACCTTGGCTATGAGCGCGGCATCATTCCGATGAAGGCGAACGTCGATTTTATTGGCTAAGAAACAGCTTGTAGGGTCATCGAACCCCGCAAGCTGTGTTATTCTTGGTGAGTCGATTGATTGCTCTCAGGCTGGCTTCAAGGGTGTGTCACGGCTATCAATAGACTTGCCTTCTCATCTCTGGGGAGATACATACCAAGGACGCGTAGCTCAGCTGGTAGAGCATTCGACTCTTAATCGACTGGTCGTAGGTTCGATCCCTACCGCGTCCACCATTCCTTTCAACAACTTAGACCGAATACTTAAAGTGCTCAAAAGCGCGAATGTGTGAAAAATGTGTGCCCCTCTCAACTGGCGGCCTCCTGTTTCTTCACCAGGCTCAAGCCTTTAGCTTTGGCGTTTCTGCGGTTCACGACTGCTGCCGCGCCCGACGTATCAAGGTGGAGATACTTCATCGTCGTCGCCAAACTGGTGTGTCCCAGTAGCTCTTTGACCTCGACCACGTTCATGCCTTCGCTCAGCATGTCAGTCGCGAACGTGTGCCTCGCGCAGTAGATCACGAGATCGGACGGCATCTTCGGCTTGCCCTGTTTGACCAGCTCGGCGTTCACCTTCTTGACGGCTTTATGCCACTGCTTGGCGATGGTCGTCAAATGGCCGGACTCTGCCCGCTTAGATGGGAAGACCCATGAGCTTTCTCCAACGTCGCGGCTGCGAAGAAGCGCCCTCATGCGGTCGCTCAGCGGAACGTAGCGTTTGGATTTGAAGCTCTTGCCGTAGGGGACGAGGACGACGTTGCGGCTCCAGAAGATGTGCTCCCGCTGCATCCGCATGGCCTCTTCGGGTCGCAGTCCACAGTCCATCATCGTCACCAGGACATCGGCCAGCGGCTGGTCGGCGTGGTCTACGAGCATTTGCTCGACCGACGCTTCGATCAGGGCCGTCCTACCGTGCTCTTCCAGCGTCTTGATCTTCGGCGCACTGCGGATCACTCCCCACTCCACAGCGAGGTTCAGCATCCGACGCAAAGTTCTGAAAGCTTGGTTGGCGTACGACGGGCTGACAGCGAACTTGATGACGGCGGCATCGGAGGTTCCGATGTGATCCATTCGCATCTTTGCGAGCGACGTTGCCTCAAGCTGCTTCCAGCCATACTCGTAGTACTTGCCGGTGTCCTTGTCGAGCGTACCGGCTTCAACCTGGCTTCTGACGAACTTCAGAAAGCGGTCAGCGTACAGCAACAGTACAGGCGCCTTGCTCGTGCCGACCTGTGCTCCTTGAAACCCTTCGCCTCGGCTTTGAAGACTGCCTCTACCTGCTCTGCCCTGGCCTTGACCGTCTCCTTGGTGCTGCCGCGATACGGCTGTCCGTCCACCATGAACTGGTAGTGATAAAACTTACCTCGTTTGAAAACCGCCATGTATCCCTCCGTGGATTGCCCTATCGTTCGGATTTCGTTCGCCTCGTTCAACGAATGCGATCAGCTCTGCCATCTTGTACCGTACTCGCGCCTTGGGGCCATCGCCCAGCTTGACGTAGTTTGGGCCAATACCAATCGAGCGCCAGCGCCGCAACGTGCCACACGGAATCGTGCTGACCTCAGAAGCTTCCGCCTCGGTTAGAAGATGCATCTTAGAAGGTGCCATTGTCTTGACCTGTCCCATGTCGTTCCACCTTGTGCTGCTTTCAGTTTTGTCTACTCGGGCTTCTACTCTATGAGCTTGCCCATATTCGGCCGATCTTTACATCGGCTTTGAACTTCGGCTGGATTCCAATTGACGACGTGGAACGGTAAGTTCTCCATGAACCCCACGCCCCGCGGCACGACCTACTTGACCAGATTTGGCTAGCGGGCGAAGAAGGCATCACACGGAAGTTCGTCGTCTCCTGCAACGTCATATTCACCCTCAATCTTGGTTCCCTGTACGGATGTACGTGATCTCATATATATTTATAACATCAATAGATCTAGATAAACTAAAACATCAGGATATAATTAAAATAAACAGGAACGCTCCTTGAGGACATATCGATGGCAAGACCTAAAGTGTCACCTGGATTAAGGCGGTCAACGACCGTTTCCACTGCCCTAACCGCTAAACTCCGTTATCAGACGGAGCTGGCGGCTGAGATAGTAGGTAAATCGCTCGCAAGTTTCGTCGAGTCCGCGATTGAAGATGCTCTGCATCGGGTGAAACTACCCCACCCAACCGGGATACCTCTCAAAGAGCAAAAGGACATGGATCCTGCTTTCCGAGAGCAACTCGACGAAAAGCGAGTAGACAAGCTAATTGCACAGGAAAAGACAACTTCGGTTGCCGATGAAGTCGTGCTTTGGAATGAAGACCCGGCAGTCCGCTTTTTCTTACGCGGATATTTGGCCGAAGAAACGCTCGATCCGGCTGCGCAAGAGGTATGGAGCGCAATACAAAGCAAAACCGCCATCGAATGGGTAATGCCCCACCAGGGGCGCACATTTAGAAGCTCAGAGTGGCCACCGGCGCGGGTCGAACGATATATTTGCCACCATTGGCAAACAGTGCAAAAGATCCTTGAAGGGGAACTTTCTACAGATGCTCTTCCAGACGAGAAGTTGGTGCGGGATTCTCGTGCGACATCTTCAATAGTTAAACCCAGATCTCGATGATTTAATTCCCTTCGCTAGCGCCTTTGCAATTGATTGCAATTCTAGCCGAGGCGAAACCATTGCAATTGATTGCAATAGCGTGGTTGCATCGAATTGTGGGATCGAGGTCCGACCCACGTTTTTCTTTCATCTATCTAAATTCTGGGGCTTGATTGAAAAAAGCAACGGACCAAAGCCTTCTCGAAGGCAACTTCGTACAGGAAGATGGAAAACATTTGATCGAGCGGTTGGTCGCAAGCTCTTCTCCAAACAAGCTAGAGACCGCTTCTGGACTTCCGACTTGAAGAAAGACGTTTGTCCAAGATCGGGTGGCTCGTGGACCAGTGAATCCCTCCGTCGATGCCGCATTCGATTTCTTTCTGACTTACCTGGTCGAAATATCCTTGCGAACGCAGTCCGCATAAGCGTTGACCAACCTTCTGAGTCGTTCAACTTTGGCTTCAAAGTCTGGCTTCTCACGTTTGAGAATCAAACTGCCGTAGGAGCTGGAACCGAGCGGAATGAAGTAGTCCTTCCGGAGCCTGTCGGCCTCGTCCTGAAGCATCTTTTCAGTCACCTTGAGCTTGGTTTTTGGGTCTGCCGGATCTGGAATCTCGAACTCAAATGGCGAGCCGGCCTGAAAGACCCTGAAGGTGTTACGAAGTCGATCCTGCAGGTTCTCTTCGGCCAAGCCCAACAGCTCAGCGGACAGAGGCACAGAGCGGGTATTGAGCTTGTAATGCTCCACCGAAAACTCGACGAACTCCAGGCGATAGTTGAAGACTCTTTCCAATCGCACCAAGTCAACTCGTCGAGGCGGGTTCTCCTTCAGATCGGCCTTAGTTTCATCGACCGTTGACTCATCGGCCAAGTGGAGCCCGACTTCCTGACCGGCTCCCATGAGTTGCTGATTGTGGGCACCGCACGCCAGTGATAATGCTTCAGGCCCGAAACCATCGATCTGGATGGCGTTCGGTTTTTCTTCGGAATTTGAGCCTGCCTCGATGAGTTGTGGGGTCGGCGAATAGATGAGAATCTCGCCGTCGGAGACGACCACACCGATACGAACGCCCTTCTGGAACGTGAGCCGGACTATTCGCTTTCACTCAGACTCGGTTTGGGCTACGCAAAGGGGCTCCGGCAGTATGCTGCAGAAGCCATCGTCAGCGCACGCGAAGCGAGCCGATTCTGTTCCGTCGAGGATCTCGCATTGCAGATTCCCGTACTGAACCGCAAGGAGTTGGCCTTGCTCGCCCGTGTGGGAGCGATGAATGGCATTGATGGGGTGAAGCATCGCAGAGATGCGCTCTGGCAAGTGGAGCGCGTTGGAAAGTTGGAAGGTCCGTTGCTCCGTCAGGATAGCCAATGGCTACGAGAAGAAAGCAGAAGCCTCCCATTGCGAGAGATGGCGTCAGAAGAACGGCTGGTCGCTGACTATTCGGGGACGAGCGTGACCACAGGCCCCCATCCCATGTACTTCCGCAGGCAAGAACTTAACAAACAAAGGTTCCTCACCGCCATTGAATTGAGAAAGCGACGCGATGGCGAATTCGTCAAGACGGCGGGCTTGGCCATCGTAAAGCAGCGACCAGGTACGGCAAAAGGTTTTGTCTTCATGTCCATTTCGGACGAAACCGACATCATCAACGTCATTGTCGAGCGAAATCGCAACGTAATATCAAATGCGAAGTTTATCTCCGTCGAAGATTCGCTCCAGAACGAGGACGGCACGCTTCATGTCAAAGCTGCCCGGATCATGGCTCTGCCGACAAGAGATTTGGAGCTAACGTCCCATGACTTCCACTAATCCTGGTTCACGTGTCGGGGGCTTTCGTCGTGAAGTTGATTACCAAAAGCTTGGACCGGCTCTGCTCATTGCTTCCAGTTTTGTTCTCGCCACTCGAACAACACATTGGGACCCAACGGAGAGTGATGGCCTTGCGAACATTGAGTGGGAGAAAGAAGTCGAACACAGCGTTCGCGCTGCTAAGCTTGTGCTTGCCCACTTAACCTCTGAGCATCCTGATCTTTTTCAATCAAGAGATGTCGCTTGGTATGTTGCGACCGATGAAGATATGCCGAAATGAATGGTAGGTAACCACAAGAGCGTTTCTATGAGCAGGTCCATTCTGTCTTAAATCAGGTTTTTTGTTTCGTTAGCGGTTGCAACGCATGTTGCTCTTCACCAGGTTTCTATTCGCACTCGAAGTGAGCTTTACTTGATGCAGGCTCGGTGCCGTTTGGGGTTCGAGAAGAGAGTCGATGCTGCCATTTATCAGCCGGCCTCTAGGGCCAAAAACGCTCTCGTAGTCATCGGAACACGGTGTTATCGCAACGGGTAAACATGGTAGGTGATCTCACGAAATCGAAAATCAAGTGTAGCGCAACCGCTACAGGCAGCCTTCTCGATCAGACGAGCAGTTGGGCGACAGCACTTGAATTACGCACCCCGGCATGAATCCGGAGTCCCGACAAGGTCCACCTTCTTAGCGAACATATCCCCAATGAAAAGATGAATCTAGCGTATTGGAGATTCGCATGAGTCGCAAATCCATTCCTGACCTAGAAATCTGGAACAGTCTTGAGAAGTCGGCTTCTCGGAATAAGGAAAGGAAGCCTTTGCAATTTGATTGCAAAACCGATCGAAGGTGCTGCTGCAATTGATTGCAACTGCTCAATAGAGCATTTCATAACGAGATTCGGATGCCTCGTAATGCGCTCATCGAGCATGGAACGCAGAGCACTTGGCCGAATAGCCGGTTTCACGTCCAAGCGGACTGGATTTTGTAAACACTGGCAGACTTTCGCGTTACCATTCTTGCCTCGATAAGTGCATTGGCGATTTCGCATCAACTGAGAGCACCGGTTGACTGACCAGAAGAGCGTTTATCAGGAGTAATCCAGAGGACACCAGAGCGATCAGTTCAAAATCAAATAACTATTGGCCCTTCGCAAAAGCGACCATCTTCGACCAACGAGTCGGAGCGGTCAGATGTACGACATCATCGTATGGTTTTAGCGCGTCGTGAGTTGGCGGCCAAAGGCTACCGTCTTGAGGCGGAAATGGAGTTTCTCTTCTAAGAGAAATGTGACGCTTAGGCTGACTCTCGATCAGAGCGTTAAACCGTTCGTCGATGAGGTTTGGAGCTGTGTTGGATAATGATAAGACAGGGGAAAAGATGAGGCGCCATTCGCGGTCACGACGAAATTGACTGCACTTGAACAATGCGACGATCGTGAGCAAGCACTGCCCCAGATCCCTTTGTGGAGTTGAGGCCATCCAATTCGCGTGGTCCCATTCCGCTGAACCTACAGAATGCTTCAACAGCAGCGTTGACGCTGTTACTAAAAATTTCCTGATAGCTCGCCGCTGTTCATTTTCACCGTAAATGACGGGACTGAACCATCGTTCAACTCCTAAGCCATTCAGCGTAAGAGGTGGTGGACCGCCGGAAGGTCGGGTAAAGCGGAAGCACACTGACCCATATTCTTCTATATGAAAAGTCGATGCATCTCCGCCGCAAAAGCAGGTGATAAATAACATAAAGCGGCGACCCCTCATGTAGTCAGCCAATCCGGACAGAACACCTTGAACGAAAGGATTGCGTTCCTTATCGAGCAACTTCATTGCAACTTCTTCAACCAGAGCTATGCCATGTCGGAGCTCAGTCTTGTCGCTTTGTTCTGTCAAACATGTTGCCCAAAGGGTCCGAGTGGCCACGATCTGTTTGGAAGATTCTTCCCGAGTGTAATGACAGAGGATTCGAGGTCCAGGCCCTTTGAAGCTTGACGCTGCAATCTCATGCGTCAGGCTGGAGATATCCCTTACAAACTCAAGGTTGCGAAAGCCAAAATTCATATTAACCGCAGTCTATAGCCAAGACGGCCCCTGAGAATGATGCGAGGCCAATGGAAAATCGCCGAGCCACCTATCTGGCTTTGGCGTGAAGTCTATTGCGACTCCTGCGTTGCCAGGTTCTCATCAGGTATAGCCCCGACAGTCTACTCGATGGAGTCTCTCGGATCGTCGATATTCTCGAAGCCGATGCCGTTCTTGAAATCGCCATTGAGAAAGCGCTGAAGTTTCCGTTGGGCTTGTCTCTCGTAATCCGTCAGTGGCTCGTCATGCGGCAGTTGTTCATTTAGCCGGCGTATCGTTGCCACATCCAGTTTGTTTTCGACATAAGGATCGGTTGGCCCTTCAACCAACCCTTGGGGAAGGAAAATATCGGCGAATGATTGCAGGAGCCTCAACCGGCTGTCTCCGATATAACGCCTCCAGAAGTCGTACTGTATCAGGCGGTCCTCAGGGTCGGCCGTCACGTTGTATTTGGGATTAGGCTGCATTCCCCACAAATTGAACGATCCCGGATCACCTGTCGTGATGTCGACATGTGCTACATCAGTGTCACGTCCATAGCGAGTCCTCATCCGCCTTATGAAACTCGGATATAGATCGGCGAAAGACACTTGCAGCTTGTAGGTGTTTTCCTCGGATGTTGAACGCGTCAGTATCCAAAAGGACATGGAGTCGTCGGTAGCGTCAGCGATGCATTTGTCGAGGAATGCCACTCTGCTTGCCTTTGGCAGCTTCTCGGCTGCCCAAAAGACCATTCTGAAGATGTGCCCGGCCTCACCGAAACCCATCATCCTGTCGTATGTCAGATTTTTCGCTTCCAACATCGCTGCATCGACCCAAGCCTGTCCGACCGGGATTGAAACCTTCGCGACGGCGTTCGAGACTTTTCTCAGGAAGTCGTCCCGTTTCAATGAGCCTTTTTCCAGGGAGGACAGTTCGTCTGAAAAGAGCTTTCGGCGCGCTGCGTCATCAGCGGCGGCGGCGGAGTTTTTGATGAAGGTCTCCAGTTCAACCGCGCTGTAGATAGCAGCAGGCAGATCGTATCGGAAGTAGGCCGGAAACATGCCGGCTTCGGAGATGCGCCTTTCATCATCCTCTTTATTTTTCCGCTTGGGGCGAAGATCCCAGCTGTAATGATCTTCGGCCGCGATCTTGGGAAACATCTCGCCTAATATGCCTTTGATCTGCTCAAGCTGCGCTTCGCTCTCAGTCGCGGTCTTGAGGTCTTCGAAGAACCTTGCTTTTCCGCGTTTCTTCTCATCGTCAGAACGATAGTCAGCGCCACGTAGCCAATTGTCTCCGCCCGTCAATATCAATGAGTTCTTGGCGACGATGTCATAAACGGCAGGCTTGAAACGTCGCATCATCTCTATAAGCGTCAGGTCTATGGGGTCAACTTGTCTCCGTAAAGGCGCAGCTGCCACGCCAACATCATTGGCGAGCAGCCCGACCGCACGTAAATTTCGGAGAAACGGTGCAATGCGAAGCGGCCAGACTTCTTCAAGCTCATTTCTAAGCTCATCCACTTCGGGCTCGCTTTCAAACCATGAGCGTCGCCGCAGCGCTGATATTACACGATCCACGCCAGCCTTCTGTAACGAAGCCGCATCCTCCTTGGGAACGGCAACGGATGATGGAAAGAACTTTTCGAAATAAAGGTTGCTGTCGTCCTGGTTGTCTCCGCATACCGTTTCGGTAAGCGTCTTCCGCTCTGCTGCGCATACAAAGCTTAAATTAGGAAGTGCTGATATCCCGCGCACGACCTTCAGGAGTGGTAACAATTCGTCGCGCTCCATGCGGTCAAGCTCGTCAAGCAGAACAACGACGCGCTTGGGCAGTCGCATCAAAGCAAGCTTGAGGCTTTCAATGTCGTCCCTCTGCGTTGCTGCCGGAAACAACTCTGGAAAGCCCTTCAAGAACGGGACGCTCTGTGCAAGCGCATTTGCCAGTCTGCCGGCGCTCTTCCTGAGACCCGGCACCATGTATTGCTTTTGGCATTCGTTGGCGATGTCCGCCATTAGGTAGGACGTGAGCGTTTCCTGTGAGCCCGGTAGCCAGGTACTGAAGGACACCACGATTGCTTTGCCTTCGAGGTGTTCACGGAGAAGGTTAAGAATTGAGGTCTTTCCCGACCCAAATTCTCCGAACAACGCAATCACCGGAGCTTTCGAAATCAGCAGCTTTACGGATAGTGAATCGATCAAGGCCGCTCTGCCAAGTGAGTCTTCGGACCAACTTTGTATTGGGTCATCCGACTCGGAGAGCTCGGTGCCTGCGACATTCTTTACGGCCGTTGATACCTGAATATCCTTCTCGTCAGGAATGTGCCTGCTGCGGGCGATGGCACGGCAGTGATGCCATGCGCCTAAAGTTATGCTCAGGATGATCGCGACGACGACGACCAGAGAAGCACCGCGATGTATTCTCGTTTTGTAAAACTGCGAACCCTGGCAGAAAGGGTTTCGTCGTTCTTCTGACGGATATCAGGCATGTCGTGCTCTTTTCTTAAATGCCTGAAACATTATTCCACCGTCAGATGGTGAAGATAGAGCTTTCTGGCAGGATCGACTGACACGGACGGAAGAGGGCTTCCAGCAACTGGAAAGGCAGGAGCTTTCTACCCTGTATTCTCTTGCGATAGCCCAGAGAGGCTCAAATGAGGATGATCGGTGATTATCCGGTTCTCTCGCGAGAATCAATTGGTGACGAAGTGTATGGGGCTTCAGAAGTCTGCTGATGGAAGTAATCCGCTCAAGCGCTCTCACTTGACGGGAACAGACCTTAGCTCGTTTCCACCTCCTTAAACGGGATCAATGGGCCGAACCGGTCATTCACCGGCTGTTCCAGGTTCTGCTTGCAGCCGAGATAGCGTTCCGTGGTCAGAACAAAAGCGTGCCCAAGCAGGAACTGGATTTGCTCAAGTTCTCCGCCGTTTGAGTGGCCTAGCTGGGCGCACGTTCGACGGAGATCGTGCGGTGCAATGTGCTCGAGTTCCAGACGCTGGGCACAGTCACGAACGACGTACCAGACCACATTCTCCGATATCCCTCGGCCCCAGGTTGATCCATGTCGGCTGACTGCCCTAAAGATTCGGCCATCGGATACATTAGCTGCCGCTGTCCATTTGTCCACGGCGCTTTTCACCCAGGTTGGCATTGGTACAGGTGCATACTAGTAGCGTGGGATAACATCCCGTCCCAAATTGGCAGGCGAGAGGAGTTACTGATCATGCGTCTGGGTCGTTTCGTCGCAGTTCTCGCCATACTTTCTGTCAGTCTTATTGCTCGGGCCGATGCTATCTACACCTACACAGCGCCTGGCCTTGGAACGTTCACCTGGGAAGAACCTTCGATTCTGACATCTCTCACCGCGATCAATGCTGTCGATTTAATCAGTTCTACCGACCCGAGGTTGAACTATATATCGTTCGACCCTACTGGGAGCGGCGGTCCTGGGAGCGGTTGCTATCCTGGGACTGGGCTCGCCTCGTGCATCGACCTTTGGTATATCGACGGTTCTGGGGCGGGACGGGGTTACTACGTGGGGCCGCTGACCTCCCCAGGATCGTATTCGCTCGGGACATTCGACTCACTGACGATCACTCAGACTGCTGCTGAAACACCTGAACCATCGAGCTTCGCTCTTCTTGGCATCGGTCTGCTGGGCGCTGTGGGTGTAATCCGTAGCAAGTCATTCAACGCCTAAGACCCACAAAAAAGCTCCCACTGTCCTCTGATGTTTAGAGAACAATGGGAGCCATTATGTTTGTCCCATCTCGCTGCTACCATTGAATCCAATTATGGCTATTGACCGCACCCAACTGTTAGCACGTTGGAAGTTTGATGAACTCCCCGCGTGTGACGAAAGAATGGAGCTTGCTTCACTCTTCCTTGAACGTGCTGGTGAGGCTGTGGACAGGCTGGACGAAGCAAACACCATTGCCGTGCGCAATGCGCTGATCCGCGCACACAAAGACCTCATCGACCATCGCGCCGACTGCCCGAATTGCAACGAGGTGTAGGGATGGCGACAAAGAAGGCACACACGAAGACACCCGCGAAGCCCACCGTGAGTGTAGAAGAGCAGTTGGCCGAAGCTCTCGCAGAAAAGCCCACGATAAAGACCACTAAGCACGCTCCTGCTCGAATTCCAACGCTGGGCGAACAGGTAACGATTGGAAGCTCCCAGATCGTTTACAACGTCTTGAGAGTCGGCGAAACCGACGTTGATCTAATGCGGCCGGGGACAAACCTTCAGCGTTTCCGCGTTCCAGTCGAGAATCTGAATTTTATCGACGCACCCGCTCAGGCCGCTCCATCCAAGCCTGCCAAACCAGCGATCAACATCGAAGATATCCGAGAGCGCATTGCTACCGCACGGCAAAGCAGCGTTCATCAGTTCAGTGGGGACATTGCGATTCTGAAAAAGTACCTCAAGAGCAAGGGCATCAATCAAGACGCTCTCGATGAACTGGACAGCCTCTGCGAAGACATGGAAAAGAGATGGAACACTGCCGTCAATACGATCTCCGGTCTGCTAGAAGATGAGTATGTTTATGCAGCTCTCCCTAGTGGTAAGCTGCCGAAATAGGAGAACTTATGTCTTTTATTTCTGTAGGAGACGGGACCATCCTCAACTCTGCTCATATTGTTGTGATAATCCCGAATAAGGTAACGGGAGGATGTGACATCGTTATGGACGATGGAAGAACGTTTCGAGATACGCGGACTGCTGAACAACTTTCCAAAATAATTGAGCACCATGCATAGATGTGTGGCCGCTACTATCGACGCTCCGATAAACAGAAGATCGCCGAAGCCTTCCATCTAGGCCATCTCCCTGAAGGCTTCGTCATGCCTCCCTTGGGATTACAACGTCGCTCCCTCCACTCACCAGCCTGTCATTAGAAACAACCGAGAGACAGGCAAACGTGAGTTGGTGATGATGCGTTGGGCTCTAGTCCCACACTTCGCGAAGAACGATGCGCGTGTTCCGAACGCTATACTGACCACATCACAGGCCCTTGTCGCCCTTAAACCATTCCTGTTCGTCGAAAAGAGAGAGCATGGAACAAGCATTTGAGCATACTGAAAAATTGATGCGTGAGATTAGAATAGCCCAGACGAAAGAGGAAGCAAGAGCTGTGGCCGAAGCCGCAGCCCAATGGTATCTAGAGAAAACTCCTTGGGTATCGATCGATATTTGGCGGCAGCAGGCATTGGAACTGATTGGGTATATGACCGGAACTCTGGGTCGAGATGAGGCCAATCGAATCCTTGACCTCTTCGAAACAGAGCATCCGTGGCGAGATAGAGCAGGTAATATGCTGCCTGTACAACGACAGCAAGGAGAATCCAGACGACGACGTTCCTTCGCTGTACTGAAGCCCCTCATACATTCTTGTAGAACAAGGGCGCAGGCTGCCGCATTGGTCGACGAAGAAGTTGACAATATGGTCGCTGATGACCCCAGATTGAGCCGAGAACAGTGGCGAAACATCATGCTAGATAGCATTCGATTCGATATACGTTACACCAAAAGTGTAGAAGAAGGCTTGCGGCTCTCCGAAGTATTCGGGTAGAAGCTTCAGCCTTAGGCACGTCATTGAGGTTGTAGAGCCAGGCAGCGAAGCCTATCGAGATCGAGCGCTTCGGTGTACGCCCAGAACCCCGTCGCACGTGCGCAAAGTCTTGCCGAAAGTAGCGCAGATCTTTGTGTTGCGCGGTCGGTCGAATCGCGCCTCGGTAGCCGAACATCGGGAGTTGATCCATAAATCACAAATTTGAAGAAGAAAAAGCATTTTTGCAATTGATTGCAATAGCACCTGTCAGATTGAATATTCGACAAAGAAGTTCTGATGTATGGCCACCGATCCGTGTCTGCTCCTGCTCGAATAGACACAAGAAATTCTGTGCTGCTTAGGGGAGGCCAATAAATCGTGTTTTCAAACATATCGCATTAGCTCATCGAGTACCGACTCCCGTCGCCGGTAATAGGTCTGATCGCAAGTTCGAAGAGAAGCAAACACTTTTGCAATTGATTGCAAAACAACTTTGGCAGGTACGGTTGCAATCAATTTCAGTAATAGTCATCAAACCAAATGCGAACTCCGAGATTCCGAGGTCAAGCGTACCTTCTCGTATTGGCGATGGTGCAAGACTGAAGCCTAATGAGCCGCAACCGGACGGTGTACATAACATCTCGAAAAATTTGCGAAACACAAGCCGACATATGAGGACTATCCGATCGTCGCTAAGTGGATCGGCGATTTAGCACTCATTGAGAATGGGCAACGGGTCAATCGGCCGCAATCACGTGTCCGAGATGCCGGTTTTTCGGCAACTTGCCAGAGGCATATAGCCGATCCGATCGGGTGAATGAGTGACTCGCTCTGAAGGCAACAGTTTAACCCAAGGGCCACTTGTCCAGAAAGCCGCCTATTCGTCAAAGTGACAGCTCAACGCCATCGGATTAATGGACACTACGGCGTTTATGAGTACTAATCCGGTCGACGTCGGTTCCGTCATGGAAACGTCGACTGGATGAGTGCTAAGCCCTGTTGGCACCAACTGAGAATTTTAGGCATTGTCCGATATCTGATGGCCACCAACGAAGAGATCGACACGTGTATTCGTCCGGTGCTCCGGCTGAGCCGCGAGCACATCGTATTGACGGGCAGCAGGAATATTAGGACGGCCTGCTGAACCCGATGTCGTCGTCGATTACTGCGCCCGGTCCTACAGGAACTCGTCCTGGGTTGGGTAGACTGAGTTTTCGAAAGGCGATTTTGTCGTGCCAGACCTTGCGCAGGAAATCTTCGAAAACCTGGATCGTCAATTGTTCGCCGGGGCAGCGCCGGTAGCTGAAACCAAAGGGCGCGAATCCGGCGTAGTCGCAGACAGGTTTCGGTTGACCCTCCACTACACCGAAGACCGTGCCGAAGCCACTATTGGTCACGACGACCTTGCGACCATCTTTGACGTCGAGAGTGGTGATGTCGAACGGGCACTTGGCGAAGCCGATCTTCTTGCACTTCTCTTCGTCAACCTCTGCACTTGTCGGAACGCTGCTATAGCGCTCGGGATCGAATTCATCGGGATTCTTCCAATGGATGGGACTGTGACTGGTGGTGGTGTGCGGCGTGCTGACATAGCTATTGCGTCTGAAGTTCAGGCCAAGCTGAGTATGGGGCGATCCACCGTAGAAGGTTGCTTCCCGCGCATCATCGATGCTGGAGAGGCTTCCTCCATTGGGCGAGATGGTTCGGAATAGCTCCATCACGAATAGTTCCAGCGGGGTATATGGTGCGCCATTTGCGTTGTCGTAATCGCCGCTCATCGTCTTTTGGAATGCAGCTCGAACTTCAGCGTCCCCGCCGTCTTCACGCAGGCGTGACATGATTCCGAAGATCGAATTGCCCCACTGACTCAAAGCTACAAAGTTGTGGAAGCACTCAAAGACGACATCTCTTTCGCTGAAATGTTCGCCATCTCCGGCGTTTTTCAGCCAGAACCAGGCCATGGTTTTTTTAGCATTCGGGGCGCGACCTGAAGAGATGTCCTTAAGATGCTTGTCGATCCATTGTTTCAGGAGGTTGCGATGCTTGCGCACCGTCATGTAGTTTTCATAGACGATAGGCAGCATCGGGTTGCGGTATGCCAAAACCGTGTTGAATGCCTCGCCTAACTGCCGTACTTCTTTGGGAACGGCTTCGCCCTTTACGCCAAGATGTAAATCCCAATAGACGTCCCAATAATAATCGAGATAGTGGCGCATAAAAGGTTTGTTCGCAAATTGCGCAGACATAAGGAGATCGAAAAAAGTAGTGACCTTATCGCGATATACCGGACCGTACAAATCCGGCGTGACTGCCGAGAAGTAGATTCGTTTGCGAAGATTATTGTCACCGCGTTTCTCCAGCCCCTGCAAAAAGACGGTGACACCCTCCGCAGGCGTCGGTTTCCAATCGTCGTAAAGCAAGCCCCAAAGATCGTGGGGGAGAGCATTTTCCTTGCTGAAATTGAGATCAATCATCGGCAGAAGCGGACGTTCCCCTTCGAAGAGGCTCGTGAGAAAGAAGGGGACGACAGCGTTCTCAACATAGGCGCGGTCAAAGTTGGCGGGAATTGTCTTGCGGAAGCGCGCCAATGCGGCCACGACGTCGTCTGAAGAGTCACCGGAGGTCGCCTGAGCTTCGGCCACTTCTGTATTGGCTGGGACGACACCTGCTGCCGACGTTCCAGCAGCTAAGCCTACGGCCGCGGTACCTTTTAGAAACTCACGCCGTTCCATAATTATTCCTCCTGTTACAAGCGTTGAAAATTGGCCGACGATGACTATAAGAATTTCGGATGAGGATAGCAATTAGACCTTAGTCCAAACGGAAACCGAAGTTAGGCATAGGCTTACGTATTCTTGCCATCTGTAAATCGAAGGTTGTAACTGAGGCGCAACAATATACCTTGGAAAAGACTATTCAGGCAGAACTAAGGTCAATAGCATTGGATAGTTCAAAGCATCGCTCATCTTTCCACAAGCAGTTGTGAGCCTTTAGTTTGTTGGATATAGCGTTCGCCGTCCGATATGGTTTAAGGTCCAATTGAAGCCATTCAAGGTAGTTGTTATATTCTGGCTCGCCTCACAGGCTCACAGGGCGGAGGATCCGATTATCTACTGGTCGCGAGATAAGTGAGACGTTAGTTGGCGTCGGAAATCAGCTCAGAACTGCCCCTTGGGAGGGCTAATCTATGGTTTTCGCAGGCTCACGCGCCAGAACGGTGAAACGTTTGTGCATCGCTGCACTGTTGGGCATTACGTCGTTAATACAGACGCGTGCAATGGCGCAAGGCAGGTCGGCACGCGATTATCTTAATGCACCCGTCGACTCCTGGCTTACTCTAGCGAATTCGAACTATTCGACTTCTGTGACACCGGAAGATGGGACGGATGTATCGTCTCGGGTTCGATCGAATGTTTTTTCTCAAACAGTGGTTCTTACTCGCATTATGAATTTTGGCGGACGCACCGGCGGAGTATCCGCCATCATTCCTTATGCCGTGGTAAATGCGAGGGTGGGTGAGGTTCATCTCTCGACGACTGGTCTGGCTGACTTTGGGGCAATGGGGCAGATAAATATATTTGGCGGGCCAGCGCTGAAGCGGGAGCAATTTCGGTTCTTCGTTCCTCAGACGTTCTCGAGCTTTCACTTTATTTTGCTGGCTCCGACTGGGAAGTATGACTACTCGAATGCGCTCAATCCCAGCTCGAATCGGTGGACGTTTTATCCCACGGTCAATTACAGCTGGACCTCGGACAAGGGCTTGACGTGGCTGGAGCTCTATATGTCGACGAAGCTATTTACAACGAATCGAAACTTCGGTTTGTCTGGAATGTCGAGCCTCGCCCAGAATCCGCTGTACTTTGCGGAGCTTCATGCGAGCCGCAATGTCATTCGGAGGTTGTGGGCCTCGGGGGATGTTTACTACAACATCGGTGGCCAGACGCGCATCGATGGTGTCCATCAGGGAAATGCGGCGAATACGCTGCGGCTGGGCGTTGGGTCGGGGTTGAGTGTATGGTCTGGTGGGGCGGTTATCTTCAATTACGAGCAGATCGTTGCTAAACCTTCAGGTCAGCCAGCTTCGCGCACGTTCCGGATCAAGATTCAACAATTTTGGTAAGGCATTCAATGTCTGAATTTCATGAGTCGGTCCTGCATAAACCCAGATCTTTCAAAGTGGCCTTTCTGCCCGTGTACTGTTGCATAATCGCCAATTCACTCATCGACAAATTGAGAATGAGTCACATGGATGATTAGTCGGCATCTCGGACACTTGGCAGCAGCGACTAATGTTGAGAACACTTCTCCGCGAAGCCGGTTTTACGGCCAGGTGGACCGGATTTGGAAACACTGGCCGACTTCCCGTTACGAAATGCCACTTCCGCGTCTTGACTGCCGAGGATTTCAGAGGTTATCGCGCTAGATTGCCTCTGCTCCGCTATCTCTTTTCTTGCGACGCTTGCGGATTACATCGATGTATTGGATACAGATCGGTGAATGCGACACATGCGGCAACTCTCTATGCGTTGAGATATGTAAAGGGTCTCGGGTAACTCCGTAGAGCCGAATGTCTAACGCGTGTGGTTGCGCTGTCAAAGAATCATCTCTGTCAGTATTGGCCCACCGCAAAGGAAAGAAGGAAGTCCAATGAAAACGATACAAGCGTACAAACGTGCCCCCGCACTTGAAAATTCAACCTGGTACAAGGGGCTTTTGATCAGTCAGCTAGCTGGCAACTCCGACACAGACGGTGCTTTCGATCTCGTCGAATCGAAGATGAAGAAAGGCACCGAACCGCCTCCGCACATTCACGACCGGGAAGACGAACTCTTCTACATCCTCGCAGGTGAAATCAAGGTGTTTGCCGATGGCCAGGTGTTTACCGTGGCAGCTGGTGAAAGCGTCTTTCTGCCGAAGAAGATCCCTCACGCCTACCTCATCCAGTCTGAGGAGTGCCACGTGTTGGCCCTGATGACTCCTGGGGGATTTCTCAACGCAATCAACAAGATGAATGCGCCGGCTCGCACGATGGACATTCCTTCGGACATGGAGACCTACGCGACGGCTGACCTGACAGCGACCATGGCAGTCTTCATCAAGTATGGTGTGCGGATCATGTCGCCGGACGAGATTGCGGAACAATTGCCGGCTTATCCGACCGCCCATTGAATGACGACGTTCCTGGACACGGATAGAGAAAAGAGGCCGAAACCGGACATGCAGCTGGATTCCGACGTCGCTATGACGCCAATCAGCTGCATGATCGACCGTCCTATCGGTCACATGAGGCGTAGGCTTAAGACATTGTCGGAATTCGCAGACTCCGGACAACCGGAGGTTCGCCATGGACACGAGCAATGGCTTGCAACTGCAGCACCTTGAAAGCTGCATCGAGACAGAGCCGACGTACTACATGCAGCATCAGCAGTCTTTGGCCAAGGTACTTTCTCCAGGCCGATACCAGCATGGTGTGAGCCGAAACAAGCTGTTCGACTACTCCTACGGCGCCGGGGAGTTGATCGTCTGCAATCGCGGGATCGACGAGTTTGTGCGTTGGAACAGCGAGATCCAAATTCTCAAAGTCGATCTGCCGGACGAGGCCTTCCGCGCTGTCGCAGAGGAAACGGGCGCGGAGACGGTCGAGATTCGAAGTAGTACGAAGTTCGAGGATAAGCGAGTGGATGCGCTGATCTCGGCGATCCAGGCAGAGGAAGAAGGAGGAAGGCTTTCCGGTCGCCTCTACATGGATTCCATCGCGCAGGCGCTTGCTTCGGCGCTGGTTCAACTGCGCGGGAATTTGAAACGAGGTCTTCCGCAATACCACTGCGGCCTGACGCCGATACAGCTGTCGCGAGTGAAGCAGCTGGTTTACGGACGAATCGATCAAGAGGTTTCTCTACAGGAGATGGCAGGCGCCGCAGGACTGAGTAGCAGCTACTTTAATCAAATGTTCCGAAGGTCCACAGGGCAGGCCGTTCACCAGTTTGTATTGAACGCGCGGGTGGAACACGCCAAAGACCTGCTCAAATCGCCGAGGCTGCGAGTGATCGATGTTGCGATCAGTTGTGGATTTCAAACGTCACAGCATTTTGCGAGGGTCTTTCGTTCGGTCTGTGCTGTGACTCCGACGGAGTACCGGCGAGCACTCGGAGTAACCGGCTAACCGGTGGAACCTGTATGACTCTGCGGTGAGGTCGCCCGAGAGTTCATGCACGCTGAAACGCTGAACACGAAACAAATGCAGTGAGCAGACTCACAACCAACGTCGTTCAAACGACGGCGCGGCTTCGTGCGCAAAATATCCTGCAATATGCAGGCGAAACTCATGAACGCACTAACCCAGCATCGCGATTCGTCAGAGAGTGGCTCAATGATCCTCGAAACCGTACTCAGTGAAACCTCGCAAGCGCAAGCATTTCTGCGGCCCCTCGGCTCGTTCGAAGAACTCCTGTGGCAGATGGACAAGCGCGGTCCGCTGCACGCCACCCTGGCGGCGCATATTGATGGGTCAACGACGATTGAAGAATGGAGAAGCGCGCTCGATCAGACGCGGCGACGCCATCCCTTGTGGTCGGCAGTGATCGTTGAAACTGACGATGGCGCGCCTTTCTTTCAGGCAATCCGCGATCCAGGAGTGGAGCTGCGGGTTATAGAAGGCGAGTTCACCCAAGGGTGGGAGCGAGAAGTAGCCCGCGAGCTTTCCGTCCGCATCGATGCCGAAAGCGGTTCACTGGTTCGCGCCGCGCTGATGCATAACGACGCAAGTTGCATGCTCATCCTAAGCGCACATCATTCGATCTGCGATGGAATATCACTGGCATTCGCCATGCGAGACGTTCTGCAGGCGCTTTCAGGCAAAAAGCTAACCGAGCTCAGCCTCCACTCTTCTCAAGAGAACATGCTCGGAATGTGCTCTGAACCCAGAGCGAAGAGGCGCAGCGGGCAGCGGCCGGAAGTAGCAGCAGCTCCGACCGTGTATCGATCGAACTCTTCGATCGTCCCGGAAGTCCACTCTCTTCAATTCTCATACGCTTCGACCGACGCGCTGCGGAAGCGTGCCAGGCATGAGAAGACCACAGTGCACGCGGCGCTTTTAGCAGCTGCAGGGATGGCGGCAAGACGAAATCCCGGTTACGGATCGGACCGAGATCTGCACCTCTGCTCGACGATCAGCAATCGCGCGTGCATGGGTTCGCCTGAAGACTGCGGCGTATTCTTTACGGCGTGCGATTTCCCCCTCCCAGATAGCCCTGTGGACGATCTTTGGAATCTTGCAAGGAGATCAAAGAACATACTCAGCCTCGGACAGAGTGAGGATGGGGTCAAGGCCGTGCTCGGGGCTGTTGACGGAATCGTGCAATCGGGACTGGACGCGTATTCGGCTGGTGAGGAAGGCGGCAAGCTGTTTTTGTTCGATATACACCTATCGAATCTCGGCGCAGTTGCGATCCCAACGTCTTATGGCGCCCTTTCGCTGCGACAGCTCTGGGGCCCTGGGGTGCTCGTCGGCTTTGAAGGAGAACAGACCTTGGGTATTTCGACCGTTAACGAGCGACTATGCCTTCTTCACACAAGTCACCGTCCGTTGCCTGGGTTTCTAGATCAGATTGAATCTACCCTCAGCTTGGCGTGTACGTCTTGAGCGAAGAGCGCAATTCATCGCTAACCAGCCTGATTGTCAGGACTACGAAGGTTGTCCAATGGGTCTCTATAGTCGCAGCATCACCATCACCGACGGCATATTTGGCAGCAACGATATGTATCGCGATTTTCGGGTCGGATGGTGAACGATAAGTCACGGGAAACGCCGTAGCGTTCATTGATTTCCAGTCGGGGACTTTCCATTTGGACGAAGAGTCGGCAACTTGGACACTTGCCGGTTTTATGTCTAAGTGGACTGGATCGGTAAACACTGGCTGACTTATCATCAACAATGTGCTGCTGTGCCTCGAACGGCTTACAGATGAAATTCAAAGTCACAGGATATTGATCGCGCTATTGTTGAGGCCAGTCGTACCTGTGCAGGTCTCTCTCCAATAAAATGAACCGGCCCTGGAGAACACGTCAATGCGCATCGCAAGTATTGGTCATACGGTCTTTTCGGCCACCATGATCGGTCTCGGAATTGTGGGTCTTCTGTACCGCGATTTCGTCCCGGTGTGGAATCCTGTTCCCGCCAATGTCCCCGCACGCGAACTATTCGTTTACCTCGGCGCCCTCATCTCCCTAACGTCTGGCATTGGTCTGTTTGTTCCGCGCATGGCGAACATCGCCGCGCGCTTGTTACTCGCCACTCTTTTACTTTGGTTGCTGCTTTTCCGGTTGCCAAACTTTCTTCATGAACCCCTTTTCGCAGCCTGCTGGACCGTGTTTCCGCTCGCGGTCATGTTGGCCGCCGCCTGGGTGCTTTATGTCTGGTTCGCCGCTGACTGGGACCGTAAACACCTTAGCTTTGTCAGCAGCAACAACGGCCTGCGCATCGCCCGCGTACTCTACGGCCTCTCGTTGATCTTCTTCGGCATGGCCCATTTCCTCGCCGTGCAAGCCACGACTCCGCTAGTCCCTAACTGGCTACCGGCCCACCTGTTCTGGGCATACTTTACGGGCTCTACCTTCATCGCGGCGGGCGTCGCGGTGCTCATCGGCCTCTATGCACGATTGGCAGCAGCCCTCTCCGCCTTGCAAATCGGATTGTTCTTGCTTCTGGTATGGATACCCATCGTGGCAGCAGGCTCCAAAGCTCCCTTTCAGTGGAGCGAGACCATCCTTAACACGGCACTCTTGGCCGCGGCCTGGGTGATCGCCGATTCTTACCGAAACAGCCCTTGGCTCGCCGCCGATAACAGCGGTGCTGACGCAGGACTCGGCTGCGCATGATGAGAGCCAGGAAGACGGAATGACAACTTTGATATAAGCTTTTTCGCTTTCTTCTTTTCGGAGATGACGCTGAGTCGATAGGTATGAAGTCCCCGAAATCGCGCTTTGCGAAAGGTTGGCTGCGCTCGATCCGTCGTAACTGATGAGTAACGCGCTAGTGTTTTACTGATTTCCAGTGGGTGACTTTCCACTTGGCCGAATAGTCGGCTTTTCGGCAAGTTGAGTTGTTAATAACAGGACGAATCATTCATTGAGCTGTTCAGATCGACCTATGTCTTCGGCAAGTGGCCGAAATGCCGGCTTCTCGGCCACTCAAGAACTCCTCTTCCTCTTCACACATGTCACCAAATTGCTGTGCCTCCGATGCACCGTTCAACGAAGTCTGATCGTCACGGTGTTCCTGATCTGTGAGGGAAATCGGGAGCGTTGATGAGATTCCATAGTCCTCATATCTGCAGGAGGACAAGGGCCCTCCTGCTTTCACTACATCTTCGCGATGAGCACCTTGGATGCTGGCCCGCTGATCGGCGCGCCATCTGCTGAACCGTCATGTAGTTCAGCAGAGCTGCTTTCGTCACCTATAGTTGCGAACCATGCACGAACGGGCAGCCGTCGCAGTCGATCGGTTCGATGTGGGTGCGAAGTAGTACTCCGATAACTGGCTAACAAGATGCATGCTGATGGTGCTTATCAAGGTGGGCGTTATGCAGCGATATGAACGATCGGGCTCACCGACCGGACTGTGTGGTGCCACACAGATGCTATCGCAATACCACACGATGATTTGTGTAACGACCTCTATTTTTTTCTCCCAAGACCTGACCTACTCTCATTTCAAGTGTTCAGCCATTGCAGCTTTGCTGAGACGGATGGAGAGATATGTTTCCTAAAGTAATAGAGCAGGCTTCTTCGATATTGGTCGGCATTGCCTTGTTTACGGTGGTTGCGACAGCACAGCAAGTCGCTCCCGTCCAGGATCAGACCGCTGACCAGAGCACCACGCCGACTTCAGCGCCAAGCGTCGCTCCGATGACCGCCGATCAGCTGGACTCGCTAGTCGCACCGATTGCACTTTATCCGGACGCGCTTGTAGCGCAGGTCGTGGGTGCTGCGGCCTCGCCGGATCAGATCTCGGCTGCAGCTCTTTGGCTGTCGCAAAACAGCAGCCTCACAGGAAACGCACTCGCACAGGCGGTCGATCAACAGACTTGGGATCCAAGTGTGAAGGCACTTACTCAGTTTCCCAGCGTGCTTGATAACCTTGCGGAAAATCTGAGCTGGACTTCGAATCTTGGCCAGGCGTTTCAGAACCAGCAGTCTGATGTGATGGCCGCCATCCAGGTGATGCGTGCCAAGGCGCAGGCTGCGGGAACGCTGCAGTCCACGCCGCAGATCAAAGTGGTGCAGCAATCTCCGCAGACGATCATTATTCAACCAGCCAATCCGGATGTCGTTTATGTCCCGCAATACAATCCGACGATCGTTTATGGCACGCCGTATGTTGTTCCGCTTTACAGGCCACAGGTCGTTATCGCGGCGCCCGTTGTGTCTTACGGGCCTGCTATATCGATCGGAGCAGTGTTCGGTGGCGGCGGTTTCGTTGCGGGCGGCGGCGGCTTTGTCGGTGGCGGCTTCGCCTGGGGCTGGCACTCGTGGAACTGTAACTGGGGCAGCGGTGGTGGCGGCGGCAGCGTCATTTATCAGCACAATACCTATATTCACAACACTACCTACATCAACAACCACACCTGGAACAACGCCAACAATTTCGGATATCACCCCGGCACCGATACGCACTTTGGTCCTAATGGCGGATATCACCCCAGCGGCTACTATGGGCCGAACGGAGGTTTCCATCATGATGTTCCTGGCACCAACCCAGCCAATCAGCCGAATGGTGGGAACAATGGCAATCATGGCCTGATCGGCGGCAATGGTGGGGTGCAGCATGGAGCAGCCGATTATGGCGATCGCGCTAATGAAGACCGCGGTCAGAACAATGCAGCCAGAGGTGATAGCCGACCGCGCTCTTATATGAGCGCGGATGGTAATTCAACTCGCGCCGAAGCCAACCGTGGCCGGTCCAGCATGCAGGCCCAGCGCTCAAGGCCGCAACGACCTCAGAGACCTCAACGTGTGTCACAGCCACACCCGCAGGCGCGTGGTGGCGGTGGACGCGGTCGGCGGTAAGAAATTCAGAATACTTTTTGCCCGAGACACTGTGGCAATCTCGGCAGCAATAAGAAAGGGAAGGGAAAGAAAATGTATTCGAATGCTCAGAGATTAAAAACGCTGGAATATGCTGCAATCTGTGCGCGGCTCCTTCTACTTGTCAGCTGCATCGGGGGATGCACAAGACAGACGCCGGTCATTCCATTTTCGCAGACAACATTCGCGACTCCCGAAGAAGCAAAACAGGCGCTTCAGAATGCTTCGAGGGGCGAAGATGAAGGCTCACTCGTCCGCATCCTAGGAGCGAAGTCGCAGGCAGTCCTGTACTCCGGCGATCCCGCAGAAGACAAAGCTGCCCTGCAGTCCTTTGCGAAGAAATATGACCGCATGAATCGCTGGGTAACGATGACGGACGGAAGCCTCGTTCTTTACATTGGAGCCGATAACTATCCTTTTCCGATTCCTCTGGTGAAGGACTCTTCGTCGAAGTGGTATTTCAACACCGCTGCCGGTGAAGACGAGGTGCTCGCGCGTCGGATTGGAAGAAATGAACTGATGGCGATCGATGTAAGCAAATCGATAGTGAATGGAGAAGAACTCTATCGTAAAAAATCGCACGAGTATACACAGGCAATCTTCAGTAATTCGAAGCTTGCTGTTTCCGGCTCTTTCGGTGAAAGTCCCGTGTTCGATGGGTATCTCTTCCGTATTCTTACGGCTCAGGGCGATGGGACCAAGGACGGAAGCAATAGCTACAAAGCAGATGGCAGGATGACGGGCGGATTTGCAGTGATCGCTACTCCCGTCAAATATCAGGACTCCGGAATTATGACATTCATCGTGAGTCGAGAGGGCGTCGTTTACCAGAAAGATCTGGGAACACAAACGACCAGGGTTGCCGCGTCGATTGCGGAATATAACCCGTCAGACGGATGGACGCCCACAGAATAACGAGTTCACTTTTCATTCCTGGCTCGTCGCCTGCAGCGGGTGATCGAAAAACCTCAACGAAGTAATTACTCAATATTTACTTATAAGGAGAAATACCATGATGTTCAAAAAAACTATTATCGCTACTGCTGCCTCCATTGTCCTTTTTGGTGGAGTTATGCTCGCTCAAAATCCGATTGTTGAATACGTTCAGCAGCCCAGCGTTATTTACGTGCAGGCTCCAGTCGTGAACATCAGCAATCGGCATGGCAACCTGCGTTCCGCGCAACAAAATATCGTCAACGCTTACCAGAAAGTCAGTCAGGCCCAGGCAGCGAATGATGGCCAGCTCGGCGGCCACGCGCAGCGTGCCAAGGAACTTCTAGCCCAGGCCGATGAAGAGTTGAGACTGGCCGCGAATGTTTCAAACGCGGAAGGTCGCTGATTCGGGCAGTGTCATGTAACGCGAATATTGGGAAATTCAAGCAGGTACCAATCTTCTTGTACCTGCCTTGCTTTTTAAGCTCCGTCGTAGCGGTTATCGGAAGTTACCTTTATGTTGCACAGCAAATCGAAGCAGAGCATTCGCTCCCTCGATCCCAAGTTTGCGACATATGTTTGTTCGGTGATTTTCGACTGTACGGTAGTGGATGGAAAGCTCTGCACCTATTTCTTTGCTCGACAAACCGTCAGCGATTAGTAACAGGATGCGGCGCTCTGAAGGGGTTAGGTCTCCGATAAGAGAATCGTCCCGGGTATCGCTCGCAGTCCCCTTACTCTGAAGTAACTGCAGCGCAATAGCTGAACTCATGTAGACCTGTCCAGCGATCACCGTATTGATGGCGGTAACAATTTCGTCCATCGCGCTGTCTTTCAACAAATAACCTCTGCCGCCAATATCTATCGCGGCCCGAAAGAAGTCTTCATCCCGATGGAAGGAAAGAAAGATGATCTTCGTCTTCAGGCCCAGTCGAGTGACCTCTTTCGCCACGCCAAGGCCGCCAAGTTTCGGCATATCGATATCGAGAAGGGCGAGCTGCGGGTTAAGTTGTTTTATAAGGCTTAGTGCTGCTTCTCCGTCGCCAGCCTCCGCGACCACCTTCATTCTGGCATCTTCTTCGATGCTCAACTTCAGGCCCTTTCGCACTACCGGGTGGTCGTCGACTAACACGATAGTGATTTCATCCGGCATGGCCTTCTCCTCTAAGAGGAATCTCGACGGTTATTACTGTGCCGCCCGTTGGTTCCGATCGCATCTTGAGCCTACCACCGAGTAATGTTGCTCGTTCTGCCATACCGGTCAGACCCAGACCGCCAGCTCCCGCCTGAGCGGCGTGCCCGGCCGGCGAAAATCCTCGACCGTTGTCCTGAATGGTGAGGACAACGGTGGTAACCGTTCGTGCGATGCGAATGCTGACCTCTGTCGCCTGCGCGTGTTTCATGATGTTGCTCAGGGATTCCTGCACGATCCTATAGAAGTTAATCCGCAATTCCTCGGGAAATAATTCATCAATATCGGTAAAGTCGGTGGTGAAGTGGATTCCGGACGATTTGGATACAGTACGTACAAGTCCTTCGATCGACTTGATGAGACCGAGCCGATCCAGCTGGAAGGGGCGCAGGTTGTAAGCGATACTTCGGGTCTCTTCGATTGCCAATGTTGCTTCCGCGCTGATCTCATTGACAGCGTCGGCTTGCTCTTCATCCTTGAAGTGATCGCGATACGTGCGAAGAAAAAACAGCGCCAGATTATTGATCACAACCAGTCGCTGTCCGAGGCTGTCGTGTAACTCTGCAGCGATACGCTTTCGTTCCGCCTCCTGAGAGGCGATCAATTGTTGAGAGAAATGGTGTTGAGTGATTTGAGCGCGCTTGAGTTGTGCGACGCGGTAGTTTGCGATAGCCCATATCAACATTGCGCCGAGAAGGAGGAGAAGGGTCAGGAAAAACCATGTTCTGTAGAAAGGCGCCTGTACATCTACGGGAAGGCTTCGCCCGGCCATATTCCAGACGCCATCACTGTTTCGGGCGATTACTCGAAACACATATTTACCCGGAGGCATGTGCGAGTAATAGGCTGTTCGTCTTGAACCCGCTTCGATCCAGTCAGCATCCAGCCCTTCCATCAGGTATCTGAATTGAATCTGATCCGATTTAATGAAGCTTAAGGCGTTGTATTGGATCTCCAGATTTTGTTTGCCAGGAGCGATCTTTAATGCGCTGGTAACCGGAAGCTCGACGCGATCGAGTTGGGAAGATTCGATGATGACAGGGGGAGGCTGTGGATTGTATGGCACGCTCTCGGGGTCGATTACCGCAACTCCATTCTGAGTGGGGAACCACAATTTTCCATCGCGCGTTCTTATGCCGGCAGGTGAGAAGCCACCATTGCATTCAGCGTTGAGCATGCCATCAATTTTGCCGTAGGCAACAGAAGCAATCGTCTTTTGCTTATTTGCGTATTCGTTCAGATCCTGCTTGCGCACACGATAGATGCCCCAGTTGCTGCTCATCCAGAGATTGCCGTGAGCATCTTCGAGTATCTGAAATGCACTGTTGCTAAACAACCCGTCGCGGATGCCGTAACGCGTCAATTGTCCATCTTTCAAACGAGCAAGACCGTTATCGTAAGTGCCGATCCAGAGAACACCCTCATTGTCCTCGTACAGCGAACGAATGCTATCGCCTGGCGATCCATAACGCTGTATGGCATCGGTGAACTGGCCGCCGGGAAGTTTTGTGAGGCCACCGTAGCCTCCGATCCAAAGATCACCCGACGGGCTTTCAACAATCGCACGCACGTCGTTTGTTGCCAGGCCATCGTGCATGGTGAAGATTCGCGTTTTTCCGTTGCTGTATTTCACCAGACCCTTCGGTGTTCCGAACCAAAGAGCGCCGCTCTTATCCTGTTGGATCACCTGTACGATGGTATCGTCAGATAATGCCGGCCCAGACGCCTTTTGTAGCTTTCCGTGCACAAAGATGCAAAGACCTTTGTAGGTCGCTATCCAGATCTGACCGTCACGATCCTCGTGAATCGCTGTAACAAGAGGGCTGGGCAGACCGTCTGCGACGGTGTAATTGGTAAACTTGCCATCATCGAATCGGCTAAGACCAGTGCTCCAGGCTCCAACCCAGACAGCACCGGTATGGTCCTGGTAGATCGGATAGATGTTTGAGTCAATGAGTCCCTGCTGGCTGGAATACGTCTGCACAAACTGTCGATGCAGCTCGTAGAGCCCGTGTCCTTCTGTCCCGAGCCAGAGACTGCCTTCACGATCTTCAATGACCTGAGTAAATGGGCCTGGAGGGTTCGCTCCGAAGGTCGCACCTTGCATCGATCGATCCAACTGGCGGCCGATACTCATCGTCCAGGTATGTCCCTGATGGTCGACATAATCGACGGTTGATCCTGCCGGCTGTATCGAGGCTCTTCTGGCAATGATGCTGATATGATCCCCCTTTAGCGTCTCCAGCCAGATGTTCCTTTTCTGGTCGATGGCAGCCTCCCAAATGGATGATGCGGGAAGCCAGGCCGGCAGCGGGTTTTCGATGAACTGTCCTCTGACAAAACAATAGAGACCTTTTTCGTTCCAGCCCCAAAAGCCGAGATGTCCCCATCGAAGCGCTTTGTAGTCGTGAACTCGTGGGATCTTCGAGACAGTGTCGCGAAAGCGACCGGACCCCTCGTCCCATTGGGCTATCTTGTCTTTAAATAGGATCCATACATGGCCCGAGTCGTCCGATGTTATGCCGCTGACCGGGGCGTCTTCCGGTAAACCCTGCGCCTCCCCGTATGTCTGGAAAGAATCATTGTGGAATCTCGTGATGCGACCGCTCTCGGTAACCATCCAGAAGTCGCCATCCTGGCCGCCAACCATGGCATTGAATCGGTTGGAGATAATTCCTGGCGTATTGCCTTTGTTGAAGGCCTTGAAGTGGGCCCCGCCAAATCGGGCCATGCCATCGAGCGTTGCAACCCAGAGATATCCGTCCGGAGTCTGGTGCATCCCTCGAATGATGTTCTGGGGTAAGCCGTCGTCTGCGGTCCAGGCCTTAAAACGATATTGTGCCCCGGCAGAAAGACTGATGAGCAGAAGAGACGAAAACCAGACAAGGGTACAAACGGCATGGCGTATTGAGCCAGCTCTCTTCGTGAGCACTGAGAAAATGGCGTCGATCACGACACCTATACCATGCGCCCTCTGCTGAGGAATGTTTTGCGCGCCTTCGGAAATCACAATGGAGTTCCTCTCCAGCTTTATGTCGTGATAGATGTATCACAAACGAGATGTGTGGAACCACACGGTTATGACATGTGGCGCTACATGCTTCTTGTGTAGCGATCTCTATTTTCTTCAGGATTCAATCCTCTTACTGTAGAGAAAGGCCGCAACAGAAGGTTTTTCGAGCCGCCATGCCTGATCTGGTAAGGAGCACAATGACGGTTCTCATCGTGGAAGATAATGCTGGAGTTCGCCGTCTGCTACGGCGTGCGATCGAGCGAATCGCAACCCAAATATGGGAGTGTGGTGACGGCGCGGAAGCGTTGGCCGTCTATCGCGAACATCTTCCGGACGTTGTCCTGATGGATGTTCGAATGCGAATCATGGACGGACTCACCGCAACGAGGCAAATACGAAAGTTCGATCCAACGGCGCGCGTCATTATCGTCACCGATTGCGAAGATGAAGAGACGCGTGCGGCTGCGAGAGAGGCGGGCGCTTCCGGCTTCGCCGTGAAACAGGATTTGACCACTTTAGAAGCGTTGATCGCCGGTGCGAAGACGTAACGGCGCCCGTGGCTTGTAAATGGAACAGCCGGGCGGACATTTGTGGCAGCGATTGGGAAATAAGGGAACTTTCAATCCTGACAGACCTACCATTCGATGTCTCCCGCCAGGTAGAAACGGGGTGTGTTTGGCGCTCCTTTGGAAATATTGTCTTGAGTTCTTCTGGTGTAGGCACTGATGTGAATAGGCCTACAACGAGGTGCCGTTTTGGCATTCCGTCGCCTCAAGAGGATTCTCTCTCACGAGACTGAAGGCAGCCAGTCTCAACAATGACCCAGATTAGCCATCCATCCGGTCGCTTCGATGCCGCCCAACACTGGTCCTTCCAGCGCCGAGTAAAACTCCTGCACCACGTCGCCCGCATGCTCCAGTGTCTTTTCAACAATCTCGCCTGTTGCCGTATCCAGCATCGAAATCGTCTGCTGTCGCGCGTGTAAATCCACACCTACTATCCGCATCTCGGCCTCCTTCGCCCGAGCTTCCGCGGTTGAACACTGCTCAGGTCCACTCAGGCCTCAAAGCCGACTTCGTTATTCCATCAGGGTAATGCGCTCATCCAACAACGATCCCGTCAAGATTAGTCCTGAAAAACTCTCTTGTGTTGACTAACTTGTGTTGACTGATATGAGGGTCAGTTCCCGGCTTATCGGTAATACAGAAATAATCATTTTCCTCTTGTAATGCGCGCACAACGAAGTTAACCGCAAGTCAGGGTCGAAGCTGCCGAGACTCTTCTAGGCACAAAGGAATAGTTTCCGGATTACTGAATTATGTAGAACCACACGGTGTTGTGTGTAGCGACCTCTATGGTTTCGCGGCACCAACGCGCTTATTGTCGATGAAGACGTGGAGAACTTCTGCAGAGGATGCGCAAGTAGATGACTCCACCAATATCGATCTCCACTGTGGTGGAAGAAAAAGGAAGGAAGTTCTATGAAGCGTTATATGCAGGCAGTAGTGATGGTTGCCGCTCTCCTGATGGGAAGCTCGATGGCCGCATTTGCTGGTGATGTGCGGACGGACTACGATCATACGGCTAATTTCTCGCAGTACAACACATACTCGTGGGGCAAGGTGCAAACCTCGAACCCGTTTTTCGTGACCCGCATTCAGCAGGCGGTCGATAAACAACTGCAGGCTAAGGGATGGACGTTGGTGCCCACCGGCGGTTCGGTCACGGTATTCGCCACCGACAATGTTCATGATCAGCAGCAGGTGCAGACCATGTATGACAACATGGGCGGCGGTTGGGGCGGCGGTTGGGGATGGGGTGGATGGGGATGGGGCGGAGGCTGGGGTGGTCCCGGTTTCGGCACCGGCATCGCAACCACGACCACTACAGATCAAAATGTCGGTAACCTGGTGATCGATTTGTTCGAAGGCAGTTCGAAGAAACTGCTGTGGAGAGGCCTGGCCACAGAGAATCTTTCTTCAAATGCAGATAGAAACACCAAGATGGTTGATGGCGACATTAACAACATGTTCAAGAAGTTTCCAACGAACGCTGGAAAGTAAATTCCGAAACGTGCTCGTGCTATTTGAAGGGCCTGTCGAAGTGATCAGGCCCTTCGTAGTTGCCGCCGCGCGACGGGTGGCATGTTTCTTGCTTGTGAGCCGTACTTCCCACAAGCCGTCGTTACTTACCAGCGCTCGATGAGTGCATAGTCGATTTAGCGCTCATTGAGAAGGCCGTAACGAGTCGATTGGCAGTAATCACTTTGCCGAGATGCCGGTTATTCGGCAACTTGCCGAAGACACAGATCGCTCTGAATAGCTCAATGAGTGCTAAGCCCTGTTAGCAATAGTTGAACGGTCGTTCACTTGTCCGGAATGCCGACTTTTCGGACATTTGGCTCGTCTAAAGATGCATAAGCGATTTACTGTCTGTTGACGGATTGTCGGCTACAATCTGCGCGAGATGACATTTCGCGCCGTTCAGCTTGGACCCAACCGGACCTGAAGGAGATTCTTATGGCTAACCCAACCACTTGGATGACTGACAATTTTAGTCAGCTTTCCCCCAAAACCCTTCAAGACATCGTGTTTTTCGGTACCCATGATACGGGCATGTCCGAGTGCAACGGCACGGCAACCAATGTCTACTCTCTGACCTCTTCCACCAAAACCCAGACGCTCAACGTTCATGACCAGGTCGTACTTGCCGGCGTCCGTTACCTTGACGTTCGCCCTTCTTATTACGAGGCCAACGATTTTTCGGTCAACACTCCAAGCGGAAACTACCTCGCACATTGGTCATCTACTGGACCTGCGACCTGGGGCGGACTTATGGGTCAACCCTTAGCCGACGTTTGCACCAACCTGACAGACGCTATGGCCCAGCTTGGTGATTATGAACTGGTTGTGGCAGAGATCTCGCACGGCGGCTATCTGAAAGAAGGAGGAGCTGCGACCTCTTTATCTCTGGCCGACATAGCGAGCATTCTCACACCACTTATGACCGCCCTCGGCCCGTACCTGTACAAGAATGCGAATTACGTGGACCCTTTCACTCTAACGCTTAAGGAGATCTTTGGCGGGGATACAGGGCCAAAAATCCTCTTGTGGAGCAGCAGCAGCGAGTTCAATCAGGGTGCCAGTCCCGGCCCTTCACTTCCTTACTACACCTCGGCTGATGGGTTCTTTTACAACCAAAATGTAAAGTACTACAACTCCTATGACGACGCTGATTCGGCCGATCCTCTGACCGTGGCCACCGAGCTTGGTACCTCACTCCAGAATAACTTGTTGTCCAACCCTTTCTTCTTGCTTGCCTTTCACATCACGGGTTTCCCTACTGTTAATTTGGCTACCGAAGCGGCGATATTGAATCCGACGTTTCAGGATTCGATTGCCAACTGGTTCAGCAGCGGCATCATCAGCGCGACTGCCCTTCCTTCAATCGTTACTTGTGACTTTGCCAGCACCGACACCAGCCAGATGCTTGATGTATGCGTTGCCCTCAATTACGGCCAATACAGTGGCTTGAAGAACCCAACCATCGTGCCGCAGAGCAGTGTGATGACTCCGTCCATTGTCGAGTTCGGCGGGCAACTCTATCTAGCGTGGACCGGAATGGACGGCAAGCTGAATGTAAGTTGTTCCACCGATGGCGGCGCTACATTTGGACCACCATTCACCACGCAGAAAGCATTGGTCGGGTACGAGGTGGGTGGGCCGTCGCTCGCCTCCTTGAACGGGAACCTTTACATCGCCTGGACCGGGACCGACAAGAGCCTCAACATCGCACAGCTGGTGATCAGTGGGTCAACAGTCACTGGTTTTACGGGTCAAGTTCCCTACGCTCAGAGCAGTGCGAACGGGCCGTCGCTCGCCTCCTTTAACGGGAATCTTTACATTGCCTGGACCGGAGAACACGACGGCAACCTCTACGTCGCATATGCGCCAAACGGCGGAATGGAGTTTGGCGGGCCCTTGACCCCAACTCAGAAGAGTAGATTTTCGCCATCGCTCACCGTGAACGGCACGAATTTGATGATTGCCTGGGGCGGTGAGTCAAGTAACGACGTGTACGTGGCCCAGGTTTCGCCCAGCGATGGCCCCCCGGTAAACCTCGTCAATGTAGTCCCTCTGCCGAAATTCTTAGCCGGTTTGGCCATAAATGTGCAGTGTCCATCGCTAGCTTCGGTGACTAATGTTCTCTACCTCGCCTGGGCTGACGCCAACACGGGTCAGCTGACGATGTTCTCTTCCGTTGACAATGGCCAGACCTTCGCGAATCCCTACCTGTCCTGGCAGTGGACCCAGGCCGGGGACAATGTGAGCGGGATAGCCGGGCCCTCCTTGTGCGCTTCCGGTCAGAATCTTTACTTCGCCTGGTCAGGTGCCGGCAGCTCACTCAACGTTGCTGAATTTCTTTTATCGGCAACCTAGAGCGGGCCGCGTTAGCATTTCTTGGAGGCGACGAACCCCATTTCAAGGGCAGGGTCGGGAGCAACTTCGCCCATCGGCACGATGTATCAGCGACGAAGAATCTCGACCCAAACCTGGATTGCCGGCAACAGAACAGTCCGCTCATCCAACCTATTCTGTCGATGTGTGTCTTCGGCAGATGGACGAGTAACCGGCTATCTGGACAAGTGATTGCGGCCGATTGACCCCTTTGCAGATTCGCAATGAGTGCTAAATCGCCAACTCACTCATCGACAAATGATCTCAAGGCAAGTTGCCGAATAGTCGGCATCTCGGACAGTTGCCGCGGCTCATCGTCCGACGCGTCTTGCTGATACCAGGGTTCCGGATAGCCGGTTATTAGGCCACTTACCGAGAACACTGATCGACTGTTATCAACAACTGAGTAGTTGCGAAATTCGTTAACACTAGGGAATTCTCATTCCTGATCGTCGTAAACTGAGGCGATCAGGAACAATCCGGACACTCGGATGCGTCTGCCTCAAAAGCTAATTCGTTTGCGCGATTCCTCTGGAAAGCAGGAGCCACCATGCATATCCGATCTCTTTTGCGCACAGGCTTTGCCGCTGCATTCCTCGCTACTTCCATGGGGGCCGCGACATCGGCCTTCGCGACCGAGGACAATCAGCAACCCCGCCAAGGCAACGACCTCTCCGGTCTGCATGCCTTCGATTCCCGGGTTGGTTGCTGGACGTTCCACAACCGCGTGCTGAGAGAGCGCCTGGCCGATAGCCACGATTGGTTCGAATACGACGCCAGTCAGCGTTTCTGGCTGGTGATGGGCGGATACGGGAACATGGATGAAAACTGGCTCAACAAACCGGACGGCGCATACCACGGCCTCACGGTGCGCACCTATGATCCCAAGACGGCAGTGTGGACCATCTGGTGGTTCGATGGACGCAACCCGAGCGACGACATAGACCCTCCAGTCAGGGGACATTTCGTGAATGGCGTCGGCACCTTTCTCGGCGACATCACGTTCAACGGTAAACCAACCAAGGCCCGTTTCATCTGGTCGAAGATGACTGGCACCTCCGCCCATTGGGAGCAGGCCTTCTCCGCCGATGGCGGCAAGACCTGGGAGACCAATTGGTACGCGGATTTCAAGAAGGTGGCCTGCCCGGCGGAATAACCAGGGCATCTACTGTCCCGCTACCGTTCGACGAGCGATAAATCGCCAAGTCACTCATCGAGAAAGCGCATTCCACATGGACGAGTAGTCGGCTTTCCGGACAAGTGACCCCTCGTTTCAACTGGTGCTAACAGGACAATCACTCATTGACCTAATCGGGCACTCGTCCTTGGTGCCAAAACCGACTATCTAGGCGGGGGCCTGTTAGGGATGCCCATTCAGTTCTTCCGAATCGCTGACGGGAAGCCGGCCCCCGTGAAAAGATGGACAGCTCGAATGAAGATCTACGTGGTGTGTGCCAAGTAACTCCAGCTCCTCGTCTGAGACGAGGGACCAAGCACAACTCGGGAGGAAAATGTTCCTATTTGCAATTGATTGCAAAGTGACGATGGGAACGAGCGGTTGCAATTGATTGCAATAGCAAATCAAAATAGAGACTTCAGCGGTTAGGGATGGTGAGTTAGGTCGCCGCTTAATTGGATTCATGGGGTTATCGAAGCGACCCGGATTGTAGACATCTGCAAGATGAGTATCTTGAGTGCGATCGGAAAAGCAATCTTTCCCTTTCGAAGCACCCACCCTGTGACTTGTGCGGTCGCCCCAGTGGGCGAGAGGTTCAGTCACAACGTTTTGCAATTGATTGCAAAACGCAGATGCGTTTCGCGAGTTGGAAATCGTTCTACTAAAGATTCAAACCAACCATATTCGACGGGACCACAGCAGACGATCAACCGTTACGCTGAAGTTCTGGATCACTGATTAGCTGGCGCGAACCCGCCAAGCAAACAAATTGGCCGGCGCTTGCTTGGCCCTCATCGCATATTCTTATGCAACAGCAAAATATCAGGCTGCAATTGATTACAACAGTGACCTTTAAGAGGTTCGGTGCGGAATTTGTGGGCCAAGGGTCGGAGGCAGCGAAGAGGGCGACCAGCGTTATGGACATAGTAGTTGAAAATGCGGAGCGTGATGGGTGCTAGTGAAAGTGGCAATTCCTGCGGCATGCATGAGAGGAGCGACCGCAATGTGAACTGAATCATCTGCCGATTATGCGGGTAGAACCGCTCCAAAGGGCTCAATCTACAGAGCGAAATTTAAGTGTCAATTATCTTCAAAGCCGCTTTCTAGCGCTTTCTTAAACTCAGTTTGCGAAAAAGGTAGCATCTCTCAATAATATGTAGCCTTCGTAAACTATCTACAATTTGTCGAAGGTCTTAGACCAGTAGAAGTTGATAGTCGCTCATGAATTCTTCTGGCCTTCGAAGAAGTCTCCTAGAGGTTCTCGCTTTTCCCGTGAATACGAGCTCTCAAATACGATTCTCTTGGGGAGTACTTCATGTCTACTGCAATTTCGATTATTGATGCTCTCTACTGTGACAAACTTACTCTTTCTCTTTGCGATTGCAATCAATTGCAGGCCGGTCCGCATAAGTCATCGATACCTGGACGCTTTTGCTCCGCAGTCCTGAGAAACTGTTCCCTAGATTTGCGGCGGCCTGCAATTGATAGCAGTTGAAAACCAAGTATTGTTATTTGTTATGAGGTACGGATTCCATCCGGACGCTAGAGTGAGACTGATACCTTCACCAAGGCATCAGCGCTCTTCCGGCGTGCTTGTCGGTCGACACTTGTCTAAAAGCAAGTGTGCTGGTGGGTGTTCAGGCCCGCTTGCAAAGCCATCTCAAAGAGACAGCCGGTCTAACGATCCGAGCCATGGTTTCACAACTGAGACACTGCGACAAGCCCACATTGGCTGCCTACGCTGGTCGAGCTCTTTACTTATTGCCCAGCCCTCGTTGTCCAATCCCGCTCATCGCCCGCGCCCCGCCATACCGAGTGGTATCCGTCGCCGTCAAGTCAACGATTTGCGACCACAACCGCTTCTTCTTCACTCCGTCATGCGCAGTGCATATGCCGCTGCGCACGGTTTCGGAGTCGCCATCCATGCGCTCACAACGATTCACCCGATGTTTGTACCTGCAATTCTCCGCTGCGCCTTCCTGTCCGCAGTAACGCTCGATTATGGATGGCGTTTAACGGACGAACAGAAACAAGAGCGCGGGAGAGAGCATCAAGTAGTCCTGGATGCAGGGATTGGCGAAGTCGCTGAATGGCTGGAAGGATCATCGCCCGAGCCCGCGTGGCCGGCCTTCCCGGTTGGTAGCAACGATGAAGCCGCCGATCAGGAGGGGGCGACGCGCCTTGCAGTCCATGTGAACTGGCAGTCCGCAGCTCTCTGGTTAAAGCAGGCAAAGCCGCAGTTTGATCCATCAAAGTTTGGTTGGCCGGCTGAGATTGTGGCGACCTATCGCAAGTGGACCCGCGATGAGAATGGTGCAGGCGCTGACGACAAAGATGACAGCGACAATGCGCCCCAAGAGTGGAACGAAGTGTACTTCGACCTTGAATCACGCTGCCTTAGCGGACAGAGAGTCCCACGCAGCTGGACACCACGCTTGAAAGTCTTATCACTGGTCTGCCGGACAGAACACTTTGCTCCTGCGTTTCCGAACTCCTGGTGAATGTGGATCGGGCCTACTTCGAGAGAGACGCTTTGACCGCAGCTCAGGCCAAGCAGATCCGTGCCAATCTGATCAAACGCATACAGGCGACAAAGCTTTACGGTTGGAACAAGGATCGAGACGAGCTGAGCGTCACCATGTACCTCGCGCCTGCTCGCGACAATCGCCTTCAACGATCGCGGCTTCAGACAGTCGAAGTGCTATCTGCCGACATCCTTCATCGAGAAGGCAGATGTCTTTCTAGCGCTGCTTGAGAGCTTCCTGCGGGATTGCACTTCGCCCTAACTCGGACTCATGTACCTCAACTTCATCGAGGTCGCTCCTCGCCCCGAGCACGCATCGTTCGTCGCGACCTGTGCCGGTATCTGGTTAGAACGTTTCCCTGATAGCGATCGTTTTTGGGTTGAGTGGCAGTTTGGTGCAAGAACCTGCGCGCTCTTGATCTCGATCTTCCAGCAAGCACCCGAGGCGTTCAACGATACGGTCATACCCGAGGTCGAACGTATCCTGAGCAAGCTCGTCAGTCTCGGAGTTCCACATGCTTACGAACTGGAGCAGATGATCTACTATGGCCAGCTCTGAGCCCGGCCCGCTGGCTGCCGATAGGCGATCTCCGGTGGTGAAATTCAGATTTCTATGTACAGACAGCGAGCAAAGACGGAGCCACTGGTCCTTTCCCCGCGCCGGCCGGAGCTTCTGACTCTGCGCAAGGAACTCCCTTACGCCAGAGCGTGCTAATTGGCGGATTAGCCTTACCCAGTTGCTCTGGCAGTATAGGGGTACACCGTCGCAAGAGGCTCCATCAGATCTTTGCAACCACGTGCGGCCGCTCATGAAAAGATCCAAATTATTTGTCGTCACATCTTGATATTCGGTGCAGTGGCCCATTCCCCTCCGCACGAGGAGCGCAACCTCAATTGGCGCCTTCAGGCCAACTCACTCACTGAGGATGAACAGGTAAGCCTAGTTGTGTCCCGGGCGTTTGTCACCTATTCGGAAATTGAGATAGTATGCGCGTCGCCCGTGATACACCCCTATTCCTCAATGCGAGTGTTGGACTACCGTGGCAGACCAGTCCAGTTCACTAGATCTTTGCGACGCGACACAGCTGCTGAGATTCTCTTGCAATTGATTGCAAAGAGACTAGTGAATGCGGGGCTGCAACAAAGCGTAATTCGATAGCCAGACTTTGCAGGCGGTGCCGGAAAGCTTCCGCCTCTAATTTCTGAGCCATAAAAATATCTAGTCCCGATCGTTATGATTCTTCTGAGGCTCTTCTATGGCTATGGAATCGTACAGCTTGCAAACATCGCAGCGGCGGTCGTCATTCCCATTAAGTTGGCCAAAACGGCATTCGACGTGACTTGCTCGATACCTTCTCATCACATCAGCCCACGTGAAGATATCGCTCATCATCTTTTCCCATGCTTGCCCTGGATCATACATAGATATTCAAACCCCTCCTGTGTCGAGTGCATTATTTCCACACCTCGCCTGCCCTCGCGACGACGTCAATTGAGCCTGACTTGCCTGAGCCCGCGTTAGCATCTGCGTAAACGACGTATTTCTGACTGACAATTTGGTAACTAACATCACTCTTAAGTGGCGGTTCGCTGCTCAATCTGCCTGACTCCGATGAGCTTGTGTTTCTGACCTAGCAGGCGTCGCAATAACACCTGCTGTCTTTGAACGAACTCCCAATAAATTGCCTGACACCCTGTCAAGAGGTCGCGGTCTGTCTCGCCCGGAAAAATGTGTGAGTTTTGTGTGACATCACTCAGTCTTTTCGTCCACACACCGAGCAAATGCGACACCATTATTTTTGCTGTATCTTGTTGATTATAGGTGCGATCTGGTTCTTTACAATCCACCGTTAATGAGATGGTCCGCCGCTTGATTTACCTGGAAGAGCAGGTGCATCGTGGAGGCAGTTTTTACAGGGAGGATCATCATTATGCAGATACACTCCGTTGGCATCGACCTGGGCAAGACAACCTTTCATCTGGTAGCTCTCGGCGAAGCAGGCAAGGTGCTCGTCCGGAAGAAGTTCTCGCAGCGGCAGTTGCTGGCGTACACCGCGAACCTACAGACATGTCTGATCGGACTGGAGTCCTGCTCCGGAGCGCATTTTCTCGGACGTGCCTTGCGCAAGCAAGGCCATGATGTGCGGCTGATCGCAGCGCAGTTCGTCAAGCCTTTCGTGAAGTCGAACAAGAACGACTTTGTGGATGCAGAAGCTATCGGCGAAGCCGTCGAGCGCAACAACATGCGCTTCGTCCCGATCAAGACGGACGATCAGCTAGACCTGCAAGCCATTCATCGTGTTCGTGACCGGCTGATCTCCCGTCGTACCGCCGTCATCAACCAGCTACGAGCGTTCCTGCTCGAACGTGGCATGACGTTCGCGAAGACACCGGCCAAGCTGAGGAGCGCCATGGCTGACATCCTCGAGAACGCAGAGGCCGAGCTGACACCGCGAATGCGCAACCTAATCGACATGCTATGGCAGGAGTGGAAGACCGTCGAGCGGCAGATCGAGGAACTCAGCGATGAGTTGGAGCGGATCTGTGCCGCGGATGCCGGCTGCATGCGGATTCGCCAGATCCCAGGAATTGGGCCGATAGTCGCCACGGCCATCGTCGCCGCGATCGGCAACGGCGCTGCTTTTCGCAAGGGCCGAGATTTCGCTGCCTGGCTCGGCGTTGTGCCGCGACAGTACTCGACTGGAGGTAAGGCGAAGTTGCTCGGCATCAGCAAGCGCGGGAACATCTACCTGCGCAAGATTCTTATCCACGGTGCGCGAGCGGCTGTGCTCCGCATCAAGCGGGATCGTGCACCGATTGGAGCCTGGCTGAACGGACTGGATTCCAGAGCTCCTAAAAACGTCGTAGTGGTCGCCATGGCCAACAAGCTTGCGCGGGTTGCCTGGGCGGTCCTGTCGAGCGGAGAGGAGTATCGGCCAACAGCACAGGTGGCAGTAGCATGATCTAGCGCGAAAAGGCCGCTTGCTGGGAGTACTAACCCGAATCCCAGTTCATCCATTGCGACGCCTAA
>DATHHN010000035.1:0-26336 GCA_035317185.1 Edaphobacter sp.
ATCGTCTTCTTGTGAACATCAAGTCCGATGTAATACATATGTCTCTGAGGAGCCTCCGTGGGTAGTTCTCTGAATCAGCACGCAGCTGAGTTCAGCCTTTGTAACACCCTCGTGCTCCTCCTCGACTTATCATTCAAACAACACATTCAGAACTCGCCTCTTGTGATGGCGGCTGAGCGAATCGTCGATGCCTGCGTCTGATTTACAGTGCTCTGGGGGAATATGTTGAAGTTATTCCTTGCGTTTTACATTGCCGTTCCCTTGTGCGGTTACTGCCAGAGCTACGCAGACTCCCCTTTTTACAAGCCTATATCTGCCGTTCCGTCGACAGCCCGGGTTGAGGGACATAGGCATGGAGACATTAAGGCAAACGATATTGTGATCGATCTTTCTGAGGGGAACTCGGTGCCTTCGACGTCTCCTGACTTTGACGAGATACGGGGCTGGTCAGTGTACGCGGGCGTAGACGGGAACAAGCCTGCTCAGCTTTTCCATTTCTACATTCAATACGACAACTTGAATGCCACCTTCGCATACAATCTGCTGGTGCAACCAGTCGAGGGCACAGACAAAATCAAGTGCACATTTAGCGCCTTCACCGATCCAAAGGACGAACACTTCCGGAACAAAGACATTCTTCCTATTGCTCTACCGGCGGACCTGACTCCTTTGGTGGTCCGATCTGGCAAGGTAATCTCAATCACGACGCTCCCGCTGGGGCAGGCTAAGATTGCGGCAGTTCACTACCTTCGCCTCGCACGGACCGATCTAACAAGTCCCGCCAACCCAGTCAGCGACAATTCGCAGACTCCTGAAGATTTGCTTCGGCTCGCACAGGAGTCCTTCACCAATCCCAGCGGATTCGAGTTCGATGGGTCGGGATTACTGCAACTCGACGCGTCACCCTGGCGGGTAAAGTTCCCGGTTGTGATTGCGGCAGCACCCGCTCCGCTGGAGACGCCTCATGCGCCGGTCTTCCCCGCAGGGAGGGTCGGCGGACCATTCCAGTACACGAAGGCGGGTGAAGGCAGCGATGAGAAGCCAATGCATATTGCTATCCCTTTCGCCGTCGCCGGTGGGTGGGAGAGGATGGCAACCAACGTTACGTCAGTGAAAGAGGTTGAGACCGAACGGTTGCCGCTCAATGGTGCAACGACGGATTGCAGCGTGCTCGAGGTGCAATACGCTGCATTGCCCAACGGAACTGACCTTGCGCCCGTCAGGTATTCCATCTGCTCGGACAGGCACCTCGCCCTGAAGAAGACCATGGTCTATTCGGCGGGCAGGCTTCCGACCGATCCTGTTGGTGAGTGGACCATTTCATTCGACACCGTGCATTTCCATCGTCCTGCACCGCAATGGCTCGTCGATATGAAGACACTGCCCAAGACGAGAACACACAAGGAATGGCTCGGGAAGGAAGCGCCCTTTTTCCATTTGAGGGATCTCAATGGCAAAACGGTGGAGCTTTCGGCATTGCGCGGAAAGGCTGTGCTGCTCGACTTCTGGTCCACCGCCTGCGGACCGTGCATTCGCGAGATGCCGGACATTCAGCAGATCGCTTCGAAACACAAGGATGATCTGACGGTGTGGGGCGTGTCATTCGACCAGCCCGAGCGTACCAAGAAATGGCTCGCGCAGCATCAACAGGAATTTCCGACTCTCTTCGATACGGAGTTCGAGGTTTCCGACTTGTATAATGCCGCTCTCATCGGAGGGGTGGATCGCGACTTCTGCAGGCGGAAGGGCGAAGACAACCGAAGCATCGGACAGCTCTGGGTATGAAATAGCAGTTTCGCATCGGTCTCGAGTGGTAATCTGCGCGGGAATGTTGCGGTCTGTATCCAAGCTGTCTGATCAAAGAAATGATCCCGTCCTGGAGCAAGTACAAAGCTATAGACTCCGCTCGATGCGATTGAACATACGATGACAGCAGGCCATGGACCCCCTGCCTCGGCGACAAAGGCAACTACCAAGTAAGAAAGAGTCCAGGGCATGCCCCTGAAAACCGGGAAATGAGAGGTAGCCCTGCAGCCTACTGAAGCGGCCTCCGCCAGGTCCGACGGACGAGCATATCGCGAAGCGTGCTCTGGAATGGGACCGATATTGACGCGGTGTTGTCTTCTGCGAAATCACTACGGCGGCGCAGTGGCGCCGGGCAGCACAACGGAGAACGTCGTTCCCTTTCGCTTTCCATCCGTATTGGACCGAACATGGATAGTTCCACCGTTCTTCTCAACCAGCTGTCTGCTTACCCACAGGCCAAGGCCCGTTCCGACCGTTCCTCTTGTGGTAAAGAAAGGCTCGAAAATCTGCTTCATCGCGGAGGCTCCGATACCATGGCCACTGTCGGCCACTGTTATCCGGACGCGTCGTTTACCGTCGTTCGGATCAAGAGAAAGGGATGCATGCAGAACAATTCCCCCGTCTGGAACGACCGCATGCAAGCTGTTTGCGAGCAAATTTGCCAACACTTGTCTCAGCTCCCCATAGACCCCAATCACCTGTAGATGTTCATCGCACCGCTGCTCAACGCTGGCCCCGGTATCCTTAATTTTCGATTGAAGGACCTTGACGACCGAACCAATCAAACCTGAAACAGAAATGCTCGTAGCCACGGAAGATTCACGATAGAACCCCAGTGTCTGCCGAGTGATATGGGCGACGCGCAGCAGCTCTCCATCTGCGATCTCCAGATATTCGCGGACTGCTTCCGGATGGCCCGCGCTGGTTCGGGCGAGGAATAGGGTGTTCATCACAGCTTCCAATGGATTATTAATTTCGTGTGCCATGCTTGCTGCCATTCGCCCCGCAGTTGCCAGCATTTCACTGCGCATCAGCGCTTCCTGAGCCTGCTCACGCTGTTTGATCTCTGCGTGCAGTCTGGTGTTGAGCGCCTCTGCTGCCTCTACGAGCTCGTGCTGGCGCACGGCTGAGACCAGCAAAGCCTCGTTCATTGCAGTGAACCGGCCATCGATGAGCGCTGCGTCTGAGAGCTGGATGATGACTCTGGCCACACCGTCGTCTCCAGCCGCTTGAGCCAATGCGGGCCAAATGTCGTATGTCCAGTAAAGGGGCTGAGGTGCGGCGACCTCCAGCTGGGTTTGAGACTCGTCTGTCCCTATGCGCCTGAGCCGGTGGAGCACCAAGGTGCCGACGGTTCCTCCTGGCAGCACGTCCGAGATAGAATTGCCAATCAATTCTTTTTTGCTTTTGCCAGCCAGGGAGCAAAATGCAGGATTGACATAGCACACGATGTGCATTTCTCCCTCTGTGATGACCATCGGCCGTCGCACAAAGTCGAGGATGTCATACGTGCTTGGTTGACTGCGGTCCTTCTCCACTTCACGTGCCCCGTCGAGAGGTTGGCCTTCCATGCCTGGTTGCGGTGAGCCACTGATGAAAGTAATTTTACTTGGTCTTTGGACTTGCGAGAAGGATTTTCGTTCTGTTCGGCGCGGTACAACCGGGTTGGAGCGCCAGTGATCAGGCCCTAATAACCCCGGAGCCGCGCCATGAGCATTATTCCTTCCGAGGTAATCTCATATTCCCGAATATCCTTGCTGTGATTTCCGCCACGCATCTTCACGACGACCATCACCTCCTTCAACTGCCCGTCGATCTCCACGTATCGAAACCGAATGATGTGGTCGGTGAGAAAGGAGATGGAGTAAGTACTGAATGGAAGTTCTGTAAAGAATTCCTCAAGCTCGACCGTGCTTAGGGTGGTGACGCCAATCCCGGTCATCGCGCTGATCATCCGGTAGAGCGATTCACGAAAGTCAACACGGAAGCCCGGCGCCAGCGACAGTCCATCTCGAAGGCCGCCAGCGAATCGATTACCAAGCGCTTGACCCCTAAGTTTTGCACCGCGTCGAGTATCTCCTGAATCGTCTCGTCGACGGAAAGATCCAGGGGACAAGGTAGAGAATCTCGACTTTGCCGTCGCCCTGAGGCGTCTCCAGGTCCAGACCGAAACTGTTGGCACGTGCAGAGTACTCTTTTGGGGCGCTCTTCAAAAACCGCAGCGATTTCCAGCGCCGAATTCCCTGAACTAGAAACTGTGTCGTCAGCACCGATTTTCCCGTTCCTGACGCCCCTGCCACCAAAACATGTCGCCCTCAGGAATCCCTCCCCCCAGCCTTGTCCAAATCCACGATATCGCTAGACAGCCGCTGCGCGGCCACATCCTTACTCCTTCGATTGGTCAGTCCAAGGGTACGCGAGAAAGCTTGCGATCCGGACTCGGTGATGCGAAAGGTAATGCAGGCCCGGAACTGACGCTTGGCCCCACAGCTTCATGATCTGAAACATCCGGACAATCGGGTTTCGCTCCGCGGTCTGGTAAAGCCAGAAAAGACCATCCGCCACTGTGAACACCGGATTGTCGCGCACCTCCGCCTCGACGTACTCGCCGATCAAACACGTCGTCGCTTACCAGCTCATCAGTAAAGAGCCAGCCGTTGAACGAACCCTTACAACTCCATCTCGCTGGTTGCGCCTGAAGCTTTGCACACGACAGTGCGAAAAGAATCCACCACTACAAGTCCGGGATTGAGCGCTTCGACTTCTCGAGTGATTTCTTTCAAGACCGGGTCGAGGTCCTGCTCCAGGATAACCTGACTCAAATTTACAAAGTGGATCGAGCCGGGCAGCTTACTCTGGTCAAAGAAAGAGTACTGCTGCTGATATCGCAGCATCTTCTACGCGGGCTCGCCAAGAACGTGAAATAGAGTGCCGGATGCTCAGGAGTTGCATTTGCGAAAACAAGCTGATGCGCCAGAGTCGTTTTCCCGCATCCCGGAGGGCCCACGATAATGTTGAAAGAGTACTCCGCAATCCGCCGCCCATGATTTCATCCAGGCCAGGAACTCCGGTTGGCAACATATTAACGGTGACTTTATCCATGCCCCTCACGCTTTCCTAGTCCCCTCCGCAGTCGACCGGAACAACTCACTCGGCCAAATGTCATATATCAGACGCAGTGTCAACGCCGCGCCAATAAACGTAAAAAGCAGTCCCAGCAAATGGGCGACCAGAGCTTTTTCGGCCTCGAGTTCGGGTTTGTCTGGGTTCGATTCGACGGGGCCATCTTGTAACGAGCTGTCTAACGATCCGTCCGCCTTGACTTGCACCATGCTTAGTCTCGGTGACTCTCTCTTCGCCAGTGTCAAGGCGCGCGAAATAAGCGCATAGAAGCCCGCAGCTCCCGCCAGGGCGGTCAGTGGCCGTCGAAGCTTTTCGCAAACGCGGAACGCGGCGACGAAACCTACAGGCGGAAGAGTGCCGATCGCGGCTTCAAGGGCAAGTAGCTGTCTAGCCAACTCTCGCGAATTTAGGGGTGCTGGACCTGTCATTGCCTTTGCCGCCGACGCTGAAACTCGTGTCCTTTGGGCTGCCAGTCACGTACTCTCGGTGGTGGCTTTGCACGCTTCTAGCATCTTCAGGCCATTTCTATCGAGCGCATAGGTGATGGTCGTCCCGCAGAAAGGATATCCCGCCATGTTCAACCCTGCATCGCTCCAACCGGAAGATTCCGATATCGCTGGTAGCGACCTTCACTTGCCTGCCCGCGTTAGCGCAGGACCATTCCGACCAGGATCGCCACGATCAGGGGCAGTCGCAGGATCGCCACGACACGGCACTTATCGCCACCACCATGAGTGGAAGAAGGGTTCCCGCATACCGCAGGAGGACTGGAATCGCGGAGAAAAGACGGACTATCGAGCCGAACCACCTGCAGCGCCGTCGGTTTCGAGTTCCAAAATGCCTCCTCATGTCTCGCGCTTGATTTCGGGCCCATTTGAAGGCTCTTCGTTCTGACTAGATCGACCCGAATGTACGGGAATCCCGCTAATGAGTCCCTGATAGTCTGTGAGGCGTTTGCCAAGAAGGACCACGCCCTTCGATGTGATTTCATATTCACGAATATCCTTGGCATGATTCCCGCCCCGCATCTTGATCACCACCATGATCTTCCGAAGTTGGCCGTCGATGGATACGTACCGCAGTCGGATGATGTCATCGGTGAGAAAAGAAATTGAGTAGGTGCTGAACGGGAATTCGGTAAAGGACTCATCCACCTCAACCGTACTTAGAATTGTCACCCCGATTCCCGTCAAAGCGAATATCATTCGGTAAAGCGATTCGCGAAAGTCGGCGCGGAAGCCGGGCGACAGCGCCATTTCAAAGCCCGCCAGCGAATCGATCACCAGGCGCTTGGCGCCGATCTTTTGCACTGCATCGAGAATCGAGTGCATGGTTTCATCTACCGACAGATCCAGGGGACGAAGATAGAGGATTGCCAGTTTTCCAGCTTTCTGCGGTGCGTCTAGATCCAAACCTAAACTGGCGGCCCGTTCGGCATACGCTTGCGGGCGCTCTTCAAAGACCGCCACGATTCCCGGTTCCCGCTGGCGTATGCCTTCGGCGATGAATTGAGTTGCCAGGACCGATTTTCCAGTCCCGGAAGATCCCGCCACCAAGACACTATCGCCTTCGCGAACCCCACCGTCCAGCATCGTATCCAACTCTGGAATACCGAAGGAAAGACGGCGATGACTGGGCGGATCTTTCAGGTGTCCGATCAACCCAAAAGTGCGCGAGAAGGCTTGCACCCCAGCATCGGTTATGCGGAATGTGTGGAGCCCCGGCACTGAATCCTGACCGCGCAGTTTTATGATCTGTAACTTACGTACAATTGAATTTCGCTCCGCCGTTTGGCGCAACCAGAACAGACCATCGGCGACGGTAAAAATGGGATTGTCGCGTAGCTCCTCCTCCGCGTATTCACCGATCAAGAAAGTTGTAGCTTGCCAACTAGCCAGAAACAGCGCTAATCGTTGAATGAAAGTTTGCAATTCCATCTCACTTTGCGGCTTCCGCACCATGGTTCGAAACGAGTCCACAACCACGACAGCGGGATTTGCCTTTTCAACTTCCTTGGTAATCTCTCCCAATACCGCGCCGAGGTCTTTCTCGAGCACAACCTGACTAAGGTTGATAAAGCGGATGGCGCCGGGCAGCTTGGCCGGATCGAAGAATGTGTACTGTTGCTGGTATCGCAACATCTTTATGGCGGATTCGCCGAGGACGGTGAAGTAAATAGCAGGACGCTCCGGAGTCGCATTGGCAAACACGAACTGGTGTGCCAGCGTCGTTTTTCCACTTCCAGGAGCGCCTGCGATGATGTTGAACGAGAATTCGGGGAGACCACCACCCACGATTTCGTCGAGGCCCGGAACTCCGGTCGCTAGTTTGTGTATCGCCACTTTGTCTTCTGTGCTCACGCTTTTCTCCTGTTCCCCGAATTGCCATCGTCGAAGGCCGCATCTGGCCACGCGTCCTGCAGCAGGCGTAACGTCAAGGTTTCGCCAAGGAAGACAAGAAGCAGTCCAAGTAAGCGGGCGATGAGAGTGACTCCTCCCTCGCCAACCTGATCGTCGCCAGCCTTATTCTTGTCAATATCGCTCTCAGGCTTAAACTCGCCGAGGGCCCGTAAAGATCCATCCGCTGCGACCTGCACCGCCCAAAGATCGGGAGCTTCCGACTTGGCTTGCGTCAAAGCACGGAAAGCGAGGGACTCAAAAGCCGCGACTCCCGCAAATGCACCAATGCTCCGTCGTAGCTTCTCATAGATTCGAAAAGTTGCGAACTCCATAGGTTCGGAGGACTTGCCCGCCATCGCTTCGTACGTAAGAAGGCACCGGGTCAAATCTCGCGTCTTCAGGAGAATCGTCATTTTCGTCCCTCCATCGTTCAAGGTAGGAGATTCTGATGAACGTTACACGCTTTATGGGAGGATTAGTGCGACGATCTTTCTTTTCGCAAGCGCCCCGCGGTTGAGGTGTTCGACATCGAGAGCCGCTCTTGATGCAGTCCTGGTGGAACTTAATTCATGTAGCGATTCGTTTGGAGGTTCGGTGCGTCTTCTTGCGAGGCGCCAGCCTTGCTTCGGATGAGTGTGAAAATGTCTAAGACCGTGGCGATACTGCGGATGTTTCCCGCAACACTTACGAGTCCATCTTCCATGCCGGGATGATTGTCCGCCAGGGTTTCAATTCGTTCGCTCACACTCCTCAGCCGGTCAATTTCCAGCAGAAGGTCCTCGAAAGCCGCTGCCAGTGCCGGTCCATCGGACGCTGTGGTTATCGTGTCCGCTGTGGTCGTTGCCGACTCTTTACGGACGTCAACCTGAAGGCGCAAATCTTCAATCAAGCGCAGCGTTGTTGCCTCGCCAAGGAGGGTAAGAAACAGCCCGAGTAGCTGCGCAATCAGAATAATTCCGACTTCACCGTCCTCATCCGTGTTCGTCTGGGAAGCAACTTCGCCGAGACCGCGCAAGCCCCCGTTCGCCGTAAGCTGCACGGTGCTGAGCCGGGGAGATTCCGACTTGGCCAGAGCCAACGCACGAGAAGCGAGCGCCTGAAAACCCTCAACTCCCACGGGCGCGCCGAGTTGTCGGCGCAGCCTCTCATAGACGCGGAGGGCTGCTGGTTCGGTATGCAGTGAGGAGGTCGTACTTAGATCGGCTTCGCAAGCGACAAGGCTGCGTGCCAAATCGCGCGTCTTCTTTGGAGGCGGCATTGATTCCCTTTCGTTACACACTACGATGCTCGCTTCGAGCGTGAAGCGGCCACGGCCATACCACTCGCATGCCTGCTTCTAGGTATTGCATTATTGCGGGTTGGTATCCTTTGTGTTGTTGGGCTACCTGCATACAAAATGGTTAAGCGACGTAATTCATCATTTTCCGAGGTGACCTGGAGATACGCGTCTTTTTGGTTTTGTCGTTCGGCAGATGATCATGCAGAACCACATTCAGGAGAGACTTATGAACCCGGATGCGGTCGCTGTAATCGATAAAGCCGAGTTTACGAAAGCGGTTCATGAAGAAGCTAACCCGGGACCGTGTTGTTCCGATCATCTCCGCCAGAGTCTCCTGCGAGATCTTCGGAATCACCGTGTCTGCCTCGCCTGAACCGCCGAAGCCTGCCATCAACAGGAGAATACGCGCCAAACGCTTTTCACTGGAGTTAAAGAGCCGATCGACAAGATCCGCCTGGGTTCGCATACTCCGGGCAACCAGAAACTTCAGAAACAGGTCGGTGAACTCATGCTCCTCGTGCATTACGCGGATCATCTCTTCCCGCCCAATCTTGAGCGCAGTGCCGTCGGTGATGGCGATGGCCGCGGCCAAACGCAACCCAGGCACCGCCGCCAGCGACTCTTCTCCCACGAAGTCGCCTGCGGAGAGGATCGTGATGGTGGCTTCCTTGCCGGAACGCGAGACGACCGTGATCCTTGCCCGGCCTTCTTGAAGATAGAAGATGGAATCAGCTGGGTCCCCCTGCGAAAAGATCGACTGCCCAGGAGACAGTTGCACGATTCCTCTTCCTAGTCCGGCCTGAGCCAGGAAGGCGGCAGTATCAAAAGCCGGCCTTTTAAGCTTAACCATTCATGCGCTCCTTTCCGGATGCCACAGTGGTGGGATGCTTAAAAGACATGGGACCGCGGCCGCATCGCCATAAGGTTACGGGCGGAATTGCCGAGTCCGGCACAGGTTCTGGACAATAGTCTGGGGAACAAATCCTGAAAATTGCTCATTTAATTGAGAATCCGCCGTATTCCGTAGGATCACACACCCCACGCTGTATTGTCCCCTAAGGTTGCACGCGATACGGGACTACGATCTGCTCACTTTTGCTCACGTTTGAGGAATATTTCGAGCCTCTTCAGCCTGTGAGTTAAAGCAAGCCCAACAACGCCCTCGATCCGACGCGCGGTTTATTCAGTGAAGGCGCTTCGCTCGCTGTCAGCCTGTCAGCCAAGAGTGAGACTGCAGCTGCGATCCGATATGCTCTCTCACGCTGGCGCGCCCTCTCGTGCTACAGCGAAGACCGCCTGCTCGAGATCGACAACAGCGCCGCGGAACGGGCCCTAAGAGCCGTCGCTCTTGGGAGGAAGAACTTCTTGTTCGCGGGATCGGACTCCGGTGGGGAACGATCTCCAGCAACCGATAGATTCTAAATAACTTGTTGTGTTTTCAACGCTGCTCAAAACTCATCAAACGCTCGATACGCGGGTTTGAAGGACGCCACAGGTACAGCAATTTGCAAATCGTTTATTTCACCATATCCTTGATTTCGGAATGCGCCATCAACTTCCACTCCAGTATAAACGAGCATTTCTTCCTCGAATCGAAAAGGTAGTGAGCAGAATCTTGGGCTTCATCCAATGAAACGACCAAGCCTAAGTCTCGTTCTTCCCCTTTAAAAAACGCCGACCACTGTTTTGCTGGATCATGCCCAATATAGATGAACTCATCACCATGCTTCGACTCGTGGACATTAAACTGCGCGATTAAAAAAGTCTTGATGTCCATTCGTCGCCCCCTTAGGCACATTCTGCCCCACACAAGCATGCGCTATCTCGACACTCCAAATTCTTCAATCCCCGCGATATTCAATTTGCCGTCGTCCCTTAATTTTAGGAGACCGGCCTTCGAGAAAAGATACTGTTCTCCATTCGGAAGTTCAGCAACGAATATTTCGGTACGCGAATCTGGATGAATAACATCCACACGGATGTCCGCGTTCGTTAAGATCCCTGCGATGTTCATCAATTCCTGATCCACTGGACCCTCCAGTGGCCAATCGTGGCCCTAAAAAGAGACCGGGCGGCCGTTTAGCCGCCCCCTCTCATTTATGAAGTCGTGTTGCCGCGTTCAAAACGTTGAAGTTCACTCTCCGAAATCCGATCCATGTCGTATCCTCGCTTTCGATTGGGCGTCGAAACGGATGGGAATCGGAGCGCTCGAATCTTCCCCTTTTTGATGCGTCGGCTGATCGTGTCCCGGCTCACGCCGTAGCGACCCGCGACTTCCTTGATTGAGTACCACGTTTCATTGGAATCCATGTTCTGTCTCCAGAAGTTGAATTCCTCGTCCCCTTTCGGGGAACGACTGAAAAGCGCATTCGCGACTACCGCGCGATATGTCCTCGACTAGGCCGCGACATCCTCGCGCTTTACCCGCGCCTGTACCCACCAACCCTTTTCAGGGTCGGAGGTGAGGGCTATTATATGCCCATTTCTTGTGATACCCTTGCTCATCCTCAACAGGTATCCGAAAATATGCCGCGACTATTGCGCCGCCGATATTTACTCCTTGATTTACTTGAGGATACGGGTATAACTGGTGAGCCGCACCGTCCCTCGTCTACCGACGGGCATTCTTCTGTTTCTTCGTCCTTCTCTATCGTTCTCTCCTCATCCACCCTACCGGGCTACCGCAGAAGAATGCCCGTCGCTATCGCTAGGACGGTGCGGCGACTGATATGCCTGAACTCAAACGATATGCATCATTGAGAGAACTCCAATTGGAAGTCATTGGAATCATCAATGCCATTCTGACCTGCCCCCATTTTCTCAACCATTGATGACCGGAGTTTCCCGGTTTTGGTTTGGCTTCGAGATTATCTCGCAGCCGCCGTCGAGGCTGTGTAAATGTGGGAAGCGTTTTGTGCTTTCCACATTTACATAGCCTGCTTGCCGGAACTCTTCCGGCGTCCTGTAGGCGAGCGAGCTGTGCGGACGCTCGCAGTTGTATTCATGACGCCAGCTCGCCAGGGTGCTCCTTACATCATTCAGCGTGCGGAACCAGTGCGCGTTGAGGCACTCATCGCGCAGCCTCCCGTGGAAGCTTTCGACATGGCCATTTTGCATCGGCCTTCCCGGCTGGATGTGCACCAGCCCAACCTTCCAGTCTTCCGCCCAGCCCAGCATGCGACGCGAGGTGAACTCAGGTCCGTTGTCCGAGCGCACGTTGTCCGGCCGGCCACGCTCTTCGATCAACCTCTCCAGCACACGCGTTACGCGTCCGCTCCCCAAGCTGGTGTCGGCCTCAAGCGCCAGACACTCGCGTGTGTACGCATCCACCACGCTGAGGATGCGCACCATCCTTCCGGTGGCCAGGCCATCGACGATGAAGTCCATCGCCCACTCCTGGTTGGGGCGGATTAGTCGCGGCGCCTCGACGCGATCCCGCACCAGATGCTTCCGCCTCCTGCGCCGAACTGCCAAGCGTTCCTCCAAATACAACCGGTAAACGCGCTTCACGTTGACCTCGTGGCCTCTACGTTGAAGCAAGACATGCAGCCTTCGATAGCCGTAACGCGGCTTCTGCCGTGCCAGCTTCACCATCGCTTCGCGCAGTTCGATGTTCCGGTCCGGGCGAGGCTCATACCGATAGCTCGACCGGTCCACACCCAACAGCTTGCAGGCCGTGCGTTCGCTCAGCCGGAACTCAACTGAGACGAATGCCACTTCTTCCCTCAGACCGGCAAGCTCCAACCGTTTTTTCTTATGACTGCCTTCAGCGCCTCGCCGTGCAGGCTCAGTTCTGCTACCAGCAGCTTCAGACGACGGTTCTCGTCCTCCATCGCCCTCAGCCGCTGCGCCTCGCTCACATCCAAACCGCCATACTTGGACTTCCAGTTGTAGAACGTAGCGTCACTGATCCCGTGCTCCCGGCATAGATCCGCCGTCTTCACACCCGCCTCATGCTGTTTCAGAATCCCGATGATCTGCTCTTCCGTATACCGGCTCTTCTTCATACTCCGTCCTCCCGCTTAGATTACGAGAGAACTCCAGTTTCAACTGGTAGAGTTTTCCCGGGGGCAGGTCACGGCGGCGTTCATTATGCCTGGGGGCTCACGGACAAAGGGGTGGACTTCTGCAAGTCCCTGTGGCCGCTCGCCAAGACTTTCGACGAGCATTCCCAGCGCACCCTCGACCATGAATTAGAAATCTCGTTCTTCCACATTGCGCTCAAGATATTCTGCGAAAAGAACAAATTGAAACTCTATTGGCAGAAGTCAGACTTGAAATGCACTGTTTCTCCGGACGCGATGTTCGGCATCACCGACCCTGCGAAGCCGGATGGCAAAAATACTCTGTACTATTTCCTCGAAATGGAGCGCGCGAAGATCGGCCACTACCGCGACGGCGAGCCATCGATCATGCGCAAGCTTGGGAAATATTACGCCTACTACGGGACGGCGATCCAGGAGAACTGGAACGAGGAACAAGTGCAGGCAACGCATATCACTTCCCTGCCCAGGTACCAGTTCTATTGCCGGACATTTGCAGATGATCTGCCCCAAGCCCGACGCATAATCGGCTGGCCGACAGTTCAAAAGCGCGGCGACGAGGCCAACCCGACGAAATTAATAAAGGCATCATTAATGCGATACGGGTCGAAAAGAAAAGACGTGATCGAAAAGATAAATCGCTTCCTTGCGGCTTGAGCGTATCTAGCGGCTGTACCGCGCCCTCTCTCTAATCCATAATCATTTCCATGATGCGAACGAATTGCCACCGCGTGCGGAGGGACATTCGAGACATCATTGTTGCGGAAGCAGGGGATATGACGCAATTAACAATGAAATCTATGAACACTAATCAATTTTCGTTGGCGAATAGGAAGCAGCTTGCCGACTTGCTAGGAAACAAATATGACGGACTTCGCGCAAAAGCGAAATCTAGATTAGCCGAAAAGCGCCAAGAGCTTCACAAGACGTTGATGAATGAGGCTGCTGAGAGGAAGGGTGCGTTGAAGGTTGTGGAACAGATCAAAGTGTCTCGCCAGAGAATCACAGACCTGGAGGAAGAGCTCCGCAGGCTCGGATTCGCGGAGAGATACGGTGGTCTTTCAACATCTGGCTGCGCAGCCACGCCCCTCGACAGAAGCATTGATACGCGGATTAATAAAGAGCTTGGCACTGAAAACGATATAGACGCCCGCTTCGATAGCGTTCAAGTTGCTATGATGACGGTCGCAACACTCGAAGACGCAGACAAACTGTTGAAGTCTGTTTCTGAGATTCACAAATAAACCGCGTTAAGATTCCCTGCACCGCCGCCCAAGGAGATTGAATGACCGCTTTAGAGCAAGTCGAGCAGCTCACCCAGCAGGCCATCACCATCCTGCTTGCCGAGCGCGAGCAAATCGATAAACGCCTTTCGCAATTGGGCTATGGCCAAGTATCCACACCGGCGAAGCGGCGTGGCCGGCCACCGCTGCCCAAGGGACCAAGCCCCAGCGAAAACATCATCGAGCAACCGGAATAGGCCACCCTTTGCGGCACCACGCGCATCGTAGATTTCAGGGGGCTTTATATGACTGCCAGCGAAGCTAATCGCCAACGGGTGCTCACCCTCCTCGCCGTCGAGTGGAAGCAGGCGCGCGAAGAGCTAAAAACTATAGAGAAAAAAGCCCCCACAAAACGCAGGGGCAGAGTGCCGAAGATCACCGACCTTTTTGTCCAGCCTTATAGCTTAGAACAAGCTGGGACTTCACAGACTTCCGAACCCGCTTCCAATAATTCTCACCTTCTTCATCAGGAAGAGGTTTGAAGGTCTCATCGAACCATAGGTCAATCGATGCCATATACTTGACGCTACCGCTTAAAGTGCTATCGTCTTGATAGCCTTTTTGCAGTTCTGTTTGTTTCCGCCCCGGCTCTATGTGCGTGGGGGTTTTTGTTTCCTGGACGCCATACCAATCTGCCAGCTTCTGCGCCGCGTCCTTTTCCCGGCAGCCTTCCATCAGCGCGACGAAGTTGATGACATCCCCGCCTCGCTTGCCGCCGTTGTTTGCGTTGCAGGAATCAGAGAAACAGCGCCAGTAATTCCCGGTCAGGTTGATAGAGAACGACTTGGAATTGTCGCCCTGCTTGTGCGTTGGAAGCGGACACGCGCAGATTGCGTAATCGGTCTTGTACCGAAGCGCGATCTTATAGCGTGCCAGTACATCTGAGTTTGATCTCCTTGATGCGATTGAAGTCGAGCATATCGCTCCTCCAATGAGTGAAGGCCGCTCACACGGTCTTCGGTTTATTCTTGTGGTTTCGGATCGCGGATCTGGATCTGGACGGGAAGCAAGTCGAGCCGGACATTTATCGAGCCGTCCGAATTGACATACGCCTGTCCGCACCGATTCCAATACTTCTTGCCGTTTGATTCGTTGATTACAAAAACATCCTTGCGATTGTCAGCCATCGTTTCTCCTTTCAAAGAAGCGGAGGTTGTGTCCATTGAGTTGCCTGATCTCGTACGTCAGGAGTGGTTGCATATTGAGCTTGAAGCTGATTGAGCCGTCGTCGTTTATCCAGGCCTGACCAACCTCTCGCCAGTTCTTGCGCCCCTTCTCGGTCGCATAGACGATGAGCGGGTTATCGCCCGGCATTGTTTTCTCCAGTTGTGAATGAGCTGAGTACCAACTCACTGTAGGAAACTGACAGGAATTCGCAAGCGGGGCTGGGGATAACGGGGGGCTTGAAATAACCCGTAGATGTGCTTTAGTTAGAGGGAATGAAGAAACCTTTTTGGGATTTCCTTTGGGATACGATTGCCTTGTTTGTGTGCTTATGGATAGTGTCGCAATACCCGTCTGTAACCCCACCTCCCGCGCCGCTCGAAATAGTCTTTTTTCTCGCAATGATTCGGATAATGGGTTTTTAATATCAATGGCATCACTCAGCTTTTATCAGCAGAAACATGGCAAGCGAGAAGGCCGCAAAATATATAACGCAAAACAGCGAACATATAGGCGTAAGCACCGCGCCAAGATCAACGCGGCACAGCGAGCGCGATACAGCGCCCTTGTTGGAGCCGGTCAATCTTGACGACGTGCGGTAAAAGATGCGTAATCCGCTATCCACAATTCGCTATTTTGGGTTGCTTGACGTAACCCGCAGGCTTGCTATTGTTAAGGGGTGCTACAGGTGGTTCGTTGATGCCGCCGCGCGGGTAATGAAATGGCCAATTCATCCGCAGTCCAGTGGAAGTCGCTGGTAGGGCGCAAGCTCTAGGGAACAAAATCCAGTTCAGCGGCACCAGCGAATCATCTAAAAGGTCGAAGCCAACAATAATTAGAAACCATGAAATTAGATACAGAATTGATCAGCAGCGAGATCGCGGGCGATTGGAGCTATCTCCGGCCCGTCAAATATCTCCCGCTGTGGAGAAGGATCGCCGAAGGAATCGCGTTCGCTGTCATCGTGAGCGCTCTCATCTACGGCCTCCTGTGGCTCGCGTCGGTCGGAGCATTGTAATGGCCTGTCGAATATGCGGTCGCGGCGCTTGCACGGAATCATTCCATTCTATTGCCGCGCAAGAAGAGTTTGAAAAGCAGAAGCAGGAAGAAGACGAAGAGTAGCACGGATGCAGTAGGGGGAGCGTCGGCATCGGTGCCTCCCCTACTTATGGGAAATAAATTAAGCAAAATATAAAACCATGAACATAATCAACTTTCTATTGGGCGGGACAGACTTCGCATGGTGTCCGCAGGGAGCGCACGTCGTCATGACTGACGACTTCGATCCTCGCGCCGGAATGTGCGGAGCGTGCATCAGCGAAGCGATGAATGAGGCAGGAGATTACTTTCAGCGCAGGGGATTAGTCTCCTCTGCGGAAGAACACGAAGCCAATGACTAGAGAAATCAAGTTCAGGGCGTGGGATGCAAACAAAAAGCTGATGGTAAATAGCGGCGTAGTCCTATATGACGGGAAAGCGTATCTGTCGTATCGGGACTTCGAGGATGCAATCCAGTCTGGCAACTACCTCATGCAATTCACCGGCCTCAAAGACAAGAACGAAAAAGAGATCTATGAGGGGGATATTCTCGGAGACTGTGACGTATATTGGTATGACAAAATTGCCACGTTTGAATTGCGAGGTTCATCTTTGCGATTATGGGCGGCAGCAAGAACCGAAGAGGTCATCGGCAACATCTACGAAAACCCCTCACTACTCCAATGATTACCCAAGAAGAAATCAACAGGCTGAACCGGATTTTTGACACGACCGATAACGATTGGGCTAAAGAAGTGCAGTTTATCGAAATGGGCGTGGAGCGGATGTTGAAGCCGCCCCGACATCCCTCTCCCCACTTCAAGGAAAAAGATACCAAGCAGGACTTCTACGCAGAGATCGAAAGGGAGAACGTCGAAGCCTCCCAGGCAAGAATTAACTATCACGAATAATGAAGAAGGCAATTTCTGGACGTGTAGAAGCATTTAAAGGGAAGGCATATTCAGTGTGTTGTCACGCGATGATAGGGATCGCACTCATGCAGGACGGCGCTTCCTTTAAGAGATTTGAGTGCATGAAGTGTGGGAAAGAATGCAAGATTGCCGCACACATACCGCCGGTTGAAGAAGCGTTATTAAATCTTGCGCGGGTCTTGCAAGAAATGCCTGAATGTCCCTTGATGGTTTACGATGGCACGTTGACAATTCTCCGCTATGAAAAAGTCACTACAAACAATTCTAAAAAGAAATCCCAATGAAACTTTTGATCCAACGGTCGTTCAGCAAGACAAAACAGGTGGCCTCGTTCGAGCCTATCAATTCATTCTGCTCCATCTCAATGGAGTATGAGGACGAAGCTACGCCGAGCGACACGATTATCGTTTCATTCTCGGAGCATCTCGATAAGCTTGCCCGGCAGGAGGTCGAACGGACGATCGAAAACGAGATGAAGAAGGTCGAACAAATTAAAAAGCAAAACACATTCTAAACATGAATTATCAAAAACAAGTTTCAGTAGGCGGAAGTTGGGTCAAAGGTGCGGAGGTGGTGTCGGGAACGCATTGCAAGCTGATGAGCGCGGCCGAGCGGATGCCCTCACAGTTCAAGGACGAAAAGACCGGCGAAACAAAGTTCCAAGATGTCGCGAAAGTTCTCTTCAGTGGCGACACAGAAACGAAGAACATCTCGCTTAATAGGGCCACGATCAATGGCCTTGTGGATGCGTTCGGTGAGGATTCGGCTTTGTGGCAGGAGCAGGTGTTGACTGCTGAGACAGAGAAGGTGCGCGTTGCAGGCAGAGCGGTAACGGCGGTTTATCTTGTGCCTGACGGATATGAGCGTGTGGACGACGAGAACGGCTATACGGTGATCGTGAAGAAGGGTACGCAGGTCGGCGCGCCGGAAGATGCGCCGAGCATAGACTTCTAGTTTTCAAAAGGGGTGCCATCTCAAATAAGGAACGGGGCAATAGAGAAGGTTGGCGAAGGCCACATGACACCCCTCCCCAGACTGTCAATCAGACAAACGACTCAGAGGATCGGCATATCCTCATCCTCATCGAAGTCATCGTCTCCATCGTGGGGTCCCTGGCTATCGAGAAACGGGAATCGCTCGTTCATTGCTTTATCCCCCTATTGTCCGGATGCTCGGAACCATGAATCGGTTACTTTAAAAGGTTCAAGGCAGCGAGCGTATAGCAATATAAGGGTTTATCTGTTCATAAGCGCGGGAAGCCAGCCGGACTACTTCCGATTTACCTGTATCGTCATCTCGCCGTTGTTAGGGTTTACAAACCGGATGACGCCATCAGCATCTTCGAAGATAAGGATGTTTGCAGCCCCGCCCACGGCGTGCCCCCATGTCTTTGGTACAACTGACGTGTGCTGCTGTGCGAGAACTACCGAGCGGTTGCCCCACACAAAGCCCGCAGCGATCAGAAGAGCCGCCACGCAAATGTTTAGAATCCGTACTTTCATTGATTTCTCCTTTGGGAAAATACTACGACACCACACACATGAAACTAGAACAACAAGTCACATCACTAGACCTGAGCAGGCGACTCAAAGAATTGGGCACAAAGCAGGAGAGCCTGTTTTGGTGGGTTCAACAGGTCGATGAAATCCCCTCGAAATGACCTTGCCCTTAGAATGCGTATCCCTTAGCCGGCCGGGTTTTGGGAAGTATATTCATCCCCGTCGTAGTCGTGGCGGTGGGAATGTGGGAATCGCGGTAGCGATTTCCAAGGGCTGTGGGAAGCATGGGAAAACAGTTTCATCGTTTTCCCATGCTTTCCACAGACCGTCATTTCCACGGCCTGCCTCGATCGCCGCGAAGGCTCATGCGGCGATCGTCATCGTAGCATCCATCCAGTCTTGCTCGAACTGCATTGGGCTGACGTAGTTCAGTGTCGAGTGCATTCGTGTTCGGTTATACCAGAGCAGCCAAGCGATAACTTCATCCTTGGCCTCGCGGATGGTTTTAAAACGCTCGCCGTGCAGCCGTTCCACCTTCAGCGAACCAAACAGCGACTCCGAGCAGGCGTTATCCCAGCAGTTGCCCTTGCGGCTCATCGACGGCGTAATGCCATACTCTTTGAGCACCCCACGGAAGTCGTCGCTGGCGTACTGGCTGCCACGATCGCTATGAAAGATCAGCTTTGCCTTCTTGCCTGGATTGCGTTTGAACCAGGCCATCTCCAGAGCATCGATCACAAGGCTGCGCTGCATATCTGGCCGCATCGACCAGCCCACCATCTTCCGGCTGAATAGATCGATGACTACGGCAAGAAACAACCAACCTTCGTCGGTCGCGATATACGTCAGATCTCCAGCCCACGCCTGGTTGGGCGCGGCCACGACAAACTTGCGATCAAGCACGTTGGTGCTACCGGAAGACTGTGCTTGCTGTCGGTGGTGACCACGCGGAAGCGCCGCTTGCCGCGAGCCTGAATACCGTGCTTCTGCATCAGCCGTTGCACCCGCAGCTTGCCCACGCGAATACCTTGCGCACGCAGCTGCCGCCAGATGCGCGGCCAGCCGTAGGCTCCCCGACTCTCGGCGTAAACAGCACTAATGTGGACCAGCAACGCTTCCTCACTCAAGTGGCGGCGTTGCGCGATCTGCTTGTACCGTGCCCGATGCTGATGAAAACCGGAGACGCTGGCGCGCAACACCCGGCATTGAACCCGAATCGGCCAGACCAGCTTGTGTCGTTCAATAAAGGCGTACTTCATCGCTGGCCCTTTGCGAAGAACGCCGTCGCTTTTCCCAGTATGTCGCGCTCCATCTTCACTCGCGCCAACTCAGCACGCAGACGGCTGATCTCCATCTGATCGGCCGTCACCTGGTGCTGGCCCACGGCGCCCATCAGCCTTCCAGACCGGTGCAGCTTCACCCAGTTGGACAATGTCTGCTCTACCACTCCAAGGCTCCGTGCCACCGCCGCTACCCTCTGGCCCGACTCCACAAGCCGAACAGCCTCCTGCTTGAACTCCAGCGTGTAACGACCTCGCGTACCGTTCCTCATCTTCGTCTCCCTTCGCTATTACAACAGCTCGTTAAGGGATACGTTTTGCGGGGGCAAGGTCAAAAAGTGGAAGGCACTTGCCGTCGTATGAACCGGTGGATTCTTGGGTTGTCATTGATCGACCAGGCGAGCATGGGCAGGAATCGATTGCCGCCTTCACCGTCGCAGAACTTGGGGAGATGTTGCCGCCGAAGATTAAGCATCAAGGTTGCGATTGGCTTTTGATGCTGGCCGCACCGTTCAATGGCGTATGGATTGTCTACTACCAAGTTGATGAAGGTACCGACAAGATCAGGGATGGAAACAAGTGGATCATGGCCGAAAAAGAAGCCGATGCCCACGCCACGATGCTGATTTATTTGCTCGAAAACAAAATTATTTCGCTTTCATGATCCAAGATACCGTTCAGAAACTTAATTCTGCCGTTCTTTGTCCCCGATGTTTTCATTGGATGCCAAAATATAGGCCTAACGGATACTTGCGGCTCTACTGTTCTTCTCGGTGCATTGCGCGGCGTCCTCGCCCCGACATGATGGGAAATCGGTGGGGCGCGGGGTATAAACATACACCAGAGCAACGTGCGCACCAGGCAGAGATCACTAAGGGATTTTGGACTCGCGGTATTCTAAAACCGGTTCCCGCATGGAATAAGGGGAAGCCATGGCTGGCCGCCATCCGGCTTAAGATGTCCCTTGCGCGTTATGGCAAAGGACGTAAACTTCATCCAATAACTCCGCTTGTACGTCTTATCCGCGAAAGCAATATTTATCAAAAGTGGAGAACTGGGGTTTATGAACGGGACAATTACACGTGCGTTTTGTGTGGAGCGCGAAGTGAAGTCGGCAATAGAGTTCTATTGAATGCCGATCACTTTCCCGATGAGTTTTCCACTCTGATAAAAACCAATCACATCACAAGCTATACGGAGTCGCTAGGATGTGAACGGTTGTGGGACATCAATAACGGTCGAACCCTTTGCCTTCCTTGCCATAAATTAAGACACGCAAAATCACATGGGTAGCGCCGGCACATCCCTCCACGCCTACGCGCTACTCACGCAGAACCTCACCGACCGGCAGAAGGAGGTCCTTGACCGGCTCCGCTTCTTTCCCGACGTGACCAATATGGAGCTCGCGGTGAACATGGGCTGGACGGTGAACAGGATCACGGGCCGTGTCCAGGAATTACGCAAGCTCGGCCTGGTACTGGACGCCGGACGGCGGCCGTGCAAGATCACCGGCGGGACATCACACGCATGGAAAGCGAAGCATCCGGTGTTGCCGCCAGCGAGAGAAAAGGTCGAAGTAAATCCACAACAATAAGGAATATGAGGAAGACGATCAAAGCGTGGGCGGTAATTGAAGCCGATGGACATATCGTAGCCGATTCCAATATCGGTTCTACGCTTATAGACCAGATTGCGGGAGAACACGCAGACAACGAAATAATCGAGGTCGAAATTCTTATTCCCACCCCGAAAAAGAGAGCAAAAAAGAAATGATCACCCACATCGACTTCATCTGCGGGTATCGATTACTTCGCCTTAATGACCCAGAGCCTTCCGAATTTCGGCATACAACTCATTGAACGCCTTACTTTCAGAACCCGCGTAGGGCGGTTGAAACTCGTGCGTCGATGTGAACCCCTGCAGAAAACGTTCTATGTGCCGTGCGTTTTCCTCATTTAGTCGAATCTCAATTGCCCTCTCCATGAATCCTCTCCATTCCAATTACCGTACTCTTGTGATGTTTGCACTGCTATGCATAATTGAGATATGCGGCGCTACCTGCTCATCAAGCTCAGGATCATCTGTCGGAAGTGTGGGGAGAAGTATTGGACGTGGAGTTATGGGAAGGTGAAGTGCGGGTGCTAGTTCACCGGCGCATCGACCAAATATACCCAAAGCGTAGGCATCCCTGTCATGTCTTCTAGTGGCATCTCTAGACTCATTGATTCGATCTTCCAGTTTTTCCCGCGTCTTGTGAGAATATCTCCCTTTGTCAAGTTAAGCTCGCCGTGATTATCGGTTTCCGATTCGTCCGACCAAACACTGTCGGAGTACTGATACACAACGATCTTCGAGAGATCCACGATACTACCCAACTGTTCAGAAGAATTGTACGCTTAAACTCCTTCCAAGACTCCGCAGCCAGGATTGGATCAATTCACCAGCACATCAACCAAATAAACCCAGATCGTCATTCTTGGATCATTAATGTACTGCTCCGAGTGAACGGAATCAATCTTCCAGTTCTTGCCGCGCCGTACGATGATGTCTCCCTTTTTGAATGTGAGCTCGCCGGTGAGGTCGATCTCCAGATCGTCCGACCATAGAGTGTCCGAATATTGATAGACGATCTTTCTCGCGCAGGCCACGTTGTCCCCATTTGACGACAGATTTGAGAATTGTACGCTTACCTTATCCCATCATGCGCGGCGAACCTAAATACATTAGCCAGGAATGCAGAGCACGTCGGCACGTCGATTGCGATGGATTTGTCCCGCGCGGATATGACGAGCTGCACGATCATCAGTGCTCGTGCCCGCACCATCTTCCTTCTGCCGTTGCAGAGCAAATATCGCGCCGGTTCGGACGAGCGATTGAAAGGCTAGGCGATGAACCAAAAGAATGAGGATGCACGGCGTTCACAAGCATAGTTCCCGTCCACTCAATGAACACGCGAAGGCTCTTTTATATACACAGCGAGTCGTGAATGACATGATCCGCGAACGTGATGCAGGGAAAGCATGTGTTACCTGCTCAAGCATGAAAGCATCGAGTGCCGGCCACTTCAGGACTTCTACAAACGCGGCTACCCGATTCCATCCTTACAACCTTCACGCACAATGCCGGGGATGCAACGAGTTCAATGGGGGCATGACCTATGAACACGCGATCGCCATCGACCGGATACACGGGAAGGGATGGGCTACATTTCTAGAGAAGCTCGCTCGCAAGCCGGAAATATGGACTGTGGAGGAACTCGAACAACTCAGGTCAGCGGGACGGATGGGTCCGAGGGTGTATGAGCAGTTGTACTTTGAATTGCGGCCGGATCATCGAAAGATTAGGCCTTTAGTCATATCTTAGCGATCTCCTCTGCGATCTTTTCATATTCAGCGTTCAGTTTCTTTAAATCACCATCGAAGTCGTCGGTTGCCGATTTCCATCGGTCACGGATCTTCGCCTTATTGAGTTCATCGGCAATGAGTATGCGGCTCCCGAAGTTTCTGTGCAGATCGAGAACGGCATTGCTATATTGGTTGGAGATGATTGCGGCGCGGGGACCGTCCTCGCGGGCTGCTAGGCTTTTCTGCCAGTCAATAAATGCAAACAAATTGACTGACAACTGACCTAGCAATTCGCGGCATTCTTGCCGAATATTGTCTCGCCGCCATTGCTGATGTTGTCCTCGGGCCTGGAAAACGTTGCCGACTATCGTCCCACCGAGCGTTCCCGCTATGCCAAGGCCAGCAACAATAAGCGTAATGGCTTCCTGTTGCATGTACACTCCTTTTCGGGATCAGCCGACGTCGTGGGGCAACCGGGCTTTGAGTGTTTTTTGAAGTCCTTCGATCTCACGCTCGATCTTGTGCACGACCGCTTGCATTTTTTCGCCCGTATCGCGCCCAACGTGAGAGACCCCAATCACAGAAAAACCCACACCGAGACCGAAGCAGCAAATAGAAAAGCGTCCTAGCATCTCCACCGTGTCAGGATATATGCGGAATAGAACCGTTGTAGACATCACCCACAATGCTGACCCGAGGCAGAAAGAAAAGAGGATGAGGAAGATTAGTTGCAGCGCATAGAGATATTGCCATCGAGTATCAGCGAGTAGTTTTTTATATTGTTCCAGTTGCTGTATCCGCTGGATTAGCAGCCGAACTGACTGCTCAGCCATCTGATTCTTATAATGGCGGATCCCTGCACGTACTCTGGAATCCGGACTCAGGAGATCAAAGATGACGGCGAAGAGTATGCCGAAGAATGCGGCAAGTCCAACCGCCCACACAATCTCTTCTCCGTGGGCTTTGATGTGGTGCCAAACGCTATCAAAAGTCACTTCATCTCCCTGTGAATTGACAGTTGGTGCCACAATTGTACGTCAGTTCCATAGCTTATCGCCGCGAGTTCCCGCTGCAGCAGGACACCCTGCGAATCCCTTTCGCGCATCTCATGAGGGTAGGAGGGAATCATGGCCACTTCAGGCAACCCGCTCGCACCCAATGCAGAGACCGACATCGACAGCGCCGAAATTCACGACATTCCATTAAGGGATCTTGAAAACGGGGAAGAAGAAGACCCGGAAGGGGAAGAGGAAGAAGAGCTCGACGAAGGCATGGAGCCCGAGGGTATCTAGGACAACCGCTACGGCTCCCGCAGGATGACAGGAGCTTCGTAGAAGACGACGAATTTGCCATCTTCCCGTTCCTCGACTTTGAAATCGTGAATCGTGAGTCGCTCGCCAAATGACGAAGGAATCGTCACGCCCTTTCGATTGAACTCTTGCATATGGACCTCTGCAGACTCACGCGTTGGCCACGTCGCTCCGTCTCTCGGCGAACTTGAGAACCAGTAATCGATGGTTTGGTCGTCTCCATCACGGATCTTCCAACGTACGAGATAGCCTTTCATTCGCTGCTCCCTGTGGATTGACGAATTCCGCCCACATTGTACGATTAGGTTATTCCCCCATGACGGACAAGTCATTCAAGAAATTCCTGAGATTGCTCTGCACTGTTCTGCTTACATTCCTTGCAAGCGTGGCTATGGTCGAACTCGCCGCGCGAATTTTCTAAATTAATTAACTCTTTAAATGTTTCGATTACTAGCGCGGTGGTGGGCGAAGAAGCAGTACATCTGGAAACAGGAAGTGGAAGCGGCAACGAGCGATCTCCATGCAGGACTCTCGCTCCGGCTCGCCGGCGAGAAGCGCACGCTCATTGAGCAGTTGAACAAGGACGCCGACGAGATCGAGGCAAATATCAAGGCCATGGACGAAAAGCTTGCAACGGGCTATTGGGAGTGCGAGAACGGGCATGAAATGGACGAGCCGGCTCGCTATGAACCAACTCAGAACATACCTGAATCTGCAAAGAGTATGGGCGTGAGCTATTGCAAGTGCGGAAGCACTATGCGGTTCATTCAGCGTGATCAGATGACCGGCCAGCAGAAGACTCAGTCCGATCGCGAGCGCAATGAAGCGCAGACGATCGCGGCGAACAAGCGTGCGACCGCCAAGGCCGAGGAAGAAAATGCGGTCGGAAGCGAGAAGGCCGCGCAGTATTTCAAAGGGCAGGCTGCGAACAACCGGCAAGTGGCAGATAAGATCCGAGCGCTATGATTCCATTCCCTATGAAAGGTCGAGATAAACCTAATAACCAATAACAAGATGGAAGAAGATAATCATTTCGTCGCGCACCCGGAAGGCGGGATCACGACCGCGTCCCAGGCTGAAGCCGCGAAGGCGACGCACGAGCCGAAAGACCAGGCCACACTCGACGCAGAGGCCCAGGCCAAGAAAGAAGCCGAAGAGAAGGCCGCAGCAGAGCTTGCGGATCTCCAGGCGAAGGCTGATGAATCTGCTACGGCAGCGTCAGAGGCACGGACCAAAGCTGACGAGCTCAAGACGACGATCACCGATGCCTCCAACGATGAGGAAAAGGCAGCCGCTGAAACTGCTGAGCAAGCGGCCGTAGAGGCAGAGACCAAGGCTGAGGAAGCCAAGGCCGCTGTAGAAGCAGCTAGCCAGAAGTAGTCAAAATGCCGGGAACGCGGACCCGCAAGGGCGCGGCAGGAACAATCGGCGGGAACCGTTCTAGACGGTATTTTGCCCGAACAAGGCGACCATACCTGCGCAACCGCCCCACCCGTCGGGCAAAGGGGCTTCCCGGTCGCAAAAAATCCCCCGGCATGATCCTGCATGCCAGGGGCTGATCCTTGGTACTCGAAATGGTTAAGGTTAGGAACGAGCGGCTTCAAGTCTTTCAGCTTTAGGCGGCGGGTCCCTCTCGGGGGATGGTCTCTTGTGGAGTTCCGTCTCGAAGGTCTCATCGTGTGTAGGCTTTGCAACCACCTTGTGCGCCCAGGTCGAGTGCTTTGTTGAGAGATGATTTTTTAGGTCGGATTTCTTTGGAGATAGCATGTGACCTCCATGCCGTACCTTGGTCTTTCGTGAGAGGTGCTCGTCAGGAGCAAGCCGTCATCAGCTAGA
>DATHHN010000036.1:0-9683 GCA_035317185.1 Edaphobacter sp.
CTTTGACGCGGGTGTGGATGCGGCGGAATTTTTCAGGATTGGTTTGTTCTAGGGAGGCTAGGCCTTCGCGGAGGCGGGCGGCGTCTTCGTGGGCTATGGGGAAGACTCCGATGCAGCATTGGGAACAGCCGGGGTGGCAGACGAGGTGGGGGCCGCCGCGGCGGTAGGCGTCGGCGACGGCGGTGTCTACGATTTGGATGAGGGGGGAGCCACTCTCAATTGGATTCGAGAAATTCATTTCGACTTACGTTTCCAATCCATAAGCAGATGGTACCGCCAAATTATGGGATGATGCGCTGCTGGCGGAGAGTGGTGAAGAGGTCGAAGAAGCTGTCGTCAGTGGGTTGGTAATCAAGGAAGCCCAGCTTTCTGCTTTTACTCATGTCAGTGACGACTTCGATTGGGCGGCCTAGATCTGCGTCGGTGTGCCAGGGAGAGATGAGGACGGAGAGATCCGGTTCTACAAGCCGATGCTTTTCGGCGATGTTTCTCCAGATGGGGGCGGCATCGGCGAGTTGCTGCTCCAAAGGTATGATTTGACCGGTCCACGGAGCGGGCGTAATTCCGAACCAATCAGCGAGACGAGGCCACATCCAGTTCCAACGGAAGATGTCACCGTTGACTACATTGAATGCCTGGTCGCGTCCCGCTGGATGGGTAGAGGCCCATTCGAGATGACGCGCGAGGAGGCGAGCATCGGTCATATCGGTGAGGCTATTCCATTGCGTTGCTGACCCGGGAAAGAGGAAAGGGCGGCCAGTCTCGCGGCAAATAGTGGCGTATGCGGCGAGGGTGACGCCCATGTTCATGGCGTTGCCAAGAGCGTAGCCGATGATGGTGTGTGGACGATGAATGCTCCAGCTGAAGCCTGCACGGGGGGCAGAGGCGAAGACTTCGTCTTCCTGAGCGTAGTAGAAGTTTTCTACGTCGAGGCGTCCCTGTTCCTCGCGGAATGGTGTTGCAGGCAGGCTGCCTTTGCCGTAGGCCTCGAAGGGGCCAAGGTAGTGTTTGAGACCGGTGACGAGCGCTACATGGCGAACCGAACCGGAGCGCGAAACGGCATCAAGAAGGTTACGCACCATGGCGGCGTTGACGCGGATGTTTTCGGCTTCAGTGGGTTGGCGGAGCCAGGTGGTTAGGAAGATGTGAGTGGGATTGTATTCGGTAAGGGCAGATTGAAGAGCGGCAGGGTCGAGGAGGTCGGCCGCGATGGACTGGACGCCGCTGAGGCTTGATGATGGGCGGCGAGCCAAGCCAAGGACCTCCCAATTATGGGAGGTCAGGAGAGTCGCGAGATTATTGCCGACGATGCCGGTGACTCCGGCGATGAGTGCGGTGGATGGCATTTTCCCCTCTTCGAATCAGATCTCAAGATTGGATGAGGGACGGCACGGTTCGATGCGGGAGCGGATGCTACATCCTGGAACGATGAAGTCGCCAGGATGTAGGCATTGGTCTGTTGGTTCGATTACTGATTAAGGACGCGGGCGAAGATGGCGTCTACGTTGGCTAGCTGGCGTGTGTAGTCGAAGGCTCGGGCTAGTTTTTCGGGGGAGAGTCGGGCGGTGATCTCGGGGACTTTGGCGATCTCTTCGCGGAAGATGAGGTCGTTCTTCCAGGAGTTCATGGCGTGGCCCTGGACGAGGCGGTAGGCGTCTTCGCGGGACATGCCGGATTCGGCGAGGTCGAGGAGCAGCTGGCCGGAGAAGATGAGGCCGCCGGTGGACTCGAGGTTCTTCAACATGCGGGCGGGGTAGACGAGGAGCTTTTCGATGAGGTTCGTCGTCTTGGCGAGCAGGTAGTCGGTGAGGATGGTGGAATCCGGGAGGATGACGCGCTCGGCGGAGGAGTGGGAGATATCACGCTCGTGCCAGAGAGCTACGTTTTCGAAGGCGGTTTGTGCGTTGGCTCGGATGACGCGAGCGAGACCGGAGATTTGTTCTGATGTGATGGGGTTGCGCTTGTGCGGCATCGCGCTTGAACCTTTTTGTTTTTCTGAGAAGAACTCTTCGGCTTCGCGGACTTCGGTGCGCTGGAGGTGGCGGACTTCGGTGGCGATCTTATCTAATGTGCTTGCAAGCACAGCCAAGGTGGAGATGTAGGCTGCGTGACGATCGCGCTGGACTACTTGCGTTGCGACTTCGACGGGGCGCAGACCTAGCTCGGCGCAGATGGCTTCTTCGTGCTCTGGCTTGAGGTGGCCGAAGGTTCCGACGGCTCCGGAGAGCTTGCCTACGCGGAGGTCTTCGGCGGCGGCGTCGAAGCGGGTGAGGTTGCGCTGGATCTCGGAGTACCAGAGGAGGAGCTTGAGGCCGAAGGTGGAGGGCTCGGCGTGGATGCCGTGGGTGCGGCCGATGATGGGGGTGTGCTTGAACTCGACGGCGCGCTTCTTCAGGATTTCAGCGAGCGCGACGATGCCGGCGCGGATGATGGCGGAGGCTTCCTTGAGCTGGAGGGCCTGGGCGGTATCGACGACGTCGGTGGAGGTGAGGCCGTAGTGGAGCCAGCGGGAGTCTTCGGGGGAGTCGATGTGCTCGGCGACGGTGGTGGTGAAGGCGATGACGTCGTGACGGACTTCGGCTTCGATCTCGTTGATGCGGTCGACGGTGAAGGCACCGCGGTCGCGGATGGTGTCGGCGGCGGACTGCGGGACTAGACCAAACTTCGCGAGGGCTTGAGAGGCGGCGACTTCGACGGTGAGCCAGCACTGATACTTGTTGGCGTCGGACCAGATGCGGCCCATCTCGGGGCGTGTGTAGCGGGGAATCAAGGTGGGAGTCTCCAGGCTCTGCGGGGAATTGGTGTCAGATCCATTTTACTTTGTTGCGGGCGGTGGTGCTCCGGTGGGACTGAGTTGGAAGGCTTAACACCGATTTGGGCCGATCACACCGATTTAAATTCAATGACGGGCTCTGTCCGGCGATTCGCATTAATTTAAATTAATGTCGTGAGGCGATATAATCGTATTACGATACATTATGGCTACTGCTAGAAAACAACGAATCGAATGGACGGTGCCGGAGAAGCTGGTGGAGTTGGCTGAATTCCGGTATCGGCTGCGGGAGTTTTTGAGCTTCAGTGAGGCGGCTACCGAGGCGGTGGGGATTTCGGCGCAGCAGTATCAGTTGTTGCAGGTGATTGCGGCGGTGCCGGTGGGGCAGGAGCGTTCGATCTCGCATGTGGCAGAGCGGATGTTGCTGCGGCATAACAGTGCTGTGGAGCTTGTGGATCGGGCGCAGCGGTCGGGGCTGGTGCGGAGAGCGGCGGATGAGAGCGATCATCGGCGGTCGTTGCTGGAGATTACGGAGCGGGGGCAGCAGTTGCTCTCGCTGCTGGTGGAGGAGCATCTGAAGGAGATAGAGGCGAAGGGGCCTGAGATGAACCGGGCACTGCAACGATTGATAGGCTCGCGTCCCAAGCTGTCTCAGAAGAGTAGCAACCGATGACAAAAGCGGCGGATCATGGGGGATTGCGGGATTATTCGGCGAACAACCGAATCTTATTGATTAGTGGATTGGCTGCGGTCCTTGGGGGCGCCGGCGCAGTTCTGGCGTGGATGTTGCTGGGGCTGATCCGTCTGGCCACGAATATCTTTTACTTTCACAGGCTCAGCTTTGTCGATGTCAGTCCTGCGGCGAGTCCGTTGGGATGGACGGCGGTGTTTGCACCGGTAATCGGTGGGTTGTTGATCGGCCTGATCGCGCGATATGGGTCGGAGAAGATTCGCGGTCACGGTATGCCGGAGGCGATTGAGGCGATTGTCTTCAAGGGCGGAAAGGTGGCTCCGCGGATTGCGATTTTGAAGCCGATTGCTACAGCAATCGCGATTGGTTCGGGTGGGCCGTTCGGCGCGGAGGGCCCGATCATTATGACGGGCGGAGCCACGGGATCGCTGATTGGGCAGCTGTTGCACATGACTGATGCCGAGCGGACGACGCTGCTGGTTGCGGGGGCGGCGGCGGGTATGTCGGCTACCTTCTCATGCCCGTTATCGGCGGTATTGCTAGCGGTGGAGTTGCTGCTGTTTGAGTGGAGACCGAGAAGCATGGTTCCGGTGGCGGTGGCTTCCGTAACGGCGGGCGCGATTCGAAGATTATTGTTAGGGCCAGGGCCGATCTTTCCTATGCAGCCGACAGTGGTGCCGATGCACCATATGGCGATGATCGGTGCGCTGATTGTGGGATTGCTGGCGGCGCTGCTTTCGACCGGGTTGAGCCGGATGTTGTATGCGGTGGAGGACATGTTCGAGCGTCTTCCAATTCATTGGATGTGGTGGCCTGCGATCGGCGGTGTGGTGGTTGGAATTGGAGGACTTATTTTTCCGCCTGCGCTGGGCGTGGGATATGGAGTTATCCAGCGTCTCGTGACAGATGATATTACCTGGAAGTTGGTCATTGGCGTTCTGCTGGTGAAGAGTTTTATCTGGACATTTTCGCTGGGGTCGAATACTTCGGGCGGTATTCTGGCGCCGCTGTTGATGATTGGCGGTGCGATGGGCGCGGCGATGAGCCATGTGCTGACTCCGGTTTCGCAGGGCGCGTGGGCGCTGGTTGGGATGTCGTCGGTGCTGGCTGCGGCGATTGGCGCTCCTCTAACGGCGGCGATGCTTGCGGTGGAGTTGACGCACAATGGCGGGTTGATGCTTCCTGTTTTACTGGCATGTGTGGTCAGTTATGCCCTGGGAATTTGGTTGCAGCCGCGCTCGATACTTACGGAGCGACTGAGCAGGCGTGGATTCCATTTGAGTCGCGAGTATGGCGTGGACCCGCTCGAGACCGTGATGGTGCGCGATGCGATGCACACCAGTGTGTTTGCTCTGCCGGACAACGCAACCCGGCAGGACGCTGCCGACTGGCTGACGAAGATGAACCAGCGCGGAAGCGAGGCGTGGTCGCACTGGCAACGTCTGTTTCCTCTGGTTGACGAGTCAGGAAGGCTGAGCGGTGTGCTGACTCGTGGCCAGATGATCACGATAGTAGGCGCTGGAGAACTACATCGATCGCTGCTTGATACGGCCAGCGTCAGTCCAGCTATCATTGGTCCGCAGGACACTCTGCGCACTGCTGCTGAGAAGATGGCGGAGTTGAAGTTCACGTCGTTTCCGGTGGTCGATGCCAACGGGTTGTTGACGGGAATCCTGAATATTGACGATCTGTTGCAGGCGCGCAGCAAGGCGAGGATGCGTGACAGGGATCGCAAGCGCGTGTTGACTCTTCGCTGGCCGTTTGGCAAACGTCACCGCGTTGAGCGTGACATCGACGGTGTTGATGAACCTCGTTCCGCACATGCTGACCTCGAAGAGATGCAGGAAAAGATCGAGAGCGGACTTGATTAGAAACTGACCGGGATCTTTGTTGAGACTTCAGATCAGGGCTTGGCTACGCCGAATAGCTCGGCCATCTCATCGTGGAGGAAGCCGAGACCGGGGCGGTAGGGCTGGACCCATTTGCCATCGATGACGAACTGCGGAATGGCGCGCTTGCCTACGTTGGCGAGGACGAGGTCGGCGGCGCCGGGTGTGGTTTCGATATCGACTTCCTGGAAGGGAATGTTGTGCGTGTTGAGGAAACGCTTTGCTTCGCGGCAGTCGCGGCACCAGGAGGCTGAGTAGACGGTTAGTTCCATGGAGATATTTTACTGGGTGCTCGTGGTTTTCACGGGATGGTCGGTGGCGACGAGGAGTTCGGAGATCGTCTTGAGGTCCGTGACGATGGTGTCTCCCATGTGCGCAAGTGATGAGACGCATTGGTCGGCGGCCTCGGCGTTGCCTGCGCCGCAAGCATCGCGGACGAGAATGGGGATGATGCCGAGATCGGCGGCTTGACGGCATGTCGGTTCGATGCCGATTTCGAGAGCGATACCGACAAGAATGACACTGCGGATGCCGCAGTCTCGCAGGGTGAACTGGAGCGGCGTGCCTTCGAAGGCGGACATGGAAAGTTTGTCGAAGACGGCTTCGCTAGGAAGAGGCTGGAGCTCAGGGACGAGCTGGAACGCGGGAGAGTCGCGAAGAAATGGAGAGAATATCTCGGCGGGGTTCTGCTTGCGTTGCCAGGCCATAGCCATGCGGTACTGGAACCCACCCATCAGTTCAGGCGGAAGCGACATATGGCGGGTGAAGATTGTCCGGATGCCTGCGCGACGTGTGGCTTGGATGAGTGTCTGGACCTTGGTCAGAATGGCTGGGCCGTCTGGTATCTGAGGGACGATGCCGACCTGCATGTCGTAGACGAGAAGCGCGGTGTGCTGTGGGTGTACGAGTTCCTGAAGCGTGGTGAGTATCTCGATGCCGTTGTGCCTTGTCATGTTCGATTTTGCCTTCGTCTATGAACTGCAGTTACTGTTCATGATAGTTGCGAATGAGGCCGCCGTCGATGAAGTAGGTTGAGCCGGTGACGTAGGCCGCTTCGTCGGATGCGAGGAATGCAGCAACACTGGCAACTTCTTCGGGGCTTCCCATGCGACCGAGAGGGATATTGTGGAGCAAGGCATCAAGCTTTGGCTTGTCGGCCAATAGGGATGCGTTGATGGGCGTATTGATGGCGCCGGGGGCGATGTTGTTGACGGTAATACCAAGGGGGCCGAGTTCAACAGAGAGGTTACGCATGAGCATTCGAATGGCTCCCTTGGAGGCGCAGTAGGTGGAGAAGTTTGGGAAGACCATGTCCTCGTGGACGGAGCTGATGTTGATGATGCGGCCGGGTTGTTTGACGTCGCGGAGGCGGCGGACGAAGGATTGAGTGAGGAAGAAGGCGCCCTTGAGGTTGACGTTAAGGACAGCGTCGTAGTCGGCTTCGGTGACGTCCCAGAAGGGTGAGCCTTTTTCGATGCCGGCGTTGTTGACGAGGATGTCGCAGCGGCCTAGCTGCTGATATGTCTGGTCGATGAGGACCTGAGTGTCGGCGAGTTTTGAGACGTCGGCCTGGACCGTGATGGCCTTGCCATCGGCGGCTTCGATCTGCGACTTTGTGGTATTGGCACCGTCGGGATTGCCGCGATAGTTGATGACCACGGCAGCGCCGTCGCCGGCGAGACGGATGGCGATGGATTGGCCTATGCCGGACGACGAGCCGGTGATGATGGCGACTTTGCCTACGAGACGACCTGGCATTTCTGCTCCTGAGAGACAGGTTATTTTGCGCTGGCTTTCTTTGCTGCCTTCTTTGCGGCTTTCTTCGCGGTCTTCTTCGGTGGCTTTTTCGAAGCGGATTTTTTTGGGGCTTTAGGCTTGTCGTCTTTTTGTTTTGCGATGATGTCAGAGAGAAGGGTCTTGGCTTTTTTCAGCTCGTCCTTGCGCTCCTGCGGGAGGTTTTTGCCGGCGCGGTTGATGTAGAAGTTGAGCATGCGCATGCCGGAGGCGGGACCCTTGGGCGAGACGTCTTTGGAGGCGAGGGCTTTGGCTATGGCCGATGCGGTCTTGTTGAAGAGACCTTCGTCGGGGTGAGTGGAATCGGTATCAACCTTCGCTGACCACTTCTTCTTCGTCGCCATTGTTGTCTCCCTGGATCGTAGGATGCAGGCTTAGAGGATTCTTTCCTCGGCGGGCCAGGAAAAAGTTGCTGAGCATTGGGCCGCACTCTTCGGCGAGGACGCCGGGGGCTACTTCGACTTTGTGGTTGAGCTGCGGGTGGTTCATGACGGAGAGGACGCTACCGCAGGCTCCGGCCTTGGGGTCGTCAGCGGCATAGACGAGACGGGCGATGCGAGCGTGGAGGATTGCTCCGGCGCACATGGCGCAGGGTTCGAGGGTGACGTAGAGGGTGCACCCGGTGAGGCGATAGTTGGCGAGCGAAAGGCCGGCCTGGCGGAGGGCTACGATCTCGGCGTGGGCGGTGGGGTCGCTGTCGCGGAGGACGCGGTTCTGGCCATGACCGATGATCTCGTTGTTGTAAACGACGATGGCGCCTACGGGGACTTCGCCTGCTGCCTGTGCTGCGAGAGCTTCGGCGATGGCGAGGCGCATCATCTGCTCGTCGAATGGGGTGAAGTCCATGTCTTTAGTTTATGCGTGCCTAATCTTGTGGGGCTGGATTGGGTACGGCGTGGCCGCGATGGTAGACGGCGGAGATGCGGCGGGTGTTCTTGATGTCGGTGAGTGGATCGGCGGTGAGGATGATGAGGTCGGCGGAGTATCCGGGGACGATGAGGCCGAGGCAGAGGGTGGGATCGAGGGTGTGAAGGAGTTGGCCGGTCTGCCCGGTGGCGATGGTAATGGCCTGAAGGGGGGTGAAGCCAGCGGCGACGAGGTTTTCGAGCTCGCGATGCTCGGAGAAGCCGGGGATGCGGCCGGGGACTGCGCCGGAGTCGGTGCCGAAGGCGATCTGGACACCGCTGTCGTAGAGGGCTTTGAGGTTCTGGCGGGCGATGGCGGAGTCGCGCTGCGATTGGGCTGTCTGGGGGGCGGCCAGGGTTTTCGTGGCGTAGTCCGGGGCCTGGAAACGGGCGAGAAGCTGCGGGCCGGCAGCCTGACGGAAGAAGTTGGACTGCATGATCTCGGGGTGGGTGGCGTAGAGGAAGAAGGCCTCGTCGAGGGCTAGGGTGGGGATGTACCAGGTGTGGTGTTGCAGCATGGACTGGATGAAGGCGCTGTCTACGGTCTGGTCGCGGACGGAGTGGGCGAGTACGTCGATGCCGTCCTGGACGAGCTGGCGGGCGTCGGAGAGGAGGTAGACGTGTGCGGCCACATGGAGGCGCTTCAGGTGGGACTGGTCGATGATGGCAGCGTAGATGGCGGGGTCCATGGAGGGGACTTTGCCGTGGAGGGGATCGACCCAGATCTTGACGATGTCGGCGTGACGGACGGCTAGCTCGTCGACGTTCTGGCGGGCTTCGGATTCCGTGGCGGGACGGTAGATTTGGTCGGCGGCTACGAGTAACGGGGGTGCGCCGTCTGGGACGCCGATGCCTCGGCCGGCGGTGAAGAGGGTGGCTCCGCCGAGGGTGTTGGAGCGTTGCTGGGCGCGGAGGTCGTAGCCGAGGTCGCGGTTGAGGCCGAGGCTGAGGATGGTGGTGACGCCGTAACGCTCGTACTGGTTGAGGGCGGCGGTGACGTTTTCGGTGGTGTAGGCGGTGGCTGAAGGGTCGGCGTTGTTGAGGAGGATGCCTACGTGGGAGTGGGCGCTGATGAGGCCGGGGATGATGGTCTTGCCGGTGCAGTCGACTACAGTTGCTCCCGCAGAGGGGATTGTCCTTGCGACGCTCTCGATGAGGCCGTTGCGGATGGCGATGTCGACGTGTTCGCGGGCGGGGGAGCCGGTTCCGTCGATGAGGGTGGCGTTGTGCAGGATGGTGAGTTGCTGGGCGGAGGCGATGGCTGGAGCGAGGATCATCGAGAGGAGGAAGAGAGATCGCATGTGGGCTCCTGTGGGCTAGTAGAGGTGTTGACCGCCTTCGGACTCGAGAGATTGGATGAAGCTGCGCATGAGTTCGACCCTTGGTGCCGCCAGATTCTTGGATGCTTCGAGGTGGAGTTTTGCGGGGAGGGTTTCGAGTTGTTTTTTGAGGGCGTGGAGGGCGTCGGTGAAGGTGAGGAAGCGGGTGTCGCTGCCTAGTTTGGCGAGGGTGCGGGTGATGCCGATGGCTCCGAGTTGTTCGAGGATGTCGGCGTCTCGGGCGATTTTGGCTTCGAGGGTGATGGGGGTGTCTTGCGGCTGGTGGGTGCGGATGACTTCGATGACCGTGGG
>DATHHN010000037.1:0-58870 GCA_035317185.1 Edaphobacter sp.
GGAGGGACTGGCCGAGGTCGGCGTGAAGGATGCCGTGCCAGTAGTGCGCGTACTGCTGGGCGAGCGGGGCGTCGAGGCCGTAGGAGTGTCGAAGGGCGTCGATGTCGGAGGCGGTGGCGCCTTCGCCGAGCATCTGGACGATGGGGTCGCCGGGAACGAGATGGATTAGCAGGAAGACGACCGAGACGACGACCCATAAAACGGGCAGCGTCACCAGGATGCGACGAAGAGGCTTCCAGAGACCCGCTGCGCTCATGAGTTCGATTCCCTGCTCTCGGCTTCGATGGCATTCTGATCCGATGGCTGAGTGATGGTCGTGACATTGACGCGGCTGATGCGGCGGCCAGACATATCGGCGACGGTGTAGCGCCGGCCACCGTACTCGATGCTCTCGCCGATGCTGGGAATATGGCCGAGGTGCGCGAGGAGGAAGCCGGCGAGGGTCTCAATGCCGGGCTCGCGCGGAAAGGCCCAGTGAAGCTGCGTGCCGAGATCACGCAAGGGCGTACTGCCGTCGATGGAGGTTACGCCGGTAGAGCTGAGGAGCGAGGGACGGGCAATGTCGAACTCATCATCAAGCTCGCCGACGATCTGCTCGAGAAGGTCTTCGGCGGTCACAATGCCTACTGTCGATCCGAACTCATCGACGACGATGGCGATATGTCGGCGGCGCTCCTGGAACTCCTGCAGGAGCTCAATGGCGAGCTTGGTCTCGGGGACTACGGTGATCTCGCGCATGACCTGGCGCAGGGTGAGGCTGGACTCGGCCTTGCCGCCGAAGCCGTAGGCTACGCTGCGGAAGTGCATGAGGCGGGAGATGTCTTTGGAGTAGACGATACCGATGATGTTTTCGGGGCCGTGGGCGGGATCGTAGACCGGGACGCGGGAGTGCTGCTCCTCGACGATGCGGGCACTGGCCTGCTCGATGGAGAGATCGGCGGGCAGGGAGAAGATCTTGCCTCGCGGCGTCATGATCTCGCGGACGACGACGTGGTTGAGCTCGATGGCGCGGTGGATGATCTCTTCCTGAAATACGGGAAGAAGACCCATGCGGCGGGTAGCGGTGGCGATAAGCTTGAGTTCTTCGGGCGAGTGAACGGCGCCTTCGCCGCGCAGTGGCGCGCGGAAGAGCTTGAGCACAAGAGCCGCGGAGACGTTCATCAGCTTGACGATGGGGCGGGTGATGCGGATGAAGACGTCCATGGGCCCGGCGACGGCTAGGGCGATGCGTTCGGCTCGTTGCAGAGCGAGCGACTTGGGAACGAGCTCGCCGAGGAGAACCTCGAAGTAGGTGATCAGCGAGAAGGCGATGATTACCGCGATGGTGTGCGCGTAAATGGTGGCATGTGGCGGGAGTACACGGAGCCAATGTGCTGCGAGCGTGAGAATGGTGTCGGCCACGGCCGGTTCGCCAACCCAGCCTAGCGCGAGACCGGCTACAGTGACGCCGAGTTGAACGGCGGGAAGAAACTCATCGATAGAGTGCTTGAGTTGAAGAGCAGTGCGAGCGCCGGGACGGCCCAGAGCGATCAGCTGCTGGATGCGTGTCTCGCGAACGCTGACGAGCGCGAACTCGGCGGCGACGAAGAAGCTGCTGGCCAGAATGAAGAAGGCCACCATCACGATACGGAAGAGCATCCACTCAAGCATCATTGCCAGTGTAATGGCTGTGCAGGGGGAAGAGACACTACTACTATCCGGTTAGAGATGCGCGGGTTTCGCCCTACGCATTGAATATCGACGCATTTCTCAGCGTGTGCCGTTCCGATTACTCTTCGCGCAGCAATGCCAACGGATCTCCCTTCAGAGCGCGGCGTGCTGGAATCCAGGTGGCCAACAGTCCCAGCAGAAGCATCGTGAGGACTACGCCGGTAAGTACCAGAGGATCGCGAGGTGTTGCCTGATACACGATGAAGGACAGTACACGCGTTGCCGCGATGCCAAGAAGCAGGCCCACGATAGAACCCACAGCTAACAGGCGTACAGCCCTTCCTAACGCCGCGTGCAACACTTCCCTGCGTTGCGCGCCAAGAGCGATGCGAATTCCCAGCTCGCGAAGGCGTTTGCTCACCGAGTATGAGGCCATGCCGAAGATTCCCGTTATCGCGAGCATCGCGCCCAGGCCGCCGAGCACTCCAAGCGATACCGTCGCTACGCGAGAAACAAAAAGGGCGCTATCGAGCTCTTTATTCCATGTCCTCATAGTGAAGGGCAGACTGGGGTCAAGTTCTCGCAATCTGCTATCTATTGCCGATGCCATCTGCTGCGAATCGCCGTTCGAGCGCACAACCAACCATGTCGCACTGGATGGCGACTGAAGGATCGGCAAAAACATTGCTGGTTGAGGTGGCTCCGCGAGCGTCTTGTATTTTCCGTCTTCGACAATGCCTACTACCTGGATGCGAGTCCCATCGTCGAGTTTAAAATATCTGCCCACAGCGTCTGTCGGCGAATCGAAGAGCCTGCGCGCGAGCTCGGGATTCACGACTGCTACACGCGGAGCGTTTTTATCGTCATGAATGGTAAAGACCCTGCCTGCCAGCAGACTTGTTCCAGCCGCACGGAAGTAGTCGGGAGATATTCCGAACCTCAGTGCATCCGCAGCGGCGTTCGAGATTTTCAGGTCGGTTGTGGTGTCTTTGAAGACATCGGAACTGTTCCAAGCTACGCCCAGAACAATCCGATCGGTCAGTCCAACAGCTGTGGCGCCGGGGATTGTTTTGAGTGCATCGAGCAAGCGCTGTTGCATCTCAGATACCCGCTCGCCTCTGTATCCAGCCATATCCAGATCTGTGTCCACCAGCATTCCGTTCTGCGGCAGAAAGCCGAAGTTGCTATGCATGGAACGCGCCAATCCCCTTACCGCCACCAATGAAGAGGTGACGAGCACGGCGCAGATTGCTATTTGGAGGACGAGCAACAGGTCACGGATAGTCAGGCGACGGCCATTTGCACCAGTTAGGCCTGTTTTGATGGACTGCCAGGGATCGGCACGGAGCACCTGTTTCACGGGCACGATGCCAAAGAGGAATCCGCTCGCGAGCATCAGCAGCAGAGCGACTGCATAAACCTTTACGTCAGGATTTACGATGAGAGTAGATGGGAAGCTTGATACTGGCTGCCATACGCTAAGCCAGTGCAATAACACCACACCTCCCAGCAGACCAGCGGTGCCTCCTATCACGAGACCAGAACTGCCTCTGTCAGCAGTTGTCGCAGAATGCGAGTACGGCTCGAACCGAGTGCCAGTCGCAAAGCGATCTCTCTGGAGCGGTCTGCGGCGCGGGCAGCGGACAGGCTGCCGAGGTTGGCACAGGCGCCCAACAGGATCAGACCTGCCAGCGCCATCAACCCCGTGAGAAACGCTCTTATAGGACGACCGAGCGCGTCACCCATCAGTCCTGGGCGTGTGAGTATAAAACTTATGTGTTCGTCTTCTTTGGGATAGCTCTTAGCCAGGTATGCGGCGACCGAGTTCAGATCGGCAGTAGCCTGAGCGGGGGTAACTTCGTCTTTCACACGGCCAACCACCCATATGCCACGGGCCGAGCGTGAATTCAAGCTGTTCCAGCCCTCGACCTGTTCCTGATTCACGAGAGGCACCCAATAATCGGGAGAAAAAAACAGTTCGATGCCACGGAACTTCGGCGGCGCTACGCCGAGGATCGTGTAGGGGAATTTGTTCAGCTGCACTGCGCGTCCAATGACGTTGGGATCGCCGTTGAAGTGGCTCTTCCAGTAGGCATAGCTGAGCACGATGTAAGGGCTGCTGTTCGGGCCGTGCTCATCGGAACTATGGAAGAAGCGGCCAAGATACGGCTGGATTCCCAATGCGTCAAAATAGTTTCCGCTCGCCTCGTAGAGCCAGGTGCCAGAAGCTTTCCCGCCTGTGTCCAGGCCCGCGCGAGTCATGGTGTACGCCACAACACTGTCGAAGCTGTGGTTTCGGTCGCGCAGGTCGAGATAATCAGGATAGGAGTGTTGCGCAGAAAGATCCTCCCCACGCTCGAACGTATACAGATTCTGCGCGTGCGGCACGTTGACCGGCCGCAGAATGAGCGCATTCAATACGCTGAAGACTACGGCGTTTGCACCGATCCCCAGAGCCAGCGTTACCACGGCGATAGCGGTGTAACCGGGAGATTTACGCAGCATGCGGAGGCCGAAACGTACGTCCTGCAAGAGGATTTCGATGAAACTTCCGCCTGCTGCTTCGTGGCTCTCTACTTTGAATCGCTCGTAACTGCCGAACTCCACACGCGCGCGTCGTTCCGCTTTTGCACGGGAGAGACCGGAACGCTCGAGATCGTCGGCACGGTGTTGGATGTGCGAGCGAAGCTCCTCATCCATCTCGCCGTCAATCTGTGAGCGATGAAAGGGGAAAGTGAGTGAGCGAAACCAGGCGAACAATTTCATATCTCCTCCGGTTGTGCGGCGAGTGCGGCGGCTATAGCAACGGCGAGGCGATTCCAGCCTTTTGCTTCCTCGCGCAAACGCTCGCGGCCCGCAGTCGTAAACTCGTAGAACTTGGCGCGGCGATTGTTTTCTGACGTGCCCCAGCTTGCCGTCAGAAGGTCTTGCCGAACCAGGCGAAACAATGCCGGATAGAGCGCTCCCTGCTCAATAAGCAATGCCTGATCAGTAATTTGCCCGATACGCAAAAGGATGCCGTAGCCATGCAGCGGTCCGAGCGAGACCGCCTTCAAAATAAGAAGATCGAGAGTTCCGGGAAGAAGCTGAGCCTGGTCAGACATGCGCTCTCCTAAGTTGATTAGGACAATAATGGAATCTCTCCTAAGCTGTCAAGGGGAGAGGTGCGAAGGCTATTTATAGGCATACATGGAAGGCGAATCGGGCAGGTCCGGTGAAGAGCGAAAAAACAGAAAGCCCGGCGATTCGTGATCGCCGGGCCTTTGCTGCGTAATGAGAATGCTTACGCGAGAACTTTGATGATCGACTTATCGATGGTGTCCTTGGGGACAAAGCCTACGATCTGCTCGGCCACCTTGCCGCCTTTGAAAAGAAGAAGCGCGGGGATGCCGCGGATGCCATAACGCATCGGAGTCGCGGTGTTCGCGTCTACGTCCATCTTCATAACCTTGAGCTTGCCCTGATAGTGGCTCGCGACTTCATCGACAACGGGCGCAAGCGCTCTACAGGGACCGCACCAGGCAGCCCAGAAATCTACCAGGACGGGCTGATCCGACTGGAGTACATCCTTTTCAAAGTTTGCATCGTTTACTTCGGTGACGAACTGACCTGCCATTTACTTTCCTCCAGATGCCCTGCTTCGAACTCTCCGTTTTGCAGCGCGTCTACAGAATAATAGATGCTGGGGGGAAAGTAGGGATTCAAACGTGTAAATCAGGGGCTTAAAAGGTAAACGCCCGGACCTCTTGGAAAAGAGGTCAACGGGCGGCGTAGCAGCCCTCCCCAGAACTGCCCACTCCGCTAAGTTACGGAGGAAAGGGCAAAACGTAAAGAAATCTTAGGTAACTTGTGGAGAAGTTACCTGATTAGCTCTTCTATATCTATTCCCTTATCAGGCCAGAACGGTCGGCAGGGCGATAGTGGTTTCGATGATTTCAAGGGAAGGGTCCGTTGCCGCCTGACGAATCAGGTTGGGGACGGAAGCGGCAGAAGCTGGATCGGCGATGATCAGGACCGATGGGCCTGCTCCGCTGAGGGCCACGCCCAGAACAGCAGGGTTGGCCGTTAGTGGAAGGAGTTTAGGCAGGAGTGGGCAGGCTTCCATGCGATATGGCTGGTGGAGGCGATCCTGCATGGCAGTTCGCAGAAGATCACCACGATTGAGGGCGAAGGCGGAGACGAGCAGAGCGGTGTTCTGGACGTTGGCTACGGCGTCGGCGCGGGAGTATGTGGCGGGGAGTAGGGCTCGGGCCTTCTCGGTAGCGAGGCTGGCAGAGGGCAATGCAAGGAACAACCGCCAGTTTATATTTATGCCATATGTCGCTGTAATTACAGTGTCTTTAGACATCGCAGATGCGGTCATTCCGCCCAGAAAACATGCAGCTACGTTGTCGGGATGGCCTTCTCGACGGCAGGCCTCTTCGAGGATTTCCTGGTTTGTCCAGTTTAAATTGCCGAAGTGGTTGGCTAGCAGGACCCCGGCCAGCAGAGCGGAGGCGCTGGAACCGCAGCCCATTCCGAGGGGAATCTCGTTGTGAAGCTGTAAAAAAAGTGGTGTAGCGGGTCGGTCGGCAACGGACAGGACGCTGGTGTAAGTGGACAGGATCAGGTTGTTATCGAGCGCGGCGCAGAGATCGGCGTTGCGTCCTGTGGCCTCGATTCGGAATGCTGCTGCCGGTGTGGCGTCGATGGTGAGGTACAGCGCCATCGCAAGGCCCAGGGCGTCGAAGCCAGGGCCGAGATTGGCGGAGGTGGCGGGAAGTTTCAGATGGAACGGCTTGACGTCGGTCATGCAGGTTGGGTCAGCTTCATGTGGGACTCAAGGACATGGAGGACAGCGTCAGACTCGGGTTCGAGGACGATGGGTGGCTTGCGCAGAGCGGCGTGCAGCGGCTGATCTGCGGCCGAGATCGCAGCGTTCTCGGCATCGGTGAAAAGCTCGTTACGGTGATAGTTGATGGTGTAGTCCGAGTCCTTGAGGGTGTGGCCGGTAAGGATGAGGACGACGCGCTCCTCGCGTGTGATCTTGCCCTGGGCGACGAGCTTCTTCAGTCCGGCGAGGGTAACGGCGGATGCGGGCTCGCAGCCTACGCCTTCGGCGCCGATCTGAGCCTTGGCGAGTGCGATCTCCTGCTCGGAGGCCTGCTCGCACCAGCCGCCGGTGGTGCGGAGGGCGCGGAGGGCCTTGCGCCACGAGGCTGGGTTGCCGATGCGAATGGCGGTGGCGCGGGTGTTGGCCTTTACGGGGATCAGCTCTTCTCCGCCGTTCTCCTGCAGGCTGCGATAAAGCGGATTGGCGCCTTCGGCCTGAATGATGCTGATCTTCGGGATGCGCGGGATCAGGCCGAGGTGGTGCATCTCGGTGAAGCCCTTGGCCAGTGCTGAGCCGTTAGCGAGGTTCCCGCCGGGAACGATGATGTGCTCGGGCACCTGCCACTCGAGCTGTTCCAGAAGCTCGATGGCCGGGGTCTTCTGGCCTTCAAGACGATAAGGGTTAACCGAGTTGAGCAGATAGATAGGAAAACGGGTGACGAGGTCGGTGAGGATGCGGACGCAGCCGTCGAAGTCAGTCTTAAGCTGGATGGTGAGCGCACCATAATCCATCGATTGTGACAGCTTGCCCCAGGCGATCTTGCCTTCGGGGATAAACACGATGCTGCGCAGACCGGCGCGGGCGGCATAGGCAGCCATCGCGGCGGAGGTGTTCCCTGTCGAGGCGCAGGCAACCCACTCGAACTTCCGCTCGGCGGCAACCGAAAGGGCGGCGGTCATGCCGGTGTCCTTGAAGGAGCCGGTGGGGTTCATGCCCTGATGCTTGGCGAGCAGCCAGTCGATGCCGGCGATCTTGGCGCAGCGAGGAAGGTCGTACAGAGGAGTGTTGCCCTCGCGGAGGGTGACTACATTTTCGACGTTGTCGACGATGGGAAGGAGGTCGCGGAAGCGCCACACGCCGGACTGGTCGATGGGCATGGTGGAGGTGCGGCGCTCCTGCCAGAGCCAGCGGAGGGCGCTGGTGTTAGGCAGGTTGCTGTCGGAGGCGGGAGTATCTCCGTTAGGAATGGAGGACCAGGGATAAATAACGTCGTAGAGACCGTTGCATTCGGGGCAGCGAAAGATACTATTGACGGCACTGCCAGCTATCCTGGTACCGCATTCTGTGCATCGGAGTTGATGTGTCGCGACTTTCATGGGTACTGCTAGCCTACCGTAAACGATGGAGTGAGCCAAAGCTCTGGGCCGCTCTTATATGCCTAAGTACGATTTTCTTTGGATTTTTGAGCGGATCGCAGGCATTGGGACAGCAGAAGGAGCTGCACGTTGCGGCTGCGGCCGATCTGCAGCCAGTGATGCCGGCACTCAAGGACGCCTACGAGAAGGCCACGGGAGTAAAGCTGGTGGTGAGCCTCGGCTCATCGTCGATGCTGGCCGAGCAGATTATCAACGGCGCGCCGATGGATCTGTTCCTGGGGGCTGATTTCACCTTCCCGGAGAAAGTTGTGGCAGCCGGGCTCGCGGATGCAAAGGCTCCGACGCAATATGCCAAAGGCACGCTTGTACTGTGGGCACGTAAGGACTCCCCGCTGCAGCCCATTAGTATGGAGAAGCTGACGGACCCTCAGGTGAAGTCGATTGCGATTGCCAATGAGCTTCACGCTCCTTATGGACGGGCAGCGGCGTCGGCGCTGCGAAAGCTGAATATCTACGACAAAGTATCGCCTCATTTCGTCGTGGCGGAGAATATCGCGCAGACTGCGCAGTTTGTGGAATCGGGGAACGCGCAGCTCGGGTTGATCTCACTGACTACGGCAAGTTCGCCCCACTTCCTGGATGTAGGGACGTTTGTGCTCGTGCCGACGAATCTGTACCCGGAGATTTTGCAATATGCCGTCGTGATGGCAAAGTCGGAGCGGAAGGCCGAGGCACGTGCATTTCTGGATTGGCTGCTGACTTCGGCAGTCCAGGAAAACCTCGCGAAACATGGCCTGGGAACTGTGAAGTAGAGAGAATCTCCGAAGAGATTGTGGTCCGGGCGATTGACTCTCCCGCTGCAAGTCCAAAGGTAAGAGCGGCAGTCAATCCTCGACTGAAATCAGCACTTACTGAGCAAACGCAGGTTGCTCTCCCCTGTCAGGCAGGAAGATGCGGAAGGTTGTTCCCTGGCAAGGCTGCTTCGTAGACGTGCGGAACCGTATCGTTCCACCATTCTTCTTCACCATCTCATCCACCAGCCATAGGCCTAGACCGGTTCCTGTGTCTTGCTTTGTCGTGAAGAATGGCTCCCAGATTTTGCCGAGGGATGTCTCGGGAATTCCTGAACCGGAGTCCGCGACGGTGATCGCAATACCTCTCTCATCCGTTATGGGATTTTGTGCCGGCTGAATCGAGACGACCATCCGCCCATAAGGACGCATGGCATCAAGCGCATTGCCGACGAGATTCGTCAACATTTGCATCATCTCGTTGGCATGGCCAAAGAAGCGTGGTGTCCCACGGATTCGTTTGATGATGTCAGTCTGATTAAGGGTGATGCGTCCATTGAAGAGGAGCAGAACAGCGCTTGCTACCTCATCCATATCGACGGAAGACGGAGCCGTCGATCGCTTGGCAAACCGAAGAGTCTGGGTGGCGATCTTCGAGGCACGCGCAAGCTCGATGTTGGCCCTGTCGACATACTCCCTCGTCTCGCCGTGAATGGTGTCGTCCTGGGCGATGAGATAGAGCAGGTTCATCACGCTCGCCAGCGGATTGTTCATCTCGTGTGCAATAGAAGCGGCAAGACGGCCGACCGCGACCAGCTTTTCGGACTGCACAAGAGATACATGGGCTCGCCAGCGGTCCGTTGTATCGAGAACGATAGCGCCGACAGACACAGGATCCTCGCGCTGCTCTGTGAGTACAGGATAAAAACACGTCAACAATTGATGATCGACGCCGGGCTCCGCCACGGTCTGCACAATCAGCTCCTGTTGCACCGCAGTCCGCTGGTTGAAGACATAGTCGATGATCGACTGAACAACGGAGGCACTTTCCGGAAGAATATCGTAGAGAGTTTTGCCGACGTGATCTTTGGCATCGATGCCGTTGAAGTTGGCGAAGGCATTATTCACTCGAAGGAAGCGATGCTCGTGATCGAAGGATGCAAAACCTGCGGGTGAGTGGAAGAGCATGGACTCCAGCTCGGCGGTACGCAAGGCCAGCTCGCGCTCGGCCTTGCGTCTCTCTTCAATGTCTCGAAAGACGAGAACGACACCGACAATTGCTTCTTCCCTGTCGCGGACGGGCGCACCGCTATCGTCAATCGAAGTCTCCGATCCGTCCCGGCGAATAAGCAGCGTGTGGTTGGCGAGACCGACAACCTGGCCGTGGCGAAGCACCTTGGCCACTGGGCTTTCCACCAGCTCGCGCGAGTATTCGTTGATGATGCGGAAGACTTTATCCAAAGGCTCTCCGATGGCCTCCGCATTCTTCCATCCCGTCAGTTCTTCCGCGGTTGGATTCATCAAAGTAATGCATCCGGCGCTGTCGCATACGATGACGGCATCCCCGATACTGTGCAGCGTTATCTGCAAGGAGTCTCGCTGAATCTCGCTTTCATTCAACTGCTGACTGAACGCATGCGTAATCTCCCGATAGAGAGCGATGCCGTGCCAGATAAGAAGAAGAGCAATGAACGCTCCTCCGCCGATGCCGAGCACGGGTAACGTATTAAGTAGCGCTGTGATCTCTTTGCGGCCCGACTCGCGAACCTTGTCCTGTTCGGCCATAAGATCGCCGAGCTCGACCCGCAGTGTGTCCATGGCCTGTTTTTGCTGCTTCAACAGATCAACGATGGTGTCGTTTGAAAGGTCTCCGTTTAATAGTGCGTGATTGATCGCATCAAAGTTTTTGAAGCTGGCCGTTACGGTATCAATTTTTCTTGATAACGATGCCGTGCCCGGTCTCAGTGCCGATAAGTCTTTAAGCTCTCCAACAAAGCGACCCGAAGCCTCGTTATACGGCTGGAGAAAGAGCGGATCGCGGGCGGCAATATAACCGCGAACTCCCGTCTCTTCGTCGATCATGCTCTTCAACAATCGACTGCTTTGAAGCAGGACGGATGTGGCCTGCGCGGCTTGAAATCTCCGCTCCGCGATACGGCGAAGCTGGATGCCAAGGATGGCGAGGAAAGCACAAAGGGACAGGATTGGAACAAATGCAAAGCGCAACAATAAACGACGGAATGATGTTTCTGTCATGGCTCTTCTTTTTCCCAATCCTTTTGGACCCTGGTATCGCATTCGGCTTAGACCGGGGAATTGATAGACAAGTTGCATGGTAAGCGAGACCAGGGAGTTTCTGTGTGGAATTTAATTGGCGCTGCAATTGGCTGGATGTACGATGGCACATCTCGTATTGAACCGCCGCCGCCAGCACTCAGGATCGAATTGCTCGCTGGTCAATTCCCGGCTTTTGGCCTGCCTGAAAAACCGCTGGCAGATCGCAGAGCGTCAGCGTCCATCATTTTTCCGTCCATCAGGACCACGCGAGTTTGGCGCAGATCGCCAATGTGCTTGGAAGGATCACCATCGATGAGAACAAGATCGGCATTCTTACCCACTGCAATCGATCCGGTCTTGTCATCGGCTCCCACCAGATGAGCGGGAACAATCGTAGCACTGGCCAAAGCTTCGGCAGGCGTGAAACCCGCCTTCACGTAAAGCTCCAATTCGCGCACAAGCTCAAGTCCCGAGCCGTCCGTACCTGCCACGATGGGAACACCAGCTTTGTGCATCGCCTCGACAAGCTCGGAGAGCCTGGCGAAACTGGCTCGATAGTCTGCCCGCGTAAGGTCCGGCGGTACAACCAGGCCACCTTGGCGGAAGCCGCGTTCCACGGCAGGCGGCAGAGTTCCAACATACGGCGCGTAGGCTGCCGACAGATCGCCGTTGTCAGGAACCAATAGGCTTTCGACCACAACCAGAGTTGGATCGGAAGCAATCTTTCGTTGGGCCATCGTCGCAATCAGTGACTTCATCGGGTCTGCGTTTAGATCAACATCTTTCGCGTATCGGCCCGGACCCTCCATCCGAGCAATACCGTTCGACTTGGACACAACGGAGTCGGGCATCGCCTGCATCATCACGAAATAGATATGAGTAATCTCGTCATAGCCGTCGTTGATCGCATCCATCGTGCGCATTCCGGCTGGAATGTGCCCATGCACATGCAAACCAAGCCGATGGGCCTCCGCCGCCGTTGCGCTTACCCAGGCCGGATTAAAAGTGCCATAGAACTTGATCCCAACGAAGCCATCGGCCTTTGCTTTGCGTACGATTGCGATTGCTTCGTCCTGCGACGTAGCTACGCTTCCCAACTGCGCAGTATTCGGCCCCTTCCCGTCGATCAGTACGGACGGATAAACGTGAGGAAGCAGAAGCTCACCCTTTGCCCTGCGAGCGGCTCGCGCCAAAGTTAACGCGTTATTGTTGCCCGGATCGCGCACTGAGGTGATTCCCATCGACAACAGCATGGGACCGCTGAAATCGTCGGCTACATGCTGGTGCGCATCCCAAAGCCCGGGGACCAGTGTCTTGCCCGTCCCATCGACGACCTTTGCGTTAGCTGGTGTCGCCGTCGTGGCTGACGCTCCAACCTGAGTAATGACTCCGTGATCAACCACCACGGTCTGGTCTTCGACGAACCGCGCACCGTCGAGGAAGCTCTTGACGTGGGTAAATGCCACCGGACCCGATGGCACCTGCAGCAAACTCTTGACGATCGCCGCCGAGCCCCTGGCCAAAGCGTCATCCTGCGCTTTATCCAACTGCGGCTGGTAATCTTCATACCCTGTACGGATCCACGTCAGCCCCTGATCCACAGCAAAAAATCTGCCTTGCGAATCCATCCATACGGGATAAGGCGTGTTGAATATACCCGTGACCGCATAGGCCTGAATCGTCATCGACTTTGCGCCACTCCCCACCGTAAGCGTGGTCAAGGGTTCCGCATGCGCCAGTCCACCTGGCAGCATCGGGAGTGACCTTCCGGGCGCCGCAATGAGAGCTTCGAACAAAACTGCAGAGGGCTCCAATGGGCCGCCGAAAGGGTTATACATCGCGGCATGTTGATACTTTGCGGATCCGGCGTCGACAGGACTTTTCCAGCTCGCTATACCGTTCTTGATATCGAATGTCTCTGCCGAGTCGCCCTGGGGTGTAAAGCCGCGGATCGTGAGATGTTCGATCATCCCATCCGACCCGAGACGAGCGCTGCTGTCAGACTCGAAAACCTGTCCCCGAAGAAGGAGGCTTTCGCGTCCGAAACGCATGCCACCGGGACCAGCCCATCGAGCGGAATGGCCATGGACGCCGGCCGTCGATAGGATCGTTATTTGCTGCGCGTCTGCCGGTGGCTTGGCAAGATCTCCGACCTTCACCTGTCCAGACACGACAGACGATGCCGCACTCATAAGCGCAAAGAAGAACATACCGAGACGCATTCACCCCTCCCAATGCGGAAAGCATAGTTTCAGGTGAGACAAAAAACAGCCCGATAGCAACCACTTTAGAAGCAAGAAGAGTACCACGTGTTACAAGGCACTTCTTCTGTCTGCTGCCCATCCAAACCGCTGCTGCGTTACGCTGTTCTTCATGGATCTTGAGGCGCTTTGGTTGACGCTGCGGCTGGCTGGAAGTACGACGGCGATTCTGCTGGTGATTGCCGTGCCTCTGGCATGGTGGATCGCTTCAGGGCGTGGGCCAGGTCGAGCGTTCGTGCAGGCCGTCGTTGCTCTGCCGCTGGTGCTGCCGCCAACTGTGTTGGGATTTTATCTGCTGGTGGCGATGGGTCCACTGACGGCTCCGGGACGACTGCTCATGCGTGTGTTCGGACATCCTCTGGCGTTCAGCTTTTCGGGATTGCTGGTTGGCTCCGTGCTTTATAGTCTGCCATTCGCGGTGCAGCCGCTGGTAGCTGGGTTTGGTGCGGTGGATCGCGAGTATGTCGAAGCAGCAGAGGGACTGGGAGCATCACCTTGGCGTACCTTCCGAAGCGTAGTGCTGCCGATGGCGCGTGCTTCCCTGCTCACCAGCGCTGTGCTGGCGTTCACGCACACAGTTGGAGAATTCGGTGTGGTATTGATGCTGGGCGGCAACATCCCAGGAACGACACGGACGCTGTCGATCTCCCTCTACGATCTGGTTCAGGATGGAAACTACGCAGCAGCGAATCGCACAGCACTTGTCTTGCTTGTTATCTCGATGGCAGCTCTCCTCGTGATCTATCTTGTGCCTAGCCTGCGGAAGACAGACGAAAGGCAGGCCGACGTTGTTCGATAGCCTGCTGACAATCAAGATGCAGCATCGCGTGGGGACAGTCTCACTCGACGTAAGCTTTGCTCTGACACAGCCCTGGACAGTACTCTTCGGACCTTCCGGCAGCGGCAAAACGACCGTGCTGAGGACGATCGCCGGCTTCGTGCGACCCGATGCTGGACACGTGATTTATGGTTCGATCGAGCATGTGCTCGTGAGCACGGCAGAGCGCATCTTCGTTCCCGCCTATCTTAGACCGGTACGCAGCGCCGCACAGACAGCACGACTCTTTCGGCATCGGAGCGTGCGGGAGAATGTCGCCTATGGCATGGCATGGCGGTCGCATCCGGAAGATGAGCGACAGGTATTGGACGAGGTATTGGCACTGATGCGATTGACGACGCTCGCCGACCGGGGAACCAAGGAACTTAGCGGAGGAGAGCGCCAGCGAGTGTCGGTGGCACGAGCCGTGGCAGCCGCAGCGACCTACGACGGCGTGGACAAAGCGTTGCTATTGCTCGATGAACCCTTCGCCGGACTGGATGGTCTACTGCGAGACGAGCTTGCGATAACCCTGCGAGACTGGCTCGCACGATGGAAGATTCCCGTGCTATCGGTGTCGCACGATATAGGCGAGTGCTACCTGCTGGGTGCAGAGGTCGTGCGCATGGCAGAGGGACACGTCATGGAACAAGGCCCGGTAGACACGGTGCTGGCCCAGGAACGCAGTCGTTTGATGAAACAGCTTGGTGTCGTCTGATTTTCATCGCCGTCCGCGAAACCGATTGATCTCCCTGCGGTCGCGCTTCGTAGGTCTTCCCGCAGGCAACGACTCGAACTCCGCCGTCGCCTTACGCTCCTCTGCCGCCTTCAGCCGAGCTACCTTACTGGCCTCCGTCTCGCGGTACAGTGTCTGCGCAACCGCCGCCGGTCCACGAACCTCGCTGAGCAGCACAACCTCCACTTGAAACTCCCCGCCGTCGTTCTTCACCTGCAAAAGATCGCCGACTCGAACATCCCGCGAAGCCTTCGCCGACTGCTGATTCGACGAAATTCTCCCAAGCTCACAAGCCCGCGCCGACAACGCCCGCGTCTTGAAAAATCTCGCGGCCCAAAGCCACTTGTCCATCCGTACCGAAGTCATACATCTATTTTCATACAATGCCGGCTGAACCGACGAAACCGATTATTCGGCCCACCCCGCCCCGGTCAACTGCTCAGCAACATCCCACAACCGCCGCGCCGCCGCCTCATCGCGTGCCGGCTTCGGCAACGATATCGGCACCGGATCTCCCTTCAACTGAAACATGCGGTCCGGCGCATAGTAGCTACGCGCCCCCGCATCCGCCGCCGTAGCCGCACGCAGCGTTGGCAGCGCTCCATGCGCAGCATCGTGCGACATAAACGGTGTAAGAAATCTCTCCACAGCATTAAGCTCCCGCCCCGGTCCACTCGTCTGCAAATTCGTCCGCGCATACCCAGGATGCGCCGCATTGCTCACCAGCCATCCGCCCTCAGCAGCACTTCGCCTCGCCAGCTCGAGCATCAACATCAGGTCTGCCAGCTTCGACTGGCAGTATGCCTTCCACGGCCCATACGATTTGTCCCATTGCATATCCTCAAAGTTGATCCGCTTCATTCCCATGTTGGCCGCGCCACTCGAAACCGTCGTCACCCGCGGCGCAGCCGACCGCCGCAGCGCAGGAATCAGCAACACCGTAAGCGCGAACGGCCCTAGAAAATTCGTTCCCATCTGTCTCTCGAATCCATCCTCCGTCAGCTCTCGTGTCGGCAGCCGCATTACACCTGCATTATTGACGAGCAGGTCCACCTTTCCCTCGCCGCCCACACGCCGCGCAAATGACCGCACCGACCGCAGGCTTGCCAGGTCAAGTATTTCAAAGCGCACCTTCGCCTGAGGAAGCAGTCTTCGAATCCGCCCTACCGCGTCCTGCCCCTTGGCCTCCGTCCGAGCCGCCAGAATCACCTCGCCGCCTGCACGAGCCAGTTCCAGAGCCGTATGCCATCCAATTCCGCTATTTGCTCCCGTTACAACTGCCGTCTTACCTGCCTGCGTCGGTATATCCGCTGCTGTCCACTTGGCCATGTTGATCCTCTAATTATTATGAGTGCGCACTCACTCATTAAGATTCACAAAAATTCACCCCTTCTTTGTAATCCCGGCCCACAGAACCTCAAACCCCTTCTCCCGAAATATCTCCGCCGTCTTTTTCTTCGCCGCCATCAGGTCCATCGTCATCGCCGCCAAGGCCTGCATCGTCCCTCCAATCAGCTCCTCCGGCATCCCTCGACTCACGATTCCCTGGCCGATCGCCTCCTGCGCCATCGGCTTAATCTCCGCAAACGGCGCCGCTCCCGCGACCTTCGACTCCGTCGTCAGCACGCTGGAAACCTCCAGCATCGCCAACACCCTGCGTTTCGCCGGATTGGCTACCCCCCAACCCACAAAACAATCCCACACATGCTTCAGCCGCATCCGTACGCTCTTCTTCCGCGGAAATCCCGACATCATCACCACCGCAAGTTCCTGTTTGATCTCGCGATAAACCGCGTTCAACAACTCATCCTTCGTCGCGAAGTACGTAAACAACGTTCCCTCGGCCACCCCTGCCGCCCGCGACACCGCCAACGTGGCCGTCGAGAGTCCGTTCTCCGCGAACACCTGCACCGCTGCAGCCAGAATCGCCTTACGCTTATCTTCGCTCTTTGGACGCGCCATATATCTTTCCCTATAAATGAGTAGTTACTCATCCTAGCATCTGCTGATACGCTGATTCAAATCACAGCTATCGAGGGGAACATCGAATGCGTCGCTACACTTCAGCATGTCTGGCCCTTATCATCGCCGTCATCGCAGTGGGAACGTCACTGGCCCAGCCTCCTCAGCCAGCCACCATCGACCGCGATCTCATGGAGGTCGATATCTCAGGCCTCCAGCGCCTCTACGCCCAGCGTCGCTACACCATCGTGCAGGTCACACAGTGGTATCTCGACCGCATCGATCGCTATGACGGCACCTACAAAGCCCTTCTCTACGTCGACGCCAAAGCCGCCCTTCGCCGCGCAGCCGAAGAAGACGCCGCCTCCCCACGCACAGCGCACGGCACACTCTGGGGAGTGCCCATCCTCATCAAAGCCAATACCAGCGTCAACGGCTGGGTCACCAGCGCCGGATGGAAGGGCTACACCATACCCGGCAAACAACTCGTCTCCCCTCGCGATGCCCTCGTCGTCGCCCGCCTGCGCGGCGCCGGAGCCGTTCTTCTCGGCCAGACCAACATGCCCGACTTCGCCGCCAGCGATACCAACATCAGCACCGCAGGCGGCCGCACCGGCGACGCCTACGGCGTTCGCTTCTCCCCCGGTGGTTCTTCGGGCGGCACAGCAACCGCCGTCGCCGCCAACTTCGCCGTCTTCGGCACCGGAACCGACACCGCCAACTCCATCCGCCAGCCCGCCGCTAACAACAGCCTCGTTGGCATCCTTCCCACGCGCGGCCTCACCAGCATCGCGGGCATCCACCCGCTCGACTGGCTCCGCGACAACACCGGCCCGCTGGCACGCAATGTCGCCACCGCGGCCACCGCTCTCGAGGTCATGCAGGGTGATGACCCGCTCGATCCATGGACCAAAGGCAGCACATCCAAGGCCCAACGCGCCCCCTACACCGCTTACCTCAAAAAGGATGCCCTCAAGGGCAAGCGCTTCGGAGTTCCCTGGTTCGTCCTCGAAGGCTCGCCCACCGTCTACGGCACCGACCCCGACGCCCCTCCGCTCAACGGAGGTGTCGTTCCCGAGACTCGCGCCGCCTTCATGAAAGCCATCGAGCAACTTCGCGCCGCCGGAGCCACAGTCATCATCGACAAACAAATTCTGCCCGAAAGCTTCTTCATCACCGCACGCAGGATGAACACTCGCCCCTACCGCCGCGAAGGCGTCGACAACTTCCTGCGCGACTTCGGCCCGCCTCAGTACCACTCCGTCGCAGAGTATGAAGCCGCAACCGGCGAGCAGTTCCCGGCCTTCATGGTTGGAGGCAAAGAGACCGGCGCCTCCGTATCGCAACAAAGCATCGAAACCGACCCCGAGCGCGAAGCCAACTTCTTCGGTCCGCAACGCGCCGCGCTCGACGAGTATGAGGCGACCCTCAAGCGTTGGAACCTCGACGGCTTCGTCTACCCCGCCCTCCAGATCCCGACCTACGACGAAACCCTCCCCGGAGCCTCCAAGGCCGGCCCCTACAGCGAAACCGGCTGGGTCAACCGCATCGGCGTCCCCGCCATCTCGGTTCCCGGAGGCTTCTACGCCAACGGCCTTCCCTTCGGGCTCGAAATCTCAGGCGTCCGCTGGCACGACGGCGACCTCATAGGCTACGCCTACGGTTACGAGCAAGCCACCCACAACCGTCGCCTACCCAAACTCGTCGCCGGAGAAAAACCTTAACGGCTGCGCTTGACAAACCGCCCCCCCAAATCCGGTATCCTGCAAGTAAGGGGCTGCACGAGAGATCCTGCATGCCACCTCGAAGTACGGCATCAACTCCTTTCAATGGAATACTTTGCACAATAAAGTATGAGGGAGGGGTACCAGCCAAAAGGCAGAGGGATTCACAGATGAGTCAGGCAGCGCCTATCACATTCAACGACTTCCTCGGCAACACTGCCGCCGTCGAACACCTCCGTACTGCCATCTCCGCTGGCCGTCTTCCCCACTCGCTCATCCTCGCCGGACCCAACGGAGCCGGCAAATACACGCTCGCCCTCATGCTCGCGATGGCCGTCGAGTGCGAGCGCCAGCCCCGCGACCTCTGGTCCAACGGCCAATCCCTCGCCTCCTTCTGCGGAGTATGCAAGAACTGCACCCGCATCGCCTCCGCTTCTAACCTGGAGGAGCAGGTCGATCAGGCAGTTGGCGCCCGCGAAGATCTCCGCGAGACTGACAAGAAAGATACCCGCGTCCTCATCCAGCCCCACCCCGATGTCCTCATCGTCCCCCCCGACCCCCCGCAACTCCTCATCAAACTAGGCCAGGTCCGCACCGTAATCCATCGATCTCATTCGTTGCCCGGCGAAGCCCCGCGCAAAATCTTCATCTTCACCGCCGCCAGCTTCATGAAAGAGGCCGCTAACTCCCTCCTCAAGCTCCTCGAAGAGCCTCCGGCGACGGTCCACATCATCATCCTCGCCGAAAATCCCGGCGAGCTCCTCCCCACCATCCGCTCCCGCTGCGCCATAGTCCGCCTCGGCGCATTGCCGGTGGAAGAGATCGAGATGCTCCTCGCCGACCGCCGCCCCGATATCGCCCCCAAACAGCGCAACCTCATCGCCCGTCTCGCCCAGGGAGCCGCCGGCAAAGCCCTGGGTTTCGACCTCGCCGCCTACACCGCCGCGCGCGCCGATGCCCTGTTGCTGCTCCGCAACGCCGCCAGCGAGCCCGACCACACCGCCCTCTTCAAGATGACCGAGACCTACCGCGCCGGAGCCGAAGGCCAGCAGAAGACCGCCGAACTACTCCGCACCTTATCCCTCCTGCTCGAAGACATCCTCCTCCTCCAGGCCGGCACCCCCGAGCTTCTCCGCAACACCGACCTTCGCGCCGAACTCGAGCGCTTTGTCCAATCCCTCTCCTTCCAATGGATCGAACAAGCCTCCCGCGGCCTCGACCAGGTGCAAAGCGGCATGCGTCGCAACCTTCTCCGCAGCCTCTCGCTCGACGCCTTCGCGGGCCAGCTCACCACCGCCGCACGCTAACCGCACACCAAAACAGGAAACAAAACAAAGTGTCATCCTGAGAGACGTCGTTCCGCGCATTTTGCAAACGAGGTAGTCGAAGAGCCCGCCTTGAGCGGAGCCGAATGGGACCTGCGGTTGTCCTTGCTTGTTCTTACTTCACCCGTGCAGCCTTCCTCAACCGGTCCCGCAAAGCCACCGCTACACCATCACCCTCTGGCAACGGACAAATAATTACCCCAACTCCAGCCTCATCCAGCGCTCGCAACCCCGCAAATAGTCTCCGGGCTAGCATCTCCTTATCGCCCCACAATCCCCATTCAAATACCCGAGCACTCCCCGAAACATTCCATCCATCAGGAAGCATCACACCCACCATTTCACCACTCTCACCAAACCGTTCGACAGCCTCAGCCAAAGCACTCTCCGTCGACGCCTCCACCAGAACCAGCCTCGCCCGCGGAGCATAATGCCGCAGTCCGACACCCGGCGAGGGCAGACTCTCGGGAGCCTTCGCTGCATCCACATCCTGCGGCTGAAACACCTGCACCTCGCCGACAATAGCCGCGATCATCTCCGCCGTAACCGCACCCGGCCGGTAGATCATCATCGCCCCTACATCAAGCACCGTCGACTCAACTCCTACGCTCGTCGCTCCCCCATCCAGCACCGCATCGATCCGACCATCCAGATCCTCGAGCACATGCGCCGCTGTAGTAGGACTGGTTCTCCCAAACCGATTCGCACTCGGAGCTGCCACCGGCACTCCCGCCCGCCGAATCAACTCCAGCGCCACCGGATGCGCCGGCATCCGCACACCCACCAACGGCCTTCCCGCCGTCACCGAATCCGGCACCGCCGCAGTCCGAGGCAGCAACAGCGTCAAAGGCCCCGGCCAGAAAGCCGTCATCAGCGCCTCTATCTTCGTAGCCTGCCCAGGCTCAATCGAGGCCACCCGCCCCACCATCCGGTGATCGCACACATGCACGATCACCGGATCCCAGCCCGGCCTCTCTTTCGCCGCGAATATCTTCCCAACCGCAGTCGAATCAAGCGCATTGGCTCCCAGCCCATAAACCGTCTCAGTTGGAAACGCGACCGTGCCACCTGCACGCACCAATTCCGCCGCCCGCAGCACCCCGGCTTCCCCTTGTAATCGTTCCGTTTTTCCACTGAACATATCTCTCCATCCTATCGCCGTTGGAGCCCTTATCAGCCGTATACTCACCCCATGCAGGCACCCGAGATCGAACTTAAACTCCCCGTCTCCGACCCAGCCGCCCTTCAGTCCCGCCTTCCTCAGTTCGGCTTCCACCTCGACACTCCTCGCACCTTCGAGCACAACACCCTTTACGACACCCCCACCCGCGATCTCCGCGCCAAACGTGAGCTTCTTCGCCTTCGCCGCTACGGCTCCATCTGGATCCTCACTCACAAGCGCCCGGGCAACGAGCCTGCCGACGTCACACGCTACAAAGTCCGCATCGAAACCGAGACTACAGTCGAAGACGGTCCTGCCCTCGCTGCCATCCTTGAGGCGCTCGGTTACACACCCGCCTTCATCTACGAAAAATTCCGCACCGAGTGGTCCCACGTCGATCCCGTCACCAACACCATAGCCCACCTTGTCATTGACGAAACCCCCATCGGAAATTACGCCGAACTCGAAGGCCCGCCGGACTGGATCGATCGCACCCTGGCCGAACTCCACATCGATCCTGACACCTGCCTTACCGACAGCTATGGCAAGCTCTTCCTCGATTGGAAGCAGCGCACCGGTAGCCCCGCCGAAAACCTCACCTTCGCCGAGATCTTCACTCCCGCCCTCGCCACCCGTTAAAGCCTCCGCCGCATCCGCCGATACAGCCTCTGTACCTTGTGGAGGTTTCAATTGGCTAGTCCATTTCGCACTGCTCGTTCTCTCATTTGCATAGGTAGTCTCGCCCTCAGCGCGAGCGCAGCCTTCGCCGGCGACGTCCATCGTGTTGTCGTCACCCGTGTCCCACCTATCTATCCCGAAATCGCTCACCGCATGCATGTAGGTGGCAAGGTCGTGTTGCTTGTCGAGATTCAGCCCGACGGCACCGTCTCCGACACCAAAGTCGAGTCCGGCCACGCCCTGCTTGCTCCAGCCGCACAAGACGCCGTACGCAAGTGGAAGTTCGCTCCAAACCCGAGCGCCTCTGAATCGGAAATCGAAATCAACTTCACCATCCAATAACCTCGTCACTGAAAATCATTGCGTCGATAAGGATCAATATGAAACTTGAATCGAAACTCGGCCTCACTACAGGCATTCTCATCTGCGCCATGCTGCTCAGTGCCTTCACCGCAACCATGCGCATCCAGGAGTCCAACCGCCTCGCGGCCAGCGCCACTACGCAACACATCCCCCTCAACGCAACAACCCGCGACTTCCGCATCCAGGTTCTCTACAGCATCCATGCGCTGGAATCGTACATGCTCTTCGGCATCGATCCTGTCTCCTCCGCCAGCTTCCGTCATCTCCGCCAGCAGAACCTGTCGCAGGCAGACACGGCGATGACCAAACTCAAGGAGTCCGCCTCGCGTTACAGCCTCGGCTACGACGCCACGCGTATCAACGATCTTGACAGTGGATTTTCCAATTTGAAATCTCTCGAAGACAAGGTCGAGCAGCTCAACGAATCCAAGACCGCACAAGGAACGGCGCAGGCCTACGACACCTTCCAGAACCAGATACTTCCGCTCGAAAAATCTCTCTTCGCAATGGCAGGCGACCTCGGGCAATCGCAGATGACCCAGGCCGACGATGAAGTGCTGCAACTGCAGCATGCCAACTCGGCGACGCTCTACACCCTGTGGATCGCGACGATTCTCGGCGCACTGATCGGCGGAGTTGTCTCGGTCATGCTCGCCCGACGCATCACCAAATCCATCGATCTCGTCGCTGAGCGCGCCGACGCCATCTCCGAAGGAGACCTCACCGGCCAAGAGCTCGACCATCTCTACGGCAAAGACCAGATAGGCACCCTCGCTGCAGCCATGCAGAAGATGCAGAGCAGCCTCGGCTCCATCATCGGCACCGTCGTCGATACCGCCGGTTCTCTCACTGGCAGTGCCGCATCCATGCGCTCTGCCTCCGATCAGATCCATCGCCGCATCGATCAGCAGAGCCAGCAGACACAACAGGCAGCCACAGCCATGCAGGAGATGTCGGCCTCCATCGCCGAGGTCTCGCGTCACACTCAATCTGCCGCGGAGACAGCCCGCAGCGCGGCCCAGACAGCTCGCGAAGGCGGAGAGATCGTCAAGCATGTCCTCGGCTCCATGCACTCCATCGCCACTGCGGTCAGCGAAACTTCGTCCACGGTCGGCCTGCTCGGCGACGACTCCAAGCGCATCAGCCAGATCGTCACCGTCATCGACGAGATCGCCCGCAAGACCAACCTGCTTGCGCTCAACGCAGCCATCGAGGCCGCCCGTGCCGGTGACCACGGCAGAGGCTTCGCTGTTGTAGCCGGTGAAGTCCGCCGTCTCGCCGAAAGCACCGCACAGGCCACAGGCGAGATTGCAACCATGATCCAGGAGATTCAGGATCGCACCCGCATCGCCATCGCCAGCATGGAGAGCGGCACCGGCACCGTCGAGCAGGGCGTCGTCACTACAACTCAGGCCGGCGAAGCGCTCGAGCGCATCATCGGAATGGCAGAGCGCGTCGACAAGATGATCGCCCAGATCGCCATCGCCGCCTCGCAACAGGCTGCCGCGGCCGATCAGTCCAGCGCGAGCCTCGATGCCATCCACAACCTGAGCCACGACAACCTCGTCGAAATGGCTACCACTGCCGCAGGTATCGAGACGCTTCGCACAACCGCTGTCGCCTTGGAGCAGCAGGTCGACCGCTTCCACCTTCAGTCAAACCCCTCGGTTAAGCTGAATCGTTCCAACACGCAACGCATGCAGCATCCAAACTCATCTCCACAGGCTGCCTGACACCCAGCAAAAAGGGCCTGCTATCAAGCAAGCCCTTTTATTTTGAAAACTACACCTTAGAAGATTTGGAAGTTAACTTCGACGTTCAGTTCCACTAGCACAGGCTTTCCATTCTCCATGGCGGGTTTGAACCTGTACTGTCGCACAGCTTCGATAGCCTTTTCATCCAGACCCATTCCAACGCCGCGGACTACGCGAACATGGCTCGGATTTCCATTGGTATCAACCCACAGATTCACCAGCACATTTCCGGCTACCTTGGCTTTGCGTGCCTCCTCGGAAAACTCTGGTTCTACCTGGAAGATCAGCACCGGAGCCGAAACTCCACCGCCAATTCTCCTTGGGCCGCCGCCAATGTTACCTCCCGACCCCGGCCCGATACCTGATCCATTTCCCGAACCAAGCCCGGTTCCGCTGCCATTGCCCATCGACGTCCCAACCAGCGGCGAATTCGGCACACCGAAATTCGGAAGGTTCATCGCCATCTTGACGTCTTTCTGGACCTCAACCGTCGGCTCGATCTTGATCTTCGGCTCCTCCAGCGGAGGCGCTTTCGGAGGAACGATCTGCTGGTCGGCAAACTTCGGAGGCGACCCCTTCGAAACAGGCGTCGGTCCACGTTGTCCGCCGCCGCCACCCATCGCCGCAGCTTTCGGCGGAGCCTGGGGCGGAATGGCAATCTCAGTTACAAGGGTGGTCTTCGCTGGAGCCGATAGTGGAATCTTCTTTATCAGAATGTAGGCGATCAAAAGGATCACGAGGCCATGGATCACAACGGCAATTGCCGTCGACTTCGGATCACGCTTCACCTTCATCGGATCGTCGACGGCGACAGGCTTCGACTCCAACACCAGCGGCGGCAGCTTCTGCGGGAAGAACACATCCCGAATGCTGCTCCACAGAGAGGAGAAGACGCCTTCTTCCGTGATGATCAGATCGTTCTCCACCGGTTGTGACTCGAGTACCAGCGGAGCTTCTTTTACCGGAGTGAAAACATCGCGAAGATTCGAAAACAGCGAAGCCCACATCGACCCTTCGGTCTCTTCGTTCAGTTGTGGCGCTTCCGCCGGACGGAGGATTGGGCCATCTTTGCCTGGGTCAGTCTCCGGTGGTGGTGTCAACAATGTATTCGCCATAAGTTGCTTTGCCTCGGTGACGGTTGGCTGAGCCGACCGCCTACCCCTGTGAGAATCGTGCGCAACTGTCTATCTTAATCATACGTCTCCGGTCTTCCGCCGGTTCTTATCTCTACTGCCGGGCTCGGCACTTGGCTCCAGAAACATTCTACAAACATTCATCTTCGTCCGCTCGTTTCATTGGACGCGCCTCCCCCTGCGAATGTCTCTTCCGCATCACATTCGACACCCCATTCCCCGGCTACAATAAGAGTTTGGCGCCAACTGCGCTTCTGTCTATAAGGAATAAGAGGAACGAATGCCGGAAGCATCCGAATTGAAGACCGTACAGGAGCAACCCGTGAAGCCCCTGAAATCCACGCTCAATCTCCTGCAGACTACCTTCCCCATGAAGGCAAATCTGCCCCAGAATGAGCCTATTCGGCTTGAAGCATGGCAGAAGGACAACCTTTACGCCCAGATTCGCGCCGCACGCGCCGGCTCGCCCAAATACATCCTTCACGACGGCCCCCCCTACGCTAACGGCGCCATTCACCTTGGTCACGCCCTCAATAAATGCATCAAGGACTTCGTTGTCAAGACCAAGACCATGGCCGGCTTCGACTCCCCTTACGTCCCCGGCTGGGACTGCCACGGTCTCCCCATTGAAATCAAAGTGGACGAACAACTTGGCCGAAAAAAGCTCGAGATGGATCCCGTCGCCGTCCGCAAGGCCTGCCGCGACTACGCCCAGAAGTATGTCGACCTTCAGCGCAGCCAGTTCGAGCGCATCGGCGTCTTCGGCCGGTGGTCCGACCCTTACCTCACCATGTCCTTCGGTTACGAGGCCTCCATCGTAGAAACCTTCTACGACTTCTTCGAGAAGGACTTCGTGTACAAGGGCCTCAAGCCCGTCTACTGGTGCATCCACGACCGTACCGCCCTCGCCGAGGCCGAAGTCGAGTACGAGCAGCACACCTCGCCCAGCGTCTACGTCCGCTACGCTCTCACCAGCGATCCCGCCGCTATCGATGCCTCACTCGCCGGTAAGTCCCTCTCTACCATCATCTGGACCACCACTCCCTGGACCCTTCCCGCGTCCCAGGCCGTCGCCTTCAATCCGCACATGGAATACGTCGCCCTCAACTGCGAAGGCGGCATCTATCTCATCGCCGAAGAGTTGCTCTCCTCCGTCGTCGTCCACTGCAATCTGATAAGCGGGACCAACCCCGCCGAACCAGCCTCGCAGGTCGACATCCTTGCCCGTTTTCCCGGCAGCCGTCTCGACCGCGTCACCTTCCAGCATCCTTTCCTCGACCGTAGCATCCTCGGCGTCACCGCCGATTACGTCACCGCCGAACAAGGCACCGGAGCCGTCCACACCGCTCCGGCCCACGGCGTCGATGACTTCTACACCGGCAAACGCTACGACCTGCCCGAGCTTCAATACGTCGACAACTCCGGCCGCCAGCGCAACACAAACGGCCAGCCATACGAAGACCTCACCGTCTTCAAATCCAACCCCGTCATCATCGAGCTTCTCCGTGAAAAGGGCGCTCTCCTCAGCGCCAGTAGCTTCGAGCACTCTTACCCGCACTGCTGGCGCTGCCACAACCCCATCATCGTCCGCGCCACCGAGCAATGGTTCATCGGCATGGAAACCCCGATGATCACTGAAAACGGCACCGAGACCACCTTCCGCCAGCGCGCCCTCGACGAAATCGCCAAAGTCGTCTGGGATCCCTCCTGGGGCCAGGAACGCATCTCCAACATGATCGCCACGCGTCCCGACTGGTGCATCTCCCGCCAGCGCATCTGGGGCGTTCCCATCGCGGTTTTCCTCTGCGAGCGCTGCCACAAGCCGCTCAACGACGGCGCCGTCAATCGCAGCATCGTCGACCTCTTCAAAAAGGAAGGTGCCGACGCCTGGTACATCCACGACGCCCCCACCCTTCTGCCCAAGGGCACCAAATGCCCCTGCGGTAACGAAGAGTTCCGCAAAGAAATGGACATCCTCGACGTCTGGTTCGAATCCGGCGCAAGCTGGCACGCCGTCCTCGACCTCGAGCCCGAGCTTCACTTCCCCGCCGACCTCTACACCGAAGGCGGAGACCAGCACCGCGGCTGGTTCCACTCGTCATTACTTACATCGGTTGCCATTCGCGGCAAAGCTCCCTACAAGATGGTCGCTACCTCTGGCTGGACCCTAGACGAACAGGGCCGCGCCTTCTCCAAATCCCTCGGCAACGGCGTCGATCCCGTCGACATCGCCAAGCGTCTCGGCGGCGAGATCATCCGCCTATGGGTCGCCTCCGTCGACTTCCGCGAAGATGTTGCCGCCAGCGAAAACCTCATGCAGCGCGTCAGCGACAACTACCGCAAGCTGCGCAACACTCTCCGCTTCCTGCTCACCAACACCAGTGACTTCGACCCGGCGACAAACACCATCGCGTTTTCTGCGATGGAGCCTTTAGACCAGTACATCCTCGCCCGTCTGGCCGAGCTCACCACCAAAATCCGCGCCGCCTACGACGACTTCGAGTTCCACCGCGCCTACCAGGCTCTCAATGAGTTCACGAACACAGACCTCAGCGCGCTCTATCTCGACGTCCTCAAGGACCGCCTATACACCTTCGCCCCCAACCACCCCGCTCGCCGCAGCGCCCAGACAGCACTCTGGCGCATCGCCGAAACCCTCACCCGACTCATCGCTCCCATTCTCAGCTTCACCGCCGACGAGGTCTGGCAGCTTCTCCCCAAGGTCGAAGGCCGCGAATCCAGCGTCCACCTCGCCCTCTTCCCCACCATCGCCGACATCGTCCCCGGCAACACCACTAAAATCCTCGCCGACTGGAAGCACCTCCTTAGCCTTCGCGAAGGCGTCTTCCTCGGCCTCGAATCCCTGCGCGTCAACAAGCAGATCGGCAAATCGCTCGAAGCTGCGGTCGACGTTCAGGTCGTCAACAATTCCAACAACTCTCTCGACGTCGATCTCACACAATACGCCGAAGCGCTGCCAGAGCTCTTGGGAACATCCGCAGCATCGATCACCTACACAAACGAAACGGCAGCCGATGATTCGCCGTTCCTTATCGATGTGCACAAAGCCTCAGGCACCAAGTGCGAACGCTGCTGGCGTTACACCGCCGACGTAGGCGACGACACCGGCTATCCCACCGTCTGCCTCCGCTGTGCTGACGCCCTCGACGCCATCGACTATCCACCCTACCCCGCCCCGACGAACGGAACGGAGCCCCAGGCCTGATGTCCGCTAAATACGAATACCCACCCACTGAGTTCGACCCCAAGCCAAGCCGCGCATCCGGGCCGCGCAACTACATCCTTCCGCTGCTCTCCATCGCTGCTGCCGTCGCCATAATCGACCGCATCACCAAGCACATGATCATGCATCGCCTGCCAGAAGGCAGCGCCCACACTGTCATTCCCGGCATCCTTCGCATCACCCACGTCCTCAACACCGGCGCTGCCTTCAGCATGTTTGCAGAGTCAGCCTCGACGGTCGCTGTCCGCCATGGCCTCGTCATCTTCTCCGTCGTAGCCATCTTTATTGTCCTGGGCATGCTCTGGCGAGTACGCCACGCCTTTTCTCTCACTTCGGTAGCCCTCGCTCTCATCCTCGGCGGAGCCATCGGCAACGTCTACGACCGCGTCCGCTACCACTACGTCGTCGACTTCCTTGAAGTCCACATCGTCCATTACCACTGGCCCGACTTCAACGTAGCCGACTCCTGCATCGTCATCGGAGCCTGCCTCCTCTTCATCGAAATCTTCCGCACCCAACCGCATTCCTGACATAGCGACCGCAGTCTCTCGCGTATGCTGGCCTTCTCAGGAGTGAACATGATGCGTTTTTATAAAGTTTTTTTTGGTTTCCGTGGACTTCTGGCCTGTAGTTGCGTGATCGTGATTCTGCTCACAACAAGCTGCAATCGAGCCGCTTTATCGGATACGCGAGCGAGCAGCGAACAGGCCATCCGTACTCTCGATAGCCAATGGTCAAAGACGGCAGCCTCTCACGACGTCGATGGTACGGTCGCGTTCTATGCGGACGATGCCATACTATTGCCTCCCGATGAACCGCTCGCTGGCGATAAGGCCTCAATTCGAGCCTCCTGGGCCGGTACGCTGCCCGCTATGGATACCATCTCCTGGAACGTGAAGACGATTGAGGTGGCAAAGTCTGGGGAACTCGCCTACCTTACAGGAGCTTGGACAACCACCGCCAAAGGCCCCAATGGTACCCCTGTCCCGGTCATAGGCAAGTTGTTGGAAGTCTGGAAAAAGCAGCCCATTGGTCAATGGAAGTGCGCTGCTGACATCTTCAACTCAGATGCTCCAGCGAACCCGGCACCCAGCTCTACAAAGTAGCGCTCTTCCAGAACGATCTCTGACGTATGCCGGTGAGAAACAATGCGGAAACTCTATTGGGATTAGTAACGGTAGTCGACTTGCAGGAAGTGACCTATCCCTCTCAATCTAGACAGTTGGTCGGCGAATGCTTCAATCATCGTCCCAGTTAATTAGCGCTCATTCCCTTAATGCCTGAAAATAGAAGTTTGGCCATGAATGATCAAATCACAATCCGCGGAGCCCGCACCCACAACCTCAAGGGCATCGACGTCGACATCCCCCATAACGCCCTGACCGTCGTCAGCGGCGTCTCCGGCTCCGGCAAATCCTCCCTCGCCTTCGACACCGTCTACGCCGAAGGCCAGCGCCGCTACGTCGAATCCCTCTCCGCCTACGCCCGCCAGTTCCTCGAGCGCATCGAAAAGCCCGACGTCGATCACATGGATGGCCTCGCCCCCGCCATCGCCATCAAGCAGAAGAACCAGACCCGCAACCCCCGTTCAACAGTCGCGACGGCGACCGAAATCTACGACTACCTCCGCCTCCTCTACGCCCGCTGCGGCACTGTCACCTGCCTGCACTGCGGCGGCATCGTCAAACACGACACCGTAGACGAGATTGTCACCACGCTCCTGGCCCTTCCCGAAGGCACCCGCACCTACGCCCTCTTCCCCATCGTCCGCGCCGAAATCAAAATCGAGCCGATGCAGGTTCCCACAACCGAGGCAGCACCCGAGTCCCCCGCCCCCAAGCCAAAAAAATCCGCCAAATCAAAATCCACCAAATCCGCGTCATCCGTGCTCGGCCTTTCGTCCATCACCGACGCCCTCAAAGACCGCCTCACCGAACTCCGCCGCCGAGGCTACAACCGCCTCTACCAATCCGGCAAAATAGTCGAGTTCTCCACCCCCGAGTCCCTTCTCGAACTCGACTTCACCCAACCCATCTTCGTCCTCGTAGATCGTCTCTCCCTCTCTCCCGACATCCGCGCCCGCGTCGTAGACGCCATCGAAACCGGCTACCGCGAGTCCGGCGAAATTCAGTTCCACACCGTCCCTCGGGATGGCGAAGGCGAAGGCAAGCCTCAGCACCTCCGCTTCTCCGCAGCATTCGAATGCACCACCTGCCACCGCGCCTACCGCGAGCCCGAACCCCGCCTCTTCTCCTTCAACAACCCCTACGGCGCCTGCCCGCGCTGCCAGGGCTTCGGCAACACCATCGACTTCGACCCCAACCTCATCATCCCCGACAAATCAAAGACCCTAGCCGCCGGAGCCGTCGCCCCCTGGACCACGACAAAATACCGCGCCCACCACGGCGAAATGATCCGCGCAGCCAAAGCCGCTGGCATCCCCACCGACGTTCCCTGGTACGACCTCACCCCCGACCAGCAGCGCTTCGTCGAAGAAGGCAGCGGTAGCTTCCCTGGCGTCCGAGGCTTCTTCGCCGCCCTCGAGCGCAAAAAATACAAGCTCCACGTTCGCGTCTTCCTCTCCAAATACCGCGGCTACGCCCTCTGCCCCGATTGCCGCGGCCAGCGTCTCCGCGCCGAAGCCCGCGCCGTGCTCATTAACAACCAGAACATCTGCGAAGTATCCGCCCTCACCATCACCGCCGCGCAAAACTTCTTCGACAATCTGCAACTGTCACCGTCACAATTAGAGATTGCCGGCAAGATCCTCGAAGAGGTTCGCCAGCGCATCCACTTCCTCCATCAGGTCGGCCTAGACTACCTCACCCTCGACCGCCTCAGTTCCACCCTCTCCGGCGGCGAATCCCAGCGCATCCAGCTCGCTACCTCCCTTGGCTCCCGCTTAGTCGGAGCCCTCTACGTCCTCGACGAGCCCAGCATCGGCCTCCACACCCGCGACACCGCCAAGCTCATCCACATCATGGAAGAGCTCCGCGACCTCGGCAACACCATCCTCGTAGTCGAGCACGACCCCGACGTCATCCGCGCCGCCGACCACCTCCTCGACCTCGGCCCCGGAGCCGGCGAGCTCGGCGGCCACCTCCTCGCCTCCGGCACCGTCGCCGAAGTCACCGCCAACCCCGCGTCTATCACCGGCAAATACCTCTCCGGCCGCCTCACCATCCCCGTACCCAAACACCGCCGCGAACCCGGCCGCGAGCACCTCAAGCTCACCGGAGCCCGCATCCACAATCTCCGCGGCGTCGACATCGACATCCCCCTCAACCTCCTCTGCTGCGTCACCGGAGTCAGCGGCAGCGGCAAATCCACCATCGTCCACCAGGTCCTCTACCGCGCTCTCATGCAAGCCCTCAATCGCGAGGACTCCCAAACCGAAGGCAGCACCCACCCCGCATCCCACCTCTACCGCGAGCTCTCAGGCACCCAGCACCTCAACGACGTCATCCTCGTCGACCAGTCCCCCATCGGCCGCACCCCACGCTCCAACCCCGTAACCTATATCAAGGCATTCGACGACATCCGCGCCCTCTTCGCCGCCCAGCCCGACGCCAAGCGCAAAGGCCTCGGCCCTGGCCACTTCTCCTTCAACGTCCCCGGAGGCCGCTGCGACGTCTGCGAAGGCGACGGCACAGTTACGGTCGAGATGCAGTTCCTCGCCGACATCGAGCTCCCCTGCGAAGAATGCAACGGTACGCGTTACAAATCCTCCATCCTCGACATCAAGTACAAAGGCAAGAACATCCATGACGTCCTCAACATGACCGTCAAGGAAGCTCTCGTCTACTTCGCCGGCCACCCCAAGATCGTCGATAAGCTCTACGTCCTCGATGAAGTAGGCCTCGGCTACGTTCGTCTCGGCCAATCCGCCACCACGCTCTCCGGCGGCGAAGCCCAGCGCGTCAAACTAGCCTCACACCTCGCTACCGCCCGCTCCATCACTAACCGCAGCACCACCAACGAAGCCGCCGCCAAAGCCCGCAGCCGCACCCTCTACATCCTCGACGAGCCCACCACCGGCCTCCACTTCGACGACGTCGCCAAGCTCCTCGCCGCCTTCCGCAAGCTCATCGAAGGCGGTGGCTCCCTCCTTGTCATCGAGCACAATCTGGACGTCATCAAATCCGCCGACTGGGTCATAGACATGGGCCCCGAAGGCGGCAGTGGCGGCGGCCAGATCGTAGCCACCGGCACCCCCGAAGACATCATCGCCAATCCTGCCTCCCACACGGGCCATTGGCTGGCCCACGTCCTCAACCCCTCGACGCCCAAACCCGAAGCCGAACTCCAGGTCACAGCATAGGCCCGCGCCGGCCCACGGGTATGTCGACTCACGCAAATCGTGATTTGTTTTCCCGCGCCCACTGCTCGTACGTCTTTGGTTGTCTGCCCGTCACTCTTTTGACAGTGTCTCTCATTGCTGCACCACCGCCGTCCCGAATCACTTCAAACGATTTGCCGACTGCGCTCGCCACAGGCGCTGGCACTCCGGCTTGAATCATTCCTTGCACAGCAGTCTCCGTCGGAATGTCGACGCATCGAATCGCCTTCCCAAGAATCTCCGCCAGAATATTTACCTGCGCTGGCACACTGAGTAGCTCACCTCCCGTGACTTCGAGCACTTCGTCCAAAATGCTCGAATCCGTCAATGCCCTGACCGCGACAGCCGCAATATCCTCTGGTGCAATTGGCGCAGACCTGCCGCTACCCATTGGATTGAGCACAACCCCTTCAGCTTTTATTGTGCGTCCCCACTGATAGGAATTAGACATGAAGCCGCCGGAACGGACAAACCTGCCCTGTAAACCGGACTCCCGAATCGTATCCTCCTTCTCCTTGTGCAGCCTTCCAATCATGAGGTCAGGATTGTCTGCAAGCGTCGAGGACAAAAAAACAATCCTTGGACTTCCCTGCTCTTTTGCGGTGTCGATAAGTTTGCGAAAAGCCTGTCCATTGAGAGCTCCATTCATCAGGAATGCGCCCTCCACGCCTGCGACCGCTCGCTCAAATGTGTCAGCTCGCTCGAAGTCACCGGCGGCAACTTCAACTTGGTCTCCCCAATGCGCCACTTTATCCACGTCGCGGGTAAACACACGTACCTTCTTCCCCATCGCCAGGAGTTGATCGACCATCTTGCTTCCGACATTCCCTGTTGCGCCTGTTACGAGATACATTTTTAGCTCCTTTTCCTTCTACTCAGAACCGTATGCGTAAACGCCGCATGAAACAATAGGACTTGCAGCAAAACACTGTTGCTGTATAGGGACAATCAAACAATGACAGATCTAAACGAATTGCAGTTTTTCGTGCGAGTCTCTCAAGTCCAAAGCTTTACTTTGGCGGCAAAACACCTCGGCGTACCCAAGTCGAGCGTTAGCCGAGCCATCAGTAGATTGGAAGGCCGGTTAGGGGTTCGCCTTGTAGAGCGGACGACTCGTAGCGTAGCTCTTACCGAGATCGGCGAGCTTTATCTTGAACACTGCCGACGCGTCCTCGAGGAAGCCGAGCAGGCGGATCTGGTCATCAGCACCCTGGTTGCTAAACCCCGCGGAACCCTGCGCGTCGGCGCACCCGTAGCCTTCGCCCGTTCTATTCTGGGCCCTGTCCTGGGAGAATTTGTAGCTGCATATCCCGAGTTACGGGTACACCTGCAACTTCTCGGCGGAGAGTCGTCTGCGCGCGAGAAGAACTTCGATTTGATCATACGCACCGGCCCACTTGAGGACTCCTCTCTGCTGGTAAAACCTCTCATGCGCATCCGACTCGGCGCCTATGCCAGCCCTCTCTATCTCAAGCATCACAATCTTCCGGACTCCCCTGCAGCTCTGCGGCAACAGAGTTGCATCACGTCCAGTTGCGGCACCTTCGGAGAACCTGGTGACTCCGCAATCTGGCGCCTGCGCCGCGGTTCAGAAGTAAAAGAAGTGCGTATCGAATCACGCGTGTCCGTCCCTGATCCCACAATCAATCATCAGCTCGCATTGGCCGGCGTCGGCGTAGCCCTACTCTCTCAAGTAGCAGCTCGAGCAGACTTGGAGCATGGTCGTTTAGTTCGACTCCTGCCCGAGTGGGAACCGGATCCGGTCGAACTCCACGCCTTATATCCATCCCGACTGAATTCCTCGCCAAAGGTGCGGGCATTTCTTCAGTTTCTGCGGCAGCGCTTCGAAGGCGAGTCCCTGCTCGACGGCCACGATGGTCGCATTGAGAATGCCAACCCTCCATCACGAAAGATCATAAAAATCAGATAGCCGCTTATAAGTCCGTCGTCCTGCGTTCACTTGACGCACCTGTTATTCTTTAACTAGGGAAAGACCCATGAAGGCCCGGCTATCGAGCCGGGCTTCCGTACTTAACAGCCGCTCCAAGTACGGACTTAGGTCCTTCCTTTTGAATACTTTGCACACTTTAAGTACGGGATAGGGGTATATCAGATGACAACGACACCACACCACAGAATCGGTCAGGTTCCTCGACGCCATCGCCTCCCTTCTGCCCTCCCATTGTTAATATTTTCGACCCTCTTGTTCGCAGGCAGCTTCGTCCAGGCCCAACTCCCCGCAGGCACCACCGATACAACGCAGCAACCAACCCAAACGCAAGACCCCCAGCGCGCCGAAGCCAACGCCGCCATCGACCGCCAGGATTACCCCACAGCCCTGAAGCTCCTTACCGCACTGGCTGAAACCCACCCCACCGATGCCCACATCCTCTACGACCTCGGCTTCACCCAGGACGCCCTCGACCAGACCTCCGCCGCCGAAGCCTCCTATCGAAAAGCAATCACCACCGACCCCAACTTCCTCGAGCCCCACGTAGCCCTCGGTCTCCTCCTTGCCCGCAGCGGCAAACTGGCCGACGCCCGCGCCGAACTCGACAAAGCTACCACCCTCACCACCGACAATCCCACCCTCAAAGCGCGGGCCTACCGCGCCCTCGCCCGCATCGACCAGCCCACTCGCCCGTCCGACGCCAGCGACGAACTCCTGGCCGCTCTCAAAATCTCCCCCGAGACCTCCGACGACGTACTCCTCACCGGCGAACTAGCCGAAGCCAGCAACGAACTTCTCGCTGCCGAAGCATCCTACCGCCGTGTACTCGCCGCCGACCCGCAGAACGCCGCCGCCACCGCTGCCCTCATCCACATCCTCATCCGTCAGAACAAGCCCGACCAGGCCGAGACTCTCCTGACCACGGCCCTCCAGAAGAGCCCCGACGACCCCACCCTGAACGCCCAGCTAGCCAGCCTCTACGAATCTCAGAACAAAACCGATCAAGCAATCCCCATCGTAGAAAAGCTCCACGCAGCACACCCGCAGGACCCCAACCTCACCCGCCTCCTCGCCCGTCTCTACAGCCACAGCAATCAGTACGACAAAGCCGACCCGCTCTACGCAACCCTGATCTCCACCTCCCCCCAGGACCCTACCCTCCTCGACGACCGCGCCGACGCCCTCATTCATCTCCGCCGCTTTGCAGACGCCGAAACCCTCCTCAAACGCGCCATCGCGCAGCAGGAAGCCTTCCCTTCCAAGGAAGACCTCGGAAGTGCCGCCAGTCACCTGGCCTTCGCCGCATCGGAGAACAACGACCCCACCACCACCTTGCAAGCGCTAGAGATTCGTGATAAAGTGCTGCCACAGTCGCCGTCGTCCCTATTCCTTGCGGCAACCGCGCATGACAAGCTTCACCAGGTCAAGCAAGCCAAAGACCTGTACAAACAGTTCCTTACCGTGGCTGATGGAAAGTTCCCGGACGAGGAGTGGGAGGCGCGCCACCGCCTTATCACCCTCGAACACATGAAGTAGGCAAGCGCTCCCTTCGAGGTGCGTTATGAATCTAAGATTCCGGCCCTCTGCTCTTCTTCTTCTTCCCCTGCCTCTTCTTCTCACCTTCTGCACGCCCCTCCACGCATTCTCGAGCGACGAAAATCTTCCCGACGCCCAGACCCTCATCCGCCTCGAACTTCAGGCCCAGGAAGCCAAGCCTCGTGAACAATGCTTCCTGTACGCGGAACTCGTTCACACCATGACCGAGATCGCCGGCAAGCAGATGCTCAACGGAGACGTCGACCAGGCCAGCGCCACCCTCAAGAAGGTGGAGCACTACGCCCAGCTCATCCATCTCGGCCTCGCCCACGACACCAAGCGCCTCAAGAACGCCGAGCTGCTGATGCATCACACCACATACCGCCTCGGCGAATACCTTCACCAGGCTTCCGGCGAAGACCAGGCCACCCTGCAAGCCACCCTCAAGCAGCTCGACCACGTCCAGAACGAGCTTCTGACCCAGGTCTTCAACCACTAAAGCGGTATTATGTCCTGCAAGGAAGTTATCGCCCTGAGCGAAGCTCATATACCTGCGGCAACATACCTCTCTCCAATGCGCCATCGCCCATCTCTCGTCCTCGTCCTCGCTCTCATCTCTCTTGCCCTGCCTCTGCACGCCCAGCATGACGACTCCGCTCTATCCGACGGGGAGATTGAGCAGCTCCGCGATTCCGCCTACTACCCCAACGATCGTGTCATCGTCTTCATCAAGCTCCTGGACTCTCGAGTCAAACGTATTCAGGAGATGTACACCGGCCCACGCCGTCCCGGCCGCGAACGGGATACCCACGATCTACTCGAACAGTTCACCTCCATTGCCGACGAGCTCGACGACAACCTCGACGACTACGGCCCCCACCACCGTGACTTACGCAAGGCCCTCCCCAAGCTCATCGAGGCGACAGAGCGATGGGCCACCGCCGTAAAGTCCCCGCCCGATAACGAAACGTATAACGTCTCCCGCAAGCTCGCGCTCGAAGCCATCCGCGACATCCGCGAATCGGCCACCCAACTAGTCGAAGACCAGAAAACCTGGTTCGCCGCCCATCCGCCTCAAAAAGAAGATCAGAACAGAACAGAAACCGGTCCGCCCCCGCAATAGCCTTCCAACCACCGATTTGGTTTTTGTCCGTTTGCCGTCACTACTTGGAAAGCCACCGCATAATCCCAGTAGCCGGAAGCTCCGGCGACAGAAACCGCATGGGGCTGCCGATGACCGCTCCTGCGGCTAATCTGCCGCTACGGACAGCACCTTCCATGGTTGATGGCCATTCGGTAGCGGTCCAATCTCCGGCGAGGTAGAGACCGGGCCACTGCGTCTGCTGAGTGGGTCGGAAGGCGTCTAGCCCGGGTGTTACGGAGAACGTAGCGCGAGCTTCCTTGAGGATGCCCGACTTGAGGAGCTTAGCCTGTTTCGCGGCGGGAAAAAACGTTTCGAACTCCTCAATGGCGGACGTTAAGATCGCTTCCCTGTTCATCTCGAGTTCAGGCCAGGAGGCGCTGATGACCAGCTCGAGATAGCAGCCTCGGTCAACGGCCCAGCGACGAATACGGGATTTAACGAAGACCCACTGGATACGCGTGTCGAGAAGGACTGCGTGGTCGAGGCCAGTCACGTCGCGGTCGTACCAGAGGTGGACGGTGGTGATTGGTGCGGGAATAAACTTATCGAAGCCAGTGGCAGGCACAGATAAAGGAAGCAATGCGGTGAGTGCTTGAGTTTGGCGGAAGTCAGTAGCCAGGATAACGGAGTCGGCACTGTAGAGTTGACCACCCGCGAGCACCTGCCAGTGATTGTCGTTTATTTGCTCGATACGCTCGACTCCGGCTTTGAGCTTGAACTCCACACCCTGGCGGGTCGCAAGATCGGCCACAGGGGTAAAGAATTCCGTGAGAGGAGCAGCGGGGATGCCGAGTCGACCTGCCTCAGGCGAACGCAGGAAGGACTCGTGAAAGACCTTCCCTGCATACTTCACTGAGCAGCGATCGAAGGTGTCATTGAGAGCACCGACGACGACAGGCTCCCAGAAGTGCCGAATGGCGCGCTCGGTCTGGCCGGTGCGCTTAAGCCAGGATGCAAAGCTCTCCGTATCGTCGGCGGGATAGCCGCGAAGGAAACGGGCGAGGCCTGTCGCAATAGCAGTCTTGTCGCGCAGGCTGAGCATGGGTGCTCGAAGGAAGCTCAACGCCTGATGGGCGGGAGCAGGAAGCGCGCTTGTGCTCAGGAAGGTGCGGCGGCCATTGGATTCGAGGAAAGTAAGTTCGTCGTACCAGCGGATCGTGTCGGAGATACCGGCCTGACGCGCGAGATCGAGGATGTTGGTACAGCACCCGAGGACGACGTGCTGGGAGTCAATGGTCTCGTCGAGCGCGGGATGGTCGTACGAATACGCACGACCGCCAATATAGGGTCGCCGTTCCAAGAGAGTGACCTTTGCGCCTGCACTCGAGAGCGCGACCGCCGCGGAAAGACCAGCCACGCCTGCGCCTGCGACAATGACGTCGCTGTGGGCGCCACTCATAGCGAAGCCCCTTTGCCCGACAAAGCTCCGCGGTTGCGCATCGACATGACCACGCCCTGCGCAAGAATGAGCAGCTTTCCAGAAGTGGAGACGCGGGCGCGTCTAGCGAAGACATCGTAGTTAGCCGAGTGAATCTTCTGCAGGAGGCGGTGATAAATGGTGACCAGTACCCAAAGGGCAGCACGGCTGTCCGCATCTATCAGCGGAAGAAGACGGCCGGCAGAAGCGTAGTACTGTTCAGCGCGTGCGGCCAACTGTTGTAGTGCGGCACGCTCGTTTGGTTCGAGAGCAGCCCCGGCTGCAAGGCCATAGATGCGCTCGAGGGCAATGTCGTGCTCAGCGAGAAGGTCGAGAGGAAGGTACACGCGACCACGCTCCGCATCTTCTTTAACGTCGCGAAGGATGTTGGTCAGTTGGAAAGCTATGCCAGTCTCTTCAGCAAGCTTTTCGGCTTGGAGATCGGTGTAGCCGAAGATACGGATACAGACGAGGCCAACGACAGAGGCTACCAGGTAGCAGTAACGGTAGAGGTCTTCAAATGTCTTGAAGATCTGTAGCTCGCCTGTGAACTGCGGGGCGAGATCCATGGTGGTTCCCTGCACCAGTTCTTCGAGTAGTCCGTCGGAAATGGCGAAGCGCTTCTGAGTGTCGTTGAGTGCGAGGAACACTGGGTCGTCTGAGATGCCGGAGGCGCGTGCAGTGCGCCAGGCTGCGACCCAATTGTCCATAAGTAGGCGGCGATCTTCGACAGGCATCGACTCGTCATCAGCGATGTCGTCGGCGCGTCGCATGAAGGCGTAGACGGCGCACATCGCATCACTTTTGTGCTGTGGCAGAACGCGAAAAGCATAGTAGAAATTCTTTGCTTCGCGCTGAGCGATAGAACGGCAGACTCGATAAGCTTCGGCGGTGGTCAACGTGTGAGCTCCGCGTGAAGCTTACTGAACAGCGCACCTGCAAGAAGACTTATCTTCTTTGTTTTGGTGACGACAGGGCGACCACGAAGAACATCGAAATCCTGCGCGGTAATGCCGTCGAGGATAGCGTCGCCACCCTTGCGGAACAGGTCGAGCGTTACAGCCAGTTCCTTGCCTACTTGCGAGCTGATAGCCCCGCCTTCGTGAAGCATCATGCGTGTACGGTTGACGAGACTCTGGATCATGGCACGGAACTCTGGAGTGAAGACGCGGCCAAGAATCTGTCCCTCGTCGACTCCGAATTGCTGCATGTATTCGGCTGGAAGGTAACGGCGGCCGCGTTCCGCGTCTTCGATTACATCCTGCCAGAAGTTTGCCAACTGGAGCGCGGTACACACCTTGTCGGAAAGCAGCGCAGTCGATTCTTCCTTGTAACCGCAAACCAGTAGGACAAGACGGCCAACCGGATTGGCGGAATAGTGCGAGTATTCGAGGAGCTCGTCCCAGGTGTTGTAGGCGGTCTTGACCTGGTCCATGCGAAAGGCATGAAGAAGATCGTGAAAGAGCTGACGCGGCAGATTGAACTGCTGGATGGTCGGTTGAAGTGCCACGAAGACGGGGTGCATCGACCGCTCGGGTGCGTCGTAACACTCGTCGAGCATCGAACCCCATGCGTCGAGAAGGCGCATCGCTACGCCAGGGTCGGAGACCTCGTCCCCAAGGTCGTCAGCCACGCGGCAATAGGCATAGATGCTCTCGAAGTGCGATCGCGTTCCCTTCGGCAGGAACCAGGTAGCTACATGGAAATTTTCGTAGTGGGAGCTGGTGAGCTGAGCACACCAGAGTTGCGCCTCCTGCAAACTTGGACGGTCCAAAGGGGTGAGATAAGCATGTGGAGCGCCAAGCAAAGCATGTTGCGGCGAGAGAGTGAGGTCGCTCATCTGGGCACCCCACTCGGGAAGACAGCGGTTTTGATATCTCGGGAGTCGGCAGTGCGGGTCATCATGCGAGCAAAGAGTTCGGGGACTTGCGCGAGAACAGCTCTGCCGGTGATGTATTCAGCGCACTTGAAACGTCCGCTGGTGACAAGCTCTAAAGCGGTACGGCAGGTCGCTGGTGTGTGGTGGAAACTGGCCTTGAGGGTGATGTCGCCGTAGTGTATGCGATTCGTGTCAAGCTGGACGCGAGTGCCGCTCGGCGGACCGCCGAAGAAGTTGACGAGGCCGCCTTTGCGAACCATGTCGACAGCCCACTCCCACGTGGCAGGGACGGCCACGGCTTCGATGACAATGTCGGCGCCACGGCCCTCGGGGGTAAGAGCGCGGGTTGCGGCGACCACATCATCGACTGCCTCAATGTGGACCACACAGGCAGCGCCGAAAAGCTTAGCGGCATCAATCTGGTCTTCGCGTTTGACGACGGCGATGACGTTTACACCGGAGAGCTGCGCGACATGCATGAACATGAGCCCGATGGGCCCGGCGCCAATGACGACCATGGTGTCGCCGGGACGTGCTCCACTCTCTTCCAGCCCGCGGACGACGCACGCGAGAGGTTCGGTAAGGGCAGCGTGCTCAAAGGGAACGTCGTCGGGAATAAGAAGGGTGTTTTTCTCCACAATGCGGGAAGGTATGCGAATGTACTCAGCATAGGCTCCGTTATTGAAAAGGAGGTCTTCGCAGAGATTTTGCTGGCCGTGGGTGCAGAAGAAGCACTCGTCGCAGGGGGCGGAGTTGAGGGCGACGATCCGGTTGCCTTCGCGGAAGGCCGTAACCCCGGGACCGACCTCCGTGACTACACCGGCCAACTCGTGGCCAAAGAGGATGGGCGGCCGCAGCATAAGGGCGTGATAGCCGCGGCGATAGACTTTAAGGTCGGTACCGCAGGTAAGGGCAGCACCCACGCGAACCACCAGTTCTCCGTAGGAGGCTCGCGGCACATCTACCCGCTCCAATCGAAGGTCTTCCTTGCCGTACAACACCGCGGCGGTCATCTGCGAGATCATCCCTACTATCTTCTCATTCCGAAGGGTGCCTTCGCATCTTCTACTATTCTAATCAGTTCAATAAGATGCAATCGACAGCCAGGGTTGCGCATCTGATACATTGAGCCAGACAACGACTATGCCACTAGTATCCCCAGAGGTCTTCGCCAAGCAGGAGCTCGCAGCCGTGCAGGATTACTCCATCCTGTCATGGCGCGCGATCATCAACATCTTTTCAGGACCCCGCTACTGGGCTGATATCTTTACGCAAATGGACTCGATCGGGGTAGGATCGATGCCCATTGTCGTGCTAACGGGATTTTTTACAGGCTGCGTGCTTGCACTCCAGTCTGCGACCTCGCTGCAGGCATTCGGCTCCGTAAGTTTGACCGGAAACCTGGTCGCCCTCTCCATGGTGAAAGAGCTGGGGCCGGTGCTGACGGGGCTGATGGTCTCGGGACGCAACGCATCCGGCATGGCCTCCGAACTGGGGTCGATGAAGGTGACCGAACAGATCGATGCCATGCGGGCACTAGGCACCGATCCCATAAGAAAACTGGTTACGCCGCGCCTGTATGCGACGGTATTCATGCTGTTTTTCCTTACTATCGTTGCCAATGCCGTTGGCATCGCAGGCGGAGCCCTGGTGAGCGTTGGAATGCTTGGTTTGAATGCTTCGTCCTATTTTCATAACTCGTATCGGGCACTAGCGTATGGAGATGTTGTTCAGGGCCTGACCAAGCCTCTGTTCTCCGGCTTCATCATCGCCACGGTAGGTTGCTACTTCGGCATGAACACGAAGGGCGGAACCCAAGGCGTCGGGCGAGCCACAACGCAAGCCGTGGTGGTTTCGTCGGTATTCATCATCATCGTCGACTTTATTGTGAGCCGTGCCATGATCGGCATCTTTGGTAAGTAACCGGAATATGCCCCAGCAAATGACCAGCAGCGACGTCGAGCGGAACGGCCAGGATCCCGGCGCGGGAGAGGTCATCGTTTCGTTCGAGGACGTGTCGATCCGCTTTGACGAAAAGCTGGTGCTTCAAAATGTCTCCTTTACTGTGCAGCGCGGCGAGACACGCATCATCCTTGGACCTGCGGGCGGAGGAAAGTCCGTCCTGATGAAGCTGACCAATGGGCTGCTTCGGCCGGACTCCGGCGAGATTCACGTCTTTGGCGAAGACATTACGACGATGAGCGAGCGAGACCTGTTCAAGATGCGCAAACGCGTCGGCATGGTCTTTCAGGAGTCGGCACTGTTTGACTCACTCTCGGTAGAAGAGAACGTCGCCTATCGCCTGAACGAAGAACGCGTTCCTGAAGACGAAGCCCATACGAAGGTGGTAGAAGCGCTTCAGTTCGTGGAGCTTGAGCAGGCTATTTCAAAGTATCCTTCGGAGCTTTCTGGGGGAATGCGGCGCAGGGTTTCGATTGCGCGAGCAATCATCAGCAACCCCGATCTGATTCTTTACGACTCGCCTACAGCTGGCCTCGATCCCATTACGTCTACAACCATTGTGGACCTCGTGATCAAGCAGCGCGACGTTTCGCATACGACAGCCCTGCTGATTACGCACCGGATGCAGGATGCGTTTTTGTTGGCGATGAACCGGTTCAATGCGCAGACCGGCAAAGTCGAGCGAATCCCCAACGGCGGAATCGACGACAGTACAAGATTTCTCGTGTTGAACGAGGGCAGGGTGGTCTTTGACGGCACGACTCTGGAGCTTGTGCACTCTACAGATCCATGGCTGAGAGATTATCTAGCCTGAAACATCAAAGACTTTAAGACCTTGTGTGACCTCCTGAACCATCGCAGCCACCCATTTCCACGCAAAATCCCCGTAAACTAACCGGATGGATAAGTTCGTTGTACGCGGCGGTAACCCCCTTTTAGGCACCATCAAAGTCTCCGGAGCAAAAAACTCCGCCCTCCCCTGCATGGCCGCCGCCATCCTCACCGAGGACGAGGTCATCCTCGAGAACATCCCCCAGGTCCGCGACATCGAAACCGAGCGCAAGCTCCTCTCCTCCATGGGCGCCGAAGTCGAACTCGGCTACGGCCGCGCCCAGCACCGTACCCGCATCAAATGCGGCATTCTCTCCGACCCCGTCGCCAAGTACGAGATCGTCAAGACCATGCGCGCCAGCTCCCTCGTCCTTGGTCCTCTCATCGCCCGCACCGGTATCGCCCGCGTCGCCATGCCCGGCGGCTGCGCCATCGGTGGCCGCCCCATCGATCTCCACATCAAGGGACTCGAAGCCATGGGTGCCACCATCGTGTACGACCACGGCTACCTCGAAGCCCGCAGTCCCAATCAGGGAACGGGGCGACTCAAGGGCGCCCACATCGTCTTCGACAAGATCACCGTCACCGGCACAGAAGACCTCCTCATGGCCGCCGTCCTGGCCGAAGGCGAAACTCTCTTTGAAAACTGCGCACGCGAGCCCGAAGTCACCGACCTCGCCGCCCTGCTCACCGCCATGGGCGCAAAGATCGAAGGCGCAGGTACCGGAACCATCCGCGTTCAAGGTGTCACAAACCTACACGGCGCACGCCACCGCATCAATCCCGACCGCATCGAAGCCGGCACCTTCCTCATCGCCGGAGCCATCACCGGAGGCGACCTCAACGTCGATTGCTGTGAGCCAAAGCATCTCGGCGCAGTCATCGCCAAGCTCGAGCAGTGCGGCGTCAAACTCGACGTCGGCACCGACAACATCCGCGTCCGCTCTGGCGGCGCCACCGGCGAGCTCCAGGCCGCCGATATCTCCACCGAAGAGTATCCCGGCTTTCCTACAGACATGCAGGCTCAGTTCCTGGCCCTCGCCACCCAGGCCGAAGGCACCACCTCAGTCACCGAAAACATCTTCGAAAACCGCTTCATGCACGTCCAGGAACTCATTCGCATGGGGGCCAACATCACAATATCGGGACGCACCGCCACCGTTCGCGGCAAAAGTCCTCTGCAATCGGCAGCCGTCATGTGCTCCGATCTCCGCGCCTCTGCCTCTCTTGTACTCGCAGCCCTCGTTGCCGACGGCGAAACCATCCTCGACCGCGTCTACCACCTCGACCGCGGCTACGAGCACTTCGAAGAGAAACTCCGCGGCGTAGGCGCTCAGATCCGCCGCATGGGAGACGTCTTCGGTAAAAAGTAACCGGATAAGTTACAAAATCACAAGCTTCTTGCGATACTCGAAGGCATCCAGCTCCTCTGCGCCATAAAACCGCTTCCGTCTCGCAATCCGCTCATATCCTCTCCGCTCATAAAAGCGGATGGCTCCCTCATTCTCCGTAAACACATGCAACTCCATCCGCAGCGCACCAGCCGCCTCTGCAAGCATCTCCACCGCCTGCATCATGCGTCCCGCCAGCCCTCTTCGGCGATACTCCGCGGCAACGTCCAGTGTCACCACATATGCGCGTCGCTCCGCCGCAACACGGTCGATATGCTCGATCACAAACCCAACCACCTCGCCTTCTTTCTCCGCGATCAGGCTGACGGCATTGCGGGCTTCAGCATAGGCCTTCATCGATCTTCGGTCGAAGCGAAATTCCTCAGCGAAGCACGTCTCGTCCAGCCGAACGATTCCCTCCAGATCAGTCACTCTATACTCACGAAGAACAACCTCGTCCCCACTGGTCATTCATCTCCACCCAAAAAGAAAATGCGCTCCGTCCCGTTATACAGAACGAAGCGCATCAAGCAAAGCTTACTAGAACAGGAACTTGCCGCTGAGTTGAAGCTGTCGTGAAGAGCCGCCATCGCTTGTGGCGAAGCGGGTTTGGGATATCTGACCGAAGGTCGATGACGTCGTGTTGCCGTTAGGCTGAGCGAAGTTGGGGTGGTTGAGAACATCGAAGGCATCCACGCGCAGCTTCAAGGTAAGGCGCTCCGTGAGCTTCGTGTTCTTCTCGCCCGACAGATCAACGGAAGCAAAACCAGGCCCATAAATCATATTGCGGGACATATTTCCGAGACTGTTACTTGTGTTCTGATAACTGCATGTGGGCGTAACTCCGGTGCTGGGGCACACAGTGGATTGAATAAACGTCACGTTTGTAATTGGAGTCTGGATCTTCCTGGTCACGTTTGGACCTACAAGATTAGGTCGAATCACTCCCGAAACACCTGTGAAAGTCGATGTGTTGGTGAGATTGACTGGGTTGCCGGTCTGATACTGCACAATGGTCGACAAGCTGTAGCCTTCGACGAGCCGGTTCCCTTTGAAGGGCAGAGCATAGATCGCGGTCGCGGAATAATGGTTGCGCGTGTCAAAGTCTGACGGCCCGTAGTTGTTGCCAGGATTGGTGCTGTCCTGGAAGGTATAGCCGCCCTGCGATCCAAGTGAATTCGTATCCAGCGACTTCGACCAGTTGTAGTTCATGTTGAACTGCAACCCGTGACCGATGTTCTTGCTGGCGGTGAGCCACGTGGCATTGTAGTTGGACGAACCAACACTATTTGCCTGAGCGATATTGGAGTTAGACGCAACACCACGATCGATTGGGCTGGTCGCCGAGAGCACAGGGAACGGACGGACTCCCGCACTATTCGGCTGATTCTGGTTGGTACGAGCGCGCAGATGTCTCCCGACGGAGCCATAGTAGCCGGCCGAAAATACGATACCGGCTGGTCCGGCCTGCTGGACATTCAGGTTATATGTCTGTGTGGTCGCATTCTTGAAGTTTGGATTAACCGAAGAGATAGCGATACCAGATGCCTTCGCAGAGTTAAAGAGAGTGCCGACGGGGATTGGCGCCGACACATTGCTGTAATTGACCGAGGTGCTGAAAGGTGGATTGGATGACAGGCCTCCCACTACACCTGATACCGGCTGGTCCGACATGATGCCGTAGCCTCCACGCAGAACCGTTCTGCCGGTGCCAAAGACATCCAACGCAAAACCGACGCGCGGCATGTAGTTGTAGTTCTGCGAATAAACGCTGCCAACGCCATTCGTGCCAGTACGAATCAAAGACACAGATGTCGGATCGAAGATCACAAGGCGGTTTGCGCCCTCCGTCGGAGTGCCATTCCACTCGAACCGAAAACCAAGCTCAAGGGTAAGCTTCTGGTTTAGCTTGTAATTGTCCTGCACAAAGAGACCCGCTGCATTGACATAAACGCGGCTGGAAATTGTGGAGGGCGTGACCTGGTAGGCAGTTGCAACATCGTTTGCGAAGTTGGTCGATCCCAGTACGAGCGGAGTCGCCGGGCTGGTTGGTGTTGCTGCCTTTGCAGGCGTATTGGCGAACGTCAACGTTCCAGGATCGCTAGTAAAGCTCGCGCCCAGGAAACGCCGGAACTCTCCGCCAAATTTAATAGTGTGCTTCCCTTTCAGATAGGTTGCAGCATCCGAAAAAACGCCAAAGGTATCTGCCCGGCCCTGAGGAAATCCAGCGGGACCACCATAGGTCAGGCTGAGATCCGAGATCGTAGTCTGCGGCAAGCCTACGTTTCCGGTCAGGCCGCCAACGATGAAGTAATTTGAAGGATCAAGCAGTGTGTTGGGGATGAAGGCAATGTTGATGCGATTAGCGCCAAGACGCGCCTCATTGATGAAATTCGGATTGAAGATATGCGTGTAGTTCAACGTAAGAACCTGCCGGTGAGCGTTGCGATGATCGCCGAAACCGGGAATAGTATCGCCCTGCAAGGCTGGTTCAGTGCGAACGTCCGACTGGAACGCGTAGAAACCATGCAATGAATCCGTCGGCCGGATCTGGTAGAGAATGTCGCCCGTGTATTGATCGATATTCACAGGACCTGGCGTGAAGGCGACATACTGGTTTCCGCTGTTCGGCAAAGGAATCAACGGCAGAATCGCATTTGCCGATGGGCTTCCAATTGCTTGAATCGCCTGGCGCTGCGCGGTGCTGAACACCGTGCTGTTCTGCAGAATGCCCTGGCGCTGACGTAGGCCCTCATAGCTGCCAAAGAAGAACATGTGGTCCTTCCAGATGGGTCCGCCCACAGCTACGCCAAAATTGTTGCGCTTCAGAGGAGCTTTTGCCCCCGCCGTGCCGATCAGGAAAGGAGCGCCGCGGTTGAAGTAGTTGCGCGCGTCGAGAGCCTCGTTACGGAAGTAGTCGAAGACTTCGCCGTGGAAAGCATTCGTGCCGGAGCGTGTGCTCACATTGACAATCGAACCCGAGCTTCTGCCGTACTCCGCGCTGAAGGTCGAGTTATTGATCTTGAACTCAGAGGTGGTATTGATCGAAGGCTGGAACGTGATCTGGTTCTGACTCATGTCGTTCAGATTGATGCCATTGATCTGAAAGTTCACGGAGTCTTCGCGGTTGCCGGCAGTAATAAACGAATTTGCACCCAGGCCGCGGCTGGCGCCGGTCAAGCTTCCAGCAGTCGGAGCAACCACACCGCCGGGCGTAAGCACAGTCAGGTCGAGGAAGTGACGGCCATTCAACGGGATCTCCTGCACCGTGTTGCGGTCAATCACCTGGCCCACAGTCGGGGTCTGCGTTTCAATCTGTTGCGATACGCCTTCAACCTGCACAACTTCACCGGCGGAAGAAATTGCAAGGCGCATGTTGAGTCCTACCTTCTGATCAACCTCCAGGGTAAGCTTTTGTACCGTGTAAAGGCTGAAACCCGCGGCCGTAACCTGCACTTGATAATCACCCGGCTCCAACGAGGCCAAGGTGTAAACGCCTGATTCATCGGTTATCACCTCACGGTCAAGGTTGGTAGCAAGCGAATGCGCTTTGACATGCGCGCCCGGTACGACAGCTCCGCTTGGGTCGGTCACAATGCCGGACAGGGTCGCCGTCGACTGCGCCAAACCAGAGCCGATACTCACCAGCATCACAACAACAAGAGCGAACAACCTATTTAAAAATTTTCCTGACAATGTCACAATGGCCTCCCTAAAAAACATGCAGTTCGCGCCTACGTGCCGCTCTCCCTGCAGTTGATGAAACGTATTCTTGATCGTCATGGCCTGCGCTACACCAGGTAACACCGGCCCGGCCTTGCATGCATCCAAAAAGCGAATACATAGCCAGACTCAAGCTTCATAAATATGTATGTGTCATTAAAATTTCATGAGCCGCTTGTCATGTCAACGTTCCCCGTCACTTACCTCGTGAGCGCTTTCCCATCAAAAGACAGGTAGTTCCACAGACGTGGAGGGGATGACGTTGAGCGTGAGTGATAGCCAAAATAATGGTTTCCGGCAGAACAGTTGTCACACTTTCATCAACGTGTTGTCACTTTTATGTAACAACGAAAATCCTGCAATGCCGCGATCCGCCCCTAAAAGGTGTACAACTGTCTGAATACATCGCAGATGTTCGGGAGAACGATGACAGAGAAGAAGAAGAACCCACCTGATACAAGCAAGCCGGTAACCCTTAAAATCCTGGCCGAATATCTAGATCTCTCCCCCGCGACCGTCTCCATCGTGCTCAATAACTCTCCTGTCGCCAAGTCCATCTCGCAGGCCACCCATCAGCGGGTTCAGGCAGCCGCCAAAAAATTCGACTACCGCCCCAACCTGCACGCCCGCATGTTGCGCACGCGCCTTACGAACACCATCGGCGTCATCGTCCCCGAACTCAGCGAAGGCTACTTCACCGGCGTCATGCTCGGCGTCGAAGAGTACCTCATGCAGGAGGGGTTCCTTTACTTCACCGTCAGTCATCTCGGCCGTCCCGACCTCATCGAAGAGTATCCCGAACTGTTAATGAACCGAGCCGTCGACGGCTTTCTAACAGTCAACACAGAGTTGCACCACAAAGTCTCCGTTCCTGCCATCAGCATCTCTGCCCATAGCCAGATTCCCGGCGTTACCAATGCCATGCTCGATCACAATCGCGCTGCAAAAATGGCCCTCCGTCACCTCTACGACCTCGGTCACCGTCGCATCGCCTTCATGAAAGGCACCCACTTCGTCAGTGACTCTGAAGTTCGCTGGCAGGCCATCGTCAATATCGCGCGTGAGATCGGCATTGTCGTCCGCCCGGAGCTCTGCATCTACCTCGAGAAAAACTCCTGGTCGCCCGACCTCGGCTACCCTCCCGTGCGCGAGCTCCTCACTCGTACAAAGGACTTCACCGCCATCTTCTGCTTCAACGACACCGCCGCCATAGGCGCCATCCGTGCCATCGAGGACGCGGGCCTCAACTGCCCCCGCGACATCTCCGTCATCGGCTTCGACGACATCGTCGTGGCTGAATACTACAACCCGCGGCTCACCACAGTTCGCCAGCCGCTTCACAAGATGGGATGGACCGCGGCGCAGCATCTCGTCAAACGTATCCAGTCCCCGGACGAGCCTTACCCCCAGGTCATTTGGTTCGAACCCGAGCTTGTCGTACGGGAATCGACTGCTGGCGTCCACCGGGTCCCTGCCAAAAAATCACGGCAGACCAGGTCGTAGCCGAGGGATCTCTTGCAACGCCACGATCTACAGTCAGACCTGTCGAATAACGGACGCGCAGTCGTTCTGCGGTCCCTCGTCCCTCTTTACTTCTACTTCGTCGTCGCCGGCATCGTCACCGTCATGCTGGGCCCGCTGCTCCCCGTCTTTATCCAGCAGTGGAACATTCAGGACGCCCAGGCCGGCACACTCTTCGTCGTCAACTTCGCCGGCCAGCTCTGCGGAGCCCTGTTCGCCGCACGAAACCTTCGTCTCAGCGTCATCCTTGGAGCACTGTTCTCCGCCGTCGGATGCGCCTTCATGGCTTGGGCCAGCTTCAGCACCGCTCCATTCGCGCTGTTCTTCGTAGGTGCAGGCATCGGCATCGGACTTACGGCAGGCAACATCATCGCCGGAACCGCCGTTCCTGCTCTGCGCGGACGTCTTCTCGCCATCGTGAACGTCGCGTGGGGCATCGGAGCCATCTCCTGCCCCCTGCTCCTTCACGCCTTCGGCTCCATCAATGTGCGGCCATTTCTGCTCATCACCTCAGCCGTGCTCCTCGCCTCCGCTCTCTTCACCATCGTGCTTCCACCCGCCATCAACGCGGCCTCCCATCTCAACCCCAGGCAACCCAAAGAGCGAAGACTGCCTCTGCCCATGCCGTTGCTGTTTTTCTTCACCCTCTCCATGCTTCTCTACATCGGCATCGAAAACTCACTCGGAGGCTGGCTTCCGAGTTACGCCGTCCGCATCGATCCGGCCATCCAGGCCTCCACCATCACGCTCTACTTTTGGATAGCAGAGCTTATCGGGCGCCTCCTGATAGCCGCACTCGTGACCCGCTGGGGAGAACCTCTCCTCTATCGAATCTGTCTAGTGTTTCTCCTCATCACGACAGTGCTTTTTTGTACCCTCGTCTACCCTTCCTCCGGCAGCCTCATCACCCTTACCTTCTTCAGCGCCTTCACTCTCGCCCCTCTCTACCCGCTCATGATCTCCCTCCTGCTTGCACGCACGGGCACCCACCCGCAACTCGGCCTTCTCTTCTCCGTAACCAGCCTCGGCGGAGCTTCCCTTCCCTGGCTCACCGGCGTCCTCTCCACTCGCTTCCATCATCTTCGTGCCGGACTCGTCGTTCCCGCCATCAGCGTCCTTGTACTCCTTTCCATCTCTGGAGCCATCACCCGCAAACCTCTCCCTTCCAACGAAACATAACCTTCCTCCTTGGCCTCCCACTAAGACGTAGCTCGAACAAGCTCTTTAGCGTTATGCTTGGTGCGGCAAAGAAATCGTTTACATTTAACCGCTTCAGCCGTCCGAAACCCAATAGTCAGATCTTTTTCTGGCACCGGAGAACCAAAGCATGTCCCTGCTTCCCCGCAAGCTCCTTTCCTTCGCCCTCGCGGCATCGCTCTTCCCTGCCATCGCGCCCGCTCAGCAGCCCGCGACTCCGCCGCCAATCTACCTCGGCACCGCCTGGTACCCCGAGCAGTGGCCCGAATCCCGCTGGGACGCCGACCTCACCCTCATGGAACAAGCCGGCATCCGCTTCGTCCGCATCACCGAGTTCTCCTGGTCCTCCATGGAGCCCACCGAGGGCCACTACAACTTCGACTGGATCGACCATTCCATCGCCGCCGCCGCCAAACACCACATCTATGTCGTCCTCGGCACTCCCGGCGCCACCCCGCCAGCATGGCTCACCCAGAAATATCCCGAAGTCCTCCGCATCAAGCAGGACGGCCAGCAGGACCAGCACGGCAACCGCGAGCAGTTCAACTGGGCCAGTCCCAAGTACCTCGAACTAACCCGCGGTATCGTCGAACGCATGGCCAAGCGCTACGGCCACAACCCCAACGTCATCGGCTGGCAGATCGACAACGAATACGCCAACCTCTCCTACGGCCCCGACGTCAAAAAGCAGTTCCAGGACTGGCTCCGCGACCACTACAAGACCCTCGACAACCTCAATGCCCGCTGGACCACCGCCTACTGGTCCGAGTCCTATACCGACTGGTCCCAGATTCCCATCGAAGAGAGCGGCGGCAACCCCGGCCTCCTCCTCAACTGGAAGCGCTTCGTCTCCGACACCTGGCGCCGCTACCAGAAGAACCAACTCGACGTCATCCGCCCCAACAGCGATCCCCGCCAGTTCATCACCACCAACATGATGGGCTGGTTCGACGGCTACGACCACTACACCGTCTCGCAGGATCTCGATCTCGCCTCATGGGATGACTACGTCGGCCGCGGCCACCTCGACCCCTACCGCAACGGCGCCGCCCATGATCTCACCCGCGGCTTCCTCCGCAAAAACTTCTGGGTCATGGAGACCCAACCCGGCTTCGTCAACTGGAACGCCGTCAACACCGCCCTCGACAAAGGCGAAGTCCGCGCCATGGCCTGGCACGACATCGGCCACGGAGCCGACGCAGTCTCATACTGGCAGTGGCGCTCCGCCCTCAACGGCCAGGAAGAGCTCCACGGCGTCCTCGTCGGTGCCGACGGCACCCCCGTTCCCCTCTATCCCGAAGTCGCCCAGCTAGGCAAAGAGTTCGCAAAAGCCGGCCCCGCCCTCGCCGGAACCAGCCCCCACTCCCAGGTCGCCATCCTCCACTCCTACGAGAGCCGCTGGGCCATCAACTGGCAGCGCCACAGCCACGACTTCGACCCCGTCAACCAGATCCTCAGCTACTACAAACCCCTCCGCAACCTCACCCAGTCCGTCGACATCGTCCAACCTACAGCGCCCCTCGACAGTTACAAATTAGTCGTAGCCCCCGGCCTCGCCGTCCTCACCGACGAAGCCGCCAAAAACCTCATCGCCTACGTCCAGAACGGAGGCCACCTCGTCCTCGGCCAACGCGCCGGCATGAAGGACGGCGACAACAGCCTCCAACCCCACCGCGGACCCGGACCCCTCACCGACATCCTAGGCGGTCGCGTCGAGCAGTTCTACGCCATCGACGACGCCGACCCCAGCGCCACCGTCCCCGTCGACGGCAAATGGGGCACCACCACCTCAAAAATCTGGGCCGAGCAACTCAGCACCAGCTCACCCGACACCGAAGTCCTCATGCGCTACGGCAAATCCAACGGCTGGCTCGACGGCCAACCCGCCGCCATCACCCGCAAAGTAGGCAAAGGCCGCATCACCTACATCGGCGCATGGATGGACGATGCCGCTCTCCTCAACGCCGCCAAATGGATGACCGAAACCAGCAGCATCTCCGCAGCCTTCGGCCCCGTCCCCGAAGGCGTTGACGTCTACCCACGCGAGGGCAACGGCAAAAAAGTCTTCATCCTCGTCAACTTCGCGAAGACCCCGCAAACCGTCACTCTACCCTCAACCATGCACAGCGTCCTCGACGACAAGGATCTCGCCACCGTCTCACTCGATCGCTACGGTGTAGTAATTCTCCAAACCAAATAGCTTCCATCACCAGCACAAATAAGAAGCCACGCGTCAAGCGTGGCTTTTTTAGCTTTCAAGAACAATAATCAACTACTTCGTGTTCGAAAAGCGAAACTGATCGCGAATCTGGATAACGGCAATAGCAACAATGGCGGCGATAGCAGGCGAGAAAAACAAATACATGTCAGTTCTCCTTTTGCGAAAGATAAATACAAGCAAATCAGGTAGCACCCTGCCGCGAAGGAACACATCTCCTCCGCGACAGTCCTGCAGTCCAACTAAGCGCGTGCCAGCTTCCGGCGAACCGCACCGGCCAGCCCAACCAATCCCGATCCGAAAAGTAAAAGGCTCGAAGGCTCAGGAGTAGGCGAAGTGTTCACAGTGGTTCCGATCATCTCCTGCGGCAAATTATCGCCGCGCCCTGTCGGGATGTAGAAGCTGTAGTCATCCAGAAAAGAACCCGTGTAGTGGAAGTCTCCAGCTTTGCTCACGAGCGAATTCGCATAGGAGTTCGTATCCGCGCTATGGTCGAAGATGTACCAGAGCGCATCCTGAACATCGGTCGCGTTATAGGTATGTCCATGTCCGTTCGACACACCAAGCATGCTGTAGATGTAGGCCTCTTCTTCATACTTGAAGTCGCTCGAATGTGTGTTGGATGTCAGGTAATCCGCGCCGTTCACCACGGTCACAGTCCAGGTCTCTCCAATATGAACGGTCCTGAAGTCATCCAGACAAAACAGATTAACCGGAGTCGTTCCATCGAGAGTCAACTGGTAAGGACCTGTCGATCCAGTCGCAGCACCGTTCAATGTAAGTGTGTCCGCCTTCGCAGAACCGGGGAGAAATGCGAGACAGAGAGCTGATGCAAGATAAGCAATTTTTTTCACTTCGATCTCCTTGCTCGCCGTGCGAGCAGTTGTTTCAAAGTGTCCGGGCCGTCGACGGTCTCATCTGCCGCCTCACTGCGGTGCAACCGCAGCGTTCTGACTTGACACTCTGCTTTTGCAAGCCTTCCAGCTCGCAAAAAATCCATGGGTATGATCACGCGTCCACCTCACTAAGGCTTGGCCGCCACGATCGCTTCGACTGCATTTTTTGCTGATACGCAAAGACTTATAGCAAGCAAGCGGCCATTCACAAATTCCCGCGAATCTTCACCGGAACCGCCAAAATGTAACAGAAACAGGTCACCTGTACGGAAGGGCACACCTACGATGCCAAACAATTACCCTCCCCCGTGGGTAAAAACTTTCCTTTCTTCACGCAAGAAACTTGAACCAGATATCTTCGGGGAAGGAATTGAGCGGGTGCCCCATCCTTCGCGCTTTTGCGAAGGGTGGCGGATCGTGCGAAGCACGACCGTTTTCACTAACATCGCCGACAAAGCTCCGACGGGGTCACTCTGCTAAAGAGAGGACTTCGCCTACAGAGCAGCACCTTCCGGAGACTGTGCAGGGAAACCTCACCCACTATAACCAGCTATAAAATAAGTAACTTACAAGAACCACCTTCAAATTTCCCCACAAAATCCCTTGTCAAGCCCCAAACCCTCATAAACAACTGAAAACAAACAACATCATCATTGCAAAAGAGTTATCCTCAATCCGTTACAATTGAACTAGAGATCAAAAAAGCCCCGGCCTGAAACCGGGGCTTTTCTCATTAAATCCATAACTCTTTTAGAAAGACTAATTTAGCTGTAACTCATTTAGAATGACGATTTTACCAAAGACAACATACGATAAACCGTTGAATATAAACCATTTAGCCTTGGGATAGGGGGAGGGGTAGCCAGCTCAAACCGCAACCGTAAACGAATCCTCACTCCGCGTCACAGCCCGATACATCGTGTCCCGCTCAAAAGGCTCACGTCCGGCCTCCGTAATCAATCGAACAAGATCCTTCCTCCGCATACCCTGCGGAGTCGTCGCTCCAGCATCGTGGTAGATCTTCTCCTCGATCACCGTGCCGTCAATATCGTCCGCGCCAAACCGCAGCGAGATCTGAGCCATCTTCGTCGAGACCATCTGCCAGTAGCTCTTGATGTGTGAAAAGTTATCGAGCATCAGCCGGCCAACCGCAATCTGCTTCATGTCGAGCATTCCCGTCGTACGCGGAATATGCGCCAGCGCCGTATTGTCCGGATGGAACGCCAGCGGAATAAACGTCTGGAATCCGCCCGTCTCATCCTGCACCTCGCGCAGCTTCAGCATGTGGTCCACGCGGTCTTCGTCGTTTTCGACATGCCCATATAGCATCGTCGCGTTCGACCGCAAACCAATCTTGTGCGCCGTCCGTGCTGTATCGAGCCACTCGCTGCCGTCGATCTTGTGATCGCAGATAATGTGCCGAATCCGGTCAGCAAAGATCTCCGCGCCTCCACCCGGCAGCGAATCGACGCCGGCCTCTTTCATCCGCTCCAGCGTCTCGGCAATCGTCATCTTGCCGCGCTTGGCAAGAAACGCAACCTCTACCATGGTGAACGCCTTGATGTGCACCTTGGGAAACCGCTCCTTCAACCCACGCACCAGATCCATGAAGTACTCGAAAGGAAGGTCAGGATGCAGCCCGCCAACGATATGGAACTCGGTCACAGCCTCGGTGTAGCCGCTCGCAGCAGTCTCCCACGCCTCCTCCAGGGCCATCGTGTATGTCCCGGCCTCGCCCTTCTTCCTTCCGAAAGCGCAAAGCCTGCACGAAGCCACACAAACGTTGGTCGGGTTGATATGCCGGTTCACGTTGAAGTAAGCCGTATTCCCATGCAGCCGCTCGCGAACCAGATTCGCGAGCCAACCCACAGCAAGAATGTCCCCGCTCCGGTAAAGGGCCACCCCATCGTCGAAGTTGAGTCGTTCGCCAGCCTCCACCTTAGACGCAATCGGCAAAAGCGCCGCATCGTCTGTCTGGAAGGAATGTCGAGGCCGTGTGCTCAAGGTTTGAAAGCTCATACAACGATTCTATCCCTCTCGTAGTTCGTTATGGTGTTCTCAGTGTCCAGCCGCTTTCTGCGAATCAACCATCTCTGGCTCAATCACGACGCCATCAAACAACGTTGCCCCAACCATGTGGTTGCCAACCGGACGCACCAGCTTCATGTTCCATCCCGTGTTCCAGTACTTCACCGCCTTGTCCGGCAGATGCACCGAAAACACCAGCGTCGTCGAGCTGTTAGCCGTCACGTACACGCGCTGCGACGGCTCATCGTAGTAGATGTTGTTTACATCGCGCATATAGAGGTTCTTCACGCTCTTCCAATTCGCTCCTGAATCCTCCGAAAGATAAATTCCCTCGCGGCCACCAACCCAAAGTCCGCCGTCACCGTCGACAGCCACCGCGCCAACCTGAGTCAGTTCATCAGGCAGCTTGATTGTGAGCCAGCTCTGACCGCTGTCCTTCGACAGCAACGCAGTCTTCAAGTTGGCAGTCAGAACCACCGATTTCGACGCTGCCACAAATCGCCACTCCTGCGGAGTAGGACCAGAAACCTGCTTCCAGTTCTGCCCAGCAGAAGTACTCGATAGCAGACCATCCGCCGTCGCCGCATAAATTACATCTCCCGAACGCGCGAACTCGTAAACGTTGCTGTCCAGCTGCACAACTTTGCCCGGAACCGAAACAACAATAGGAGCAGCTGGCGTGCTTGCCGTTTTCGCCTTTGCCGAAGAGCTTCGCGTTTTGCTCGTCGAAGCAGATGCCCGCTTCGGAGCCGGCTTTGTTACAGTCGTCGGCAGCAGCGTCACTTCATTTGCTTTGCTCCACACACCGCTGTTCGACCGATAGACGCCATGCCGCGTCCCAGCCAGCAGACTTCCATCCGCAGCTTGAGCAAGGCTGAATACATCGTGCCCCTCAAGGCCGGTGCTCTTCTGTGCCCAGGTCAACCCACCGTTGTCGCTCTGGAAGACGCCTCCCCACGCTTTGTCATTGACGACCCCAACGTAGATTGTTCCGGGGTGCTGCGAGTCACCAAGATACGACGTGATCTGTCGCGAAGAAAACCCGTTATTCGATGGAACGAAACTAAACCCTCCGTCATTGCTCGCCAGCACGCCTCCTCGGTCGGTCGCCAACAACATCCGGTTGGAATTGGTCGGATCGACGAACACGTCGTTCACAATCACCTCAGGTCCAGTCGTTCGGGTCCATGTCTTTCCTGAGTCAACTGTTCGCCACAATCCTTCTGTCGTGCCAGCGAACACAATATTCGAATGCAGAGGGTCCTGCATCAAAACTCTCGTTCGCCTCGCTGTCGAAGGAATTCCCTGTATCTTCTGGAATACTGAACCACTCGTCACACTCTTATAGATTCCCGAGCATGCGCTCAAATACATCTCATTCGGCTGTCTCGGATCTACAATGATCGAGAACACATCGGAGTCGTCGATAATACCCTGCTTGATGTTGTTCCAGTGAGCGCCTCCGTCCGTCGTCTTCCACGGAAGATGCCACGTTCCCGCATAGATCGTCTTCGGGTCTTTCGGATCGATCGCAATCGACTCGACCTCATGTAACTCCTGGCTTCCCTCCGGACTGATCAACTTCCACTCATTCCCGCCGTCCGTCGACTGATAAATACCCTTCAACGTTCCAGCCACCAGAATGTTGGAATCCGATGGAGCCGCCGAGAGCGCACGAATGGATTGTCCTTCCATCGCCTTCTCACTAGCCCAGCTCGCGCCTCCATCATTGCTGACATAAATGCCGCCGTCCGCGCTTCCCAACACCCATGCGCCCACCAGAATACGGCCCGGCTTGCCAGGATCCAGCACAATCGAATCAAGCACCAGGTCGTCCCGCTTTCCCACGCGGGCTAGCCTCTTCCACTCCCCGCCAGCATCGTGGGACTCATAGATCCATCCATTCGCCGTGCCCAGATAAAGGTGAGTATGGTCATGGGGATCAGTGATAAATGACCGCGCGTCTCCTCCATACGGTCCAAAAGGCAGCCAGGTGGCTGCATTCAACCGAAGGCAGAAAAGAAATAACAAAGCAAATAAGGTGGCTTTAAATCGACGCTGTCTGTTCAACATATCCATCCAATCTCAAACTTCTACTAAGAATATCTGGAGAAGCAGTACCTCGCCAAACCAAAGCACAAGGGCTGACTGGATATCCAGTCAGCCCTTTGTACTTCCATCGGGTTAGTGATTACTTCTTGTGCCTTCTGGCAGGAGCCGTGCGGGCCACTGCCTTGGTTGCACTCTCATCTACTGGCGTGAGACCTGTGCTATCGAGCGTCGCACCGGTGGGGATCAGCGTCGAAGCCGCAGTCTTACCGTCCTGAGAACCGGTGTAGACCGAGATACGGCTGGCATCGACACCCTTCTCACCAACCAGATATGCCTTCGTATTGACGGCACGTGCGGCGGCGAGTTTGCTGCCTGTCTTCTCACTGCTGCTTGCGTTACCGACGATTGCAAGCTTCGCATCGGAGGAACGCTGCAGGTTGAGGGCGATATCGTCAAGGCAAGCCTTGGCTTCGTTATCGACCCGGGCTGGGCGTCTCTTGTCGCGCTCGAAGCTGATCGAGCAGAGACTGGTCGTCGTCACTGCGGGCGGCGGCGTCGGCGCAACTACCGTTACGGTCGTTGTGCACGAAGCAGACTGACCCTTGTCGTCAACTACATTCGCAGTCACGGTGATGGTTCCAGGTGCGGCGCCGGTCGTATTCAACGTCGCCGTCGAAGTGCTGCCGGTTACAGAGCCAGCCGTTGAGCTATAGCTATAG
>DATHHN010000038.1:0-27534 GCA_035317185.1 Edaphobacter sp.
CTGGGCGATGTCCCAGGGGATGGGGTTGTGGGGCTGGGGGGCGTCGTCCGGGAGTGCGGAGGTGGCGATATGGATGCCTGCGCCGCTGGAGGTAGCGTGGAGGATGAGGCAGGCGACGGCTCGGGAGTGGTTGGCGATGCCGGCGCGGAGGTCGGTGGGGAGTGAGGCGTCGGTGTCGTGGGTGGTGATGACGGTGAAGCCGGCAGAGGCGAGGAGGGGCTTGAGTCGGATAGCGAAGGCCTGGGTTACTTCTTTTTCGACGGCGTTATTGGGCAGGCTGGCGCCGGGGTCGTCGCCGCCGTGGGCGGGGTCGAGGAGGATGATGTTGCGGGGGGGCTTGGGGACGGTGGGGGTCTGGTTGACGTAGAAGGATTGGTCTTTTTTGGGGGGTGTTTTTGGGGCTAGGGGGGCTGAGGTCTGGGCGGCGGCGCTCAGGGCGAGGAGGCAGAGTGTGGCGGCCGTTTTGATTTGGTGGTGGTGGATGGTCACGGTTTAGGGAGGTGCGATTCGATTGTAATAGTGTGGGTTGGTGGGGGCGAAATGTTTTGCGTGTCCGGGTTGGAGTGATGGGAAAAACAAGCAACTGCAACCGCAGGTCCTTCGACTGCGTAACTCGCAAATGCGCGAGTTACTTCGCTCAGGATGACACTTTTGGGGGGCGAAGGGTAAGTAACAGCAAAAGCAACGGCAACCATAACGCAAAAGCAAAGGCAACAGCAGATCCCTACGGGATGACAAACAAAAGAACAGGCAACGGCAAAAGGCGAAATACAGGGATCTCTCCACTGTGACGGCTTTGCCGTCTTCGATCGAGATGACGTTTTCGCTTGGTGGGAAGATGAGGTTTGGAGGCAACTGCAGCCGATGGTGTGGCTGCAGTTGCCTTTTGTGGTTAGTCGAGGGCGTAGATGGCGAGGCCGCTCAGGAGTTTGGGGTAGAAGTCGGTGGATTTTTGGGGCATGACGTCGCCGGAAAGGGAGACGTCCCTGAGCTGGTCGAGGGTGATGGGTTTGATGAGGAAGGCGATGTCGGCTTCGTTGTTGGCGACCAGGCTAATGGCTTCGTCGGCCTCGCGGATGTAGCGGACGTTGCCGAGGCGGGTGATGGTCTCCTGGTCAAGGCCGAGAAGCTTGTCGAGGATGATGCGGTGGAGCTGGACGACGTCTAGCTGGCGCTGACGGGCGGGGAGGTCTTTGAGGGCTTCGGCGATGGCTTCGGCTTTGGGGGTGAGGAGGTAGTTGCCGTCGCCGGTGGCGGCGAGAAAGGCTGTGCCTTTGGTTTCGTTGAGGGCGTCGAGGTCGGGGACGTCGAGTTCCTGGACGTCGAAGTAGAGCGTGGCGCGGGTGATGAAGTCGGGCGAGGAGAAACCTTCGAGGCCGTGGACGACGCGGTGGGTGGGAAGGATGGTGATGCCGGGGGCGTCCATGTTGACGAAGGTCATCATCATGGCGGCTTCGGGGAAGGCTGGAACGGGAAGGTTGCCGGGGCTCAGTTTCTCGTCTTCGTCGCGCGGCTGGTTCAGGGGGAGCTTGAGCTGGGCGCTGCGCTCCTTGGCATAGGCGACGGAGGTTTCGTAGCGGTGGTGGCCGTCGGCGATGATGAGCTTCTTGTCGGCCATAGCGGTGACGATGAGGTTAATGAGATGGGGATCGGTGAGCTTCCAGACGCGGTGGATGACACCGTATTCGTCGGTGATGGAGAGGTCGGCGGCGTTGTCGTCAAAACCATTGGGGCTGCTGGCACCGAAGATAAGTTTTTCGGCGGTGAAGGCGGGGTCGGAGTAGAGCATGTAGATCTGCTCGCAGTAGGCGCGGGTGGCCTTGAAGAGAGCGAGGCGATCGGACTTGTGTTTGGGGAAGGTCTGTTCGTGACGGTAGATGACCTTGTCGGCGTAGTCGTAGAGGTGGCCGAGAGCGATGAAACCGCGGCGCTCGCGGATCTCGTCGGTGTGGGGGACGGTGTAGGTCTGGGAGTAGCCGTAGAGGGCGGGTTCGGATTCTTCGGCGAGGATGTGGTCCTTGCGCCAGGCGCGGAGGGTTTCGGCGGCGCGAGTGTAGACGTTGTGCGCTTGTTCGCCTGCCGGGAGGAACTCCTGCGGCTCGGTGTCGTCGGGTTCGTGCTTGCCGAGGATGACGCGGATGAGGTTGTAGGGGCTGGCCTCATAGTAGCGCTGCTGCATGGCCGGGGTGATCTTGTCGTAGGGCTGGGTGACGACGTCTTCCATGTTGACGCGGGCGGGGTCGTAACGGAGGGCGCGGAAGGGGTAGATGCGGGCCATGCTGTTTTGGTCTCTCCAGAGAGTGGTATGGAGTGATTGTACGGGGTGGCGGGAGATGGGATGGGAATGGGTGGGACGAAAGGCTGACAGGGAGGGACGAGCGGGTGAAAAGACGGATATGGGAGCATTTGCATCCAAAGCGGCAGACGGGACGTTGTATTATGCAAGTCCCTGACATGGATCGCGATTACAAATAGATGACAAATGGTTTCGTGGACGAGTCTATTATGTGGGGCGGTGTGAGAGGTCAGATTGAGGCTGTAATGGCTTGATGCAATCGGGTCGATTGAGCAGATTCGCTGGTGTGCGAAGATATCTGCCTGGAAGTGCGTTGGCTGCGGATTGGCTGGACTGGTCGCAAAGAAGGCATGGGCTTTGTTATGCGAGATTTGGACGGTTTACAGAGGGGTAAAACGCGGAGGATGGCCAGGGCGCTGGCTATCGCGATGGTGTGGGCGGGGCTTTGGGTGGGATTGGGCGGCGGGGTGAGCATGGCCCAGGAAAACCCTCTGGGGCAGGTGCAGACACAACCGCCACCGCCGCCGCCAAAGACGCCTGAGGATTCGAAGCCGGTGATCGAAGGCGCGGAAAACGTTGTGAGAAATGCTACTTCGCATCGGGATGCGCGGATTCGGGTGGATGTGAATCTGGTGCTGGTGCCGGCGACGGTGACCGATCCGATGAACCGGTTGGTGACGGGACTGGAGCGGGAGAACTTCGAGGTTTACGACAACAACGTTGGCCAGATCATTAAGAGCTTTTCGACGGAAGATGCTCCGGTGACGATAGGAATTGTGTTTGACCTGAGCGGAAGTATGACGTCGAAGTTTACGCGGGCGCGGAAGGCGTTGAGCGAGTTTTTGAGGACATCGAATCCGCAGGATGAGTTTTTTGTGGTGGGGTTCAACGACAAGCCTGCCGTAATTGTGGATTACACGTCGGAGGTGGACGATGTGGAGGCCCGCATGGTGATGCTGAAGCCGGAGAACCGGACGGCGTTGATCGATGCGGTTTATCTGGCGGTGAACAAGCTGCGAGATGCGAAGTATGAGCGGAAGGCGTTGCTGATTATTTCCGACGGTGGGGATAACCGGAGCCGGTATACCGAAGGCGAGCTGAGACGGGCGGTGCGGGAGAGCGATGTACAGATTTACTCGATTGGAATCTTCGATCAGTATGCGCCGACGCAAGAGGAACAGATGGGGCCAATGCTGCTGACGGATGTCTGCGAGATGACGGGAGGCCGGTTGTTTCGGGTGACGGATCTGGGGGATTTGGGGGATATTGCAGCGAGGATCAGCGCGGAGCTGCGAAACGAATATGTGATTGGGTATAGGCCTGCCGAAGTGAAGAAGGACGGGAACTGGCGTAAATTGAAGATACGACTTGTGCCGCCGCCGGGGCTTCCTCCGCTGACGGTGCACAATCGCCAGGGGTACTATGCACCTTCGCAGTAAGGGTTTCTGGCCGCAGATGATTGCTGCGGTTATGCTGATGCTGTTTCCTGACGCGGCGGGCGTTTGGGCGCAGCAGGCTGCCAAGCCAGCTCCATTGACACAACAGCAAGCACCGTCGCTGACTGTAGATCGCGATCCGGTGGCATCGCCGGACCCTGATGTGCCGGCGAAGAATGCGACGGCGCCAGCACAGGGTATCGGGTTGGGGCCGGTTACCAAAGGGGCGGGTGGAAAGTACACGCTGCGGACGGATGCGTACGAGGTACGGCTGAACGCTTCCGTTCTGGATTCAAATGGGCGGACCGTGCAGACGCTGGATAAAGACGCATTCCATGTTTATGAAGACGGCGTTCCCCAGACGATTGCTTCGTTTCGCCATGAAGACCTGCCGGTATCGCTGGGAATCCTGATCGACAGTTCGGGATCGATGTATGACAAACGCGTGGCGGTGAATAAAGCTGCGGTGGATCTGGTGAAGCTTTCGAATCCGGAGGATGAGGCGTTCCTTGTGGACTTCTCGTGGGAGGCGTTCATCGATCAGGATTTTACGAGTGACATCAGCAAGCTGCAGCAGGGGCTGGGGTATATCAAGTCGAGTGGGGGCACGGCGATCTACGATGCGTTGGTGGCTTCGGCGGATTACCTGGCGAAGAATGCGAAGCATCCAAAGCAGGTGCTATTGATCGTTACCGATGGCGAGGACAATGCATCGAGCGCGACGCTGGAGCAGGCGATACGGAGGATCCAGGATCTGGATGGGCCGGTGATTTACTCCGTGGGACTGCTGTTTGGGCAGGACACGGACAAGCGCGAGTCGAGACATGCGCGAAGAGTGCTGGAGACGCTGAGTGAACAGACGGGTGGAGTGGCTTATTTCCCACGGTCGGTGAAGGATGTGGACGAGATTGCGGCACAGGTAGCGCAGGACATCAGGACGCAGTACACGATTGCGTACCACTCGACGAAGTCGCCTACTCTGGGTGGGTATAGAGAGGTGCATGTGGATGCGAAGGCGAAGGGATTCGGAAAACTTTCAGTGAGAACACGCACAGGGTACTATCCGCGAGTGAGCGCAGCCGATGCGGATGCGGCGGCGGCCGGGCAGGGCTTCAGCGATAAGGGGAAGCGGCCTCAATGATGCGTGTTGCAGAATCGATTCTTGATCTAGTTGGTAAAACTCCGATGGTCCGGTTGGGCAGTTTGAGTCCTGTGGGCGGCGCGGAGATTTGGGCGAAGCTGGAGTATCTGAACCCAGGTGGAAGCGTTAAGGACCGGGCGGCTCTGGGGATTGTGTTGGATGCCGAGAGACGTGGTGTGCTACGCCCGGGATCTACGATTGTTGAGGCGACTGCCGGAAATACCGGTGTTGGACTTGCGCTGATTGGCGTCAACCGCGGATATAAAGTGATGCTGTATGTGCCGGAGCAGTTTTCCGAAGAGAAGTGCATGCTGATGCGTGGGCTTGGAGCGACGGTAATTCGGACGCCTGAGGCTGAAGGGATGGCCGGGGCGATTCAAAGGGCACTGGAGTTTGAACGCGAGACTCCGGGGGCGTTTGCGGCGCTGCAGTTTGAGAATCCGGCGAACCCGGACTTTCATGAGGAGACTACGGCTGTCGAGATATGGGAGCAAATGGATGGCCGGGTGGATGCATGGGTTTCGGGAGTTGGGTCAGCGGGAACCTTTACGGGTGTGGGGCGGTTTTTGAAGCGGGTGAATCCAGGGGTGATGAATGTTGCCGTGGAGACGCAGGGCTCTGTGCTGCAAGGCGGAGAGCCGGGACCGCATAAGGTAGAGGGAATCGGTGTGTCGTTTGTGCCGGCGACGTTTGACCGGAGTGTATGTGATCGCGTGATGATGGTGCGGGATGAGCCTGCGTTTGCTATGGTTGCGAAACTGGCGGCGGAGGAAGGTGTGTTTGCTGGGTCGAGCGCCGGGGCTGTGCTTTGCGCTGCGGTTGAACTGGCGAAGGAGCTAGGTGCGGGGAAACGGGTGGTTACGGTGATTCCGGATTCGGCGGAACGGTATCTATCCAAAGGGATTTTTGGGTGAGACACGATTGAGAGTGGAAAATGCGCAAGCGAAATACGGGATTCTTCGCTCCGCTCAGAATGACGACGTTTCTATGTGAGGGAATATGCAAGAGAAAAAGATGGGATTTGCGACGCGGGCGATTCATGATGGGCAGGCTCCTGAGGGTTTGACGGGAGCAGTGAATGTGCCGATCTTTTTGACGTCGACGTATCAGCAGGAAGAGATTGGGAAGAATAAAGGACATGAGTATGCGCGGCTGACGAATCCGACGCGCGATGCGCTGGAGGAGAGTCTCTGCTCGCTGGAGGGCGGGACGAGCGCGCATGTTTTCGCCAGTGGCATGGCTGCGATTACGGCGATGTGCACCATGATGAAGGCCGGCGATCATGTGGTTTGTTCTGACAATGTCTACGGTGGGACGGGGCGGCTGTTCGACAAGGTGATGGTGAACTATGGGCTCACCTTTACCTACGTGGACACGAGCGTGGCTGAGAATGTGGCTGCGGCGATTACACCGGCGACGAAGCTGGTACATATTGAGACGCCAACGAATCCGATGATGTCGATTACGGATATTCGCGCGGTGGCGGATATATGCCATGCGAAGAGCGTGGAGCTGAGTGTCGATAATACTTTCTTATCACCCTATTTACAGCAGCCTATCGCACTGGGTGCGGATATTGTGATGCACTCGACGACGAAGTTTTTGAATGGGCACTCGGATGGATTGGGTGGTGTGCTGGTTTGCACGAAGTCGGAACAGGCGGAGCGGTTTCGATTTGTGCAGAAGTGCACGGGCGGGATTTTGTCGCCGTTTGAGAGCTATCTGCTGCTGCGCGGGGTGAAGACGCTGGCGGTAAGGATGAAGCAGCACGATGAGAATGGGCGCGTGGTTGCTGACTTTTTGAAGGAGCATCCGGCGGTGGAGAAGGTGTTTTATCCGGGACTGGAGGAGCATCCGCACCATGAGCTTGCGATGCGACAGCAGAGCGGGTTTGGGTCGATGATCTCGATTGAGCTGGGGTCGCTGGAGCGTGCAAATGCTTTCGCGAAGCGGCTGAAGCTGGGGCTGCTGGCGGAGTCGCTGGGTGGAGTGGAGACGCTCGTTTGCCATCCGGCTACGATGACGCATGCGGCTGTTGGAGCTGAAGGGCGGGCGAGGCTGGGGATTACGGATGGGTTGATGCGGATCTCGGTGGGCATTGAGGATGTGGATGATATTGTTGCGGATCTGGCGCAGGCTTTGGGGTAAGGGTGGTGGTCGGAATTGGCCCCGGATTTTTGTCCGGGGCTTTGTCTTTTAAGTGGGATTTTCTTTGGATGGTGATTTTGTGATTTGCTGAGGGTTTTTGTAAAAAACGTGGTGCAGGATGTGGTTTTTGGTGTGGTAAAGGTGGACATGTTGTGGTGAAAATGTGGGTAGTCAGTGCATTCGTGGATGTGATAGCTTCATTAGTTCTAGTTATAGAGCTGGAGGGTCGCGATGTTTGGATTGACGGACGAGCAGGAGCAGTTGCGGAAGGAAGTGAGGGCGTTTGCAGAGCGCGAGGTTGCGCCGCATGTGGCGGAGTGGGATGAGAAGAGTGAGTTCCCTCATGCGGTGGTGAAGAAGCTGGGGGAGATGGGGTTGCTGGGGGTGATCTTTCCGGAGGCTCTGGGTGGGGCCGGGATGGGGTATGTGGAGTATGTGCTGGCGATTGAGGAGTTGAGCCGGGTGGATGGGAGCGTGGGGATCATTGTGGCGGCGCACAATTCACTTTGCACGAATCACATTATGCTGGCTGGGAATGACGGGCAGCGGAAACGGTGGATTCCGAAGCTGGCGAGTGGGGAGTGGCTGGGCGCGTGGGGATTGACGGAGCCGGGTTCGGGGTCGGATGCGGGTGGGGCGAGGACGACTGCGGTGAAGCGCGGGGATAAGTGGGTACTGAATGGATCGAAGACCTTCATCACGAATGGGACTTACGCGAACTGTGCCGTGGTGATGGCGGTGACGGATCGTGAGAAGGGGACGCGGGGTGGAATGTCAGCGTTTGTGGTGGAGAAGGGGACAAAGGGATTTCGGCCGGGCAAGAAGGAGAACAAGCTGGGGCTGCGGGCGAGCGATACGGCTGAGCTGATCTTTGAGGAGTGTGAGGTTCCGGCGGAGAATCTTGTAGGCAAGGAGGGGGATGGATTCAAGGATGCGATGCGGGTGCTGGATGGGGGAAGGATTTCGATTGCGGCGTTGAGTTTAGGAATGGCGCGGGGCGCGCTGGATGCGGCGATTAAGTATGCTCAGCAGCGGCGGCAATTTGGGAAGGCTATCAGTGAGTTTCAGGGGATTCAGTTCAAGTTTGCGGATATGGCGACGGAGCTGGATGCGGCGTGGCTGCTGACGATGCGTGCGGCGAAGATGAAGGACGAGGGGAAGAAGGTGACGCTGGAGTCGGCCATGGCGAAACTGTATGCAAGCGAGGCGGCTTGCAGGATTTGCGATGAGGGGGTGCAGATACATGGGGGGTATGGGTTTATCAAGGACTATCCGGCGGAGAAGTTTTACAGGGATGTGAGGTTGTGTCCGATTGGAGAAGGGACGAGTGAGATTCAGCGGATGGTGATTGCGCGGGAGTTGTTGGGGAAGGCTCCTAGTCGGGGGTGATCCAGGCTTCTCTTTACTGATCTTTTAGAGGCTTATGACGTGCCCATAGCGATTTATTGCCGCCCGAGTCAATGAGCGATATGGCGATATATCGACCATTGAACCTGAATCACTCTTTGCCTGCTGCGGGTATAAAAATATCGACTCGCAGCCCCTGCGGAGCCGCATTTTGAGCGCGAACCGTACCACCATGCACGCGGGCTACCCGATCCGCTATAGCCAATCCCAGTCCAGCTCCACCGGATTGACGGTCGCGATCGTTTGCCACGCGATAAAACGGTCTAAAGATATTTGACAGCTCTGATTCAGGAACTCCCACGCCGTAATCGCGTACAGAAAGTAAAATGAAGGAACCATCTTCCCTTTCAAGGCGCTCCACATGAATGTCAACCGAAGCGTCGGAAGTGGTATAACGTGCCGCATTCCGGATGACGTTCTCAACCGCGCTCTGCAGTAATTCAGCGTTCCCGCGTACGAAACACAACCCACGTATGGTGAGTCGCACCGCATTATCGCGTTCTCGTAGCTCGAACTCTGCGCTGCGAACAACCTGTGATACCAGTTCGCTAAGGTCGATTCGCGTCATTTGCACTGGCGCCGAAGACGTGTCGAGCTTTGCCACAGTGAGCATGCGCCCAATCATCTCGCTCATACGCTCAATGTCCTGCTCCATATGATCGAAAGCTGAATTGTTCCCCTTTCGCTCACGTGCCAGATCGAGTGCCACATTGAGCCTTGCCAGAGGTGAACGCAGCTCATGAGAGATGTCATAGATAAGCTGCCTCTGCCGGGAAATAAGCTCCTCAATGCGGCCTGCCATTGCATTGAAATCGCGTACGAGAAAGCCCAGCTCATCATTTCGGCGCTCCATATCTGCAGAGGCGCGAGTACTTAAATCACCCGCAGCGAGGAGCTGCGATGCTTCTCGCAGGCGCAGAATTGGAACAGTAAGATATCGCGCAAGAAGATAGCAGATGCAAAAAGAAACAAGAAGTACCACGCATACGCGAACCGCGATGGCAGTTCTGCTGATAGTTGGCGTGCCTGTAGGAATCTCCGCAGCATAAATGTATTTTCTGCCACCGCTGCTCTGGATCGGCATGGCAACACGGGCGATTCCGTCCCTGGTAAAAATACTTACATTTTGCTTAGACCGTACAAGAGAAATATTTCTGGCGAACAGTTCACAGCCCTCGCCGGCGATTGCATTTCCTGCCTCGTCAAAAAGGCACGCATGCATGTGCGTGCTGCCTCCCATTTGCTTCATGTAGAACGATGCGGCAGGTGTGCCATGCAGTTCAGCCTCTTCGACTGCGACCGCTCCAGAGTAGCGTGCCGCGTTTGCCAAACTGTCATGCCACCGCGAGGACATCCTTCCGGGCTGGAGAAGAAACGTAACAACCAGAGCAATGCCTATAACGATGACTGTCGCCCAGAACCACAGAAATATTTTTAGAAACAAGCTGTGTTTGTGGAGTCTCATGTCACCTCAGAGCGCACGACAAGGAGATATCCGCTGCCGCGTACCGCCTTAATGCGTTCGCCTGCATCTGCGGCATGAGTCAGTTTCCTGCGCACATTGCTGATATGGACATCGATGACACGATCGAATGGGCCCAGCTTGCGTCCAAGAACGACTTCAGTGAGGTGCTCTCGTGTGACGACATGTCCCGCATGATGAAGTAGAGTTTCCAGAAGGCTGAACTCCACGCCGGTGAGATCGAGCTGAGTTTTATTGATCCACGCTTCGCGAGCAGTGGAATCGAGGCGGATGTCATCCACCACAAGTGGAACAGTGGCATTCTTCGTGTAGTTCGTTCGGCGCAGAATAGCGTGAATTCGGGCAATAAGTTCGCGAGGATTGAAGGGCTTCGGCAGGTAATCGTCCGCGCCGATCTCAAGCCCTAGAATGCGGTCTACATCTTCGCCGCGCGCCGTCAGGATTAATACCGGGACGGTAGACCGTTCTCGCAAGTGACGAAGGACATCAAGTCCCTTCATGCCAGGCAGCATCAGGTCGAGTATGACGAGTGCGTAATCGTGCGAAAGCACGCGCTCCAATCCACGCTGCCCATTGTGAATGGCTTCAATCGAGAAATCCTCTGTGCTGAGTCGTTCGGCAAGAAGCCGGCACAACTCCACATCGTCATCGATGATGAGCACACGAGCCATTCTCATATTCACCAACTCCGAATTCCGATATTAGTGCATTCATTCTCAGGAATATCCGAACTTTACAAAACTTTATGTAGCTTAACCAATCTTTATCGCATGCTCTGGAGATCGATGGTCGAATTGAGTTGTGGCGGAAAAAGGAGATGTTGCTATGAGGCGGATCGTAATCTGGTCATGCGCCGCAGTATTGCTGGCAGTAGCGGGAGTGGCCATTGCCAGGGCAAACGCGCGGGGATGGAATGGGTGCTTTGGCCACCGCGGGGGCCACTTTGGCGCTATTGGTTATGTGGCCCACGAGTTGAATCTGAGTAATGCGCAGCGGGAGCAGATTCGCTCGATCTGGCAGACGGAGCGCCCTGCTGTATCCGGGCTTCTTCAAGAATTCGCTGCAGAGGGCAAGGAAATGGACCAATCCACTGCCAAAGGCAATCTCGATGAAGGCAAAGTTCAGGAGGTCGCCACGCGACAGGGTGCGACTCTGGCGAGGCTCTTGGCGGAAAAGGAACACTTCAAAACGAAGATTTACATGACGGTTTTGAATCCAGAGCAACGGATCAAGGCCGACGCATTGCAATCCCGCTGGCGTGAACGTTTAGACCATATCGGCAAGAGGATGGAGTAAAGCGATGAAAACGAAACTCCCATTTTTTACCAAACTGACTATTGCAGGGCTTATCGGTGTCGCTATCGCACTCTGGATGCAATGGCTTTCTGGCGATCCTGCCTATCCCAAGTTTCCACCGGGACCTGTTCTCTTTATTGCTGTAGCAGGGATCATTGTTATGGGAGCCCGTTGGTGGTGGACGCCGCTGATTGGCGCGTTGCTCGCGCTGCTGGTTACCTCTGGCTGGTTAGTCCGGCTGCCCGCGGCAATTCTTCGTCTGACTCACCCCGGGGCCGTCGGCAAGTTCGCCATCGGGATATGGATTGGCGCGATACTTCAAATCGTTGCGCTTCTGGTGACAGATATCGCAGGCCTGGCTGCAACTGTCCAAAACTACCGACGCATGGGAGCTGCGAGCGACAGTGCAAAGATGGCATGCCGGCTTTTTGGCGGAATATTTGTCCTGATGGGCATACTTGTAATCGTCGGCGGGGCCCGCGTGGACAAGTATCACAACCTGATGCATCTCACATGGGGCGCGATGGCGCTCGGCGCGAGCTTCATGGGCGTGACCGTCGCAAAACGCTTCTGCATTGGCTCTGGCGTTTTCTATTTCGCGCTCGCCATCTTTGGCATGCTGATTGGAAACCCATCAATTAACAGGGCTTGGCATCTCGGCCCAATGCTGCTACACACCGGAGATCATGTCTTTCACCTGGTGCTAGGCGTTCTCTTTCTGGGTATGGGTCTACTTTCAGGTCGCGCATTGAGATTTCATCGCATCCAGGAAGTTGGAAGTTGAGTCTCGGCTGTTGCTAACAGGCCGAGTCACTCATCTAGGTAGCGGCTGTATTCTTACCTGAATGGGTCTACCTACCTGGCCACGCGCAGGAGCGCGAACAGGAGCGACATCAAGATCACAGTCACTCCCGTGGCAAGGGCCAGTCGATCGGCAAGCAAGCGACGCATGGGGAACCTCTCTGCAGCAGGATGATCGTGGATCGAGTCGATCCATTGTAAACGTGAAAATTTTCTCATACGTTGGAGCATGGTGTCGTCTTGAAAACCGCTTCGCGCTTTTCGACATCGTGCTCTAGACAAAGCTATAACGCTCGGAATGGTACTTCGATAACGGCACATTCATCTCGCCGAGAGCCTTTTCAATCGCATCCATCATCACGTTCCCGCCGCAGATGAAGTACTCATGGTCGGCATATGGCGGGGGCAGATGACGCTTAAACATCTCTGCGGTGATGTAGCCTTGCTCGCCGGTCCAGCCGGGCGGTGGATCGCGGAGCACGTGGATGACGGTCAGATTGAGCCGAGTTTTCAGGACCTCCAACTCCTCACGGAAGGTAATCGATTCCCAGTCCTTGCTGCTGTAGAGCAGGATTACGGGCCGCTCGTCGCGGCGATCTGCGAGTGTGCGGATCATGCTCACCATCGGCGTAATGCCGACGCCGCCGGCGATTAACACGTGCATGTCCGCCGGGTTGCCGATGGCGAACGTTCCGTATGGCCCGTCGAGGTAGACGCGGTGCCCTACTGGTACATTGGGAATTTCGCTCGTGAAGTCGCCTAGATTCCTGATCGTCATCTCGATGCGCCCGTCCGTAACTGCGGCGCTAGACGAGAACGAGAATGGGTGTCCGGTGATCTTGAAGGGACTTCCCCAGACTGTTAGCCAGCCGAACTGGCCAGGCTTGAAGCGGAAGCCGGGGTGACCGTCAGGGTACATCACCAAGGTCGAAGTGTCGCCGCGTTCCTTGCGCACTTCCGAGATGCGGTACGGACGACGAAGCATGAACAATGGTTTGACGAAGCGCACGTAAAGGAGCAGAACGATCCAGAAGATCGTTAGGCTGATCCACAATGTGCGCTTCCAGGGATTCACCAGGTAGAAACTCCATCCCACCATATGCAGGAGCCCTGCGGTAACGGCGACAATCGCGAGCACAATATGGGATATGTGCCAGGTCTCGTATCGGATCTTTAACTCCACACGCCACAGGGCTGTTACGACCAGCGCGATCAGGGAGTAGATGGATAATGCGGCGAAGCGAGCGCGCCACGGTGCCGTAATGGAATTGAGCAGGACGAGCAATTCCGGCCGGACGATGAACAGGATGATGGGGTGTGCTATGACCAGGGCGACCGCAATGAGCGAGATCCGGCGGTGAAAATGATAGATGACGTCTTCGCCCCACGGCTCAGTGACATACCGGAAGCGCGCCGTGAGGCCGAACTGCAGGCCCATGATCGCCAGGCCAGCGTAGCCGATTGCGACTGAGAATTCTGTCCAGAAATCGCGAGCTGGCGGCAACGAACCCGTAAGGAGAGCAAAGAGGGGGGAGAGAATAAAGAGCAGATAAACGATGATCCAAACGGCCCCACGCCTGGTGTAGATAAGCATCGATTTACTAGCTCCTAAGGACCCCATAGATATACATCAACTGGAATGCGATAACCAGCAGGAGAGTTCTCTTCCGTCATTTTCTTACTTGGGTGCCACTGATGCTCCACGCTCAGGGATCGTCATCAAAGGATAAAGTTGCCATTATTTGCGGCTAGATTTCGAAGGTCTCCCATCGGGTTTCGATGCGGTTGAGGAGAGCAGGGAAGCCGGGAGTCTCGCGGGCGTTGTCGAGGAGCGGGTCGAGATCGCTGATCATGGGGTAGTTGATGAAGCCGCGATCCATGGCGGTTTCGAGCCATTGAAGGGCGGCTGAAGTATCGTCCAAAAGGGAGTAGCACTGCGCCATGGCCCAGGAGTAGTGCGGATCGCAGCCGGCGATCTGCTTGAGCTCGTCGGTGGCGATGAGGGCGGCTGCTGCGCGATCTCCAGTGATGGCGGCCTGGATGAGAGCGCCGAGGTTGGAAAAGAACTGGTTGGGGTGGAGCTTCTGGATCGCCTGGAACTGGGCGATGGCGTCGTCGTTGCGGCGGCTAAGAGCGAGCACCTGGCCACGGCACCAAAGCAGCATGGCGTTGTCGGGATCGAGCTGGATGGCTTCATCGAAGGAAGGAAGCGCCTCTGAGAACTCACCTGCCATGAGCGACACGAGGCCGGGAACGAAGCGATAGACGGGCGTGAGGGGATCGATCTCGAGGATGCGGCGGGCGATGGGTTTGGCGGCGGGCGCCTTGCCGCTGAGGCCGCAGATGGCAGAGTACCAGGCGAGAGTGTCGGAGTCGTTGGGGTCGGCGACGATGGCTCGCTTGAGGAGCTTGACGGCCTTCTGGGCTTCACCTTCCTGCACGCTGATGAGGCCGAGGAGACGAAAGGCGTGGGGCGATTTGGGATCGAGGCGGAAGGCTTCGTCAGCGCAGGCCTTGGCTTTGACGAGGTATTCGGGGTCGGAGGAGATGCCGGCGTTGACGAACTGCCAGTAGACCTGTCCCTTGGCGGAGAGGAGAAGGACGTTTTTGCCGACGAGGGCTTCGCCCATTTCGAGGTATTCAAGAGCGCGGTCGAGAGCGTCGCGCGAGTAATCGAGGATCTCGTGCTTGGCCATGAGGTAGTAGCGGTAGGCATCGGCGTCGGGGAGAGGGCGAGCGAGCATCTGCTTGTCCTCGGCAGGACTGAGCTGGATTTTGAGTGACGATACGATCTGATGGGAGATGTTTTCCTGAATGGCAAAGACATCATCGAGAGCACCGGTGTACTTTTCGGCCCAGAGAAGAGTGTGGCTTTGAGGATCGATGAGTTGAGCGGTGACGCGAATGCTGTTGTCGCTGGCAAGCGATTTGTTGTTGAGGCGAACGGAGCCTTCGAGGACATAGCGGACGTTGAGGTCGCGGGCGATTTTTTGTGGCGAGTCAACGGTGCCTTTGAGGCGCATGGCGGAGGTGCGGCAAATGATGCGGAGAGAGCGGACGCTGGAGAGGTCGGTGATGATCTCGTCGGTGAGGCCATCGCAGAAGTAGTCGGCTTCGCCGTTCGGCTCGGCGCTGGTAAAGGGAAGGACGAGCACGGATGCGTCGTGTGACTCGGGGCGCTGTTGGTCGACGAAGAGGCGGCCGAGCGAGATGGAACGCATGGAATCGTACGGCTTGCTGGAGAAGGATTGGAGTGCCGCTATGAATTCGTTGGCGTCCTGATAGCGCTGCTCTGGGGCCTTGGCCAGAGCGCGTTCGAGTATGTCGTAAATGGCAAAGGGGAGGTCGGGACGTTGCTCGAGGATGGAAAGGGCATCGATTTTCAGAATGGCGTCGAAGACGGCGTACGGGGTGTCGCCGGGGAACGGTAGTTTGCCGCTGAGCATCTCGTAGAAGACGACGCCACAGGACCAGAGATCGGCGCGGTGGTCGACTTGCTTGCAAAGAACCTGCTCTGGGGCCATGTAGCTGACTGTGCCTACGATGACGCCAGTTTCGGTGAGCGCTTGTGTGACGTTTGGGCGCTTGGCGAGGCCGAAGTCGACAATTTTGAGCTGATCGCGCGAGTTGATGATCAGGTTGGAGGGTTTGATATCGCGATGGATGATGCCATGCTCGTGGGCGTGATGGAGACCGGAGAGCAATTGCGAGGTAAGGTCTGAGGCGGTAGCCAGGTCGAGGGGAGCGCGGTCGATTTTATCGGCGAGAGTTTCGCCGTCGTAGTAGCCCATGACGAGGATGATCTGACCGTCGGGGAGTTCTTCGATGTGGTGGATGCTGCAGATGTTGGGATGGTCGAGGACAGAGGCTGCGCGTGCTTCCTGCAGCAGACTGTGTTTCTGCGTGCGATCGGCGAGCATGGCGGGAGTGAGGGACTTGAGCGCAACAAGGCGATGAAGGAGAAGATCTTCGGCTTTGCATACGATGCCCGTGGCACCGCTGCCGAGGTGCTCGAGGATCTTGTAATGCGAGATGGTCTGGCCTTCATACATGGGATGGTGATAATACATCGGAATGTGGCGAAGTTGCATGAACCTCGATCAATTCTTCGAGGATGGAGGCGACGGCATCGATGGTGTGAAAGGCGCTCAGTGCAAGATACTTCGACTGTTCCGCTGTGAGTGGCATGTTGTCGAGGGTGCGGTTGAGGGTGTCGAGATGTTCTGGGTCGTCCTCTGCGTGCGACTTAAGGCAGCGGAATGCTGTGGCGGGCAGGCCGGTGTTTTGCCTGATCTGCTCCAGTTGGTGAACTAGAGGAGGGTAGCCTTCGAGCACGATGAGGTAGCCGAAGATGGTGACGGGATGGGTATGAAACATCCAGAAATACTGTGCGCCAAGAAGAGAGACTACGGCCGGAAGCGGTGTGGCTTGAAGTACGTCGGCAGGGTCGATGCCGAGGCTCTGGATGTCGGCGAGGAGCCACTGGTCGTGATCCTTCTCTTCTTCGATATGCATTTCGAGGTAGGCGGCGGTTTGGGTTGCGACGCGGTCGGCGGAGAGTGAGAGTGCGCGTTCTCTTGCGGCGCGCATGAGCGAGATGCCGCTTTGCATGACGCGATGGAGTTGGATGAGGAACTGCGGAAGGATGTCGGCGAGGTCAGGGTGAGTCCAGAAGAGATCGCTGGCTGCGAGGAGCCTGCCTTCTGCGAAACGTATTTTGGTCCAAAGGATTTCGCTGCGAGTTGCACTGGACATGGTGGAGCGATCCTCCCTGATTCGTGCGATTCTATTTGGATTTAAGAACGAGGAGAACCGTATCGCTGGCCCGCGATACGGTTGCTCTGGAAGCAACGGCGAATGGACTAGACGGGGAAGTTAGGGCGCATATGCTCTTTGCCCGCGGGTGCTGGTCCGAGTTTTTTGCCGAGCTTGATGAGAACGTCGATCTCTTCGGGTGTGATGCTCTCAATTGTCTTCTTGTCCTGTTCGGAGAAGTGATCGACATTCAAGATGCCTGCTGCGGCCAGGAGTTCAACATTTGTCTGTTTAGGTGGCACTTTCGTCTCCTTTTGATTTGACTGTGGCTTCTGCCGGGAGAGCGCATGTACAGACCTGGGTGGCCGCGAGCATGAGATCGTCCGTTGAAGTTTGCCCAATTGTATATGGGGCAGGTTTTTATGTTGCTGCATGGTCGAAGGGTTATGGTGTTGGGTGAGAACGATGGGGAGGAGAAGAGTTTATGGAGGTTCAACCGATACTTGTGGCGGGTGAGTGGCGTAAGGCCACTGCGACCGCTACGTTTGTCGCAGAGAATCCGGCGACCGGCAAAGTGCTGGATGCGACGTTTCCAGTGAGTGGGTGGGAGGATTGCGATGCGGCACTCACGGCCGCTGCAGGTGCAGCGAAGGAACTGCGCGGCGTGCCTGCGGAGCGGCTTGCGGAGTTCCTCGAACTCTATGCCGGGGAGATTGAAAAACATGCGGAGGCTCTGGTAGCGATTGCACATGTGGAGACAGGCTTGCCTGTAACGCCGCGACTTCGTGACGTGGAACTTCCGCGGACGACGACGCAGCTTCGACAGGGAGCCGCGGCAGCACGAGAAGGATCGTGGACCAAGGCAGTTATCGATACGAAAAATAACATTAGGTCGCACTACGCGCCGATTGGGCCGGTGGTTATCTTTGGGCCAAATAATTTTCCATTCGCGTTCAATGGGATCTCCGGTGGTGATTTAGCAGCCGCGGTTGCTGCTGGTAATACAGTGATTGCGAAGGGCCATCCGTTTCATCCGGGAACGACTAAATTATTGGCGGAGTGCGCGTTTACTGCTTTGAAACAGACTGGATTGCCAAGTGGGACGATCCAAATGCTCTACAACATCAGCAAGGAAGATGGGCTGCGGTTGGTGAGTGATGAGCGGGTGGGAGCGATCAGCTTTACCGGCAGCCGACTTGGAGGTTTGAGTCTGAAGGAGGCGGCGGATAAGGCTGGAAAGCCGATCTATCTGGAGATGTCGAGCCTGAATCCGGTTGTGATTTTGCCGGGTGCGTTTCGCGAGCGCGGCGAAGGTCTGGCGGTAGAACTTGCCGATAGTTGCCTGGCGGCGGCGGGGCAGTTTTGTACGAGTCCTAACTTGATTTTTGTGATTGGCGAGGAGGATGCGGACCGTTTGGCTACGGGGCTCGTTGCGATATTGGAGGAGCGTACGCCGGGTTATCTTCTTTCGGGGAGCGGGCTCAAATCACTGGACGACAGCGTTCATGCATTGATCGCGGCGGGAGCAAAGGTAGCGACGGGTGCGTCGAAGTTGGATAGAGAGGGGTATCGGTACAAGAACACGTTGCTTCGTGTAAGTGCGGAGAAGTTTCTAAATGCGACGCATGAGTTGCAGCGAGAGGCATTTGGGAATTCGACGATGTTGGTAACGATGAAGGATGTGGGGCAGTTATGTGAGGTGATTGATTCGCTGGAGGGGAATCTCACGGGCAGCATTTACTCGAGTAGAGCCGGGGAGGATGATGCGATCTATCCGGCGATTGCGGGTGCTTTGCGTGTCAAGGTGGGGCGGCTTCTGAATGACAAGATGCCGACTGGTGTGGCGTTGAGTGCGGCGATGAATCATGGAGGGCCGTTTCCCGCGACGTCGCATCCTGGCTTTACGGCTGTGGGGATTCCGGCATCGATGACGAGATTTGCAGCGTTGCACTGCTATGACAATGTACGGCAGGAAAGACTACCTGCTGTGCTTCAGGATAAGTCTCCCAATCCAGCCATGTGGAGGTTGGTTGAAGGGGCGTGGGTTCGAGGAGATTAGCGCCATTTCTGTAATGGAATTATTCATATTACGTGGAAAGCGAAGGTACAGAGAGGATATGATGGCGTCGCGATGGCACCGTCACTGAAGAGGATTGTCTAAATTCGCTGGCCTGCGCGGTGTATTCGTGTTCAAAAGCCAATCTTTGGAGCTTCAGGAGGTCTTTATTAATGCCTATGGAACGTCGTCAGATGTTGAAATCGATTGCTGGTGCTGGGTTATTGGGTCTTGGGTCTCCGCTGGTGAAAGCTCAGGAGCAGGTTGCGCGGGCTACGCGTGGGATGGCTATTCCGCGTATCAAAGACATTAGCGTGATTGAATGCGAGCCTGCTGGTGTGCGGCTTACGGTGGTGAAGATAACGACTGATCAGGATGGCTTGTATGGGTATGGCTGTGCCACTTTTACGCAACGTGCCGACCTGGTGAAGCCCGCGGTGGAGAAGTATCTGAAGCCGTTTCTGCTGGGGAAGACGACGGACCGGATCGAGGATATCTGGCAGTCCTGCTACGACAGCTCCTACTGGAAAAATGGGCCGGTGCTGAACAACGCGATTAGTGGCGTCGATCAGGCGCTTTGGGATATCAAGGGAAGACAGGCAGGGATGCCGGTGTATCAACTCGTCGGCGGTAAGTGCCGTGAGGCTGTCGATACCTATGCACATGCGGATGGACCCGAGTTCGCGGATGTTGTTGCTGCGGCGAAGCGCTACATGGAGCAGGGATTTCGCAATGTTCGTGTGCAGGTGGGGATACCAGGGATGTCCGGCTATGGTGCTGGCAGAGGCGCGGCGAATGCCAATCCTAGACTCAAGCCCCTTCACGATAAGCCATTTTTTGAATCGGCCTACGATATGCGGCGGTCGCTGAAGATGCTGGAGGTGTGTCGGCAGGAGCTTGGTGAGGAGGTTGGGCTGCTGCATGACATGCATGAACGGATGACCCCGAATGAGGCTGTCCAGTTCTGCAAGGAGGCAGAGAAGCTGCAGATGTTTTTTCTTGAAGATCCGTTGTCGCCGGAGGACCTGGGCTATTTCCGACAGATCCGTGAGAACTGCGCGACGCCGATTGCGATGGGTGAGCTCTTTAACAATCCGAATGAGTGGCAGCCTCTGGTTGAGGGACGGTTGATCGACTACATTCGAGTGCATCTTTCACAGGCTGGGGGCTTCAGTCCGGCGCGAAAGATTGCGGTGCTGGCTGAACAATATGGCGTGAAGACCGCATGGCATGGGCCGGGAGATGTTTCGCCGGTTGGACATATGGCCCAGGTGACGTTGGATATTGTGAGCTACAACTTCGGTATTCAGGAGTACTCGCCTTTCAATGCGCGGACGCAGGAGATATTTCACGGATGTCCAGAGATGAAAGACGGCTACCTATGGGTAAGTGAAAAGCCCGGCTGGGGAATTGAGATCGATGAAAAAGAGGCTGCCAAGTCTCCTTTTACGCCGGGGAGGAACAACTTGAACGGCGGATGGGGTGAGGTGCGCAAGCTCGACGGGACTGTTATCAAGCAGTAAGGCCGAGAGCTTAGCTGGCTTGCGACTTCCTGTCCGTGAAAGGCTGGCTGGCTTTGCCCTCCCCTTTCACGACCCAACCTTGGCAAGGGTAGAAGCGCCAAGGCTGGGGTATCTGAGGTTTCGGTATGGGGTTGTGGGAATTCTGCGATTGGGAAATTAATGCAGCTTCTGAATCTTTAGAATGAGCAGGCACGTCTAAAAATCAAATTATCGATAATTCTGAATATGCAGGTATCGATGGGAGCCAATACGATTTTTATTCCTTGCTTGCTATAACTCTCTGATTCATAAAGGAGTTACAAGCCCATCAGACACGTTAGTACCAATCACAAGGAAGTCTTATGTGGATTGTTCGTTTAGCTCTACGACGCCCTTATACCTTTGTCGTTCTGTCTATCCTGCTGTTGATCATGGGCCCAGTGACGATTCTGCGGACCCCGACGGATATCTTTCCGAACATTGATATTCCGGTTGTGAGTATCGTCTGGCAGTATTCCGGACTTTCGGCTGACCAGATGGCGTCGCGAATTGTGACGCTCACGGAACGTACGCTGAGCACGACGGTCAACAATATCGAGCATGTCGAGTCACAGTCGATGACGGGCATCTCCGTTGTGAAGATATTTTTTCAGCCGCATGTCGACATCAGCACGGCGATCGCACAGGTGACAGGTGTCTCTCAGACCCAGTTGAGGCAACTGCCGGCGGGCACGACCCCGCCGTTGATTATTGTGTACAACGCATCAAGCGTGCCGATTCTGCAACTGGCCCTCTCGGGAAAGGGGATGTCGGAGCAGGAACTCAACGACTTGGGGCAAAATTTTCTTCGCCCACAATTAATCACGGTTGAAGGCGCGGCTATTCCTTACTCTTATGGCGGCAAGCAGCGCCAGGTGCAGGTGGACCTGAACACACAGGCGCTGCAGGCAAAAGGGCTGGCGCCATCGGATGTGACGACCGCGATCGGCAATCAGAACTTGATTCTGCCCTCGGGCACGATCAAGATGGGGCAGTTCGAGTTCAACGTCGAGACCAATGGCAGCCCCGAGACTGTCGAAGAACTGAACAACGCTCCAATCAAGGTTGCCAATGGCGCAACGATCTTCGTTCGCGATGTCGCCCATGTTCGCGATGGATTTCCACCACAGACCAACATCGTCCGCTCTGATGGTCAACGCGGATCGTTGATGACGGTTTTGAAGAATGGAAATACGTCGACGCTCGACATCGTGAAGGGAGTTAAAGGTTTGCTGCCGCAAGTAGCTGCGACGTTGCCGGAGGCGTTGAAGATTACTCCCGTTGGCGACCAATCGATCTTTGTGCGAGCCTCGATCAGTGGCGTGGTGCGAGAGGCGATCATTGCCGCCTGCCTGACCGCAATCATGATCCTGATTTTCCTGGGAAGCTGGCGGAGCACGATCATTATTGCGGTTTCGATTCCGCTGTCGATCTTGTGTTCGATTATTACGCTGAGCGCGCTGGGCGAGACGATCAACATCATGACGCTCGGCGGACTCGCGCTTGCCGTCGGAATTCTTGTCGACGACGCTACGGTCGAAATTGAGAACATTAATCGTAATCTGGAAGAAGGCAAGGAGATCGAGCAGGCCATTCTGGATGGCGCGGCTCAGATTGCTGTGCCGGCCTTTGTCTCGACACTCAGCATCTGCATTGTGTTTGTGCCGATGTTCTTCCTGAGCGGGGTGGCCCGATATCTCTTCGTTCCGCTGGCGGAGGCTGTGGTCTTTGCCATGCTGGCGTCGTATCTGCTTTCGCGAACGATTGTTCCGACGATGGCGAAGTATCTGCTACAGGTGCATGACGAACAAGCGGTGGAGAAGAAAAAGAAGAGCCGCAACCCGCTTGTGCGTCTCCAGCTTGCGTTTGAACGCGGCTTTGAAAAGATGAGAGGCGGATATCACAATCTGCTGAAGACCACCGTGGCGCATCCTGTTCTGTTCACCATCTGCTTCTTCGCGGCCTGTCTTGCATCGTTTGCTCTGTTCCCGTGGCTTGGGCAGGATTTTTTTCCTTCGGTTGACGGTGGACAGTTCAAGTTGCACGTACGCGCGCAGACTGGCACCAGAATTGAGGAGACAGCCCGATTGTGCGACCTGGTGGAAGACAGCATCCGCCGGGAGATTCCGGCGAGCGAATTATCCAACATCCTGGACAATATCGGTCTGCCTTACTCGGGTATCAATTTGTCCTACAGCAACTCGGCTGCGATAGGATCCGCCGATGCAGACATCCAGGTGTCCCTGACCGAGAAGCATAGGCCCACGGACGAATACGTTCATGGGCTGCGAGACAGGCTCGCGAGAGAGTTTCCTGGGCTGACCTTCTACTTCCTGCCAGCCGATATCGTCAGCCAGATTCTGAACTTCGGCCTGCCGGCGCCAATCGATATTCAGATTATTGGACAGAACGTTGAAGCGAACCGTGAGTATGCCAATCAGCTTTTCAATCGGGTCAAATATGTGCCAGGCACGACCGATCTGAGAATACAGCAGCCGTTCAACTCACCAAAGCTGCAGGTCGATATTGATCGAACCAAATCGCAAGGGGCCGGTTATACGGCACGCGACGTTGCGAGCAACATGCTGGTTGCGCTGAGCGGCAGCTTCCAGACAGCGCCGACGTTCTGGTTGAATCCGGCTAATGGCGTGAGCTACAGCATCTCAACGCAGACGCCGCAGTATCTAACCGATTCACTGCAGGGCCTTGGCAATATACCAATCACCGGTTCGGCTGGCACGCAACCGCAGATTCTGAAGAGCCTGGTGTCGATCAGTCCTGGTCAGGAACAGGCAACGGTGTCGCACTACAACGTGCAGCCGGTGCTGGATATTTATGGATCGGTGCAGGGGCGTGATCTGGGCGGCGTGTCGAGGGACATCAACCGGATTTTGGCCGATACCAAAAAAGACCTGCCGCGAGGAACTCGAGTGGTTGTTCGCGGCCAGGTACAGACGATGAAATCTTCGTTCATTGGACTGTTGGGCGGACTGATCTTTTCGATTGTGCTGGTCTACTTGCTGATCGTGATCAACTTTCAGTCCTGGATGGATCCGTTCGTTATTATTGCCGCGCTGCCAGCGGCTCTGGCGGGAATTGTGTGGTTCCTCTTCCTTACCCATACGACGCTGAGTGTACCGGCGCTGACGGGATCGATTATGTGCATGGGCGTGGCGACGGCGAACAGCATTCTGGTTGTGAGCTTCGCCAAAGAGCAGATGGAAGAGGCGAAGACCGCGACGGAGGCTGCGCTGGAGGCCGGGTTCACGCGGTTTCGTCCGGTGCTGATGACGGCGCTGGCGATGATCATCGGCATGGTACCGATGGCGCTGGGACTGGGCGAAGGCGGAGAGCAGAACGCTCCGCTTGGACGCGCCGTGATTGGTGGATTGCTGCTGGCGACGCTATCCACATTGTTTTTTGTGCCGACGTTCTTCAGTCTCGTGCACGCCAAGGACAAGCCCAAGGTAGTTGAGTACAACGACTAATTTCGTGCCGGAATGCCGGCCGCACTTGCGGGGAGAAATATTATGACGAACGATGCAGCGCAGAGACAGTCGAACGACCATATCGGGAAGCCAGAAGGCGGCGGCTCGCGGGTGCGCACTGTGGTGATAGTGGTGGTCCTTCTGGTCGTAGTTGCCGTGCTGGTGATTACAGGGATCGTTCCCAGGCTGCGGGCGAGCAGGGCGTTGGCGGCGGAGACGAATGAACTGGCAGCGCCGACGGTTCTGGTGGTTCAGCCGAAGCCAGGCGCGCCTTCGCAGGAGATTGTGCTGCCGGGCAATATCCAGGCTTTTGTCGATTCACCGATTTTTGCCAGAACGAACGGATATCTGAAGCGCTGGTACTTCGACATCGGGTCGCACGTCAAACAAGGCCAGCTGCTGGCCGACATCGAATCGCCTGAGATCGATCACGAGCTGTCGCAGGCACAGGCCGACCTTGGAACGGCGCAGGTGAACCAGCATCTCTCTGAAATTACAGCAAACCGTTTTTCGGATCTGATCAAGCAGGACGCCGTCTCGCAGCAAGACACGGACAATGCAGTGAACGACCTTGCCGCCAGGAGCACAGCGGTGAAGTCCGCCCAGGCGAATGTGGACAGGCTTAGACAGCTGGTTGCTTTTGAGAAGGTCTATGCGCCATTTGACGGTGTCGTGACTGCGCGCAATACGGATATCGGGCAGCTGATCGACTCGGGAGCGGCTGGCGGGGCACCGCGCTCCCTGTTCCAGATGGCGGCGGTCAACAGACTGCGTGTGTTCATCAACGTGCCGCAGATCTACTCGCAGGCAGCTACGCCCGGGCTCACGGCAGATTTGATTTTTGCCGAGTTTCCGGGGCGGCGCTTTCCGGGCAAGCTGGTGAGGACTTCGAGGTCGATCGATCCTGTCGCTCGAACGTTGAACGTTGAGGTCGATGTCGATAATGCGAAAGGGGAGTTGTTTCCTGGCGCTTATGCCGAGGTCCATTTGAAGCTGAAGGATGGCCTAAGGCCGACGTTGGTCGTCCCTGTCAGTGCGCTCATGTTTCGACGGGAAGGCCTGAGGGTCGCCGTGGCCAAGAGCGACAACACGGCGGAGTTGTTGCCGATTACGCTGGGACGCGACTTTGGAGATGTTGCCGAGGTCATCACCGGACTGACGGGACAGGAACGTGTGATCACCAATCCACCGGATTCGATCATCGACGGGGAACGACTCAACGTCCAGGCAGAGAACCGGCAGGCGGCAGGAGTAACGGGAAAGGCTGGCGGTAAATGATGCGGCCCGGTACATTTCGCACTGCCGTTGTTGCTTCGGCTTCGATGGTTCTGGCTGTATTGAGCGGCTGCAGGGTTGGGCCAAACTATGTTCAGCCGACTGTGCCGCCGCCGCCGCTGGCTTTCAAGGAGACGCCTGCGAACTGGAAGCAGGCAAAACCGCAGGACCAGTTGCCGAAGGGGAAGTGGTGGGAGATCTTTGGGGACCAGGAGCTCAACTCGCTCGAAGAAAAGATCGCGGTCTCCAATCAGACTTTGAAGGTGTCGTACGAGCAGTATATGGGGGCGCGCGCGATAGTTCGGCAGGCTCGTTCGGAGTTGTTTCCGACACTTGCGGTGCAGCCATCCGGCTCGCGAAATCAGTTGTCTCAGAATAGGCCTGCCTTCAACACGCTGAGTCCGGGTCAATATAGCGATATAACTCTGACGGGCGATATCTCGTATGAGGTTGATCTCTGGGGACGGGTGCGACGTACTGTTGAATCAGCCCGGGAGAATGCACAGGCGAGTGCAGGAGATCTTGAAAATGTCAGCCTAAGCCTGCACTCGGACCTTGCTGTCGATTACTTCTCCCTGCGTGGGCTGGATCTGCAGAAGCAGTTGCTGGATGCGACAGTCATCGACTTTGAGAAGGCGTTGCACTTGACCCAGGCCCGCTATCACGGCGGAGTCGCGTCTGATGTGGACGTGGCTCAGGCCGAGACGCAACTGGAGACCACGCGCGCTCAGGCTATCGAGACCGGTGTGGCGCGAGCGCAGTTTGAACATGCCATTGCTGTTTTGACTGGCGAGACGGCTTCTACGTTTTCGATTCCGATGGCGCCCCTTAATGCGACGCCACCCGAAATTCCTCTGGGAATGCCATCGGAGCTTTTGGAGCGGCGGCCTGATATCGCGGCAGCAGAGCGCAGAGTTGCCTCTGCCAATGCTCAGATCGGTGTGGCGATTGCGGCGTATTATCCGCAGGTCTCGCTTGCTGCGGCCGGGGGATTTGAGAGTGCCGCTATCGGCACGCTGATACAGGGGCCAAGTGCGCTGTGGTTCGTTGGAGGTTCCGCGGTCGAGACGGTGATCGATGGAGGACGGCGTCGAGCTGTTACCCAGCAGGCGCGCGACAACCATGAGGCGACCGTGGCTAGTTATCGGGAGAATGTGCTGGAGGCCTTCCAACAGGTCGAAGACAACCTGGCTGCGCTGCGGCTGCTGGAAAAGGAATTGGCGACCCAGGAGGTGGCCGTGGCCTCGGCTCGGAGGTCGGTCGATCTGTCAACCACGCGGTATAAACGCGGCATCACGACCTACCTTGAGGTGCTCACGGCGCAGAGCACAGCGCTCTCGAATGAGCGCACCGCAGCCGACCTGATGACGCGGCGCATGACGGCCAGCGTTCAACTGATCAAGGCACTTGGCGGCGGTTGGGATAGAAGCCAGCTGCCAAAGATGTAGCTTCACGAGTTTCGATGAACAAACCTAAAGCATCTGTACAAAAATCGAAAAGCCCGTCCAGGAGAAGTCCGGATCCGGAGATGGCTTTGATGGAGACATTTCAGGATTCGGCGCGGACGACACAGAGCGCCGTGATCGAGATGAATCGATCTACGCGTGACCGTATTCGATTGGCGTTGCTCAAGAGGATCTCCGAAGGCGTGTATCTGCCCGGAGAACGACTCAAGGAACTGACGCTGGCGCATGAATTTGAAGTGAGTCAAGCACCCGTGCGAGAGGCATTTCGCGAGTTGGAGGCGTTGGGCGTACTGGTTTCGGAGCACTATCGCGGAACGCGCGTCAGGGAGATATCAGGACGGGAGACGAAGGACGCTTATCAACTGCGCGGGTACCTGGAAGAGATAGCGGCACAACTGATTCCCTTACCAAAGCTGCAGGAAGAGATAGAGTCGATTGAGACGCAGCAGGTGATCATGCGGGCGGCTGCTCGGGGCGGTGATATGGAGGGCTTTGCCCGCGCCAACATAAAGTTTCATCGAAGCATCGTTGGCATGTCGTCGAACCAAACGCTGCCGAAGGTCTGGGATTCACTTGAAATAGGAATGCTGTCTCGGCTCAATCTACAGAAGAACGAAGACAAACTGCTCTCGTTGGCCGAGATTCATCAGCCTATCGTAGATGCTTTGAAACTGGGAGATTTAAAACAAACGGGAGCACTGCTGCGGGAGCACGCATTTTCTTTTTTAGATAGCTTGCCTTAGACATACTAAGGCTGTTCGAAAGCGGCACATGGTGGGAAAGGCAGAAGTGTGGCGGAGAGTGAGGGATTCGAACCCCCGATAGCCTTGCGACTATGTCTGATTTCGAGTCAGGTGCATTCAACCGGGCTCTGCCAACTCTCCTAAAGCTATTTTAGCAAAGCGTGGCGCGGCTTATCGCGCGACTTCAATCATCGCTTCGCGC
>DATHHN010000039.1:0-47211 GCA_035317185.1 Edaphobacter sp.
TCGCACGCGGCTGACCCACACGCTTGAAGTAGCCCAGATCTCCGGCACCCTCGCAACGGCTTTGGGCCTGAATCGCGAACTCGCTGAAGCCCTTGCCCTCGCCCACGACATCGGCCACCCGCCCTTCGGCCACGCCGGCGAACGGGCTCTCGACAACTGCCTCCGCCGCCACGGCCGCCGCTTCGACCATAACCTGCACGCCCTCCGCATCGTCGAACACTTCGAGCAGCGCTACGCCGCCCACCGCGGCCTCAACCTCACCCTCGGCGTCCGCGAAGGCATCATCAAGCACTCCCGCGACTACACCGTTGAGAATCATCCCGAACTGGCCTGCTATTTTCTCGACCAGAGTCCACCCCTCGAAGCCCAGGTCATTGACCTCGCCGACGAGATCGCCTACCTGACCGCAGATCTCGACGACGGCGTTGAGTCGGGCCTGCTCGAGATCAGTCATATCCGCCAGCACGTCGACATCCTCGCACGCTGCTACCGCACCGTCGAGAAGGAACACACAGGCGTCGAAGAGAAGTTCCTCTTCAACGAGGCCCTCCAGCTCATGCAGAATGAGCTCACCGAAGACCTGATCGCGAACACCCGCGCCAACGCCCAGGCCATCGGCGCCCAATCGCTCGCCGACATCCGCCGCCATCCCTCCCGCCTCGCCCTCTTCTCCCCCCAGGCCGAAGCCGAGCGACTACAGGAGAAGCGCTACCTCTACGACACCCTGTACACCTGTGAAGCGCTCGAAAACGAACACGACAAGGCCGAAGAGGTCGTTACAGCCCTCTTCAACCACTGGATCAACGACCCCGAAGAGTTGCCGCAGAGCCACTTCGACGAGGTGCAGAACGAGGGGCTGGCCCGCGTCGTAGCCGACTACATCGCCGGCATGACCGACAGTTTCATCCTCCTCCAATACGCACAGATCAAGCGCGCTGTTCGCCGTTAGCGCAATTCAGGCGGCTTCTGAACGGTCTCGGGGTGGAGGATTCGTTGTAGCGGTCGATGGATGGCTCGCAGGAGTGCGTGAGCAGCGATAACTCCCGATGCCAGGAATATCAAGGCTGCGGAGGCGGCGATGATGGGGTGGTGCGTTGCGAACCAGGTAACTCCGATAGCGACAGCATCCTCGGTGGTACTGAGGGCTATGTTTGAGATCGGCTCCGGGCTGGGGGTCACCGCCGCGCGGATCGCGGTCTTGGAAGTGTGGGTTGCGAGGGCGATTGCAGTGCCGATAGCAGTTGCCATGATCTGCATCTGCGGGGAGAGGTGGGCGCTGGCGTTGTAGGCGACGAGGCCCGCGATGGGGACACGTACTACGGTATGAAGGACGTTCCACACCATGTCGAGGGCAGGAATTTTGTCGACCACGAATTCGATGGCGAACATGATTGCGCAGGCGACCAGCACCCAGGTGTGGCCCAGGGAGTCAAGGCCGGGAGGCAGCGGAACCCACTGGGTACGGGCCAGAATGCCTAACGTGAGTACGGTCGCGTAGATGTTCAGCCCAGCCGCGAAGCTGGCTGCTACGATGAGCGCCGTGATGTTGGCCGCCGTAAAGCTCATGATGGCTGGAATTCTACAGCGGCCGATGGTCAGAACGTCAGCCGCATCGCCAACTGCACCTGCCGCGGATCTCCCACAGCAGTAGCACGCCCAAAGCCACTGGCCGGAGCGACAGGATACGCCCCCGTCCCAAAGGTTCCATTGGGAATCAAATCATTCCTGTGGTTGAGTGCATTGAAGGCCTCAGCAATTCCCTCAAGACGGAATCGCTCACCCAGAGGAAACGTGCGGCTAAGACGAGCGTTCAGCGTAAACGAATCGAAGCCCACGCCGGCGTTTCGACCAATCGTGGTTCCCGGCAGCACCTGCGTGCAGCTAACAACGCCCGGAACACAAGGCCGCAACGTCGTACCCTGAATGCTATTAGATCCAGTCGTAACGTTGAACGGTAGTGCTGAGTAATACTGCAGCATTCCGCTCAACAGGAACCCATTGCGAATGTGGCTCCATCGATCATGCGCCGGGTCCATCGGGGTATGGATCGTTCCAGCGAACACGACACGGTGTCGCTGATCATCATCCGATCGGCTTCGATCCTGAGCGAGGTTGAAGTTGTTGATCGGTGAACTGAAGAAGAACTCGCCGACATTATCCATTGCCTTGGACCATGTATACGAGATGCGATAGTTCCCCCAACGCACTGGGCGCTGCACATAAGAGACTGAGAGCCCGTCATAGTAGGAGTCCGCCGCAGACTGATACTGCTTGTTATTGCCATAAGAAGCATCGGGCCGGCAGCCGTTGTTTAATCCAGTGGCAACGCACGTAGGCGTGTTTTGGTTCACGGAAATAATTAAATGTAACCCGCGTACGTGCTGGTAGCTGATGCCAAGTGAACTTCGCTCTCCAATTTGCTGTTCAATTTGAAGACTGGCCTGTTCGGAATAAGCATTCTGCATGTGGGGGGCCATGGTCGTAAAGTTCACGAGGACTCCCAAAGGCAGACTCGGCAATATGGATGGAAATGACGGCGCACCCGACTGAGTTGGTGACAGACTGACTGTCACAAAGGTGGAGCTGTTAATGTTTGTTGTGTTGCTGCTCGATTGCAGCGCATTCGATAGAGCACGGAGTGGAATTCGGTCGTAGAAGAGCCCAAAGCTTCCGCGCACAATAGTCTTGTCATTGGTAAAGGGTGACCAGGCGAATCCTACACGTGGTGATGCGTTGTTCGTGTCGGTCGAGACGGATTTGAGGAACTGAAGATCGTAGCGCAAGCCGGCGTTTAGCGTAAACGAAGGTGAAATCTTCCACTCATCCTGGCCATACACGCCTATATTCGGGTTGGTTTGCGACGCCACAGGATTGCCGAAGGACTGGGCATACCCTGAGCTGTTATAAACCCCATTCAGAAAGTTCGACAACGACGAAAATGAATAACTTCCCCGGTTGGATTGAGGAAACACAATCTTCAAATCGTTGTAGAGGAAATCAGCGCCCAACCTGAGCGAGTGAGGGCCTGCCTGATGAGAGACATTATTAACAACTTCATAGAGATTGTTGACGCGTCCTTGGGGGGAAACAGATAGTGTTCCAAAAGAAGCGACACCAGAGATGCTCACGGCAGGCCCAACGGTATCGTTTGGCAACGCACTCAAATTGCTGTGAGTATACTGCCCCCGCGTCTCGTTGACGGTCTTTGCCGAGATAGTTGCGATGTTGCTTGCAGCAATGGTTTGGTCCAAATTGTGCAATCCGGCAGCTGCGCTTACCGCACTCAGGCCGCCTGCTCCGCGTGAATTCTGACTATCAACCGCATAGAGGCTGTAGCGCAAACTGAACTCATCCGCTGCACTAACATGGTGATCGACTTTCGCGAAGAAGTTATTGGTGTGAACTGGATTGGGATAGAGTCCCGTCGCGATAAGGGAGCCTTGATATCCACTGCGTTGCAAGCGTGCGTTAATTACTGCAACGTTAACAGGGGTAATCGTAATAACGCCATCTTGGTTTAGTTGTTTTCGTTCGAAATTCGCGAAATAAAACGTGCGGTCATGAAGAATTGGACCGCCGATGCTTGCTCCATATTGAGCCTGTGTCAATGGCAGAGTGCTTTGCGATAATGCATTGCTGGCATTGAGCCGTTGATTGCGTAGAAAACCATACGCGCTGCCATGAAGAGTGTTTGTGCCACTCTGCGTCACCATGCTGATGTAGCCGCCGAGGGCCCGACCGAACTCCGCTTGCCCTCCGGATGTGACTACCTGAAATTCACGGACGACATCCAGGCCATAGAATGTTCCTGTCAGGCCGGCCGCATCGTCATTCGACGAGAGGCCATCCACAATAAAGCTGTTGGAAAAGTTGCGTTGACTGCTGACTGAGATGCCCTGTCCCGGCACAGCTGAAGTCTCAGCGAAAAGCTGGGTACTTGATGTATTCGTAGGTGAGACACCCGGAACGAGCAGTGCGAGATCCAGAAAGTTACGGCCAAGCAATGACAAGTTTTGGATCTCCTCTGGCGAGATAGTTTCCGTAATCTCGCTGCGATTCATCTCTAAAACGGGCGCTGTTCCGCTAACGTTTACCGAAGTTTCGTTGCCTGCAAGCGTAAGTACTACAGGCAGATGAAGATCTGCTCCAACAGTAAGTGTCACCGAGCGAGTGGCGACTGCAAATCCCGTTTGCTCTATGCTGATTTCGTAAGAACCCACTGGAAGATATGGAAAGCGAAAACGTCCTTCCGTGTCAGTTGAAGTGCTCCTCGCGATGTTCGTTGTCGCCTGCTTCGCTGTTACAAGTGCATGCTGCACGAGTGCGCCTGCCGGGTCTGTGACTCGACCGCTCAGCGATGCATGATTGATTGTCTGCTGCCCCTGTAGCCATGACGTAAAGGCAAATAGAACGAGAATTACAAAATTGCAACGCCGTAAACTTTGCATTTGATCTCCGAGGCTGAAGCGATAAGTATGTGGAAACGCACCAATCAAGCTCTTTACTAGGCAAGGGAAAGAGGCTGAGCTGGTGGACCACGCTTCTGCCGGGACCGGTCAAACGAGATGCGATAACGTGCTTCAGTCTGCGCGACGAGAACTTCAAGCCCTTTATTGACCCAAAAAGCCGTAGCCCGAGTTTCGTCATAAGAAAGATCGGTATGCGCTGTTACAGGCGCAGCAGGACAGCACGGACACTTCTCCCGAACTGCAGCGGCTTGAATCGTTTGTGCACTGTTGGCCCTACTCGGTATCGTCGACATCACGCAGTGATGTCGACCGTCTCTCCGGCAGCACGCGGGCAGATTTGTCCCAACCGCATCCGCAGCGAAAAGAGGCGAGAGAAGCGGTAGAACGAACAGCAATAGCAGGGCAGTGGAAATGATTCGACGCACGAGAAACCTGTGGAGTAACAAACCGGTTTTGATGTCGGAAGAGAGACGGCCACAGGAGCGTCAAAGCGCCGAAAGCTATGGACTTCAAGTGAGATCGCAAATATAAGCAACCTCAACCGAAGCACAGCTACGTGATTAAGACAGATCACAGGCCGAAGGAAGCGTCAGGCCAACAACACGGGAGGGCCACGCTGCGGCTGAGACCTATATAGAGAAGTTCGAGCGCGGCTTGTCGCCCGTGTCATCTCTGCAGGATGAATCAACGCGCCTGGGAGTAGCAGTGTTGATGATTGAAGAGAAAAATCATTTCGCTTCATCGATGTGATGGCCTTTGGATAAGCCGGACATTTTTCCTGCACTGCCGAGAAATGCATCTTCTGTGACTCATCCGGCATTTGCATTGAGCAGTGATGAATTCCACTTCGCCGACAACATGTGGGAAGGTTCCCACCGGCGTTCCCCTGCAGGTTAAGCAAAGGAGCGATCAACGGCAGGCTGAACAGCAGTAGCAGCGAGATGGCCAGCGACCGGCGCACATCGCGATTGTAGCCTATCCCGGAGGCTGAGGTTTTGGGCGAGTAGTGCGCGCCTCATCACACCCAAAAAGAATTGCAGCATCGGTAAACAACGTTGGCAGGTGCCTTTAATGGGTTCTTGCAACTTTCGAGCCATGTGCCTTCGTTCGTAATTGCCCTAAGGTCATCATTACTGGCGGCCACAGGGCCTCCGGCGCGATGGCGTGGATTTCAGTCCTTACGGAAATTCGCCACAACCTTTTATTTAGCCTGCTGAGCTTTACAGGTCACCTATGCGAACTCCTGTCCTACTTGCCGCACAGTTCCATTTTCATAAGTTTATTCGAGTCGCTCACTCCCGCCTGAAAAATGCGCCGCCCCGATGTACAAAGCTGCAACGATTACTGGCCATCGCCATCCTGGGAACAATGGCAACGTCCGCTCGCTCCTCGACGGCGATATTTCCTGGGACGACTTCTATTAATACGGCATCGGCAGCGCAAAACGTCGCGGTACTTATGCCGGCAGGCGGACAGTTGAACAGCGTAAGTATCCTTACTGGTGGTATTGCGGGACTCGCATTTACCAGTCAGGGTACAGGCAGCTGCGTTAAAGGAAACTATCTAGCCGGGCAAAGCTGCAGTGTTCCCGTTACATTTAATCCCGAATATCCAGGACAGCAGACTGGCGCGGTCGTCCTGTTTGACGCGTCCGGAGTGCCGATAGGAACAACATGGCTTGTCGCCATTGGTACCGGGCCACTTGCTCTCTTTACGCCTGGCATCATTAATACAGTCGCTGGCAATCAGTCATGGATATACCGTGGAGATGGACTAGCTGCGACCTCTTCGCCGATCTTTCTTCCGTTCGGTATTGCGGTGGATCCCGCTGGCAACTTGTTTATCGCGGACTCCAGCAATAATCGCATCCGACGTGTCGATGCTGCCTCGCAACTAATGTCCACAGTTGCAGGCAACGGCAATGCCGGAAATACTGGCGATGGCGGACTGGCTACACTTGCATCGCTTAGCTCACCGACGTCCGTAGTCCTTGACGGCGCCGGAAATCTTTACTTTTCCGATAGCAACAATCACGCCGTCCGCACGGTTACTGCCGCGACTGGCATTATCACCACGGTAGCAGGCGTGCCGGGCACGCAGGGTTATCAGGGAGATGGAGGCAGCGCGACGCTTGCAAATCTGGACACGCCCGATGCCGTCGCAATCGATTCAATCAATGGCTACCTGTACATCGCGGACACCGGCAATAATGTAATCCGCAAGGTGAATCTTGCGACTCACATCATCTCCACATTTGCGGGTAACCACACAGCAGCCTATGCAGGCGATAACGGTCCGGCAATTAGCGCAAGTTTAAATGGGCCGTGGGGCGTCACTGTTGCTCCGGACGGACAGATCTACATAGCCGATCAAAGCAACCACTGTATTCGCAAAGTAGCCACCGACGGCATCATATCGACCATTGCAGGAAATGGCACCTCTGGTTTCACGGGCGATGGCGGTCAGGCAAAGGATGCAGTTTTTGATAGTCCGGCAGCAACTGCACTCGATGTCGCTGGTAATCTTTACATCGCAGATTCGGGCAATAACAGAGTCCGCAAGGTCAATGCCGCTACCGGTGTAATCATCACGGTAGCTGGTAGCGCAAATGAATCCTTCAGCGGAGATGGAGGGCCCGCCGATCAGGCGGGATTCTACGGCCCCTATGCTCTCATGCTCGATGGTCCAGGCAATCTGTACATCAGCGATGTCTTCCACAATCGAATCCGTAAAGTCAACAGCAGCACAGCCGTCCAGAATTTTCCAACCATGCGTGTGCAGCGTGTCTCGAGCACACAGAATGAGACATTAGAGAATGACGGCAACGCTCCGCTGAACATCTCATTGATTAATCCTTCACTGAATGCGCAGCTCGATCCTGCGGCAACAACCTGCTCGACCAGCACTGCCCTAGCCTCGGCCTACTATTGCATCTTGGGTACTCAATTTGCTCCAACAGTGACCGGTAACTCGGTCAAGGGCACCATCACGATTACATCGGATTCACCCAACAGTCCGCAGACAGTCACTTTAGCGGGCAAAGTGTTGGTTCTCGATCCCGTGACGATCAATCTCACAACTAGTGGCACTCCATCGGCTACAAACGCTCCTGTTACATTTACCGTCACCATAACCAGCACAGGTGTTACGCCAACTGGCACTGTCACATTCCTTGACGGAACGACAGCAATAGGCACGGCAGTGCTCAATGGTGCCGGTATGGCACAATTTCCAACGACGTCTTTGACGCCCGGTTCTCACGTAATTACTGTGAGCTATCCGGGCGATACGAATAACTCACCGGGCACCTCATCATCCGTCGCTCAGCTCGTGAAGGATGGTACAACCACCTCACTCACATCAAGCTTGAATCCATCGAGCGCCCAATCCAGCGTCATCCTGTCGGTCACTGTTCTTGGCACCTCGATTATTCCAACTGGCACCGTTACCTTCCTAGACGGCACTACCAAGCTTGGCACAGCTCCCCTTGATGCAACTGGCTCAGCTAGCTTGAACGTCACAAATTTCACTGTTGGCACCCACCGTCTGACCGCGAGCTACGCCGGAAATACGAACTCCATCGCAAGCACCTCGGTACTTCTGAACCAGATCGTCGTTGCGTCATCGACGACAAGCACAATTATCACCAACAACGCCGACGTTTCCTTTGGGACGACGGTAAATTTCACCGCCACTGTAACCGCAACAAACGGCGGCACGCCAACGGGTACGGTTTCTTTTCAGGATGGAGCCACAGTGCTCGGTACCGTGACATTAAGCAATGGTACCGCTGTCTTCAAAACCTCCACACTTGCAGTTGGCGCGCACTCTATCCACATCCTTTATGGAGGCGATTCCAACAACGCAAGCAGCAACTCTTCTGCCGTCCAGGAAACTATCGAACAGATCGGAACCATTGCTACTCTATCTACGAGCGGTAGCCCCGCCGCAGCTGGCGCAAGTATTAGCCTGACCGCTACGATCACGGCAAATTCTATCGTCCCATCCAGTCCTGTGAGCGGCACCGTAAGCTTCATGGAAGGTACAACGACGCTCGGCGTAGGAACGGTCAGCGGCAACAAAGTCATACTGAACCTGAGTTCTCTGCCGGTCGGTCAACACAATATCGTTGCCCTCTATGGAGGCGCAACAAACTACTCTGGTAGCACGTCAGTCTCGATCGCTCAAAGCGTTCAGCAGGCACAAACTACCGGCACACTCATCGCTTCTGTAAATCCTGCAGTAGCAGGCAAGAACGATACGCTTACCGTAACGATCACGAGCAATGGCGGCATCCCCACCGGTACCGTGAAATTTATGGATGGCACAACTCTCCTTGGAACTGCAGTGCTAAATGCACAGGGCGTAGCGATTTACACCGTGCCCGCCTTCTCCACCGGCAACCACTCCATCACAGCTGTCTACCCGGGCGACTCCAATAATCTCGGAACGACGCCGACGTTGAGTCTGAGTGTCGATCAGGCCACCACCGCTGTGGGGCTCACCTCATCAGGCAGTCCCTCAATAGCAGGTGTTTCAATCACATTAAGCGCTAAGGTTATGGGCAATGGTGGATCACCAACGGGTATAGTGACCTTCTACGATGGCACCACTAATCTTGGTTCCACATCGATCAATACTGCTGGATTAGGCACAATATCGTTGTCTTCTCTCACCGTAGGATCACACTCGCTGACCGCATCCTATGGAGGTGACGGCAATGACGGCCAGAGCACCTCTCCTGCCATCGTCCAGGTGGTTGCAAAGACCACCACCACGACATCCCTTATTTCCACCGCGACTACCGTGCCGCAGGGAGCGCCAGTGCAGTTCACCGCCACGGTCAACAGCAATGCAGGTACGCCCACCGGCAATATCCAATTCATGGATGGCTCAACTGTAATTGGCAGTGTCGCCTTGTCCGTCGATGGTGCCGCAGTTTTCAATATCTCCAATCTGATTGTGGGCCAACACATCATTACCGCTAGCTATCCCGGAGACGCGAACGATGGTGCAAGCAATTCGACTAGTCTCACTCTGATCATTCAACCAATCACGACTGTTGCTTTAGCTTCTAACCAGAATCCATCAAGCGCCGGAGCCAATGTAGCCTTTACGGTTGCAGTGAGCGGATCAAGCCCAGCTCCGACCGGCGCAGTCACCTTCAAGGATGGATCGACCGTCCTGGGAGCACAGACCCTGAATTCAGCTGGTGTAGCTGTCCTCAATACAACAGCCCTTGCTCTTGGAACCCATCAGATAACGGCTTCCTACGCCGGTGATACGAACAACAACGCTGCACTCTCGCCTACTCTAAGCCAGTCGGTGCAACGAGCGACTACTCAGACCGCTTTGTCGGTCAGTGCGACTACATCGACGATAAACTCGACAATCAATTTGACCGTTTCTGTTTCAGGATCGGGCGGCATTCCGGGCGGCCAGGTAACGTTCCTCGATGGCACAAACATTCTAGGCACCGCAAACCTCAGTGCAAATGGCGCGGCTAGCTTTACTCTTTCCAGCCTCTCGCTTGGCCAACACACGATTAGCGCGAGTTACAGCGGAGACACCAACGATAGTTCCTCCTCGTCACAGGCCCAGATCATCACAGTGAATAAGGGTGCGCCAACTCTCACCCTCGTCTCGAGCAGCAACCCGGCCGTCGCCGGCCTTCCGGTTAGCTTCACTGCAAATCTAAGCGGCGCAGCCGGCACGCTGACAGGAAATGTAACGTTTACCGATGGCACGACCGTGCTAGGCTCTTCGCCAATCGGCACTAATGGCGGTGCGATCTATACCACCTCCACGCTTTCGGTCGGCCAGCACACCATTAGTGCAGGCTACCTGGGTGATTCAAATAACAACCAGGCAGTATCATCTCCAATCGTAGAGACCATCCAGCAGACGACGAGTTCAATCACACTACTCTCCAACAAAAATCCTTCCCTCATTGGAGACGCCGTAATCTACACCATGACAGTAACCGGAACAGGAGTCCAACCCACCGGTACTGTTTCCCTGCACGACGGCGCGAATACGGTCGGTACAGTCAGTACCGATCCAAACGGGCTCGCAACAATGACGTTATCGAACCTGTCGATGGGCGCTCACACACTCGTTGCGTCCTATGCCGGAGATCCGAGCCATCCCGGAAGCCAATCGGCTCCATTGCTTCAAACAGTTCTACAGCCCACTTCCAGTTCCATTACTTCAAGCAGCAATCCATCGTTCTCAGGTGCGCCTGTCATCTTCACCGCCATTGTTGCTTCTACCGGTGGAAACCCTGTTACAGGTACAGTTACATTTCGTGACGGATCAACAGTTCTCGGTGCCGGCATCGTCGGAGCTTCCGGCGTTGCTTCCTTTACCTCAACGTTCACTTCCGGCCAGCATTCGATTGTCGCCACGTATGGCGGCGATAGCGTAAGTCAAACGAGCAGCAGCCCTGTTCTAGTCCAGACGGTCCAGACCAGCAATACCGCTATGGTGCTTTCCACCTCAGGTTCACCCTCCGCCGTCGGCGGCAGTCTCACTTTCTCAGCGCTTGTTACAGGGAAGGGAACTGCTCCATCAGGCTCCGTTGACTTTGAAGACGGGACAACTCTTATGGGAACGTCCTCTATCGGCCCAAACGGTGTTGCTACCTTCACGACCTCCTCGCTCATTGCGGGGCAGCACATTCTCATTGCAATCTATCGGGGTGACGGGAACAATCAGACCAGCACATCGAACCCTCTGATTCAGAATGTTGAGCAGCGTACAAGTGTGGCGCTCAATGCCAGTGCTAATCCGGCTCTCGTTGGCGATACTGTTACGTTCACCGTATCCGTATCAAGTGGATTGGTCGTCGGTCTGAATGGCGGACAACCCGGCCCGGTCGGATCAACCACGCCCACAGGGATGGTTACATTGTCTGATGGATCAACGATCCTCGGTACATCAGCGCTAAACGGCACTGGCGTAGCCACGTTCAACATCTCGGCGCTCGCTTTAGGAACTCATACGATTACCGCGAGCTATGCAGGCGACGCGCAAAACTTCCCAGCCACATCTTCTGTCCTCTCCGTGGCTATACAGCTTCACGCTTCCACAAACACACTAGCTGTCTCCTCCGCTTCCGTACCACAAGATCAACCGTTAGCCCTCGTCGCCACGTTGAAAGGTGATGCGTCAGTTCCACCATCAGGCACGGTCGTCTTCAGTTCGGGAAACACAACGTTTGGCAGTGCAACATTGAATGCATCGGGTATTGCTACCCTAACCGTCACACCTGCACTTGGAACCTACAACATCATCGCCACCTACCAGGGCGATTCACTCTACACAGGCTCGGTCTCTAGCGTATCGGCCGTGCAGGTCGTCGAACCCACCCACTTCACTGTTGCGCTGAATCCGCCAACTCTCCAATTGCAGAGCACGCAACACAGCACCATCCAGCTGACACTTACTTCCATTCAGAACTTCACTGACGTTCTATCGCTGGGCTGCGTGGGCCTGCCGCGCGCTGCAACCTGCACCTTCTCATCCGACTCGGTCTCTCTCGACGCAAACGGCAAGCAGACGATCAGCGTGACCATCGACAGTGGATCTCCCCTGACTGCAGGAAGCATTGCAAAGAACGAGAGCAGATGGCCTGACGGTATCAGCATGTGCCTTCTGCCGGGTGGCCTCATCCTCGGCTTCTCTCTATTCAGGCTACGGAAAACCAACCGCTTCTTTACGGGACTTCTACTCATGCTGCTTGCCGCTGGAAGCATGGCAATCACTGGATGTGGTCTGGACGTGCATGGAACGCCTGCCGGGACATACACCTTCAACATAACCGCTATCGGTAGCAAGACCTCGATCACTCAGTCCGCCGTGATGACTCTGACGGTTACCAAATGACGCTGCGGTTTCAAATCTTACGTAGTCAACGCGGTCTGTCGTTCCCCCTTGCGCTTGCCTTATTGTTTGCAGCGACAAGCCGACTCGCTCAAGCCCAGGCAGAACCCACGGCTATCGGTTCCGGTTCGCGTTGGCTTGCCGGTGGAACCTACTCTTACTTCCAAGCCGACTACGGCAAACGCTATCTCGGCGGAGGCTCTGGATTCGTCGACTACGCCCGTTCTCCAAGGGTGAGTTACGAGGCGGAGATTCGTTTTCTCACAATGAACCAGGAGGCGGGCACGCACCAATCGACTTACCTCATTGGAGCTAAGTTTCCCTATTACACTCACTGGGCGACTCCATATGCAAAGATTCTTATCGGTGTAGGGCGCTTCCACTTCCCCTATGACTACGCTGACGGAAGTTTTTTTGTCCTTGCCCCCGGCGCTGGCGTCGATTTGCCGGTCGGTAAAAGCCGCTTCAGCGTGCGACTTATCGACGTCCAATATCAAAGCTGGGTGAATTTCCCCTTCGGCACCCTAAATCCATACGGAATCAGCACAGGTGTAGCCCTCCGGATTCATTAGCATCTACAGGTTTGGTGGCGTCCCAAACCAATTCGATTTGGAACAATATCCTTGGTTGCCTCAAAATCCTTGACTCTCTTCGGAAAGTCTACAAGGAATCGACGTTCGTCGCGGGTTTTGGGCGTGACAAACCAAAGAAGGTCAATCTCTTATATATCCCTACTAGGTATAGAACTAGGTGAGTATCCTAGCCACGCACTGCATACCTGCACAGTTTTGCACACCTGACTTACCCTATCCCGCTATGGTCTCATCGCATTGAAAACAAGTCGAGAGTTATGGCGAACAGGTAGTGGTCAGTCTTCGCTGGGTTGACGACACTCCCTGAAAACGCCGTTTCAGAAAGTCGCTTCCCCAATTCATGCAAAGCCCTGTTCTTGTTAACGGAGATTGGCTATGGCTGCCAGCCTCCTCCCAGAGCCTGATACAACTGGACGTAGTTTTGCATTTCCATACTCCAGGCCTGGGCCAACGTCAGCTCCGAAGTGAAATATTGCTGTTGGGTGACCAGCACTTCGAGGAAACTCGTATATCCGCCAGTGAAACGAACGTTCGCAAGACGGGCAGTTTCCTGGTAAGTGTCAGTCTGCTCTTGGATCTTCTCGCGAAAGAGCCTGGCTTGGTTATAGCCGACGAGACTGTTGGCTACATCGCCAAAGGCGTTCTGAACCGTTTGCCTGTAGGTCAATTCCGCTTCACCGCGCTGTGCCCAGGCAAGGTCATAGGCGCTTCTGATAGCACCGCCAGCGTAGAGCGGTTGCAATACCTCCCCAGCCAATGACCAGACTGTCGCCGGTCCCTGAAGAAAGCTGGATAAGGCAGTACTTTGCGCACCGAACTGGCCCGTCAAAGATATTTGAGGGAAGAAGGCAGCCTTGGCCACTCCCACATTGGCATTAGCGGCGATCAAGGTCGCTTCGTTCTGCCGAACGTCGGGGCGGCGCTCTAGTAGTGCAGAAGGAAGCCCGGTCGGCACGACGGCCAGATGGGGCTGATCGACAAGAGAGAGACCACGGGCGATTGGTCCTGGGTTTCGTCCCAGCAAAATGCTGATCTGGTTCTCGGTCTGCGCGATGGACTGCTGGCTAAGGATGACCTGGGATTCGGCTTGTTGTAGCAGCAAATTAGCTTGATACACATCGCTAATTGCGCTGTCACCACCTTTATATTTGATGGTGTTAATCCGAACGACATCCTGATCTGCAACGACACTTCTCTGTGAAAAGTCCAGTTGATAATCGAACTGACGCAACTGGAAATAGGCACTCGCCACATCGGAGATCAAAGTTGTTTGGACAACGCCTCGGGCATAAGTCGTCGCAAGTAGCTGTGCACGGGCTGCCTCGGTTGCGCGGCGGTACTTTCCCCAGAAGTCCACGATATAACTCAGCTGAATTCCAAGCGAGTTTATGGTTGGCCCATTCGGTACGATCGCGTTGCGTTGATAGTCCACCCCTCCCGAACCGGAGAGGTTTGGCAATTGATTGGCCCGCGTCTCTCCCACAATCGCCTGGGCCTGCATGATGCGGGAGGCAGCAATCTGCATGTCGTAATTGTTGGTCAGTGCTTCCTTGATGAGTGCTCTGAGCGTCTCGTCCTGAAAGACCGTCTCCCACTGCATCTCCGCAAATGGCTGTGTACTAGCTTGACTGGACAGGTCGGGTGCCACGCCGCGGTACTGGTCCGGCGTCACCGCTACCGGACGCTTGTAATTCGGACCGACCTTGCAACCGCTCATCAGGAGCACCAATCCGATAGCGGCGAACTTTCTCATGTCGATCATAATGTGGTCTCTTTCGAAGCAGAGTCAGGCTTCTCTTCCGGTTTCTTTTCTTTGTTCTTGCCGAAAAGATTGCCGAAACGCTCAACAACATCGAAAGAAACAGGAATGAAGAAGATGGCAAGCAGCGAGGCAGCCAGCATGCCGCCAATGACTACTGTACCCAGCACTTGTCTGGAGATGGCACCTGCGCCGGAAGCCAGCCATAGCGGGACACAGCCAAGGATGAAAGCGAATGCTGTCATGAGAATTGGCCGCAGCCTCTGCTTCGCGCCAGAGAGCGCAGCATCAATCAACGATTTGCCACCCTCGTATTCAGCCTTGGCAAACTCAACGATGAGGATGGCATTCTTGGCGGAAAGACCTATGAGCATTACCAGGCCGATCTGTGCATAGACGTTATTGTCGAGCCGTCGCAGGTAAAGTGCGGCAAACGCCCCGAAGACAGCGATAGGAACGCCCAGCAGCACGCTGAGGGGCAACGTCCAGCTCTCATACTGCGCGGCCATAATTAGAAACACGATAAAGAACGAAAGCCCGAAGACTACAGCCGGTTTGACGCCTTGAGAGGCTTTGACCTCCTGATAGGACATGCCCAGATAGTCGTAGCCCATCTGACTAGGCATTGTCTTCTTGAACACATCTTGGAGCGCCGCAATTGCCTGCCCCGAACTGTAGCCAGGAGCAGCGGAACCGTTGATCTGAACACACTGGAACTGGTTGTACTTCATGACGAACTCGGGGCCGCTGCGCGGCACGTTTCCCGTCAATGTGCTCAGCGGGACCATCTGCCCGGTGCTGTTCGTCACATAAAATTTGCCCAGATTGTCTGCCGAAGTTCGATAGTTGCTCTCTGCCTGGACGTAAACCTGCCACTGTCGGCCGAAACGGTTGAAGTAGTTGACCAGCGATCCGCCCATAAACGTTTGCAGAGTTTGGTATACGTTCGTCAGGCTGACCTGCTGTGTGAGCACTTTTTCCTGGTCAACAGTGATGCCTACCTGCGGCACTCCAAACAGTGCGGTCGTCATCACCCCGGTCAATTCAGGGCGTTTGCGAGCCTCCGCCATGAATACGTCCGCATTCTTCGCAAGGAACTCAATGGGGCTGCCAGAGCGATCTTCAAGTACAAAGGTGAATCCGCCCGATGTTCCCACACCCGGTATTGCGGGTGGCGGAAATGCAAACGCTATTCCAGACGTAACTTTGGATAATGCGCCCATCAAGTGCCGCTTGATTCCGTTGTAACTTTCTTCCGGAGTTTTACGCTCCTCCCAATTCTTGAAGGAGACGAAGAAAAAGGAACTATAAGTGGTGTTTACGCCGCTCAGCATGCTGTAACCAATCACCGTGCTGACGTTCTCCACTCCCGGGGTATCCAGCATGATCTTCTCGACGAGCTTCGACGCATCGGAGGTACGCTGCAGAGAGGATGCATTAGGTAATTGAAGCCCGCCATACATGTATCCCTGGTCTTCGTCCGGTAGAAAGCCTCCGGGTGTCTTACTTCCGAAGAAGCCCGCAGCAACTACAAATCCCAGTAACACGAGGAATGCAAAGCCTGCTTTGTGGATGAGATGTCTGCAAGTATTGACATATCCATCGGTAACTCTGCCAAAGACGCGATTAAACCAGCGAAAAAAAACTCCCACAGGACCACGAGACTCTTTTCTCGGCCGCAATAGCATGGCTGATAGAGCCGGGCTCAGTGTCAATGCATTGAAGGCCGAGAAAACGACGGACACCGCGATGGTGACTGCAAATTGTTGATAGAGCCGTCCGGTGATTCCGGGAATGAACGCGGTCGGTATAAACACGGCAGCCAGGATCAGTGCGATCGCAACCACCGGTCCGCCCACCTCTTCCATGGCCCTGACGGTTGCGTCATGCGGAGTCATGCCGCCTTCAATGTGGTGCTCGACCGCTTCGACAACGACAATGGCATCGTCTACCACCAGTCCAATGGCGAGCACCAGCCCAAACAGCGAGAGCGTATTGATGGAAAAGCCCAGCAGTGGAAAGATCATGAATGTTCCGATCAGTGAAACCGGAACCGCAAGCAGAGGGATCAACGTGGCGCGCCATCCCTGGAGAAAGATGTAGACCACAAGGATAACTAATACCAGCGCCTCGATGAGAGTATGTTCTATCTCCTTGATCCCGGCGGTCACTGAGAGAGTCGTGTCGAGAGCAACAATATAGTCCAGATCCTGGGGAAAGCGGGTCTTCGCTTCCTGCATCAGCGCGCGAACTCCGGCAGCTGTTGCGACTGCGTTTGCACCGGGGGCCTGGTATACCGCTATCAGTGCTGCAGGCTTGCCGTTCAGGCGGCCAATCATGTTGTAGTTCTGCGCACCTAGTTCGACTCGAGCAACGTCCTTCAAGCGCAAGATGCCTTCACCCGATTTCGCTCGCACGATGATCTCGCCAAACTCTTCCGCAGAAGGAAGGCGGCCGGGAGCACGAACCGTATATGTGAACTGTTGTCCGGGAGGGGCTGGATTGCCGCCGATCTGGCCTGCGGGATTCACGTTGTTTTGAGCTTGAATCGCGCTGATGATCTCCGGAACCGTGATCTTCAGGTTTGCCAGTTTGTCCGGATTGATCCAGCACCTCATCGCGTATTGCCCGGCACCGAAGACAGATACCGAAGCAACGCCCGATACCCGTGTCAGTGCGTCGTTCAAATTGATCGTGGCATAGTTCGCCAGGAAGATGTTGTCGTAGGTGTCATGAGGAGAAGTGAGGTCGATCAGCATCAACGGCGCTGCCGTTGACTTCTGCACCGTGATGCCTTGGTTCAGCACCGCACTCGGCAGCTGCGAGTTGGCCTGCGAGGCACGCATCTGGGTCAGAATCTGGTCAGTACTGGCCTCTGTATTGATGTCGAAGTCCACCGTCAACGTCATCTGCCCGTTGCTGGCGTTCAACGAATACATATAGTTCATCTTGTCAACGCCAGACATCTGCTGTTCAATCGGAGTCGCTACGGACTGCGCAACGGTCTGGGCATCCGCGCCAGTGTAGTTGCCAATGACCTGGATCTGCGGATCGGCAATATTGGGAAACTGGGAGGTCGGAAGTTCCAACATCGCCACGATGCCGGCGATGACCATCAGGATCGAAATAACAATCGCGACGATTGGCCTGTTGATAAAGAATTTCGACATGCTCAATTGCCCCCGGACGCGGACGCAACGACGTATGGCTTGGCAATGACAGGGGTACCCTCCCGTACCTTCATGAAGCCTTCGACTATGACCTTCTCTCCTGGCTTAAGACCCTCTGTAATAATCCAATTTTTCCCGACACGTTCTCCTACCTTGACCGGACGGAACATGGCTTTGTTATCCGGACCGACGACAACCACCTGATACATCGACTGGACTTCAATGACCGCCGCCTGAGGAACAAGCAGGGCGTTTTCGCTCGTCCCTGTTTCAATGCGAACGTTGCCAAACCCCCCAGGGCGCAGAATGCCATCCTTATTGGGAAACTCGGCTGCAATCTGAATCGTGCCAGTCTGTGACGCAATCTCCCGATTTACCAGCACGGTCTTTCCTTTCGCCGGGAAAGCGATTCCATTTGCCTGGATGAACTCTACTTGAACGGGTTTCCCTTGCGCTTTTTCACTTCGGACCAACCGTGCAATCGCTTGTGCTCTGCCAAGATAATCGCTCTCGCTGATATTGAAGTATGCTCGGATCGGATTGACCTGAGACACAGTCGTCATCTTGGTTGTTGTTCCCACCAAGTCGCCTACGTTGGCGTTCGAGGTACCGGCCAGACCGTCGATAGGGGACAGTACCTTGGTCCACGAAAGATTTAGCTCTGACTGAACCATGTTCGCTTTCGCAGCATTGACCTGAGCAGTCGTAGCCGCCACGGTGGAGATATCGGTATCCAACTGCTTTTGCGGTATGGCATGCTGTTCAGCGAGTGGACGGTCCCGCGTGAGATTATTTTCCGCTTCGGATTGCTGTGCGACCGCGACGGCTACCGTCGCCTTTGCCTGGTCGAGACTGGCCACAAAAGGACGAGGATCGATCTCATAGAGCAACTGACCTTTATGAACGAAAAAACCTTCCGAATAATTCCGCTTCAATAAATACCCCTGCACCTTGGGAGTAATGTCCGCGTTCACCTGGCCGTTCAGTTGCGCTACCCACTCTTGGTAGATAGGCACGTTCTGTTGCATTACGTCCGTCACCACGACTTCGGGAGGCGTCGGGGGAGATGCCACCTCTTTCTTCTCGCAGCCGACAGCTATCAGCAGCAGGAAAATTCCGAACACCATCGTGGCGACGTCAAAGCTGCGGTCCTGATGACGCAGCCAAAAGATCAACCCTGGCTTGCCCGTTCGTAAACTAAAGCTCCGAATTACAGGTGGCGCTTGCATTTGTTTTCTCCTCGTCTGTGCCTCTGAGGAAGCGGTCCCGGGTGTTCTATCGCATGACATGTTGCCGCAAATAGGGGTGTGTCATCAAATGAACCAAACGCCGACTACGGTAGATCGGTGCAGAAAGGAAAGGCCCAAACGCGTTACAGCGTATCCACGTAAGGCGGATTTCTTGTGCTCAGTCCCGCCCTTGCTGCGACTGAATCCTGCTGTTAGCCCTTTTGGCGCGGCCCGGCACTCTGGTGATTACGTAAGCGAATGAGAAGACTATTTGAAAAGGGACGAGTATGCAACTTGAAATCGCAGGGCTCGGAAGGGATGAAGCGAATATGGTTCGTCGGCTGACGGTATCGATGACAGCTTCAGCCGAGAAGTTCGCCGCTGCGCCAGCGGCACCGCTAATGTCGTTCACCATGTCCGCTGCGTTGTTGGCAACGTTAGACAGTAGAACGCCACGCAAAGATGCGATAAGGCGACGCTCCCATTGCCTGTCCCAATAAGCCTGCACTCGGCTTTGAACGCGAGCGAGAGCATCATCGCCGCTCAGTTCGGATGCCAGCGACATCTCACTCCAGCTTTGATGAAGAAATGACTTGCGGACGATTTGCTTTGCAGCCGTGATCTTGAGCGGCACACTTTGGATGGGGATCGTCATTGGTGATGTCGGCTTCGTTCTCGCCTGCGTCCGCCCAGAAAGGTACGGAAAACGATTCAGCTCCGGCCTGAAGCTGCGACGCCATCTCGCCATTGCGAACGGCTACACCTGATTGGAACAATGCGGTCGATACAAGAGAGTTTTCGACTTGATAGGCGGTGAATTCCGCAGGAACGATAACGTCTGCAATTTGTGTCTGTGCCATGTGGCTAACCTCGATCAAAGTGTGTTGATTGATCCAGGCTTGGCCGACTGGCTAGACCCGCTCGCGACTGCGAGGGCGTTTCCGTGATGCGTTGGCGCGACTGCGCTTGAAAGACATTAGCGCAGTTAGTCCCAAAGTTCAAGTGATCATTTTTACGGGGCAATTGAGTATTGGAGCGAATGCTAGCGAGCCCGTTTCTAACTAGGCGAAATATGAACGTGCAAAGCTTTTTCAAAAATCCACGTGAGCCATTTGGGGATACCGGTTGTAGCCAAAACAAGGAGACTCATGCCAGACGTCCACAAGACGCTTTTGTACTTCAACGCAAACCGAAAACCTTGGAGCCGATAAAGCGGTCTTTCAAACAGTTGCCACATCCCCCAATGAATAAGTAGGAGGAACGCAACAACCAGTGCAGCTAGTGCCACGGCCACATTCAGCGAATTTAGAAAGATGGAAAGAATTAAAGCGACCGCCCCAGTAAGGGCAAAGCGAGATATCTTCAGGCTGACGTAAATGGGAAGCGCCAAAAGTGCAGCAAGCACGATGATTTCAAGGCAAATCCAAAGCAATATCCTGACAACGCGATCAGTTTGGGAGGCATTGCGCAACGTCCGTCGAGTCATAGACAGGAAGAAAATGTCGAATAACATGCTTAGCCCAAAAACAGATGCCAAGATGACTCCATAGTGAAGTGCGGTCGCGGGTCCGCCTAATTTTGAAGCGAACACAAACAGCAAGAACGAGCCCATTTCGAAAATTATCCAAAAAATGCTTACCCACCAATACATTCGCACGAGTCGAGGAAACCAGGGTTTCCACGGAATCGATGAATTCTCAGAAATCGCTGGCAACAAGCCCAACAGACTAAAGCGGAGAAATTGCTGAAAGAAAGTCCCATGATTCGCGGATTGATAGGGGATGTGAACAAAAAACGAAGCGATAAATCCAGAGAGGAACGCGGAGGCGATTGAAAGAATAAACGAGACCCCCACTACTCGTAACGAGAGCAACCGTTCACCGAAGACACTATCAAAAATGCGCCCGGTTGAACGTGAAACCTCACGTATGAACAAAGCGACAAGCGCCAAAGATGCGGCACGCTTATCATCGATTTTGATCCACCAATTTCCTACTCTGTCTTGAAAAGACCTGAATGCGTTTTGAAGACGCTTAGCTTCCGCCTGGAATTGCCTCTCTTCATCCTCGTACAGAAATGAACTGAGGCACAGCAGTAGTCCGCCAAATATCGCTGCCGCACCGCGGATGATGTATTCAGTTCTCAATCAAAGTATCGACTTCATTATCACGGTGTCTCGCCACTATCGACATGCAATTTCGTTGATCGATCCGCTTTAGCTTTCCATTTTGACTATGATCGCGTGAAATTAGTCCATCTAAGCCTCAGACAATGTGAAGTCCGATGTTGCGGACTCACCTGTGGTATCAGTTATGGTGAGACGACAATGCAGAGCGTCAAACCTCCTTTCAGCGCCAGTCATCCGAAGACCAGCATTAGAAAACTGCTCCAAAGTCAGCTCCGGTATATGGAACAGAAGTATCCCTCTATTGGTCGCATGTTCGGCTTGAATTTGGACGTTTCCTGTCTCGCTCAAAATTTGAGCTGGATTCATAGCGAACATAGAATGTCGTCCTTGAACGCCAGGAGAATGCTCTATCGATCTAAGGTGTCGGAAAATCTGCCCTAGTGTGACAATCTCTACTTGATATTCGGTCACAACCGAGTTCCTTTTCCCAATATTCTCGATCATAAAAAAAAACTCAAGATATCCGCCCTCAAAATCAGAGCGCGGAATATTGTTGATCGGCGTAAGAATGTATCGTGAACGTTGATCCGGGACTATCCGCAGCTGGGATGTTCTCGCTTCATGGACAGCCAGGGATTTCTGCAAATCTGCTATCTCGATTTGTTTCTTTTCGAAAACTTTGAGGTTTCCCCAACCGAACGCTGCGATACCTGAGACGACAAACAGAGACCGAAGCTTACCCGACCAATCCGGCACTGCAAATGTGGATATGGTGCTGACGGCGGAGATGATTGCCCACCAAGTGAAGAATGTTTCTGACCAAAGCGCCCCGATCCAAGCTTTCATAAGTAGATGATGCAACTCGATTTCGAGTATGTCCAGAAACATACATACAATCCGCTGACTCGCAGCGTTATACAGTCTTGACCGACTTTCGATGTAAATCTAAGACGGACGGAAGTGCTCCCCGCGCCAAACCGCTGCATTGGTTTCGGGGGCTGGGGGTCCACGGCTCGCGTCGGAGCCATCTGACCGTTACGAGCTAAATGACAATGCCTCGCGCTCCTCTTATTCGACATGTAACTCGACATGTTGCGATGCGGGAAGCGCGGATCGCTCAAAAACCCTGTATTTATTGGCGTCCCCGATGGGATTCGAACCCATGTTATCGCCGTGAAAGGGCGGTGTCCTGGGCCGGGCTAGACGACGGGGACGATACGGAACAGTAGACACATCCACGTATTTGTACAATTTCAACGCTAACAATATAGCTATCGTGTGTCAAAACCCTTCCGCTCTTGCAACATTCCGGCATACTTGTAAAACGTCATGCCCGCAAATGTTCGCCGATACAAATATCTCGATGTCCTCACCACCGCCTTCGTGGTTATCCTTCTGGTCTCGAATCTCATCGCCCAGAAAGCCTGCCAAATTGGTCCTTTCGTAGTCAGTGGAGCTATCCTTCTTTTTCCCATCACCTACATCTTCGGAGACATCTTTACTGAAATATACGGCTTTGCAGCCTCGCGTCGCGCAATCTGGCTCGGTTTCTTCGGCACCATCCTGCTTTACCTCATGGGCGCAATTATCATCGCACTTCCTGCCGCCCCAGGTTGGCACAATCAAGAAGCATTCTCAATCGTCTTCGGTTTTATTCCACGAATCCTCGCCGCCAGCCTTGCCGCCTTCTGGGCGGGCGAATTCGCAAACTCCTATACCATGGCCCGCCTCAAACTTCTCACCAACGGTCGTAAGCTCTGGACCAGAACCATCGGTTCGACCATTGTTGGACAGGCCGTCGATACCACTCTCGTCATCATTCTCACCTTTATTGGCATCATCCCCTTCCGAACACTCGGAAAAATGATCGTTACGGCGTACTTTCTCAAGGTAGCCTACGAGATACTCGCCACACCCATAACGTACCTCGTCATCAATTGGCTCAAGAAAGCCGAGCATGCCGACGCCTTCGACCTCCACGAAAGTTTCAATCCATTTTCTTTCGCCAGCAAAAATGATTTGGACACATAAATATACGAATCGACCACTGCTGACCTCACAACTTCTGGTTTGGTCTTATATCGTTGCTTCTGCACGATTTTTTACGAACCCTTACTTGATGCAATGACATCTAAACCTGAAACCCTGTAATACGTGCATTTAGAATGTTTTTTGCCAAACGTTTGCACTGAAGTCCCCTTGCTAGGTCCGTTAGGCCACGGGGGGTGCCTGGGTTAGTTGTTCGAGTCCCCCGACTTGAGGAGAAGCATTGTGTCCCTGATTTTGAGTACTCGCCGTGTTTTGCCCGCGATCGTTTGCGCGGCCGCTTATTTCATTACTGGCTGCAAATCCGCTCCGCCGGCCGCTGCCGCACCCCAGGCGATGCCGGTACAGGTTTCGTCGGTCACGCTCACACCGGTACCCACGTCTGATACTTACGTTTCCACAATCAAAAGCCGCCGCTCTGCAACCATGCAGCCCCAGATAGACGGCAACATCACGAAAATGCTTGTCAAGTCAGGCGATATCGTCAAAGCCGGCCAGATTCTCATGCAGATCGATCCGCTTAAACAGACGGCTACGGTTCAGTCGCAGCAGGGAACTCAAGCCCAGAAGAAGGCTCTCTACGACTACAACAAGATCGACATTGAGCGCCAACGCAAACTCTATGAAGCCGGTGTTGTCTCCCGTGACGCATACGATCAGGCGACGCAGGCCTATGAAAATTCTAAGGCCGACTACGAAGCCAATGCCGCTCTCACCGTCACCCAGAAGGAGCAGCTCGCCTACTATCAAATCCGCGCCCCTTTCAATGGTATGGTCGGTGACGTCCCAGTCAACCTCGGCGACTACGTCTCTCCAACCACAGTGCTCACCACTGTCGATGAGATCACTGACCTCGAGGCATATATCTACATCCCCACAGGACGCGCCGCACAGATTCGCATGGGACTTCCCGTCGATATCCTCGACTCTGACGGCAATGTCGTCGTCAAATCCACCATCAGCTTTCTCTCTCCACAGGTCGACAACGGTTTACAGAGTATCCTCGCCAAAGCTCAAATTCCACGCGCCACGCAAAAACTCCGCACCCAGCAACTTGTCAAGGCGCGCGTCATATGGAGCACCGCCCCAGTCCCAGTCGTTCCCGTCATTGCCGTTACCCGTATCGGCGGTCAAACCTTCGTCTACGTTGCTACCGCGAAGGGGGATGGATACGTCGCCCGTCAGGTGCCTGTCACTCTCGGTGAAACTGTCGGTAACTCCTATCCTGTCCTTGGCGGACTGAACCCTGGCGACAAAGTTATCCTGTCCGGTCTCCAGTTTCTTCAGGATGGGGCCCCTGTCAAACCCTTGGGTTAAAGCGTCTCGCCGACTTCGCGGCGTTGTGTTCCGCGCCGTGTCTCTGGCTCCATATCCCGGGTCAGTCGCCCGGCCAAAGTAAGCACCGGTCAAGAGGTATTCCTTGGTAGACTTTTTCATCCGCCGTCCGATCTTTGCCACGGTCTGCGCTCTCCTCATCGTTCTCGCCGGCGCGGTCGTTATCCCTTCGCTGCCCATCTCGCTCTATCCGCAGCTCGCGCCACCGCAGGTCGTTGTCACCAGTAACTACGTCGGTGCCAATTCAAAAGACGTCGAAGCAGCCGTGACCACCATCCTCGAACAGTCGATCAACGGCGTCGAGGGCATGCGGTACATGAGCTCTACCAGCTCTAACGACGGTACCTCTGCAATCACCGTGACCTTTCAGACTGGTTACGATCTCAACATCGCCGCTGTCGACGTACAAAACCGCGTCGCCTCCGTGCAGGGACGCCTCCCCGCCGTCGTTAACAACACCGGTATCTCCATCACCAAGGCAAACAGCAACTTCGTCCTTGCCGCCGGCTTCGTCTCACCCGACCACTCGCTCTCGCCAGCCTTCATCTCGAACTATCTCGACGTCTACGTCGCCGACGCTCTCAAACGCGTCCCCGGCGTCGGCGCCGTCATCATCTTCGGCGAGCGCAAATATGCAATGCGCCTCTGGCTCGATCCCAATCGCCTAGCCGCTCGCGGTCTCACCGCTCTCGACGTTACTAACGCACTGGCTGAGCAGAACGTCGAGGTCGCCGCCGGCCAACTCGGCCAACCGCCCTCCGACTCGAAGCAGAACTTCCAGATGGTCGTTCGCGTAGTCGGCCGCCTCACCGATCCAAGACAGTTTGAGAACCTCATCCTCAAAAACAGCAGCAACGCCAACGGAATCGTTCTACTCAAAGACGTTGGCCGCGCAGAGGTCGGCGCCGAGACCTACGCTACCGCCCTCAAATTCTCCGGCGGAGACGCCGTCGGCGTTGGCGTCCAGCAGCTCTCCAATGCCAACGCCCTCGATGTCGACAAGCGTTGCCGCGCAGTCCTCAAGGACCTCGAAAAATCCTTCCCGCCGGGCATGAAGTACATCATCGCCGTTGATACCACTACCGTCATCGGCGAGTCGGTTGATGAAGTCGTGACGACCATCGGCGAAGCCATCGTCATCGTCATTATCGTCATCTTTCTCTTCCTGCAGGACTGGCGTGCCACTATCATCCCCGCCGTCACGATTCCCGTCTCGCTGATCGGCACCTTCGCCTTCATCAAGATCTTCGGCTTCTCCATCAACTCCCTTACGCTCTTTGGCATTACTCTGGCCACAGGTCTGGTCGTTGACGACGCTATCGTTGTCATCGAAAACGTCCAGCGCCACCTTTCAAGACATGGAGTCCTCCCCGAGCGCTCTGAGTTGAGTGAGCCGGATCCCTATGCACCAGACGTTCTTGAAAAATCCGAATCCGCAAGAGCGGGAATGGAAATGACCTCCGACGACCCGCACAAGGCAACCAGTATCGCTATGGCCGAGGTCACCAGCGCCGTCATCGCCACATCGCTCGTCCTCATCTCCGTCTTCATCCCTGTCAGCTTCTTCCCTGGAACCACGGGTATCCTCTACAAACAGTTCTCCCTCACCATCGCCTTCTCCATCGCGATCTCCGCCTTCAACGCGCTTACGCTCTCCCCCGCTCTCGCAGCCATTCTCCTCCGTCCCGAGACTGAGAAAAAGGGACTCCTCGGCATCCTTCTCAACCCAATCGAGCGCCTCATCCAGTGGATCATCCGCGTCTACGCCCGAGCCGTCACCTTCGTCGTCCGCATCCGCTATGCCATGCTTGTGCTCTTCGTTGGTGCTCTCGCGGCCACGGCGTACATGTATAACCGCGTCCCCACCGCCTTCATCCCGCAAGAGGACCAGTCCTACTTCCTCATCATCGTCCAGACGCCCCCCGGAGCCTCACTCAGCTATACCTCGGAGTTCGCCGACCGCGTCTCCGATCTCGTCCGCAAAAATGACGGTGTCTTCGGGACGTTCTCTGTCATGGGCTTCTCGCTCTCCGGCGGCAGCTCCCCCAACTCCGGCCTCATCTTCGCCCCGCTCAAACCCATTAATGAGCGGACAAAGATGGGCTCCAAATTCACCGCGCGCGCCATCGTCGCCGAAGTCGGGCCTCAACTCTTCGGTGTCCCCGGCGGCATCGCCTTCGCTGCCGAGCCTCCAGCTGTTGCCGGCATCGGCACCGTCGGTGGCTTCCAGTTCATCCTGCAGGACGGAGGCCGCAACACCTTCGACGATATCGACCGCGTCGCGCACACCATCGTTGGAAAGGCCCGTGCCGGACATGAGCTCACCGGCATGAACACCACCTTTACCTCCAACGACCCACAGCTCCTCGTCACGATCGATCGCGAGAAGGCTAAAACCATAGGCGTCCCCTTCAGTCAGATCACCGCTGCGCTGGGCACCTTCATGGGCTCCAGTTACATCAACGACTTCGACTTCAACAACCGCTCCTACCGCGTCTACGTGCAGGCTGACCAGCAATTCCGCCGCAACTCCACTGACCTGCGCCAGTATTACGTCCGCTCCGACTCCGGCAAGATGATCCCCATCGACAACGTTGCCTCCGTTCAGGAGACCTCCGGTCCTCAGGTCATCAATCACTACAACCTCTTCCGCTCCGCCGAAATCGACGGTTCACCCGCTCCCGGCCTCAGCTCAAGTCAGGGCCTCGATGCCATGCAGAGACTCTTTGAGCAGAACAAGCTTCAAGGAATGAGCTTCTCCTGGACTGGTCTCGCTCTTGAAGAAGTAGAGTCCGCCGGTAAAGCCATCATCATCTTCGGCCTCGGTTTACTCGTCGTTTACCTCACTCTGTCGGCTCAGTATGAGTCCTTTGCGCTTCCCTTCATCATCCTTCTCGCCGTCCCCATGGCCATCCTTGGCGCGCTCCTTCTTGTAACCGCCCGTGGCCTCGTCAACGACGTCTACGTTCAAATCGGCCTCGTCATGCTCATCGGTCTCTCCGCTAAAAACTCGATCCTTATCGTCGAGTTCGCAGAGCAGCTTCGCGAACAGGGCAAGTCCATAATCGAAGCCGCCATCGAAGCCGCCGAACTTCGTCTTCGCCCCATCCTGATGACCTCCATCGCCTTCATCCTCGGCGTCACTCCTCTTTACTTCGCCACCGGCGCCGGAGCCTATGGCCGTCACTCCGTCGGCACCGCAATCATCGGTGGCATGGTGCTCTCCACCTTACTCAACCTCTTCTTCATCCCAGTCCTCTACGTCATTCTCAAAACAATCCTGGCCCGCTTCTCGAAGAAACCCAAGCAGACTCTTCCCGCAACTGGACAAGCTCACTAATTGCACCACCCTCCGGCCATCGCTCATCTCAGCGATGGCCGGAATCGCAATTGTGCCTCCTATCGCAGCGGGTCTATCATGCTGCATGGCCAGGCAGACGAAGGCACTCCACCAAAGCTGGCTGACCGCCGCGAACGATCCCGCAACAGACTTTCCCCTGACGCATCTTCCCTGCGGCGCATTTTCACTCGATGGCCAGCCTCACCTCTGCACTGCCATCGGAGCCCACCTGCTCGATCTCCACGCCTGCGCCGAAGCCGGACTCATACCGCCCAGCCTCACCGCCGCATGTCAGGCTCCCGTCCTCAATCCGCTCATGGCCCTCGGCCCACGCTCCTGGACTCTTCTCCGCGAAACCCTCATCTCTCTTCTCGGCGCTGGAGCCAATCCTTCTCACCGTCAAGCCACCGAATCCGCTCTCCACTCCATCGCCGGCGCGACCCTCCTGAAACCCGTCCACATTCCCAACTACACCGACTTCTACTCCTCCATCCATCACGCCACCCGCGTAGGCCGTCTCTTCCGTCCCGACAACCCCCTCCTCCCCAACTACAAGCACATCCCCATCGGCTACCACGGACGCGCCTCCTCCATCCTCTCTAGTGGCATCCCTATCCAGCGCCCCCACGGCCAAACTCGAACTTCAACCGGCAAGCTCGACCCCAGCTTCGGCCCCACCGCCGCGCTCGATTACGAGCTCGAACTTGCCTTTTACATCGGACAACCCAACCTCCTCGGAACGCCCATTCCTATCGCCAGCGCACCGCACCACATCTTCGGCACAAGTCTCCTCAACGACTGGTCCGCCCGCGACATTCAATCCTGGGAGTACCAGCCTCTCGGCCCTTTCCTCGCCAAAAATTTTGCCACCACCGTCTCTTCCTGGATCACTCCCATGGCCGCACTACAGCCCTTCCGTGCTCCTGTAGAGCCTCGTCTTCAGGCCGACCCAAAACCCCTCTCATACCTCCACGACCATGCAGATCTGGTCTACGGAAATATTAATGTAAAACTTGAAGTATTTCTGATAACTAAAACTATGAGAATGAACAATCTCGATCCATTTCTCCTAAGCCAAAGCAACGCTCGCGATCTCTACTGGACTCCCTCCCAGCTCGTAGCCCACCACACCAGCAATGGCTGCAACCTCCAGACAGGAGACATCCTCGCCACCGGAACTATCTCTGGTCCCACCGAAGCCTCCTCCGGCTGTCTCCTGGAACTCACGCAAAATGGAGCCAGCCCCATTAAGCTCCCCACCGGCGAAATCCGCACCTTTCTCGCCGACGGCGACGAGATCATCTTCCGTGGCACCTGCGAACTCCCCGGCCACCCGCGCATCGGCCTCGGCGAGTGCCGTGCCGCCATCCTTCCCGCCCGCCCCTGAACACAGCCCAACGAAACCTACCTCTTAATAGCTGGTGCTGTCGCGAATAGATTCATGATTCCAACAAGGTAGCTCCTCCCCTAGCCAATCCTTCCATCACGGGCTTATCCTTCACGTGCATCACGCACCGGAGATCTCCCCAATGGCCACATCCGCAGTCAAACCGACCCAAGCCGTCCCGACCACCGACTTTTTGCCCCTCAAAGGCACAGATCACCTCGAGTTTTACGTAGGCAATGCCCGCCAGGCAGCCTACTTCTATCGAGCCGCCTTCGGCATGTCTCTCGTTGCCTACGCCGGCCCCGAGACTGGTCGGCGCGACCGCGCCTCCTACGTCCTCCAGCAAGGCAAAGTCCGCTTCGTCCTCACCACAGCCCTGCGCCCCGACTCCGACATCGCCCGCCACGTCCACACCCACGGCGACGGCGTCCACGCCATAGCCCTCTGGGTCGACGACGCCCGCCAGGCCTGGATCGAAACCACCAGTCGCGGCGCTCGCAGCATTCAAGAGCCGACAGAACACGCCGACCACAACGGCCGCGTTACCACCGCCAGCATCGGCGCCTACGGCGACACCATCCACACCTTCGTCGACCGTACCCACTACACCGGCGCCTTCTTGCCCGGCTACCGTGCCGTCGAGCACGACACCGTAGCCCGCCCCGTCGGCCTCCTTCACATCGACCACATGGTCGGCAATGTGGGTTGGAACGCCATGAACGAATGGGTCGATTTCTACTCCCGCGTCATGGGCTTCTCTCTCTATCAGCACTTCGACGACAACGACATCTCCACCGAGTACTCCGCCCTCATGTCCAAAGTCATGGCCAACGGCAACGGCTTCGTAAAATTCCCCATCAACGAGCCCGCCGAAGGCCGCCGCAAATCCCAGATCGAGGAGTACCTCGACTTTTACCAGGGACCCGGAGTCCAGCACATCGCTCTCGCAACCAACAACATCGTCGACACCGTCTCAAAGCTGAAGCACCAGGGAGTCGACTTCCTCACCGTACCCCACTCTTATTACACCGAGCTGCAAAGTCGCGTCGGTAAAATCGACGAACCCATCGACGAACTCGAGCGCCTCGGCATCCTCGTAGACCGTGACGACGAGGGCTACATGCTCCAGATCTTCACCCGCCCCGTAGAAGACCGCCCCACCGTCTTCTACGAGATCATCCAGCGCAAAGGCAGCCGCAGCTTCGGCAAAGGAAACTTCAAAGCCCTCTTCGAAGCTATCGAACGCGAACAGGAACTCCGCGGCAATCTCTGACGGACCTCTCGTACACAACGAACCGTGTCATTCTGAGCGATGCGCGGAGCGCGAGTCGAAGAACCTGCGGTTGCTTGGCTGTTATTCTCCCTCAACCGTCCACAAAAGATCGGGTGCCCCATTCATCGCAGTCTCATCGCGATGAGTGGGAATGTACAACCTCCCCAAGCTAGTTCTGTAGTGCATTTTTATTCAGAAAGACATGCATAATCATTAGCATTGACGCGGGTTTTGTCATCCTGCATGCTCATGGAAGAGACATCCATGAGCACGTTACCCATCGAACTCGCCATTCCTCTTCTGCCGATTGCATCCACGCGGTCCACCTACCTCATGTGCCCGCCAAAGCTCTACGACGTCAACTACGTCATCAATCCATGGATGGCTGGCAACATCCACGCCTCATCCCGCGAGCGCGCAGCGCAGCAGTGGCAAAATCTGTACAAAGCAATGACAGAGATCGCCGATGTCGAACTCGTCGAGCCGCAACCCGGCTCACCCGACATGGTCTTCACCGCAAACGCCGGCCTCGAGCGAAACGGCATCGTTGCCCTTTGCAGCTTCTTCCATCCTGAACGGCAAGACGAAGAGCAACACTTTCGTCATTGGTTCCAGGACGCCGGCTACACAGTATTTGACATTTCCCGCAGCATTCCCTTCGAAGGCGAAGGCGACGCTCTCTTCTCGACCGATGGCACTTGCCTCTGGGCTGGCTACGGTCCCCGAACCTCATCTGCCAGCCATCATCTTCTCCGCGAAATCTGGAACGTCGAGGTCGTCTCGCTTCACCTCATCGACCCACGCTTCTACCACCTCGACACCTGCTTCGCACCGTTAGCCAACGGCCACATCCTGTACTATCCCGAAGCCTTTGACTCCGCTTCCATCGCCGCAATCGAAGCCTTCTATCCAGCCTCCAAACGCATCATCGTCTCCGAATCCGACGCTATCCACTTCGCCTGCAACGCCGTCAACAGCGAAGACACAATCATCCTCAACAAGATCAGCAGGGAACTGACCACACAGCTGCAATCCAAAGGTCTCCAGGTGATCCAGATCGATCTGAGCGAGTTCCTCAAAGCCGGGGGAGCAGCCAAATGCCTTGTAATGCACTTAGGCCCACCACCTCAATCAAATCTTTAGGAGCTTATGCTTTTTACCGCAGCCACCCGCTGCTTCACTGCCGTCATCTTCTTCCACGGATCCTTCTTCAATCGATCGCGCCACTTCGCAAACTCCGCCACTCGAAACACCGGCCTTTCAGCCACCTTCAACTCGCTCCAGCTAAGCGGTACCGACACCGGACCACCAATCCGTGCTCGCGGAGAGTACGCCGCAACAGAAGTAGCTCCACGTTCATTGCGCAAATAATCGAGATAGATCTTTCCCTTCCGTTCCGATTTCGTCATCTTCGTCAGATACAGCGTCGGATTAGCCTTCTCCATCGCAACCACAAACGAACGCGCAAACTCCTTGATCGCAGGCCATTCCATCTCAGGCTGAATCGGCGCGATGATGTGCAGGCCCTTTCCACCTGTCGTCTTCAAAAAGCTCTCCAGCCCAATCTTCTTCAGCCTTGACCGCACCTCCGATGCCGCTTCCCCCAGCACCTTCCACGCCAGCGACTCATCCGGATCGAGATCGAAGATCAGCCGGTCAGGCCGTTCCAGATCCTCATTACGCGACCCCCACGGATGAACCTCCAACACTCCCATCTGTGCCAGTCCCGCCAATGCCTCTGCCGTATTCAGCGTGATATATGGCTCAACCTTTCCCTTCTTGTCCGCGATATCGACACTCCCAATTCCTTTAGGCAGCATATGGTTCACATGCTTCTGGAAGAAGCAAGGTCCTCCCGATCCTTCAGGACAGCGCACCAGGCTGACAGGTCGATCTGCAACATGCGGTAGCATCCATTCCGCCACAGTCCAGTAATAGTCAGCCAGCATCTGCTTCGTCATTCCCGACTCCGCATCCAGCACCTTCTCTGGATGCGTCAATCGGACCGGAGCATGGTCCACACCCTTTTTAGCAACAGTCTTCGCCGCAACCGGAAGCCTTCTCTCCACCTTGTGCGAAGCCTCAGCTTCTCCTTTTGCTCTTTTAGGCGTCGGCGCCTTCGAAGCATCCTCCCGCACAACTTCCTTTGCCACCTTGTCTTCTCGCACTCCAAGAAACGCAGCTTGCCGAACCAGATCATCCGCCGTCCACGTAGCGAATCGCACCTGTACGACAAGCTCCGGCTTCACCCATATCGCTCCCCGTTTTGCATCCGCAGGCAGACGACCAAATGGACTCGATTTCTGTTCCAGAGCCTCCAGCCTGCCGCGGATTAGCTTGTGCGTCTTCTGCGTAAAGCCCGTTCCTGTCCTTCCCGCATAAACTAGCTCGCCGTTCTTGTAGTAGGCGAGCAGCAACGCTCCCACGCCGCGTATTCCATTCGAAGGCAGCGTATACCCTCCCACTACAAACTCCTGTTCATGCAGGCACTTCATCTTCAGCCAGTCTCCGCCTCGCCCCGGCGAATACTTGGCAGTCGCCTTCTTTGAGACGATGCCCTCTGCATGAAACTCGCATGCCTTATGAAACATCACCTCGCCATTGGTCTCTAGATGTTCACTCACTCGAAGAACATCATCATCCGCGCCCTGCAGCACGTCACCCAGCAACTCTTTCCGCTCCTTCAATGGCAAACCACGCACATTCCTTCCATCGACATGCAGCAGATCGAAGCAGAAAAATGTCAGCACATTCTTTGCACCCTCTTGAAACGAAGCCTGCAAGTCTGCGAAGTTAGTCGTCCCATTTGCAGCCAGCACAACGACCTCGCCATCAAGCGTCAGCTTATCTACGGCAAGCTTCCCCACCTCGTTCGCCACCGTCCGCACACGCTGCGTCCAATCAAGTCCTGTCCGCGTCAGCATCTGCACACCGGAGCCGTCTTTCCGCGCCTGCATCCTATATCCATCCAGCTTCAACTCATGCAGCCATCCCGCCTCCGATGGCGGTTTCGCCGCAAGCAATGCCAACTGTGGCTCCACAAACTCCGGCTGCTTCTCTTTCGGCAACGCACTCAGTCTCGCGTCGAAGTCAACCGAAGACCGCGCCTTTACCGCAGCAGGCTTTTGTACAGCACCATTCTTACTCTCCTGCCGAAACCACGCCTTTCCCCCCTTCGCCGTCTCCTTCGAGTTCCATACGTGGTCTTCACTTCTCGCGATCTCTTCTATCGTCCGTCCTGTGACAACCGAGTTCGGCTCCTCCTCAGTGATCGGCGGATCATCCTTCTTCCGTTCAAAATCATCATGCTCTTTGATCAGCAGCCAATTCGGCTTACGCTCGTTAGCAGCCTTTCCACCCATTCGAATCAGAGCCCACTTGCCCTTCATCTTCGTGCCATGCATGACAAACTTTAGACTCCCATCCCGCAGACCTGCATCAACATCCGTATGACCAGGTTGAGGCTCCCACGTTCCCTGGTCCCACAGCATCACAGTGCCACCGCCATACTGTCCCGCAGGGATGATCCCTTCAAATCCTCCATACTCCATCGGATGATCTTCCACCTGCACAGCCAGCCGCTTATCACCCGTGAAGTAGCTCGGACCCTTCGCGCACGCCCAGCTCTTCAGCACCCCATTCCATCCCAGCCGAAAGTCGTAATGCAGATGCGAGGCCGCATGCTTCTGAATACAGAAAGGAAGCCCCTCACGTTTCACCTTCTTTGAAGATGACTCCCCACTCGGCTCAGCCGTTACATGAAAGTCCCGCATCTCGCGGTAGCGAGCGAGCTGTTCATCCACCGCATTGGCTGCGGTGTGCTCCTCTGAGCTGACACCCTTTGCAACTCGCTTTTTAGCCGTCGCCTTCTTGGCCCCCGCCATCAAAAACCCCTGTCTCCGCTAGGCCGACTTACGCTTACTCGCAGCAGCCTTTACCAGCGAAATACCCTTCTTTCCATCGCCCTTTACCGTCGCCGCGGGCTTTTTCTTCCCTGATGCCGCAGCTGCAGGCTCGCCTGCACTCACACTCTTTCTCAATGCATCCATCAGGTTCACCACATTGCTCTTCTTCGGAGCCACCTCGTCCTTCGGCACAGGAGCGTTATGAATCTTCGCGTCCACCAGCTCCCTCACCGCAGCTTCATATCCATCCTTGAACTTGCTCGGATCGAACTTCGCCGCCTTCTTTTTGATCAGCGTCTCCGCAAGCTCCAGCGAGTCCTCGTTCACCGCAACCTTCTTGATGTCCTTGAAGTACTCCGCCGGATCGCGCAGCTCCTCCTGATAGCGCATCGTGTACGCCATCATTCCACCCAGCTTGTCATCCGTGTCTGCAGTGATTGCGATCACATGTTCCCGACCGCCGAACGCAATCTGTCCCAATGCCGCTTTCTTCGTCTTTTGCAGCGCCTTGCGCACTACAGCAAACGCCTCCGCCTGCACATCATCCTCAGGAACCACAAAGTAAGGCTTCTCCAGATACTCCGGATCAAGCTCATCCAATCCCACAAACTGCGTCACCTGGACCGTATGCTTCGAAGGCACCCGCAGCTGCTCAAGCTCCTTCGGTTCGATCGTGACGTACTCGCCCTTGCGGTACTCATACCCCTTCACGATTTCGTCCTTCTCTACCGGATCAGCCGCCTCCCCCGGAGCTTCCTCCAATGCGCTCGCCAGCACCTTCTGGTGCCGCACCCGCTCACCCGTCTTCCGGCTTATCTGATGGAACCGAATCTCGCTCTTCGCTTCGGTTGCGACAAACAGCTTCACTCCAAACGACACAAGCGATATCTGAATCTGTCCAGACCAATAAGGACGTGCCAAGGCAATACCTCGCTGAGAGCGGAGAACTCCGCTCTAATTTTGATTCATCAGTTTTAGTGCAGGATGCCCAAAAAATAAACAGAACTTTATATTGGCGAACTTATCAATAACCGCAAATACATGAGCGATTACTATCTAGTACCTTCAGGTGAATCGCAAAAACGCCTGTCCCATCGTCGAGAATTTCACCTCAGCAGCCGACCCGGGCGCCCCTAGCGTGACTCCCGTCCAACTCCCGGTCGTAATCCAGTCGCCTTTCTTCAGGCCCTCCGTGCGCGCCGCGCCCTCATTGGCCAGGAAGGGAAGCAGCCGCAACAGGTCCCCCGACGTATTCGATCCCTTCTGTTCCACGCGTACCGTGCCATCCACCGCCATCGTCACACTCTCCTGCGAAAAATCGATGTTCTGCCAGTCCGGTACAGCTTCCCCGAAGACAAATCCGCCATGCAGCGCCATATCGGCGACCGCCGTCAGTTTCGAGGCCTTCGCCGGATCGACGAGCGCTGTCTCCAGTATTTCAATCGCCGGATGGCAGCTGGCAATGGCTGCCATCACTTCTTCTCGTGTGTAGGGCGTACTTCGCGGAGGCAACTCCTTCCCCATCAAAAACGCAACCTCTCCCTCCAGCCCCCGATAGCGATGCGTCATCCCCCGCATCTGACATCCACTGCACGAGATCCACGCCGCTGGCATAGGCGCAAACGTCGGCGTCGCATCCGGTGTCGGCGCCCCAACCTTCCATCCGCCTATCGCCTCATACGCCCACGACATACGGTCCTGTACGAAGTACGCCTCTTCCATGGTCGTCGGTCTGTGCTCCACTGGAAGATCCATGATGGGTTTGCATGTTCTCCGAGCGTCGAGCAACATATCCGCCGCATCCATCAGCTGTCGTTCCTGCGCCCCGGTAATCATGCAGAACAGTTTGCACTAACCCTCCCTGTTCTGTCTCGTTCCTGTCCAGTCTTTACCAATCCAACGACCATCTTTCGTCGTAACCTATCCAGCAGTTACGACGTCTCATAACATAGGTGAACTAGTAAAAGAAGGGAACTGCCAATGCTCCTCCGCAAATCCAGCCGTTTCGACGCTGATCTTCGATCCTCCGACATTACCCCGCAGGAGGCCTTCGAAAATCAGCAGCGGACCCGTCGTCGCTTCCTCACCGGAGCAGCCGCAATCGGAGCAGGCACCATCGCTGCAACCCATATCCCCGGCCTCTTTCATCCCGAAGTCACGGTCCAGGCGGCCGACCAGCTAGCATCCACTCCCAGCAAATACACCACCTCCGAGAACGAGACCCCCTTCAACAAGGCCACCAACTACAACAACTTCTACGAGTTTGGCACCGACAAATCCGAGCCGGCCAAAAACGCTCATACCCTCAAAACTCGTCCTTGGACCGTCCAAATCACCGGCATGGTCAAAAAGCCCCAGACCCTCGACATCGATACCATCCTCAAGTACCGCCCCATCGAAAGTCGCGTCTACCGCCATCGCTGCGTCGAAGCCTGGTCCATGGTCATCCCCTGGGACGGGTACTCCCTCTCCGAATTCATCAACCTCTGCGAGCCGCTACCCAGCGCCAAATACGTCCAGTTCATCTCCCTCGTCGATCGCAAGCAGATGCCCGACCTTCCCGGTGGCTACGACTGGCCTTACTCTGAAGGACTCCGCCTCGACGAAGCCATGAATCCCCTCGCTCTGCTCACCTTCGGCTGCTACGGTCAGACTCTGCCCAATCAGAACGGCGCTCCCATTCGCGTCGTCATGCCTTGGAAGTACGGCTTCAAAAACGGAAAATCCATCGTCAAATTTAACTTCACCGACAAGCAGCCCCACACCACCTGGAACGAAATCAACTCGCGCGAATACGGCTTCTATTCCAACGTCAATCCCTCCGTCGATCATCCCCGCTGGACCCAATCCCGCGAACGCCGCATCGACTCCAGTGCCTTCCCCAAAACCATTCCCACCCAGATGTTCAACGGCTACGCCGATCAGGTCGCCAGCCTCTACAACGGCATGGATCTCAAAAAGTATTACTGACAGGATCTTTCAAATTTTTGCTCCATTGCTATCTTCTCTCCAGTGCCCGTTCTCTCATTCGAAGGCCCATCGCAACCCGCAGGCATACAGGGTGCGATGGGTCTTCGTCGCATAAGCATTCTTCATTCGCGTTAAACTAACCATTCATGTCGAAACGAGCCATCGTCGCCCTCAAAGTTCTTGTGCACATTCTCTGCCTGGCTCCGTTCGCCTCGCTCGTCCACTTCTACACCTCCGGCGCACTCGCTCTCAACCCCGATCCCGTCAACTACATCACCCATTTCACTGGCGACTGGGCCGTCTACACCCTACTCGCCTGCCTGACCATAACCCCGCTTCGCCGGCTTTCTCCCCCCCGTTTTTCAGGAAAGATCGCCTTCCTCATCCGCTTCCGTCGTCTCATCGGTCTCTACGCCTTCTTCTACGCCACCCTCCACCTCGCGACCTACATCTTCCTCTTCTCGGGCTACGACCTCCCCACAGTCCTCTCCTCGGTCCGCGCGGGCCATCCGGGAGCGATCATTCAGGAGTGGAAGGTCGTCTGGCCCCGCATTCTCGACGACCTGCTCAAGCGTCGCTTCATCCAGGTAGGCTTCTTCGCCTGGGTCATTCTTCTTGCTCTCGCCATCACCTCACCCGCGTTCATCATGCGAGCCATGGGAGGCAAAAACTGGCAGCGCCTTCACCGCCTCATCTATGTCGCCGCCATCGCCGCTGTCATCCACTTCTGGTGGCTGGTCAAAACCGGTGTCCGTACCCCATGGAAAGACACTGCCATCCTCACCATCCTGCTACTGGCCCGCATCGCATACGCCGCGATCAAGCGCCTGCGTACAAAATCTCCCGCTTCAGTTCAAACCATCCGATCCTGATGTGGCATCTCGCCTCGAACCCGCGTCTAACAATGTCATGAAGAAGCCGATCAACCGCAGACAGTTCGCCACAGGCATCCTCGCAGCCGGCATAGGAGCCAAAGCGTCTGCTTCATCAACATCCGCCATCACACCGGAGCAGCTTCATCTTCAGCCAAATGGCTGGATGCCCAACAATTCCTTGCCCGTTCTTCTCTATCGAAACGCCATCGTCGTCACGCCCGGCCTTGCCGACGTAATGGAACGGCTCTTTACAACCAACGGCTGGCCTCCGCAGTGGCGCAACGGCGTCTATTCTTTCCACCATTACCATTCCACAGCGCACGAGGTCCTCGGCTTTGCCGCCGGCCACGCCGATCTCGTTCTCGGTGGCGAAGGCGGGCGACACATTACCGTTCGTGCCGGAGACGTCGCCGTCCTTCCCGCCGGTACCGGCCACTGCCGCATCTCCGCATCCGACGACTTTCTCGTCATCGGCGCCTATCCTCCCGATGAGCACTGGGATATCTGTCGCGAAGCCGCCACTCCCGAAGTTCTCGAGCGCATCCGAAGGGTCCGTTTCCCAGCCTCCGATCCCATCGGCGGCCCCTCCGGAGCATTGCCCAAACTCTGGACAGCTTAGCCTCTATCCCTTCAGTTCCACATGTGTTGCCTTCATCTGCGCTCGCACCACCAGCTCCGCAGCCAGCAGAGCCTGCGTCTGGTCCTGCGCCGTATGCGTCCGATTCACTACATCCGACACAAACTGCGGTCCAAACGGAAGATCAAGATTGTTGCAATCGATAAACCGAGCCTGATCCTTGTCCACAATAAAAAGATTGTTGCCAGCCTTCGACCGTGCCACATCCACATACTTGCGGACTTCGATATACCCCTTTGTCCCCAGGATGAACAATCGCCCATCGCCCCACGTTCCCAGCCCATCGGGAGTAAACCAATCCAGCCGTACATACCCAAACCCGCGGTCGCCGCGCAACATCATGTCGCCAAAATCCTGAAACCTGGGCTTATCCTTGTGGTTCACATTCGCCACCTGCGAAGCCACCACCTCAGCAGACGTCGATCCCGTGTAGTACAGGAACTGGTCCACCTGATGCGATCCAATATCAGCTAAGATCCCGCCATACTGCGCTGGCTCCCAGAACCAATCCGGCCGCCCGCCAGCGCCGCCCGCATACGGATCCGCTCCCTTTTGCACAATCTGGTGCGGCGCAATGTTGATCGTCTGGATCACCCGCCCAATCGCTCCAGCCTTCACCAACTCACCGGCCTTCACTGCAGCCTTCACTTCAAAACGCTCGCTGTAGAGAATCCCGTAAATCCTCTTCGTCTCCGCAATCGTCTTGCGAATCTCTTCAATCTGCTCCAGCGAGGTTGCCCCTGGCTTATCGCTCAAATAATCCTTGCCGCGCTTCATCACGCGGACGCCCAGCTCCGCCCGTTCATTCGGAATCGTCGAGCTCAACACCAACTGGATCGAGGAGTCGTTCAGAATCTCGTCTTCCGATCCCACCATCTTCACGTCGGGAAACTTCTTCGCAAATGCCGCCTTCTTGTCCGGCTCCGCTCCATAGGCCGAAACCAGCACGCCACCCCCACGCTGGATCGCTCCCACCATCCCATAGATGTGGTCGTGACTCATCCCACACACAGCAAACTTGATCGAGTATTTGGGCTTTTCGGTCGCATCCTGTTCCGGCTCAGCGACCTCATGGATCACATGCGCCGCATCGATATCCAATCCAAATGCCGGTAACCCAGCCATCAAACCTGCCGAACCGAGAACGCCGCTGGCAGCTCCCTTCAGAAAAGCGCGCCGTGCGACTATATCCTGACCCATCTTCATCTCCCGATTAAGTACTTGATTCTTAGTCCAAACAAAATACGTTGCGGCGCTAACCTTTGGCAACCCACATACCGAATGTACAGCGCAATGCGATCGATGCGCGGAAGTACCAAGGCCTCAGAGTACCCGAAGGCCACAGAGGAGTTGTCGTCTCTTCTGGTCGTTGTCTATTCTTTGCTGTTGCCTGTTCTTTTGTCGTTGCTTGTTCTTTTGTTGTCATCCCGTAGGGATCTGCTTCTGTCTTTGCCGTTGCTGTTGCTTGTTCTTCTCTAAGTTCCTACAACAAAGTGTCATCCTGAGCGAAGTAACTCGCAGGACTTGCGAGTTGCGCAGCCGAAGGAACTGCGGTTGCTTTTGCCGTTGCTCTGCAACTTGCGTCTTCTCCGACTCCTGTACAGGGGCTCCCAAGCGCGCTAAGGGAACAGCCGACTCTTCACCCATCCACCATCCCCGCGCACAAATAAGAACCGATCGTGCAATCGTTCCTCTCCATTGATCCAGAACTCCATCCGTTCTGGCCACAGCACATATCCCTTCCACCGCTCCGGTCGCGGAATCTCTCCTTCATGCCGCGCCGCGTACTCCCTCACCATCTCTTCCAACGCCTCGCGACTCTCAAGCTCCTGGCTCTGCCTTGAAACCGCCGCCCCCAACTGGCTTCCGCGTGAACGGCTGTGAAAGTACACATCGGCCTCCAACGCAGGCAGCTCCGACACAGCTCCCTCCACCCGAACCTGCCGTCGCAGGCTCTTCCAGTGAAAACACATTGCCGCCCTCGGGTTCGCCGCCAGCTCCACACCCTTCCTGCTCTCCGAGTTCGTATAGAATGCAAATCCTCGTTCATCCACCCCTTTGAGCAGCACCATTCGCACACTCGGCGCGCCCTCAGGCGTAGCCGTAGCCAAAGCTGCAGCATTCGGATCGTTTGGCTCTCTCGCCTCCGCCTCAGTCATCCACGCACGAAACAGGGAAACCGGATCCATCGCCGTCGCTGCTTCAATCGCATCCATATCGTCTTCGGCCTACAGCCCTTCAAACAGGTCTGTCGATAGTCGGGCAGGCTGCGGCTCCGCAGTCGCCACCAGCGAATAAAACTCCTCCGCTCCATATCGATCGAATACAGCCTTCGTCTCTTCCATCAGCGGAGCCTGCGAAACATGTTGCCGGAATGCATCTTCCTTCCGCACCCGCACCGACCGGACATCGAGCGTCGCTGTCCACGGCATAGGCATGGGAGTCCTTGGCCGCCCCGGCAAAAAGAAATTCGTCGACAGATAAAAAAGCCGCTCGGCCCGATGCACCGCACCCAGCTCTGTATACCGCTGTGCCTGTCCGCTCCAATGAAACGCCGCCGTGGTCAGCATCGACACCATCATGTGGTCCGGATGCGTATTCAGCCCGCCATCGGTACCAAACGTCAACACCACATTCGGTTTGAACCGGCGCATGCGTTCCACCAGCAGGCCCGCGGTCTTGGCGAAATCGATAAACTCCAATCGCGCATCATGGAAGTCCATCAGCTCATGTGTCGAAACTCCGAGCACCTTGCACGAAGCCGCAAACTCCTCACGCCGTATCCTCCCGAGCTCCTCGCCCGACACAGCTTCGCCCCGGTTCGTAGCCGCTTGCCCATCCGTCAGGCAAATCACATAAGTCTCAATCCCACGGTCTGCCGCCAACGCCAGCGCCCCACCAAATCCAAAGCACTCGTCATCCGGATGCGCCACAACACACATCAACTTCAAGCCCACTCCGCCCCCTCTTCCAGGTCCGCATCTTCAAATAAAAAATCGCTCAAAATCTGTTCTTCCAGCGCAGCATCCGGATCCACTGCCCGCACCGGAGCAAACGTCCTCCGATGCAGCACGCAAGGTCCGCGCTCTACCAGTGCCCGCCGATGTTCCGGCGTCCCATATCCCTTATGCGAAGCCAGCCCATACCCCGGATGCATCACATCAAGCTCCCGCATCAAGGCATCCCGGTGCACCTTGGCGATCACAGAAGCCGCCGCAATCGACAGGCTCAGTGCATCCCCATAAATCAGCTTCGTCTGCCTGCAGGGATGATCCAGCCGCATAGCATCAATCAGCAGATGATCCGGCTCCACAGTCAACCCCATCACCGCCTGCAGCATCGCCATCCGCGAAGCCTGATAGATATTCACCCTATCGATCGTCTCCGCATCCACCTCAGCCACGCAAAACGCCAGAGCCATGTTGCGAACCTTGACATCCAGTATCTCCCGCTCTTCACGCGTCAGTTGCTTGGAGTCCTTCAGCCCCGCATCCGACAGCTCATCCAAGCACTCAGGCAGAATCACCGCCGCCGCCACCACCGGCCCAAACAGCGCCCCTCGCCCTACCTCGTCCACGCCTGCAATCCTAGAAAATCCGTGATAGCGCAGCGCCTGTTCCGGCGCATCGCTGCATATCAGCATCTTCAACATTCGTTGCTTCGCCGTCGCCGCGGTTACGGTTTTAGAAGCGCGCATGGAGCGGGTCAAAGTCATACTTTCATGACGAGTTTATAACCACCGCGCAGAACAAAGCCACGACCGAAGTCGTGGCTTTGTGGAGAACCAGGGAAGATTAGACTTACTTGGCGCGCTCAACCTCGCGCAGACGAGCCGCCTTACCACGCAGACCGCGCAGGTAGAACAGCTTCGAACGACGAACTTCATACGACCGAACCTTCTCGACCTTATCGACAACCTTGGAGTTGTACGGGAAGATGCGCTCGACGCCCTGGCCGAAGCTCATCTTGCGAACAGTAAAGGAGCCCTGCGCGCCCTTACGGCAGGCAATGACCATTCCTTCAAAAGCCTGCAGACGCTCTTTCTCGCCTTCACGGATCTTGACTTGCACGCGAACGGTGTCGCCAGGGGCAAACTCGGGTAAATCGGTCCGCTCTAGTTTGGCGGCCAGCTTCTGCATAATTGGATGAATGGACATGACACTACTTTCCTATGTTGGACTCGTCTTCCAGTGTACACGAAATTACGCCATTTGAGACCCTTATCCTCAACGAAACAAGCCTCAATCCTCGATATCTCCATGTAAAAAGCGTAGTTCGTCCAGAATCTCCTGATCCTCGTCACTCAGACTGATCCTCTCCAACAGCTCCGGCCGGTTCTTCAGCGTCTTCTCCAGAGCCATCCGCCGCCGCCACTGCCGAACCACCTCATGGTTCCCTCCCATCAGCGCATCCGGAATCGCAACCCCCCGAAACTCCGCCGGCCGCGTGTAATGCGGATAATCCAGCAATCCACCCGCCCCATATGTCGACCTCGGTGGCCCATCAATCCCCGCACCCTCCTCCGGAACATCCTCCACCCCAAAGCTCTCAAATCGCGAAGAGTCCGGATTCCCCAGCGCTCCCGGCAACAGCCTCACCGTTGCATCCACAATCACCGCAGCCGCCAGCTCTCCCCCCGACAGCACATAATCCCCAATCGAAATCTCGCGGTCGCAAAGCATCTCATTCACGCGCTCATCCACTCCCTCATACCGCCCGCAGATGATCACTGCCCGCTCCATCCCCGCCAGCTCCTGCGCTACCGCCTGGGTAAACGGCCGCCCCTGCGCCGACAGCAGAATCACCGTCTCCTTCTCGCAATCGCGCTCAGCCTTCAACGCAATACCCAGCGAAGCCACCGCATCGAAGATCGGCTCAGCCTTCAGCACCATCCCTTCACCGCCGCCAAACGGCCGGTCATCCACAGTCCTGTGGCGATCGTGCGTAAAGCTGCGCAGATCGTGCGTCTCAATCTCCACCAGCCCCGCCGTACGCGCGCGCTTCAGAATGCCGTAATCAAACGGGCCCGCGAAGAGTCCCGGAAAAATCGTAATGATATCGAAGCGCATAGATCCATCAGTTCGTAACTAAATTCGTGAGCAAAAAATTCGTAGAACAAAAGTGAAATGTATCACTGACAGGTGGTAGATCATCCTCACGCCGAATGTTCTTTCCTCGAGCCGGAGCCTCAGCTCCGTACGGCGTGGTTAACGATGTACGCTGGTTTCCGTCTATCCCGCCGTTTCCGCGGGCTTCTCCTATCGCTTCTGATCGGAGCCCTGTTCATTCGCCCGATTGACCTCAATCAAGCCCTCCGGCAGCACCATATCGACGCGCTTCTCCTTCACGTTGACGCCGACAAGAAACGCCTTCGCAAAAGGAATAAGAATTTCATCGCCATCAGGTGACAACACCGATAGCAGCGGCGCAGCCTCCGCCAGCCGTCTTCCTCCATCCGGCGTTGCAGGGAACTGAACGTCGTCAATCACCCCAACTGCCGCCGAGCCGTCATACACCGTGCACCCAATCAGGTCGCTGATGTACTCCGATTCCTCATCCAGCGGCAGACGCTCCTCGTACGGAACGATGACATCCAGCCCAGCGATTCCTTCAGCCGCGGTAATCGAATCGATCCCTGCAAACTGCAGCACGATGCGTCCCTCATTCTTGCCTACCGGAAGCCAGAACGAAACAACCTGGGCAGCACGTGCCTCTGCCTCCTCTCCGGCGAAGTTTGGAGGAGCGAGAAACACGCGTCTCTCGCCCTCAAACCGTTCTGGAAAGTCGGTAAGCAGTTCCGCAAGCAGCTCACCCTTGCGGCCCTGCGGCCGTAGAAGGTGCGCCAGCACAATCCAGGGGGTGGTAGCGCTGTCGGTCATCATGCGTTATTACCTTGTCGTCGCGTCTCGCGAGTGCCTTGTCAATGCTGGTGGGCAGGTCTTTCGCCCTCTTCCACAATATCCAGGGAGAAGCGATGTCGCTGCTTCATGCTCGCGGCACTGAGAATCGTTCGTAGCGAACGTGCCGTGCGCCCTTGTTTGCCGATCACCTTGCCAACGTCACTCTGGGCCACGCGCAGTCGAAGGATAGTTCCTTCGGCCTCGTCTATAACCTCAATGGAGACGCTCTCCGGACTATCAACTAAAGCTCGGGCTATCTCAAGAACGAGATCGCTCATATTCTTTGCAGGGTCATCGCCTGTCGTTGCTGCTGGTTCCGTGGCCTGCGCCATCACACACACCTCCTGGGAGTCACGATGCGACGCTCATGCCCAGTCCTGTGTCTCGTCTGATGCGAGATTCTACGGGAGAAGGGAATATACGGGCGAAGCATCGATTCATGGTAGGCCCGGGCAAATACCCAAAGCGTTTACCACTCGCAAGCCAAACGGCTATGCAATAGGAAAAGTCTACGTGAGCTCTGTGCGTGATGCGATACGGGAACCTACAACAGCAGCAATCTTTGGGAACCGATGGTATGTTCCCAAAGATTGATCCATCAGGTGACTACGCTGCAGGCGCTGCCTCAACCTGCACAGGAGCGGCCGCCAGAAGCTTGCCGACGCGCTCGGACAACTGTGCCCCATTGCCGGTCCAGTAGTCGATGCGATCACGCTTCAGGTCAACGGTTGCAGGGTTCGTGCGCGGATTGTAGGTGCCCACTACTTCAACCGAACGGCCATTGCGCGCGCGGTCCTTTTCAATAACAACGATGCGATAGTGGGGCTGCTTGCGCGCTCCAACGCGCGCCAAACGGATCATCAACACTGGGAATGCCTTTCGAAACTCGGTATTTTGGGTGACATCACAACCCGCCCGAATCTTCCTCTGGACAGGCAATCGATATACAGAACCCAACACCTAAGTATGGAGGAAAATGAAGCTTTTCGCAATCCGTTGCTCCTTCCAAGGCCAACCTTTCTGCCATCCAACTGCTGACCTGTCCTGAGCGAAGCCGAATGGAGACCGCGGCTATCATTGCCGTTGCTTTTCTTGTCTGTCATCGCCGTTATAAATCAGCTATTTACCCCCTAAACCTCACAATTTCCCAACCAAAAACGGCTGTCAAGTCCTGAAACCAGGTAACCACAACAAAACAAAATACATCGCCATTGCATATGAGTTCTCTCCAATCCGATACAATTGAAATAGAAATAAAAAAGCCTCGGTCAAAACCGGGGCTTTCCTCATTTCATTCACCTAAATCCTTTAGAAAGACGAATTTGCCTGTAACCCATTTAGAATGACTATTTTGCAAATACCGCCAAGGCTCAAATTATTGATTTAAAATAACTTATGCCCAGGATACCAGGGGGGCACCTCAGATAGGCGGCAGCCCGTCCACCACCGTCACGCCCGCAGGCGGAACAAAGACAAAATCTTCATTCTTTACCGGAACATTCTCCTGCATCCCGGAGAACTCAAACTCAGTCACCGCTCCGTCAACCTCTTCAAGGCGCATCCGCTCTATCGCGCCGGTGGAGGTAACGTCCAGCGTCAACAGCTTCAGTCTCTGGGCCATCCCCTTAGGCACGCCCGAAACCCGAAACCCCGAGCCCACTGGCGCGACAGTCAGGTTATCCAGCTCTTTCTTCAACTGCGTATGACCCAGCAGAAACCGCAGCGGAGAACGCAGATCGTCGAGCTGCTTCGCCGGAATCCGCTGTGCCTGATCGGTCCCCGGAGTGTACGACCACGCTGACTTGCCGTCGAGCACGAACACCTTGCCCGCAGGCTGGTCATACGTCCACCGCATCCGGCCCGGCTTCTTCAGCACCAGCGTGCCCGACTCAGTCTTGTCCATGCCCATTCCGGCATAGTGCTCGGTGTAGCGAGCGCGCAGCGAGTTGAGATGGTTGTAGTGTTCGTCGATCCTGCGGAGCAGGGAATCGCTATCCTGCGCGAGCAACGTCGAGCAGGATAGCGAGAGAAGTAGAAGTGTTCGGGCGAGCATTACTGGATGGGCTGCGTGCAGTTGTTGCCACCAGCCGGGTCATAACGAATGGTGTTGTTCTCGTCCGAGCAGAACCCGCGATCGCCAGTCTTTCCGATAGACTGCGGTACAGCGGTGATCTCATAGGACGTATACATATCCTGGTTGTTCACCGTCACCTTCGTGCAGTTGGTGATCGCGAACGTATAACCCGACTTCTGCCCGCCAGCCAGGTCAGCCGCAAGCAACTGAGCCGCCTGAGCCGTCGGTGCACCCGAC
>DATHHN010000040.1:0-129961 GCA_035317185.1 Edaphobacter sp.
ACTTGCAGGTTGCTTAAGCGCACATTCCCACGCTGCACCGGCAACGCATCCTTGATCCGCTCATATTGCGCTTCTGTGATCTCCATCCTGTCTTGAGATTAACAACAGATCCTTGCAATAGTGTGAACACGCCCTAATTGACCATCCTGTTTGCACGCAGTAATAAGACCATTCCGTTCTAACTGCACTCGCTTTTCACTGAACTCAATCGGAGCTACAAAGAACTATGCCCAATTCCGTGTCTCCCCCTACGCCGACACGCAGACGTTTTACGCAACTTTCTGGAATGGCTGTCGGTTTACTCGCATTGTCTAGTTCGGCGCGCGTCGCAGAGGTACCGGATGTGACGCTTGAGATTCATTAGCGGCAAAAAGGGTTGTAAGCTGCTCTCAACGGGAGTGTGCAGTGAAAGAACCCAATGTAGATGAGGAGTTCGTCGCCGACGACAATCGTGTCGATGGATACGTCCTCCACGGCAGCGCCAGCTCTACGCGCAGTCTGCGGCATTCGCATTCAATATTAGGACACATCGGTCCGTGCTGATGCGCAAGAAGTCAGAAAGCCAACAAGGTCAGCTTCGAATCAACTTTCCGAGAACCCTCGATTTTGCAGACACCACTGGATAGTCTCCGAGTAGCCCGTGACTCGGGACCAACGCGCAGTGTTGGCTTGTACGAAGCTCAATGAACGCATTGGCGATTTCGCACTCCTCGACCGGTTCTTTGCGTGGCTCATTTGAGTCATCTAACTGGCAAAAAAACTAGTTCCCACTGCCTCCTGCGTCCGGCAGAGTATCGGAGGGAGTAGTACGCCGTTGGGCCGGACCATAATCTTTGTCCTTCTTACTATTGGGCCACTTAAAGCGGTACCGAAAGGAAGAGGTGAAAGAAATGGCCTTCGAAAAATCGTCAATCAAAAAAATCATGATCCCTGGAGTTCTTTTGGCGCTCCAGTTCGGATCGTTGAGTGCACAAATAGGCATCACTCCCGCTGAAGCTCGCATCATCGCAAAGGAAGCGTACATCTATGGCTTCCCGATGGTGGACAGCTACCGCATTCAATACGACTACTTCCAAGACAATACGAACCCTGAATTCAAAGCTCCCTGGAACCACATCGCTAACATCCCGCGCGTGGCGACACCTGCGGATACGACGGCCCAGACGCCAAACGCAGATACTCCTTATTCATGGTTAGGCCTCGACCTACGGGCTGAGCCTATCGTGCTCACCATGCCGGTGATTCCGAAGGACCGATATTTCACGGTTCAACTGATTGACGCATATACGTTCAACTTTGCCTACATCGGCAGTCGCGCCACCGGAAATGACGGCGGAAGCTTTCTGATCGCGGGACCGAACTGGAAAGGCGAGACACCCAAGGGCATAAAGGAGGTGATTCGGACGGAGACGGAGTTTAACTTTGCCTTCTATCGCACGCAGCTCTTTGATCCGAGCGACATCGACAACGTCAAGAAAGTGCAGGCAGGCCACAAAGTTCAGACGCTTTCGGCTTTCTTAGGAACGCCGCCGAAGACAGCTCCAGCAATCAATTTTTTCAAGCCAATTAGCCGGGACGATGAGAAGACTTCATTGGAGTTTTTCAACGTTCTGAACTTCGTGCTGCGCTACTGTCCAACAGACCCGTCCGAAGTGGATCTCATGGCTCGCCTCGCCAAGATCAATGTTGGGGCAGGTAAGAATTTGGACGTTAGCAAGCTGTCTCCCGAGATGAAGGAGGCGATGGAGGGTGGTATCGCTGACGCGTGGGCGGCTTTCGGTGGGGTGCTCAAGCAGTTCAATGAGGGGAAGGTCACATCCGGTGATGTATTCGGAACCCGTGCATTCTTGAAGAACAATTATCTCTATCGGATGGCCGCCGCTGTGCTCGGCATCTATGGCAATTCCAAGCAGGAAGCGATGTACCCGATGTATGGCGTAGATTCCGGCGGCCAAAAATTAAGTGGGGCAAACAACTACACGTTGCATTTTGCCTACGGGGAACTGCCACCCGTCAACGCTTTCTGGTCGCTGACGATGTACAAGATGCCGGAGAGTCTTCTCGTGGCGAATCCGATCAATCGTAACCTCATCAACTCGGCGATGTTGCCACAGCTCAAGAAAGATGCCGACGGCGGACTGACTCTCTACATCCAGCACGAATCCCCCGGCAAAGACAAGGAAGCCAACTGGTTGCCCGCGTCCGAGGGGCCTTTTGTCATGTATATGCGCCTCTATTGGCCGAAAGAAGAAGCATTGGACGGCAAATGGACTGCGCCTCCTCTGAAGCGCGAATAGAAGACAAGGCCTGGCACAGGAGATGGAAAATGACACGCAAACATAAATTAATCGTGGTGGTGCTTGCCGGAGCACTTGCCCTGGCCACCGGCTGCAACGAAAAGTCTGCTCCGTCGTCTGCAACTACGAGTGAGGCGCGGACCCCGCCGCAGATGAAGATGACGACGCCCATCCCGCCGTCTATCACTACGCCTGATTTCGTGGACACACGCATTGGCACTCTGAAGTTCAGGGATGGCTTTCCAGACGATCCCACTGTTCAGAAGGTCTATGACAACCTCGACTTCATACGCGGTATTGAGGCATTCCTGACTGCCATGCCGGGAGCCTCGACGGAGGCAGTTCGCGTAGGTTTTGCCAGTCAGGGTGCTGACAACAATCACACCGTGCTCATCATGGAAGACCTGATGGATTCGAAGTCGCTGTTTCTGACTCCGAACACCGACAGCATCTACAACATGATGTGGCTGGATACCAAGGATGGGCCGCTGGTCATAGAGACACCGCCCAATGTGCTCGGTGTGATCGACGATCACTGGTTCCAGTATGTGACCGATTTCGGCAGGGTCGGCCCTGACAAGAACAAGGGCGGCAAGTTTCTGCTGCTCCCCCTGGCTACAACGGTCCGGTGCCTCAGGGCTACTTTGTCCTGCATTCAGCTACATATGGCAACCTCGTCTTCTGGCGCGGATTTATCGAAAACGGTAGCACCAAACCTGCCGTGGAAAGCTCCAAGAAGTTCGCCAAAGTCTATCGGCTCTCGGACGCCAAAAATCAGCCGCCGATGAAGTTCGTCAACGTCTCTGGAAAAGCGTTCAACACCATTGGCGCGAATGACTTTCAGTTTTATGAAGATGTGAACAAGGTTGTCCAGTACGAGCCCAACGAGGCTTATAGTCCGGAAATTCTCGGAACGCTTGCTGCTATCGGTATCGCGAAGGGCAAGACCTTCGCTCCAGATGAGCGCATGAAGAAGATCCTCACGGAAGCGGTTGCCGTGGGCAATGCAACTGCCCGCGCCATCGTCTTCAAGTCTCGCCAGGAAGGGGCCTATGAATATCCGAACAGCGCCTGGTTCACCTGTTTCATTGGGGGCAGTTATCAGTTCCTCTCTCAGCCCGGTGTGCGCGATCTCGATGCGCGTGGCACTTCATCTATTATGCCACCGGAGTGACCCCCGCGATGGCCTTTAAGTTAGTAGGGCTCGGCTCTCAATACGCTGCCGCTGCCACAGACTCCGAGGGCAAGCTGCTTGACGGCAGTAAGACGTACAAGATCCATCTGCCGCCCCACATCCCGGCGAAGGCCTTCTGGTCGTTCGTTGTCTATGACAACCAAAGCCGCTCGATGTTGCAGACCGATCAACAGTTCCCCAGCATTGGCAGCCAGAATCCAGGTGTCGTTGTGAACGCTGACACCTCGGTGGACGTCTGGTTTGGCTCCACCGCCCCGGCGGGTCATGAGGCCAACTGGGTGCAGACCATTCCAAACAAAGGCTGGAACGTCCTCTTGCGCCTCTACGGCCCGCTACAGCCCTGGTTTGACAAAACCTGGAAGCCCGGCGAGTTTGAATTGGTTCAGTGAGGCTATTCAAACTCAAATTTTAGTGAAACCGAACGGCGAGAGTAGTCCCTTCTTTGTGGAGAGCTGTTCACTGCCTGGGCAATGATTGGGAGAGGCTCACCAGGTTCTGCGGAGGCACGTGAATCAGACCGCCTCGCGGGCTGTCGATGTCAGCGATAAGAAGAAACGCGACCGATACCAGTAACGGCAGAACTTCTTCCATACCCAATGGAATGTTCAAAACGTAAGTTATTTGCGCGAGGAGGGAAGTAGCAGAGAGCATTCCGGACGTCGCAACTTCAGTGAAGACTTCATGATTCAAGACATCTGCTCAGGAGCGATTCCACGATCAAACTCTATGTAATTGTCGAGATGGTCTTTGATGACGTGATAACACTCGCAAGCCTTCTTTTCAAGTCCCGGGAAATCGAGAATGCGGATTGATCCTCGGTTGTACTCAATAAGACTCCCATCTTTTAGAAGCCCGGCTGCTAAAGATACAGTGGGACGGCTACTGCCAAGCATAAAGGAAAGAAACTCCTGGGACATTCGGAAAGTATTACTACGTGCTCGGTCGGCGCAGAGGAGTAGCCACCGTGCTAACCGCTGATCGACATGGTGTTTTGCATTGCAACCGGCCGACTGAACTGCGTGGACGAGTTGCGCCTGGACATATCTCAAAGAAAGATCTTGAAAAGTTCCACCGAGACGGAATTCTTTTCTCGCGACTTCGACCGGACACGAATAACCATGACCAGCAATCTGAGTATAGATTCGATTGAGACTTCGCTTTGTTCCCATAAGAGCGGAAACACCAATGACTGACTCATAACCGAACATACCTACTTCAATCTGAGACCCATCTCCGAAAGTAATAGTCATAGATGCCATCCCCTCTTCAACAAAAAAAAGGTGATCGATCGTACTACCAGGGAACTCGATCTCGTGGTCCAACTCGAATGTGACCCATCGCAGACATAGACGTGAAATTATCTCTGGGTCTAAAGCTTTCAAAAAAGCATTCTTAAATGCATACACAGGCAAAGGAGACCTCCTTTTGGGGTAAAGACTGCCCGATCAGTATGCACTCTATTGCAAAAAAAATGCAAAATAATGCCCTCCATGTAGGCAACCTAACAAAGGTATCTTCTCCTGGGCTGTAGCTTACATAGTATGGGCGCGCAGCAAGGTGAGCAGTATTCGCGGCAACTTCTGTCTCCTGTTCCTGGCAATCTGAAACAGAGGCGTCTGGTCGAACAGATCCTTGAATGTATGACCGACGGAGTCTTCGTGGTGGACCGGGAGTGGCGCTTCGTCTATCTAAGCTTGAGGGCCAAGAGGCTCATCAGCGGGGGAGAGGAGCTGATTGGCCGCAACCTCTGGGAGAAGTTCCCGGAGCACACGCGAGGTTCCTTGGAGCAATATCATCGCGCCATGATCGAGCGGATCCCAACGATCTTCGAAGAGTATTACCCGGAACCCTTGAATAAATGGTTCGAGATACAAGCTCATCCAGCCGAAGAGGGTATCTTAGTCTTCTTCCGAGATATCACGGAGCGCCGCAGAACAGAGGAGATGCTCCGGTTACGGGTTCAGGCTATTGCCTCAGTCCCGATAGGTGTCACTATATCCGAATACAGCAAATCGCAGGACTGTCCGCTCGTGTATGTCAACCCCGCCTTCGAGAAGCTTACTGGTTACAACGCGGACTGGGTTTTGGGCAAAGATTGCCGATTTCTTCAGGGCTCCGATACTGAGCAGTCAGGCGCCACCAAGATACGAGCGGCCCTGAAACAGGGCCAGCCAATCAGAGTAGTTTTGCGAAACTACCAGAAGAACGGGAAGCAGTTCATCAACGAGCTGCAACTATCTCCTGTGACCAACCCAGAAGGCGAGATCACTCACATCGTCGGTGTTCAGACCGATGTTACGGAGCGCATCCGGTCTCGGAAGCGCCTTGCGCGCCAAGCCCAATACGACGCTCTGACTGGCATAGGCAACCGATTTCTCTTTACAACGCGGCTTCGACAAGCCATCAAGAAGGCAAGGAGTACTGGGAATAAGCTCGCCGTAGTCTACCTGGATGTGGATAACGTCAAGCAAGTCAACGACAGCCTCGGCCACCGCTACGGGGACCGCATACTGAAGCAGGTAGCGCACAAACTCGCCTCCGCCGTCCGGACTCCCGATACAGTAGCACGGCTGGGCGGAGACGAATTTGCATTTCTTTGCACGAACTACGGGAGCAACGCCGGATTAGAGAAGCTGATGGACACAGTTATCCAGTTGATAGGAAAACCGGTTCGGCTTGGACGACAAGAGGTGATCGTCACGGCAAGCATCGGTCTCGCACTGTTCTCCGATGCTACCTCCGACAGCGAGGATTTGATACACATGGCGAATCTAGCCATGTATTCAGCGAAGCGAGACGGAAAGAACACATGGAGAAAGTATTGCCCCAAACTGCAGTCTGGCAGGAAGGGGTCCTTGTCACTCAACGTCGCCACCGGACTGCGGCGTGCGCTTGAAAGAAATGAGTTCGTCCTGTACTACCAGCCGCGCATCGAAGCTGCCACGGGGCGCATTGTCGCAATGGAGGCCCTGATTCGCTGGCGGCACCCTGAACTTGGCCTCACGCTCCCAGGGGAGTTCATCGGTATAGCGGAGGAGACTGGCCTCATCGCCGGCATAGGACACTGGGTGATCGAAGAGGCTATTCGGCAGAATTCCGCTTGGCGCAAGGTTGGACTTGCAGTCGTACCTGTGTCGGTCAACGTGTCGGCCGTCCAGTTTAGGGATCCTAATCTAGCTTCTTTGATTGCGGCATTGCTGAAGAGGAGTTGCCTTCCTCCACAATCTCTGGAATTGGAGTTGACCGAATCACTGCTGATGGACAGCACAGAGGCCACTGTCGAAGCGCTGAGCGCAATTAGGGCTTTGGGTGTGCTAGTTGCAATCGACGACTTTGGTACAGGTTATTCGGCACTGAGCTACCTCGCTCGCTTAGCGGTCGACACCATCAAGATCGATCATTCCTTCACCAGCTGCATAGTGAAGAATAAGACTAGCGCCGCGATCTGCCGTTCAATTATTCAGTTGGCGCAGCAGTTGGACCTTACCACAGTGGCCGAAGGCATCGAAACAGAGGGCCAGGCCAATCTTCTTCGGTACTGGGGATGTGCTCAGATGCAGGGCTTCTACTTCGTCAGTCCAATGCCGGCTGGAGAGATGGAAAACCTACTTAAAAACCCAGGTCATCCGGGCATTCCCTATGAGATCGCATGTACCGCGAGGCATGTTATACATCCCGCTTCTCTCATTCAGGCATAGGGCGGAGCAAAAATGTTTGATAAACAACAAGTAGGAACGCGCGTGGACGTCGAGAGACTGGAGGATGTACGGCCCAACCAGGATGTAGCGGCACTCTTCTCTAACCTGCAATTGAATGAGATGCATTATCAGCCGTTTACCCGTCGTCGACTCAAGAAGACGTTCGATGAAGCGGTCGAAGTGCCAAATCCTACACCTTCCTCCCCGACCCACGGAACCCGAATCCAGATCGGGGTTTTCTCGCCGATGGGTGGATCTGGCATGAGTACCCTCACAGTCAGCCTAGGTAGCATTCTTTGTCAATTGGGCAGACGTGTGTTGCTTGTGGACACTTCACCTTGGCAGGCGCTAGTCTTCCATTTTGGTGCGACGGAAGCCCGTCCGGGGAAACGCACATTCTTCGCACCCGGTTCAAGCGGCTTCGAGATCCATATTTTAGCTTGTGATGAATGTCCTCCGAAGTTCTCTGATCTAGAAAGTTTCACTGCCGTAACGTCGGTGGACTGCGTGCTGTTCGATCTCGGAGGTTTGTCAGGTGAGACGCTTAATGTCTATCTCCGGGAATGCGACATGCTCCTGGTACCTCTATTGCCTGACCATTCCGCAGTTCGGCTAGCGAAGACTGTCGAGTTGTTTCTCGCTAGGCTCGGCACCGCTGTTCCACGCGTACAGTTCGTGCTCAACCAAATGGACGACTCTCCTGATGCGATGGAAGTGCAGGACCTCCTCACTCGATCCCTAGGAGAGGATTTATTTCCGATAGCGATTAACCATCAATCTGATGTCCATGACGCGATCGCTGATGGCGTGGTACTACCGTTTTACGCTCCAGAAGCTCAAGCGACCTCCGTCTGTCATGAAATCGTTCGGTGGCTGCGGATCCCAGAAATGAGCCTACAGAAGGTAGACCTTCGTTGGAGTGAAGGATGAAGCGGCTGGCGTCGTTCTGGATGTTAATCGGTTCCAGCAAAAGCATTGCCGGTAACATAAGCCGTATCATCCTATACGTAATTTTCGGGGTGTTGACCTACCTGTGTGTTACTTTGCGCTTCGATTGGAAACAGCAGGCCGTTGTTGGATCTCTGACACTAATAATTGTTTTCGGACTTTACAGTTTTTCCCACACTTACGTCACGACGGTGATGCTTATCGTTGCTTCTCTTCTAACGACTTGTCGCTATGCCGTGTGGCGTGTCACTCAGGTTTATCAGACAATATCCGATCCGAGCAGTGATCTGAATTGGGCCGAACTCTTCTTCACGTTCCTACTTCTGTCCGCAGAGATGTACGCGTTTTTGATTCTCGTGCTGGGCTATATCCAGACGATCTATCCCCTCCGCAGACCTCCAGTTCCACTGCCTCTCAATTCCGAAACATGGCCAGAAGTAGACGTATTGATTCCTACGTACAACGAACCACTTTCGGTCATACGATCCACGGCATTTGCCGCCATCAACATCGACTACCCGAGCGACAAGATGCACGTTTACTTGCTCGACGACGGTAAGCGGGAGGAGTTTCGCGGATTCTGCGAACAGATCGGCATCGGCTACATCACTCGAACCGACAACCTGCATGCAAAGGCCGGAAATATCAATCGCGCGCTCGGTAAAATAGCGTCTCCCCTCGTAGCGATCTTCGATTGCGATCACGTGCCTACGCGCAGTTTTCTACAAGTAACGGTGGGATGGTTTCTAAAAGAGCGAAAGCTCGGAATGCTGCAGACCCCCCACCACTTCTACTCTCCTGATCCGTTCGAGCGGAACTTGGGGAACTATGGCGTAGTGCCTGACGAGGGAGAACTCTTTTATGGGTTGCTACAGGATGGCAATGACTTGTGGAATGCAACTTTCTTCTGTGGATCTTGTGCCATACTGCGCCGAACTGCACTCGATGAAATTGGCGGCATTGCTGTTGAAACGGTGACGGAAGACGCCCACACTTCACTCCGCATGCAAACCCGTGGTTGGAATACGGCATACATCAATACCGCGCAGGCTGCAGGGCTGGCAACCGAAAGTCTCTCGGCTCACGTGGGACAACGTATCCGCTGGGCTCGTGGCATGGTCCAAATTCTGCGCATCGATAATCCGCTGTTTGCGCGCGGACTTAAACTTCCGCAACGGCTTTGCTATTTCAATGCGATGGTGCATTTCCTATATGCCTTGCCGCGTTTAATCTTCCTAACCGCTCCACTTGTGTATATGCTGCTGGGATTGCGCAACATCCCAGGATTGTGGCTCACGATTGCTGCCTACGCGTTGCCTCACCTGTTTGTGTCCAGCATGACGAACTCTCGTCTTCAGGGGAAGTATCGTCATTCATTCTGGAACGAAATCTACGAGACGGTACTCGCTCCTTACATTCTTGGTCCGACCCTATTGGCGCTGATCAATCCCAAGCTAGGCAAATTCAATGTCACAGCTAAAGGAGGAATCGTAGAGAAACGTTACTTTGACAAGACAATTGCACGGCCTTACCGATATCTTCTTCTGCTCAACTACATCGGTCTGGCTGTGGCGCCCTGGAGATTTTTCATCTATAACGCTGACCATAAAGGTGCCGTGTTGATGAATGTCTTCTGGATCCTCTTCAACTGCATGATCCTCGGTACAGCCAACGCTGTAGCTGTAGAAGCCCAACAACTACGCAGCAATGTACGCCTGAATCGAGGACTGACGTTTTCGATTCGTTTCAAGAATGGAGCAATGATCTCGGCCTTGTCCACCGACCTGTCACTCGGCGGCGGTGCCGCAACGTTGGGGTTACCCGCTGCACTTGAGGAAGGTGAAGCCATTGAAATTATCTATCCTCTAGATGAAAGCGAGGTCATTCTCCCTGCCCGGGTAGTCGGTCACCAAGGAACGAGGCTTCGTTTCCAATATCGGCCTCTTTCATTGGAAGAAGAGGAGTCACTAACCTTGGTTCTCTACTCACGCGCCGATGCATGGCTCCCAGTCAATGAGCCTCCTCCTGACCGCCCGCTCAAGAGTCTCGCCGGCATCATGAGGCTGTCACTACGTGGTATACGATATTCCTTTACTAGCTTCCTCCCGAGTGGAAGTGCCAATGCTCCGAAGGCGAATGCCGAGTCAGCCGCGAGTTTGTTGCTATGCTTGCTCCTGCTGTCTTCAGCTTTGCTCGCTCAACCCCCACCGCGGATTTCCCCGGGTCATGCTTTCCGCTCGGTGGTTTCGCTGGCTGACATGGGGGTGGAGGATGGCATCACGCTTCGTGGTGGGGACGCATTTGCGAACGTTCCCCTTATTCTAGACATCTCCAAAGTCGCTCAAGGTGGCACACTTCATCTCAAATATCGCTTCTCGTCTGACATGCTTTCAGAACGAAGTTCGATAACTGTGTCGTTCAATGACACAGTTATCGCAAATCTAGTGATGCCAGTTGCGGGACCGGACTCATCGACTCTTAGTGCCAACATTACCATCCCCGCAGAGCTCCTTGTGACTCGGAACATGCTCGGCATCCACCTTCGAGCTCACTATGCTGCACGATGTGAAAATCCAGGAGATCCGCGGCTTTGGGCGAGCATAGAACCTACATCGACCTTTGAACTTGCCGGCATCCTACTGCCTATTGCGAATGACTTGGCCATGCTTCCGGGCCCTTTCTACCAGAAAGGGGAAAGCGGATCTTTCACCAACATTGCCGTTGCATTTGAAGCGTCACCTTCTCGCATCTTGCTTCGAGCAGCGGGTGTGGTTTCCTCCTGGTTCGGGATGCAGGCCAACTCCCACAAGCTAATATTTCCTGTTTCTATAGGCCATCTGCCTCCAGGAAACTCTGTTGTCTTTGCGCGAAATGACTCGTCACTATTAGCTTTCATCGGGCAGCACACTCGTGGACCACAGTTGGCAACGCGCGTGAATCCAACGGATGGCATAAGTAAGCTGCTTGTGGTGAGCGGAGACGACGAAGAGCAGGTGCTGACAGCAGCTCTTGCTCTAGCTGCTGGAAGAACATTTAATGGCGAATCAACTACCGTTAAGCCCTCTCTTCTGCCAGCTATCCGCCGTGCGGACGATGCGCCTAGATGGGTACAGACGACAACTCAGTCCTCTTTGTGGAACTACATGGAGACAGATGAGCTAAGCACCAACGGATCGCACTCAATCGCCTCCTACGTCCGAATTCCGCCCGATCTGTTTTTTGGCGATCGAGAAACAATCAAGCTACGGCTGCAATATACCTATAACGATTTGTCTGCTTCGCAAAGAGCATACCTGCGAGTGACAGCGAATGGATCTCAGATTAGCTACCTTCCCCTCGTACCTAAAGATGGAAGCGATAAGACGCGAAGCGTTGAGATCCCTGTACCAATCCGCGACCTCCGTCCCTTCGCGAATACGCTCCTCTTCGAGTTTCTTTTTCAGCGCGCAAATCAGGATTTCTGTCGTCCGCAGCCACCATCCAATTCAACCGGGACTCTGCTTCGCAGTTCGAACCTCGACTTGGGGAAATTTCCACATTGGGGCGTATTGCCCAATCTCGAGCTGTTTGCCAATGCAGGATTCCCGTTCACACGCTTTGCCGACCTTTCGCAAACGACGATCGTTCTGCCGGATCATCCGTCGGGGCGTGAGATCTCAACGATGCTCGCTCTGCTTGCATACTTCGGGGCACAGACCGGATATCCCGCACTTCGCGTACAAGTGGGCAACGAACAAAGCTTCGATGAGGATCGAAGTCTTTTGGTAATTGGGAGCGAAGGCGATATGCCTACCACTTTAGCTCTCGTTTCTCGACTTCCGCTTAGCTTTGAAGGAAACGGTTCGATGCGACGTCTGAACACAACCCCTACTCTAACCCAACGACTCTGGATGAAAATCTCTCATCTCGATCCAGAGTCTTTCTCCGACTTGGGAGGTGCCCAGGAGGAAGCGCGCCTCGACCAGAGCCTGGGTGAGACGTTCGATTCGGTAATTGAAGCCGTCGAGTCACCAACTATGCCTCATCGATCCATAGTTGTCGTGATGCTCGGCCAAAACAAACAGGACCTCTTCCCGGCCTTCCTTAATATATCCTCTTCCGGACAGATTCAAGGTGATGTGGCCATTCAGCACGGCTCTCGCTTTGATTCCTTTTCTATCGGTCAGTCCACGTATCACGTAGGACACATAGCGACCATCCCAAGAATCCGCGCGTGGATGCATCAGGAACCTTGGATTGGCGTTCTTCTTCCCTTCATAATCGGCCTGCTCTATGCACCGTGGGTCCATGCGCGCTTGAAACAGCGAGCCGCCGTGCGCCTGCGTGGAGATATATGACAACTCTCCTATCCGCAATGTTGTTCATTGTGGCGTCGCAGCTAGCTCTGCACCCTCCGGGCCCTTGTGGATCTGCTAAGGGGAAACCTAGTGCAGGACCACGATTTTTTGGGGGACATTACTTCTCCAGCAATGGAGGTAAGGCAAGGTGGCAAGCTATGAGCCACGTGACTCAATGGTGCTACATCGAAAGTTTGTAACGTTCTAACCGGAAGTTGTCTGAAGGTATATCGATGAATATTCACAGTTCTTCGTTGAGTGGTTCTTATGACTATCTTCTGGTCGCAGTATCGGTTCTGATCGCAATCCTTGCAGCTTACGCAGCACTCGATCTTGCCGGCCGGGTAACAGCTGCCCGAGGTATGGCCCGATTTGCTTGGCTGGGCGGCGGTGCTTTTGCGATGGGGTTTGGCATCTGGTCGATGCACTACATCGGTATGGCGGCCCTCCAGTTGCCCGTCCCGGTGCAGTATGACTGGCCCACAGTTCTACTATCGATGATAGCGGCTGTCTTCGCCTCAGCCGTGGCTCTTCTTGTCGTGAGCCGGACGACGATGCCGATTTCAACGGCCATCATTGGGAGCATTCTGATGGGAGGTGGGATCGCGGCGATGCATTACATCGGTATGGCGGCGATGCGGCTGCCTGCAATGTGCAGCTACTCCTATGGTCTGGTTGTACTCTCAGTGGCTCTCGCGATTTTCATATCCTTTATAGCAATATGGTTGACGTTCGCCGTAAGAGGACAGACGACGACGTGGAGTTGGCGAAAGTGCGGAAGTGCACTGTTGATGGGCTTGGCGATTCCTGTCATGCACTACGTAGGTATGGCTGCTGTCAGTTTTATGCCCGCTTCACTGCCGGCGTCCGAGCTCGCGCACGCAATCGGCACCTCTGAACTTGGACTAGCTGGAATAGCACTTGTAGCACTGGTGGTTCTGAGCCTAGTGTTCTTCATGTCATTGCTGGACAGGCGCTTTTCTCTTCAGGCCATGAAGCTTGAGTTGAGCGAACAGCGCTATCAAATGATAGCGGAGATGAGCAACGAACGAGAGCGAACACAGGCCGCCGAAGCCGGGAGCCAGGCGAAAAGCGAGTTTCTTGCGAATATGAGCCATGAGATTCGCACTCCCTTGAACGGCATCATCGGGATGACCGACCTCACGTTGGAGACGGAGCTGACACGCGAGCAACGAGATTATCTCGAGACAGTCAAGTTGTCCGCAGATTCATTGCTCAACGTGATCAATGACATACTCGATTTTTCGAAGATCGAGGCGGGCAAGATTGATCTGGAAGAGATAGATTTCAACCTATGTGATTGTATTGAGAGAGCGCTGAAGACACTCGCTTTGTTTGCCGATGAAAAGGGACTCGAACTGCTATGTGAAGTTTCGCCCGAGATATCAGAAACGGTCGTCGGTGATCCTGGTCGCCTCCGTCAGATCTTGATCAACCTAGTTGGGAACGCCCTGAAATTTACGATGGAAGGGGAGGTTGGCCTTAAGGTTCAGGTCGATTTGGTGGGAGAAAACGCTGCGACTCTTCACTTCATCGTCTCCGATACCGGTGTTGGTATTGCACCTGAAAAGTTAAAGATCATCTTCGATTCGTTTAGTCAGGCCGACACAACAACGACTCGCGAATATGGAGGGACCGGCCTTGGCCTGACAATCTCGAAGCGCCTGATTGAGATGATGGGCGGACGTATCTGGGTAGAGAGTGAGCTGGGGATGGGATCCCGTTTTCACTTCACCATCCAGATGGGAATCACGGCAAAGCAGACCGCTGTAGTTGAGAGCACAGTCGAACTCGTGCTGTTACGCGGGATCAAAGTACTGATTGTGGATGACAATCGCACGAATCGAAGGATTCTTGAGGGCTTGGTTAAGAGATGGGGGATGAAGCCAACTGTAGCTTCCGATGGAGAAAAGGCCCTCGTAGAGCTATTGGCTGCACGAGAGGTCAACGATCCATACGATCTCATCATAACTGACATGCACATGCCCAAGATGGACGGATTTGGCCTTGTCGAACATATCAAAGACAGGCCGGAGCTATCTACATCGACGATTATGATGCTTACTTCCGGTGGCCAACGGGGAGACGCTGCTCGTTGCGGAGAACTGGGAATTGCAGCCTATCTTCTGAAGCCGGTGCGTCAGTCAGAACTGCGAGAGGCCATAGCGCGGGTGTTATGCGCGAAAGAACAAGGAGCTATTCCCATGATTACTCGGCACTCCCTGCAGGCGGATGCTGACCCTGCGAAGAGCTTGCGTATTTTACTGGTGGAAGACAACCTGGTTAACCAAAAGCTGGCAACACGACTACTCGAGAAAAGAGGCCACCGCGTGATCATCGCTTCCAATGGAAGAGAAGCTCTATTGGCATTGGAGAAGGGGACTTACGACCTGGTGCTGATGGATGTGCATATGCCCGAAATGGATGGGTTGGAAGCGACCAAGCTTCTTCGTGAGAAAGAGAAGAGCTCTGGGCACCATCAAGCTGTGGTTGCGATGACGGCGCTAGTGATGAAGGGCGACCATGAACGTTGCGTGGCCGCTGGCATGGACGGCTATCTCTCGAAACCAATCCGTCCGCTGGAGCTTGACGAGGTACTGGACGCTTATCTGGCCCGTGCCCGTGCGGATTTTTCTGTTCTGGAAACCGGCGATTTTCCAGGAGTCACCGTCTGTGCAGAAGAGATACTAGAGCGAGTCGATGGAGATCGCAGCTTTCTTTCGGAGCTCCTCCAAATATTTCGCTTCGACTATCCGGGACAGATTCGAATGGCTCGAGAGGCAGTGACAAAGAAAGATTCTGTCGCATTGCAAACAGTAGGGCATGCCCTGAAGGGCGCATTGGTAAATCTTGCTGCCCCGATTGCGTCGAGGATTGCTGGCGAGCTCGAGTCGATGGCAACGGCGGGCGAGATTGCGCTTGCTGGGGACAAGGTAGACGAACTGGAGGAAGAGTTGATTCGCGTAGTTGTGACGCTGGAAGATTTATGCGCGGAGACGGTCAAGTGAAGATTCTCCTTGCAGACGACGATCCGGTTTCGCTTCGCCTAATGGAGCGAATGCTGCAGCGGAGCGGATACGAGGTACTCTCGGTTCAAAATGGACGGCAGGCGGCGAAGGAATTATCCGAAGCAGGCGGGCCGCGACTCGCATTGATCAACTGGATGATGCCCGAGTTAGACGGTCCCGGTGTCTGTCGTGAGGTGCGGAGCAGGACTGACAATCCCTACGTTTACATCCTCCTGCTGACGTCTAAGCAATTGAGTGAAGACATCGTAAAAGGTCTTGAGGCTGGAGCGGACGATTATCTTACGAAGCCGTGCCATCCCGCAGAGCTGAAGGCTAGATTACATACCGGTCGACGGATTCTCCAGCTCGAAGACAGGCTGGTGGAGGCACGCGAGGAGATGCGCTTTAAGGCGACTCATGACGCACTTACTTCCTTGTGGGATCGGGGCGCCATTCTTGCTTTGCTTCGAAGCGAACTGAGCCGGTCGGCACGAGAACACTCCCCGGTGTCTCTGCTACTTTGTGATGTCGACCACTTCAAACTGATCAATGATGTCCATGGTCACCCAACTGGTGATGACGTTCTTCGAGAGGTGTCCACACGTCTTGTTGATGCGGTTCGTTCACATGACGCTGTTGGCCGTTATGGCGGAGAAGAGTTTCTGATTGTGCTTAGCGGATGTAATTGCGATGATCTAAAAGAGGTCGCTGAACATGTGCGGAAGGCGATTAGTTGTTCCCCCTTCTCTACGCTGAATAATTCAATCTCCGTATCCTTGAGCATAGGGGCAATCACAATTGAGAATTGGGACAAATCGATCCCGATTGAGCCGTTTCTGAAACGGATTGATGCAGCGCTGTATCAGGCAAAGACATTGGGTCGGAATCGAGTTATATACGCGGAGGCGTTAGTCGGCCTTAACAGCCACGCGGCGAACCTTTTTCAGTGATGCAGGTCCACCGGTCTAGAGGGACAATGACCAGAGGCTCCGGGAGGTTTTTGACGCGCATGGGGCAATCGACAGCGATCTGGCATGCAACACGATCATAATGGCGCTTGACGGCAATCATCGTAATGATCAGGGCGGGCACGAGGATCGTCGTGATTCATGCTCCTTCAGTAAACTTGGCGACCAGGTACGGGCACTTTCCAGCCATCCTCCCTGGTCGGATTCAACTTAGCGTAGTCCTTCAACGATTTCCCGTTTTCGGGCGGGAAGGCGTCCTAATAAATTAGTTGAGCAATTCGTGTGCCTGCCTTCTCAGCGACACCACTGATCACCATAGCGGCCGAATTGTTGATGAAGACTATCGAGCTCCATGCTCCTCAAATCTGAGACGACTCGAACCCTAATTTCTCGAGACGCTGTTCCGTCACTTTTTAATTCGTCTCGAATTTGCTTACGAATCGCGATGGCAACGCGGGTCGCGGTCGTCAGACCCGTCTTGCTTTCCGTTACATCGAGATACGCCTCGTCGAGGGACAGGGACTCAACAAGATCGGTATGAACTTTGAAAATCTTTCTTACAGCCGCTGCACGGGCGTAAGCTGATTTACGAGCAAACGGCGTGGAGGAAGCGGTGGAGAGGCGAGAGTTCGTCAAGTCGGCGTTGGTAACGGCGGGGATGGCTTCGGGTGCGGCATTCGGTGCGGAGCCCGATGGAAAGATACTGGCGGAGGCGCGACAGGAGTTCTACCAGTTGCGGATATATACGTTGCGAACGGGGCCGCAGCTCGCGTTGACGCAGGGCTATTTCGAGAGGGCGTTGATTCCTGCGCTTAACCGGTTGGAGATGGGGCCGGTGGGTGCGTTCAAGCTGGACATCGGCCCGGAGACGCCAACCTACTATGTGCTGGTTCCGGCGACGTCGGCGGAGGCTTTGGTTGCGCTCGATACGCGCCTAGAAAGGACACGGAATATGTGAAGGCCGCGTCGGGTTTCCGGGACGCACCGGCTTCGGCACCGGCCTTCGTGAGAGCGGAGAGGTCATTGCTGTCGGCGTTTGCTGGCTGGCCGAAGGTGGTGACGCCGAAAAAGGAGAAGCGGATCTTTCAGCTTCGCACCTACGAGAGTCCGAGCCAGGTCGCTCATACGCGCAAGATCCAGATGTTTAACGAGTCGGAGATTGAAATTTTTGCGCGGACGGGCCTGACCCCTGTTTTCTTTGGAAATACGGTGATCGGCACGCGGATGCCTAGCCTGACCTACATGCTGGTCTTCGCAGACACGACGGAGCTGATTGAAAAGTGGAAGGCGTTCTCAGCAGATCCTGCTTGGAAAGAACTGTCTCATCGGCCAGGGAATACGGATGCGGAAATTGTGAGCAACATCTCCAACCTCTATCTCAGTCCGCTGAGTTGCTCGCAGATTTAAGACTCAGCTAGTTGAGTGAAGAGCCCGCACATCACGCTCTTCGAACTGTAACGGCGAAATATCAAGAAGCTGATATTCTGTCGCAGATAATTTTAGAGTGCATCGTTGCAAATGTTCCCGAGAATGAGGTCGACTGCGGCGCAAGCCAATCGCTCGAGTTCCGCATCACTTTCATGCTTGCCGACTCCTGCCAACAGACGATATAGGACGTCTCCCGTTAATGAGTCGTGAAGGATCACGGCCATCCGTTCGATTGGAATCGTTGTCACTCGCAACTCGCCCCTGCGACTTTCCAATAGAGATCGGATGAACGAAGCTGTTCTGGCGGGGCCGTACTTGTACCATGCCTCGCCTACTTCGGGACAGTTCGCGGCCTCGCCGATGGCGAGACGATGAAGCTCCACGGACCGTTTCGCGGTGATGAGCTTCAGGATGTGAAAAGAGAGTTTCTTCAGACTCGCTTCAAGGTTCAATCCTGTGTAATCAATCTTCGTGAGCGGTTCATTCGACTCGCGGCACAGGTTCTCGATACTGCTGATGAACAGCCCACACTTCCCACCGAATTCGCTGTACACCGTGCTCTTCGAACCGCCAGCCAACTCGACGATCTTGTCGATGGTGACGCCCTCATAGCCGCGCTTCAGAAACAGATCTGCTGCTACTTTTTGTAGCTTGCCGTTCCTAATCTCTCCACGCGACCGCTTGTTAGGCATTTATCTCCCCATCTTGAAGGCGTAAAAAATATTTAATGCGATTCACAGCTTGAATCCTCCTGTGTTAGCAACATTTTATGCACGTTTTTCTTCAGAGCCTTGGATAACTGGTGCGTCAAATTTGTCGCTGCGTGCATCTCATTGTAATGTACTGTACAGTACATTTGGTTCACTAGACAATAGCGAACTATCAGGAGATCACATGGGAAGCAAACCCAATGATTCGCTCGTCCACCCGATAGCTGCCGAAGATGTTCGCGATTTAAGCGAGATACCTGTGCGCGGATTTTCTGAACCCAAAGCGCAATCAACGATTCGCGTTGTGCATCCTGCTGAACTGAGCACGGAGACACCGCAGACCCCGGGATCGTTGAGAATGTCAGCCATTGCTGCGACGCATGGCATTGTCTCCTCGATTTGGGCAGGCGTGTTTGTTGTCGAGCCGTTAGGGAAGACTGGCATTCACCACCACGGCGAACAGGACACCGTCGTTTACGTCCTGGGAGGAGAGGCTTGTGTACGGTGGGGCAAGTTTGGGGAACACTCGGTCACTGTTAGGGCAGGCGACTTTCTGCATGTGCCGGGTTGGTTGCCACACCAGGAGCTCAACCCTTCGAAGGAGCACCCATTTCGATGGGTGGTTGTGAGAAGTACGCCCGAGCCGATCGTTGTGAACTTGCCTGACAATTTCTGGACGCCAACCGACCCAAAATGGATGTCAAAGGGTCGGCCATCCTCAACACACACTCCAAATTTTCAACATGAAAGGAAGCATCCCTATGAATAAGGAACAGATTCTTTCAGCCGCAGCCGCCGGTACATTCATCATCGGTGGCGATCTAAGGGTCAACCGAATGGGCTATGGCGCGATGCGCATCACAGGACCCGGAGTGTGGGGACCTCCCGCGGACAAGGTCGCTGCCCTTGCGACCCTCGGGCGTGCGATTGAACTCGGCGTGAACCTGATCGACACGGCCGATTCCTACGGCCCCGGTACCTCCGAAGAGTTGATCGCAGAGGGCCTCTACCCATATCCAGCAGGATTAGTAATCGCCACGAAGGGTGGATGGGAGCGCCCCGGCCCAAGCCAATGGACGCATAATGCCAGCCCGAAACATCTCACCGAAGCACTTGAGGGGAGCCTACAACGTCTGCGTCTGGACCGTATCGACATCTATCAACTTCATGCTCCCGATAACGCTGTTTCATTCGAGGCTTCGATAGAGGCACTAGCTGGACTTCGCAAGCAAGGTAAGATCCGTCATGTTGCGCTTTCGAACGTGACTCGCGAACACGTGGAGAGAGCACGCAAGATCGTGCCGATTGTCTCTGTGCAGAACCGATACAGCTTCGCCGACCGGGAATCGGACTTCATTGTCGACTATTGTGAGCAGAACAATATTGCTTTCCTTCCGTGGGCTCCCCTCGGTCAAGCGAAAGAGGCACATAAAGCCATCAAGGAAGTCGCGAATGATCTTGATACAACTCCTTTGCAGGTTGCCTTGGCCTGGCTGCTCAAACGTTCCAAAGTAATCCTGCCTATCCCGGGAACGTCCTCGGTCAAGCACGTGGAGGAGAATATCGCTGCTGCGGATCTTCAGCTCCCTCAGGCAGCGTACGACAAGTTGTCTGCTGTAAGCCATCCTCCCGCAAGTCTACGTGGTTAAGGTGGCTCCAAGAACTTTGGGAGCGCCTTGCTAAGCCGCTGCACGATCGACTGTCGCCAAAATACCGATCTGGAGATGAGAATTATGAAACGTTCACGCTTCGCAAAGTTCCATGCATTAGCATCTCTCGCCTTCATCGCTGTTCTTCCTTCGGCGCTCCCTGCCCAGCAGACGATCACCGGTCAGGCCGCCTTCGCCGACTACACACAACAGAAACCGGGCGTCCGGCGAAAGATCACCGTGGCAGATCTGCCAGAGCCGAAGCCGTCTGAGTCTGTGGACAACGGTCCCTCTCTTGTCCAAAGGCCGGAGGGCGCGTGGCCCATTGCCCCAGCCGGCTTTACGATCCAACTCTATGCGGGCGGTGACGCAGCCACGCCTATGCAGAGATCAGAAAATAAGAAGGAGACACACGGGCCTATTTCAGGCGCCTTCGTGATGCCCCGGATCATCCATGCTGCACCCAATGGCGATCTCTTCGTAGCGGACTCACAGGCAGGCTCCATACTGGGTTGCGTGGCGTCACCGATGCAGGTAAGGCGGCTACCATCAGCACCTACGCTACAGGCCTAGACCATCCCTTTGGCATTGCGTTTTATCCTGCTGGTGCGAATCCTCAACGGGTCTACGTCGGAAACGCCACGACTGTCGTGAGATTCGCCTACAAGTCCGGAGATCTAAAGGCTTCTAACGCGCCCGAGACAATCGTGCCCAATCTCCCCGGCTATGCTCAACTGCGTGGCGGTGGCCACTGGACCCGCGACGTTGTCTTCTCTGCCGACGGGAAGCACATGCTTGTCTCAGTTGGAAGCGGATCGAATGCAGACGATCCTGATACTCACCCTAGAGAGTTCCATCGGGCGGATGTGCTGGAGTACACACCTGACGGTAAGTTCGTTGAGGTGTACGCCTATGGTATTCGTAACTGCGTCGGCGAGGCTATCAACTCGGTTACAGGTCAGCTCTGGTGCTCAACGAACGAGCGTGACGCCTTGGGAAACAATCTCGTTCCAGACTATGTGACTTCCGTGAAAGAAGGGGGCTTCTATGGTTGGCCCTGGTTCTACATGGGGGGGCATCAGGACCCGCGACTGATGGGCACCCATCCTGAGCTCAAGTCCAAGGTCATTACCCCCGATGTCCTTGTTCAACCCCATATGGCCTCTCTCGGAATGACCTTCTACCCCACTAGTCAATCCACCTTCCCATCCCAATACGACGGCGACGGATTCGCAGCCGAGCATGGGTCCTGGAACCGTGCGAATCGCGGAGGCTACGAAGTTATCCGGATTCCCATGCAGAACGGCAAAGCCACCGGCGAGTACGAGGATTTTCTTACCGGATTCGTCACCCCTGATGGACGGGTCTGGGGCCGCCCTGTAGGAGTAGCCATAGGTCACGATGGCGCTCTCTACGTTACAGATGACGGCTCTCGCAGCGTTTGGCGTGTATCTTACACCGGCAAATAACGAGATCATGCTGAAGTTCGAGCAGACAGCTAACACCCACTGGGAGACGACCGACATGATTTCTAAATACTCGATTGGAGTTACCGCCATCGCCGTAGCGTCTCTGACGGCGGTACTCGCTCAAACCCCCGCCAATAGCGTTGCAAGCGGTCACCGCGAAATCCTGCTGCAAACAACTCAATCGTGGAACGGCAAACCTTACACGCACTACCCCACCGGCCAGCCACAACTCACGACGATCAAGCTGACCATCGCACCACACACCGCCCTGCCATGGCACACGCATCCATTTCCAAATGTTGTCTACGTGCTTTCAGGCACTCTCACGCTGCACGACAAAGTCAGCGGCAAGACTCAGGTCGTTCATCAGGGGCAAGCGGTAGGGGAGTCAATAGACGATGTGCATCGGGGCGAGTCGGGTGACGAACCTACCGTGCCGCTCATCACCTATGCAGGCACTCCAGGCGTTCCGACCTCTGTCCCTGCAGCAGGCGAGAAGGCGGAATACTGAATCGTCTCTGCTCAACCAAACTATTCTCAACCGAACTCTTAATGAAAGACAGCGGAGGCGGTTATTGGATCTTATTCGGAGGTAATCCTCAAATGACGCTAACAGCGCAAAGCGCTTATTGATGATCTTCCGAGGCAGGCTGGGCTCCCGGCGGATTGGTCCTGCTAAACGCGCTTGTCGTCACTTGGCCGAATAGTCGGCATGTCGTACAAGTGTCTTTCCGGTGTCAACGGCTCACCTGAAGAAAACGGCGGACCATGATGACCATAGGGCACATACAGGACCGCTAGCAAAAAGGTTTTTGAGTGCAATAGCGATACACTCATCAGCTCTCCTAGTCTACGATAAATTTCGCTAAGCTACGGTCGCTCAACTACGCTCTCATGTGGCGTGTTTTCATAGACTTACTGAGTCCGGACGAATCAAATTGAAAGGTGAGCGTGCCTTCATGAGAAGCGGGTGATGCTCGAGCTTCGGGGTAAGTGGTTGATTATGCTCCGAAACGGTAGTCATTCATGGTTTGTGGCATTCTGTGGCTCGTGTCGTAGCGTAGACCCACACTACGCGAAATAATTCTGAAACATTACGCCAGATAATTCTGAAAACAACAGGTCTGGATACAAGCGCCCCGGCAGCCACATCAACTCGATGTTTCGATGGCACTCAGCTTTCCAAGCGCCGCGACGAGCGGATCTGGTTTAGATAGCCCTACAGATAAAGCTTCAACAAATCGCGCGGATCGCAGCCAGGTCGTCCCGTCTCAGCGGCCTGAGCGCGCTCGAAGCCAAGCCCGGACATCACGAGCTTTTCGACGAAGGCGTCAATCACACGGAACATATGATCGGCAGGCACAAACTCATCCAGTACCACGGGAAACAGTGTTGCTTGATCTCGTCCCTCGCCTTGAATGTAATCCATAAGAAGATGCGCCTCCGCTTAGCAAGGCAATCTTCTCATCGATCGCTGTTTAAAATGCACCGGTCGAACACCCAGGAAAGCCCTTTCTAACGGCGCAGAATCAGCGTGCTTAGACGTTAGTAGGAATCGTCAATAACAACCCCACTGGAGCACTGGCGGTAACTTCCGGTTTGCCCGCGATTCGGGAGTGGCCGGAATCACTCATTTCATTTAGATACGTCAAGAGTAGCTTTTCAGACTGATGGAGCTTGCCACTTTTAAAGGAATTTCGATCATCATGTTCTTCCACGGTGTGTAGGGCAGCACTCGCCACATCTGGTTGCTCAGTCAAAGCTTCATGCGCGTGTGTGGCACAAACCAGTCAGCACCGTCGGCGATCTTCTGGGCACCTCATTACATATACTTGCGCATCAGGGCTCCATAGCGGGCAAAGGCCACCGTATGATCGCCATCTGCCTCATTCAATTCGCCCGCAAGAATATAAGCTCCGATGGCGGGATGGTAGCTTTTCAAAATCCCTGACGCATGGCGTTCACGGTAAATGTCGCCGTTCTCAAAAGTCCTTTTTTGCTGCGCGTCGACATCGACTCAGAATCCCATGTCGGCAATGTGCAGGGGCTGCGATAGCCTAAATGGATTAGGCCTTTCAGAAAGTCATTCAACCGCAAAGTGCGACATTTAACTGATAAAACTACGCCATTTATTGTGATAAACGACACCGATGAGGGTGACGTTTCGGGGAGATCGAGAGCGGTATTGGATTTGAAGAAGAGGGAGCCGGTACGGTAGATTCCGTGCTTGAGGGGATGACGAGGGTAAGGGCGAGGCTTAGTGCGGTTTGGGTGATACGGTTCATGTACCCTCCCCCTCCCGGGTTAATTGCGCAAAGTATTAGAAGTAGATACTTTAGGTCTGGACTTCGGGTGTTGTTCTTGATGCGTTAAATGGTGCAGTCCGGCTTGCGTCGGACTGTTTGGTTGCTGAGTTAATTTTATCGTGGGTGTCAAGGGTTAGCTGTGGATTGGAGAGAGACGTGCACTGTGCCATGGCTGGTTTTACGACGCGATGAAGCGCTCATGAATGACGCACTCGCCTCAGGGAAACTGCGAAGGAATAATACAGTGGTCTTTCACTCCGCTTCGCTCCGGTCGAGACGATGTGCGATGAGTGATGGTTCTTATCCTGCGAAAACCCATGTCCCATAATCGGACATGGTGCGTCTGGTTATGTGGAGTTATGTGCATCATTGGCTGTCCGTAATGATGAGGTGGATGGCGCCGAGGATGCCGGAAGGTTGGGGCTGAACTTTGTCGAGATCCTGCATCTGGAAGCGGTCTCCGTATTTGGCGATGAGGGGTTTGTAGTCGTGGGGAGGGAGCGCGGCCCAGGCATTGATAGCAGTGTTGAAGACGTGAATCTCGATGTGGTTCTGGCCAGATTTGAGGAATTTTGAGACATCGAGCTGGTAGGGCGGGTGCCAGAGGGAACCGGCTCGCTGACCGTTGATGTAGACAATGGCGGCTTCGCGGATGGGCGGGTCGTACCAGGCGCGCATGCCGGGGCCGGGACGTGTGATGAGGGGGTTGCGAATGCCTTCGGCTTTTTCAGCTTGTTGTGTGATGGGCGAGTTTGGATCGGTTGGGGTTCCGCCTTCGATCGCGAGGAAGGTTTTGCCTTTTGACGCGTAGTCCAACTTGAAATCCCGCGTATACGCGACCTCGCCCGAGTAGAACTTCGTCGCAGGGTCGGCGGTCCAGTCTGTGAGAGTGGCTTCCGTCAGGGTCTTGTTTAAGGAGACGAAGTTAATCTTCCAACCGGTGGAGATGTCTGTTTGTTCGGGGCAGCAGTCTACGAAAGGAGTAGCGGTCTTAAAATTTGAAAAGACGAAGATGCGGGATTCGTAGGGGGCGAGGTGAATGGGCTGGGAGGTGGGGGTGGCGGGAAAACTCGCTGCGGAGTCTGGCTCCCAGGTTTGGCCAGACTTGAAGGAAGTCCCGAAGGTCGCGCTGGCAATGTCGATCGGGTGGTTGCTGGTATTGACGACGAAGTATATGTCCGCGGTGCGGAGTTTGCGGCGAATGAAGCCTACGACTTCTTTGGTGTGATCGTCGGCATTCGTCAGTTTCAGGTCGGGGTTGCCGACATTGTCGAGGGCTTTGGTCAGTTCGCCGGTGTTTGGGACGACTGCAATTACCTTCGAGAGCTCAGTCAGTTCAGGTGAAGACTTGCCTTTGGGGTCCATTGTGGGAGAGTGGCCGACGACGAGGACCTTGCCACCGTTTTCAGCGAAGGCGTGGATCTTGCGAAGGGTTTCGAACGGGATTCGCTCGGTGGGTGGGAGGACGAGGATTTGGTGGGAGCCGAGACCGACGGAGTTGATGGCGTCGGCGTCGATGAAGTCGACATTGTAGCCTGCGGAGAGTATGGCGGACATGAGGGCGGGGGGGACGAGGTGGGCCATCTCTCCGGTGACGGTGACCTTCCCGGGGGAAAAGTTGGCCCAGGCGTCGTCCGTGGGAAGGAGGAGGGCTACCTGATTAGCCGGCTGGCCCAGGCGGAGGAGGTAGCTGATTCGCTGGATGTAGCGCGTGACGTCGGGCATGACGGGGTGCCAGGGATTGTGATTGTTGAAGACGGCCGCGGCGTAGAGGGACCATCCGGGTTCTCCGACCTGGGGCGGGGAGTAGGGCCAGCCGTGGCCGATGATCTGGTTGGTGCCGATGATGAAGTGGAGGTCGGCTTCGGCCTTCATATCGAGGGGAGTCGCACGGAAGACCGGGGAGTGGAGCCAGGTGAAGGTCTCGGCGGAGGTAACGTTGTTACCGAAGAGGTGGTTTGCGGAGGAGGCCCAGCGGAGGGTGGAGAACTCGCGCCAGCGAGGGCCTTCTCCTTCGGGGAGGGCTACGAGGCGTTGGCTTGATAGGCTAGCTGCCGGTTCTCCATATGTTTGTGAGCGAAATTTTGTGTGATGGGCGATGGCCCAGTTATTGATTTGAGTCAGGTAGTTTTCATCGACTAGTTCGGTGAGGGTCTTGCCCCAGTCGTGCCTTACCTTTTCTGCGGCGGGGGTGCCTCCAGCTACTAATTCGGGTAGGTGGGGGATGAGATCGTAGCCTCGGCGCTTGCGGAATTCGGCGGGGAGGTTGGGGGTCCAGTCGGCCCCGTAGGCTTCGAGAGAGTCGGAGAAGACGGCGTAGGGTGGAGTGGGTCCGAAGGCTTTGACGAGGGGTTCGCCTACGGCTTTGAGGTGGGTGGCTACGGCCTGGTGGCTGAAGGGGTCGAGAACCCAGCCTTCGGCTCCTACGGCGGCTCGTTTGACTTGCTGGCGGGTGTGGCTGGCTATGAAAAAGAGGACGGTGCGGGGGGTGGTGCTTGCGGGTATGCTGCTGGTTTCGTTGGGGTTGATGGTTTCGGCGGAGATGGCGTCCCAGTGCTTGGGTTCGCCGTTGACGAGGGAGATGGAGATGATGGATTCGCCTTCGGCCAGCTTGAATTTGGGTAGGGAAGTGGCGTTGGCGGGGAGGGGAATTTCGGCTGTGCGGAGGTGGCCGGCGGCTTCTTTGAGGGTGATGGCGGGGCCACCGTAAGGCCAGCCGCTGCCTAGAGTTACGTCTACACGCAGGCCTAGTTTGCGGGCTTCGGATTGGGCGTAGCGGACGTTGTCGAGCATGGCTGGGCTTAGGAAGGGCTCGTTGATGAGGTTTTTGGCGGGGTCGTCGAGGACCTGGGGATAGACGAAAGCTAGTTCTACGCCGCCTATGCCGTCGGCTTTCATCTGCTGGAGTTCGCGGAGGATCTCGGGTTTTTCAACCGCGGTACCGAACCACCACCATCGCATCATCGGTTTTGTGTTGGCTGGAGGATTTTGGAAGTTTCGCTTCAGATCTTCGATGGAAACCTGAGAAAAAGAATGGTTTGACAAGATCGACATCAGCGAGATGGTGATGGCGATTTTGATGGTTCGCTGGTGGTTATGATGTGGTTTTATGTGCGGAAAACCTGGCATCTGTAGGGCTCTCTTTTTGGTGGTCTGGTCGCCGGGTCAGGCAAGGTTGTACCGAAGACTAACATTGTCGGTTCTGCACCAACGAGTTCCTCAATTCCGCTGTTCGTTTCCCACATACTTTCCCAAATGAAACCGATTACTTATTGACATTTCTCCGACCGAGGTCATATAGTCCCCCACGCTGAGGTATGACCAATTTTTACGTTTCATAAAAAGCGAAAAAACTGAACCCAAATCACCATTCTCTGAGGCCATTTCCATGCGGTTACTAAAATCAGTTGGACTATCCAATAAGGGAGCGTTGCGCCTTGTCGTTTGCGCGACACTGTTCCTGAGCTTGTGTTCCTTCATCGCGCACGCCCAGACCGCCGGCACGGCCAGCATACAGGGAACCGTCAGCGATCCCACGGGTGCCGCCGTCCCCAACGCCAAGGTCACAGTCACCAATACCGATACGGCCACCTCGCGTACCACCATTTCCGATGGAGCGGGCCTCTTCAGCCTTCCTAACATTCCCGTTGGCGCTTACTCCCTCATGGTGGAAGCCGCAGGCTTCAGCGGTTTCACACAAAAGGGTGTGCTCGAAGTTGGAAACAACGTTCAGATTAACCCCACACTAAGGATCGGCAGCTCGAATGAGCACATTGAGGTCCAGGCCTCCGGCGTGGTCCTGCAGACGGAGACGAGCAGCTTCAAGCAGGTCATCGACCAACGGCGCATCACTGAGCTGCCCCTTAACGGACGCCAGGCTACCCAGCTCATTCTCATCTCTGGCGGTGCCGTCAACGCGCCCGGTAACGACATCAACGGCAGTAAAACCTATGCGAACACTCCCGTCATCTCCGTCGCCGGCAGTCAGGGCATCTACAACAACTACGTGCTCGACGGCGGCAGCTACACCGATACGTTTACGAACACCAATCTGCCCTACCCCTTTCCCGACGCATTGCGTGAGTTCTCCGTTGAATCCAACTCCCTTCCTGCCCGCAACGGCCTGCACCCCGGCTCTCTCGTCAACGTCGTCACCAACTCCGGCACCAACCAGTGGCACGGTACCGTCTTCGAGTTCATCCGCAACAACGTCATCAACGCCAACAACTTTTTCTCCCCTACCAAGGACACCCTCAAGCGCAACCAGTTCGGCGGCACGCTGGGCGGCAAGATCCTGACGGACAAGATGTTCTTCTTCGGCGGCTATCAGGGAACGCGCAACCGCCAGACCAGCAGCGCTACCGGTTACTGCATCCCGACTCCCGCGGAGCTCTCAGGAGACTTCAGCCAGATGGGCGGCAACTGTGCTGTGAACTCAACCACGCTTATCGATCCGGTGACCGGCCTCGACATCTCCAGCACGCGCAAGCTCCCTGCGAGCAGCATCAGCCCGCAGGCGCTCAATCTCTCCAAGATGCTTCCGAACTCACAGGCTGACCAGTACGGCCGGGTCAATGTCGCTCTACCGGCCAACAACACCGAGGACCAGTACATTGGCCGCGTGGACTACAGCTTTAATCAGAACCACAGCTTCTTCGGCCGCTACTTTCTGACCAACTACAACGCGCCAGCCTACTTCTCACCGACGAACCTTCTTCTCACCACAATCGCTGGCAACGACGAGCGCGTTCAGGCTTTCACGCTCGGCTACACCTTTATCATCTCTCCGAGGCTCGTAAACACCTTTCACGGCAGCTACGCCCGACGCCGCAACAATCGCGGGCCTACTGCCGGCGGCATCAACGCCAACACCATTGGCATCGACATGTATACCTACGTGCCCGACGACTTTCGCCTGACTATCACCAATGGCTTCTCCGTTGGGTGCGGCACCTGCTCCCCGGGCTTCTTCAATACCAACACCGAGGACTTCTCCGACGATGTCGACTTCATCCACGGTAAGCATCAGTTCGCCTTCGGTGGCGAGATCCTGCGCACCGGCGACAACACCCAGGCCGGCTACCTACAGAACGGCAGCTTCAACTTCGGCGGCGGCAGCAGCGGAGCAGTGGTCAACGGCGTCAAGAAGACCGGCGAGCCAATGATCGACTTCATAGCGGGCAGCTTGAGCAACATCGGAACCTCCACCGCCTTCAGCCAGAGCAAGGCCCAGCAGACCGCATATCGCCAGACCTCGTTTGGTCTCTACGCGCAGGATACGATTCACTTCAACTCGCGCGTCACCTTCAACATCGGCCTCCGCTGGGAGCCTGAGTTTTTCCCCGTCGATAATTACCATCGCGGCAGCACCTTCAATAAGGACGCCTTCATTGCCGGGCAGCACAGCACCGTCTTCGTCAACGCTCCGGCTGGTTCCTTCTATTACGGTGATCCCGGTGTTCCGAAGTCCTTCACGGACAATCGCCTTGCTAACATCTCTCCCCGCGCTTCTTTGACGTTCGATCCCTTCGGCACCGGAAAGACCGTTTTCCGTTTTGGCGGCGGCATTATGTACGACAACCCTGCGCTTTATACCTCGCAGCGCAACAGCTCCAATCCCCCTTTCACCAACGAGATCGACGTACCCGGCCCGGTCAGCTTCGCAAGTCCATGGGCTACCTATCCTGGCGGAAATCCTTTCCCTATCGCCAATCCTCCACAGTCCACCTCGCCGTTCCCGACCAACACGCTCTACGTGATCACCCCGCGCCACATCGAAACCCCAACCATCAACCAGTGGACGGCCAGCGTCCAGCAGGATCTGGGCCACGGCTGGGACATGTCCATCAGCTATCTGGGCAACAAGAACTCCCACCTCTGGCTCGGATATGCCCTCAACCCTGCTGTATTTATCCCGGGCACTTCGACTGGTGCCACCGGCTCGTGCGGAGCCCTTACCCCCACCACCGGTTTACCTAAGGCTGGCGCTGCCTGCTCTTCGACCACCAACTCCAACAGTCGGACCGTACTGTCTCTGATCAACCCGGTCCAGGGCCAGGGTTATAGCCCCATGATGACCCAGATCGACGACGGCGCCAACTCCAACTATAACGGTGTCATCGCCGTCATCCAGCACCGTATGTCGAACAACTTCAGCTTCCTGGCCAATTACACATGGTCGCACTGTATCAGCGTTGGTGACTCCCCGGGCGATATCGCCGGACCCACTTTTCAGAACTCCGCCAACCCGCGCATGGATCGCAGCAACTGCGGCTTCGACGTCCGTCACATCTTCAACACCACCTTCGTAGCGTCCAGCCACTTCACCAGCCTCCAGGGCTGGGCTGGCGCGCTGGCTAACAACTGGCAGATCGCGCCGCTCATCCGCCTCACCAGCGGAATGCCGCTGAATGTCACCTCCGGAGTGGACAACTCGCTTACTGGCATCGGCCTTGATCGTCCCAACCTGATCAACCCGCTGGCCGTCTACACGGGTCGCAAAATCACTCAGAAAGCGGCCGGGAACCTCGCCTTTCTGAACAAAGCTGCGTTCGCTCAGAATGCTACTGGAACCTTCGGTAATGTTGGCCGCAACGCCTTCCGTACTCCGAAGTACGTGGGTGTGGACGCCGCACTCAGTCGCAACTTTCCTATTCATGAGCGCCTAGCCTTAAACATCCGCCTCGAGGCTTTCAACGTCCTGAATCATCCCAACTTATCGACCTTTACCACAGCGCTGAATTCAGGAACCTTTGGCAATGCTACCGCAGCCATGGATCCGCGCATCTTCCAACTCGCCGGGAAGATTACCTTCTAACGAAGATTTTGTGAACGGCAGCTGTAGAGAGATGAGGGAAAGCGAGGTTGTGCAACCTCGCTTTCCCATACTTAAACTATTTCACAAATGAATTTTGGAGGCGGGATGCTTTTGAAGCCGTTGGTTTGGGGTTGTGTGTTGATGGGCTGCTTAAATGTTGCTGGAGCGCAGGACAGCTTCACGAACTGGCCTGTGGGGACTTCGCCGCAGGAGGTAGGGAAGCAACTGGCGGATCATTTTGTGACGAGTCCACATCAGTACACGAAGACGATTCACTATTCGGAGATTGCCGCATGGTATGGGGCACTGCGTTATGCCTACCTGACGCATGATGATGCGTTGCGGGATGAGTTAATCAAGAAGTTTGAACCGCTGATGCCGGGCGGTGCGGAGGCAGAGCGGAGACCGGTGCGGAGGCATGTGGATGATTCGATCTTCGGGGTGGCTCCACTGGAGATTGCTCGGCAGACGAAGGACCCGAGGTTTTTGAAGGAAGGGCTTTTGTGGGCGGACCGGCAGTGGGAGAATCCGCAGCCGGATGGGTTGTCGGCCGAGACGCGGTATTGGATCGATGACATGTATATGTTGACGATGTTGCAGCTTGAGGCTTATCGCGCGACGGGGGACAAGAAGTATCTGGACCGGGTTGCGAAGGAGATGGTGTCGTATCTGGATAAGCTGCAGCAGCCGAATGGGCTGTTCTACCATGCTCCAGATGTGAAGTACTTCTGGGGTCGCGGGGATGGATGGGTTGCGGCAGGCATGGCAGAGGTGCTGAGTGAACTGCCGGAGTCGCATCCTGACCGGGCACGGATCATGAAAGGCTACAAGTTGATGATGGCCTCGCTGCTGAAGTACCAGGGCAAGGATGGAATGTGGCGGGAGTTGATTGACCATGATGAGGCGTGGCCGGAGAGTTCGAGCTCAGCGATGTTTGCTTTTGCAATGATTATGGGCGTGAAACATGGATGGCTGGATGCCGCGACGTATGGGCCCGCGGCTCGGAAGGCGTGGATTGGGGTGGTAGGGTATGTCGACCAAAATCATGATGTGACGCAGGTATGTGAAGGGACGGGTAAGAAGGACGATCTTGCTTACTACCTTGCGCGGAAGCGGCGGACCGGAGACTTCCATGGGCAGGCTCCGGTGATGTGGGCTGCTGATGCGCTATTGGCGGATGGCGTGAAGTAATAGCGGCTGTTGACGCGTATTTGTCGGCCACTCGGATTAGCTTCCGGTGGTCGACTACTCGCAGTTACTCCCGTTGGCTTAAATGTATAGCTTGGCAAATTATCTGGCGTAGATCTTTGCAAGCTATTTGGGGCGTGGCGGGTTAAAAGGTCATCCTTGACCAATTACCAAACTGTCTCGCGCACCTCGACGACCTCAGTCGAGACGGTGAGAAGTTGGTTTACGTCGAGCACTCGTTCGATCTGGGTGAGGATCGGGTAAGGAGGCGAAAGTTGCCGCCAGTCATTCTAATCAGCTTTGCGATGACCTCTGGCGGGAGTTGCTCATTCGGAAGTCTAACGCCTACAGGGGTCCAGCGCTGCTCCAGGAGCTTCTGCATCTCGACAGAATCGAGTGCGCGGAATTCGGGAACGAAGCCAATTCTGGAGTAGAACTGAGGAATCGAGCTATGCGCTTCTCGATTCCCGGCATGCCGACCAGGACCATCCCTGCCTTGCCCTCGTCAAAAGATGGACCCGCATTTGTTCGAGACTGTTCATCTGCAGCCTGTCCGCCTCGTCGATGACGATTGCCCCAGGGTTAGCCCGGCTTTCGGCTGCTTCGACGCGTGTAGCCGTCCAAGTCACACAGGAACATCTCGTTCAGCGTTCGAAAGAATCGTTCCACTCGGCCGCGGCCCTGAGGCTTGCCGGGCGTGGAGAAGATAAGTCGTATTTTCAGATCATCGCGACTTGTTCCAGATGCTTCGACGTAAAATCTGAACCGTTATCTGTGTATAAGATCTCAGGGATCCCACAGATATGCCAGTGTGGGTGATCCTTGCGCCCAACAAAGCGGCACGAGGGGAAGCTCCATGCAACGCTGCGCGGGAGACCCTTTTCGACGAAAACATGTGCCCCATCAACCTGGCGGACGTGCGAACCATGAATGGCGCCAGTCAAGTGTTCTCCGCAGCTACAGCAGAGGATTGGCGCGACAGCCGGCCGAAGGGAAGTGGGTCATCTTCGCCACACGTCGCACAACCGTATCTGAGCGGGCTCTTGTGAACATGACAATGGAGGCTGTTTTGGTTTCTCTAGCCGGAGGAGTTTGCGAAGCCAGTATGGTTAGTGATTCGCATTGCATCATCAAATGCCCGGACTAAATACCAGGGCTAGGGCCTTGACTCACGTCTTGACCGTGCGTTCGATATGCTGGTGTAGGTTTCGATTTGTGATTGTGAGGATTTAGGATGCGGTTGTTTGCGGCTTCGGTGGCGATGTTTGGATTTGCGGTGGCGCAAAGTTCGGCGTGGGCTCAGGATGTAGCTTCGGCGAAGATGGCGGACTCGGTAATCCGGGAGTGGCCGGCGGGCGTGGTGACGACCGAGAATAAGCCGGGAGAGTGGGCATATGAGGAAGGCGTGTTGCTGGATGGGATGGCTGCGCAGTGGCATGCTACCGCTACCGGTGCGGACTTCAAGTACATCAAGGATGCAGTGGATAAATATGTAACCGAAGATGGAACGATCAAGGGATATAAGGCCGATGCTCATAGTCTGGACGACATCGAGATGGGGCGGGCGGTGCTGCTGGTATATCGGGTGACGCAGCAGCCGAAGTACTACAAGGCGGCGAAGTTTGTGCATGACCAGCTTGCTGCCCAGCCTCGGACGGCGAGCGGAGGGTATTGGCATAAGCAGATCTATCCGAATCAAATGTGGCTCGACGGCGCTTATATGGCGGAGCCCTTTCGCGCGGAGTATGCTGCAACGTTTCAAGAGCCCGGAGACTTTGACGATATTGCCAAGCAGTTGCTGTTGATGGATGCACACATTCGTGATCCGAAGACGGGGTTGATGAAGCATGGCTGGGATGAGTCGAAACAGATGAAGTGGGCGGATGCGAAAACGGGGCTGTCGCCGGAGGTGTGGGCGCGCGCAATGGGATGGTATGCCATGGCGCTAGTTGATGTGCTGGACTGGTATCCGAAGGACAATCCGCAGCGAGCGGCTCTGATTACAGCTCTTAACAGGACGATGGCTGCGGTAGTGAAGTATCAGGATGCTGCAACCGGGCTGTGGTGGCAGGTGATGGATAAAGGTGAGAGGAAGGGGAACTATACCGAGGCCTCGGCTAGCTCCATGTTTGTGTATGCCTTGGCGAAGGGTGTGCGAAGGGGGTATCTGCCGCAGAGTTACGAGGCCAAAACCCGGCGCGGATGGGAGGGGATCCAGAAGGCATTTGTTTCGACCGGACCAGATGGCTTGACGGTGCTGAATGGGACGGTGAAGGTCGGTGGCCTGGGTGGGACGCCTTATCGTTCGGGAACCTTCGACTATTACGTCAGCGAGAAGACGATTGCGAACGATGCAAAGGGTATAGGGGCTTTTCTGCTGGCGGGATCGGAGATGGCGCAGGCTTCGACCGAGGCGCTGCGGCAGGCAAGACAGCTCTGATCGATGCGTGGTTTAACTCGCAGACGAGAAAGAATGCTGCAGGACAGCCGGAGTTTTTCATTACAAGTGGGATGATGCAAACTCTGGTTTGCGTGCTTTGGACGGGTGTTTCAGCGTTATGGCGTGAAGCCCGCTACCGAAACGACGGCGCCGACGGCAGAGGATTTGAAGAAGGTGCAGATCTATGTGCTGGCTTCGCCCGATATTCCGGCGAAGAATCCCGAATCCGCATTATAGAAATATTGCATAGAAACTGTGGAATCGTGCATACTTGCGAGATTGACGCGGAATGTGTGGCGTCACAGGGAGTTCCTAGATAGTGCGCATCGAGAAGGTGACGTTAGCCGACGTTGCTCGTGAAGCTCGAGTGAGTGCGGCCACAGTTTCACGACTGATGCGTGGGGGCGCACGAGTCAATGCAGGGACTCGCGAGCGCATTCAGAGTGCAGCAAACCGGTTGAACTTCGATCTGGAGGCGCGCAAGACATCGCGCATCATTGCCTTTCTTCTAAGTAACCGCGGCGTGCTGCACCCTTTTCATTCCTCAGTGCTGATGGGCGCGGAGGCTTATTGTGCTGAGCATGACTATGGTCTGCTTTTCCTGCCGCTGCAATACTCGCTGACGTTTGCTCCAGACCGGTTGGTGCTTCCAGAGATCCTGCTGCGTAAGACTGTGGTTGCGGGAGCGATTGTGGCCGGGACGAATTCACGTGGCATGCTTGAACTGCTCAGCCGCCATGACGTTCCATGGATAGCGCTCGGCAACAATGTTGTCGGCGAATGGCCGCACAACACGCCGCAGTCGATCTTCTTTGAAGATATTCGGGGCGCATATGACCTAACGAAATACCTGATATCTCTGGGCCATCAACACATTGGCTTTGCCGGAAACCTCAGCCTGCCGTGGTATTTTCGTCGTTTTCAGGGATATCGGCAGGCGATGGAAGAGGCCAAGCTGTCGATCCTCAGCAGCGATCTCCCGACACTGGACGGTGAGGAGATGGGATACCTGAGCACGCGGCTGCTGCTGCAAGGCAGTCCCCGGCCTACCGCCATCTTTGCTGCAGATGACCCGGCAGCGCGCGGAGCCTACAAGGCCGCTCGCGACCACAATCTCTCTATTCCTGAAGACCTTTCGGTCGCTGGTTTCAACGACACGCTTGACGCAGCCGCGTTGCATCCGCCCTTAACTTCCATGCGCGTTTTCACAGAAGAGTTGGGTCGACAGGCAGCGATGCTGTTGCTGAAACAGATTGAGCATCCAGGGGTTCCAACCGCCAGCGTTGTCCTGCCGACACAGCTCATCCGTCGAGAATCCTGCAGCAGTCCTGCCAATAGCCGAGCCGAGGCACTGGTAGCGAATCACTAAAAATTTGAGAAGAAGCATTGCATGAAATATATTTTCATATTTATGAAATATTTCTTGACAAGGGTTTTGCGCGACATGTAGAAGTCGCTAGTGAAATTTCAGATCCTAGCTCGGTTTTGTTACTTCTTTACGCTCTGCTTGCTACTTCTGCCTCCTTTAAGTGCCGCTGCTGCAGGACGCGTGTGCGACGTCCGGCAACATGGCGCAAAGGGTGACGGCACTACCAAGGACACACTTGCCATCCAAGCCGCAGTAGACGAGTGCGCCCACGCAGGTGGAGGTACGGTTCGTCTGAGTAGCGGCACCTTCCTCAGCGCGCCGATTGTGCTGCGCAGCCACATCACACTCGAGCTTGCAGCTGGGGGCGTTCTACTTGGGTCACCCGATCACGACGACTATCCGGCGAAGACAGAATTTCGTAGTCCCGGCCGGAAATCACTGGTGAGTGCGACCGACGCCGAGGACGTCGCCATTACAGGCAGCGGCGTGATCGACGGCAACGGAGAGAGCTGGTGGATCGAAGCCCGCCGATTCAAAGATGCTGGCATTCTTGGCTCTGAACACACTCGCCCGCGACTGGTCGTGTTTGACCACTGCCACCATGTTCGCGTGGAGGGCGTTACCCTGCAGAACTCGCCGATGTGGCAGTTGGTGCCGTACAACTCCGATGATGTCGTCATCCGCAACATCCGCGTACTCGCGCCGGAGAAGTCTCCGAATACAGATGCCGTTAACCCATTCTCGAGCAGTAATGTGGTGATTGACCATGTCTTCGCGGATGTAGGCGACGACAACATCGCGATTAAGTCTGGAGCGATCAACTCGCCGGGCGGTGATCTGCCGAGTAAAAACATTCGTATTACGAACGTCGACTTTCGACATGGACATGGGCTCTCTATCGGGAGCGAGATTGCCGGCGGTGTGCAGAACGTCTCCGTCGAGCACGCCCGTTTTCGCGGCACCGATAATGGCATCCGTATTAAGGCCAACCGCGACCGCGGCAACGATGTCAGCGGCATCCACTTTCGCGATATCCAGATGGAAGACGTCAAGACGGCTCTGATCCTCAGCGAATACTATCCTGGCGTTCTGCCCTCGGAAGATATTGCATCTGCACCTGTCACCCGGCTCACGCCGCACTTTCATGACATTGTCATTGAAAATGTAACCGCGACCGCCACTAAGAATGCCGGTGCCATCGCCGGTTTACCCGAAGCGCCGATCCAGGGTGTAACGCTTCGAAATGTCTCCATCCATGCCCCCATTGGCTTCACGATCGGCTACGCAACCGTCGTCGCCGAAAACTTCTCTATTCACGTACCCGCTGGGGAAGCTATCACCAAGCTCCCGGGCGCTTCTCTTCAAAATCGGTGAGGCCATTGTTTTGATTGACACCCTTAGAAATACAGAGAGGTTACAGATGATGCTCAACAACGATCGACCCGTTATGTTCCGCTCCGATAAAGGCGAAAGAAAAACTCTACTCTGCTATCTGCTTTCAAGCTTGGTTCTCTTCGCCGCAATCCTGCTCTGCGGTTCTCCCGCTAGCGCCCAACTCTCCGGTAAGGGCGAAATCAAGGGCACAGTGACCGACCCCTCCGGTGCAGTCGTCCCCGGCGCAACGGTGGTTGCAACATCGACAAGTCGCGGGATGAAGTTCACGACCAAAAGCTCGGCGTCCGGCGACTTCTCTGTGCCTGCGCTCGACCCGGGCATCTACACGCTTACCGTTTCAGCCACAAGTCTTGCAACAACCGCACAGGAAAATATCCACGTCAATGCGCTTGAAATCGCAAACGTGAATATCAGCTTGAGGCTCGGCACCGAATCGCAGACGGTCACCGTCTCCGCCGCTCCTCCTGCGCTCGAAACCAGCAACGCAACCCTGGGCGCGACCATGGAGAACGACATGTACTCCTCGCTTCCCATCCAGATGGGCGCCTACGGCCAGGCAGACCAGCGTCGTGCCACCGACTTTGCGTTCCTGATGCCTGGCGTGCAGGGCAACAATACTAACGGCAACCCCACTACGAATACTGGAATCGTCAATGGATCCGGCAGCCGAGGAGCCGTCTCCGCGGTATATATCGACGGCATTCCTTTCGTGCGCGGAGGAGGCAATGGTGACCCGCGCTATGTCTGGACTGCCATCTCTGTCGATGCGGTCGATCAGTTTCAGGTGCAGACCAGCGGATACTCTGCCATCTATGAAGGCCAGGGAATTCAGAACTACAGCATCAAGCAAGGCGGCAACAAGTTTCACGGGGGCGTGTACCACTTCTTCCGCAATACGGCGCTAGACACGTGGGGATTCTTCGGCGCTAATCCCAACCCGGTAACTGGCGCTGTGAGCAAGCCGGTCGAGCACAGCAACGAATACGGCATCTATCTCAGCGGTCCATTGGTTCCTTTTGGCTCGTGGAAAGACAAGCTCTTTTTCTTTGGGAACTACAACGGCTTCCGTTATTCGAGTCAAACTCCGACAACCCTCACCTTCCCCACAGCCGCTCAGCAGGCAGGTAACTTTGCTGGCCTTAGCAGCGGTGGTATCTATGATCCCTTCTCTGTGACGACATGCACGGCTAATAGCACTGACGGACCTTGCCGATACCGGTACGGTTACGGGCCAGGCACCGGCGCAGGCTCCAGAGGAAATCCGGTGCCGACCGGAGCTCCTGTGGACGTGATTCCGGCAAGCGAGTTTTCACAGGTTGCTTTTAAACTCCAGAGCTATCTTCCGTCGGGATGGGAAGGGTAGCGGGGCGTATAGCTGCGAGGGGAGATTTATGCCGATGCAGTAGGGGGTCGTCAGCAACAATCCTCCCGAAAATCAACGGCAGGGAAATAGCGATCGTAATGAACAAAGGAGTTTTCCGCACATGCACCAGCAACATCTCGTTTCCGATAAAATAACCCGCGCCATCGTTCAAATCTCAGCCATTTTTTTCGTCACCCTTCTCTCTCTGGCGCCGCCCCTCGAAGCTCAATCCCAGACCCCGCCCCTCGCCGGCATTGCTCACGTAGCCATTCGTGTCCACGATCTTGCTGCCACCCGCGATTTCTATGCCAAACTCGGCTTCCAGGAGGCCTTCAATCTCGCAAGAGACGGCGTCGTTTACGAATCTTTCATCAAGATCAATGACCACCAGTTCATCGAGCTCTACCCCGCGACTGCCAAAGACTCGAAGGCAGGTTTCCTCCACCTCTGCTTCGAAGGCGACGACCTCAATGCCATCCACGAGGACTACGCCAGCCGCGGTCTCACTCCCACCCCGGTCCGCAAAGCCGGCGCCGGCAACCTCCTCTTCACCATGGTCGGACCAGAACATCAGAACATTGAGTACACCCAATACATGCCCGGCTCCCTCCACTCCAACGACCAAGGCAAGCACCTCGACGAAGACCGCATCGCCGACCGCATGATCTCCGTCTCCCTCGCCATGCAGGACACTATCGCTGCCCGCGACTTCTACATCAACCAACTCTCCTTCAAGCCCATCGCTGGAGATCCCATGTCTATCCACCTGCCCGGAGACTCCGGCCAAGAGATCGAGATCGCCCCGGCCACCCTCGGTACCAGCGCCCGCATCATCCTCGAAGCCAAAAGCCTCCGCAAAGCTGCCCATCTCCTCCATAAACAGCAGCTCACCAAAGCCAAGCTAAAGAACGACCTCGCAGTCACCGACCCTGACGGTAACATCATCCTCATCGAAGCCAAACGGTAAGGGCATTTCTAGTACGTACCTGAAAATAGATTGTTTATACATCGATATGAATCCCTCCTCTCTTTAAGCTCTGTCGTGGTGGCTTCGGGTGAGGCTGTAATAAATTACCGGAGTTACGATCAGACTTAGAAAATCGATAGCGACAAACCGCCTATCACCGCAATGGCTAAGGGTTGAAGCATCTGCGTGTTGCTTTCACTATCTGCGTCGTATTCTTTTCACGCTAAATGTCGTATATCTAGCTTGAGGTGACATGAATAATCTGCTCCTAGCCGCGCCGGAGTCTACGGAGAGTGCTGCGGGACATGGCGAGCTAACGGAAGCGCAAGGTACTGCGAAGCAGATGGTGCTCGACTCCGTCACGTCACCGAATACACGACGGAGCTACTCCCTGACGCTGGATGAGCTGTTCGCTTTCTCTGCTGGTCGGTCGTTGACCCCGTGGGTTGCTACAGGAACGGAAAGCCTCAATGGATGCGCTGGCACCCTCGACTATCAATGTGAAGCTTTCAGCTGTCCGGAGACTTATCGGAGAGGCCCGGCGCGACGGCTTGATCTCCGCAGAGGATGCCGCTAATTTGTCCGACATTCCGAATGTGAGACAGCGTGGCAACCGACTGGGAAACTGGCTTACCCGAGAGCAGGCGAAGGAACTGTTGCAGGTCCCGGATCGCTCTACCCTGAAAGGGAAGCGGGACAACGCAATCCTTACTGGTTGGATGTGCTCTTCGCCGGCGTGAGCTAGCTACGCTTGAGATGTCGGACCTTCAGGAGCGTGAAGGACGCTGGGTGATTGCGGACCTTTACGGCAAGGGCAACCGAATCCGCACCGTTGCCGTTCCACTCTGGGTCAAGCACGCAATCAATGCTTGGCTGGATTAAGCCGAGCTGTTGGAAGGAAAACTTTCGGTCGGTGACGAAGGGCGGCAAGGTCGCCCGCAGTAGCCTGAGCGATTGGGCAGTCTGGTCGGTTGTACAACAGTCAGCGGAGCAAATCGGCATCGAGCTGTTCGGGCCGCACGATCTTCGCCGCACCTGTGCGAAACTCCGCCGCAAATCGGGTGGCGAGATTTAAATCTCGGACCACTCCTTTGCGATCCTAGAGCGGGACGCTAGGCGGGAGCTGTAGAAAGGGAAGAACCGAAAGATTCGGAGCTCGCTGGTGAGCACACCGATAGAAGTGTTGAGAACCGAGGCGTCAGCATGGCGTATTTAGGATTCATTGTGTTTACGATAGTCGCTGTTGCTGTTGTCGTTGTCCCAATGACTTTAGCGATCATTCGCTGCCACCGTTTCTGTAAACCACGGAGGTGGCCGGCCGGTCTCTCGGCGACCTGTGGATTTGGGTTTCTATTGTTGATTTTGACACCGTATCTATTTCTGAGGTCGTCGTGGGCAACGATGTGGTTTATCTGGTTCTGCCTTTCTCGATACTACTCGAGTTTGCTGCCGCATTTGGCTTCCTTCCGTGGGTGGTCGTTACGTCTCTAATTTCCGCAACGTCTTGGGCCACGCTTTTGTACATTGCCTCCGCACTTGTGATCCGTTTAAGACGAGTCGCATGAATTTCTTCAGGAAAGCCGAAATTGTCAAACGAACATCGCACTGTAAATCGGAGCAGCCGGACGATGTATTCTTACAGGCCAAAGTTGGATCGTGCTATGCGAAACCAACATCGACTGATTTGACGAGCAAGCTTTGGCAGGGTATAACTAGCGGGCTTTTCGGAACCTTCTCCACGGCGCGCAATCTATTCCAACGCCACTGCAGAAATTTTGGCCACGTTGACCTTCATATTCTGACGCGGATCCTAAGTAGGTCAGCATTTACGGGCCCATGATCTTCGGAGTGCATAGAAGAGCGGTTCTACCCATTGTCTATCTAATTTAAATCACTAGGTCAGTTGAACTGGAGTGATACCTCGCGCACTAAGCCTACGCATGGTCCCTTCTAAACGCGAACGGTAGCACTGTCGGGTCATCATGGCCAAATTGTATTGACCGGGTGTTGCTTTTCACAATCTCTGACGCATTTTGTTCACGCTAAATGTCGTTGATCCCCAACCGACACCTGCTGCCTGGAACAGATCACCCCGCAATTCGAAAGGCAATGGGAGCTCCTATGCCCACAAAAGCGGGAGTCCGAGCGTCTTTTTAAATAACGTTCTGATGCGGGATTACCGTTTCATTAGTGGATATCGAAGATCGAATTTATTTCAGTTGACACTCGAGACGGCGTGCTGATAGTTTTTGCTCGCTCTTCAAACAATTGGCTTCGCGTCGTTGATGATCCGCGTATTTGCACGGTTTCTGGAGGTTCGTGATGAAACGCACACTGTTTTCTTTCGGGGTCGTTGTTTGCTTGCTGATGATGCTGATGGGCCGGTCGCTTGCGCAGGCTGTTAACGCAACGCTGCTGGGCACGGTGATCGATTCGACGGGAGCGACGGTCGCTAATGCGGGGGTGTCGGCGACAAATACAGGGACCTCGACTGTCTATGAATCGGTGACGAACGAGGCGGGCAACTACACCATTCCGAACGTGTCTCCCGGGACCTACTCGGTGACGGTCGTGGCGCAGGGTTTCAAGAAAGCGACGCATCAGAATATCGACATTCTGATCAATACCTCGACGCGCGTTGATTTCGACGTTGCGCCCGGCAGCGTGTCGGAAGAGGTGATGGTGACGACGGCTCCACCGTTGCTGCAGACCGACCGCGCGGATATCAGCACGAAGCTCGAGACGCACCAGATTCAGAACCTCCCGATGACGACGAACCGGAACTTCCAGTCGCTGTTGAATCTGGTTCCCGGCACGTCCCCTGCGACATTCCAGCACTCGCAGTTCTTTAACGCCCAGAGCTCGCTGCAGACCGAGGTGAACGGGATGCCGCGCATGGGCAACCTGTACCAGATCGAAGGGATTGACGACGACGAGCGAACGGGCTTGCTGCAGATCATTATTCCGCCAGCAGATTCGATTCAGTCGGTTGATATTTCGACGAGCAACTATGAGGCGGAGATGGGACGCGCTATGGGTGGGGTGACCAACGTGATCCTCAAGTCGGGAACGAATTCTTTTCACGGCACGGTGTTCGAGTACATCCAGAACAACTCGGTGAATGCGCGGTCGTACTTCGGCGGCCCGCTCGGACATCTCTCCTATAACAATTACGGTGGCGCGATCGGCGGCCCGATCTTCAAGGACAAGCTGTTCTTCTTCGGCGATTACCAAGGGAGCTCGGACCACGAGACTGTGGGTAACACCTTCACGATTCCGGATCCGCGTTACTTTACGCCGAATGCGCAGGGATTCATCGACCTGAGCGCGATGCTGTCGGGCACACCGAATGCGGCTGGATTCCGGCAGGGACAGATCTTCGATCCTGCGACCGGTAACGGAACGGCGAGCAGTCCGCGCACGCCGTTTGTGAATAACCAGATTCCCGCCAGCCGCGTGAATCCAATTTCGAAGGATATTCTGACGCGGGTGAATGCGGCGGCAGCGCAGTATGGCAAGCTGAACACGAACACTCCGATAGGGAATCCGAGCAACAATTACACGAGCAACCTTCCGTTCACGAAGAGCACGAACAGCTGGGATACGAAGATTGACTTTACCCTGAACGAGCGGAATCACATCAGCGGACGATACAGCTGGCAGCGGGTGAACACCTTCCAGGCGCCGGCGTTTGGTGCGTTTCTGGGGGGCCCGGCTGGGGCGGGATTCCAGGGAACGGGTAACCAGACCTCGTACAGTACGGGAGCGAACTACGATCACGTGTTTTCGCCGACGCTGTTCACCGAGTTGCGATTTGGTGTGGCTCACCTCAGGAACAACGCGCAGCCGAGCAACTACGGATCGAATGACGCAACCACGCTGGGAATTCCTGGCGTGAACATCAACCAGTTCTCGAGCGGACAGGTGGGCATCTCGATCGGCGGAGCGTTTACGGGGACGATGATCGGGTATTCGGCGTCGGTCCCGTGGATTCGCGGCGAATCGAACATTGATTTTGTGAACAACTGGACGAAGGTCATTCGGAACCACACGCTGAAGTTTGGCGGCGATCTTCGGCGCGTGCGTGACGACCTGTTGCAGGATCAGACGTTCAGCCCGCGAGGCGTATTCAACTTTGCTGACGTACAGACGTCAGATTCGAGGAGCGCGGGAACGAATCTTGCAAACAACGTTGGGAGCTTTCTGCTGGATCTTCCGAACCAGGCGGGACGCGATGTGAATACGTTCTTCCCGGCGTATCGGCAATGGTGGTTGTTCGCGTTTGCCAGCGACAAGTGGCAGATGACTCCGAAGCTGACGGTGGACCTGGGAGTGCGCTGGGAGTTCTATCCACCGGCGACGCCGAAGATCGCGAGCGGATTTACGAACTACGATCCGGTGACGAACAATCTTGTGATCGCGGGGGTAGGCGGAAATCCAATGAATCTCGGCATGCAGACGAGGTATCGGTACTTCGCCCCGCGCACGGGCTTTGCGTATCGTGCGACGGATAATACGGTAGTTCGCGGAGGATTTGGCATCAGCTATATGCCGTTTGCAGATAACAATTATGCGTATAACTATCCGGTCCGCTCGAACAACGCTTTTGGGCTTGCGGGCACAAGCCCCTATACATCGGCGGTGTTTGCGGATGGTACGGTCGCGACGTTTCAGGCGGGCTTTCCACCACCGGTCGCAGTTCCAATTCCTTCCAATGGAATTATTCCGGTGACGACGACAACGCTGGCATCGCAGCAGATGTTTTATGTTCCTCTGGACTACAAAAATCCCTACGCCCTATCGTGGAACGTGGCGATTCAGCAGGCACTTCCTTATGACATGTCGATGCAGATTGCCTATGTCGGCAATCATGGAGTAGGGATTCCGGGGAACATCGACATCAATAATCCAACGAACGTCTATGGCGGAGGCAATGCTTCCAAGCCGGAGTACAACTGTATCGGTTGCCCATCCAATGTTCACCGCACCGCGTCGACACAAAAGATCTTCCAGGGATTTTCGTCCAACTACCATTCTCTGCAGACGCAGTTGAATAAGCGCTTTTCGCATGGGCTTTCGTTTACGACGGCGTTCACGTGGAGCAAGGGCTTGGGTTATGTGGCGGGAGATGATGGCGGCATTATCTTCTTCACGACTGACACGCTGCGCAGGAATTATGCACCGAACGACTTCGACCGCAGGCTGAACTACGAGCAGAGCTTTATTTATGAGCTTCCGGTAGGACGCGGACACAGGTTTATGAACTCAGGTGTTGGCGGGTTTTTACTTGGGGGCTGGAAGCTGTCCGGTGTGATCTCCGTAGTGTCGGGCCAGCCCTTCTCGGTGTATGCGAACGGAAGCTCGCTAAACACTCCAGGCACGGCGCAGCTTGCGAACTTGACCGGGGTATACAAGGTTCTGCATGGTATTGGGTCAAATTCGCCGTGGCTGGATACGGCGGCGTTCTCGCAGCCTAGCGGCTGCCCTACGGCTGGATGCACGGCTCAGAATGTGGGCCTGGGCAATACAGGAAGAAATCAATTCCGCGGCCCGGGATACCTTCAGGACAATGTGTCGATCTTCAAGAGTTTTCCGATGTGGCGGGAGTCGTCGCTTGAGACGAGGCTCGACGCGTTCCAGCTGAGCAATACGCCGCAGTTCAATAACCCGAACTCGGGCAGCGGCAATTTGTTTACGGCAGGCAACTTCGGTCGTGTAACGAGCACGCTGGGCAGCGGACAGGGAAGCGTGAACGGGATCGGCGGCGGGCGCAGTCTGCAGGCCTCGGTGAGGATCACGTTCTAGAGATGTCTGTTCAACCTCTTTGCGGGCCCAGTCTTATTCTGTTTACGAGAAAGAAGAGGAGCATTGATGAGGGCGATATCGCGTCGTGGGTTTGTGGGTGGCGTGGCAGCAACAGTGGCGACTGCGGTTACGGGGGGTCGAGTGTGGGGCTTTGCAGCAGGAGCGCAGTTCAAGGTAGGCGTGATTACAGATGAGATCACGCAGGACTTCGACCATGCTTGTGCGGTGGCTTCAAACGAGTTCGGAATGCAGTGGGTGGAGCTGCGCGGGATGTGGAAGAAGAGCCTGCTGGGGCTGTCCGATGCGGAGCTCGCCGACGTGGAGAAGACGCTGGCAAAGTACAGGCTCCGGGTCACGGATATTGCGAGCCCGTTGTTCAAGGCGGATTGGCCGGGAGCTCCGAAGTCGGAGTTCAGCCCAAAGAGCAGCGCCGCATCAGGCGATGTGCTGAAGGAGCAGGACGAGGTTCTAGAACAGAGCGTGGCGCTGGCGAAGCGTTTCAAGACGGATAAGGTGCGATGCTTCGACTTTTGGCGACTGGAGGATGTGGGGCCGTATCGTGCAGCGATCGACGCGAAACTAGGCGAGGCTGCCGACAAGTGCGGACGGCAGGGTGTGATGCTTGTGCTTGAGAATGAGCCGGCCTGCAACACGGCGACGGGAAGGGAAGCAGTACGGACGCTGGGAGCTGTGAAATCGCGCTGGCTGGCGCTGAACTGGGATCCGGGAAATGCGGTGATGCGGGGGGAGTTCGATGCGTATCCCGTGGCCTGGAAGATGCTGCCGAAGGAGAGGATTCATCACTGCCACGTGAAGAATGCGGTGAAGGGATCGGATGGCAAGGTGGTGTGGTCGCCCACAGGAACGGGTGTGATCGACTGGGCAGCGCAGTTTAGAGAGATGGCGAAGGTGGGGTATCGCGATGCCGTGAGCCTGGAGACGCACTGGCATGGCGGAGCGAATCCGGAGGATTCGACTCGAACCAGCTGGGGCGGCATGAAGAAGGCGCTGGAGGGCGGAGGAGTTTTGTAGCCGGCAAGCTCCCTGAGACAAGCTTGTGCTGGAATCATAGGATGGATGAGCGTCGGTGAGGTGCGCTCTTCTCGCTTTCGACGGGTGTCGTTATTCCTTATTAGTAGAAAAGCCGTTCTCTTGTTCACAATCATGCCCTTAACGAGTAGAAATTCTGATCCTTATTAGTAGAAAAATTCTCATGCCAGTAGAATCCAATGTCATCGATCAGATCAGAGCTTCAGCAGAAGGTGCTGTCTACAAATCCCCAACTCTATGACTGACCGGCTGTCACGCTGCACTCAAATCGCGGAAAATGCACTATGAGGCCAAGATACTGCACTCTAATCGCGAAATTCGGCGCGCGTTTGTACTCAAATCGCGGACAGAGTGGATGGGAGCCGACGCCACATAGAACGATTCGCTCCCGGTTGTGTGCTTGAGGGCTGACGCGAGCAAGACTTCGCGAGCTTCGGGAGTCATCTGAGCCAGTGGCGCCTTCCACGCTTTGAGACCTTTGCGGTAGCGGGTCCGGCGTTCGTATATGTCGCAATCAGTGGATGCATTCAGAACTAATTGTGAGGTTGTTCCGGTCAACTCTTGCCGGGACGATCTGAGGCTGGTCGAAGCTTACCGAATCGTGCCAAAGGCCGTTCGTCCAGGAAATTGGCCACCAGCCGGAGTGTGTCATCGACGAACTGTCGGAACTGTGCGCTGCTGGCTCCATGGAGCATGGGTAGAGCAGGGGACTGTCCCAGCAGCACTGCCCTCCCGGTAGGCCCTTTCGAACGCGAGGACGGATGTCGAACACCCTCCTGCAATCTGCCTTTTTGCTGTGTGGCGGGAGTCGAACGCACGAGTCGATTCTCAATTGATGACAAATCGCCGAGTCACTCAGCGATCGCTCCAGGCGCATCGGAGAACATCCAATGTTGGATTCTGGCGAGTAACGGGCTACTCGGAAGTAATCCTATTCGTCGTAGCCATTCTGCTTCCAACAATGGCAATTTACCGCCTGATCCCCGACTAGCTCCCATCTATCCGTGTTAGCGCACCGTCCCCCAGCCTGCGCGGCGCACGAAGCGCTTCCTCAGCCGCTTGGGAGCCTTGGGAGTTCGTTCTTAGAGACTGAGCCCTCGCGAGCTTTCGAGGAACTGAACGAGATTTGGCACCTTCGCAATGACGGGCTCCTTCGGTTGGATGGCTGCACTTTCAAATATGTAAACGGCTAAATCGCAGCTCTAGGGCGAGACTTTGGCGAGAGCGGGTCAGCTCGAAACTCTTTCCGTTGTCCAGGCTTACCGTCAGGCCGTTGTCGTCAGCGATCTGCTCCACGGTCTCAAAGTTGCCGGAACGAATGCGGTGTTCCTTATCCGATTGAGTGAACTGGATTCGTTCGCCTTTAGGCAGGTCACGGGTCTCTTTCGTGTAGCCAGTGCTCTCTGCGGTGAGCCGCCGCAACTGCGCGGGGTTATAGGCTACCCCCTCTCCATCTTTGATCTCGACGGTGAGTATGTTCTTGTTGCCGTCGACCGAGATGACGGTGGCCGTACTGCCGCTCGTAACGCCGTGTTCCTGCGCGCTCCCAGTTTTATTGGATAAGGTCGCCAGGAGAGTAGTTCGCTGCGAGCTTTGGGTTGAAAAATTTTGCTCTACCAGGACCAGCTTGACGCTCATTCGGCGTGGCTCTATCTCAGTAATAGTTCCGAGGTCGCGGTTTGAGATGCCAAGGGATTTGTTAGCAGAGAGGTGAACTGGATACGGTCGCCCGTTGCAAACTCGAGGAGCGTCTCGCGGTACACGCTGACGCCGCGTAGCCTGTTTGCGCCCACGTCCGCGTAGTTTCGTGTGGGTGCGGCAGCAGCCGGAAGCTCTTATAAGTCCCAGGGAGGAAAGGGCAGGCTTTTGCGTTTCTGGAGGAGGTGAGAAGAACTCTCCGTATCTTTGGACGTTGGCCATATGGCTTTTCTCAAGTGGCTTGTCATATACGCATGCAGGACATCTATGTCGGGCACAGTGTCATCGAACTGAAGTTATTGTAACGAAGTTTGCCATTCGGGATAACCCACTCGAGCGACGACTGTGTTCGGTAAAATGACACAGATAACTGAGCGGCAGTTGTATGCGAACAAGCGACGTGCTGTGATTGAGGTATAGCTGTTGAACAAACGCCTGAGCATGTCAGCTTTCGCCGGTTCTCTGGGCGGATTCGTTTTCGGATACGATCTGGGAGCACTCTCTTCTGCAACTCAAAGTCTCAGAAGTCAATTTGAACTTTCACCTGCCGTTTTTGGTTTGACCATTTCATCTTCCCTATGGGGAACAGTCTGCGGATCTCTCCTTGCGGGCTGGTTGGCAGATTCGGTCGGGCGCAGGAATCTGATTGCTGGGTGTTCTGCCGTATATGCGCTTGCGGCTGTCGGGATAACTCTGTCCATTTCGTCGGAGTGGATTCTTGTTCTCGCTATGAGATTTATGTGCGGGATGGCTATTGGCGGCTTCACTGTCGGTTGTCCGCTCTATCTTTCTGAAATAGCTCCGATTGCCCTACGCGGTCGACTGGTCAGCCTGTTTCAGCTTCAGGTCGGCGCTGGAGTAGTCGTCGCGTTTTCGGTCGGATCGGTGTTTTCGCGCGTAATACCGGCAGATGCCTTATGGAAATGGTGTCTAGGAGCAGGAGCTATTCCCGCGGTCCTTCTGCTTTTGCTGCTGGGGATTATGTCGCAGAGAGGATTTATGCTCACCGGCAACAGCCAGGATCAAGGACGCATGAACTGGGGTTCGTCAGTCCCCAACGATTTTTTGGGTCATGAAAGATTGTTTCGCCGAGAAAACACACGTCCCATTTTGCTGGCTACGAGCATCGCGATTTTCAATCAGCTCTCTGGTGTTAATATGCTTTTGTTGTATCTGCTGGATATACTTTCTAGCGCTGGGGTTAGTCTCTTTTTAGGGCACACTTACACAGTTTTGATTTCGTTTCTCAGTCTGGCAACAACTCTGCTTGGTATGGCTTTCGTAGACAAATTGGGACGCAAGTCCCTTCTGTGTTGTGGCTCTGCTGGAATGGCCGTGTGTCTGCTCGGCTTGGGTCTTGCAATTCCACGTCACTTCGGTCCGTTATTCTATTTGTATATCCTCCTCTCATATAACGCATTCTTCGCGTTTTCTCAAGGAACGGTCGTATGGGTATATCTGAGTGAGATATTTCCGCCGGGGATACGCGGCGCAGGGCAGGGGTATGGCTCATCGGTCCATTGGATTTCAAATGCTATTCTGGTTTCCGTCTTTCCAATAATGCAACGTGCCTCGTCGGTTCACACCTTCTATTTTTTTGCCCTAATGATGGTGCTACAAATTGGCGTTGTTTCGCTTTGGTATCCGGAGACCCGTGGGACTGCCTTGGGCTCTCCTGCTAGGTCGAAGATCACAGATGGGTAGACGAATAGACTTCAGTAGGGTCGATGACCGGATCGGTTAAGAAATGGCTATAAGAAAAAGTCAAGCACCCACGCTGGTAGATGTTGCTCGAGAGGCCGGGGTCTCGCTAAAGACAGCATCCCGAGTCCTGAACAGATCTGACAACGTCAGCGAAGAAAAGGCAACGTCGATCCGTGCAGCTATGGAAAGACTTGGCTATCGCCCGAATGAACTCGCTAGGGGGCTTAAGGCAAAGAGATCCGCAGCTATCGGAATGATCGTGCCAAACCTCTCCGATCCATTCACTGCCAATGCGGTACGTGCTGTTCAAGAAGTTGCACGGGCTAACGGATATGTGGTCATCTTTGCTAGTTCTGGAGGCGACGTCAGTGTGGAACGATCCGAAATCGAAAGCTTAGTAGGCCGGCAAATAGATGGGTTGGTGATCGCGCCGGCCGATAGTCGAAAGGATTCTTTCAGCGACATTATTCCCGTCGGTGTCCACGTTGTGACTTTCGACCAATTGCTACGAGATGTTGAGCGTGACTCCGTAACGATAACCAATCGCCGCAGCGCGCAAGAAGCGACTCAGCATTTGACAGGTCATGGCTGGCGCCGGATTGTCGCCATTGGCGCGCGAGGATATCTCTATACCTGTAAGGAACGAATAGTCGGTTATCGAGCGGCGATGAAAAAAGCATCCCTTCAGTCAAGAGTGTGTCTCGTGGAGCACGAGAGTTTGTTGACTGCCGAATGGCTTGCGGATGAAGTCTTTGGCGTTCAGGACGCTGACGCGATTTTTACTATGAATTGGGTTTGTACCATGCTCACGTTGCGCGGTTTACGCCAACTCGGGAAGATAGCTGGTCAGGATATTCCACTGTTGTCGTTTGATGACTTTGATTTGGCAGATATGTTGACGCCAGGGCTATCGGTTGTCCAACAGCCCGCCGAAATGCTCGGACGTGAAGCCGCAGGGTTACTCTTCGACCGCTTGAAGGGCCGGGGAGGGAAGTCACGAGCCATCGTTCTACCTACGAACTTGATTATTCGCCATTCCTGCGGATGTTAGACGAAAGCTAGCGATGCACTTCTCACGCGCGTTGGGTTTTATCGACGCAACGGGCTCAGGGCGGATCTGGTGGTTGCCCTGGGTTAACAGCGCCGACCACAAGGATCATCATTGTAGGTGACAGAGATAACACCGAAACAATATGTTGGTTTATAAGGTACGGTAACCCGTCGATGCCTTTGAGGCATACTCGAGACTCGATAGTCAGCCACTTCCGATCTCGCCATATGAAAAAGTTCGGGTCGAATAGACAGAATTGGGAGCTTGGTCCCAACCAGCAACATAGCCGTCATCCCAAAAGCTCTGGATAGCGCTCTACGGTTCTACCTATGAGTTCTCCAAATAGGGTGTTGGCCCATGCGAACCATGCTCTCGTGAAAAGCGCTGAATCATTTCGATTGTAGGATTCGTGCATGAACCCGGTAGCGGCGGCGGAGAGTTTCAATGTTTGGATTGCACTGTTAACTTGGGTGCTTGAGGTGCTGGTCAGGGCATAGATTATTTGCGACATTGGCCAGATCCTGTCGCGGCCAATGTGAGGGCCGCCGATTCCTTCGCCTGCGCTCCCTCGGAAGAACCAAGGATTTTTTTCACTCCAAACGAAGTTTCGGGTTCGCGCGTAGAGCGCAGCATCGGGCGAGCTATTAAGATAAGGCAAACTTAGGAGACTTGGAACATTGGCGTCATCCATGAGGACGTGGCCGCCAAACCCGTCAATTTCATAGGACCAGATAGTGCCTGCCGATGTCGGAATAATAGCGTTTTGCTGGAGAGCGATCGCGACTTCATCGGCAAGATCAGTGGCCTGATTTGCCATTTTCGGGTCATTAAAGATGGTGTTTGACATCAACGCGAGCTGCCGTAGAGAGGTAATGGCGAAAAGATTTGCCGGTACCAGGAACGAGAAAGTGCATGCATCGTCGGATGGCCGAAAGCAAGAGGCGATGAGCCCCACGGGCTTCACGGGATTACCGATACCGTTGACAAGTGTGTCGGTGGGATTCAACGAAGCCCGTTGAAAGTGATAGGGTCCTTGCCCCTCCTTCCGCTGCTGAACTCGCATCGTCTCGAGGACGGTCTGCATTGCAAGCTTCCATGCTGAGTCGAAGGGTCGAGTATCGCCGGTCTTCGTCCAGTACCCATGGGCAAGGCGTATTGGATAGCAGAGCGAGTCCAACTCATATTTGCGTTCGCCTACGCCTTGCCTCATCTCGGTTTGATCCTTAAGGCTCCATTCCAAAGGAGAGGCGTTCAGGTTTGCCATAAAGCAATTGGCATAGGGATCGATTAGCAGGCAGCGCGTCTGTCGCCGGATGACACCTTCAAGGAGCTGACGCAAAGTAGCCTCTTTAGAGGCCAACGGCAGGTATGGCCACACTTGGGCGGAGGAGTCGCGCAACCACATCGCGGGTATATCTCCAGTGATGACCGCAGTATCAGGTTTACCTTCAAACGTACCCTGCTCAACGGTCGTGTCGAGAGTGTTTGGAAAGCAATTAGCAAAAAGTGCGGCCAATATAGGATCGCGAATGATTCGTGTTGTAGAAGCGATGTAGGCTTCCACGACGTGGCTGGTAAACTTACGATCTTCAGGGAGCGGTCGTTTTGATTCGATAGAAGCAACTGTCTGTGGGAAGATATGGTTTGGTACCAAAGACAGTGCGCCCGCACCGGTAACCAGCTTGCTTATTTGCAGTACAAGAGATCTTCTCGTGATGTTTGTCGCTTTAACTGCATTTTGGCTACTCACGGACCCTCGTAAACTCAAAGATTTTTCCTCCCGGAATTTGCCCATTGAAACTCGTTATTCGCGTGAAGCGAATACTTCATGCAAAAGGCGGGCCATTTATGACACGTATTGAGGCGAAAACTTTCGGCGAATTTCAGTTGCCACAGTCTTTCGGATTTTCGAGATCGAGGGATCTCCGTAGTGTGTCGTTACACTTAAACAGGCACGCTAAGTAAGGCAGTTTAGGCTGAGAATGTCGAAAATCGACCATCTCCTAAATTTGTCTTGGCAACGGATACATAAAAATATCGCAGCTATTTAATTGACCTGACTGTTCTTTCTGTCTGGACGCAAGAACGCGTAAGGTTCCGATGGGATTTGTCCGCGCGAGTTTGTAACCTTTCCCGCGGACAAATCCGCATCATAAGACCCTACTTCTACCGAGTAGAAGCTACATTCAGATCAGAACTGGTACCGGAGACTGAACTGCAGCTGACGTTCGGATGAGTAGGTATTGCCCTTCTGCGTCACTTGTCCAAATGTGCCGCTGGTCGGGTTTGTGTCTGGCGTATCTAGGTTGGGGTGGTTGGTGAAATTGAACGCCTCAGCGCGAAAGATGAATTGATGATTCTCATGATTTGGAATCACATGAAAAGCCTTCACAAGCGCAATATTCCAGCTCTGGAAACCCGGGCCGTAGATTTGGTTGCGTGTTTCACGGCCGGAGAAGGTGCCGGGTGCAGGCCGCGCAAATGCTGAGGTATCAAACCAGCTACCCCCACCGTTGGCTCCAGTGAACTGCCTTCGCGAAATAGGCTTCTTGGTGATGTTCCAGAGTTGTGTGCCGGAGCCAGGTCCTACGCCTGCGAAGTCGTCCCCGCTACCGATGTTGAATGGCTGGCCGGTTTGCGCCTGGATTGTGCCCGATACCTGCCAGTGAGCGAGAGCTCCTCTCGCCAATGCGTTTGTACTGTCCAACAAATAGGGAATATCCCAGACGTAGTTGACAACCAGGATGTGGCGAATATCGAAGTCGCTGGGGCCGTAATTAATCTTTGGGGTGTAGACATTTGGCAAGACATAGCCAGAGCCTGAGCCGTAGTCCATGCTCTTCGACCAGGTGTAGGCAACACCGAACGCGACGCCCTTTGCTAGGCGACGCTTCAAGTTCAACTGAAGTCCGTTATAAGTAGAGCTACCCTCGTTCGTATCCTGGGTGATGGTTGAGAAGCCCTTGAACGGTCGGAGCGCATCTGGCGCAGTCACGGTTGGATTCGCCTGTACGGTGCCGGGCTGCAGTTGGTTTACATTGTTGAGCTGGGTGAGGTGAATACCCTTACGTCCGACGTAACCAATGGTTAAGATACCGACGTTTTGTATCTCCTGCTCTACCGCCAGATTCCAACTCCACGAATTTGGATTGGGGAAGTTGCGGGCCTGGGAAGAGAGAGCCAGCGGGAACGAGTTGAGCGTTGTTCCTCCCGGATTATCGACACTGCCACCAGTTACGGTTGCAGTCGGCTGGAAAGGAGCGTTGCCACCGACCTGGATTGCGTCGCTGATGCCAATGCGCTGCACGAAACGACCGCCTCCCGCCCGGAAAACGGTGGAAGGCCTTACCTGATAGGTGAGCCCAAGGCGTGGCTGAACGTCGGAAAAGACAGTGTTGGAGTAACCCTTGGGATCGCCGCGGAAGAGCCGGTTGAAGCTACCGTCCAGAATGTTGGCTGGAACGTGGCCCTGCGCTGAACTCGGAAAGCCGCTGCCTGGAATAACGACACCGTTATAGGGATCACCGCCAGTAACCGTACCTGTTATGGGGTTAACCGTGGGTGCGAGAGCAGGATCGTAAGCGGCCGGATCGAAAACAGACTGATTCCGCCACAGCGCAAAGAAGGGCTGCATGACGCTATATCGCAAACCATACTCTAGGAATAGTTTGGGGGTTGCGCGCCACTGATCCTGTGCGAAGCCGGCGAAGTAGTTGCTGCGGAATAGTGTGTACGATTTTTGACCGATCTCTCCATAGGTATCGAAGAGGCCAAGGGCAGTGTTGCCAATGGCGGCTTTCGATGTAGGCTGATTGGCGCGGAGATCGGTAAAGATGAACTGACCATTCTGATTGTTGGTTGCGCCTGGGGTGGTGCTGCTTACACTGATTTGATCGAAGTTGTTTTCGCCCGAGCGCTGCCAGAGACCGCCTAAGGTGAGCGTGTGGGTGCCAAGAACTTTGATCAGGTTGTCGGCGAGATTAGTTATAACTCCGCCGGAGTGGGAGGGATACGGGCCGCCGTCGAGTGTAGTGAAGTTGGCGATGTTGATTGTCGGAATTTTGTCTTGAATGAGCTTGTCGGATGCGCTGAAAAGATATGGATAGTTGATACCGTATTTGGTGCGATTGTAAAGACCGCTCGAAAGATCATCGGTAATGGTGACATGGTCGGCCGAGGCGGAGAAGGTCGCATCGTTGATCGTGGTGGGACTGATCGTCCAGGTGTAATGCGCCACACCGACTTGATTCGGCCAATCCCAAACCTGCGGGGTACGATCGAAGTTGCCCGCGAATGGCACGACCTGATCGAAGTGCTGACTAAGAATACTGACGCGGATATGGTGCGCTTCCGCTGGCATGTAGTCAACGACATACGTATCTTTACGTTGGTTTTGCGGATAAGGAGCCTGGGCCTGCCAGTTAAACCCGCTATTCACGGCATTAGGGGCCGGATAGGCGTTAAGTAGGCCGATACCGTTCGGGCTTAGTTCGGGAGTAGGGATCACATTGTTGGCATAGGCTGCGCCGGTGACCGGGTTTACCAACTGAACCTGATTTGCATAAAAGATATTGTTACCAAGCAACTCGCTAAAATTCCCAGTGCGCATCAGCGTGGTCGGGACCTTACCGGTCTGATTCGCATACTGACGATAGCGCAGGTACTCTTGGCCGACGAGAAAGAACAACTTGTTCTTATTTTGATTGAAGTGCCCAGGAATATAGATCGGTCCGTTGAGATTCCAGCCGAACTGATTGAAACGGAATGGAGTTGGGTGTTCGGCCAGCGCCGGCTGATTCGACTGATTGCGCGTCCAGGTGTTAGCGTTCAAAAAGGAGTTGCGCAGGTACTCATAGACGGATCCATGGAAGTTGCTGGTGCCACCGCGCGGAACCATCTGGACAAGTCCGCCAGAAGTTTCGCCAAATTGCGCCGGATAGCTCGTTGTCAGGATCTGTACCTGTGAGATCGTATCAACATCGGCCACGCCGATCTGTGTGCCGTTGTTTCTGGTGCGCACCATCGGTGCGCCGTCAAGAGTAATCAACGACTCGTTGGAACGTGCGCCATTGACCACCGGACCGCTGAAGTCTGGTGCGAAGTTGAAAGAAGACATCGGCGCATTCCGGGCGACTCCCGGTTCCAGTTGCGAAAGATAGATCGGATTGCGACCATTAAGCTGTATCGATCTAACCTGTTCACTCGTTACCAGTTGACCCACAGACGATGATTCGGTCTGTAGTACGTTGGCGTTGGCTTGCACGGTGACCGTGGTGCTCGTGTCGCCCGTTTTCAGACTGACGTCGTAGCGACTACCAATGTTGGGATCGAGATGGGTGCCTTGTTGAATCGCGGTTTGAAAGCCCGTCGCTTCAATGCGAATGGTATAGTTGCCGATTGCCAAGTTGGGGAACGTATAAGCACCGGACCCATTGGTAGTGAGGGAGTGCTCCTCATTGGTCGCTTCATTCCTGACTGTAACCTTGGCGTTCGGCAAGAGGGCGCCACTGGGGTCCGTGACAGTGCCGGATAGTGAAGATGAGCTGGATTGCGCCTGTAACCTGATGGGCGAGGCGAGCAGGAGCAAAAGAACCGGAATTGCTAGGAGAAAAGCGGAATGACTCTTGGAAAGTAGCCTCACGGAGTCTGCTAACGATCTGGCTCCATTAAAATTGCTCCGGGTGCAACGGCTGTCAAAACGGATCTGCATGGTGCCTCCAAATTGTGACGTGGCTGCCGAACGTTAAAAATTGGTATCGTTTCCGACTGTCAGATTCGATAAGGGGAGTGGCCAACACCTGACAACGCTGTTTTTTGGCGTCGGGCGGAAGATTATTTTGTTTATGACAGCGCTGTCAAGTGTGGTTCAACTGAGTGGATAAGAATATCGGGAAAAGGCCTCCACATCATTGGCGTCTCCATGGACCGAGACGGTTGGAAGGCGGTGAAACCGTTTCTTGCAAAGAAGATGGACAATGAGATGGGAGACTACATCGTAATGAAATACCCGTAGTTATTGGTAGCGAGCCAATCCCCGCGAGAATCCTCGCTTCTGCGCGCGTCAACTTTTTGCAGAATTGGGTTATGAGCGCACCACCATTCGACTCGTCGCTGCTGCGGCGAGTATTCATCCTTCTCTCGTAATGCTTTATTTCGGTTCGAAGGAAAACTTGTTCCCGTCATCATCAAAGTTCGATCTGGCCATTCCGAACTTTTGAACATTTCAGATGAGCAGCGCGAGCGGGCGATCGTTCGGTGCTTTTTCGAGCGTTGGGAGGGAGATGACGCCGGATGAGCTGCCTGCTCTTCTACGTATGTCCGTCACTCATCCAGATGGAAGAGCAAAAGTAATACAGGTTTTTACTGAACAGGTTCACCCGGCCCTCGCAAAGAGCTCTTCCAGCAAAGACGTTCATTTGAGTGTTGCGATGATAGCGACGCAATTGGTTGGGATCGCGTTTCTGCGTTATGTTCTAAAGGTCCCATGCGTGTTTTGCCCACTAACTTCATGGAACTACAGGATTTACCTGCCTTGCATGCAGTACTTGAACTAACTGGTGCTTTTGACCTGTGACGTGAGAGCGTGATGTCGAAAAAGCGATTACCGAAGCGACAATAACCCGATAACAGGTTTCGAGCTGAGACGTACTCAAATCTAGACGCCGTTCACAAAGTCGAACGTACCTCCAGACTTGATCTTGAACAAGGTGCCTGTATCCATTGGCGACGATCAAAACCGCAGAGAATCATGAGCCGTTCAAGTGGTTAATGCACATGAGCTACGTCGTCGTTCATGGAGAAGACCTCTTTGAAGTCGTTCTCGTATGGGAAAACATGAATCATCCAAGTGAACATATATGGGTAGAATGTACCGCCTTCTGCCTCACATGCCGCTTTGGTGTTGATGGAACCGAACATGCCGAACTTGGGGTGGGCGCCGTGGTAGTCCTTGACGCGGTCGGCTGGGGCAGCGCAGAAGTTGATGTGCTCATGCCAGCGCGCGACGCTGAGTGGGATGCGTTGGTTTAGTTCATCTTCGGTTGCATCCGGGCGTGCCGTATACATCACGCCCTCCAGCTTGTAGCGCTGGGTTGGAGTTCGGCGGTAGAGCAGGGAAGTTGGTTTGCTCGGATCAAAGTGAAGGTTGGCTTGCCGGGCGTTGTTATCGTTGTTGAAGTGGTATTGAGGCTGCTCGAGCTTCGGATTCGCGATGACGTATCCGTCGGCCAGAGCCTGGCGGTAGTCCTTGTAGCGCTCCATGGTTGCCTTCGCTTCAGCCACAACTGCCTTGGCTCTGTCCTCGTCCCCAGGGCGTTTCGCCTGCAGCGGAGTCATGTACATGTGGCCGGCCATGGCAGCCATGCTCGGGCCCATATTACTCATATCACCCATGCCGCTCATGTCCATTCCAGGCATATTGCTCATTTTCTGCTCCTGCTGCCCTGCATATCCGGGGAGCTCGATCATTAGCATGCTTACGACGGTGAGCGTCAACACAACCGTACTGAAGGGGTACGTTGGGGTTTCTCTGGTCGTCGCATAATTTTGGATGCCCGGCAACATAGGCTCAGGTATAGTACCGGGCGCGGGGCGCAGTCAACCGCTGCACATCCTTCATTCGCAACGAGTGATAGGGCAAGCTACATGCGGGACGAATTGTTTTGCCGCCGTTAACCTGGTCGCCACGACGGCCAGCCTATCATCTTTTCGGCCATCAGAGCCAAGCTGCGCAGATCGGTACTGGAAAGTCGTGCTGAGTGCTCGACAACCTTGATGACGGTATATCCCAAAGTTGGTAAAAACGAAACTTGTCACTGATGTGAAGGGATTGTATGAGAGTCTGCTTAACGGGGCTGGTGGCCTTTACCTTCAGTCACGTCGAGGATGCGGTCGGTGGACGCGGGTGGGTCGAAGAACTCAGTGGTGCCGTTGGGCCAGTTAACTTGAATGTCTTTAAGCTGTGTCTCCATTCCGAGACCGAAGTGGAGACGAAGATCGCTCGACGAGTTGTAGCTGGAGCCACTGCGGACCTCATTGACCCAAACGCGGGTAGCGCTGTGGAGGGTGACGCGGGCGCCGATCGCGTCGTGGTTTGAGCTAACACCGATAAGGTGAAGGCCGAGCCAGTGGTTTTGGTTGCGGGCGAGATTGACGAGAAGCATAGGGTCGTCGCTGAGATTATTGATGACGGCTTCGATGCGCCCATCGTTGAAGAGATCTGCAGTGGCGAGGCCGCGGCTTGACTTGGGTTCCGCGAGGGCTGGGCCGGATGTTCCGCTCGCATCGCGAAATTTCCCGTTGCCAAGATTGAGATAGAGGAAGCGCGATTCGCGATAGAAGGAACCTAGTTTTGCGGAGTCGACTTCAGGATAGACATGGCCATTGACGACGAGAAGGTCGGGCCAGCCATCATTGTTCACGTCAGCAAACATGGTGCCCCAACCAAGCGCCTCCGTATTGATGCCGAGGCCGGCGGTAAACGTGGCATCGGTGAAAGTGCCGTCGCCATTGTTGTGGTAGAGCGTGGAAGTGTCGTCGGAAAAGTTGGTCTTGAAGATGTCGAGGTGGCCGTCACCGTCGTAGTCGATTGAGGTGGAACCCATGCCCGCCTGTTCCCGGCCGTCTTCGTTGAAGGCCACGCCGGAGTCGGCAGCGACGTCTGTGAAAGTGCCGTCATGATTGTTCCGGTAAAGGATAGAAGGGGTGGAGTCGCAGGCGACATAGATGTCGGGCCAGCCGTCGTCGTTGTAGTCGAGGGTAGTGACGGAGAAGCAGTAGTGGCCGTTGGTGTGCTCGAAACCGCTAGATTTGCTGACGTCTTCAAATTTGCCATCGCCGAGATTGTGATAAATCACGTTGGGCGCGCTCGGAAGGCCGCGCGGACCGCACATGACAGGGACGCCTTTCCACATGCAACTGAGACCAGCACCAGGCTTGGGAGTTTTTGCGAGATCGAAGTGGACGTAGTTGGCGACGACAAGATCGAGTTTGCCGTCGCGGTCATAATCGACGAAGGCACAGCCCGTGCCCCACTCTTTGCCGGTGCCGGCGACCCCCGACTGCTCGGCTACCTCTTTGAAGGTGCCGTTGCCCTGGTTGTGGAAGAGGCGGTTCTTGCCGTAGCTGGTGACGTAAAGGTCGTCGAAGCCGTCGTTGTCGTAGTCGCCGACGCAGGCTCCCTGGCCCCAGGCGGTGGAGGCTAAGCCGGCGCGAACTGTGACGTCGGTGAAGGTGCCGTCGTGGTTGTTGTGGAAGAGGTGGCTGGTTGGCTTTTCTTTTGGATTGGAGGGGTCGCTAGTGAGGGTGGTTCCGTTGACAAGGAAGATGTCGGGCCAGCCATCGCGGTCGTAGTCGAGGATCGCTGCGCCTGAGCCTGTGGCCTCGATGATGTAACGCTTGGAGTCGACGCTGCCATTGACGTTGCGGACAGTGATGCCTGCTTTGGAGGCTACGTCGACGAACCATGCTGGGGATGGGTGGTCGGGGGTGGGTGGGTAGGGTTGTTGTGCGAAGGCGCGTGATATGAGGAGAAGCAAGAGCAGTGTGACAGCGCGCATGGCTAGCCTTTGCTCGATGTTTGCTGGGATCCCATGGCGACGGTCTTGAGGATCTTGCCGCCCTCCTGGATGACGTAGAGGTGGTTCGCAGCGAGGTCGGGGAGTTTGTCGGTAACGCCGGAGGGCCAGCGAATTTCGATGTCGGCTTTTGTGGCGCGGTCGAGGCCAAAGTGGATGCGGAGGTCGTTCTGCGAGAAGTAGCTGCCGCCGCTGCGAACCTCATCGATCTGGACGAATGGTTTGGCATCGGAAGATGGTTGGGTGGTCACGGATATTCGGGAACCTATGCCGGTGCGATTTGACTTGGTACCAACAGTACGAATCTTGATCCAGTTGCGGGCTGGCCCTGCATCGGGAGTGGAGTCGCAGCGGAGAAGCTGGGGAAAGCTGTTGACACAGTTGACGACGACGTCGATGTCACCGTCATTGTCGTAGTCTCCGAATGCGGTGCCGCGAGCGGGCGCAGCGGTGGTAATGCCTGGGCCGGCTTGCGCGGTGACCTCTTCGAACTGGCCGTTGCGCAGATTGCGATAGAGGTACTTGTGCTGCGCGTAGGGCGCATCAACGTTGGTGCCGTCGACCTCCGGGTATACGTGACCGTTGGACATGAGGATGTCGAGCCAGCCGTCGTTGTCCATGTCGAAGAAGCCTACGCCCCAGCCGAGGAAGCGAGTGTTGACGCCGAGGCCGGAGAGATAGGTGTGGTCGTCGAAGTTGCCGTTGCCGAGGTTGAGATAGAGGGAATCGGTGTCACCGGCGAAGTTGGTCTTGACGATGTCAAGGAGCCCGTCGCGGTTGAAATCACCGATGGAGACGCCCATGCCTGCCTGGGGTTTGCCGTCGGGGGAATATGCTATGCCCGACTCGATGGCAATGTCCTTGAACGTGCCGTCCTTCTGATTCTGGTAGAAGGTGGAGGCGGTGGAATCGTTGGCGACGTAGATGTCGGGCCAGCCGTCGTCGTCTAGATCGGAGACAGCCACTGAAAGGGCGTAGGTGCCGATGGTGTCCCACATGCCGCTCTTCTGGGAGACGTCGGTGAAGGTACCGTCGCCGTTGTTGCGGTAGAGGATGTTTTTGCCACCTTGCAGGCCCGGTGGACCGCAGGCTACCTGGATACCCTTGTAGGCACAGCCCGCGGCTTCGGGGAGCGGTGCGGTCTTGATATCGAAGTCGATGTAGTTGGCGACGAAGAGGTCGAGATTGCCGTCGCGGTCGTAGTCGAGGAAGGCGCAACCTGAGTTCCAGCGAGTTTTGGACTGGAGGAGACCGGCTTTGGCGGTCACGTCGGTGAAGGTGCCGTCGCCGTTGTTACGGTAGAGGACGTTTTGGCCGTAGTAACTGACGAAGAGATCGTTCCAGCCGTCGTTGTTGTAGTCGCCAACGCAGCAGCCTTGGCCCCAGCCACTGTGTGCGAGGCCGGCTTTGGCGGTGACGTCGGTGAAGGTGCCGTCCCGGTTGTTCTTGAAGAGGTGCGAGACGGGTTCCTGACCCTTGGGAAAGCCTTCGAGGCGGGAGCCGTTGACGAGAAAGATGTCGACCCAGTCGTCGTGGTCGTAGTCGAAGAAAGCTACACCGCAGCCTGTGGTCTCGAGGAGATACCTGTTCTTGTGTTCACCACCGTAGATGGTCTTAGCATTGAGGCCGGACTGGCGGGCCACATCGATGAAGCTGATGCCGAGAGGGGTCCCGGCGATGGGGGATGGAAGGCCTTTGGGCGCTGGCAGGGGCTTGGCGTCGTAAACGGGGCGGGAGCCGAGCTGCGGAGTTGACGGCGGTGTACTTTGCGGGACTGCCAGGGCGAGCACGTCGTCGAGCGAAAGAACGAGAGCAGTGCGGGAGAGAGAAGTGAGGAATGTGCGACGAGACCAAGTCAAAATGGGCGTTCCCCTCTGCGGGCCGAGGATGCTATATCAATCGACTGCTGCTTACGGATCTCTGACAGCAGTGGAGTGAGTATAAGGAAGGGGCTGGCGGGCAGGCAATGGGGCACTTCACGGGTGGGAAGTGGAATCGATTCCGGAGGTTGACTGAGTTTGCATGAGCTTTTGAACCTGCTGGCGCTCAAGGGCGGCGTCGGCGGTCCGGCCTTGCAGCGCAAGTGCATCGGCGAGGGCCGCGTGAGCCTCGGCGTAGTTGGGATCGGCAGCGACGGCCGCTTGGAGTTGCGTGGTGGCTTCGGCGAGCTGGCCACGCTGGAGGAGGAGGCGTCCGCTGTCGAGTGCAAAGTTTGCCCGCTGGCGGCTGACGGCGACGCGGCTGAGGTCGGCGGCTTTTTTGCGTTCCGCTGCTGCGCCCGCGGTGTCGCCCTCGCGTATGAGAATAGCCGCGAGAGTGATGTGTGGGCTTGGCTGGTCTGGTAGCAGCTCGATAGCGCGTCGCAGCGCAACAATAGCTTTTTTAGGTTGGTCGTTCTGCTTGTAGACGTTGCCGAGCATGGCCCATGCGTCGCCGTGATCAGGCTTGAGGGTTGTGGCTTTCTCGAGTTCGGCCTGGGATTCGTTGAAACGTCCGAGCTGCATGTACAAAACGCCGAGGGTGTAGGAGGGGTCGGGGAGAGCGGGATCGAGCTTTGCTGCCTGTTCCAACTCTTGGATGGCCGAGGGTACGTTGTCTTTCAGCTTGAAGGCGAGGCCGAGATCGTAGTGGAGCTGGGGGTTGCCGGGTTCAACGGCGAGACCTGCGCGGAATTGCTCTATGGCGTGATCCAAATCAGCTTGCTGGAGATAGGCGACTCCGAGGTCTTCACGGAGCGTTCCGCTGTTAGGCGTGAGTGTGAGCGCGGTGAGGTAGAGGGGAATTGCGCGCTTGGCATTACCTAGCTGTACGAGATCGAGGCCGAGATTGGTGAGTGCGGCTGAATCTTGCGGGCGGGCTGCGACGACCTGCTCGAAGAAAGGTAAAGCTTCGTGGGCGTTGCCGCTGGCTTGAAGGGTCAGCGCGAGCTCATACTTGGTGTCTATGGATGCGGGGTCAAGCTGAAGCGCGTGGCGAAGGACCGTTGTGGACTGTGCGTCCTGATTCGCGGCGCGGAGAGCACGTCCAAGTTGCAGGGCGTAGTCGATATTCTCCTTGGCACCGACATTCGCCTGGGTGAGTTCGGTTACGGCGTTGGTGGGGTCATGAACGGCGAGGAAGATCGAGCCGAGATGATAGTGTGCGGAAGTAAGATTGGGATCGAGCGAGATAGCCTGGCGGAACTGCGATGCTGCATCATCGTAGTGTTCCTGCTGAGCGAGTACGGTGCCGAGGGTGTCGTGCAGTGTGGGGTTATCGGGGTGAGCACTGAGAGCCTTTTCGAGTTGACTTTGCGCGGCGGTGGGTTGAGATGTGGCGACGAGTGCGGCGGCGTATGCGATGGCCGCGTCGGGTGTGAGTGTTTGGTCTACCAACTCAAAGATCGATATGGATTTGGGGTAAGCGTGAAGTTGCGCGTAGGCGAGGGCAAGGTTCAATGTTGCGTTGATGTCGTGCGGATCGAGTTGGCGGGCTTGCTCCAGCTCGGCTGCGGCTGCGGCTGCGTTGCCTTCGGCGAGCAGGACTGTTCCAAAGGCGGTGTGGCCTGCCGCTACATTGGGAACGAGATGTACGAGCTTTGCAAACTGGGCATGGGCGGTGGGCAGGTCGTTTTGTTGATAGGCGGCGGAGCCTGCGCGAAAGGCAGCCTCCGCTGCTTTGAGATTATTAGATGTGGCTGAGTTCGGTTTGGCTGAGGAAGTGGCGTTGGTTTGCGCCGGTGCCCCGACGTGCAACGACAGCATTGCGGTGAGAAAGACGGGCAGGAGCGGCGAGTGTGCGGGGCGACGGTGCATCATCTCAGACGTGATTGTAGCGAGCAATAGGCAGGTAGGGAATTTGCAGATGAATCGTTTCGTCTACGAAGGGTAGACTGGGAAGTCTTTAGTGACGGATGGAGGCAACATGCGTCTTCTCTTGGTTGGGACAGCGATGCTTTGCGGAATGGCTGCCGCGCAGACGACTGGTTTGCAGCCGGTGAACTCTTTCCACTAAAAAAGGATGGACTAGTTATTCGCCGGCATGTGGAAGCGGGCATGCTTTTTACGGTGGCGGGCACTCAGGGCGTCGTTCTGGGCCAGCAGGGGGGGGTACGTTCGAGACGCGGACGCTGCCGGTGAAGCTGCTTAGCCACTTCAACATAAGGGCTGAGGTAGAAGGGTATCCTGTGCCGATTAACTGACGAATCACGCGAGAAAGATCGAAGTCTTTCCCGATCGTACGGTGATCACGTATTCGCATATTGCATTTACGGTGCGACAGGTTATGTTTGCGCGGGATGGGATGGGATGGGATGGGATGGGATGGAGGATGGTACGGGTGCGATGGTGCTGTTTCAGGTGGACTCGACACGCCCGGTTGACCTGACCTTCAGCTTCACGCCGGAGATCGTCCGATGTGGCCGCAGCCGGATCAGAGGATACCGTCGGCAGAGTGGGTGAACGTGATATGAGCGGGTTATGTGCTCCATACTGATATCCCGAATCTTGCCGGTGCGGTGCGATGCCAACAACGCAGCCGGGTATTATGGCTCCCTATCAGGAGAAGCCGCAATTTCATCAACCGGAGTTGAAGCTTCACTACGACCAGAAGCGAGATAAAGATCGCTACTTTCCCCTGCTGATGGCCGTGGGAAGTACGACGGAAACCGCGACGAATGCGGCGTTGGAGGCGAAGCTGGAGCGGCTGGGCGCGGCGTTGCAGCACACATACTCCACGCATGCCGCGCGATATGCCGGAATGAGGGAGGAGTTGACAGCGATTCGGACTCCGGATGCGGGATTGAATGATGCTTTCTCCTGGGGGGCAATTTCAATTGAACAGTTGAGGGCGAAGGTGCAGACTACTAGCGAGGTGGGGCTGGTGGCTGGATATTATTCGTCGGGTGATTCGGCGCCACCGGAATTTGGTTGGTTCTTCGGGCGGGACACACTTTATACGTTCTAGGCGGTGAATGGCTTTAGCGACTTTGGGTTGAGTCGCGATGCGATGGAGTTCCTGATACGGCGGCAGCGTGATGACGGAAAGTGATGCACGAGTACTCGCAGACGGCACGGGATGGGTGGAAAGTTTGGCCGCCGGGGATGCCGCATCAGGAGATTTACCTGACACTGTTGGATGAGCAGGCGTCTGCGGCCATGGCAAGGCATGGAGACGAAAGATTTGCGCTCGTTGGAGGCCACAGCGGGTTCGGTTGTTCAGTTCCAGGTTCGCCGCGATGAGCCGAACCTGTCTTCGTGCCGAAGGGCGGCACCATGATTGCCGCAAGAGATGCGGGCGAGCAAGGCGATATTGATCAGGTGGTAGTGAAGTTTCCGAGGGAACGGGGTATCAGCATCGCGTACTTGCTCTGAGCTGGTAGCTGACAGACGTCAGTCAGTTATTTGAGTCGGCCAATCCACGAGCCATAGGGCGGCAGGGTGATGGCGGAGAGGGTAGTCACATTTTGAAGCGATGCATCGCTCGTGAGCAGTGTTTGCACAGATTTGCCTAGAATCTTAGGATATGCCGAATCGGCGAAGAGAGGTTGTGGCTGACCTGTGCAGTTGAGCGAGACGAGGATGGATGGCCGCCCGGCAGCATCTTGGCGAATGAATGACAACACAGAAGGATTGTTTATGTCGATCATGACCATTTTGCCGTTACGCAGCGCTGGATCTGATCTTCGCAAGGCGATCAATTGCTTGTGCCAGTTGAGCAGGGAATTCGGTTCATTTTCTTCGACCTTGACACCGGTCGTGCGGTAGCCGGAAGGGATCGGCAGCCAAGTTGCGTCGGCAGTACTAAAGCCAGCGTTCTTTGAATCGTCCCATTGCATGGGCGTGCGCTCACCGTCGCGGCCTTTCTCCTGAGGCCAGCCCGTGACGCCGATGGGATCCTTCACATCCTCTACGCGTGCCGGTGGGGTAGTCACCATGCCTATCTCCTCACCGTAGTACATTAGTGCGCTGGAGCGGGAAGTGAAGAGAAGAGCAGCAATAAGTTTGGCACTAGCTTCGTTGTGTACTCCGTCGCCATAACGGTCCCAGCTGCGGATGTTGTCGTGGTTGTCGAAGACGAAGAGTGGCTGGCTGTCGTGGATTTTGGTCTCGGCGTCAGTGATTCGTTGACGGAGAAGGTTGGCATCGAGTTTGTTGGAGAAACCAACCTGCATGTCCATGGGAAGTTGGAGTTCATCATGCTTGGCTCCGCCGTACCACTTGTCGAGTTCCTGCACATTCGGAAGGTATGTCTCGCCGATCAGAACACGATCGCCAGGATATTGATCAACCATTGCACGGAGACGTCGCATGACATCGTGCACCTCCGGGAGATTGTCATACAAGTCATGCTCTTGCTTACGATCGCCATAGGCGTTGGTGCCTTCCAATTCCTTGGCGTCGTGGAGGGCAGGATCTTCAAAGAGTGTGGGTATTGCGTCGAACCTGAAGCCTGCAACGCCTCGGTCAAGCCAGAAGCGCACGGAGTCAAACATGGCTTTTTCTACGGCGGGATTGCGCCAATTAAGATCGGGCTGCTGAGTGTAGAAGCGGTGATAATAGTACTGATTCGTTTTGGAGTCGTACTGCCATGCTGAGTGGCCGAACTCGCTGATCCAGTTGCTGGGTGGATTGTTCGGAGGCGTGCCTCCGGGTTTGCCGTCGCGCCACACGTACCAGTCGCGTTTTGGATTGGTCTTTGAGCTTGCTGATTCGACGAACCACTTGTGCTTGTCGGAGGTATGGTTCATCACCATGTCCATAAGGATGCGAATGTTTCGTTTCTTTGCTTCAGCCACGAGTTTGTCGAAGCCAGCGAGCGTGCCATACTGCGGATCGATGTTCTCGTAATCGGAGATGTCGTAGCCGAAATCGATTTGTGGGGATGGATAGATTGGTGAAAGCCAGATGGCATCGACACCCAGAGACTGCAGATAATCCAACCGCTGAGTGATTCCATTAAGGTCGCCGATGCCGTCGCCATCTGAGTCCTGAAAACTACGCGGATATATCTCATAAAAAACGGCATGCTTCCACCAAGGATCGTTACTTTGCTGCACCGCCGCGCTTGCATTCTCTGCTGATGTAACGGCTGGAGTCGTCTGCGCGTGCACCGTATTCCAGAAACCGGAGAGAACAAAAAACGCGAGTGAGGCGAAGCTCATCCTGATCGAGTGAGAGTAAGAAGAGGTGGATGCAGTTAGGATCAAGGATTGCCTCCTGCGATGCCGAAACAATATAGCATCCCTCATCGGAACGTTCCGTCATTGATATGGCAACTTCGATGTAGCATCGCCTCGCGCAGCATTGATCTTTCATGCTTTGCGTTGTTTTAGCTAGATCTTCCGGGGCGAGTTAATATGGATACCGCAAGATGCCCATTTTTGTTAGAGCAGCCATAGCGTCCGGCTTGTCTCTCAACCACGGCAAACCAGATCCTGCCCAAAAGGACGACCGTATGCGATCAGCGCTTCGCGGTAGCCTACGATTCTAGCCATTACCGTGGAAGCGGAGAGCGGTCTAGCCATAAATGCGACGCGTTTTAACGTCGTGACGGAGGAGATGCTCCGTTATGAGAAAACCAAGCCGCCGATCGTCGATCCCAACCAGGGTCATGCTCAGACCGCATTTTGTTGAAGTTCGTTCACGGCCTTTTGCCACAGTAATGCGGGAGGTGCTGTAGTGCTTTCCTAATTCCGCTTTGCTTGGTAGCTGATCCCCAGTTGAAATGCACCAATCTTTGTGGCGGAGATCTTCGTAAACCTTCGGTACTTCGGAAGGATTTGACACTGGCGCTTTCTGAAGGTTTGAAGGTATAGACAAAAATACACTCATCGCGGTAATTCATTTGGTTCCGAAAATCGAGATGTGGTCCACCTTTTGGTGGAGTTCTGTCTAAACTTTTGCCAAATGCTCTCTAATGATTAAGGTAAATCTGCGATGTATAAAGGGGTTTCTCTCGCGAGAGTTGAGGATGAGTCCAAAAGAGGTCGGACCAAATTAGCCATGCCACGGCACAGTATTAATTGTTAAGTCATTAAATGGAGAGTGTCATCGATACGGCGCGCAAGACTAATTGACATATGTGGTAATACCGCGTACTTTCATTGCGAATTTTGAACGGAGCGATTCGAGACAGCTGACACGTACGTCAGATGCAGATATTTGGCTTCAGTTTGAAAGCTTGCGCGAAAGCCAAATTCAAAAGAATACAGAGGCATCGCTCATGAAATAGAGACAGGACGGAACACTTCTGGAGGGATTCGCAATGAGATTAGCGACGCAAGTGAAAGTATTGCTTTCAGTTGGTTGTCTGCTAGCCCTTTCGCCGGTAGCGCACGGTCAGGCGGTCTATGGTTCGATCTTTGGGACCGTAACGGATTCAACCGGTGCAATTGTTCCGAACGCGGCGATCACCGTAACCGATGTAGCGAAAGGCACATCGAGCAGTGAAGTATCTAACAGCAGCGGAGAGTTTACTGCTGACCATCTTATTCCCGACATTTACGACGTAAAGGTCACGGCGTCTGGGTTCCAGACCTTTCTGCAGAGAGGCATTCAGGTATATGCCGACACGTCGGCAAAGATCCAGGTTGCCCTTACGACAGGCGCTACATCAGAGACGATCGAGGTTAGTGCGGACGCAGTGCCACAATTGAAGACTGACCGTGCCGATGTGTCGACGATCTTTGGATCCAGGGAGATTCAGGACCTGCCGAATGCCGGTCGAAACTTCACCGGTCTGCAACTGTTACTGCCTGGCGCGCAGGAGCTTGGATGGAGTCATGCCGCCAGCGAAAATCCACAAGGCAGTAAACAGATCATGGTGGCTGGCCAGGCCTTTGCTGGTGTGGCCTATGAGTTGGACGGAACTGATAATCAGGATCCAATCCTTGGCATCATTGTCGTCAATCCGAATCTAGATTCGCTGGCCGAGACAAAGATCACAACGCAGAACTACGACGCCGAGTTTGGCAAGGCCGTTGCGTCTGTAATCACAGCTCAGACAAAATCAGGCTCGAACAAGTTCCACGGCTCGGCTTTCTACTACCGCGTCAGCGGCGCCAACCTGGCGAAGGATCCTTTCACGCAAGGCCCGGGGCGAGCCGATGTTCCTCCCCAACTCAAGAATCAGTTCGGCGGCTCCATCGGCGGCCCGATTCTCAAAGACAAGCTGTTCTTCTTCGGCGACTATCAGGGTTTGCGTCAGAAGGTTGGAACCGCCAATGTCCAGACGGTTCCATCAGCGTTACTGGTTTCATCCTGCCTCGGCAAAACTGTAGGGCCGAGTGGAATTCCTGGCTGCGACTTCAGTGAGTACGAAGCGAATGTCACCCCCACGGGCGCAGGAATTATCTATCAACCCAATGGCACACCGTATCCAGGTAATGTCATTCCTGCGGCGCAGGTATCAACGCAGGCAAAGAACTTTCTCACACTCTTGGAGCCCTATACGCCGAACACGCCTGGCAGCTTTAACGGACTTAAAAACAATTACGCCGGATCTGGCACGGGCGGCCTTAACAGTGACCAGTGGGATGTGCGCGGCGATTTCACGATGAATGATAAGGTCCACTTCTTCGGACGATTCAGCCGCTTTACGGACACGCTAACTGGAACGACGATATTCGGTCCGGCTGGAGGCTCCGGATTTGGCCTCGGTGGATATGGTGGAACTTCGAAGGGAGCCAACGATAGCACCGCTCTCGGAACCGACATCGTATTGACTCCAAAGCTAGTCACGGACATTCGCCTTGGCTATCTCCGTTACAACATTGAAACCGCCAAATATGACCAGAACGTTCCGCTGGCAAATCAACTTGGCATCCCCGGCATGAATCTTGGGACGGCGGCGACCGACGGCGCGCCGAGCTTCCAACTCGCTGAGGTTGGATCAACGACTGGACCGGCTCCTGCCAACCCTCAGGCCACCGGGCCGCAGTATGGCGCGGGCCTAAACGTCAACCGTTGCAACTGTCCGTTGACCGAAAGGGAAGACCAATTCCAATTCGTGAATAATTGGACCAAGATCATTAGTAACCATTCGGTGAAGTTTGGCGGCGATCTCCGCTATGCACGCAATCTGCGAGTCCCGAGCGACAACGACCGTACCGGCATTCTGTACTTCAGCAACCAACCAACCTCCAACCCAAGCCTGCCAGTCACTGGGGGACTCGGTTTTGCAACCTTCGCGCTGGGAGACGTAACTAGTTTCTTGCGCTTCGTCAGCACCTCAACAAACGCGAAGGAGTTTCAGAAGCGTTTCTTCTTCTATGGGCAGGACACTTGGAGAGCAACGCAAACGCTCACGATTAACTACGGGCTTCGGTACGAGTTCTACTTTCCGGAGACGATTAATGCTCCAGGAAACGGTGCATTGCTGGATTTGAATACAGGTTACCTTAACGTTGCCGGAACCGGCGGCATTGCAAGTAATATGAACTGGGGAAGACAGACCAATACGTACAGCCCAAGAATCGGGATCGCCTATCAGTGGCATCCGACGACGGTCATTCGAGCTGGCTACGGCCGCAGCTTCGATATCGGCGTATTTGGATCGATCTTTGGGCACGCCGCAACTCAGAATCTACCCGTACTTTCGAGCCAGCAGGTAACGACCGGTTCTCCTCTAAGTTCGGTCTTCTCACTAGCCCAAGGGCCACCTTCGCCAACACCTATCTCGGTTCCTTCTAACGGCCTTCTGCCGAATCCAGGGGCGGCCGTCAACTCCCGCGCCCGGCCCAACGCTCTGCGTCTGCCAACACTTGATGCATGGAATATGAGCGTTCAGGAGGCGTTGACCCCGACGCTCTCGTTGACGATCGCCTACGTGGGCAATAAGGGTACGCACACACTTGGCGACGGCAGCGGTAATACAACGAACCCAAACGAAGCGGCCATCAGCCTGCCAGCGCAGTACAGCATTACAGGCCAGACGTTGAATTTCGATCCGAGTGGGGGAAACTGCTATCCAGCCGGCGCTAACTGTGTTTCAGGTGGAATTCCAGCTCCCACAGGTGGAATCTCCCCCGGTACCACATTGATTCAAAATAACACGACATCGAACACAACACTCCTGCAACGCTACTATGGCGGCAAGCTTCCAGCGTGTGCGGATTCGGCCTATAGCACTCCCGCTGGCGTGAGCCCAGGTCAGTGCGGCTGGACGAACGGCATTACCTACTACGCCAATAACTTCGACACTCACTATCATTCCCTTCAGGCCACGCTCGCCAAACAGTTCACCCATGGACTGTCCTTCAACGCCAACTACGCTTGGCAAAAAGCGACGAGTTGGGCAACCGGTTACTCCACTTGGGACAAGGCAGCCGTCAAAGGAAACGACGGCTTCGTTCGCCGACAGCAGATCATCGTTTACGGACTATACGAACTTCCTTTTGGAAGAAACAAGATGATCGGCAGCCATGTCAGTGGTGCAGTCAACCAGATCATCGGAGGATGGCAGCTCAGTCCGGTACTAAATTACTCGAGCGGGTTGCCGTTTACGCTCTCCTTTGGCGGATGCGCCGCGAGCGTACCCAGCGACGCTCCTTGCTATGTCAATGGAAATGCCAGTCAGTTCCATCCTCACGTCACCGGCTTCCCTGGAAACAATCTCAGCTTCTTTGATGCTCAGCCTTTGGGACAAGTCTTTACGGCTACCAGTCTCGGCCAGATTGGAAGTATCGGAAGAAACAGTGTCTTTGGACCACACTTCTTCAATACGGACCTGGCCGTACAGAAGAACTTCCCCATCCGCGAAGCCATGTTCGCTCAGTTCCGGATGGACGCATTCAATCTCTTCAATCACATCAACTACGGCAGTCCCAGTGGTAATATCCAGAGCCCGGGATCGATCAGTACGGGAGCCGGTAAAGATGGCACTGCGAATCCACGTCAGTTGCAGTTCGCGCTGCGCGTTCAATTCTGACGTTCGGGCGTGCTTAGGTTACGGGGGGCTTCGGCTCCCCTTTCTCTTCCAGTACACTCGGGTCAGGATTTACCAATGAATCATCTCCGCGCAGCCCTTGCCTTCTTCGTCCTCTCGGTTCTGACCTTTGTTTCGCCCGCACAATCAATGGACAGCCCAGGCACTGCCGCGACAGGTGCCGCGCAGAATCTTGTACAGCTGCGACAGATGATCGACCGAGGACAAGCAATAGAGGCCCTCAAGCAACTTGACGCACTGGCCGCACAGCATCCTGTGCCTGTTGGCGTGGATAGAGTACGAGGTATAGCTCTCTATTCGGAGAATCGCTTTACGGAAGCTGATGCCGCGTTTGCAAATGCTTTGAAAATGGACTCACACGACGAAGAGGCCACACAGATGCGTGGTCTCACACTCTTCCGGTTAGGCAGGTCGGCGGATGCGATCCCGCTGCTCGAGGCTGCGCATAACCGGACATCGCAGCCGGAGGTTGACCCGAACTACATTTTGGCACTGTGTTACCTCGATACCCGCCATTATGACGACGCCAGGCACGCCTTCGCCATGCAATATGGCTTCGGACCAGACTCAGCTTCGGCATACCTGCTCGCTGCGCGAATGTTATTACGCCGGGAATACGTTCCAGTAGCTCAGGAGTTCGCCAGAAAAGCGCTTGAACTCGACCCTCAACTTCCGCTCGCACATGCACTGCTCGGTGAGGTCGCACTCGCAGGTGAACATCTCGATGACGCGATCGCCGAGTTTGAAAAAGAACGAGTTCGAAATCCGCTCTATGGCGGCCTTTATGAGCGCTTGGGCGATGCCTATACTCGCGCGGGAAACTATACAAAAGCGCAGGAAACGCTGCAGCAGGCCTTGCTGCTGGAGCCAAACTCCACTGGGCCTTACATCCTGCTGGGTAAAGTACTACTTAAACGGCAGAATTCAGTAGGCGCCGCGATGTATTTGGAACGTGCCGAACGGATGGATCCCGCCAACTATATGACACACAACCTGCTGGGACAGGCGTACCGAGCCTTAGGCAGAGCAGAAGATGCGAGTCGGGAGATGCAAGTAGGTCAAAAGATACAGTCCGCAAGTGAACCAAAGCTCGGAGAGGTTCATTAATTAAAAGGCTGGTGCTGTGGGAGTGTCCGTCACAAGCTACTTTACGCGGCTTATTCCGCGGTGGATGGTAGTTCTTGGAATACTTGCTGCAACAACAGGAGGACTTTCCTCGTTCAGCCTTATCGCGTACCCGACAAACTTTTTCATTCCGATTACCAGATACCTAGGTTGCATCTGGATGCTTTCGGTCGCCGTGACATTGACGAAAAATCGCAAGATAGAGCACGTTGCGTATAGCGACGATTCTCCGTAGATTGCGACCATAGCACCAGCCTGTCTACCTGTTCTTTGCGAGGTCAGTACTGTAGCAGCTGAAGCGATGGGCTGGTGACGTAGAAGTGGGTTTGCGGGCCTGTTGAGACGGGGTACTGCATGGATTTCCTCCGGAGCTGGACCTTGCTTGAGTTGCAGAAGCGTGTCGACTAACTTCTGGCGGTCGTGGAGGATCGACAGCAGCTCCTTCCGGCGGCGGTTTCGGGCTCGAATGGTATTCCCTGTAAGCTGTTTTGAGACGTAATGGCTCTCGCGAAGATGCTTTCGATCGTGTCTGCCTGAAGATGGACGTAGCGCTGAGTGATCGGTAATGCTGCTGTGCCACGCAATGCGGGCAAGGGCGAATACATCTCCGTGCATAGCCTTTGCTAGTCGCGTGAGAGCAGTATGTCGGAGCACGTAAGACAGGTCTGTGACTCGGGAGCGCTGCTCGTCCCTGGTGTTTCTTATTGGGGCGCATTCGCGGAGTACGTCGCCGTGCGCTATGCCGATGTGAACCTGGTTCGCCTACCCGATTCCATCTCGTTTGTTGACTCCGCAAGCATGGCGTGTCGCTATATGGCCGCGTTTCATGGGGTGATAAACAGGCTGCTGTTCGCGGTGGCGAGTGGGTGGTAGTGCATGGCGCGGGTGGTATGGGTGACGGAAAGGTATATGCAAATCTCACAGACACCAGCGAGGTAATTGAAATCGATGGGAAGACCGCCACAGTCGTACGACGATGGTCCACCGGTCCGTGTAAGCAGCCAGTCGCTGTGGCCATCGGTACTGCCCACGATCGAACACAATCCATCCACGCACTGAGCGACTCAAAGTACAAATTATGGACCAAGAGTTATGCCAATAGAATCAAGCTTCGTAATCATTTCAGGAGGAAGTTGAAGTTTCATGGCATTCAAATTTTCACGAAGATGTTCTATGGAGGAAGTTCCGGGGATCAACATAATATTGGGCGAGCGCTGGAGAAGCCAGGCGAGTGCGACTTGCATCGACGTCGCTCCCAAGTAAGTTGCTGCTTCGTCAAGCACCGACGACTGCAACGGCGTGAAACCTCCCAGCGGAAAGAATGGCACAAATGCGACGCCTTGCTCGGCAAGTTCATCGATAAAGCCGTCATCATGCCGGTGCGCAAGGTTGTACAAATTTTGGATGCATACAATCTCGGTTATCGTCTCGGCTTCCTGGAACTGCCGTGAAGAAACGTTACTGAGGCCGATGCTACGAATGAGGCCCTGACGTTTGAGATCAGCCAGGACTGTCAAGGGTTCTTCGATAGGCGCCTCTGAGGGCCCCATCAATCCGCCAACCCGAAGATTTACGACATCGAGTCTATCGAGTCCAAGATTTCTAAGATTGTCATGAACCGCTTCGAGAAGTTCCTTGGGCGAAAGGGCCACAGGCCACGATTTATCCTCGGCTCTACGAGCACCCACTTTTGTGACGATCACAAGATCATCCTGATAAGGATGAAGCGCCTGCTTGATGATCTGGTTCACGACATGCGGACCGTAAAAGTCGCTAGTGTCGATATGATTGACTCCGAGCAAGACTGCTTCTCGCAAAACAGAGATTGCAGCGTCAACATCGCGCGGCGGTCCCCATACGTGGGGACCGGCAAGTTGCATGGCGCCATAGCCCATTCGGTTTAGGGCCATTGAGGTGCCCGGAAACGTAAAGCTATGATCGTGATTTCTTTGATTCATTATCGGTCCTTTCTCTGATTGTTGAGCACTTGTATTGATCGTGCCTACTTGTGTTTAGATGAAGAAGCTTCAGATTAGGAGTTCGCATTTGGCTCAACGCTCACAAAGTTTCTTGGAGCCCCGCAAATCGCCAGTTCAAGCTCGCTCGGCTGCAAGCGTGGACGCAATTCTCGAAGCGACTATTCAGGTTTTGCTTGCTGTGGGAAAGGAACAACTAACCACGACAAAGGTAGCATTGAGAGCTGGGGTGTCGGTCGGAACCTTGTATCAGTACTTTCCAAACAAGAGCGCGCTCCTGCAGGCCGCCTTGAAGCGTCACCTCAATGAAGTCACCGACGCTATCGAACTCGTCTGCCATGAGCAGACAGGTAAGCCACTTTCGCAAATGGCCACCGCTCTCATCACCGCTTTTCTTCATGCCAAGTTGAGAGATGCGAAGACGAGTGTCGCGCTCTACTCCGTAAGCTCTGATGTGGACGGAGCAAAGATTGTCCAACAGATAGGGAATCGATCCAATAAGGCGATCGTCGGTATGTTGGCGACAACCTGCGAACCGCTCGCGACTGATCCGCAACTCGTAGCTTCGATGCTCCAGGGTGCGATGGTCGGAGTGAGTCGGAGACTGCTTGAGTCCAGCGCTCCGGAAAAACAACTAGAGAGCATGCGGCAGGAACTTGTCTTCCTGGCGTGTGCGTACTTGAAAGCCTGTTCTGAACGGCCATCAGTCCAGGCTGCTGATGCTTTGAGCCGGCATTGGTAGATGATGTTACCAATCCGCAACTTCTCGATGGACGGGACCGAATCATTCCGTCCAGAGGTTATGCATCAGTGACATAATGTCGCATGAGTAAACGGATGCTGCTAAATATGCATCTCTTCTAATGACTTCGATCGTAAATGAACCGCTGCGCCGCTCGGACTGCGGGAAAAGAGAAACATTCGGAAGATATGAAGATTGCTGACGGCCGCAAGCGCGTTCTTATCGAAGAAGTTCAACCGCAGATCGATTGCGGACGCTATCCTGTTAAGCGAATTATTGGTGACGCCGTAACAGTTAAAGCGGCAGTGTTTTGCGACGGACATGATCGCATTTCGGGTAGGATACTCTATCGCCATCGCAGCGAAACGATTTGGCGTTCGCTTCCGCTTGTCCCACTCGGAAACGACTTGTGGAACGCGACTTTTGTCGTAGATAAACTTGGCGATTGGAGCTACACCCTGGAAGCGTGGGTTGATCATGTTGCCAGTTGGACTGCCGATATGCGGAAGCGGATCGTTGCCCAGACATCCTTAAACGTGGTCGAGCAGTCCGCAGCCGCTCAGGATATTTCCCTGGCAATTCGTTCCGGCGCACGCCTCCTGCATGAGGTTGCCCAGCGTGCTAAGGGTTCAGACAGAGAACTGTTGGAAGCGGCGTCAGTTGATCTGCTGAACAGAGCTAACCAAGAGACGCGTCTATACGAATATCCTTTGAGCGACAACGTCGAGAAGGTCGCTATGTTGTATCCCGATTTAGATCTCGGGACGCGATACCAGGAATTGCACCTATGGGTGGACCGGGAACGCGCCCGATATTCAACCTGGTATGAACTTTTCCCGCGCTCCACAGCCGCCCAGTTGGGCCAACATGGTACCTTTACGACGCTCCAAATGTTATTACCCAGCATCGCAGAAATGGGCTTCGATGTGCTTTACCTTCCACCGATTCATCCCATCGGAACATCATTCAGAAAAGGGAAAAATAACAGCGTAACGTCTACCGAAAACGATCCGGGAAGTCCATGGGCCATCGGTTCAAAAGCGGGTGGGCACAAATCCATACATCCACAGCTCGGCACGCTGCAAGATTTTAGAGCCTTGGTCGCAGCATCCCACAGCTTCGGATTAGAAATTGCCCTCGATATCGCTTTTCAATGTTCACCTGATCATCCGTGGGTGCAAGAGCATCCCGATTGGTTTGTAATTCGCCCGGACGGCTCTATCCAATATGCTGAAAACCCGCCAAAGAAATATCAGGATATCTATCCGCTAAACTTCGAATCGAGCGACTGGAAAGACCTTTGGGAAGCGTTGCGCGATGTTTTCATTTATTGGATTGAACAGGATATTCGCATCTTCCGCGTCGATAATCCACACACAAAGGCACTGCAGTTTTGGGAGTGGTGCATTGCCGAAATTCACAATGACTATCCTGATGTTATCTTCCTCGCGGAAGCTTTTACGCGCCCTCACATTATGTACTCACTGGCGAAGGCTGGTTTCACCCAGTCCTATACCTATTTCACTTGGCGCACCAAAGCAGCTGAACTAAGACAGTATTTTGAAGAAATATCGAAGGCGCCAGTAGCTGATTTCTTTCGACCCAACCTCTGGCCCAATACCCCTGACATTCTCCATGACGCTCTTCAGACAGGTGGCCGTCCGGCGTTTATGCAACGGTTCATTCTGGCTGCAACACTTGGAGCAAATTATGGCATCTACGGACCGGCTTTCGAGCTCTGCGAAAACATACCTGTGAAGGCAGGAAGTGAAGAGTATCTCAACAGCGAAAAATACGAAATCCGTTATTGGGATCGTGCCGCAAACCCCAGCCTAACCCCATTGATTACCAATGTTAATAACATTCGTCATAATAATCCTGCACTCCAAAAAGATTACTCACTGCATTTCCATTCCGTCGATAATCCAAGCATTCTTTGCTACAGCAAGACGAGCGGGGACAACCGGATTCTCGTGGTCATTAATCTAGATCCAGAACTCGAGCAGTCCGGGTGGACAGAGCTTGATCTGGATAGCCTCGGTATCCATCAAGATGAGAATTTCGAAATAGAAGATTTACTTACAGGTGTCCGCTACAAATGGAATGGTCCCAGAAACTACGTTGCTTTACGTCCCGATGTCATCCCGGCGCACGTGTTTCGTTTACTTTGGTAAGTCGGGCATCAGGCCATAGATGGTCACGTATCAATAGAACGATAGATGTTGGCTCTTTCAGCTGAGGTAAGCTAGTGAAAAAAGCAGGTAGTGCCACCGATCCTCTTTGGTATAAGGACGCAATCATCTATGAAATTCACGTTCGCGCATTTATGGATTCGAACGCTGACGGAATAGGTGACTTTCAAGGTCTACTGTCTAAGCTCGATTACTTGCAAGACCTGGGCGTTACGTGTCTTTGGTTACTACCTTTCTTTCCTTCCCCTCTTCGCGACGACGGATACGACATCGCCAATTATGTAGATGTCAATCCTAGCTATGGCAACCTTAATGATTTCAAGCAGTTCTTAGATGCCGCTCATCTTCGTAACATGCAGGTGATGATTGAGCTTGTCATCAATCACACGAGCGACCAACATCCGTGGTTTCAGGCCGCACGCCGAGCGGCTACCGGCTCACCCGAACGTGACTTTTATGTTTGGTCAGAAACAGATCAATTATTTAAGGACGCACGTATCATCTTTACCGATACAGAAAAGTCCAACTGGACCTGGGACGAAGTCGCACAAGCTTACTACTGGCATAGGTTCTTTTCTCATCAACCTGATCTAAACTTCGATAATCCTTTGGTGATAGAAGAAGTCCTGAAAGCAATGCGCTTCTGGCTGGATATGGGAGTGGATGCGCTTCGAATGGATGCAATTCCTTACCTTGTCGAGCGCGACGGTACCAGTTGCGAGAATCTTCCGGAGACACATGCAGCCATCAAGAAGATAAGAGCCGCGATCGACCACGATTACGAAAATCGTCTGGTCCTTGCTGAGGCTAACCAGTGGCCGACGGATGTTCGTCCCTATTTTGGTGACGGTGACGAATGTCATATGGCCTTTCATTTCCCCCTCATGCCACGTATCTATATGGCACTGCGACAGGAAGACCGCTTACCCATTACAGAAATTATGGCTCAAACTCCGCCCATTCCCGAAGGCTGTCAATGGGGACTATTTCTGCGCAATCACGACGAATTAACCCTCGAAATGGTTACTGCTGACGAACGTGATTACATGTATTTTGCCTATTCGGCTGATCCTCGCATGCGCGTCAATGTGGGAATTAGACGCCGCCTCGCGCCGCTTGTCGATAACAATCGACGTCGTATCGAACTTCTAAATTCGCTTCTCCTCAGCTTCCCAGGTACGCCAATCATCTACTATGGCGATGAAATAGGCATGGGAGACAATATCTACCTTGGCGATCGAAATGGCGTTCGCACTCCGATGCAATGGAACTCTGATCGCAACGCTGGATTCTCTACTGCCGTTCCAGCAAGGCTTTACTTGCCTGTAATCATCGACCCGATCTGGGGATACCAGGCGATCAACGTTGAGGCCCAGTTGAGCGATCAGTCGTCGCTGCTCCACTGGACACGAAATATGATCGCTCTGCGGAGACTATTCCATGTGTTCGGCCGCGGTACCCAGGAATTTCTGAATCCGGAAAACAGAAAAATACTTGCTTACGTGCGCCAGTATAACGATGCCTCCAATGGAGGCACCGAAACCGTTCTCTGTGTTGCCAATCTATCTCGATTTTCCCAACCTGTTTCGCTAGACCTTACTAAGTTCGCCGGGATGATCCCGGTAGAGATGTTGGGTTATGTTACTTTTCCTACGATTACTAAGCAACCATATCCACTTACATTGGCCCCTTATTCGTTCTTATGGCTAGAGCTGCAGCCGGCGCCGCAAGCTGTGGAACCAGTGCCCCTTGACAGCGAAGAATCCCACCTTAATGTCATCAGTGCAGGCGTTGAAGGCTTTCTTGTCGGAGACGGCTTGGAGCTTCTCCAGAAACTGCTCATGAGTTATTTGCCTCGTCAGCGTTGGTTCGGTGCAAAGTCGCGAAATATCAATGCGATCGAACTGCTGGACTACGCAGAGCTCTCTCAAAGTAATGCCGCTCTTCTTTTTTTGAAGCTTACATACGATGACGACAGCACAAACGTCTATCAGTTTCCTCTGGGTGTCACGACGGGAGTTGACGCGGAATCAATTCGCGCGTCGGATCCAGCCAGCATCGTTGCTCAGGTCACAACAACGGATGGCCTGGCAATTTTGCATGAGGCTGTTGTGCGAGAAGACGTACGTCATGCACTTCTAAACATGGTTGAAATAAACGGAGAGGTTAGAAGCCAAGCAGGTTGGCTTCGCGGTCGAAAAAGTAATGCTGTTGTCGATCTAAGCAGCAAGGAGGCGCTTTTCACGCGTGTTGCCTCTGCCGAACAATCCAATACCTCTCTCATATATGGCGACAGGTTCATCATGAAACTTTTCCGACGTCTTGAGTCAGGCCAGAATCCTGATACTGAAGTATGCCGTTTCCTCACCGAAACGGCACACTTCTCGCGTATACCTCGGTTCGTCGGAGATATAACACTTTACGATAAGAATGATGAGCCAACTACAGTCGCGATGTTACAGACACTCGTCGAAAACGAAGGGGATGGATGGCAATGGACCCTGGATGAACTTTCTCATTACTATGAGAGCGTCGCCACTTTGCCGGCCCCGCATGATCTGGGAGTTAACCCGACATTTCTTCTGGACAGAGAAGAGTGCGCAGTCCTGGCCCGCGAACACGCCGGCCTTTATCTAGAAGGTGCTTCTTTGCTCGGGCGCCGCACTGCGGAGATGCACTTGGCGCTCGCTACTCCAAATGACGATCCAGCTTTTATTCCGGAGCCTTTTACTGCTGATGATCTTACAGTTGATGTAAGTCATATCGATTCTCAGATCGTCGCAGCGCTAGACAGTTTGAAGAGAGGTATATCTCAACTCTCTGAGGTCACCGCGGATGAAGCTGCGCTCGTCCTCAGCCGTCGCGTACAGATTTTTTCTCGCGCTCATCCCTTTTCTTCGATCAAGTTTACTGAAGTCGGACAGCGCATTCGTATTCACGGAGACTACCATCTCGGCCAGGTGCTCCGCTCGAAGAGCGACTACGTCATCATTGACTTTGAAGGGGAGCCAGCCAGAGATCTTGCATCACGTCGCGCCAAGCAATCTCCACTAAAGGATGTGGCGGGGATGTTACGTTCCTTCAGCTATGCTGCCTATGCTGCGTTGAACGTTTTTGCGCAACGGCGTCCTGATGACGCGAGGAATCTCGAACCTTGGGTCAAACTTTGGCAGAATGCTGTTTCAACAGAATTCCTTTGCAGCTATCGCCATGCCATAGCCGAGGGAAATTCGCGTCTTATTCCCGAGCTTAAACAAGCTCAGCTTTTACTTGATGCCTATCTGCTGCAGAAGGCGCTTTATGAATTGGTCTATGAGCTCAATAATCGACCGACCTGGGTACGAATTCCACTTGCAGGAATTCTGGCCCTCACGGAATAGTTCAAGGAACAGATGACATCATTGCGGAATCTCCTAAGCGACCTTATATGTTGCCTTACTGGTATTTGTTCCCACACCTTACACCTTTTGAGTAGCAGGGAATCGTCGACCAGAAATAAAGTAATGCGTTTCGATCAAACCCTTCCTAAACTGCTATTATGTCGCGCACATGGAAATGATGATAGTTTGGTTGCCGCTAGATATCTGTTAGAAACGCGGCGTCGAACGGGGCAGCAGCTAACAACTCTAGTTCGCGCGCAAGCGGGGGAAAGTTTTAGTCAGGTTCATGGCACTTTTGCGGAGCTTCCACTTGCTCCATGGCCGGCTTGAAGTCCATTGTTAGTTCTTCTTTTTAATTCCTGCAACGAAATCCCATACGACCGCACTAATCTATCAGATCGCGGGAGAAACTCGAAAGGCGATTCACACCGGGCCAGTTCCTGAACGGAGGGTCAGAGTGGAAGAGTCCAAACTTTTTTTTGAAGTCCATGGTACGGTTACGGTCCCACAGGATTGCGATGCGAGCCGCATTGAAATCACCGTATGGTGGCAACACATCCGTCGGCGGCTTCCGTTGGGCACGGCAAATGCCTCCAGCGATGGTTCCTACTCGGTCCGTTACCAGGTTCCCGAAAATGCTCCGCAGCCCTTGCTGATTGTAGTGGAGGCGATCTCCAAAGATCTACCTGCGCCGCTCTTTTCGCCTCTGACGGAAGCCCAGCCAGATCTGCTCGTAAATCTCTCGGCTAACCAGCCCGATAACTCGGAGTGGGCGACGTTAGTGAGTTCTATCGATAAATTTCTGGATGGGCTCAAGCTGACGGACCTAATCGAAAATACGGATCATGAGGACATCACTTTTCTTTCGCGGGAACTGAACAAAAGTACTGAAGACATCATGCGCGTGATCGTCTCGGCGAGGATGGAAGCGGCATTCAATATTCCTGCACCAGCTTTTTACGCGTTTCTGCGCCAGCGCGTGCCTTCCGCTCTGCCTACCCCCTTACTCGATGCAAGTCAGAGTTTCACACTCATTGACGCTCTCGTACATAACATTGGATCGATGATTTTTGCGCTCTCTTCTGATACCGAGCTGCGCACACTTCAATCCGCGGTAACGCAAAACTTGATCGGTCCTCAGTACAGTGACGAAATTACGAAGATCGTCGGCGAGCTACAGGCTCTGCACAGCACCGACTTACTTAATCAGCCTTACTTTATTGGCAAAGCCACACTCTCCCAATTATTGGATGTGGCACAGGTAGCACAGCCGAAACAGCAGGTATTCGCCCAGGCATTGACTACGAATACTTTGTCCATGCGCAATTTCTGGCGGACACTGGGCGACGGTAAGCATGGACTTACAGCGGAAGATGCATCAGCGATCGAGAGGACGCTTTCGATCGGTGCGTTCGTGAAGAATCACGTACCTCTCGTTCAAATTCTGCAGCAGAGATTTGCCGCAAACACTTACAAGACACTCCCTGACTTGGCGCGTCTGACCCAGCAGGATTGGATCGATATGGCGAACCAGGTCGGGCCGCCTCCCAGCATAAATGCTGCGGGAACTGCCACTCCTGCCGAGGTGTTCGCGCGCGTGATCTATACCAGGGTTACGCGAGCCTATCCGACAGCAGCACTCTCCAGCCGCGTATCGACAGCGAAATTTATCCCGGAACCTGCACGCGTCCCCTTGCAACAATTTTTTCTGAACAACCCTGCGTTGGAACTGGTAAAGATCAATATCCCCGTCTATCTAGCCGCGCAGGGGGAAAAAGCTTTTACGGGAATAAATCCCGAAGACCGAGCGGTCGTTATTCAACATGCCCGCCAGTTCCAGCGTGTGTTGCGTGTCGCACCTCAAGTGGACGCAGCGGAAACCGTGCTTTCCTTAGGGATTCATTCGGCAGCGCAGATCGCAAACCTGGGGCCGCAACAGTTCTTTCTAAAGGCCACGCAGGCAGGGATAACCAAGCGCGAAGCCAACCGAATCTACCGCGTCGGCGCTCAGCGGTATGCCGCATCTGTTTCGCTGTTCACGCAAATGAATCGCGATGCCGTTGGCGTGTGGCCGGCCGCCTTAGGACAAACCACTGATCTGAACCAGCCGATTCAACAAGCAGTTGAGCGCGACGAATCTCTGGCGACGTTGTTCGGATCACAGGACTACTGCGACATCGACTCGTGCACTTCGGTTTTGAGCCCTGCTGCCTACGTTTGTGATCTGCTGTTATGGCTGCGCAAGCATCCGCAGGGTGCCCAGACGGCGCTTGATGTGTTCGACAGTCGTCGGCCCGACATCCGACACCTTCTGCTCAATTGTCCGAACACAGAAACAGCGCTGCCCTATATCGACCTGGTCAATGAACTGCTGGCCGACGCGATCAGCCCGCCGGTTGATCCCAACTCGACCATCAATCCGATCTGGAAGCAGACCTCGGCGAACAAGACCGCTGCGGAGCTGCGTGCTGCGCCTGAGTATTTCAATCAATCCACATACGTCACTCTCTTCGACGCAAATTATCCGCACACATTGCCTTATAGTGCTGGTTTAGACGAGTTGCGCACGTACCTGCAGCAGTCCAATCTTCCGGTGTGGCAACTGCGACAGTCGCTGCTGCCGTTGAACTCTCCGACCGTGACACAACAGGTCTCAGTGGCAGCAGAGCGTTTGGGTATGGCTCCTCACGAAGCCGATCTGGTCACGAATACGAATTTCGTTTCTGCCGCTACTGCTTGGAATATCGCCAGTCCAGAAACCGCGATTGCTCCGGTCCCCGCATTCCTGCAAGCCGCCGCCATCACCTATGAATCTCTGATTGAGTTGCTTGAGGTCTCGTGGATTCAGGGAGGCCTGAACGTCAGCATTCAGGGAATAAGCGATACGTGTGACACCAGCATCCAGGCGATCTCTCCTTCTCCACTTGATGCTGGCTTTATGGATCGTGCCCATCGCTTCCTTAGGCTGTGGCGCCGCACCGGCTACAAAATGTGGGAGCTGGATCTATTGTTACAGGCACCAAGCGTCGGAAACGGCTCGCTCGATGCTGCCGCGCTAGTTGCGCTGCAATCGTTCTGGCAGTTGCAGATCACGACCCGTCTGAAAGTGGATCAGCTACTCGCGTTTTATCAAAATCTCGATGTCGTATCTCATCGCGATCCTGATGGCAGCGCCACTACGTCGCTCTATGCGCGCCTCTTCCTCAATCCCGCTGTAACATCGGTCGCTCCCGATGCAGACCTGGCTGCCCTGCCAACAGGCGGCGCCATCGCGGACACGAATCTAAGCCATCACCTCGCGGCCATTCAAACGGCCCTTGGAATCTCTGGCAGCGATGCGGTCACACTCTTCGGCCTGACGGACAACCTGCTCACGTTGGCGAATCTCAGTTTCCTCTACCGCGTGAATGCGCTCGCTATTGCGAGCAGGTTTCAAATCTCTGATTTGCTCGTTGTGGCCCAGTTGCTGGACCGCTCAGCAGCCAACGCCACAGCAGCGCTAGCCGCATTGCTGGCCTCAGCAACGGCGACACAAGATTTTCTTTTGGCGGCAACGGTTATCCAACAGTCGGGCTTCACGCTCGACGCGCTCACCTACCTGCTTTCGCCGCCGCCGTGGACCACGACCACGCAGATGACCTCGGCGGATATCGTCACGGCGTTAGGAATGGTGCGTCAGGCGATCTTGAATCCTAGCGGAGGTGATGTGAACGGTAGCGTCATAGCCGCAGTCGCGGCGAACGCGCATCGTCCGGCCGATGCGCCGTTAGTAAACGACATCACAGCTCTGATCCTGCAGCAGCTTCAGGTTCCGGGCACGGTCCAGACGCTGCTCGCGGTTCTCACCGACCCCGCATTGATCGCGCAGGCCGGGGGTGTGTACACGCCGATCACCGAAGTTAATTTCCCGAACCAATTTCTCGCCATACAGCTTTTCGACAAAATCGCGCTTGTCGTTCGAAGGCTGCGCTTGGTAGTGGTGGACCTGTCATGGCTGATTGCCAATGCCGGACTCTATGGCGGTCTACAACTCGCGCAATTGCCGGTGTTGAATACGCAAGCAGCTTTAAGCCTCACACCTTTTCTCGTCATGCTCAAGCTCGTTAAACTGGCGCGCCTGTTCACTGCAGCACCTCCTGCCTCGTCAGTCCAAACGCTCTACGACTTGATCACGGGTGTGAACACGGTAACACTTGTCAATGTGGCCGCGGCGCAAGCAGCATTGGTCACAATCACAGGCTGGGACCTTGCGGATGTCGTCGCGTTCACTTCGGCGCTTGGTGCAGTCTTCCCCGGCGACTACGAGACGCCGGCGCTGTATGACTCGTTGCGTACGCTGGAGGCAGTTGCGGCAGCGGCTGGTGCAACCGGCGAGCAGATCGTTGCGTGGGGTGCAATCCCCGCCGACGAGGCGAGCGCTGAAACTCTTGCTGCCGCCGCACTAGGCGCACTGAAAGCCAAGTATCCGAACAATGACAACTGGCTTACCATCGCGCCGACGCTCATGGATCCGATTCGAGAGCGCCGGTCGGCCGCATTACAGGCCTACCTCATTGGCCTGAGAGACGGAGCCGGCCAACTCATCTATGGAGACGTCAATGGTCTCTTCGACCATTTCCTGATTGATATCCAGATGAGCTCCTGTCAGGTAACCACACGCGTGGTTCAGGCGTACATCGCGATCCAGATCTTTGTCGAACGTTGCCTGATGAACTTGGAAGCGCCGGCGGTTGTTGCCGATCTCACCAACGATGACACCTGGAGTCAGTGGCAGTGGATGAAGCGGTACCGCATCTGGGAGGCAAACCGCGAAGTCTTCCTCTTTCCAGAGAACTGGCTGATCGAATCGCAACGAACTAATCGCACTGAGATCTACCAGAAGTTGGAACAGGAGATTCATCAAGGCGACAGCACAAGGGATTATCTCGAAACAGTTGCGCTCAATTACATCGATCGCCTGGATGGCCTCGCTCGCCTGCAGGTCACCGGCACCTGCGAAGACCCGGTGACGGGAGCGATCCATGTGGTTGGACGCAGCTTGGCTGACCCGCCTGTGTTCTATCTACGTTCGCTCATTGATGGTGCGTGGACGGGATGGACGCAGATTCCGATCGATATCAAAGCGCATCAGGTGGTTCCGGCAATCTACCGTAGCCGCATCTGCCTATTTTGGCTCGATGTGAAGATCACCAACGAGCCGCATCAACAACTGCCTGCTGCGCAACAGTCATCGAGTCCACCCAGTCAGGAAGTTTCGAGGTATGCGAGTCTTGGTGTTAATTTCACCATCTTCCGCAATGGAACTTGGGCTCCAGCTCAGACAGCAAAGGGCAAGCTCTTCGACAAGCCGCCTGTCGATTCCAATTCTGTGAGTGACTCGAAGACTGTGGAAGCGTTCTACACGCTTAAGGTCCAGACTCCAGCGCCTACACCAGGTCTGGGCGCCAACCTGTTCGTGGATGTCTTTCGCCTGGGCGATTACAACGTCTGGAATTTTGGCTGGCTTGGAAACCCGTCGGCCAACGTCATTCTGGGTGTCGATGAAACGACTGCGGCTCACCTGGGCCGTGCGGTCTTCGACGGCAGGTTCGGCGACCTCGAATTGCGCAACATGCAGGTTCCCAATCAAAGCATAGATGGAAGTTCTTACTTCGTGGGTACAGCACTGCTTCAGCATGCGCAGGCAACCTATGGTCCCGATGCGCAGGTTTTATTGCCGCTGCCGAATAATCAGGCAGACCCCAATCTTGCGAGCGAACCCGGACTGATTCCAAAGGCTGGCGCGCTTGCTTCTCAAGCAGCAGACCCCAATGGAGGTGGCAATCCGACTCTGCCGCTCAATTTCACTTCAACGGGAGCGCTGCAGCAAAACGTGGGTCCGTTGCTGAATACTGTGCCCCAGCCGTTCCGCGTCGTCGGCCCAACGACGGACTTGAATTTCGATCCCTCGTCATACTTCTTTTTGCAGGACAATCGGCGCTGCTACTACGTCGAGAGCCAGAAATATTATGAGACGGGCAGTACGTGGTCACCCGTGGTTCCCTCGAATCCCGGCAATGTGCCGTTCGAAGTTCGATATTTCTTCCATCGCTTCCATCATGCATTCACGCGGCTCTTCTGGCACCAACTGGGCAGCGGCGGCTTCCCGCTGCTGTATGACCGCAACTTGCAACTCAACCCTGACCAGATTGACCCGAGCGGCTCGGATGTCTTCAGCTTCAAGAACACCTATCAACCGGTGGCGTCGCGGGTCCGCTGGGATCACGATGACGTAACCGGCCAGGATCGAGAGTATCTCGATTTCAACTACGACGCCTCGTTCTCGGTATACAACTGGGAACTGTTCTTCCACATCCCGCTGTATACCGCCGAGCTGCTCAGCCAGAACCAGCAGTTCGAGGATGCATTGGCGTGGTTCCACTACATCTTCGATCCGACCAGACCGGGTACCGATCCGGCGCCCAAACGCTTCTGGATCCCGAAGCCGCTGTACGACCTGACGAGCGCAGATATCCTCTCCCAGCGCATTAACAATCTATTGGTCGAGGTCAACCAGGGCGATCCGAACGCCATCGCTCAGGTCGAAAGCTGGCGCAACGATCCGTTCAATCCATTCCTCTTGGCAGACCAACGTCCTGTCGCTTACATGAAACGCACAGTGATGTCGTATCTGGATAACCTGATCGCGTGGGCAGACAATCTGTTTGCCACTGAATCTCGCGAAGCGCTGAGCGAAGCAACGTTACTCTATGTCATCGCGGCGGAGATTCTCGGACCGCAGCCCGCCGCCGTCACGCCACCGCAACACGCGGACGAGTCCTACGACCAGCTCGAGCCCAAACTCGATGCCTTCGCAAACGCCATGGTGGATATCGAGAACGTCATCGGCGGCTCAAGCGGAGCCCCCGGCGACGGCGATGGAGCCATGCCGGCGCCACAGACCTTCTACTTCAAGATTCCGCCGAACGATCAACTGTTGGGCTACTGGACCACGGTCGCTGACCGGCTCTTTAAACTGCGGCATTGCCAGAACATCCAGGGACAGGAGTTGCAACTCGCGTTGTTCGATGCGCCAATCGATCCTGGCCTGCTGATCAAAGCGAGCGCCGCCGGAGTGGATATCGGCAGTGTACTCACCGACGTTACGACGGCGCTACCGAACTACCGTTTCACCGCGCTATATCCTCAGGCGCTGGATTTTGTAAACGCGGTTCGTGCATACGGCGCGCTCCTCCTCTCTGCCGTTGAGAAGAGCGATGCTGATCAACTCGCCGTCCTCACCGCAACGAATCAGCAGCAGCTGTTGCTGGCAGCCGACCAGATCTTTGAGTGGCAGATTGAACAGGCGCAAAACGCCATCGAAGTTTTGCAGGCAAATCTCGATCTTGGAAACCAGCGCGTATCCTACTATCAGACCCAGCGCGACGGTACTATCAACGCCGCCGAATACACAGCGATGGGCCTCTCTATCGCCTCTCTTACCCTGAACGCGAGTATTGCGCTTATTGAATCTCTGGCTGCGGGCGCACACCTCATTCCATTCTTTACTCTGGGTATCAGCGGATTCGGTGGCACCCCTGAAGCGGATATGAAAGAGGGCGGCCTCAACTTCGGCCACGCCGGTCAGGCAGCCGCAGCCGCTGTAAAGGCCATCGCCGACACGCTGGACAAAGGCGCGAGCCTCTCTACTTCCATTGGAAAATTTCAACACACCAAAGATGACTGGGCGGAAAAGGCCTCGGAGGCGCAAACAGACATCGAACACACCAATCGCCAGATTGCCGGCGCGCAGCTTGCGTTGGAGATCGCGCAGCAAAATCAGATTAACCATCAATTGCAAAATGACCAGCTGCAGAAGCAGCTCGATTTTCTCACCAGCAAATTCACCAACCAGGATCTCTATGACTGGATGGTGGGCAAACTCTCCGACACCTATTTCCAGAGTTACAAGCTCGCCTATCGGCTCTGCAAGCAGGTAGAGAAGTGCTACCGCTTCGAACTCGGAATTCAGGACAGCTCCTTCATTCAGTTCGGTTACTGGGATAGTCTGCACAAGGGTCTTCTGGCGGGCGAAACATTGAATCACGATCTGCGGCGGATGCAGTCGTCGTATCTGGACGAGAACAAGCGGCGCTACGAAATTAGCCGCTTCGTCTCCCTCGCAGCAATCGATCCGACGGCGTTGCAAAAGCTTCTGGTCACAGGATCGTGTGATTTCGATCTACAAGAATCACTCTTCGACAACGATTATCCAGGCCATTACAACCGACACCTGCTCCGCGTAAGCGTAACCGTCGTCTATCCAAGCCCCGGCAAATTCGACAATGTCAAAGCCACTCTGACAATGGTCAACAACAAGGTTCGCGTCTCGACCGATACAGCTGCTGGCTATCCTGAAAGTCCCGTTGGTTCCGACTCCCGATTCCAATATGCCTACGCAGGCATTCCGCAGAAGATCGTTCTCGGCAATGCACAGGATGATCCGGGCCTCTTCCTGACTGCTCTGAATAACAACCTCTCCGATCAGCGGTATCTTCCTTTTGAGAACGCAGGCGCGATCAGTTCCTGGCGTCTGGATATGCCTTCTGCCAACAACGAGATCGATCTCACGGCAGTGGGCGACGTCGTACTGCATCTCTACTACACCGCCGTGGATGGCGGCGATGCTCTTAGAACCGCCGCCGAGACAAATAATCTCTCCAACCTACCGACCTCCGGCATCAAGGTATTCAGTGCCCAAAACGATTTTTCGGCACCGGCAGCAACTGCGACCAATCCGTACCCGATATCGCCCTGGTCAAGCTTCCTCGCTACTCCAGCAGCAGGCGCCGATCAAACCTTGACACTGTCAGTCTCTGCGGCGAAGTTCCCATCCTGGGCGCGCGGCAAGACGATCACCGTCACCGGCATCACGGTGCTGGCCGTCTCGTGGGTTCCTGGCAGCTTTGTTCTGGAGCCGCAGGCACCCCTACCCGGCGCGGATCTTGTAATGGCGCCCGTAACAGGCGCATCGGAGCCGAACATCTGCGCAGCCACGCTTGTACCGCCCCCGAACACGCCCCCCGGTTCGTGGACATTTAAGATCCGCAGACAGGCGGCTTCCGACTTCCATTCGCTGGGAAAGAATGATCTCGGCGACATCTTCCTGCTGGTCAATTTTCAGGTGAGTTGAGATGACGATGACATTGCCCCCGCTGGTAGAGCGAACGATCGAGCGACTGGTCCGTGCGTTCGCTCCTGAGCGAATCATTGTCTTTGGCTCGTATGCCAAAGGCATAAACAATGCCCACAGCGATGTCGACCTATTAGTAGTCGCGAATCTGGAAGGCAATCCGGGAATCCATCAACGACGTGCCCGTCAGTTGACTGCCAACTGTTTCCCGCGCGTGGATGTTGTGTTTTGTTCCAGCGAGGAGTTCACCGAAGCGGCAGGTCAGCCTTCGCCATTCCTGCTCTCGATTCTCGACAGCGGAGTTACTGTCTTCAGCCGAGTGCAGTAAGGTTGGATCGTCTACCCTCGGCTGAAGATCCCGTCAACGTCCAACCGGCACCCCATCCAGGCTTCCCAGCCGACCCACCGGATACAGCCCAACTCGATTTGCCGCATACCACGGCGACCGCTCGTAGAAGAAGCTAAGCCGGGCATAAGGATTCCCCGCAAAGGCAGGATCGCCCGCTACCTTCTTTTCAAACTCGGCCTTCAGCTTAGGATCTTTCGCCATCATCTCTCGCGCCAGAGCTTCCAGCACATACGCCTCGCCATACTCCTTCTGTTCGAAGGTCGAGTCGAAGAATCCCCACTGCAGCGCGGAATCAGGCGCCGCCGGCTCCAACCATTCCACCGCAACCTTCGACAGTCGCTGATTCAACCGCACCACCGCCGACCCAGCCGGAAAGCTCATCCGTTCCTTCACCAGCACGCAGCTCCCAAATTTGCCCGGGTTCCGAAACGCCTCGCCATTGAACGTAGGATGCCGCCCCTCGAACGGCGGATCCTGCCACGTCATCCCGGCGCACCGGTAAGTCTCCACATCGCCCGTCCATGCAGCCGTTGTCCGCTCCATCACTACCTGGTGCGCCGCCAGCACATCAATCACCTTCACCCATTGCGCCGGAATAATGTAAGCCGCGGGCAGCGTCGTCTCCGACGTCACCTTGGCGCCCGTCTGAAACGGCAACGAAACATTCCATGGTTCATGCGAATACTCCACCCGCATCGCACCCGAAACCTCGCTCAGCGACCTTCGAAACGCATACCCGCGAAACAAAAACGGCGTCGTCTGTCCACTCCATCCCAACGCCAGCGGATACTTCACATTGCTCAGCGGATGCGCTCCCATCTCCTCGGCCTCTTTATCTGCCGCAGCATTCAGTGCAATCACCTTATCCGCATCGCGATTCAGTAACTCCAGCAGCCCTGCAAGAATCTCGTAATTCCCAGTCACCCGAGTCTTGTAGTCCTTCAGCATATGCAACTCGACCAGCATTCCTGGCCGCCCCTCAAGAATCATGTACCCCGTCGAAAACCGCGGCGGATCGTCATTGAACCCCAACCCCTCCGACGGATCATTGTCATTCACCAGATTAATGTAAGTTGGCGAAGCCAAATGCCCATGTGCATTCACATATTTCTCAAGCGTCGGTGTCGCAACCTCATGCACCCACTTCGCCGTTCCACTCGGAACATTCGGCCCGTCATCAATCGTGAACGTCACGTCGTACTGATAATCCGCGCCATCCGTCACATGGTCATCGACAAAGAAATCCGGCAGCCATCGATGAAACATCGCCATAAACGCCCGTGTCTCCGGCGTATCGGCCTTCAGATAATCGCGGTTCAGATTCAGGTTCGTCCCATTACCGCGCCATCCCATCTCTGCCGGCCCATCCTGATTGATGCGGTTATAAGCGCCCCGCCGCTCATGCCCATCCGCGTTGTACATCGGGATAAACACAAACACCGCACGCTCCAGCAGCCCCGCCTTCGCCTTTGATATCACCATGTCCCGCAGCAACGCAAGACAAGCATCTTTGCCATCCATCTCACCCGCATGGATCGAGTTCTGCACCAGCACAATCGGCCGCTTCGCCGCATGGATCGCCGCCGGGTCAAAATTCCCATCCCGCGACACCACCACAATATCCAGCTCTCGCCCCTCGCCCGTCTTCCCAAACGGCTCAATCCGAACTTCCCCCGAAGCCGCCCCCTGCACACGTTTCAGGTAAGCCATCGTCTCGTCATAATCCGGAGTCGTTGCATAACAAGTCTTCTCCGCCGGAGTCAGCCACGTCGCATCACCCGTCGGCGCGCAAGCTACAGCCCCACTCGTTCGAGGCTGCAAACTAGCCTGACTCACCGTCTGCCCCAATGCAGCGCATGAGCCACCAACCAGCAACATTCCCACACCAAGACGAAGCAATCCCTGCATAATCACCATCCAGAAAATCCGTGTGCATCTGTTTGAATCCGTGATCGGTCCAACACTCGTCGAGCCACTACGTCAGGTCGTCCGTATCAAACGTAGGCATCTTCCGCCCTAGCGCCGACACATCGCGCGATCCACCTACAAGGCCCTTCACCACCTGATCGATCTCATCCTCGACATCCGCCACCGCAACCATCCGTGCCGGCGGGTCGACCAGTGTGACGCTCTCCAGCAACACCGTCGCATGAGCTACCGCAACATGGTCCTGGTTCAACCCCTCGGGCGTCTTGGCCTTGATTCCGACCTCACCCGGTTTCACTCCCAGCAGTGCGGCTACACTCTCCCTCAGCTCACCGGCAATCGGCACAATCTTCGGCTTCGCCATCACCAGCACGGTATCGATATTGACGATCTTGTACCCTGCTGTCGCCACCTCTTCCAGCGCCGTCTGCAGAAACACACTCGAAGCCGCGCCCTTCCACCGTGGATCGCTAGGCGGAAAGAATGTACCGATATCGCCCGCCGAAACTGCACCCAGCAAAGCATCCGTAATCGCATGCAGCAGCACATCCCCATCCGAGTGGCCAGCCAACCCCTCCGGATGCTCAATCGCCAGCCCGCCAATCACCAACGGCACGCCCGGCTTAAATGCATGCGAGTCAAACCCATATCCAATTCTCATGCCCATTCGTGATTCCTTAGCGCTCCAACCGTCGATTCACGCGGAAGGATGCGGGTCTTTTTCTTGTCGTTCTCCAGTATGAACCGCTTGACCTGTGGCTTGGGGCCAAAGTTTAAAAGCAATCCAGCCTCAAAGCTCGTAGCTCGAAGATAATGCAGAATTTGTCCTTCATGCTCCCGATCAAAAGCCGGAATAGCCTTTAACTCCAGAAGAACGCAATCGTTCACAACGAAATCCGCACGAAAGTTCCCAACAATCTCGCCGCGAAAATGCACCGGAACCGCTACCTGAGAAGCAATTCGAAGCCCAGCCTGTACCAAAGCAATCCTCAGAGCCTCGTGGTAAACACTCTCAAGAAACCCACTGCCGAGCTCGTTAAACCTCAAAAAAACACCTCTAAAATCTTTTCCGTAACCCCAGAATGCAGTCCACGAAACACCCCTTCACGCATATCTGGCTTTTCATCCGTCTTTAGCCTTGTATCCGTTCTCATCCGCGCAAATCCGTGGTCGCCCGCCCCAGATAAAACTCCGCCAGCTCAATATCCCCCGGCTGCGTAATCTTGAAGTTCTTCGCCGACCCCGGCACCACAGACACCTCAATCCCCGCCCGTTCCAGCAGACTAGCCTCATCGGTCCCGGCAAACTCATCCGCCTCAGCCTCAACAAAAGCCCGTCGCAGCAAACCAAACAGTGCCCCCTGCGGAGTCTGCGCATGCACAACCCGTTCCCGCGGAATCGTCGCCGTCACAATCGCGCCATCGGCCGTCCGCTCCACCTGTTTGATCGTATCCACGGCAGGCAGCCCCACAATAGCCGCACCATGCTGCACGATCGCGTCGATCGTCCGCTCAATCGTCGCCGGATCGATCAGCGGCCGCACCGCATCATGCACCAGCACCACATCGTCGTCGTCGCACTCCAGGGCAGCTAGCGCATTGCCAACCGACTCCTGCCGGTGGTCGCCGCCCTCCACCATATGCACCCGCGCGCCCAGCTTGTACTCCGCTACCTGCGCCTCCACCCGTTCCCGCTCCACCCCGCGAACCGCGATGCAGACCGCGTCCACCCGAGGCACAGCCAGGAAGGCCCTCACCGAGCGAATCAACACCGGCACGCCGCCGATCTCAAGAAACTGTTTCGGCGCGGTCGTCGACGCACCACCCGCGGCCATCCGCGTTCCGATACCTGCTGCTGGAAGAATGACAAAAACTCGCATAACCACCGGAGTATACAAGACTCGCAACCATCACCTTCGCGTTCAGGTTCAAATTGATGTTTCACCCAGTCGAACCAGCAGCGACACCGGTGTGCGAAAACCCGATCCACCTTTCCACTCCACCGCCTCCACAAGGTTCGCCCATGCAAACCGCTCCAGTAACGGTCGTGTAATGGTAACCGCAGCCATTCGAATCAAGCTGGCACCCACGCACGCGTGAGGCCCTGCGCCCAGGGCAAGCTGTCCCGTTCCACGGCGCATCACGTCAAATCGGTCCGGGTCAGAAAACCTTTCAGGGTCACGATTTGCGGCAAAGATCCTCAACACAATCCGCTCTCCCTTTCGTATAGCGACGCCATTCAAATCAACGTCCTCTGTCGCTCTCCGAAAAAGAATTCGTGCGGCGCCGGCATAACGCAGCAACTCCTCCATTGCCTGTTCCATCAACTCTGGTTGCTCGTGCAGCAGTCTCCACTCCTTCGAATGCTGCAGCAGCGCGTACCACGCATTCCCCAACAAGCTGGGCATCGTATGCGAAAGAGCGACAAATCCAGAGTCGCGCAACGGCTCAGGTCCGGAGTGGAAGCATCCCCGCAGCTCGACATTGGCAGCGCTCGCTGTGGTGCGTAGCTCCTGGTCATATGGCTCCGCAGCAGAGGCGGACACAGGCTCCGCAACCCGTCGAAGACGCTCGGCATCTTCCGGATCAACTCCCGTTACCATCGCCGCCAGCGTAAGACACAATGGCCGCGCACATCTGACAACAAGATCCACCGTCTCGCCTGTGGGCAATCCGGCGATCAGATCCCTGGCCACTGGCGTCATGCGTTCGCGCCACTCCCTCAACTGCGCCTGAGAAAGCACCTCAACGGTATCCGCCCGCATCTCCAAATTAGCCTTCTCGTTTGGAGGCTCAACTTTCTTCTTGCTATTGGCCCCTGCAGGCCAAAGTCCCGAAGAGCGGAACGCCGCCAGCACATCGGCATGCCTGCTCAACACCCATGCCTCCAGGTCCGCGTCGTAATAGGGATCTTCAATCTCGGGTGAAATTCCAGAGTCGAGCCGATCGCTGCTCCAGGCAGGTTTCGAAAGTTCCTCTCGTCTTGCGTGCATCACATCTCCCAAGGGCAGCGGACCCAGAATAATCCCATCAATGCCGCAGGATCATCTCGTTCGAAAGCTCGAACCCATTTCGCTCATATATCGGTTTTCCATACTTCGACGCATGCAGAGAAACCACCTTGATCCCTCGTCTCCGCGTCTCGTCTACAACCGTCCTCAGCAGCGAAACGGCAAGCCCCTGCCCGCGAAACTCCGGATCGACATAAAAGTTCAGCAGATAAGCCCGCACCGCCTCCTCATGCATCCAGTGCGGCGGAAACTCCATCAGCCACATCCCCGCGCCAGCGACCACGCGCCCGTCTTTCGATGTGAGCCACCCAACATACCTGCCGTCTTCCAGCTTCTCTCGCACCCAGGGAACAAACTTCGCGATCATCGCTTCCATCTGCGCTTCAGTCGTCTCCACTGAGTCCAGAAACATTCTGCGCCGCTGTTCTCCAATCAACTCCGCATCGGTAGCCATCGCCAATCTTGTCTCGAACATGGAACAAGTATAGGGACTCACACCAGCTAACATGGACTCGATGCCTTCTTCATCGCTCGCCTTCGACCGTTTCAATATCAAACCCGGCGACCGCGTCTGCGTCGCCATCTCCGGCGGTGCAGACTCCGTCGCCCTCCTCCTCACCCTCCACGCCGCCAACACCATCTCCCGCGACTCCCTCGGCGTCGGCCTCAGCGCCGCCCACGTCGACCACGGCATCCGTCCCCGGGAAGAATCCACCGCTGACCAGCAATTTGTCGAAGACCTCTGCACCCGTCTCGACATTCCCCTCCACATCCACCGGGCCGACATTCCCGCCCGCGTCGCCCAAACCGGCGAGACCATCGAAGAAGCTGCCCGCGCCGTCCGCTACGACTTTTTCCACTCCCTCATCGCCTCCGGCCAGGCCGACTCCGTCCTCACCGCCCACACCCTCGACGATCAGGCCGAGACCGTCCTCATGAAATTCCTCCGCGGCGCCTGGACCGAGGGCCTCAGCGCCATCCACCCCCTCGTCAACGTCCCCGGCTCTCGCTCCGGAAAGTCCGGGGTCCCCAGCGAGCCTGCTCGCTGGGATGGAAAGATCCTCCGGCCCTTCCTCAATACCCGCCGCACCGACATCGAAGCCTTCCTCCACCAAGCCAATCAACCCTGGCGCGAAGACTCCACCAACACCGACACCGCCTATACCCGCAACCGCGTCCGTCACGAGCTCCTCCCCTTCCTCCGCGACTACAACCCCAACCTCGACCAGAGTTTAGCCAACCTTGCTGAACTGGCCCGCGAAGAAGAATCTCGCTGGCAAGCCGAGCTCTCCCGCCTCCTCCCCCAGCTCATCCTTCCCGGCAAACCCGTCCGCGGCGGAGGCCGTTCCGTCAGCACCGCCCCCGGAGAATCCGCCCTGGCCATCGAAATCGACCGCCTCCGCACCCTCGATCCCGCACTCCGCCGCCGCATCCTCCGCGCCGCCGCCCGCCAGCTCGGCTCCCGCCTCAGCTTCGAGGAGACCGCCCGCCTCCTCGCTCTCTGTGGATTTCAGCCCCATCCCACCGTCACCCCTCGCACCGGAGCCGTCCTCCAGCTCTCCAACAACCTCCGCGTCGAGCGTTCTCCTCGCGAAATCCGCCTCTCCCGCCGCCAGAATTGACCCTTCCGCCCTCTATCTCACGCACTTACTCGTTAGTTGCATCAACATTCCCCTTCTTGCCCCCTGAATCGCCAAGGCAAAGAGTAGAATCTTATTACCTGACGGATAGGAGCAGTTACCGTGGTGTTGGACGTCTTCTGATAGCCTTCCCCGGAACCTTCTCTACTTGTTATCGTCTAAATGATGTGGGGCTTCCAAACGTCTTGGCGTTTTTTAGTCCCGGGTCTAACAGTCGCCAGTTCGTCCCTGGTTCCTGTCGACCGGAAAATGAGGAAATACGCTTTGAACTCGACCGTCAAACAAATTCTGATTTGGGTCTTCATGATCACGTGCCTGGTCTTCCTTTGGCAGTTCGTCGTCAAAGGCACTGGCGCCGGTCAAGAGAAAAACATCAGCCTCACCCAATTGCTCAACGACGCCGACCAGGGCAAGGTTGCCGAGGTCACCGTCAACGGCGCTGAGGTCACTGGCCACTATCGCGACGATAAGACCCAGTTCCACACCACCATCCCGGCCAACTATCCGGACATGTACAAGACCCTGCGCGAGCATGGCGTCAACATCACCATCAAGGATCAGAACTCAAACGCCTGGCTTGGCTTCCTCATCCAGCTCGCACCGTTCGCTCTCCTCCTTGGCCTCTGGTTCTTCCTCCTGCGCCAGATGCAGTCCGGCGGCAACAAGGCCATGAGCTTTGGTAAGTCCCGCGCCCGCCTCCTCTCCATGCAGCAGAAGAAGATCACCTTCAAGGATGTCGCTGGCGTCGACGAAGCCAAGGAAGAGCTCAAGGAGATCATCGAGTTCCTCCGCGAAGCTCAGAAGTTCCAGCGCCTCGGCGGCCGCATTCCCAAGGGCGTCCTTCTCGTCGGACCTCCGGGCACCGGCAAGACCCTCCTCGCCCGCGCAGTCGCCGGCGAAGCCAACGTCCCGTTCTTCTCCATCTCCGGCTCTGACTTCGTCGAGATGTTCGTCGGCGTCGGTGCATCCCGCGTCCGCGACCTCTTCGAGCAGGGCAAGAAGAACGCCCCTTGCATCATCTTCATCGACGAAATCGACGCCGTCGGCCGTCACCGTGGCGCTGGCCTCGGCGGCGGACACGACGAGCGCGAGCAGACCCTCAACCAGCTTCTCGTCGAGATGGACGGCTTCGAGTCCAACGACGGTGTCATCCTCGTCGCCGCGACCAACCGCCCCGACGTCCTTGATCCCGCGCTTCTCCGTCCCGGCCGCTTCGATCGTCGCGTCATCGTCGATCGTCCCGACATCCGTGGCCGCGAAGAGGTTCTCAAGGTCCACTCCAGGAAGGTCCCCATGGCCGAAGATGTGAACCTCAACATCCTCGCTCGTGGAACACCGGGCTTCTCCGGTGCCGACCTCGCCAACATGGTCAATGAGGCCGCCCTCACCGCCGCCCGCTACAACCGCAAGGCCGTCCACATGTACGACTTTGAAGTAGCCAAGGACAAGGTCATGATGGGTGCCGAGCGCAAGTCCATGCTCCTCACGGATGAAGAGAAGAAGGTCACCGCCTATCACGAGGCCGGTCACACCCTCGTCTCTGCCCTCCGCGAGCACTCCGACCCGCTCCACAAGGTCACCATCATCCCCCGCGGCATGGCCCTCGGCGTTACGGTCTACCTACCCGAGGAAGACCAGCACACCGTCACCAAGGACTATCTCGAAACCCGCCTCGCCACCCTCATGGGCGGTCGCTGCGCCGAGGAAATCTTCCTCAAGCAGATGACCACGGGCGCCGGCAACGACATCGAGCGCTCCACCGAACTCGCCCGTAAGATGGTCTGCGAATTCGGCATGAGCGGTCTCGGGCCCATGACCTTCGGCAAGAAGGAAGAGCAGATTTTCCTCGGACGCGAGATCGCACAACACCGCGACTTCTCCGACGAGACCGCTCGCCAGATCGACGCCGAGGTTCGCCTCTTCGTGGACGCAGCCTACAAGTCCGCCTACACCATTCTCGACACCAACCAGGACATCATGCACCGCATGGCAGCCGCCCTGCTCGAGCGTGAGACCCTGGACGCGGCCGAGATCAAGCTGATCATCGAAGGCAAGGAACTCCCCACCGCCAAGTCCGCGCTCTCCGGCGTAGACCCAGGCTCGGGCGAAGCCCAGAAGATCCTCAAGCCCGAGGGCGGTCGCAAGCCCGGCTTCGGCGAAGGCCAACCTTCACCCGCATAACTTCCAACCAGCATCACAAAAGAAGAGGCAGCCCGTTAAAGGCTGCCTCTTTCGTTGCCCTAAGAAGGAAAAGCCGAAGCTGTCTTTTCCCTTCTTCATCGCGCGCGATGCGAAACTCCCTTCCCGTTTGAGCCCTTCACCTTACTCGCCCCGTTCTTCCCAATCGCTTCCAGGCCCGGCGAGGTCGTCGCCTTCTGCGCATCGTCCTGCTTTCCACGCTCCTCGCCATCAATTTTCCCGTTGATATCGCGTACAGAGAGCCCGCCGCCGGGTGCATCCAGTTGAGGCTCCACGACGTGCAATCCATAGGAAGACTCCCACGGCCCACGCATGTCAGTATCGCCCTCATCTCCATCACCCGTCGATCCATTGAAATACTCATCCACGATCCCGGGCGTAGGCTGAAGCTGACCAATCGAAAACATCGGCTTCTCCAGACTCTCCAACGCTGCCTGGAACGCCTTCATATGGGTGATCTCCCGCGTCATCAAAAACTGCAGCGTATCAATCGTCCCCGGATCGTCCGTATGGTCGATCAACCGCTCATACACGATCTTCGCTCTCGCCTCGGCTGCAATATTGCTTCGCAAATCGACATCCATCTCGCCGGTGATCTTCAGATACGTCGAAGTCCAGGGATTCCCCATCGAATCGAACAGAGCCACACCGCCTCCACCCGCAATCGTTACCAGCGGATCGGCCTCCGCCGCCTCGCGGTTCGTCTTCAGAGGCTTCAAGTGCATTCGAATCAATGCTCCCACAACCTCAAGATGGCTCAGTTCTTCTGTCCCGATATCGAGCAATAGATCCCTGCGCCCAAGATCGTCGACACAGTTCCAGCCCTGGATCGTATACTGCATCGCCGCGGCAAGCTCTCCGTTCGCTCCTCCAAACTGCTCCAGCAGCATATTCCCGAATCTCACATCGGGCTCTCCGATATTGACGGTGTACATCAGCTTCTTCACATGGTGATACATAAGGCTCTACCTCTGTTCTTGTTCCGATATGCGTGCGGCGTACCCTTTGTTAGATGCCCGTTTGCCCCGCCCAACCTCCAATCCGCTTGGCACGCTCGAAATCATTAAAGGAAATTCGACCGGATTTGTTCGCAGGGCAGAACCGATATCTTGCTGGATGGACAACCCCACATGCAGCGACCCATCCCCCAAACGGCCAGCAAAATAATCTCGAATTCCTGCATTATTTTCATCACCCAAAATGCGTCGTCCCAATGTCCATCTTTGCCACGCATAGCAACACATCCTGACCACAAAAACACCATGTCTAACACCCCTTTTTGTGAAAACCCCCCTGTAAAACTGCATTCCACCACAACAGAATTTTTCCAGACAAAATCCGTCAAATGCGACAATAGAAAACAGCCGCATGCGTCTTCTCACCCTCTCTCTCGTCATCTGCCTCACCGGCTGCGGCTATCATCAGGCTGGCTCCGCTACCCACATTCCAGCCAACGTCCGCACCCTCGCCGTCCCCATCTTCGCCACCAAGGCCCAGGCCTTCTACACCGAGATGCTCTTCACCCAGGCCACCATCCGCGAGCTCAACACCCGCACCAAATACGTCATTCTCAACAACGACACCTCCGACGCCGACGCCACCCTTCGCGGCACCATCCTCTCGCAAACCGTCGCCCCCCTCACCTACGACGCCACCAGCGGCCAGTCCTCCAGCTATCTCGTCACAATCACTGCCAAAGTCGTCCTCACCGCCCACGACGGCCACACCCTCTACCAAAACAACTCCATCGTCTTTCGCGAGCAGTACCAATCCACCCAGGATCTCAGCGGCTTTATCCAGGAAGATTCCCCCGCCGTCAGCCGCGTCGCAAGAGACTTCGCCCAGGGCCTGGTAAGCGATATGCTGGAGTCGTTCTAATGGCCTCCCTCAAATCCTTCGCCGCCACCGACCGCTTCGTAGCCGAGATCGCCACCCCCGCGACCATCCGTCCGGGCTACGTCCTCATCGGCGACGAGGTCTTCCTCTACGACCGCTGCCGCAAAGCCGTCCTCAGCACCCTCGCACCCGAAGACACCCGCGACTTCTGCCTCCACGATCTCGACCTCACCGAGACCAGCATCTTCGACATCCTTGACCGCGCCCAGACCCCATCCCTCATGGCGCCCTTCCAGGTCATCTTCGTCCGCAACCTCAAAACCCTTTACAGCCGTGGCAGCAAAAAAGAAGAATTCGCCGCTATCGACGCCTACTTCCGCTCGCCCAATCCCTCGGCCCTTATCCTCTTCGTCGCCGACCATCTCCGCATCCCCACCGACCTCCGCAAGATGGACTACCAGGATAAAGAGCGCTACGAGCGCATCCGCGAAACCCTCGGCGACTGGTGCGGCCTCGTCGAGCTCGCTCGCGTCGACGAAAACGATGCCATCAAATGGGTCGCCGTCGCCGCCGAATCCCGCAACGTAAAGTTCGATCCCGACGCCGCCCGCGAGCTAGTCGATGCCCTCGGCGCTGACATGATGCTGATCGCCAGCGAGTTCGAAAAGCTCCTCCTCTACGTTGAAGGAAAAGCACGTGTCACTCTCGGCGACGTAGAAACCATGGTGCTCGCCGCCAAACAGCGCAGTCTCTACGAGCTCACCGACGCCATCTCCGCAAAGGACCGCCCCCGCGCCCTCCTTCTCCTTCACGGCCTCCTCAACGCCTCCGACGGTGGCGAAGACGCAGCCATCGGCCATCTCTACATGCTCGCCCGTACCTTCCGCCAGATGCTCATCATCTCCGAGAAGAACGTCCGCGATCCCCGAGCCATCTGGCAGGTCTTATGGCAAGGTTTCCGTATGCCTCCCTTCGCCGCCGAAGACCTCATCAAGCAAGCCCGCCGCTACAAATCCCGCCGCGAACTAACCCGAGCCATCCGTCTCGTAGCCCGCGCCGACCTCGAACTCCGCAGCAGCCCCGCCAACAAACTCCTCGTCCTCGAGCGCCTCATCCTGGACCTGTCCACCGAGCCCAAACCCACTACCTACGATCCCGCTCATCAATTCGCCATGGAGCTTTAGAGGAATTCAAGCCCTTTATCCTGTGGCGCTTTTGCGTGGCCAGCACCGCGAAGGGCAGCACTCTCTTTATTGACAACTTATTCATGCAAGGAAGAGCACGACCCGCCTATTTACCCAACGGCAAGTGGCCCGACGATGTCTTCGATTTGGTAATTGTGCTCACCACAGCGCCGGACAGCAAGCTGTCATCGGCGAGACTTAAAACCAGCAACTCAAGTGCCAGCGACAGCGCCATAACAAGAATCGTTTAGCCACCCGCGATTGCTCCGATGACAAGGAATGGTTCCTTGCCTTGAACGATCGAGTCAGGAAGCGATTCATCGGGAGACATGTGTGACAGATCCTCCTCACAGGCAAAAAAGCGGATGAACGGACGACGAAGCTTCGTGGAGTGATCCCGAATCGTCCCTTCAAGCATAGGATGCTCAGCCTCAAGCGCATCAAGAATAGTTCTCTGAGTTACTGCGCCTGACAGTGAAATCTTCACTTCGCGAGGTACACCGGCGAGCACACACAGATTAGCGGGAAGCTCTACTCGAACGACTGAGTTCATGAAAGCGTCTGCACCTCTACTGAAAGCACCGCGGGAAGATCACGAACAATAGCCTGCCACGTATCGCCAGCATCGGTAGAAGCATAAACCTGACCACCCGTCGTTCCAAAGTAAACGCCGCAGGAATCAAGCGAGTCGACGGCCATGGCATCGCGCAACACATTCACATAACAGTTCTTCTCCGGAAGCCCCTTCGTAAGCGGCTCCCACTCGTCACCACCGGCACGGCTTCGATAGACTCGGAGCTGACCATCGAGCGGAAAATGTTCGGAGTCGCTTTTAATCGGTACAACGTATAGTGTCTCCGGTTCGTGAGCATGAACATCAATCACAAAGCCAAAGTCTGTGGGCAGATTGCCACTGATCTCCCTCCACGATTCGCCGGCATCATCGGTCCGCATGACATCCCAATGTTTCTGCATGAACAGCGTGCCGGGACGGGAAGGGTGCATCGCAATATGGTGCACACAATGTCCTACCTCAGCCGTTGGGTCAGGAATGTACTTAGAGTAGAGACCGCGATTGATCGGCTTCCATGATTGACCCCCGTCATCCGTTCGAAAAGCTCCGGCAGCAGAGATGGCAATGAAGATCCGCTGCGGATTCGTCGGATCCAGCAGAATCGAGTGAAGGCACATGCCACCCGCGCCAGGCTGCCATGCTGGACCCGTGCCGTGTTTGCGAAGTCCTGCCAGCTCTTCCCATGTTCCGCCACCATCTGTGCTTTGGAATAGCGCCGCATCTTCGGCTCCGGCGTAGAGAGTATCCGGACATGTGAGCGAAGGCTCAATGTGCCAGACACGCTTGAACTCCCACGGATGTGGTGTGCCGTCGTACCACTGGTGCGTGCCCGCGACACCGTCGTAGAGAAACTTGTTACCGACAGCGGTCCATGTGGCGCCTCCATCATCGGAACGCTGGACGACTTGTCCGAACCAGCCCGAGGTTTGTGAGGCGTAGATGCGGTTAGCATCAACCGGCGAGCCCTTGAGATGATAGATCTCCCACCCCGCAAAATGAGGCCCAGACACAGACCAGTCTTTGCGTGTTCCATCTGCGGTAAGAAGGAACGCGCCTTTACGCGTACCAACCAGAACTCGTACTCGGCTCATATCTTTTCCTTTGAAAAATGATTCGCCTTCTCAACTTCATCCTGCTAATGTGTACATCGTCCACAACAAAATAGCAGACGAAATATACACTGTCCACAAGAAGCGATGAGCATCACACGAAAAACTTCACCTCCTGTTCGAAAGACCTTTCGTCACGGAGATTTGCGGCGTGCTCTTTTAGAAGCGGGCATTGAATTGGCCCGTAAGGGCGGCCCGAACGCCGTTGTACTTCGGGAGGCGACGCGAAGAGCTGGGGTCGCTCCAAACGCTGCCTATCGGCATTTCTCCAGCCACAACGATCTCCTGCAAGCCGTCAGAGCCGCTGCGCTCTCCTCACTCGCCCTCGCCATCGAAGCTGAGATCGCCGGCGTGCGACGAAGCAGACGACCGGCGGTTTCGGCGCGGGCAACCCTTCGTGCAGTAGGCACGGGGTATCTCAAATTTGCCCTTACAGAGACCGGCCTCTTCCGCACAGCGTTTTCCGTACCCGATCAAGTAGAGGGCGATGTCGACGTTGCCAAGACCGGTAAGAGCGGCCTCAATCCATTCCAGCTGCTCGGGTCTGCCTTGGACACGATGGTAAAGGCGGGCGTCCTCCCACCGGAGCGTAGACCAGGCGCGGAGTATCTCGCCTGGGCCGCTGTCCACGGTCTTGCGTTCTTAGTCATTGAAGGGCCGCTGAGCGGAAGCTCCGCCACCGATGTTCAAGCGCTGGCAGAACGGCTTCTACGTATGGTCGAAAATGGACTTTGACTTTGCTGTTGCTCAGTCGAACAAGCCCGACTGGACAGGCATCTCTTCCGGTTCACGAAAATTACTCAAGCCGACGCCCACCAGCCGAAAACGCAGCTTCACATCCATGTTTACTCGCTCCCGCAACGAAAGGGCGATGTCGGTTAGCTCTTCGCACGAAGAGGGCGGAGAAAATGGAGTATAACTTCGCGTAAGAATCTTGAACTCGCTCGTCTTCAGCTTCAGAACAACGGTGCGAGCGATACGCCTCTCTTTGCGGGAAGCCGTCCATGTCTTTTCCGCGAGACACCGTATCATCGGTTCCGTCTCCATCAAAGGAACATCGCGCTCGAACGTATCTTCAGCCGAGATGGACTGTGTCGGTCTGTCCGCCACTACTTCAGAATTGTCGATGCCTCTCGCAAGTTCATACAGTCGCGAACCATAACGGCCGAACTGCATTTCAAGGTTCGATGCATCAAGCCCACGCAAGTCCCCAACCGTTTTCACTCCAAGCCTCTCAAGCCGTTCGCCCGTCACTTTGCCCACACCCGGTACGCGCCCCACTGCAAGCGGAGTTAGAAATGCACTCACCTCATCAGGCTGGATCACGAAGAGGCCATCAGGTTTGCGCCAGTCCGAAGCGATCTTCGCGAGGAATTTATTCGGCGCTACGCCAGCCGAAGCTGTCAGTTGCAGCTCATGGCGAATCTGTTCACGAATCGAGCGTGCGACTCGCGTGGCAGTCTCATGCCCCGTTTTATTTTCGGTTACGTCGAGATAGGCCTCATCAAGCGATAGAGGCTCGACCAGGTCAGTGTGCTGAAGGAATATCTCGCGGACGAGGCGCGAAACCGCTCGATAGCGCGTAAAGTCTGGAGGCACGAAGATCGCCTCCGGACACAGGCGTTCCGCACGAACCGCAGGCATGGCCGAACGCACGCCAAATTGTCTCGCTTCGTACGATGCCGCGCAGACGACAGAGCGGTTACCTCGCCATGCGACAACAACAGGCTTGCCACGGAGCTGCGGATCATCCCGCTGTTCGACAGAGGCATAGAACGCGTCCATGTCGATATGAACAATTTTGCGGATGGCCATCTCGTGCCAATATTTTATTCCTGATCGTCCAGATTATTCCGAACCGTCACCAGTCCCGGCCACTATGGGGTATTCGCCCGCAGTCGCCTTCTGTCAGATAGCACCGCAACAACCCACACACCACGGCAAGTGCAGCTCCACCAATCATCAAGCCCACACCCGCCGTAAGCATTCCTACAAAGTAGGGCACGAGGAAGATTACAACTCCCGCATACATCAGTATCGTCAGCACCACACGTAACACGCTCTTCGACACGGTCGGCCTCCTGGCGGCCTTCTTGCACAAAATAGTACGCCACAAGCACAGCTTCTTCACGCCAAAAATGTTCAGTCCTGTAAAAACTCTCTCTCGCTCTGCTATCGTGAGGCGGTGAGGCACCTTTTCTCCATCGTCACGCTCCTTGTTCTTACGCCTGCCCTTTTTGCCCAGTCTCCGGAACCTCCCAGCCTCTCCGCCAACGTTGCCCGCCAGGTCGCGAAGGTCCACGCCACCAACAAGTCGTCGCACGCCCCTTACTACCAGCCCACATGGACTTCGCTCTCCCGCTACCAGGCCCCCGACTGGTTCCGCGACGCCAAATTCGGCATCTTCCTCCACTGGGGCGTCTACTCCGTTCCAGCCTTCGCCAACGAGTGGTACTCCCGCAACATGTACGTTCCCGGCGACCCCGCCTTCCAACACCACGTCGCTACCTACGGTCCGCAATCCAAATTCGGCTACAAAGACTTCATCCCCATGTTCCACGCCGAACACTTCAACCCCAGCGGCTGGGTCAGCCTCTTCGCCCGCGCCGGAGCCAAATACATCGTCCCCGTAGCCGAGCACAGCGACGGCTTCCCCATGTACGACTCCGACATGACCACCTGGGACGCCGCCCGCCTCGGCCCGCACCGCGACATCGTCGGCGAACTCGAAGAAGCCACCCGCGCTCGCGGCCTCCACTTCGGCGTCTCCTCACACCGCGCCGAACACTGGTGGTGGTACGGTCTCGGCCGCACCTTCCCCTCCGACGTTCAGGACCCCGCCGCCGCCGGCCTCTACGGCCCCGCCATGCCCATGCGTCTCCCCAACCCCGACGGCGCCACCGACACCACCTACCCCGATCCCGAACACCTTGAGCGCTGGCTCCCGCCCAACCAGGCCTACATCGACGACTGGCTCGCCCGCTCTACCGAGCTCGTCGACAAGTACCATCCCGACTTCTTCTACTTCGACTGGTGGATCGGCCAGCCCACCTTCCAGCCCGCGCTCCAGCAGTTCGCCGCCTACTACTACAACACCTACGCCCGCAGAAACGGCAACCATCGCGACAGCCGGAACCTCAACCCCGTCCTCACCTACAAAGAGGAGGACATGCCCGCCAACGTCGCCACCCTCGACATCGAGCGCGGCAAGCTCGACACCGTCCGTCTCCTCCCCTGGCAGACCGACACCTCCATCTCCATCCACTCCTGGGGCTACGTCGAAAACGACGAGTACCGCACCGCCAAATCCCTCATCCACCAACTCATCGATACCGTCAGCAAAAACGGCAATCTCCTCCTCAACGTTGGGCCCAAAGCCGACGGCACCATCCCCGACCAGGCCCGCACCGTCCTTCTTCAAATAGGCGACTGGATGCGAGTCAACGGCGAATCCATCTACAACACCCGTCCCTTCATCGTCTTCGGCGAAGGCCCCACCAAGGCTCCCAGCAACTCAACCGAAAAAGATCACGACATCCAGACTTATACCGCCGACGACATTCGTTACACCGTCGCAACGCCCATCGCTGGCCAGCCCACCACTCTTTACGCCACCGTTCTCGGCTGGCCGACCGACGGCAAGCTGATCCTCAAAACCCTCTACACCGCCAACCCTTACCTGACAGCTCCCATCTGCTCCGTCGATCTCCTCGGTTCTCCCCAGCCGCTAACCTACCAGCAGCATCCCTACGGCCTCGCTATCACCTTGCCGGCCATCGCGCCCAACGACATCGCCTTGGCCTTCCGCATTCGTACCTGTCCACCGCCTGCAGCTGCCGCTCCATCGACTCCATCCAAGCCGCACCACAAAAAGAGACGGCGAGTCCATCACGACGATGATGACGACGACCCCATCTGCTGCAACCACATAGGCTAGAGCAGCCATTGAATTATTTTGAGATTTCCACAGATTTGCTGCATAAAAACCGTCGCTCTAAAAACGACAGTTCACATTCCATCTTTGCCAGCCATTCCACCTCAAGCTGTCCACAAAAACACCACGTCCAACACCCGTTTCCTCCAAAACCCCCAGCAAAAACGCCAATCCACCACGCCCAAAAATTACCGCCGCAAAGTGACCACAGGCCCACCCACAGGATGACAAAAAACCTTCCCATGGCTCAGCGCAATCTTCCTCTGCGCCAGCGCCGCCATCTCCGGATCATGCGTCACCATTACGATCGTGTGCCCGTTCCGGTGCAGGTCCTGCAATAACTCCGCTACTATCTTCTGGTTAGCCGCATCCAGATTTCCCGTAGGCTCATCGGCAAGCAAGATCGGTGGATTATTAATCAGCGCCCGCGCAATACAAACCCTCTGTTGCTCCCCACCCGAAAGCTCACTCGGCAGATGCTCCGCCCGCTTCCCCAACCCAACCCGCTCCAGTGCCGCCCGCGCCTCCGTCTCATCCGTCATCGAGTGAAAATACTGCGCCAGCATCACATTCTCCAGCGCCGACAAGTAAGGAATCAGATGAAACTGCTGAAAGATAAACCCAATCTTATCAGCGCGAAACCGGTCCAGCTCCGTAGCCGACATCGTATCCACGTTCACATTATCGATCTTCAACTCACCCGCAGTCGGCCGATCGAGACACCCAATCAAATTCACCAGTGTACTCTTACCCGACCCCGAAGGCCCCGTAATAGCAACCCATTCTCCCGCCACAATCGTAAACGCCGCATGGTCCAGCGCCCGCACTACACCGCCGTGTCCCGCATACTCACGCGTTACGCCATGCAGCGAAATCACAGCGCAATCAGGCCGCGTCTCCAGGTCGATCGGGTTATCCATCACAAACTCTCTCCCCTTCAACTATCTCATTCCCCCTTCAACAACGCCGCAGGCTGCAACCCACGCAAAACACGAACCGGAAAAATAGACGCCAGCGCCGCAATCAAAATATTCAGCAGAAGCACCATCGGCAATACACGCAACCGGGGCAGGGAAGCCGTATGAAAATTCAACTGGCTGATCCCCCACGCCGCAGCCGATCCAACCACAAACCCCGCAACCACCCCCGCCAGCGCCAGCACCACAGCCTCCAGCAGAAACATCCCCAGCAACTGCGCCTGCGACCCACCCAACGCCTTCATCAACGCAAAGTCCCGTCGCCTCTCCAGCACACTCGCCGAAAGTGTCGCCAGCACACTCACCGCGACAGTCAAAGCAATCAGCAACACCGCCCCATACATCAGCGCATGAGTCCGATCCACGATCCTCGACTCACCCTCAACCAACTGCCGCACCGGCTCAACCTTCATCTCCGGGAGCGCCAATCTTATCCGTCCCATCGCAGCCTCAACGCTCGCCGCTCCACCCGGAACCTGTACCTCAATCACAGTCGGCTTCCCGCCTGTCCAGGCGGTAAAAGTCGCCACCGGCATATAGATCCGGCTATCCTCATCGCCTCCGGTCCTTAGCCGTCCAGCCCCATGCAGTGTCACCGGACGTCCCGCAAAGTTCAGCGTCACAGCCTTCTTATCCGCAATAAAGTCAGCCGCTCTTTGACCCAGCAGCGCAGTATTCGCGTCCATAGCCGCAGGCCATGCATCCACCTGCCACCATGAATTCAGACGCTTCACAGCATCGAAGTCCGTCCCCGCAACTACAACCGACGTACCACGATCCGTCGTAGCCACGGCATACCCAAACTCCGCAGCAAGCGCATCCGTCCCCGCCGCCTGTTGCACTTGCGCAAGCGCATCCGTTGGCAACGCCGCCGTGCCAGGAGCCGTCACCACCACATTCGCGCCAAAGCTCCGAAACTCCTTATGCAGCTTAGCGTCGAGGTCCGCATACAGCGTAAGCAGCGCCGTAGCCACACCAGCCGACACCGTCATGGCCACCAGCGCCGACAAGCTCCGCGCCCTCCGATGCACCAGAGACCGCCGCAACATCCTCCAAAAATTCAACTGATTCTTCACGCGTCCGCCCGCAGGATCGCCGAGGGATCCATCCGCAGCGCTGCCCGAATCGAAGGCGTGCTCCCCGCTATCGCCACCACCAGTGCTAGCGCGACGACCACCGGCAGCAGCACAGGATTCAACACCGCAAACCCCGCACCAGCGCCATCACCCGCAAATATCCTCGCCCCCAACCATGCCGCGAGTCCTGATCCAATCAGATATCCCAGCGCCCCGGCAAACACTGCCAGCAGCCCTGTCTCCGCATAAAACAACAGCGCAATCGCCCCCTTGCTTGCCCCAAGCGACCGCATCAAACCAATCTCCCCCTGCCGTTCGAGCACAGCCGTCGCCATAGCCGCACTCACGGCAAACCCCGCCGCGAGCAAAGCCGCCGCACTCACCAGCCACATCAACCCACTGATGCGCGCCAGCACATTTCCCTCGCTCTGCTCAACACGTCGAACCTGTTCCGCCTGCGCCCCCGGGATCGCCTCGCGAATCTGGTAAGCAATCGAGTTCGCATACGGTCTGCAGTACCAAATCTCCCGCTGCTTGGGAGAAAGTGAATCAGGATCTGTGCGCGCAAACGCATCCTCAGGCTTAGTCCGCGCACTTACCTGGACGCGGCGTATAGCATCGGGTAGTCCAGCGATTTTTTGTGCCGCTGCAAGAGGAAGCAGAATCTGCTCATCGGTAGCATCGCCGGTGGCGACAATTCCAGTCACACGCAGGGTAAAGGCGTTAGACGCGGTCTCCGTAGCAGTGGAGAAAGATGTATGGATGACATCCCCGATCTTTAGTCCGAGACGCGACGCGAGGGCGCTTCCAACCACAGCCTCAGATGCAGAGAAAGTGGTCGCGCTCTCTTGCGGCCACGCTCCTTCAATCTTCCACCACGGATGCAGCATGACCGCTCCTGTCGTGAGAGCCGGCCCGCCGTCGCTGAGTGCGTGGTTGAACCAGAGCCCCGTCGCCGTAGCGTCCACAACTGTGCCCAACGCCGTTGCTCCAAGCAGACGTACCGGCAGCTCCGGGCTAACCCCGGTAATGTTGTTCGCCCAAAAAATACCGCGCAGCTTCTTCAAATCACTCTCGCGAAGAAAAGCCCCACCCGAAGCCGGCTTCACATCCACCCCACCCACCTTCACATCCAGCAGATCGGCCTTGGGATAAACAACAATGTTCGCCCCATACACCGCCAGTTCTTTGTGTATCCGATCCCCAATCGTCGTTGCCAGAGCGAGCATTGCGGTCACCGCCGTCGTGCCCAGCAGAATCGCCAGCCCCGCCAGCATCTTGCGCCGGCGCTGCCGCCTGAAGCTCTCCATCAGCAACCGAAAGAACACCTAAAGCCTCGCCTTCATCGCTCGAAGACCGGAACCAGCGTCTTCAAATCTGCTGCCTGAATCACAACCTGACCACCGCTCACCGTCGACTTCAGCGGAATAGGATTGCACCCGCCCTCCTGCCCCATCGAAGCCGCGTTCAGAGGCGAAGCGCACATCTTGCACGTAATCCCCTGGCTGCCGACGTAAAACCCGACAGGCCCGCAGATCCTGCAAGCGTCCCCAACCGTGACAATGTTTCCATCCGGCTTCCGAAACAGCAGAAACCGCACCTCCGCACTGCCGCCGTTGCCGTCGTCCACATGCACACCATAGCGATGCAGCTTGTCGTCATTCACATCCGCCGTCGGCACCGTCACCTGGCTGCCGACCAGTGTCACCGCAGCTGTTGGGCTCAGTGCAGTCGAGCTCTTTGCATAGATAAACTCCGCCGTCGAAAGGAAGATGAACAGAAAGCTGGTCCCGACCACAGCCGTCATCCACATCTTCTCGCGTCGCTGCGTCCAATCGGCCCTGCGCTTATCGGCCGCCGTTGCATTCGCAGCCAAGGCCACCGGCACACGCCGCTTGTACTCCATCAGCATCATCAGTCCAGCTAACGCGAGCATCGTCACAAAGAAGAACAGATCGTTGCGCACAATCGGCCCAATCAATCGCATCTCTGTCGTGCTCGAAGGCAGAACGCCGTTCTCGCTCAGCTCATGCAGTCCGCTCACGATCAACTGGAACGCCACAAAATAAAGGATCACCGTTGTCACGCGGAAGAACCGCTGCAGGTTGATCTTCACGCTCCCGCGGATAAACAGCACACCGAAGACAATCGACACCGCCACACCCAGCAGCGTCCCCGTAAAACTCAGCAACTCGGTCGAGTTCAACGTCACGGCCGACAGGATCAGCACCGTCTCCACACCCTCGCGCAACACCAGCAGAAACACAAAGAAGAACAGCCCCACCTTCGACACGCCGTTCTCGTCGCCCGTGTACTTCGCCACGTGCGTTTCAATCGAGCCCTTCATCGTCCGCGCCGTCTTATGCATGAACCAGATCATGCTGATCACGAACGCCGCCGCTCCCAGCATTACCCAACCTTCAAAGACATCCGGATTGAACTGCAGCCGCGCCAGCACAACCGCCACTCCAACGCTCGCGGCAAGTGCTGCGCCCAACGCCCAGAAGACGGTTCGCTTCAGCTCCGCCCTCCCGATCTTGGTCAGGTAAGCAAACACAATCCCAACAATCAGCGACGCTTCCACACCCTCGCGGAGCGTGATGATAAATGCCTGCAACATAAGGTGCTTCTCTTCTCTGAGGCTGTCCCCCGAAGCTCTGGAAACCCAATCCTCGGTCGATATCTCCACACGGACAAAATTAGTCCGTGTTCCATTATCTAGTGTATTGAGGACTAATTTGGTCGTCAATCAATCTCGACTCGAAATCCGTCGCAATCTCAGCTTCAGATTGTGCTCAGAGTGATGAAATTTTTATGGAAGGAGGAAACTATGGTGCGCCCGGAAGGATTCGAACCTCCGACCCTTTGGTTCGTAGCCAAATGCTCTATCCAACTGAGCTACGGGCGCACATTGCGTGGTTGCAACCTTTTAAAGATACCGGATTTCATCAGGATCAGCAACCCGCGAGCGTGTGAAATACAGGCTTTATCTCTAGATAACAGTGAGTGATGGTGCGCCCGGAAGGATTCGAACCTCCGACCCTCTGGTTCGAAGCCAGATGCTCTATCCAGCTGAGCTACGGGCGCGGAAAGCAGGGAAGTGACTAGTCAACAAGCTACCGAAGAACGCTTCTGACAGCAAACTTTATTTTGCGGCAGGTGCAGCGGCAACCTCTTCGACAGGTGCGGCAAACATCGGCATCTTCTCCACAATATCGAGACCGGCGCGACGCAGCAACTGGTGGATCACGGCCTCATTCAGGCGAGTTGCATCGTATTCCACGCGCACGGTCTTCTCCGTCTCGTTGAACTCGACCCGCCGGACACCATATACCTCGCGCACCCTGGCCAGTGCAAGCGTCGCAGCCTCTGTCGGAGGCGCTCCATACTGATACAAAACATCAAGCTGTGTCATAGCTTCGATCATATCAGCGGAAAACACACTCTCGATCTCAGAAAATGCCTCAGCCCATGACAACGATAGGCTGCATCAGCGTCCCCGCAACCCGGCGCGCAATGGCCAGCATGTCCGTAGGCGTCGTGAAGACCTTAACCAGCTTGGCCTGCGAAAAATCAGGTAGATTCACCTGCATCCCATTGCGCAGTCGCCCGGCCATCTGCTCGTCGACCGTAACCGAGGGCATCTCCGGCAGCAGCGTCCGCGGATGCGGCAGCATCCTCTCAACCTCCGCAGGCGTCGCAGCCTGCTTCAACTCATCCACTGTAATCGCGTGATCCAGTGTAAAGACTCCAGCCCGCGTCCGGCGCAAGCTGCAAAGGTGCGCACCACATCCCGCCAATTGGCCAAGTTCATGCGCAACCGAGCGTACATATCCACCCGCTGAAACCTGCATCGTAAACGCCGCTGTATCGCCCTCAAGCGACGTCAACTCGAATCCATGGATCGTAATCCGAGCCGGCTTCACAGGAACGTCGACGCCCGCACGAGCCAGCTTATGCGCAGGAACACCATTGATCTTCTTCGCCGAGTAGACCGGCGGCACCTGATCGATCGCACCGTGAAAAACCGTGGCCATCCCCCGCAGCTCATCCAGCGACTGCGTCAAAGGCCGCGAAGCTGCAGCAGGTGTGCCCTCGGCGTCGAAGGTATCCGTCGCATAGCCAAACCGGATATGGCCTTCATAATGCTTCTCTGCCTGTCCAAAAAACTGCGCAAGCCGAGTGTACTTGCCCAGCAGCAGCGGGAGCACACCCGTAGCCATGGGGTCCAGCGTTCCAAGATGTCCAATCGATCTTTCGCCAGTTACGCGGCGAACAAGTGCGACAACATCGTGCGAGGTAAGTCCAGAGGGTTTATCGAGTACAAGAAGACCGTTCATTCCTTTACTAGTCTAGTCGTTGCAGCTAGAAGCTGCTGCCCTGACGGCGAACCAGCGAAAGGAACTCATTCCTCGTCTGCAGCTGTGTCTTGAAGACTCCAAGCATGGCTGAAGTCACCGTGCTCGAATGTTGCTTTTCCACACCACGCATCATCATGCAAAGATGCTGCGCCTCGAGGATCACGGCCACCCCCTGCGGGTGGATCGCCTCCGTAATAGCCTCGCCCACCTGTCGTGTAAGCCGCTCCTGCACCTGCAACCGCCGCGCAAATACATCGACCAGCCGCGGAATCTTGCTCAATCCAATCACCTTGCCATTAGGAACATACGCTATATGCGCCTTGCCGAAGAACGGCAGCAGATGGTGCTCGCACATCGAGAAAAACTCGATGTCTTTGACGATCACCATCTCGTCATAATCCACATCGAACAACGCGTCATGCAGCACGGTCGTCACATCCATCGTGTACCCGCGCGTCAGAAACGCCATGGACTTCTCCATGCGCTCCGGCGTGCGCAGCAGACCATCGCGCGTCGGATCTTCGCCGATGCGCGCAAGTAGCTCGCGGTAAAGATCCTGGGTTGAGACGGAATCGAGCGTTGGTGTTTCCACTGTGGCGTGCGTGCTTGCCATAATTAGCCTTTCCTAAATCGTGCCGGGCATCGGATTCTCGTTGCCCGTGTAATCAAAAGAGTTGTTGCTGGTCTCCTCAACGTGGACCCGCTCTACGTGTGCCGCCGTAAAGTCTTTGAAGATGCGATAAATCTCGATGCTTAGATTCTCCGTCGTCGAGACCTTCTCCGCAAAGCACTCAAGCGTATTCAGATTCGTATAGTCAAACCGTTCCACTATATTCTTTCGCGCGAACCCATCCAGGTCGGCGAGGTTGCATACCATCCCCGTCACCGGGTCAACCTGTCCGCTCACCGTCACCTGCACCGTGTAGTTGTGCCCATGTCCGTGCGGATTATTGCACTTGCCGAAGACCTCGTAATTCTTAACTTCATCGAACTCTTCGCTATGAAGCCGATGCGACGCAGAAAAGTGATACCGGCGAGTGAGGTGCGCTTTCATAGCTCACCATAATAGTCCGCGAACAGATCGGGCATCTCGTACACCCTCACGCGGTGAAGCTTCGCATTCGGAATCTTGTTATCCAGCCGGTTCCACACTGCAATCGCAATATTCTCCGTCGTCGGAATCGCTTTCGCGAACTCCGGCACCTCAAGGTTCAGATGGCGGTGATCATAAACGCCAATCACCTCGCGTTCGAGAATGTTCTTCAACTGTTTCAGGTCGACGACAAAGCCCGATACCGGATCCACATCGCCCGCTACCGTGACCTCCAGCGTGTAATTGTGACCGTGGCCGTTTCGATTGGCACACTTGCCGAAGACGCGTTCGTTCTCATCGGGCGACCACGCATCGTTCCAGTAGAAGTGGGCAGAGGAAAATTCGGCTTTACGGGTAAGGAAGATCATCGTGTTCTCATTAGATTAGACGTGGTGAAAGTTAGCGTGGATGCTTTTCCACGCTTCTAGCGGCTTGTGTCGTAACTACGCCCTTTCCAGACTACTGATTTTTTCACGCGATGGTTGATCACGCTGCGTATCAACAAGTAAACGAACAACGGTATCCCCAATATCGAAATCGCAATATCTCGTGCCGGAAAATTCGAGCGAGCCACACGCGCATAAAATCGCCAAAGCGTCCTCACCCACAAAATGAGGATCACGCCCCGCTGCCAACCCGCCAGCCATGGTATTCCAAGCGCAAGCGCCGGCAATCCAAAGAAAAGAACAATATCCAACACACGCCACGCCGCAAGACAAATCGGACGAGGGAAGAGAAGTGCAAGGTTCTTCGTCCAACCCTCCACCATCTCCGCTGTCGTTCGGTACATACGCGCCGAGAGCGCCTCCGGTGCATAGCGAAAACGAATCAGGCGCGGCCCGCGTTTGATGTTCCGTGCCAGTGCCACGTCTTCCAGCACCATAGTCCCAACCGCACGATGTCCGCCAACAGAGAAGTAAGCATCCCTCTCCACCATCAAAAACTGCCCATTCGCCGCCGCCAGCCTGCGCTGAGGATCATTGACCTGCTTCGGTGGATACACAGTCGCCAGCTCAGAGAAGACCAGCGGCATCACCGCATGCTGCCAGAACCCTTTGACGATCTGGCGCGGTGAATAAGAGAGCAGCACAGCGCCATGCTTGTCCGTCTCGCGAAGCGCACGCGAGAGATTCCGTGGCTCATGAACCGTATCGGCATCCGTGAACAACAGCCGCCGCCCCCGGGCAATCTGTGCCGCCGCCCAGCACGCCGCATTCTTTCCCGTAAATCCTCCCCGGCTGCTCAAATCCAGCGGTGGCGCATCAAGCACCGTCACACCGGGATGCGCTGCCGCAACCCCAGACGCAATCTCCCGCGTGCGGTCAGTCGAATCGTCATTGACGACGATAATCTCCCACTCCACTCCAAGCGCAAACCCCGGCTCCGACTGCTCCACGAGCGAGGCAAGGCACGCAGGCAGCGACTCTTCTTCGTTCCGCGCCGGCACAATGACGGAAAGCTCAAGCTCTGAAATAAGCTCAGTGTTCTGGTTCGTATCGTCCACGACTTCGTATTATAGGAAGTGGAGCGTATTGTGCGTAGATTCTGGGCAAGTATTGCGTTAGGTGTGTTGTTGATAACAGGCTGCGACCGTGGCGATCATCCCGGCAACATTGGCAAGCCCGCCCCGCTGTTCGTCATGAGCGACGGCACCCGAACAGTTGACCTCAGCAAGCTACGCGGCCAGGTCATCGTCCTCAATCTCTGGGCCACCTGGTGCGCCCCCTGCATCGAAGAGCTGCCCAGCCTGCTCGAAATGCAGAAGCGGATGCCCAACGTCGCCGTCGTCGCAGTCAGCATGGACCAGGACCCCGACATCTACCACAAATTCCTCGCAGATCACCACGTCGATGTCCTTACCCTGCGCGACGAAAACATGAAGGTGAACGCACTCTACGGCACCGTGCAGATTCCCGAAACCTACGTCATCGACAGGAAGGGCATCCTGCGCCGAAAGTTCGTCGGTGCCCAGGACTGGACCAGTCCCGAGATCATGAGCTTCTTAGCCAAGATGTAGCGGCGCTTCCTTGCGAATGTCAATCCCGCGCATTCTCGCTCGATGCGCCGCTTCCAGCCCCTCGTCGGAGTCCTCGAACACCACGCACCTCGCCGGATCCACCTGCATTCGCCGCGCTGCCTCAAGATAGACATCCGGCGCCGGCTTCCCATGTTCCACATCATCAGCCGTAACAACATAATCAAACAGCTGCCGCAGCTTTGCACTCACAAGCGTCGCTTCGACATTCTCACGAACTCCGTTCGAAGCAACCGACATAGGCACCTTGCCATGCCATGCTCGCGCCACATCCGCCACAAAACCAATCTCTTCGATCAACGGAATAGCAGCATGAAACGCCGCATTGTTCCGTTCAAATAGCCCAGCTCGATCGATCGTCGGCCCCCCGAACGCAGCCTCATACTCATCGATCAGCGGATCCGGCCCCAACCCATGCCGCGTCTCATACCACTCCTCCGTTATCGTTAGCCCCAGCGGTTTCAACGCCTCCTGCAACGATCGCAGATGCGCCGGTGCGCTATCCACCAGCGTTCCATCGCAGTCGAAGATCAACGCGGAGAAGGTTCCCTCAATCAGCGAGAATGCCATCGAATCTAACGCCGATCTACAGAAGTATTTTTATCCGTTTTGATTGCAAAAGGCTTCGTGTCGACCTTCTCGTTATAGCGAATATTCGTATAAACGCTGGTCCGCACATCCTCTGACGGCATAAAGAACTGCTGCTTCAACGAAATGGCCCGCGTCGGATCGACCCAGACCACAATGTGCGTGAACATATTGCGCGTTCCTGGATCCTTCGCCACCAGGTCCAGCTTTTCCGTGGCTACCATCTTCTCGCCATCGCTCATCTGCTCGGTTCCAAGGTCCGATATCGTCCAGGCCTTAGCCATATCGCGGCCGCTTCCGCCAAAGCCCAGCGTCAAAAAGCTCTCATACTGAGCCTGTTTCGCCCCCGCAGACATCAGCAGCAGATGGTTGGCCCCAGGATCGAAGAGGCTCAACTGGCCACGCTTATACTCAATCACCTTGGCCGATGGCGGAAACACCTTTGCACCCATCTCCATCAGCGCGCCATCGCGCATAAAGTAGATGATGCCCTTTTGCGTAGTCGTCTCCTTCACCACGCGCTCATACAAATCCCACTGGAAGTCCGCCTGTGCCGACTTGAACTTCTCACTCGCCGCATCCATCTGTCGCAGCACTTCATCCAGATGACCCGGTTTAGATTGCGCAACTGCACGTCCAGAAGCACAAAGAACAACTCCGGAAAAAATAACCGAAGCGGCAATACGGCGAACATTCATCATAAGAGACATACTCCCTGCGTTCGAGGCCCGCATCAGCGAAGCACCCACGCGTTATAGGCGATGATCCTGCCCTGTGCGTCACGGACGGGCTCATAGCGTTCCAGCGTCACTTCGCCCGAGATCGGCTCGACGACCCGCAAAATAGCTGCGCGACGTTCTTCATCCGTAGCCGCCCCCTGCATATCATCGGCGCGTACCTGGTACATAAACCTGCTGCTCTCACCCGACGTCCCGGCTTCCTTCACCAGCACCTCGCTGGCATGCAGAGCGACCGTCTCTACCGGCTTGTCTTTGAAGTCCAACAGCCGCGGCGACAAAAACATAAAGACCAGAATTAATGACACCATCACGTCATAGTGGATACTGCCGCGCTCGTAGGTCCAGAAAAAATAGCTCTTGAGAAGTTTGCCCACGCTCAGTTCCTGCCTCCCTGCACTTGCTTGCCGATGATGGTCTCGCAGTTCATATACGGCACCAGCGCCTCAGGAACTGAGATGCTTCCATCGGCCTGTTGGTAGTTTTCGAGGATCGCCAGATACGTCCGGCCGACCGCCAAACCACTGCCGTTCAGCGTATGCACAAACTCGCTCTTCTTCGCTCCAGCCGGACGATAGCGAATGTTCGCCCTCCGCGCCTGAAACGACTCAAAGTTCGAGCACGAAGATATCTCGCGATACAGCCCCTGTCCAGGCAGCCAAACCTCCAGATCGTAAGTCTTCGCAGACGCAAATCCCATATCTCCGGTACACAGCAGAACGCGCCGATAAGGCAGTCCAAGCCGCTCCAGCACAGTCTCAGCATGACGAGTCAGCAGCTCATGCTCAGCTTCAGACTCCTCCGGCTTCACAAACTTCACCAACTCCACCTTCTGGAACTGATGCTGCCGAATCATCCCCCGCACATCCTTACCGTACGAACCAGCCTCAGACCGGAAGCAAGGCGTATAAGCACAAAATGAAGTCGGCAACTGAGCCTCATCCAGCGTCTCATCGCGAAACAGGTTCGTCACCGGAACCTCAGCCGTAGGAATCAACCAGTGATCGCTCTCCTGATATTCACCGGGCACATAAGCGCCTTTGTCGTCGCAATGAAACAGGTCCTCAGCAAACTTCGGCAACTGGCCCGTCCCATACAGCGACTTCGAGTTCACCATATAAGGCGGCAGCACCTCGGTGTATCCATGCTCGCTAGTATGTAAATCGAGCATGAAGTTCGCCAGCGCCCGCTCCAGCCGCGCTCCCTGTCCAAAGTGAACAACAAACCGCGAACCCGAAATCTTGGCCGCGCGATTGAAGTCCAGAATTCCCAGCGCCTCGCCCAACTCCCAGTGCGGCTTGGCAGGGAAGTCGAAGGCTGCCTTCTCGCCCCAAACCTTTTCCTCGCGATTATCGTGCTCGCTCTTACCCACGGGAACGCTGTCATGCGGCAGATTCGGCAGCGTCTGCATCATCTCCCGCAGCCGCTCATCCGCCGAAGCCGCCATAGCTTCCAGCGAATCAACCGCCATCTTCAAAGCCCGCGTCTCCTCAGTCTGCGCAGACGCGTCCAGCCCCTCTCGCCGCAACTTCGCAATTTCTTCCGTCAGCTTGTTTCGCTGGGCTTTTAGCGTCTCTAACTTCGTGATCGTGTCTCGCCGCTCGCGGTCCACGACGGCAAAATCACCCAACGCAACCGCAGGGTCCATGCCCCGCGCACGCAACTTTTCTTCAACCAAGGGCAGATTCGCCCGAACAAATGCAAGATCGATCATCAAAGACATTCTAGCGTCTCGGAATGCTTCGCGATAAAAACCGCATCATCTCATCTGGGCATTTGCCTTATCCGCGTTCTTCCGCGCCGATCCGCAGTCGATTCATGCCTGTAACGTCTATTATTTCTATACATGCGCTTTTCAAGATTCTTCGCAACCGCTCTCGCCGGGCTTCTCCTTTCTGCTGCATCTCAGGCTCTTCGTGCCGACGCCTACCGCGCCAGGCCCAAGCTCGTCGTCGTCCTCGTGATCGACCAGTTTCGCGGCGACTATCTCGACCGCTTCCACGACGACTTCAAGACCGCCAACGGCTTCAATCTCTTCCTCAAGCGCGGAGCCTACTTCACCGACTGCTACTACGACTACGCCAACACCATGACCGCGCCCGGACACTCCACCATCGGCACGGGAGCCTACACCAACGGCCACGGCATCTCACTCAACGAGTGGTGGGATCTCAAGCGCTCAACCACCCATCCCGTCACCTCCGTCGAAGACGAGCGTTACGCCATCGTCGGCGACCCCACCTCCAAAGAACCCGGAGCCTCCCCACGTAACGAGCTAGCCTCCACCCTCGGCGACGAGGTCGTCCTCGCCACCCAGGGCAAATCCAAGCTCTTCGGCATCTCGATGAAGGACCGAGCCGCGATCCTCACCTCCGGCCACGCCTCCAACGGAGCCTTCTGGCTCGACCACGCCAGCGGCAAATTCATCACCTCCACCTACTGGAGCCCCGAGCTCCCTGCATGGGCCTTGGCCTTCAACAACAGCGACCGTCGCGACCAAGCCATCCGCGAGGCAAAAGCAGAACCTGGCCACTTCTACGAAGAAGTTGGCAAGACACCCGCCTCCGTCTCCTACCTGCTCGACTTCGCCAAATCCCTCGTATCCGCCGAACAGATGGGCCGCCACGACGTCACCGACGTCCTCACCATCAGCATCTCCTCCACCGACATCCTCGGCCATGCCGTTGGGCCTGACGCACCGGAGCAGCGCGCCATGATCAATGCCATCGACGTCGATCTCGACAACTTCTTCACTTGGCTCGACAAACACGTGGACGGCGGCATGGGCAACGTCTGGGTTGGCCTCACAGGCGATCACGGCGTATCCCCCGTACCTGCCGTTGCGGCCAAATTGGGCATCCCCGCCGTAGCTCTCGACGCCCATAAGCTACTTGCAGAGTTGAACGCACGGCTCAATCAGCGCTTCTCCCCCGGCCAGCAGACGAACTACATCTTCCCCAGCGAACTGCCCTATCTTGAGCTAGACCAAAGATCGTTCGAGAAGGTCAACGTAACCGAGACGGACGCCGAAAACGCCGTAGCCGCCATGCTGCCCGACGCGCTCGAAGCCACCGTGCCGCCCGAGCCCACCGGCGTCAGCCAAGTGCGTCTCGCACCTCGCCCCCTCCTTCGGCACGTCTACACGAAACAGCAGATGGCAGCAGGCCAACTCCCCAATACCGAAGAAGGCCAGCTCATCCTCCACAGTTACTCCCCCAACGGCGGATGGTACGTCATGCTCACCTTCGGCATGTATCAGCTCGCAGGAAGCCACGGCACCAATCACTTCGCCCCATATTCCTACGACCGCCACGTCCCCCTCGCCTTCTATGGTTCAGCGTTCACTCCCGGCACCTACCATGACCGCGTAGCCCCCGTAGACATGGCCGCCACCTTCGCATCTTTGCTCCGTATTAACCAACCCTCCGCTGCCGTAGGCCACGTCCTCACCAAGGCCATTCGCCCCGAGACACAATCGTCTCAACCCATCCACGGAAGGCAAGCAGCAGAATGACCAACCCGCCCAAAATCAAAGGTCCCGACATGCACGTGAACGTGGCAGGCGTAGAGCTGCGCTCGCCCGTCATCGCCGCCAGCGGAACCTTTGGCTACGGCATCGAATTCGAAGACATTGTCTCGCTCGATCACATCGGAGCCTTCGTCACCAAGGGCCTCTCCCGCGAGCCCATGGCCGGCAATCCCACGCCGCGCATCATCGAGACCGCCGCTGGCATGATCAACGCCATCGGCCTCCAGAACATGGGCGTCCGTCCCTTCATCGCCGAAAAGCTTCCAAAGCTCCAGCGCATGAAGGACGTCGTCGTCATCGCCAACGTCTTCGGCTTCACCATCGAAGACTGCCTCGAAGTTATCAGCGCCCTCAACGACGCCCCCGGCATCGCCATGTACGAGCTCAATGCCAGCTGCCCCAACACCAGCCACGGCGGCATGGTCTTCGGCACAGACCCCACGCTCCTCTACGAGCTCGTCGCCCGCACCAAGGGCGCATCCCATCGCCCCCTCATGGTCAAGCTCTCCCCCAACGTCACCAGCATCGGCCAGATGGCCCGTGTCGCCGCCGACGCCGGTGCCGACGTCGTCTCTCTCGTCAACACCTTCGTCTCCCTCGCCATCGACGTGGAAACCCGCCGCCCCCGTATCGCCAACGTCACCGGAGGCCTCTCCGGCCCCGCCATCAAGCCCATCGCCGTCCGCATGGTCCACGACGTCTCCAAGGCCGTTCGCATCCCCATCGTAGGCATGGGCGGCATCCTCACAGCCGAAGACGCCGCCGAGTTCATGATGGCCGGAGCCACCGCCGTCCAGGTAGGCACCGCCAGCTACGCCGATCCCCGCGCCGTAGAAAACATAGCCAACAGCCTCAAACGCTGGTGCACCAGCCACCACGTCCAGCAAGTAACCTCCCTCACTGGCTCCGCCCTCCTCTAAACCCACCAAAAAACCGCTTAGAATAATCAGTGATGACCTCTCACAGCCCTACCTCTACTCCCTCGACCGACCTCCGCCCCATCCGCCGCGCGCTCCTCTCCGTCACCGACAAGACCGGCCTTGTCGACTTCGCCCGCGCCCTCGCCTCCCACGGCGTCGAGCTCGTCTCCACCGGCGGCACCTCCAAAGCCCTCCGCGACGCCGGACTCACCGTCCGCGACATCAGCGACCTCACCGGCTTCCCCGAGATGCTCGACGGCCGCGTCAAGACCCTCCATCCCAAGGTCCACGGCGGCATCCTCCACATCCGCAATAACCCCGAGCACGTCGCCGCCGTCACTGAACACGCCATCCAGCCCATCGACATGGTCGTAGTCAATCTCTACGCCTTCGAGAAAACCTCGCAAAAGCCCGGCGTAGCCTTCGCCGAAGTCATCGAAAACATCGACATCGGCGGCCCCTCCATGGTCCGCTCCGCCGCCAAGAACTTCGAAGACGTAGCCATCGTCACCGCGACCACAGACTATCCAGCATTAGCCGAAGAGCTGTCCGCAAATTCCGGCAGCCTCACCCGAGCCACCCGTTGGAGCCTCGCCAAAAAAGCCTTCGCCGTTACCGCCGCCTACGATGCCGGTATAGCCGCCGCACTCGAAAGCATCACAGTCCCCAGCGGCCCAGCCGTCTTCTCGCAAGACGAACTTCCTCAGACCCTCCGCGTCATCGACTCCCTCGCCAAAACCCTCCGCTACGGCGAAAACCCCCACCAAAAAGCCGCCCTCTACATTGACGGCAGCGGCAAAGGCGTAGCCGCCGCCCAGCAACTCCAGGGCAAAGAGCTCAGCTACAACAACATCGTCGACCTCGACGCCTGCTGGGAGCTCGTCAGCGAATTCGACGCGTCCGCTGAAGCCGCCGTCGTCATCATCAAGCACACCAACCCCTGCGGAGCCTCCACCGGCGTCACCGTCCTCGACGCCTACCGACGCGCCCTCGAATCCGACCCCATCTCAGCCTTTGGCGGAGTCATCGGCATCAACCGCGAGGTCGACGGCCCCGCCGCCGAAGAGATCGCCAAGCTCTTCGTCGAAGCCATTGTCGCCCCCTCCTTCTCGCCCGAAGCCATCGAGCGCTTCGCCGCCAAGAAAAATCTTCGCCTTGTCCAGATCACCCCCACCGAGACCCCACGCATCCTCAAACAAGTCTCCGGCGGCCTCCTCGTCCAGGACGCCGACCGCCTCCGCATCACCGAAGCCCAGCTCCAGTTCGTCACCGAGCGCAACCCTACCGCCGAAGAGATGCGTGCTCTCCTCTTCTCCTGGCGCGTCTGCAAGCACGTCAAATCCAACGCCATCGTCTACGCCCGCTTCGCCGACGGCCACGGCCAGACAGTCGGCATCGGTGCCGGCCAGATGAGCCGCGTCGATGCCGCCCGCTTCGGAGCCATGAAGGCCGTTCTCCCTCTCAAAGGCACGGTCGCCGCCTCCGACGCCTTCTTCCCCTTCCCCGACGGCCTCGAAACCATCGCGCAAGCGGGAGCCACCGCCATCATCCAGCCCGGCGGCTCCGTCAAGGATGCCGACGTCATCGACGCCGCCAACCGCCTCAACGTCGCCATGGTCTTCACCGGCGTCCGCCACTTCCGCCACGGCTAGACGATAATCGAACCGAAAACCCAAGGCCCTGTTGCTCTATTGAAAGCACAGGGCCTTTCCATTCCTTACTCCCAATTCAGCGTTTTTCAACTCGTCATACCCCATCGGGACAGCTATAATCACGGCCATACTGCAATCGGGCCATCTTCGGTTACCTCTGCATCCAATCTGGAACGGACTCCGTCTAACGATTTGTTGCTTTTGATATCGATTCCGTCGGCACAGGAAATCCATTACTCATGACCTTGCTTCTGCGTGCCTCCTCTCTTCGTCGCTTTCATTTGCTTCCTGCCGCGGCACTTCTCTTTGCTGCCCACACCATGGTTGCGCAGGCGCCTGCTGCCGCAAAGACACCCTCCGCCACGCCCGATCGCGCCTCCGCCTACTACCACTACGGCCTTGCGCATCTCTATGAAGACATGGCCGTCAACGCAGGTCGCTCCGACTACGCCACCCAGGCAGTCGAGCAGTACAAGCTCGCCCTTGACGCCGATCCTGACTCCCGCCTCCTCCAGGATGGCCTTGCCGACCTCTACTTCAAAATCGGCCGCATCCGCGAGGCAGTCACCGCCGCCCAGGATCAGGTCAACAAGCATCCCGATGACGTCGAAGCCCACACTCTCCTGGGCAAGGTCTACCTTCGCTCCCTCGGCGACATGCAGAGCGCCCAGTCCGGCCAGATGCTCCAGCTCGCCATCGCCGAATACGAAAAGCTCGCCCAGCTGAAGCCCAATGACGTCGAGACCCGTCTTCTCCTCGGCCAGCTCTACAGCATCAGCCACGATTCAGCCAAGGCAGAGGCGCAGTTCAAAGCCGCGCAGGCAATTGACGCAGGTTCAGAAGATGTCGTCCTCAACATGGCGCGACTTTACAGCGAGCAAGGCGACTTCAAGCGTGCCGCAGACACCCTCAGCTCCGTTCCTGTCGATGACCGTTCTGCGCGCATCGAGTTTGCTCTCGGCAGCAGCTACGATCAGCTCAAGAAGCCCAAGGAAGCCATCGCTGCCTATCGCCGCGCTCTCAATCTCGACTCCGAAAATCTCGACTCCGAACGCGGCCTCGCCACCGCACTGCTCAGCGATGGCCAGCTCGAAGAGTCCCTCAAAATCTTCAACGAGGTCGTCGCCGCCGAGCCGCAGGACGCGCAGTCCCAGATTCGCATCTCCGAGATTCAACGCCGTCAGGGTCACTATGAGGACGCGCTCGCTACTCTCGAAAAGGCCAAGCCGCTCGCCCAGGACAACCCCGAGCTGAGCTACAACGAAGCCCTCATCTACGACACGCTTGGCCGCTACGAAGATGCAATCCGTGTGCTCAACGCGCTGATCGCCAGCTCCAACCACCCCGACGGCAAATACTCCGAGCCCGAAAAGGCCAACCGCGCCATCTTCTTCGACCGGCTCGGAATCATCTACCGCGAGCAGAACAAGACCACCGAAGCCGCCACAGCCTATAAGCAACTGACCGAGCTCGGAGGCGACTACGCCAGAAGCGGCTATCAAGGGCAGATCGATACCTACCGCGATGCCCACCAGTGGAAGGAAGCCACCGCCGTCGCTGCCGACGCTGCAAAGGCTCTGCCAAAAGATCGCAGCATGCAGCTGACATACGCCGGGCAGCTCGCTGATACCGGCCAGGTCGATCAGGGCATCGCCCTCGCCAAAGCGCAGATATCTACTACCGGCAATTCCGCCGAGGACCGCGAAGCGCAGCTTGCTCTCGCTCAGATTTATATCCGTCTCAAGCGCTGGGATGACGCTGCCGCAGCCTTGGACAAGGCCGACGCTGCAGCCTCCAAGCCCGAGGAAAAGCTCTACGTCTACTTCCTTCGCGGTACTCTCGCGGATCGGCAGAAGCGTTACGAAGAAGCCGAGGCTGAGTTCCAGAAGGCTTTGACCATCGACCCGCAGAACGCAACCATTCTCAACTATCTCGGCTACATGCTGGCCGATCGCGGCGTCCGTCTCCCCGAGGCTTTGGCGATGATCCGCAAAGCCGTCGACCTCGATCCGCAGAACTACGCCTACCTCGATTCGCTGGGCTGGGTCTACTTCAAGACAGGCCAGTACGCCCTCGCCGAAGAGAACATTCGCAAAGCCAATGAGCGCAACAACGGCGACCCGACTATCCACGACCACCTGGGCGAAGTCTACGAAAAGACCGGCAAGCTCAAGATGGCTGTAGCTCAGTGGGAGCGTTCCATGACCGAGTACGCCCACTCCCTGCCCGCCGATGCTGATCCAGCCGACGTGTCCAAGGTGCAGCACAAACTCGAAAACGCCCGCGTCAAGCTCTCCAAAGTAACGACGACTCCCGAAAAGTAGGAAACTCACCCTTTCAGGAGTTGGCGTCATCTACCAGTCAGCTCCTGGCGTTGTTTTCTTTGTTGTCACTCCGCAGGGATCTGCTGTTGCGTTGCTTTTGCTGTTTCTTTCGCTTGTCATTCTGCCCCATTCACACCGTGAGCCACGCAGCGCAGAAACGCTTTATGGTCGGTTGTTTTTCTCGCAATGGGGAGCCAACGCGGCTAATTGTCCAAAAGGGCCACCCGGCCATTTTGCTGGGGCTGTTCCGCCGGATGCTCCCACCTTGGGATGGCCCTTCTAGGACAGGTGCACTCTTTCCCTTGTTAACTAGATTATGTGATTCTCAATAATTGTCCGGCGATGATATCTCCAGGCAACGACAAAGGCAGTGAAGCCGAGGATGAGAAGCGACAAGCTTGACGGTTCAGGCACATCCGCGTCGGAGGTGACTTTGACGACGTAACCGCCACTGAAGATGTCGCTGGGGAGAGGTGCCAATGCACCGTTAGCACTCCGGAAAAGGTTAGAAATAGTCTGCTCGTCTCCTGTCTCGTCGGTCTTGGGAATCTGTCCTGCAAGCGCCCTTCTTATGAGTCCGTCTAACAGCGCCGCCTCCATCCTTATTCCGGGTGAATTATTCGCGAAGAACAAAAGATCAGGATCCGACTCGAAAAAGAAATTAGTGTCTACAAAGCCGAACGCACTGAAGTGAGTCTCGGCAATTACAAAATCGGAAACTTCCGAGGTGCCTTTCTCAAAAAGGACAACCCCCGATATGCCCGTTTTGCAGGTGAAACATAGCCTCCTGAAATCTTTTGTTCGCATGTGCTCTGAGGTCGCCTCGTCAGCTTCCTTAAACACGATTATTGAGTCCGCCTTGGCTGAACCAGCCAATGACGCAAATATCATGCTGACGACAGCAATCGTGACCCATTGTCTGGTCTTCATGATCTGCCCCCTTTCGGTCTCTGCGCGCGCCTCATTCCTACCGGAATTTCCGATTCCAACTTCAGCTCTGCGCAAAAACCGGCAAAACAATATGCCTGTCGCCCTCTGGTGTCAAACCTGGTTCACCAGGCCTTGGTTGGGCAGCAAATGCGCTCGTTGGGCAATTCCGCTGACTGGATAGGGGGTATCGTGCGTAGCACGACCGCCAGCCAACGTTCTCGCCCACAGAAAGAGTCAAAACTCTCGTCAAGCCCAAAAAGCAAGTAACCAACTGAAAACAAACCAGATATTCATTGCAAAGGAGTTTCCTGCAATCCGCTATAATTAAAACCAGAGAGAAAACAAGGCCCCGGGGCAATCACCGGGGCCTTTGTATTTCTCAAAAATCCGCTAACCTATTGATCCACAATATTTTGCAGCTAAACCTTTTAGATAGAATATTTTACAGCCATAGGCGCCATGTAAGATAAACAAAACAAACAAGATCCGCCTAAAATACCCAGCGAAAGGGAGGGGGAGGTTCAGCGATTACACTCGAATTAAATATGCCTAACGAACTTCAAAAATGCGCGGTCGCCGGAGGCCTGAATGATCCGCTACTGGAGCGTGTTTACCCCGCGCCTGCTCGGCCCACGCGCACGCCCTTCCAGCGCGACCGCGAACGCATCGTGCAGTCCCGCGCCTTCCGCCGTCTCGCCGGAAAAACTCAGGTCTTCACCAGCCGCGCCTCCGACCACTTCCGCAGCCGTCTCACCCACACCATCGAGGTCGCACAGATCGCCCGCGCCGCCGCGGCTGCCCTCGGCCTCAACGAAGACCTCGCCGAGACCCTCGCCCTCGTCCACGACATCGGCCACCCGCCCTTCGGCCACGCCGGAGAAAAGGCCCTTAACGCAGCTCTCAAAGCACATGGCCTGGGATTCGATCACAATCTGCACGCCCTGCGCATCGTCACCAGCTTTGAAGAGCGCTACGCTGGCTTTCGCGGCCTCAATCTCAGCCTCGCCGTG
>DATHHN010000041.1:0-42517 GCA_035317185.1 Edaphobacter sp.
ACCTGAGTGAAGCCCAGATGCCGAGTTGGGTAATACCCGCTAAGCGCGAAGGTGAACTACTGGTGCCTGCAGAGATCGGGCTTCTGTACGGCCATCCCCCCACCTGGAGCGACCACTACCCGGCAAGTAACGGTGGCTTGTTCTCAACCGCGCCTGATTACACGCGCTTTGCCCAAATGCTGCTGAATGGTGGCGTGCTCGATGGCCGGCGCTATCTCACGGGCGACTCCGTGCACATGATGTCAACCATCCAGACTGGCGATCTGGTAACCGGCTTTACTCCCGGCAACGGCTGGGGGTTGGGAGTCTGCATCGTCCGCCAACCTCAGGGTATAACTGAAATGCTCTCACCAGGAACTTTCGGCCACGGCGGAGCCTTCGGTACTCAGGTCTGGATTGACATGAACAGGGGTGTCGCACTGATCATGATGATCCAGCGGTCCAATTTCAAGAATGGCGACGACTCGCCAGTCAGGCTGGCCTTCCAGAAGGCCGCACTCGAGTAGACAGAAAAGCGGAAAGTTGAGAGGACGGAAGGTCTCCCCTCCCACCGTCCAGAGAATCGATGTGCCGCAGAACCACCATGCTCTACCACTACAGTCGTATTCGAATGGAGGCAAACTAAAGATAGATCGTGATCTCGCAAATCGGCAGTTCTCCTTCTCACTTGTCGACAAGTCCCGACCTTGACCCGCGCGGTTCTCCAAAGGCCGAATGGGCATCCGGCGCGAATCGAGAAGTACGAGCATCGCTCGCTTAACGCGTCCTTCCTGGCTGAGCATCGGATTAGTCCAGTGAGGAAGCGGTAAGGAAAATCGGCTTCACCATCTCGCGAGACCGATTCCGCTCGTTCCACCCGTAAAAAGCGCCGTCGAAGTGTTGTCTTTCATCGCAATCCCCCATGGCGATAGCCGCCGCATCTTGGATGCCCACGTGGCGGAAGAGGCTTCACTTGCCATATTACGGCAGGAACGAGCGAGCTGACGTTCGGCTACGATTCATCAACCATTCAGAGTGACTGAAGTATTTCAAACGTCGATATCGCAGGAACCACGGCGAAGTGCATCTTACGAGCGACGATTTCGATTGGGGAGAACATGCGCCTCCGAATCATTCGGCATCCGACTCGGTGATCTATGAGACGTACGTCCGCGGATTCACGATCGATCCCACGTCGAGAGTGGCCCATCCCGGAATTTTCCGCTCTTTGACCGAAAAGATTCCTATCTGAAGACCTGAGTGTGACGGCAATCGGAATTCCTCCAAACTGAATGCCCGATTCAGTCCACTTGGATTGCTCATTGGCAACTCCCTCGTAGAATCCGGTTTCATTTGCGGGAGAGAGCCCGCAAGTCGCTCTGCTCGATCGCGATATCCTCAACTTTTTTCAAGGTCTTCCAATGCCGTTATCTGGAGGATCACAGTTTCCACAATTCTTTTTAAGAGGGTAATGGTATACCGGGGATATACTTCTCCTATCTGGTGTTCGGGAAGACGGTGCGACTCCGTCACTACCCCGTAACTGTAAGCGTTGAGAGCTTGGCAATCGATTCGAAGCCACTGGAGCGAAAACTCTGGGAAGGCTGCCCAAGTTCAAGGAAGCGCAAGTCAGGAGACCGGCCAGACACGATACGGGCTTAATCCAACTTCGCTGGGAGAGTTGGAGAGCACATCGCGCTGTCCCTTTCTAGGACAGCGTGGCTGCCGCCTATAAATGGTTTTCCCGCTCAGCTTCCGGGCATGTCTGTGCTCGCAAGCAAGGAGCGTCGCATGCAGCAAATCGAAGGCGATCGGGTCATCCTCATTCTCGGCGGTGTTCGCAGCGGCAAGAGCGGATACGCGCAGCAGCTTGCTCAGCTTGCAGACCGAGTCACGTTCGTCGCCACGGCCGAGCGCCGTGACGATGAGGAGATGCTCAAGAAAATCGAACGCCATCGCTCTGAACGGCCCTCCCACTGGAAAACTATCGAAGAACCGCTCAACTTGGGCAATATCGTGAGATCAGCAGCTACTGATTGTGATGTGCTCCTGATCGATTGTCTGACTCTCTTCGCGTCCAATCTTCTTGAAGCGCACGGGAAAGATGAGGCCCTTGCCCAACCTCAGATCGACGATCTGTGCGCCGCGTTGCAATCGGCTTCATGCACCGTGATTCTGGTCTCGAATGAGGTGGGCAGTGGCGTAGTTCCGGCATATGCACTTGGCCGTCGTTTTCGCGATCTTGTAGGTGAAATCAATCAACGTATCGCCGCCGTCGCCGATTCCGTGTTCTTTATGATTGCCGGATTGCCGCTCGCTCTCAAGGGTTCCGTTCGCGAGGCCCAGCGATGAGAAGCTTCCCTATCGCTGGTGCCGCGAGCCGCGTGGACACGAGGAGACTCCTGGTTTGTTTCTGCATTTTGAGTTTTGTGATTCCCAGTTGGGCGAGCCGAATCCTGAAGGATGAGACAGGACGGTCAGTTACTGTTCCTGATCACCCACGCCGCATCATCTGCCTGGTGCCCAGCATTACGGATAGCGTCTTTTCATTGGGCGCCGGGGACGATGTCATAGCCATCAGCGACTACGTGAAGTATCCGCGAGAAGCTTCGCTCAAACCGAGCGTCGGCTCGATCAGCAATCCGTCGATGGAATCGATCCTGTCTCTCCATCCCGATCTTGTTTTAGGAATGCCTAAGTCTAATCAACAGTCTGTTCTCGACGAAATTCAAGGTCTTGGCATTCCTGTCTACCTCGTCGACCCCCATGGAATCGCCGGTATTCTCCAATCCATCACCAGTCTCGGGAAAGCCATCAACCGCGAGCCGCAGGCCGCTGCCCTGGTCGCGCGGCTTAAACGGCGAATCGCCGCTGTCCGTGCGAGTGTGCAAGGAAAACCAGTGATCAAGGTTTTCGCTCCAGTTTCCTACGATCCCGTCATCACGATCGGTAAGGGCGCCTTCATCACAGAGATTATTGCAGCAGCTGGCGGCGAATCCATTACCGCAGACCTTCCAGAGGAGTGGCCTCAAGTCAGTATGGAAGCTGTCGTCGCTCGTGCTCCAGCTGCGTTGCTGCTCGTGCGCGGCGGAAGGATCACCATTGACATTCTCAAAGATCGGCCCGGTTGGAATGCGTTGCCGGCCGTCCGCGAAAGACGCGTTTACTTCTTGGATAAGCGGATTGAATTTCCCAGTCCTGTAGCCATCGATGCACTGGAGGACCTCGCCAAACAATTTCATCCCTGAGCTGAATTCTCAACGTCAGCTCATTCAATCCACCAACCAGCAGGATGTCGAGAAGTGCGGTGTGAATCCGCCACTACCCCGTAACTGTATGCGCTGAGAGCCACGCGAGGACGTCAACGCCACTGGAGTTCGCTCTGGGAAGGCAGCATGGATTCGTTGAAGCGCAAGTCAGGAGACCGGCCTGCTGCCACCAATCCCGAGGGGGAACCATGCAACTTGCAGCAAATCAAGCGGAGCCGACCACCATCGGCTCCATCTCAGAACCCAGGACCATTGGAAGAGCGATCGCTGCTCTTCTGGTTAGCTTTTTGATATTCACCTATCAGCCATTTGATCTGATCGCCCAAGAGCCGAAAGCGCTCCATGGAAGGGTGCACGATCCCCTTGGAGATGTCGTAATCGCCGCCTCCGTCGACCTTCTCGCTGATGCCCAAGTCATCGCCACAACTACAACCGTGACAGATGGCGGGTTCGAATTTCGGATACCTAGATCCGGGCGTTACGCAATTCGTGTCTCAGCACCAACGTTTCAGACTGTGACGACATCCGCCATTTACCTAAGTGACTCTGCTAGAGATGAGTTGCAGATCACGCTCCCGCCGCAGAACGTAAAACAACAGGTTACGGTGACTGCCACAGGAACTCCGATTCCTGAGGCGCAAATCGGAGCCTCCATCACGGTTTTACCGTCAGAAGGTTACCGCTACATGCCGGAAGTGCAGGAACCGCTTCGTCTCATTCCAGGGCTGCAAGTCACTCAATCCGGTCAGATGGGCGGTACCAGCGGCCTGTCGATTCGGGGCGGAGAGACAACGGCCAACAAAGTTCTGATCGACGGAGTTCCCGCGAACACGATTGGTGGCGGAGTCGAATTCGCAAACCTCGCCACCGTCGGCTTTGGGACCACCGAAGTACTTCGCGAACCGAACAGCGCGCTCTATGGCTCAGACGCGCTAGCCGGCGTGGTCAGCCTGACCACTTCGCGCGGCACAACGCCTCTGCCGCTCCTCACTTATGCAGGTGACGCTGGAAACTTCGGCACCTACCGCAATGAGGTCACCGCAAGCACCGGTTACAAGCAATTTGATCTTTACTCTGCGTTTGCGCGCATTGATACCGATAACAACGTTCCCAATAGTGAGTTCCACAACGCCACATATGCCGGCAACTTCGGCTGGACTCCGAATACAGCCAACGATCTCCGCTTCACGGTCCGGCACATCATCGTATCCGGAGGCCAGCCGAATGCAATCGCGTTCTATGGAATCCCTGACGATGCGCAACAAAAGGAGCAGGACAACTATTACAGTGCCGTCTGGAGCAATCAGTCGACAACCAACTGGCACAATCAGATTCGCTATGGAGGCCTGCGCCAGAACGGTCAATACAATAGCTTTGGAGCGACCGGTATCTACGACCCCGTCTTCGGAATCTGGGATGGCGCTCCAGTAACGATTCGCGGCGCGAATGGATACTCCGTCAGTGGCCAGGCAGCTTTCCAATTCAGCGGATCCCCTGCGCAGTTTCTTACACCCACCAGCCGTGACTTTGTTTATGCCCAAACTGACTACAGATTCAATCCCCACTTTCTCGTCTTGGGTGCCTTCAAGTACGAAAAGGAGAGTGGCTCATCCGGCGATGCCGGCTCGACGCCGGAGAAAATCCAGCGCGGAAACTACAGTTACACTATTCAGTTTTCCGGCGACATCAGCGGACGACTCTTCTATAGCATCGGCACCGGCCTTGAAGATAACGGACTCTTTGGTTTTGCAGGCACGCCGCGAGCTTCACTGGCCTACTATCTTGTTCGGCCATCATCTTCCGGGCTCTTTACAGGCACCAAACTGCACGGCAGCTTTGGCAAAGGCATCAAGGAGCCCAGCGTCTTTCAGCAATCGAACTCGCTTTACGGAACTCTCCTCACGGTACCGGATGGCGCAGAACTGATCCGACAATATAATGTCTCGCCTCTGGGGCCTGAGAATTCTCGCACCTTCGATGGAGGCGTCAATCAGCAGTTTTTCAGTGGGCGTGGCCTTATCGGCATCACCTATTTTCACAATGAGTTCTCAAATGGCGCTCAGAACGTGCCGCAAGCCGATCTAGGTCAGTTCGGCGTGCCGACGGGCCTCGACTCACAGTTTCCTTTCGGAGCCTATTTGAATGACGCGGCGTTCCGCTCGATGGGGATGGAAGCTGAACTTGAATACAGAATCAGTGATCGCATCTTTGCACGGGGCGGCTACACCTACACTGATGCGGTGGTTCAGCATTCAGTGGTCACTCCGGCGACCGCCACATCTTTTGGCCCAATACCAATTGGTGCTTATGCCCCGCTGGTCGGGGCACGCCCATTCCGAGTTGCCCCCCACACAGGGTATTTCGGGATCAACTATACCCACACGAAGTTCGATATGTCGCTGACCGGAACGCTTGTCGGACGGCGCGATGACAGCGACTTTCTTTCTGACTCCAATTTCGGCAATAGTCTCCTCTTGCCGAATCGTAATCTTCTCGGTGGGTATGAGCGACTGGAATTGGGGGGAGGCTACCACTTGACCTCGCGCGTGGACTTCTACGCGAATATCCAAAATCTGCTGAGTGAACATTACTACGAGGCCTTCGGATATCCCGCTCTTCCTTTCACCTTCCGGTCCGGCATGAAACTAAGCTTCGGCGGAGAATCATGGAAGCTAAGGTAGGGAAAATCGCCGTAACGCCAATGGCCTCCGTTCCCGTGGATCGGAGGCCGCGCGATGGCGCGCTTCAAAAAGCACCAGCGCCATTTTGGGACAGGTTCAACCTGCTTGCCATCATCAGCATGTTGCTCGTTATCTTGATCGTGACAATCCTGTGCTCAATTTCAATGGGTGCGATTCATATACCGGTGGGTGCGATGGCAGCATCGATCTTCGAGCACCATCCACTCTCCGAGACTCAGCAAACTATTCTCCTCGAAATTCGGCTTCCTCGTGTCCTCGCCTCTGCGCTGGTCGGTGCGGCCCTTGCTATCGCAGGTTTGATGTTTCAAGGTCTCTTCCGGAACCCGATGGCAGACCCATACATTATCGGAGCCTCCGGAGGAGCGGCCGTGGGAGCCTGTATTGGGATTGTTCTGCTTGCGCAATGGTCCATTTTCGGATTTAGTGCCGCGGCTCTTCTCGCTTTTCTGGGATCGGTCGTTACGATGGCAGCAGTCTATTCTCTGGCGCGCGCGCGTGGCCGTACCAATGGTGTGACCTTGTTGCTGGCAGGGTTTGCGGTAGGCACAATGCTGAGCAACTCGACTTATCTGTTCGAGATCTTCGATCCCAATCCCGAAACCGGGCATAGGGTTGTTGCCGCGTGGCTGCATGGAGTGATTACAGTACCTCAATGGAAACAACTCGCCGTCATCTCAGTCCTGCTGGCGCTGGGTGCCCTTTCTGCCTATCCCCTCATGCGTCGCCTCAACACCCTCGCACTCGGCGATGAATACGCGCACCAGCTCGGTATCCGCGTTGAAACAACTCGCATTCTTATCATCCTCGTCGGCTCTCTTCTCACTGCCATCGCAGTGTCTCTCGGGGGCCTCATCAGTTTCGCCGGACTCATTGTTCCCCACGTCGCACGCCTCCTGCTTGGCCCCGATCACGTTCGCCTGCTTCCAATCACCGCCCTCGCGGGCGCGATCTTTCTCGTCATCGCGGATACCATCGCCCGCACTCTCTTCGCGCCCACCGAACTTCCCGTAGGAATCCTGATGGCCTTCCTCGGTGGCCCGTTTTTCCTATACCTGCTTCGCAAAAACAAACGGGAGTACACCCTATGACTCCCATCCTGGAGTTGACCAACGTCGGATTCCGCTATGCTGAGCGTTCCGTGTTTGAACACATTAGTTTGGTGCTGCAAGAAGGCAGTTGCACTGCTCTCATCGGTCCAAATGGGGTTGGCAAGACGACCTTGCTTCGCGTCGCCGCTGGCACTTTCATGGCGACTTCCGGACGAGTTCTACTTCAGGGTCAATCTCCAGCGGCCATGTCCCTGAAGCAAAGATCTCGGCTCGTAGCGCTGGTGCCGCAGCAGCTGGACGTCCCTTTCGACTTTACCGTCGAACAGATCGTCGAACAAGGCCGAAGCCCCTATCTCGGCTTATTGAGGGGCATGATGCCCGAAGATCGCCGTGCTGTCGATCGCGCTCTCAACCTTGCCGATGTTTCCGGCCTACGCTTCCGCATATTCAACGAACTCAGTGGCGGCGAGCGTCAGCGGGTCAAGATTGCTTTGGGCCTGGCGCAGGAGCCAAGGCTCCTTCTGCTCGACGAGCCAACACAGAATCTGGACATCGGACGACAGGTTGAGTTGATTGATTTACTTCACTATCTGCGCGATGAGGGCATCACCATCCTTGCCTCTATCCACGACCTTCACCTTATCCATCACAATTTCTCGTTCGTGCATCTCATGGGACCGGATCACTCACTGATCAGCGGTATTCCCAAGGATGTTTTGACGTCCGAGCGAATCGCGAGCGCATTCAACTGTGCTCTTGGAAGGCACCCCTTGTTGATGGAAGCCACTGCTGTCCACCCCGGCCAAGGATTTCAATGATTCCGACCATCGTTGACACCATCGAGCAGTTGACTCGCGACATCACACCTCCCAGCGAAGCGTGGCGTTCCAAGGCCCGCGCGCGTCTCGATACGCTTACCAAGCCGCTCGGCAGTCTCGGCCGGCTCGAAGACCTTGCGGCCCAGGTGGTCGCGATTCGCGAAGATAAGTTCGCGATACGTTCAGGTCCGATCGGTAAATCAGTCTACGTATTCGCGGCCGATCACGGAATTACTGCCGAAGGTGTGAGTGCGTATCCGCGTGAAGTAACCCATCAGATGGTTCTCAACTTTCTCGCCGGGGGAGCAGCGGTCAATGTGCTCGCACGCCTTCATGGTGTCGAACTCCACGTCGTTGACGTTGGGGTTGACGCGGATTTCAAGGGTGTCGCCGGTCTGCACCATCACAAGGTCGCGAACGGCACACGCAGCATGCTGCAAGAGGCGGCAATGGACGACGGACAAATGGCACAGGCGATCAGCGTGGGAGCGAAGCTCGCTTCGGAGGCCGCGGCTGCTGGCCAGAGTCTCGTGGCCATCGGCGAGATGGGCATCGGCAATACCACCTCGGCCAGCGCAATCACCTGCGCTCTCACTGGCGCCTCTCCGGAACTTGCGACGGGCCGTGGCACCGGTCTCGATTCCGTAGCTCACAAGCGCAAAATTCGCGTTGTCGGGGAAGTGTTAGCCATGCATTTTCCTGACCCCTCTCGTCCGTTACGACCACTTGAGATCCTTCGTTGCGTCGGTGGCTTTGAGATTGCGGCCATGGCCGGAATGGTGCTCGCGGCCTCCAGCCATAAGCTGGCGGTCGTGGTCGATGGTTTCATCTCTATGGCGGCCGCGGCCCTGGCTGTCGCAATCGAACCGAATACGCTAGGCTACCTGATTGCTGGGCATCGATCACACGAGCCCGGTCACGCGCTTCTGCTCGAACGCCTCAATTTGAAGCCGGTTCTCACCCTCGACATGCGACTCGGAGAAGGCACAGGCGCCGTCCTCGCGATGTCCATCGTGGAGTCTGCGATTTGCCTCTATAGCCAGATGGCTAGCTTTACCTCAGCCGGTGTAAGTGAGGCCTCCGAATGAACCTATTCTCAACTCTTCGAGGCTTTGGTCCCGATTTTCTTGCAGCGGTCCAATTCCTCACCCGCATTCCGGTCCCAACTCCGTCTTACAGTGCGGACTCGCTTGCGCGATCCGTCAAGTTCTTCCCTGTTGTAGGCCTTCTGGTGGGCGCTAGCGCAGCGCTCGTACATCTCTTGCTGGTTCCCCATTTCCAAAGAATTGTTGTAGCGTTCATTGTGCTGACGTTCCTTTTGCTGATAACGGGATTGATTCACGAGGACGGTCTCGCCGACGCGGCGGACGGCTTTGGCGGAGGGTGGAATCGCGAAAAAATCCTATTGATTATGCGGGACAGCCGTATCGGCAGCTACGGGGCGGCGGCGCTTACATTGAGTCTTCTGAGCCGAATTCTTCTGCTTTCCTCGCTGCCGCTCGCACTGGTTCCGCAATACCTTATCGCGACGCGCGTGCTAAGCCAGTGGACGACATTGCCACTCAGCTTCTACCTCTCCCCGGCTCGCGCAAAGAGCGAAGACGGCAAGGATGGCCAAGGGGCGCGCATCGCCCGAATCACATCTCTCGGCTCTTTGATTGCGGGCACGATCTTCAGCTTTGCAGTCGTCATAGCGCTCCTGCGCACGCGGGCCGCGTTTGCCATCGGGGTTGCCATCGTCGTTACGCTCGTCAGCGGTCTCTACTTTCAGAAACGAATTGGCGGCGTTACCGGAGACTGTTTCGGCGCTGCCAACCAGATTGCCGAAGTTGCTGTGTATTTGTGCGGAGCGTGGATCGTATGAACGGCGTCCTCTTCATTCGACATGCAGAGACCGATATGGCCGGCACATTTTGCGGCCACTCGAACCCGCCCATCAATGCACGCGGTCGGCAGCAGATTCAGACACTCATGAACGCGCTCGACGGTGAAGAGATCGAGTGCATATTCACGAGCGACTTAGAGAGGGCGGCATACACGGCAAGCACGCTTGCTGATGCTTTCGGAATTCCGTGCATTAAGAAACCAGATCTCCGCGAGATCAACTTCGGCAGATGGGAAGGGCTCACGTGGCAACAAATCCAGGAGCTGGACGAAGCCTATACCCGCAGATGGACTGAAACCTACCCCAATCTCCCAGCCCTCGGTGGCGAATCATTTGCCGAGTTCCAAACGAGGGTGATTGCCGAAGTCACTGAAATACTCAACTCTTCCGATCTCCGAAAAGTGGCCGTTGTGACCCACGCTGGCGTGATGCGCGTTGTTCTTCAAGCGATGTGCGGTCTTGCCGAGAGTGAGGCTTGGGAACTCACTAAACACTATTGCAGTTTCTTCACATATCCGCGCGAGGTGACACGATAATGGAGAACGGTATCCGCATAAGAGAGCTAGCCGGGTGGATGCTCGACGAAGATGAATATCGTCCAGCAACCTATGATCGCGGCAAGCAATCTCGCGCTCAAATCCTTATATCCCAGCGTGTGCCATTCGATCCGTCGAGCGCCTTGCTCGAAGACGAGACTGCGACCATTCAAGACTTGCTCGCTCGACACGCATCAAGATCTGACCTTCTGGCTGAAATGGCGAGGCTAACATGGTCACTTGGCGTGGTCGATCTTCGCAGGCTTATCGCATTTCAACGTCGAATTGCTTCCAGTTCCTCGCGGACAACTTCGCCTACACCTCACGTAAATGACTGGCCGGCCCTTGCCGCCGTTTCCTTCGGTTCTTCGAAGCCTCCACACTACCAGATAATTCAGAAACCCGGCGCGGATACCATCGTCTTCCGATCGAGCAATCCCAACCTGACCCTTCGTTTCTCTAACGATCGATCATCCCCGGTTTCAGTTCATGGAGGCAGTCCATTCTTCGAAGTGGCTCAATACCGCGGCAGATGGTTTCTGCGCGACGGTTATCACCGTGCCTACGATCTTCTTAGGGCCAACATCTTCCGAATTCCCGCCGTGATCGTATATGCCGTAACACTTGAAGAGGTTGGCGCTACCCAGCCATGGTTCTTCAGCGAAGAAACGCTCTTCTCGACCACGCCGCCGCTTGTTGTCGACTTCCTCGACGACGCGCTTGTCCTTGAATACAACCGACCTCTTCTCATCAAGACAGTCAGTGTCACAGTTGAGGAGTCGCTCGCACCCCTTTCAGCTTAGGAGAAAATGCATGAGTATCTCAACCAAAAGAGGCGACACCGGCCAGACAGGTCTCGCCGGCGGCATTCGGGTTTCGAAAGCTGACCTGCGCGTCGAGTCCTACGGATCGGTCGACGAGTTGAATACATTCCTCGGCTTTGCCCGAAGCATTTGCCAGCATGAGGAGATTGCCGCTTGGACGGAAACGATCCAGCGCACGCTCTTCCGCCTTGGCTCAGCACTGGCTACGCCACCCGAAAGCAAGAAACAGCCACCTGTCATTTCGACTGAAGACGTTGATATGCTGACCGCTCTTGTCCACAAGATCGAAGCGACTGAGGGCATCCTCTCCGATTGGTCGATTGCAGGAGCTCACACTGAGTCGGCAGCCTATGAGATTGCTCGCACAGTTTGCCGCCGCGCAGAGCGGAACGTTGTCCGATTTGTGGAAAGTGGCGGTGTCGTCAAGCCGGAGGTGGTCGCATATCTCAACCGGCTCTCCGATTTACTTTGGATCTTTGGCCGCCTTATCGAGTTCAATGCCGGTGTCGATGCCCGCCTTCGCGGCGAAGATAAGGCAGGACCAAAATGGTCAAGAGCCTGGTAGTGAATGAGCCTCCCATTTATGGCGACCAAGAACGAGCAGCCGTCTATCGCGCCATTGCGACCCGACGCGACGTGCGAAGCGGCTTCCTCGATGAGCCGCTTCCAGACGACTTGTTGCGTCGCCTTCTGGCTGCGGCGCATAGCGCACCTTCGGTTGGGCTCATGCAGCCATCTCGTTTTATCGTTATTCGCGATCTCGCAGTCCGCACAACAATCCATGGCATCTTTCGAGACGCCAATGCCGAAGCGTTGGCATCGTATACGGGTGAGCAGCGCGAGAGATATGCGACTCTAAAGCTCGAGGGTATCCTGGAGGCTCCGCAGAACCTGTGCGTCGTTTGCGATCCTTCAAGCTCGCGCGGACACAAACTTGGCCGTCATACTATGCCCGAGACGGCAGTCTACTCGACAGTCTGCGCAATTCAGAACCCCTGGTTAGCCGCTCGCACGGAGGGTGTTGGCGTGGGCTGGGTCAGCATTCTTGATCCCTTCAGACTTCGCAGCGTGCTTAAGATTCCCGAACACATCATTCCCGTTGCCTACCTCTGCCTTGGATATGTCTCTCACTTTGCTTCTGAACCGGAACTCGAACGGCGCGGATGGGAGAACCGTATTCCTCTTGAACAAGTTGTCTTCTACGACGGGTTTGCTGAGGAGCCTAAGCCGTGAGAGCCCGTGCCCTTATGGTGCTAGGCACCAGCTCGCATGTCGGCAAATCCTTAATCACAGCTGCGCTCTGCAGGATCGTCGCTGACGCGGGCTACCGTGTCGCGCCTTTCAAATCACAGAACATGTCTCTCAATTCTGCTGCGACTGTCGAGGGTCTGGAAATCGGCCGGGCCCAGGCACTGCAGGCCGAAGCTGCCCGCATCGCGCCCTCGGTCCACATGAATCCCATTTTGCTGAAACCCGCCGGAGACATGACTTCGCAAGTCATCGTCGCTGGCAAAATCTGGGGCAGACTTAGCGCCTCAGACTACCATCTACGCCGTGTCGAAGAGCTATTACCCATCGTCTGCGAAAGCTATGAAACTCTCGCGTCTCAGTACGAAGCGGTCATCCTTGAAGGAGCAGGCTCGCCCGCAGAGATCAACTTGAAGAAACATGACATCGTGAATATGCGGATGGCCGAGATGGCTGACGCAGCCTGCATCCTCGTCGGCGATATTGATCGCGGCGGTGTCTTCGCTTCGCTCTTAGGCACCGTTCAACTCCTCGATGCGGCCGAGCAACAGCGCATTCGCGGGTTTGTCATCAACAAGTTTCGCGGTGACCTTTCTCTGCTCGAATCCGGCATCAGAATGATGGAAGATCGCCTCCAGAAGCCTTGCCTCGGTGTCATCCCTTATTTGCCTCACCTCATGCTGGATGAAGAAGACAGCCTCGGCCTTCCCGGAAACGACCAAACTGACGACGAACCGTGGCTCCCCGTCAGTAAAGACGAACTGCCAGATCAAGACCGAACTCTGCGAGTCGCAGTGATCGCCTTTCCATCCCTTTCTAATTTCACTGACTTTGACGCTCTTCGCGCTGAACCCTGCGTCTCGCTCCGTTTCTGTCGCAATGCAATGGAGCTGACCGGTGCCGATGTGGTTATCCTTCCTGGAAGCAAACAAACGGTCGACGATCTTTTGTGGATGCGGCAGCAACAACTCGATACTGCTATTTGCGCCCACGCCTCTCGAGGCCTCGTCGTTGGGATCTGTGGAGGTATGCAGATGCTGGGCCGAAGCATCATCGATCCTGGCGCGATCGAGCACTCTGAAGCGGCGGAGGGCCTCGGCCTGCTCCCTCTCTGCACCCGAATGAACTCAGAGAAGACCACTAGGCAAATTTCCGGAAGCCTCCGTACGGCGGACCTCTTTGGACAGCAAGTGCGACCGATCATCGTCACCGGTTATGAGATTCATGTCGGCGAGACGACTTACTTGCCTGAGGCTCAGGCATTCTCCGTCCTCGTTGATGGTAAAGTCGACGGTTGTATTGCCGCCGACTCCCGGATTTTCGGCACATATCTGCATGGCATTTTCGACGATGATGGTTTTCGTCATACCTTCGTCACGACCGCTCGCGCTTTTTTTCGTTTGGCACCTGCATCATTTCTCGAGAATTGGAAAGAAAAGCGCGAAGACTCGCTTAACCGGCTCGCCGATGCTGTCCGAGGAGCACTGGACATCACACAAATCCTGAGCTGGGTTGGTCTTCCGTATCATTCTGAATCAGCCCACGAGATTCAGGAGCAAAGACGTTGAAGAGAACTCTTCTGCTGCCCGCAGCATGGCTGCTGGACCAGGTCGCTGGCGATCCGGAATGGATTCCACATCCCGTCCGCTTGATGGGTCTCGCCATCACTCGTGGAGAGTCAGCCATACGCCGCAAGGACCAAAGCAACGGCACGGAGCTTATCACAGGCGCCGCCCTGACCATCGCTGTGGTCACCTCCAGCTACTACCTCTCGCGACAGGCCATACGCTTTGCCACCCACCTGTCTGCTGACCTCGGCGACGCCATCGAGCTGCTCCTGGGCTGGACGTGCCTCGCAGCGCGTAGCCTCGAGCAAGAGGCGACGACTGTGACGGATGCTCTTGGCGAAGGAGATTTGACACTCGCTCGTACGCGTCTTGCGCGCATCGTTGGACGAGATACGGAGCACCTTGACGACAACGAAATCAACCGAGCAGTCATCGAGACTCTCGCTGAAAGCGCCTCCGACGGCATTATCTCCCCCCTCTTCTACATGGCCCTCGGCGGTGTCCCTCTCGCCATGGCCTACAAGGCAGTCAACACACTCGACTCCATGATCGGCCATGCGAATGCTCGCTACTTCTACTTCGGCAAAGCGGCCGCACGCCTCGACGACGCCGCCAACTTCCTTCCGGCGCGACTGACTGCTCTCGGCATCGTTGCAGCCTCACGCTTCATCGACGAGGGCACCCCTCAGGCCGCCTGGCAAACCTGGCGACGTGACGGAAGAAAACACAAGAGCCCGAATGCAGGCCAGCCCGAAAGCGCCATGGCAGGCGCACTCCATGCCCGGCTTGGAGGCGTCAACGTGTATGAAGGCGAGGTCGTTCCGTCGCTGCAGATGGGACGCGAATTTCTCCCGCCGTCCCTGACGCAGACGAAAAGGGCCATCCGGCTCATTTCTCTCGTTGCGCTTCTTGGCCTTGCGGCTGGAACCCTCCTCAGCGTATGGGTCGAGCGTTCGTCCAAGACGACTTCACGATGACCGAGCAGCTTCCAACTCATGGCGGCCAACTTCGTCAGATCGCAGAACGATTCGGCATCCCCTTATCGCAACTGCTCGACTTCAGCGCCAACATTAATCCCGAAGGCCCTCCCCCCGCTGTCATTCCAACCCTACACGCGAGCCTCGAAGACCCGGGATCGCTGGGATGTTATCCCGATATCGAACTGACAGAGCTAAAGCAGTCGCTAGCGCGCTATGCGGGCGTCGCGCGAGACAACATCGTTGTCGCCAACGGATTTGTGCCGATCCTCGATGCCGCGCTCCGCGCTCTGAAGATTCGTCACTGCCTTATGCCCGTCCCCGCGTTCGTCGAATATCGGTCCGCTCTGACACGCGCCCGGATTAGGATCACGCCTCAGCTCCTGGCATCGAAATCGAATTTCGCCTACAACATTGAATCCATGCTTACCGGCGACCACGACGCGATCCTTCTCGCCAACCCTCAGAATCCCTCCGGCGTTTCCTGTGACCCGCAAACTCTCGTGCAACTCGTTACTGCAGCAGCCGAAAAACACATCGTAGTTCTGCTGGACGAGGCGTTCATCGACTACATAGCTTCCGAATCGCTCAGCCCGCATGTAGAGCGATTCCCAAATCTGATAATCTTCCGCTCGGTCACCAAATTTCATGGTATTCCGGGTTTGCGTGTGGCCTATGCGGTTGGCTCCGCAGAGCTAGCCCGGCTAGTCACATATGACTTGCCACCTTGGCCAGTGACTACGCTGGCAGCATATGCGGTCAGCGCAGCCCTTGACGACGCTGCCTACGCAGGGCGCAGCAGGCTCCTCAATCAAGAACGGAGAGCCCTCATGCAATCAGAACTCAATCAGTTGGGAATACACAGCTACAACTCCGCCGCCAACTTCCTCCTTCTCCGCTTACCTTGCGATATCGACAGCGATTTATTTTGGCAACGCATGATTCTGGACAATCACATGGTTCTCCGCAGTTGTCACAACTACGAAGGCCTGGGCGATGGGTATCTGCGTGCGGCGGTGCGGACCGAGTTGCAGAACGAAGCTTTCGAAAGAGCTATACGTCAGACCCTCCCAAAATGCCGAAAGGCGTCTTCAGGCGTCGCCTGACTTTCAAGACTCAATTCATCACAATCTCTGCGCATCCCGATTCTCTGCAGGCTAATCAATGACTGCCGGATGGATGGCTCAGCCAACGGCAATCAGAATGGAGCGTCAAAATTGGCGGATCCTGTCGGATGTCCAGCAGCATCCTGTTGCGCCTGGCATATTCGACGAGATCAACTGTTTCGTTTGTCGGACGAAATGTGAGATTCCCAGAAGACATTTTGCGCCAGAGTCGAGCCTGAGATTCAACGTCCCTCGGCAGGAGAATGATGCCCCAGGCGCCTTTCACATCGATCCTCAACGCCGATGTGTACTCTTTCGTCACACGTCACGAGAACTCTAGTGTAGCGAGACAGACAGCGTTAAGGTGAGTGGTCATAGGGAGGAGGTTCCTGTGACCAGACTTCGCCAGCGCATGCTGCACGAGCTTGAGCGGCGCAACTACTCGCTGTCCACCATCCAGCGCTACCTGCTGCAGGAGAAGAAGCTTGCACCTAGCACGGTCGAGATGCGTATCGTCGCCGGCTCAACTTCCGAGGTGGCGACACATAGGAGCCAAAATGCCTCACTTCAGATATGCCCTTACGAGATCGATAAGGTCTTCGGCCAGTTCGACAGGCGGAGCCGAAGTCTTTTCCGAAGAGAGCAGGTGAAGCCGTATGTGGTCTTCGAGGACTTCGGCCATCAGACTGTTGATGCCGCCGCGAACGTTCGCCAGCAGCATAAGGACATCCGCGCAATCGTCGCCAGTGGTGAGTGAACGTTCGATCGAATCCACCTGTCCACGTATCCGCTTGATGCGAGAAACGAGCTTCTGCTTTTCCTTGTCGAGATCGGTCATGTTCTCCTTGACTATATCCTATGGGGGTATGATACAAAGATCGAGCAGGGGTTTTGTCTCCGCAGGAGAGAAGCAAACAACAATATGAGCATAAATTCCGCACAAGAACCTCCGAGTAACCGGAGTGCTTTCCTGTGCCGTGATTAGCAATTCGGAAACTGCCTTTTAGTATGCCTACTCCCGGTTCCCGCACTGCTCTTCACGACACGCGCATGTGAATTGAGCGTGTGAGCCGCTGGTGTTGAATACCTGACTCACCCTCCCGAACCATCAGTCCGTTGTATCAAGCCCGGGCCGAAATGCGTCCTTACGCGTTTGGATCGAGCTCGCTCGTATGGACTGCACGAGGAGGAACCATGATCAACAAGCTGTATTTGGTCCAGAAGACTGTTTCTTTGACCTGCACTTGGGTTCGAACAGGCAATCCCAGAATGCCACTGGCTTGCGTCTGGACGGACTCAAAAGCTCAGCAAGCTGGTTCAACTGCATCCTTCACGGATGAATCCGGGAGGATGCATCGGTGCGCATAGCGGAACCCCAACTCGAAGTCGCCGAAACGCCTGTCAACGGCGTGATCGTCCGCCGTTCTTGGCAGAAGCACCTGCTCACCTTCTTCATGGTCTTCGGTCCCGGACTGATCGTGATGGAGGCAGATAACGACGCGGGAGCGGTCTCCACTTACATGCAGGCGGGTGGGCAGTACGGTCTACATCTTCTCTGGATTCTGATCGTGCTGCTGCCCATCTGCTATTTCGTCCAAGAGATGGTGGCGCGGCTGGGCATCGCTACCGGCAAGGGCCACGCAACCATGATCTATGAACGCTTCGGTAAGTGGTGGGGGCACTTCTCACTCATCGACTTGCTGATGGTCAACTTTCTCACCCTCATCACCGAATTTGCAGCGATCTCTCTCGCACTCAGCGCTATGGGTGTCAGCCCGTACATATCGGTTCCGGTGTCGGCTCTCGGGCTCACGCTGATGGTGATCACAGGAAGTTATCTCCGATGGGAGCGAATCGTCATCGCGCTCTGCCTGATCGACTTCACTTGGTTGTTTTTGGCCTTTGTCGTGCATCCCGACTGGGCGGCAGTGGCGCGCAACACCGCGATGCCAACCATGCCCATGGGTGGGATCACAGGAAGCCTCGTCTTCCTGGTCATCGCTATCGTGGGCACCACCATCGCACCATGGCAGCTCTTTTTCCAGCAAAGCTGCGTGGCGGAAAAACGGCTGCGCTTCAGCGATCTGAAGTGGGCTCGGCTAGACACGCTCATCGGCGCCACATTCACCGTGTTGGTTGCAGGCGCAATGATGCTGGTGGGCAACTACGGATACCAGCACCATATTGTGTTTGAAGATCCGGCTCAGTTGGCCCTTGCGCTCGGCCCGATGGCCGGTCATTTTGCCCGCAATGGTGTACTGCTGTTGATGGTCAACGCCGCCGTGCTCGGCACTACCGCCATCTCTCTCGCAAGCGCCTGGGCCTATGGCGAAGTGAAGGGATGGGAGCATTCTCTGCACAAGAAGCTGTGGGAAACCCCGGGCTTCTACGCCACTTACATTGCCTGTGTCGGAGCGGCTGCGACCATCGTGCTGATTCCTCATGTGCCGCTGCAACTTGTCATTATCAGCGTGCAGGTGTTCGCCGGGTTGATCCTGCCGTCCGCTATCATCTTTCTCCAATTGCTGCTCAATGATCGGGAGTTGCTCGGCGATCGCTGGGTCAACCGGCCATGGAACAACTACATCAACTGGACGATCATCGTTGTCCTCTTTGCCCTGTCACTGCTGCTTGCGGCGCAGGTGATCGTTCCAAACTTTTTTCAGTAGAGAGGTGAGTCATGTCAACTATGGGAGTATCCCCTGATGAAAGAGGATTCCACGTTATCCATCCGTTGGATGACGTTTCAGAACAGAAGTGTTCCACGGAAGGACTTGGCAAGATTCGCATCACGCGGGCGGTGCGTGTTTCGCTTGGGTTCCTGCGGGCCTACCTGATTTTGATGACGCTGATGCTTAGCTACCACGTTCTTGATCTCTCCGGTCTTCTGCGCAGGATTCACTAACCACCCCGCAATACGAAGGAGGAAGTATGGACGACCCGGTTCCGAGTGAGCCTCCGCATAGCCGGAGGCTGGCGGCAATCCCTCTCTGAGCACGACATCGCATGATGCTCTCCGCTCGCAGCAGGATTCTCCGCTCACTGCGCGAGCTTATTGCATAAAGCTCCGTAACAACTGAGTGCCTGCGTTTCAAACAGACGCAGACGAAGGACTCACTGGCGAGTCGGATGGCGGCTTCGCCCAGAACGGTAGACGTGTGCCTAGACGGCTGGAACGCGCTACACCGGAGACGACGATGAATCACCGCGAACTGATCGATAACGCCTGGACGTATAACGCAAATATTCGCGCCGAAGATGGTCCGCAGCCGCCTCGTGGGTGGAGAACTGTACTCGATAATCTTTTGATCCCAGTCGGATTCATTCTTGTTCTAGTCCTGTTTTCCCTATTGATGAGTCATTCTGCTCTTGCTCAAACAGGGAGTGGAAGGATAACCGGATCGGTGAAGGACGCGAGCGGCTCCCTGATCCCCGGGAGCAGCGTGTCTCTGATCAACACGGCCACTGGCGTATCGCAGAAGACCACCAGCAATGGAGAGGGAGTATTCGCCTTTCCTGTGGTCCCAGTTGGTCAATACGAGCTTGATGTCACGGCGGATGGATTCACGCCGTACATGCAAACCAGCAAGATCAAGATCGACGTGAACACGTCCCTCGCGATTGATGTTCCGTTGCAGATTGCACAGGCGTCTTCGGTGATCACAGTCACTGAGAACACCGCTGAGGTCCGCACTACCGACACGCAAATAGGCCAGACCATCGAGAGCAAGCAGGTAGTCGATATTCCACTCAATGGACGGAGCTACACGGATCTGCTTGCGGTTCAGGCCGGTGTCTCCCCGATTACGACCAGCGGTGCGGCCAACACCAGCTCTGGTGGCGGCTTCGGAACGGTACCTGCCGCAGGCGAGACCAACACGGGACAGTTCTCCATTCATGGTCAGCGCGAATCCGATAACGCTTACTACCTCAACGGCGCAAGCGTTCAGGAGACCATCGGCCAGCAGGCGGGGATCATCCCGAACCTTGATTCGATTGCGGAGTTCCGCATTCTATCGAGCAACGTGGATGCCGAATATGGCAGCTTCACTGGCGGCATCATTAACGTGGTGACGAAGTCCGGATCCAATGCCTTTCATGGAAATGTATTCGAGTTCTTTCGCAACACGCATCTGGACGCACGGAACTACTTCTCGCCCGAGCGTGCGGCCTTCCATCAAAACCAGTACGGTGGCACCATCGGTGGGTCGATTCGCAAGGACAAGATTTTCTTCTTCGGCGACTATCAGGGCCAACGCTTCATCCAGGGCATTGAGACTGGCTCCGTCAGCGTTCCCACGAACGCGAATCGCACTGGGGATTTCACGAATTCCGCAGACAGCCTCGCCGGTACTGTAAACGGACCCTACCTTGCGCAGACTCTGAGCCAGCGCCTCGCCTATCAGGTCAGGCTGAACGAACCCTTCTATACAAACGGTTGCACAACTTCGAGTCAATGCGTCTTTCCAAACGCGATCATCCCAATGAGTGCGTGGGGCGCCGCACCGAAGCGCATGCTGCAATACATTCCCACGGGGAACATCGCGGATGGAACCTTCTCTTCCGGTGCCTATAAACGCCGCATAAATGACAACAAGTTCGGTGGACGTCTGGACTTCAGCTCCAACCGATTCGGGACATCTTCTATCTATTACTTCAACGACCGTTACAACCTCGATGATCCATATCCCAGCGGCCTCGGGGGAGCCACTCTTCCCGGCAACGGCTTTGCCTATGACGCGACCTCGGTAGGCGTGGACCAGACCCTCGTCTTTAGCAATATCCATACCTTCGGCGTGAATACCGTCAATGAGGCCCGATTCGGCATCACTCGTCTTGACAACCACATTGGCACACCCAAGGGTGGTGTCAGCGTCACGCTTGCCGATCAGGGCATTCAGGCGGGAGGGCAGGGTATCATCCAGGGCTTCCCGCAGCAGGCCGGTGTGGAACCGATGTTTTTCAACAGCTTTTCGGTAGGAACGAATCCGTTCTCCATCGCGCAAGTGAACAGCACCTATGACCTGGGAGACAGTCTCTCGCGAACCATCGGCAACCATACCCTCAAGGTGGGCGGACGCTATATCTGGTACAAGGTCAAGCAGAATCCCAACCTGGTCGCTAATGGGACGTTCTCTTTCTTTGGCACCGGCAACCAGACCACTGGAAACGGCTTCGCTGATTTTCTGCTCGGAACTCCTGACTTCTATTCGCAGCAGTCAACGCCGGTGTTTTACGAGAGCGCTGCCGATGGGAACTTGTTTGCTCAGGACAGCTTCCGTATCCGTCCGAATCTTACTCTCAACTACGGCCTGCGCTGGGATTATGTAACACCCTGGGCAGAGAAATATCATCAGACGACAACCTTCGTGGCGGGCGTACAGTCGGTTACGTTCCCGGGGGCACCGCTGGGCTACCTCGTGCCGGGAGATCCGCTTCCAGGCGGAGGCAAGATTCCGAACGCGATTGCCCCCACACCGCTCAACAACTTTTCTCCGCGATTTGGACTTGCCTACTCCCCGAACTTCTCGGATGGGCTGATCGGTGAATTGACGGGTGGACCAGGCAAGACCAGCATCCGGGTCGGAGGTGGCCGTTTCTTCACTTCGCCTCAGGGACTCACTGTCGCCTATCCAACTGGGAATCCTCCTTACGGCCTGACCTACACCAGCCCGGAATCGCCGGTCATGGAGACACCCTTCATCGGTGCTCTATCAGGCACGCAATATCTCCAACAGTTTCCTGTAAACGTGCCTTCGTACAACGTCTCAACCACCAATCCCGACAACTCTGTCGATTGGAATCGTTACTTTCCCATCAGCGGAGCAGGCAGTGTGTATTACAAGAACACGACCAGTTACTCCATGCAGTACACCCTGTCCATTGACCGGGAGATAAGTGCGAACACCCTGTTCAGCATTGCATACGTCGGTTCGCTTGGGAGGCACCTGCTCACCGTACATGGAGCCAATCCTGGCAACCCCGCTCTCTGCCTCAGCCTGAGTCAGCCATCGGAGGTCGCGCCCGGTTCGCCGACCTGCGGACCGCTTGGAGAGAATCTCGTCTACACGCGAGCGGATGGCACAGTGGTCAATGGAACGCGAGGGCCCTTCCCCAATCAGATCGGGACCGATGCGTTCTACGAGAACATGGGCAACTCGCACTATAACGGGCTTGAGCTGACCCTCAAGCGGACTGCTGGGCCACTGTCTTTGCTCGCTAGCTACACCTACTCCAAGTCCTACGATCAGACCTCAAGCATCCAGGAACAAGTCGATCCGTATGACTATCACCGATTAGATGGAATATCGGCGTTCGACCTGAAGCATAACTTCGTCGTCAGCTACAACTACGATCTTCCTGTCGCTCGTCTGTGGCGTCCGAATCGGCTTACCAGCGGCTGGGCGCTCTCCGGCATTACTCGTTTCGCTACCGGCGTGCCGGTGACGTTTGCGAGCTTCGGGGACAACTATCTGGTACAGGTGCAGAACAACGGCGTCAATGCGACCAGCATCGATATGCCGAACTACGACGGCAGCGGTTACAAAATCAACCGCAATCCACGGAACGGCAAACCGTTCTTCAACAATCTGGCCTTCACTCCAAATGCTCTCGGAACGCAGGGTAACTCCAAGCGCCGCGACTTCTACGGCCCCGGCATAGACAACTACGACATGGCGCTGCACAAGGTGACGAATCTCACCGAGGGGCGTTCGATGGAACTTCGTTTGGAGATGTTCAATGTCTTCAACCACGCGCAATTCGATGGGGGCAACTCTGTTGACGGAAACATCGGCAACCAGGGAAGCACCTTTGGTTTCGTCACCAAAGCAGCCGATCCGCGCATCGGTCAGATCGCAGCAAAGTTCCGGTTTTAGTGGGATGAGGGAGGCTAAATGGCCTCCCTCGTCTTTCATCACATCTGAACGGAGAAGAACATGATCGGAATCAGTACACTTCAGTTCGCCATCCGCTTGTTGCTCGCAATTGCAATGGGCGCGGCAGTTGGTTTGGAGCGGCAATGGCGGCAGCACATGGCTGGCACGCGCACCAATGCGCTCGTTGCCGCAGGGGCTGCGGCTTTTGTCATGTGCGGTCTGCTGCTCGACAATGATCCATCCGCGCGCGGACGGATCGTCTCTTACATCGTATCGGGAGTAGGCTTTCTCGGCGCCGGCGTCATCTTCAAGGACGGCGCAAGCGTGCGTGGGCTCAATACAGCTGCCACAATCTGGTGTTCCGCGGCTATCGGCGCACTTTCTGGGCTCGGTTCCTTTCATCTGGCGCTCGTGCTTGGGATTGCGGTTCTCTTCACCAACATGGTCCTCCGACCATTGGCCTATCGCCTTCATCCCGTCCTCCCCGAAGCAATTCCTGCCGAGACGCTCTATGAGTTGAAGCTTGACTGCAAGGTCTCCGCCGCGGTCCACATCCGCGCCTTACTGCTTTCCACTATCACCCCACTTCCCGTTATGTTGCATTCCATCCATGGGGAACCAAACGACACGAACGAGCAAGCACACATCCGCGCTGAGATAACGACCGCAGGCCGGAACAACGAAGCTATCGAACAGGTTGTGATGCGCCTCTCTATCGAAGACGATGTCTCAACCCTGAGCTGGTCGATCATTGAATCGGCAATGGAGTAAGCGAATGAATGGAATATCGACAACCATCGAGCGCCGCAATCAACGTATTTCCGCTCGGCTGCGCCGTATCCAGGGGCAGATCGTCGCGCTGGAGCGTTCACTTGAAAAGGAGCCGGAGTTTACCGTTCTCCTCCAAAGAGCGGCCGCGGCTAGGGGAGCAATGAACGGTTTGATAGCAGACCTCATGGAGGAACGTCTGCGCAGCCTTCAGGTGAGCGCTGAGAGCGACGAGGCTCGTGCCGAAGTTGCAGAGATGATCGATATCGTCCGTGGTTATCTCACCTGACCCCGTTAGCGACCTGACGCTTCACCAAATCCTAGGTCGAAACTGCGTTGACCTCGCATAGCAACTTCATGCCGTTTGAGAAGGCCATTAGCCATCAGTGCCCATAGCTTCAATGGGTTTCGATCAAAAGCACTCTGTCCCGGCAGAGGTCAACATCCCACCTGATGAATAGCCGTCATCTCAGACAAATGGTTACTGTTCCCACAACGGGCCTTCGCGGCGATTGTGATTTTGTGAAACGCGCGATTCCAAAGCAGGCCATGGAATTGACATAGGTAGGCGATCACTCGCTTTCCCTGTCACACCACCGTGCGTACGGGTCCGTACACGGCGGTTCGATAAGATTAAGCGCCCGGTGTGCAGCGTAAGGAAGGAAGTCCCAAGCGATCGAAGTAAGCGGCGGGCATGGCATAAGAAAGGGCTTCTGTGCGGCTAAGCCGCCAGGGGCCCCACTGATGAGCGTACTTAGCACTTGCGTTACAAAACAGACCGGAGACATGGTTTACACCATGGCGGAGAACAGTTGGCTCTCCCAGCTTTGGCTTAACGCATGGAGATGCGTTCATGCCTTGGAAAGAGACTCGAACCGTGGATCAACGCTTGCAATTCATTAGTTTTTCGCCTCTTGTAGTTAATTCAGTTGCAGTGGTAAACGGGGCGGTGGCGATAGATGCTGCACCACCGCTCCCGGAATCTTTCAGCGCCCCAATGGAATCTCGATGGATGCCCCAACAGCGTGCGTTTGTGGATCGGTATTGGATTGACCGAGTCGATCAGCTTGCATGTCAGAGTTTTCTTGACGCCCGGACGATACTGGACTCTGGCGGCGCCTCCCGGAGTGAAGATTGGCCCACCCAAGGGAGTAATCGGCCGCCGGATCGGAAATGCACTACACCGGGCCAAGCAGATCCGCCGATCTTACTGGAGAATACGATAACGCCCCAGTGGAATTTCGATAGAAGCTCCAAGAGAATGCGTTCGCGGATCGGTAATTGGGTTGAACGAATCGATCAGTCTGCCTGTCAGAGTTCTCTTGGCACCGGGACGATACAAGGCGCGGTGATTCAGCACGTAGCTGCCGGAGAGGAAACCGATTGCTTGACCGACAAGCACGTCAGAGGGAAAATGCTGGTTTGCCAGAATACGAGATATGCCGATTGATTCAGCAAACCCGTAGGCTGGAAGAGCAACATACCAGTGTCGGTACTCCCCCGCAATCACGCGAGCCAATGCCATGCTGGCCGTGGAATGATCGGAAGGAAACGACGAGTCAAACTCCCAGTGGCTCGCTCCGTTGGCCCAAAAATTCCCCTGTCCATTTCCTTGTAGTGGGCGTTGGCGATTACTCGCAAGCTTTGTCACCAATGCGACAGTCCCCGAGTCTAGAATGGCTTCCGCGCCCAGGCGTCCAGTCTCTGCCAACTTCGGATTGTTTTTTGCCAAGCCTATGAAGTACATTCCAGCGCTTTCCGCGCCGGTCGCATAGAAGGAGCCAAAGTCTGAGATCTTATTCGCTATGTCGGCGCGATTCGCGTCCACTCCGACCCCTTGCAAGGCATCCGCGTCGTAAGCGAACGCCATTCCTGTTGCAGCACCCAGCGGCGCCAGCCAGTAGGCGTCCCTCGGTTGCACCCGCAATGGACTGGTAAAGATGCCTTTTTCGCCTCACCTAGATCCTGAATGCAACGAACCAGATGCGTGATGCCACAAATTGGATCGCCCTTGGAAACGGCGGCGTTCCCAGACGTGGGCGTTGTGCTTTGTGAAGAAACATCGTTGGCTGTCGCGTGCAACGTGGTGTTCTCTTCAGGAGTAACACTGGTTTGCGAATGGCTCTGCGAAGCAGAAAAAGTAACGAGGATGAAGCCCAAAAGGGCGTATTTAAGCATGCGTATCTCCATTGTATAAGCCGTAGAAGAACAATCAGTCTTCGAAATCCAGGGAGAATTGAATCCTTCGCGGATCTGCAACCTGAATTGGCTGTGAGAATCCTGCTGCTGCGCTCGTACCCGATCCATACACCGGATTGACGAGGTCGACATTCTGTTTGTTGAGCAGGTTGAACGCGCTTCGTACCCCAACGATCAACGCCATCGCTTTGTGTTGAGTGGGCTCTGGGTACTCGGCCCTGACCGGGGCCGGAGGTTCTAGGCCGGCGTATGACGGGGGCGCTCGCCCGGTGCAGCATGATCGGCGCGCCGCCTTCTCGCGAAACGCCCGACGGACCTTGCACACCGCCGGCTTTCTGCTGCCTTCAACCTGCTGCGAGCGTTAGATTAGCTTTTTGGTTGCGGGCCCGGTGACCGGCAAGCCGGATGTTTCGATCTCCATTGTCTACTTCAGGGCAATGCGCTCATCCAGCTTAAGTTTGGGACTTCCGAGGAGATTCGTAACGAAAAACGCTCGAGACGCCGATTGCCCATGACTGTCAAGTCACCCGATCCCAATCGCCATGCCGACTTGGGCTGGCGATGAATCGCTCTTGTATCTAAGAAAGCTTTTCTGTGTCCGGATTTCACTCGAATGACCTGCCTGCTTGCAATGCTCGCTGAAATGTGTGGCCCCTGACGTTCACGATTGGGCTATGCAATCCCCAAGCAAAACCAGCGGCAGAACGTCACACGAACAATCGAAGGATTGGCGTGTCTCCAAAAGCAGAATACGGGCGACCAAAATGTTCGGCAAATGAAGCCCGCGTCAAATCGGATCAAGCACGATTGGCGCTTGAACAGCACATAGCAGCTCACCGTCGCTCCTATCTGGGAATGACCATTGGCGCTAAGATTCGAGTCTTCCTTGCAAAACCGTCGCTCGTACCGCAGCTTCTGGGATTTGAGACCAGGAGGCAGAGCGGCCCATTGGTCCGGGGTTGCATCGCACTTTGAGGACAGTGGGTGCGATGCCAATGAAGCCTCGGCGTCAGGATGGTTTGTAGATGAGGCCGATTGCCCCGCCGACGATGACCCACTGAATGAAGTAGGCGATGCTCTGATAGAGGGTGAGCTTGAGGCCGACGTTGAGGTTCACGTGGTTGTGGATGACGAAGATGCAGACCGTGAATATGCCGATGAGTGCGCCAAGAGAGGCGCCGGATACGATGCCGCCGCCAGCGGGATAGATTCTTGCGTAGAGGACGGCAACAACTACGATGCCGATAAGGATGGCGATCATGCCGTAGGGCATCACCTTCATCATCTCGTCCTTTGGACGATAGACGTTGGGGTACTTCATGAATTCGGTTTTCATGGATGGCCATGCGGCGAACATGACGAAGCCATAGACGAAGTAGGCGACCATGGCCCCGAGGGAGGCAAAGGCAATGTGGGCGTAGCTCATGTGCGTACCTTTCGAATCGAAAACTGATTCTGATAGTTAGGTCACTCATCTCCTGGGCCGCGAAAGAGAGTGACGGGACTTCCTGCAGATATTGTTATTTGTAAAGCCTAATCTCCACGACCCCACGGTGTTTAGACGCGAAGAAATATGCGATTGCGATAGAGCGGGTACACAAGCGCCATATTAAGGAGAACGATCAGCAGCGCATACGCGATCGACGCGTGAACGGGCTGAAGCCAAGTCGCAAAGCCGATTCGGTAGCCCCACTCATGGAGCGTGAGAGCCGATCCGTCCCCCTGAGAGACATGGATGCGATCGGCAAGAGTCGTGACGATGTTTGAGAGCGCAAAGGCGAAAACCGCGTTGGTGCCGAATATGAGGGCCGGGGGTGTCCACCATCTCCATCGCTTGATGTCCACAATGAAATAGAGGGCCCCGCAGAGGAGAATACTTACCCCACTGCTGAACATTGCGAATGTGCTGGTCCAGATCTTTTTGTTGAGTGGAAGGAACGGACTCAGCAGCCACCCGGCGAGAACCAAGACAAATCCCGTGCCGACCAAAAAGATGAGCTTTCTTTTGTTTGAGCAGTCTGCTCGCAGCCATTCACCCGCGATGATCCCGATCAAGAGCGACGCAATCGCCGGCAGCGTCGAAAGCAGACCTTCCGGGTCGAAGGTCACGCCGTAGCCAGGCGTCAAGCCCCAGATCCACATGTGACGCGTTCCCAGCAAAGATCGATCAATGTAGGCGCCGAGATTTCCGATCGAATCCAGGCGACCCGGACCAAATCCTGGAACGGGAACCATCGTTATCAAAGCCCAGTAGAAGATGAGAAGCAAGGCAGCGGCACCGGCGAGAATCGCGATCCGCCTTCCCCTCTTGTTCGCGACCGTCCTGCTGGCCGAAGCGCCGATACCGAGATAGAGAAAAGCGCCAAAGAGGTAGCATAGGGCAATTCTCTGCAGGACTCCGGGGATACGAAGTGTGTGGAGGTCGTAAACCGGAAATCCGTTGAGGGCCACGCCTAAAAAGAAGATGACAAGGCTGCGGAGGACCACGTGCCGGGCAAGGATCAAACGGTCGCTTCCCCGCTCTATCCTCGATGCGAAGGAAAGCGTTATAGCGACCCCAACGACAAAGAGAAACGCCGGGAAGATCATATCCGTCGGTGTCGGACCGTTCCACTGTGCATGCAGCAATGGCCTGTAGACGGCGCTGTAGGTTCCAGGGTCGGTCACTAGGATCATGCCTGCTACCGCCAGACCGCGAAGAACATCGAGAGACACCAAGCGGGTGTTCTTGAGGGTCCCGTTCGCAATTACTTTGGGAGCAATCGCTGAGGCTGCAGAAGTCATTTGATTGCCTGCTTCTGAGGATTGTAACCAATGTACCAGCCTGTTGGGTGCGTTCTATCGGATCGAAATCTTCCAATCAGAGTGCTTCGTCGGGACGATCCGGGCCTCGGCCGAATCCCTGAATCAACGAGGTTGGGTCCCTACGCGTGGAATGGTAAGAGGACAGCAGAAAGATCTACTGTGTCATCGCGCGCTCATGGATGATCGACCACGATACTCCAAAGCGATCACGCAGCTGGCTAAAGCGAGTCGCAAAGAACGTCTCTTCAAGCGGCATGTAGACCTCTCCATCCTTGGCGAGAAGCTTGTATGCCCTCTCAGCCTCTTCCGAGGAGTCCACAGAAAGGTAGATATAGACGCTCCGGATTTTCTCAAACACCGATGGAGGAACATCATTTCCGATCAGCACCGTATCTCCAATACCGAGCCGCGCGTGAATAATCGCGTCCCCCGCATCCCCTGTCGCGTTGCTGCCCGGAGTCTGATCCTGACGCATCATCATGAGGACCTTGCCGCCAAGGTTCTTTTCGTAGAAGCGGAACGCCTCTTCGCAATTTCCACCGAAATTGAGCTGTGTATAGAGCTTCATCGAGATCTCTCCTTGAGTTTTGTGTTGGTTGTATTTTGAAGCCGCGCGGTTTCACCCGGCTCGGTGTAGCCGCCTAAATCAGCTCTGCACGCCACCTTCAAGCATCCGCGCCACTCGTTCGTCGAGACGATGGAGCGACTGGATGGCTCCCGCTTCCATTCCTGACTGCAGGTGCCCGTCGCGTGCTTGACGAGAACGGTGCCGGATCGTGTGAGTGAGCCGCGTTCCGCCTTCGATCTCTTCAAAGGTCACCGTGGTGAGCCACTCGGGGCTGCCTATCTGCGGCACGTCGTAACACTCGCTGTAAGCGAGCCGTTTTCCCAGAGCGATCTCGCGATACACGCCGTGGAATGGATGGTAGCCTCCGTCCGACATGCGCATGACAATCTTCCACGAACCTCCGACCCGCAGATCGATCTCGCAGACGGAGATACTCGCGTCATCGCAGCCCCACCAATGGCGAATGTGTTCCGGCTGGGTCCAGGCCTCAAATAAAAGCTGTCGCGGCCGATTGAAGAAGCGGGTAAAACGAATCTCTGTTTCGGAAGGAAGAGTCACAGTGACTTCAGCGGTTCCTTTTGCCAGCATGTTTCCTGGTCTCCTTTGCCTCAAGTGTGGAAAGGTAGTCATCGAGCCTCTTCATACTGCGTTCCCAGAAACGGCGATAGTTCTTCACCCAGTCGGAAACCTCGCGAAGCGGAGCAGCCTCCAGGCGGCAGGGACGCCACTGTGCGTCGCGGCTACGCGTGATGAGACCGGCACGTTCGAGGACCTTGAGATGTTTGGTAATGGACGGCGCAGTGATTGAAAAGGGCTCCGCGAGCTCTTTGACCGACGTCTCTCCCAAAGCGAGACGTGCCAGGATCGCGCGCCGGGTCGGGTCGGAGAGCGCCGAAAAAGTCGAGCTGAGATGGTCCGGCATGTAGTTTTCCAATCGGCTAATTAGCCTACTAGGAAAATAACGAATTGACTTCTGCCTGTCAAGAAGAAGTTCAGTCCTCGCAGTTCGATTCTTGGGACGGCGCAGGAGTGCCGAATTTCAACGGGCCGGTTAACAGGCTTAGCACTCATCGAGGACCGGGGCGGCCCGCCGTCCGACCTTCAAAAAAGTCCGTCACCCAATGGCTTTTATTCCGACCCGTCACGTCCATGGGAATGAACCGCTCCGCAAATTCTTGATCGGCCAGATCACAGGCCGACACATTCGGCACCGTTTGATGCCAAGTTTGCAGGCCAACGAAGCCACCTGGCGCACGGGAGCATGAGTTCATGGGTCCTCACCAATTGCCCGGTCAGACGCTCAGTACCGGAAACGGTGAGTCGCGAACCATGGCGTACGTCAAATCCCTCATACGGCCGTGAGCGCCGGGCTGATGGCTTCGTCCGATTATGAGCGCGTCCGCATCCGCTTCCGAAGCAGCCTCAAGGAGTGCCTCTTTTATTCGACCGACTGCAATGCGGACCGGAGCATCCACACCGACCATCTGCTGGAGATCGGCGATGCGCCGATTCGCCTCCTGCCTTTCGGCGGAATGGATTTCTTCACGCAAATCGAGCTGAATCGGCAGATCCGCATCTCCGGCTTGGACCGCGTGAGTGACTGAGAGCTTGCCGCAGGCTTGTGCCGCCACCTGGCTGGCAAAACGAAGCACTCTTTCCGAATTTGAACTCAAACCGACCGCGCACAGCCATTCTCGGTGCTCCAAAGGCCTAGGAGCGATTGTCTGAGCATGCCGGCTCGTCAATACTGGACAGTCCGCATCGTTAATTACCTTGGCTGTTGTTGAGCCAAGCAGCATCTGCCGAAAAATTCCAGAGTGCGTGGGCATGATGATGAGATCAAATCTATCCTCCCTAGCAACTCGAGCTATCTCGGTCGCGGCGTCGCCCGAAGTTAGGATTCTTGGGAACTGCGCCGCGAGGAACTCTGCCGTCAGGAAGGAGTCAAGTCTATCCCGGCTAACAGCCATATGCTCCTCTGAAACCTCGGAGATCGGCCTCACGTAAAGTTGCAAGCCGTTGTAACCGGTAGGATCTACAACATGAACCAGTGAAACCCTGGCTTCAAGCAAAGCCGCAGCTCTCTTCACGTAAGCAGCCATGGCGATGCAGGATGGCGAGAAATCCACAGGATAGAGGATGCTTGCGATGGAAGGCATAGACACCACTCCTCGGAACGTCCAACCATGGTGCTCAGCGACGCGCCGTTCCATCGAAGTGCACCCTGCAAAATGAGCCGACAAACATCAGTAGGTTTGGACGAGCCTATGGCTGATTCACCCAGCTTAGGCATCAGCTACTTTTTCGGTTCCTGAGCAATTCGAATCATCTTGAGATGGTTCCGTTATTACGGCGAACGTGGGCAACAAATCAGGCTGCAACATTCCGTGCTGAGGAGCGCCACACAAAGGACACGCCTCCGTTTTCAAAGTGATCTCTGCTCCACAGCATGCACAAAAAGCGGCCACGGGATCCAATCTCCACAATTGCTACGGTCCATTGGATGACCGCAGGAAGCGCAAAGATTCGAGACGTGCGGTCGGTATTTGCTCCAGACCTTAGTTCAGTTGCAACCAGCTAAAATTAGATCGTGATCTCGCAAATTGGCAGTTCTCCTCTCACTTGTCGACAAATCCCGACCGTGACCCGCGCGGTTCTCCAAAGACCGAATAGGCATCCGATGCGAATCGAGACGTACGAGCATCGCTTGCTTAACGCGTCCTTCCTGGCTGAGAATCGGATTAGGCCAGTGTGGAAGCGGTAAGGAAAATCGGCTTCACCATCTCTTCAATCGCCACGGCAATTTTCTCAACGGAAATGCGGTTGGGAGTCTGATACCACCGTTGCGTGGCATCCGACTTTTCACACTACTAATTCACTTCGCGGTGTTCCGCTCAGCAGATGGCCGAAGCCTCTTACTTATTCTTGACTAATCGCCTCGACGATCTTTTCGCAACGCGCTTCTTGGCTTGAGCTTCATCGTTAGATTGGATGGTATGAGCGTTGACAATCGCCCGGAGCAGCCCTGGGAAGCGTTCCTCGATCTCCGCGCAACGCGAGGTGTTGTGCATCTCAACGCCGCGCCGTTCGCCACGGATCAGCCCCGCCTCTCTCAGCGCCCTGAAGTGTTGGGAGAGGGTGGACTTCGGAATTGCCTTGTCGCTAACGGTCAGAAACATCGAGCAGTTGTGTGAACACGCCTGAGCCACAATATCTGCGTAGATCGCCACCCGAATCGGGTCGGACAAGGCATGGAGAATCCCCTCAACCGTTATGTCCTCAAGGATGGATGGAATAAGGGACGCACATCGAAAAGAGTAGGTGTTCCGCATCAAAGGTTCAATAGTTCGTAAATTCGGAACTATAGAATCTTTCACGAGTCCGGCTCCATCTACTCATCAAAACGATGCGCGGGGCAGCACGCACAACACCCCCATACATTCCATCAAGAGTTGAACAGAGAAAAGGGGTAAAGAAATGGGCAAGCTCAACGGCAAATTAGCAGTCATCACGGCAGCCACCTCCGGCATGGCGCTCGCGACAGCCAAACTCTTCGTCGAAGAGGGAGCGTACGTTTTCATCACAGGACGCCGCCAGGACAAGCTCGATGAGGCCGTAAAACTCATCGGCAAAAACGTCACGGGTGTGCAAGGCGACGCCTCGAGCCTTACGGACCTCGATCGCCTCTATGAGACGGTCAAGCGCGAAAAAGGCAAGATCGACATCCTCTTCGCCAGCGCCGGATTCGGTGAGTTTGCGAAGCTTGAAGAGGTCACCGAGGAGCATTTCGACAAGACCTTCGATCTCAACGTCCGCGGAACGCTCTTCACCGTCCAGAAGGCGCTTCCGCTCTTCAACGACAACGGCTCTATCTTTCTTAACGGCTCCATTGCCAGTATCAAGGGTTTTCCGGCGTTCGGCGTCTACAGCGCCAGCAAGGCTGCGGTTCGCTCGTTCGCTCGCACCTGGCTCTTAGAGCTGAAGGAGCGCAGAATCCGAGTGAACATCCTCAGTCCCGGCACCATCGACACGCCGATCCTCGATCCCCTGGGAGAAGAGGCCAAAGAGTTCTTCAAATCCCAGATCCCACGCGGCGAGATGGGACGCCCGGAAGAGATCGCGACGGTTGCTCTTTTCCTCGCCTCCAGCGATTCCAGCTTCGTCAACGGCGTCGAACTCTTCGTAGACGGTGGTACCGCTCAAGTCTAACTATAAGACTTAAATTCCGCAGTCTAAGGATGGGATTCGTAGCAGGAGGTTTTCCGCTTTCTGGGACGAGTCCCGTTTTGCTTTTAGGCTCGGGCATTCACCCATTAGGAACGGGTGGGATATAGGGGTTTCTCTGCTTATCCCGTGAATTGCAGAAACAGCCACCCCTCTCCCTCTCAACGGAGCGAATATGGCCGTGCGATTCGGAGGAACGGAGCGAAAGAGCGTCACTGTTTAACTCGTACGTTCTGAGCCGCCCAGGAGTTTTCGCTTTGGGCGACGTGAGAGTAAACCGCGTTAACAGACTGGCGTCCGCCGCGGGAGGGGTTGATGGCGGTACAGTTTATCCATGAGGTTTTAGAGACCTATCCTCTGAGGGTGATCTGTGAACTGTGGCCCCATGCCGTGCAAAGAGGTCGACACATCCGGAGGTTGCTTCGGGGCCACGCGAATCTTCAAAAAACTGGGCGCTTGCGGCAACAATTCTGGGATCGAGCATGGAGTTCATCGACGGCACCGTCGTGAACGTGGCTCTACCGAACCTGCAGAATTCACTCGGGGCAACAGGCGCAGAGGCGCAATGGATAGTAGAAGCCTACGCGCTTTTCATATCTTCGCTATTGCTGATCGGTGGATCGCTGGGCGATCGATTCGGGCTGAGAAGAATGTTTCTTTGTGGCTGTTGGGCAAAGGCGATTTCATTGTGCCGATTCCGGGTGAAACGCCGCGTCTACCTTGAGGAGAATGCCGGTGCCGTGGATATCAAACTTAGCGACGACGATATCACTCGCCTGGAGGCCGCATTACGCCCTGAAGCCGTGTCCGGACCGCGCTACACCGAAAAGGCCATGGCGTGGGTTGATCGCTGATCTGAACGAGCCAAACCGTTTGAAGTAGTCGCTCTGACTCAACGAGGTTTCGATCCACAGGTGCACTGGGTTGAAAAATGCACTTGGCCCGACAGCCATCCTTTGATGGCTGTCTGCTGGGAGCAGGAACAGCCCGACGGCCACTCGCGCTCTTGCTCCCGAAATCATCCGCGACTATTCTCACTTCGAGCTTCGTTTGATCGTCAAGTTCGGCTCACGTGTTCGGCCGCTCGCTCAATCGAAGCAATAACGCGATGCACGGCTACGGCATCTTCAAAGTTCGGCGCGGTGCGGGTACCCTCGCGCAGGTCGTGTGCCATCCGCCCATAGATGCGGGCAACATTCCCCGGCGCCATATCTTCAGGCCAGCCGGTACGGTAGGATGCGGGGACCTCCAAGGGCTGGAACGTCTTTTCGTCTCCGCGCGCTCCTTTGAGAGAAAGCGACACGAATTGAGTGTGGCCGAAAGGTCCTGATACCCGAATGTCTCCTGCTGTTCCGTTGATCTCCCAGAAGAAGCCGTCGCCGTCCCGTGCCATGCCGCCGCGGTAATGGATGGAAACGGGCGCGCCACCGGAAAGAATCCCGCTGACCAGCACTTGGTCAGGGGCGGACATGGGCAATCTTTCGCCCGTATCGACCGCGAGAGCGGTGCTTCGTCGTGTGGCGAGCACCGATGACAATTGAACGACCTCTCCGAGCACATTGGTGAGCGCCGCCAGCGTATGGCCCACCGGGATCGTCAGCATGGTGGCGCCGGCAGCGCGATCCAGCATGTATGCATCACTCTCCTTCTGGGCTATCGAGCCGCCCCAGCCGCCGCCTCGCGCGACGATGGTCGTCGATAGAACCTCACCAACGAAGCCGTCCGTGATCAGCTGCTTGAGATGTTCGATTTCAGGACTTACGCGCGCCTGGGTCCCCACCACTCCCAAGACGCGCTTAGCCTTCGCAAGCTCCGCAAGTTCCTCCGCCTCCGCGAGGCCGTTACCAAGGGGCCACTCGCAGTACACGTGTTTACCCGCTTCAATCGCAGCCTTCACAACCTCCAGATGATGAGGAACCTTCACCGTGACGGTAACGATGTCTACCTCCGGCGCGGATACCAATTCAGCAACATCGTTGAACGCTCGCGGAAGTCCGAGCGCGGCCGCCGCCCTTTGGGCACTGGCCAAGCTGGTGTTGGCGACACCTACGATCTCGTAACTATCGGACAGCGCGCGCAGCGCCGGTACATGGGCGCGAGCCGCCCAACCCCTGCCTGGCTCCAATCCAACGATACCAACTCTGAAGCGTTGTTCTGTCATTCGTTCCTCCTTGGTGTCGCCGAAGCGTAAGTACGGCTATAGTGTGGCGATTTGTCTACGGAGCAAGAAGACCGACCATCCGATCCGCCGCTGGGAGGGTCAAACGGGTCGATGGATCGAGCATTGTCGCGGCCATTCAGTGATTCTCTCGGTCTAACTATCCCCTTGCAGTCGTGCAGTGGACCATGCACTTACGGCCACATGGATTTTCTCTTCTGTAGGGATGAAGACGGCTTGGCGAACCTCCCCACTCCGTCGTCGCCAGGGAATCAAGCGATGTCATTGCGATCTATTGACGTGCGAGTCCACTGTGCGAAGACTGGGTGCCCCTCTCCTGTCTATCGGGGGTATCGTATTGGCGATTCTGCGTCGTGGGCCGCTGTGCCGTGAGGCCTCCATCCAGAACCAGTGATTGTCCGGTGTAATAGGATGACTGATCTGAGAACAGCCACGCTACCGCATCTGCTACGTCATCGGGAATTCCAATGCGACGAATGGGATGGATTGCTACCATTCGATTGAGGACCTCATCTCCCCCAAACACCTCGCGAAGCATCTCTGTCCGTATTGACCCAGGGCTGACAGCATTTACGCGAATACCTTGCGGACCGTATTCGATCGCCGCTGATTTCGTCAATCCGACGACAGCGTGTTTGCTGGCAACGTATAGGGATGCTCCAGGAGTTGCCAGCATGCTACCCACTGACGCCATATTTACAATGGACCCCCCCCAGCCTTGATGCAGCATCTGATGGATCTCTTGTTGCATGATGATGAATAGGCTTTTGACGTTGATCTGAAAGACCTCGTCGAAATCAGTTTCCGATTGATCTCCTAGAGTCCTGTTCGGGCCGGAAATGCCGGCATTATTGAATGCGTAATCGAGCCGGCCGAAAACGCGCACCGCATCCGGGACAACTTGACGCACTTCTTCTGATACGCTAAGGTCCGCTCTATGGAAGAATGCGTCTCTTCCTTCACCTTTGAGTTCAGATTCAATCAAGCGGCCGTTCTTTTCATCTCTCCCCACAAAGACAACTTTAGCGCCAGTTCTAGAGATGCGACGAACCGTGGCCTCTCCGATTCCCGCCGTTCCACCCGTGATGAGTGCAACTTTACCTGTCAAATCCATAGTGTCACTTCCAGTATGATGTGGCCGCGCGTTCGATGCGACTTCTTCGATCAGAAGGGCAACCTCTTTCGATCTGGAAACGTAGACGGCTCACTATTCCCTCTCGTGATCCCGCTTCTCGTTGCTCGTGGCAAGTTGCCACGAAGCTAGTCAGTGGTGGTGAAGACAGCCGGTCATGATGGCAATTCTTCCTTGAAGTCAGTTCGATTGTTGCTCCTCCTGGCCCACGAGTCGCTTGTCTCCCGGACCGCCACCCCTGACTCGTCGACGAATTGAAGTGCCCGTTCGAGTACATCGGCCGCTCGATCCAGTCCATGGGAAAGCAATCTTGCGATCAGTTGCTGATTTCCTCACAGGCCGCCCTCAAAATCAATTCGGCATTCTCTAGAAGGTTAGGAATGAGGGAGTAGCTCGCGTGCAGCAATCGCATTGCCCCGTTTGTGGTTGCGATTCCGACGTTCTGTTCGCCGTCGAGTCCCTGCAGAGCGGTTGGCCCCCAGATCGCTTCTAGTCTGAGCCTGCCGAATTCGGACCCATATGGCATCTGCCCAAGATTTGAAACCATGAGTTCTCTAGCGAACGCTCCAGCGGCAATTTGGGCCGCTGTCTCAACGTCCATATCTTTGGTCATGATTGCTTCCAGGCCATGTAACGATGCAGAGAGCGATTGAAAGGTCTGAGATGGAGAGATCTTCAGCTTTGCAAAGCGCGCCAGCTCCCAAAAATCGTTCGAATCACCAGGCTGAAAAGGAACCATAGCTCCAGCTCCTAGATAAAGGCCGCATGCCTCGCCCGCTCTCAGATGTGCCCGCGCATTAACCGGCGACATCACGCGGACTGACTGTTTACGCCATGTACTTGAAGTCTTTCGGCCTGCAAGAACTAACGCGGCGCAGAGCGCCCCCTGGACTGTAGTCCCTTCGCGCCGCGCCCGCTCCCTGAGAACCGCAGTAAGATTTTCATCCAACTTTCGCGCGCTGGCCCTCGGTGCCAAACCATCGCCTTCCCGGTACAGTGCAGGTTCTGCTGCAGGAGCACCGGTTTGCGATGCTTCGGCTTGAACAATCTCCTCCCTTTTTGGCAGCTTATTGAGCAACTCTTCGCCTGAGCTACTGAATGAGAAAGCCTCAATTTGTTCCCCAGAGAGCACCTGAAGAAGATCGCGGATCAGAAAGACGAGCGCCATTCCGTCAGCGATAGAATGATGAGCGATCATGATGAGAACAGCAGACTGCGGCCTGTGGATTAGCACGGTCCTGATAAGAGGCGCTCGCTCCAGAGTAAACGGAAGCGCCATCTCACGGTCCAACTCCAACTCCCAGCGTTCCTGAACACTTCCATCAACTACTCGAAGTGGTATTGGCGCTGCATCTACCTGATACAGTGCCGGTTGTCCCTCCTCGTTTCGCTTGATTGAGGTGGAGAGGATGGGATGGCGTTTCTGCACTGCATCAAGCGCATCCCTCCAGCTCTGCGCCTTTGTAATTCCCTTGACCTCGGCGGTCACTGTGAGGTGGACCGGATGTTTCTGATCCATCAGCCAGAACATATGCTCTCTCGCGCCCAGCGCTCGGACTTCCGTCTTCGATTCGATAGCCGGCATTATCGATACTTCCTGCAACATAGTCTTCCTCCTGATTCAACTTGAACTTCGTCAGCATCCGACGAATCTCGCTTACACTTCGTCGCGATTGCTGGGATGGCCAATCGCCCTAAAAACATAAGAATCCATCCCGCGATATTTCATGTTTGCTTTTATCTTTTACGTTTCAATTCATCTGGAAATTTCTGCGACGCTAGTGCGATCAGTTCCAGAGGAACCCCCTATCCGCTGCCGTTCAGATGCGCCTGTGAAAACTACCCCTGCTCTTCGTGGGAAAACTGACATTCTGTCGTATCCAGAATCTGATGGGTGTTCTCCAGGGACTAATCTCCGCGATCCGGATGCGCTCAAGTGCTATCGAAGCGTGATGGGCCGAGCCACGCGCCTCGACCCCAAGACGCCGGCTCTAGTTCTGTTTTTCAGAGCGCTCTTTGATGACCTTTAGCCAAAGATCGTGGCCGTCGTGCATTGCGTTCGGCTGCTCTTGGCGGAATTTGACAGCCCCTTCGCCTCTCACGACCTCTTCGGTGATGATGTGGCAACCCTGATCAGTCTTGACCAGCAGAAACGTGTGATAAGCCTTCATTCCCGTGCCTAAACCCCACCAGCCAATTCGGCTGTTGGGCACTAACTCGTGTACGGTGCTCTCGATGTGTACACCGAACGTGTCCCAGGAGAACTTCGTCCCTTCGTGCAATTTGTTGTCAGGGCTGTCATGAACGACGACATTGTGAGAGTTGGGATACCAGCTTGGCCACGAATGCGCATCGACGATATTCGCAAGCACGCTTTCGCAACTCGCATTCACCATAATCTCGTTGTGGGCAAACAGATCGGCGTCTTCAGGGTGCTGTCCTTTGGGCCAATGGATATCTGGATTCCGCTGAGCGCCGTCTCCGTTGATGGTCAGTGCTTTATTCATGTTCTTCTCCTTCGCTTGTGCGTTCGACGAAGCGCAGAAGAAGGTGAGACCCATAGCGATCGCGCCTCCAAGAATGCACTTCGTTGTTTGTTGTGTCTTCACTGTTCTTCTCCTTGTAAGGAAGAAAATCTCTAGCCTATACGGCCCGTTTGTGAGCATCCCGACTATTTCTTCGCGGACAGTTTTGAGCTAGGTCTCCCGACCTACAGAGCTACAGATGAGCGGACTCGCGCATGCGAATCATGCATAATGAACATGATGCCCATGCGTCTAGAGAAATTACGTCAAGTCGACTTGAACCTGCTGATTACGTTTGCTGCCATTGCTGAGGAGAAAAGCATCACCGCCGCGGCATCCCGCATGTTACTCAGCCAGCCTGCCGTGAGCCGGGCCCTCCAACGCGCACGCGCGATGTTTCAGGATGACCTTCTGGTTCGGTCGCCGAGTGGCTTCGAACTCACATTGCGAGGTCGAAAGATTCTCGACGAGCTTGAGGGACTGCTACCCAGGATGGAGAATCTTGTTGCGCCGGCGGTGTTTGATCCCACACAGGAGAAAAGCCATTTCCGCATCTCAGGCCCGGATAATGTCTGTACAGTCGTCCTTCCACACTTGTGCCGGCAGTACGCGAACGGAGGCTATCAAGTGCAGTTTGAATTTCTTCCCTGGCAGAGTGGCATCACGGAGCTAATCGAACACGGGCAACTCGATCTTGCTCTCCGCAATGATGAAGGGCTCCTGCCATCACACTTCCAGTTGGAAAGGCTCTACAAGGAGGATTGGATTTGCGCCGTAGCGCGCGAGAGCCACTTTGGAGACCGGCTGCCACTTAAGCAATACCTGGCGGCGAGCCACATTGTGGTTTCCCCCTATGAAGGCGTGCAAACAATTCCAGATAAGCAACTTGCGGCTGTCGGTGCAATGCGCAGCTTTTGTATTCGGATGCCTTACTTCGGCGTGGCCCTGCAATGCCTTCCCGGCACCGAACTGGTCCTTACCCTAACTAGCGGTATGACATCAGTGATTAAGAACGATCGCAGGTTGCGGCTCGTGAGGGCACCGCAAGAATTGCACGCGTTTCATTTCCTCATGGCCTGGCATCCGAGACTCAACACTGACCCCCGTCATGTGTGGCTTCGCGATGCCGTGCGATCAACGGTCGCTCCCAACGGGTAACCGTGAGGATCGCTGGAACTAGTGAACTCACATTCTTGACTGTTCTACTCGCTCGACCGGATCCACTGTTGAGAGTCCCCGCCTTAATGAGCTGACTCGACCTGCTTCAGTTGCGGTTGATGAAATTCGACGAGCTCTTCTGGTCTCAATGTATCCCTTGGTGCGGACTACAGTTGAGTGCGATACACGGACGGCGGGACGCCCACAGAGTTTCGAAAGACTGTTGCGAAATGCTGTTGATTGCGGAACCCCACTTCCAATCCGACGTCGAGAACGGAGAGGCGGGAATCTGTAAGCAGCTCCTTACTTCGTTCGATGCGGAGCCGCAGCATGTATTGATGGGGACTCTGGTTTGTGCTTGTGCGAAACTGAAATGAGAAATGAGACAAACTCAGGCCCGCACAGTCAGCGAGGTCTTTCAAGCCGATTTGTTTGTCCATGTTTGCATGCATAAACTCAACAACGCGTCGAAGGACATGAGGAGCCATGTTCCCTTTGCCGGGAATCGATCTCGGAGTGAACGTGTTGAAGGAGGTTAACAGTATGTTAGCCAGGGCAGTTTCAATGGAATCAACAAACAGTTTTCCTGCCGAATAGCCTCTGGCTCGTTCCGCATCCAGAGCAAACAACAAATGGGTCAGCCGGTCGTCTGTAACCACCTGCTTCGGCACGATTTCGAGTGATCCTTCCGTGAGACGTTCACGTGCCGCTTCCACTATTGCAGAGTCCGGTATTCTGATCGAAAGTACACTGATCCTCTCGTCCCAGCGGATGTTATGCCATTCTTTTCGAGGACAAAACACGGCTTGGCCAGGGGCCACGGGGATCCTCGCAATGGCTGCGTCTTTCAGCGAAAACCCAATCACGGCGGGCTTCATGAAAAATTGGAGCATCTGGTCTTCATGAAGATGCGATAGCCAGCTTGTCGGTTCGAGGTCGCGGCGCTCTACAAGCAGGGAGGATGACGGAGATAAGGGCCCCATGGGGGCCGAATCGAACATCGGCTGCACGCTACCCTCTCGATGAGAGAGGATGCGGGATGTACTTTTTTCCTCAGTATTCATCTTCTGCAATTATTCGATGGCCACCCCCTCTATAAGGATTCGACTGGATTTCCCGGGGACAAGCTGGCTCTGCGACTGCAGAACCAGTAATTTCCTATCGACTGTTTGCAATGACGCATCGGAATATTGCAAACATGCTGACTTACGCGCATCCAGTGGCCAGCGATCGTCAAGAGATCTGACGTGAACTACCCCAACAGAAGCTTTGTAGCGCTATTAGAATTTCTAATGCTCATTCCTTAAATCCTAAAGCCTACGTTATGGTAAGTTTCAGACCGGGGATCGAATTCTATGCCTAGCCCGAACAAGAACCAGATCGTCTTCTTCGACACCACTCTGCGGGACGGCGAACAGTCCCCCGGCTGCACCATGCACCACGAGGAAAAACTCCGCCTAGCCCACCAGATCGCGGACCTCGGCGTAGACGTTCTCGAGGCTGGATTCGCCATTGCCTCCGACGGCGACTTCGCGGCCATCCGAGCGGTTGCCCACGAGGTCCGCGGCCCCCGCATCGCCTCGCTCGCCCGCTGCAAACGCGAAGACATCGAGACCGCGGCCCGCGCCGTCGAGGCCGCCCCCTCCAACCGCATCCATCTCGTTCTTGCTTCCTCCGACCTCCATCTCGAGTACAAGCTCCGCATCACCCGCGACCAGGCCCTCGACCAAACCGCCGAATCGGTCCGCTTCGCCCGATCCTTCACCGAAGACGTCGAGTTTTCCACCGAGGACGGCACGCGAACCGACCCCGAGTTCCTTCTCAAGATGATCTCCGTCGCTGTCCAGGCCGGGGCCACTACCATCAATATCCCCGACACCGTCGGCTTCACCACTCCAAAGGAGTACGCCGCGATCTTCCGCCTGGTCAAAGCCCGTGTCCCGGGAATCGACGACGTAATCCTCTCCGCTCACTGCCATAACGACCTCGGTATGGCAGTTGCCAACTCCCTGGCCGGCATCGAAGGCGGCGCCCGCCAGGTCGAGTGCACCATCAATGGCATCGGCGAACGCGCCGGCAACGCCGCCCTTGAAGAGATCGCCGCCGTCCTCATGGTTCGC
>DATHHN010000042.1:0-175994 GCA_035317185.1 Edaphobacter sp.
GTGCTCTACTCAGTGCCAGGGAGCGGGATGCAGGCCAAAGGTCATCTTCTACGAGCGAGTCGCTCTGGCGCGCCTTGGCTGACAGGAGGATCGGATGGCCCCGAGGGAAGCATTATTGGTCTTGCGGTTCTAGCTGCTTCATTCTTCGCTTTCAGGATCATCTTTCAAGCGCGAGATTCACACAGGGAGCATGTGGCGTAACTTGAGTTGCTACCTCGTCACCATTGCGGTGGCGAAACTTTCTCGATGAGCGAATCCGCTTGCCGGTTATTAACTTCAAAATCGGTCCGAGTAGATATGCCACGAAGAACCCGCACACTCACACAGCTGCCGAGCTCCACAATATGACTTGACTCACCTTGCTGACCTCGCCGCAGATCGCTGGATCGTTCGCATCGCACACTTCTCCCTCCCACAGTCGAGGAGCGATCAGGCGCGAGCCCGGGTTTTGACCAAAGCACCAAATGGAGACAGGGAGTTCTTGGCGCCCGATACTTCTGAATCATGGTCAGGACTCGCTGATGACTGGAGATCTACCTATGGCAAAGAGTAACGTTGAAAAGGTCTTGACCGTTTTTGCCGGCATCAGCACCGGTGACGTAAACCGTGCAACTCAGTACGTCGACCGCAAACGGTTTTTACAACACAATCCTTACGCGGCCGACGGCGTGGAAGGGCTAACGAATTTTATCCGTCAGTCGCCGCGTAACGAACTCCAGCTGGCCGTGGTACGGGCATTTCAGGATGGCCCATACGTGGTTACTCAGGCGAAGGGGCAGCGGTCTGGGAAGGAAATCTTCTTCGACATTTTCAGGTTCGAGGACGGTTTGGTTGTCGAGCACTGGGCCTTTTCCGCCAAGGACGCTCCACCCAACCTGAGCAGGCACACCCAGATCGATGGACCAACCGAGGCCGAACACGTCGAGAACACAGAAAAGAACAAGTCATTGTTGCGCACGTACTACGAGACTTTTCACATCCGCGCGGATCACAGTCGAATCGAGCAGTACTTTACTGGGGGCCTTATGATTCGACACCAACCGGGCGTACGAGACGGGGTCGCGGAGTTCATGCGTGACGTAGAGGTGCTCATGCAGCACCGGACCATCGACGAGATCAAATTTCTGTTGGGACATGGGGACTTCGTGTTCATCGCCGCCAAGGGGAGTCATGAGGGCGAACCTTGCGTCTACGCCGACCTGTACCGCGTGCAGGACGAGAAGATTGTGGAGCACTGGGGCTTTCCCGAGATGGTTCCACCTAAAGAGTTATGGAAAAACAAGAACGGCATGCTGTAAGGTCACAGGCTTTTGTCTGTCTGTGCTTTTGCGGTTATCGCCTGGAGAAGGCCTTACGCTACGCGCGTTGCCGCAATGTAATCGCTCAACGCCTTTCGCGGTGGCTGCTATTGTGTGCGGATCGGTCGGAGTCCAGTGTTCTCCAACTGACACATCAATACCTCGGGGATATGCTGGGCACCAATCGCTCTACCGTCAGCTCGGCAGCCGCGCAGCTGCAAAGCGAGGGTCTCATCGAATACTCCAGAGGCAAGGTCACAATTACCGACCGAAGTGGGCTGGAGGCACGGTCGTGCGAATGAAACCTCAGCACTTTCGGCGCGGCTGCGCTGGGTGCGTAGCCTGTTCTATCAGGCTCCTGCCCTTGACCCGCTCGCGGTAGGCGGCAGCCTGTTGCTGCTCCTGGTTGCCGTCGCGCTGGCAGCCATCGTGCCCGCCCGACGCGCAGCATCGACTGACCCGATGCGCGTACTGAGAACGGAGTAGAAGCTGTCGATGGATTTGGATGCGCATTCTGCTCAGCCGCTTGACCTACCTGCATAGGTACGGTTTAGGAGGATTTAGACTATTTTCGACCGTATGATGGTCGTGTATTGGTCGCGCCGAGCCAACGTTCCATCACTGGTTCGGACACATGGAATCTCAATTGAAGGCATCGTCGTTCAATAAGTGCTAAGGCCTGTTCTCGCCAATTGAGCGCAGCTTTCGGATTTCCCATGATACAAGCCAAACAACGCGCCAAGACTCAAGTAGAATTGTCCCAACGCAAAAGAAATCGCTATCCATATACGTTGCGGCAGAAGTCTTACGCACTCCTGGAGCCAGCCATGAGCAAAGTGTTTCTAGGCCTCGGTCTTTTCTGCCTATGGACATCCGCGTTTGCACAGCAAGCGAATCCGGACCTCATCCTCTTCAATGGCAAGGTCTTCACAAGCGTTGCGTTGGAGCCTTACGTTGAAGCGCTGGCTATCCGCGGAGATCGCATTGTCGCGACCGGAGATACGAAGACGGTTCGGGCCATGGCCGGCCCGCATACCAGCCAGATTGACCTTCACGGTAGTACAGTCATCCCTGGGATCAACGATGCTCATCACCATTTCCAGCTTGAACCCGCGAACGCGATCGATGTGGATCTCAAAACGCAGGATCCGACATGGAAACAGGCCAGCGATGGGATCACGGCAGCGATATTGCGGTCGTCTGCAAACAGCCTGATCAATCTGGAGATCGGGGAGAAGATCTTTCAGGATGTGTCTGTCAACAGGGATGCCCTCGACAAGATAGCGCCACATAATCCCGTTATGCTGATGACGTTGACGGGCCATGGCTTCATCGTGAATACGGCCGCGCTTCGATTGTGCGGGGTCGCCGAGAACCAGCCGGATCCCGTCGGCGGACGCTTCGAGCGCGATGCGAAGGGCCGGTTGACGGGCACGGTACGCGAGTACGCGGGCCTGAACATGGAGCGAACGCTTTCCGACGCAGTGCCCGACGATGTCGCAGTTGCGCAGCTTCGACAGAGTCTCGAAGAAGCAGAGATGTTTGGCATTACCTCGATCCAGGAACTGTCGGCCTTTGCTGCTCCCGCTCGCGTCGTATCCCTGCTGGAAGCCGTCCCAACGCCGGTGCGGATTCGTGTTGTGCGTATGCCCGGGACCACCGCTGCGGGCCGGAATGTCGAAGAGGGCAAGGGCGTGCCGGTTCATCCCGCGCCTCTGATCACAGTGAGCGGAGAGAAGTGGATGGCAGACGGTGTGGGAATCGAAGGAACCTTCACTCCGCGCGGAGCCATTCACATTCCAGCCCCGCTCCCCCTGGATCCCGCGGTGCGCGATCTTCCACTTACGTTTCCAAAGAGCGAGCTTACAGCGATTCTGGGCGAGTCCCTCAAGAACAACGATCAGGTGCTGTTCCATCTTTCAGGTTACCAAGGACCAAAGGCGATCCTTGAAGGGATGGATCAGACCGGTGGCGCGGCGGTGTGGTCGGGGCGTCGCCTTCGTTTCGAACATGGGGACGGGGCGTTTCCAGATTTGCAGGATCGCATGAAGCGTTATGGAGTGATCGTCGTGCAAAACCCCTCACACTTGATGGGCGGAGCTGCGCTGGCTGCTGCCCCGCCGGGGACCGAGTTATTTCGCGAGTCACAGCCACTGAAGTCGTTGCTTGCAGCGGGAATACCTGTAGCGCTTGGATCCGATGGGCCCATCAATCCTTATCTCAACATCATGTTCGCGACCATTCATCTCGACCGGCCGTCTGAGGCAATCACGCGGGAACAGGCCGTGATCGCCTATACGCTTACTTCGGCCTATGCCGAGTTTGCGGAGAAGGAGAAGGGCTCGCTCGAGCCAGGTAAACTCGCAGATCTCGCCGTCTTATCTCAGGACATTTTCACCGTGCCGGCGGAAGACTTGCCGAAAACCATATCGGTCCTGACGTTGGTGGGCGGCAAAGTTGTGTATAAAGCGAAAGCCGCGAATGCCAACTGAAGGGTCGTTCACAATGCGGCCGTAAGGTCTGAATCTCAATACGTGATAGATCGCCGATGCACTCATCGAGGCTAACGGAGTCCATTTGTCGGAAGTAATATAGAGATCCTTCGACGGTTCGATTCCGTCCCTGGCTTCGGACCGCCGATCATCATCACTTCCCACACACCACCACCATTTGTAAGAACCATTACAAATCGTGAGGGTCCATTAAGGGTCCAGTAACAGGTGAAATATATGTGTTTGATAGCGTCACATAGCGGTTGGTTATCGTGCAATTTCAGTGAGTTGCATGACGTTGCCGAAATGGCATGGAAGAGGTCATCGGTTCGATCCCGATGTGAACATGCCTTGTCTCAAGCTGTAACCAGGAGCGTGGTCCATGATTGGAATGTGCAGCGGCGTGTAACGGCGGTGGTGGCCAGAGACGGGATCGAACCGTCGAAGCATCTCTACATTGTTTCCGGGAATCGACTTCCGGTATCTATCTTTCCTCGATGAGTGCATTGGCAATTTGTCACCCACTGAGAGCGAAGATTAGTGAAGAGAACAGCGTTCGCGCCAAACTATATGGATGAATTCGTAAGTTTGAATTCAATGTCATCGACTCCGCGAACCACCTCAACGCGCTTCATCTTTGGTTTAGGTTTGTTCAGGATCTTGCGAAGTTCCATAAGAGACGTAACGGTTCGGCCTTCAATGGCTGTGACTAGGTCACCCTTGCGAAAACCGAGATCCTCTGCTCGGCTACCCGCGGCGACGATATTGACCAGTAGACCTGGCACATCGGGCAGACCCACAGCTCCGCATTTTCGTCGGCGCGCGAGAATCGAGCAGCGTCATTCCAAGGTAAAGCTGGCGACCATTAGCCACTTCCTCCTCAAGGCTAACCAGCCACTTGCGTAACAAGGCTATAAGCTGCGTTCTTTCAACCCGATTCAACCCTGCAACCAAGCTATTTTCATTCTCAAGATGTTCAGGAATGACAGTTTCTAAGAGTTCCACGCCCTTAGGGGTCAGACTTACAAAAACAGATCGACGATCATCGCTGTCAGGTGTCCGTTCCACAAGGCCTTGTTTTTGAAGAGAATCGATCCTCAGACTCATGCTCCCGGATGTGCGGAATAGGCTGCGCATGAGTTCTCTTTGGGTCAGCTTGTATGGTTTGCCGTTGCGGCGAAGTGCGGCAAGTACGTCAAACGTGGCCCGTGAGATTTGAAACTCCTCGAATTTAGCCTCCAAGGCGCGATCTATATGCTCCATAATCCGGCCTGCCCTCCCGATGATCTCGACAGGAGCAAGGTCGTAATCTGGCCGCTCAACTTTCCAAAGTTGGACTGCTCGATCGACGTGGTCTGATGCCATGGCTTCTTCAATCTGATCTGATTGATTTAGCTTTGTCAAAAGCATCTTTGTCAAAACTTGCTTGACTTCAAGCAAACTTTTAGCATGAACTCTGAGAGGAGGGGGGAGAGATGGAAAGTGCGAGCGTCATGAGCAGCGATCAGAAAAAATTTGAAATCAGCTCCGAACATGGGAGGCCTGCTTTTGCAGCTGCAAAAGCGAAGCGCGCATTTCCAGTGCCAGCAATCTCTCGCCGCGCTTGCATTGCGGGTGGGGCAGCTATTGGTGCAGGTGTGCTGCCGGGTCAACAGGCTTTAGCGAAAGGCTTTGGAGGTGTCGATGGCCCCTCTCTCAAGGAGTACGACATCGCTGCGAATGGCATCTTCTTGCACGTAACTGAGCAAGGGGAAGGGCCAGCCGTTCTTTTCTGCCACGGGTTTCCGGACACTTCCTATACGTGGCGCAGACAGATGAAAGCCATCGCGTCAGCCGGATACCGAGCGATTGCTCCAGATATGCGCGGCTATGGACGCAGTTCAGCTCCGGAAGATGCAAGCTTGTATACGCCACTGCAAACGGCCGGTGACCTGGTTGGGCTGCTCGATGCTCTGAAGATTCCCAGCGCTGTCCTTGTGGGTCATGATTGGGGTGCAACTCATGCGTGGAATGCAGCTCTGATGCGTCCCGATCGATTCAAAGCGGTGTTCTGCCTCAGCGTGCCCTACGTTCCACGGGGCGATGCCAGCGTCTTCGAAAGAATGCGGAAGTCCGGCCATCAAAATGATTTCTACATGTTCGAACAGATCCGCGCCGAAGCCGACCAGATTTGGGCTGACGCTGCGGTCACCATTCCAGGGATTCTGTATTGGGCATCAGGTTCTGCTCCAGCCGACACGCGATGGAGTCCTATGGACCCTGCACGGAGCCTCCATCGTCCTGCTCCCGGACCTCTACCATCCTGGGTAGAACCAGATTACATCGAGCATAACGTTGCTGAATTCCAGCGTACCGGATTTCATGGTGGCCTGAACTACTACCGAGCGGCCGAACCGTACTTCTATTTGTCCGCCGCTTTTAGAGGCGCGAAGGTCACTCAACCTTCCTTTTACATGGTGGGAAAGGCGGATGGACTGAAAGAGCTCTACCCGCTGACCATGGACCAACTCCGCGTCGGGCTTCCCGGTCTCGTGGAAAGCCTCGAACTCGACAATGTGGGCCACTGGGTACAACACGAAGCCTCTGCCCAGGTAAGTGACCAACTCGTGAAGTTCCTGCGCGCGGTAAACCTGGCCTAACTCACCTGCAACGAATCGCTGAAATGTCTCATGACTAAATGAGGCCCGATGGAACATCGATAATGACGCGTTCTCAAAAGCCCAACCTAACTGTCCGCACCTTTAGCTCACCCCGCCACACAACGCTCTACCTGGAGGCCGGGCCAGTCGACGGGCCAGTAATGATCTTTCTCCACGGCTGGCCAGAGATCGGCCTGATGTGGCGCTCGCAGCTCGAAGCCTTCGCGTCCGAAGGCTGGCGTTGCGTTGCACCTGATATGCGCGGTTACGGCGGCTCCTCGGTACCCACAGCCTCCGAGGCCTATACATTAAAAGAGATCGTTGACGACATGGTCGAGCTTCACGACCATCTGGGCACGCGCCCGGCAGTCTGGGTTGGCCACGACTGGGGAAGCCCTGTGGCCGGGGCGCTGGCCGCGCATCACGCGGCACGAAGTCGAGGCGTGGTGCTGATCTCGGTCCCTTATTTTCCCGAAAGTTTTGCGCTGCCGAATCTGGTACCGCTTATCGATCGCCAACTCTACCCAGCCGACCAATATCCGGATGGGCAATGGGATTATTACCGTTTTTACCTGACACACTTCGACCAGACTATCGGCGATATGGAGGCGGATATCCCAGCGACTCTCGCATCACTGTTTCAACGTGGTAGTCCTGCGTCAGCGGGTAAGGTCTCACCTTCTGCTTTGCTCACGCAGAACGGCGGACGTTATGGATCGGCTCATCGAGCCCCGGCGACACCGCCCGACCCCACGCTCTGGTCACCCGCTGACTTTGACGCCCTGGTCGAAGTCTTCCGTACCACCGGCTTCCGTCCGGCCAACGCCTGGTACCTGAACGGCACCGCCAACATTGCCTACGCCCACACGGCGCCAGATGGCGGCCAGTTACGCCAGCCCGTATTGTTCGTCAACAGCGACTGGGACGCTATCTGCGACATCAATCGCAGCCGACTGGGAGAACCTATGCGCAGCAGCTGCAAGCACCTGTCTGTGATGAACATGCCAGCCGGTCACTGGCTGCCAGTCGAGAGCAAGATCGAAATCGTCCAGGCTATTCGGTCATGGCTCAAGACGAATAAGCTGTAGAAGATAGGGTTTACAAAGCCAAACTCAGAAAAGGAAGATAACAATGTCAACGACATCTACCGCCGTCGATACCTTAAGCCCATTCGCTTCTTGGAAATTCGAGCACGCAGCTATTCGAGTGCTAGATTTCGATACCCGGAATCGGAGACTTTAGAATCCTCTGCATTTGTCAGACAAGAAACTGGACGGATTCAGGAGGGCACGCCAACTCTGGTAGCGCCCGTTGTCGCGGATCGCGCGGTATGGTTGGTCAGTCTATTTGGATTTGGGGCCGGACCGGAGATAGAATTTGTCCCGTAAGCTTCGGATGTTGGCCCCAAAGGTAAATTCATGGCCGAGAATAAGACCAAACCCACAACCATCAGCGTTCCGGCGTTTCTCGAGGCATGCACTGATGAGGCGCGACGCACAGACGCCAAGGCTCTCACCAAGCTTATGCAGAAGGTCACCGGCAACGTGCCCGCAATGTGGGGACCGTCGATCATCGGTTTCGACAGCTACCACTATACCTACAAGAGCGGGCGCGAAGCCGATATGCTCATCGTCGGCTTTTCGCCGCGCAAGGCCGCAAACGTCTTGTACGGCACGATAGGCTTTGATGGCGCTGAGGCGTTGCTCGCCAAGCTCGGTAAGCACACCACCGGTAAGGGATGCCTGTACATCAAGAAGCTTGCGGATGTGGACATGAAGGTACTTGAGACACTCGTCGAAGAAGCCGTTGCAGCAACGAGGACGCACTACGCAAAACAAGCGTAACCTCGTCGTTGTGCGCTCCGGCTGGATTCAACACTTTGGCATCCCCGCCGCTCAGAAAATTCTTAACGGTCTTGCGGGCTTCATCGTCTGCCAGCTCCATGTTCAAGATGACGCTGGAATAGTAAAAACCCTGGGTTCGATGACCCCTTCTGGCCGCAGCAGAAGCTGAAATTCGAAGCCTTACCCAATGGATTACACCCGACGAGCTTCGGACCGTCTTCGATGCGCGTCGTCGGTGGTTGTGCCGCGTCATAGACGAGGATTGCAAAGATCTCGCCGAGGCTTAGATCCGGTCGCGACGAGCTGCATCGTTACACCAGTCGGCAATACCAAACCTCACCTTTCTTCATTGGGTAAGCTCGATCAGGTGTTTCCAGACATTGCTCCCCATCCACCACATAAAACGCCTCCACGCCAGAGTGAAGATGAACGCGTGAGGTCAACCCGGCTGGAATGTATGCGGAGAATACCAACATCGAGTATCTGGACGCTGGAGGGAGTGGCGGGAGCAAAACCTGATTGACGTGGATACCTCCATGATGGTCATCGACTTTAGACTCTACTGATAGAGCCACCAGGTTCCGTGCGCCTGAAGCGCAACACTTGAAGGGCCTATAGCGGTACGAGCATTGTCTCCGTTTTCGAAGCGATCGATATGCCAGAACAAGGCCTCTTTGAGAGTTGTCAGCAGAGGTTTGTTTTCGACCAGACTGCATCCGATCTCACCTCGTCGCTCAGGCGAGTTCTCGACGCAAGATGGTTCCAACTGTGGGGAGGCCATCTCAGACGCAGGGCAGAAGGAAGATCGCGGCCAACGCACATAGCATCCTTTGTTGAATTCATCGTCAGACTCCGATCGGTTCCCATCAATAAATCCGATGTTGGATATCGGTTCCCTATCGCATTTCCTCGAGTTCACGACGGAGAACGGTCGGATGATTGCATTATTCTTGCCTAAGGCATGCAAGAATAAATCTCAATTACGTATAGAATGGAGCGGTGGAATGAGGGGGAACGGTAGCCAAAGTGGCGAAGTCCTGGACTGTTCTATACGCGAAAGGAAGTGCCACCAAAACTGCCACCGGTATTTTTGGAGCGCTTCAAGTTATTGAAAAAGCGATAGATCGGATTGCAACGCACCAGACTTAGGATCTGGCGGAGCAATCCGTGGGGGTTCAAGTCCCCCCTTTCGCACCAATTCTTATCTATTAAGAGCACCGGAAAGTACCGCGACAATGAGCCAGCAAAATCCGCCCGCAGACCAGCCTTCTCTCAAACTCACAACCACCGAGAACTATCGCGACGGCTACGCCAACAGCGTCCAGGTGCGCATGAGTGTGTGGGATTTCTTCCTGGTCTTCGGCACCATGTCGCAGGACGCTCCGGACGAGCTCACCGTCCAGAACTTCCAGGGCATTTATCTCAGTCCCCAGCAAGCCAAAGCCCTCTGGAACATTCTCGGCAATAATCTCGCCCAGTACGAGCAGGCCTTCGGAGCCATCACACTCGAGCAGCTCCCACAACCCGGCGGCCCCGTCCACTAAAAAGAGCGTGCGACCCCACTCAAACCCCAGAGATCAAGCACGCGGTGACATCCCCCTCTGGATGCTCTACCCTCTCTTCTTCGTAGCCATTTATCTCTCGCACTACACTCTTCTCCGCCTCCCTTACTTCTGGGACGAGGCTGGCTATTACATCCCCGCCGCCTGGGATTTCTTCCGCACCGGCACCCTCATCCCCCAGACCACCATCACCAACGCCCACCCGCCTCTCCCCTCCATCCTCCTCGCCGCCTGGTGGCACCTCTCCGGCTACGTCGTCAGCGGAACCCGTACCCTCGTTTGCATGGTCAGCGCTGCCGCGCTCCTTGGCCTCTACAAACTCGCAATATCCCTCACCAATACCGCCGCCGCTGCAACCACAGTCTTCCTTACCGCGATCTACCCCGTCTGGTTCGTGCAGAGCACTCTGGCCCACGCCGACATCTTCGCCGCCGCTTTCACTCTCTGGGGCCTCGCCTTTTACTTCGATCAGCCCGCCCCCGAAAAAAGCAGCACCCAGAATCAAAACCTCGCAGCCATCATGTTCTCTCTCTCGGTCCTCTCCAAAGAGACCGCCATCGTAACCCCCATCGCCCTGGCGGTCTGGCAATCATTCCTCTGGCTCCGCAATCGCAATAAAGAAGACCGCCGAACCCACAGAAACTGGGCTCTCGCTCTTCTGTCTCCTATCCTTCCCTTGGTAGCCTGGTACGCCTACCATCGCCACCGAACCGGCTTCATCTTCGGCAACCCCGAGTTCCTTCGCTACAACGCCACTGCCAATCTCGATGCCCACCGCATCGCCCTCTGCCTGTGGCATCGCCTTCTCCATCTGGCGACCCACATGAACATGTTCGTCCCAGTCGCTTGCGCCATCGCAGTCCTCTTCATCCCCGTCGGTACCACCAGCCCACCCGCCATCCGCAAGCCTGCACTTCGATCCATAGCAGTCATCCTTCTCGCCAACTGGATCGCCTTCTCCGTCCTAGGAGGAGCTCTCCTCACCCGCTATCTCCTCCCGATGTACCCGCTCGTCATCATCCTCTGCGTCACCACCTGGCATCGCCATCTGCGTCAGTGGTGGACACTCGCTGCTCTCAGCGCTACAGCCTTCCTCGCCGGCATCTGGATCAACCCACCCTATGCCTTCGCCCCCGAGGACAACCTCACTTACCGCGACATGATCGTCCTCCACCAGCAAGCTATCCACCTCATCGAGCACAAATACCCACAAGCGACCGTTCTCTCCGCATGGCCCGCCACCGCAGAGTTAGCCCGTCCCGAACTCGGCTACACCCGTACTCCCATCAAAACCGCGCAAATCGAAAACTTCGCCATTGACCAGATACAGAAGGCCGCCGCCGACCCCGGAACCTATGACACCGCCCTCATCTTCTCCACCAAGTGGGCGCCGCCTGAAAACCAGCTCAACTTAGGCCGCAATAACCAGCCCTCAGATGCCAAATACTTCGACTTCCACCGCGATCTTTCTCCCGCTGAAGTCGCTGGCCTTCTTCATGGCGAAGTCATCTGGCAATCCCATCGCAAAGGCGAATGGGCCGCCGTCCTCCGCTTCCCCCGCAGCGTCGAAGCATCGCTAATTCAGTAGCTCCTAAAACCTGTCTCCGTTGCCAATTTTTCTGTCGCTGTCGCCAATCTTTATTTCGCCGAAGTCTGCCTTTTTGTTTGTCATCCCGCAGGGATCTGCTTCTGTCTTTGCCCCTTGTTTTTTGCCTGCTCTCCATCCGGTCACAACGCCCGGGTGCCCCATCCATCGCAGTCTCATCGCGATGGGTGGGAATGCAATTCTCTTCCTGGCCAGCCTTTGTCGTTGCAGTTGCAGTTGTCGTTGCTTTTGTTTTGGTCGTCATTCTGAGCGCAGCGAAGAAAACCCCTGTATTTGTATTTTCCGTTGCTTTCTTATTTGTCATACCGCAGCGAAGCGGAGGGATCTGCTTTCGCCCTCGTTTTTGCTCGTCTACTTCTCCCGCAAAATATTACCCAGCGCCTTCCCATCCACATCGCTCAAAGAAAGATGCAGCAACCGCGCTATCGTCGAAGCGACATCCACATTTTCAAACGCTGGAAACTCCCCCTTCGCCGCAATCCCCGCCCCAGACGCTATAAAGATAGCCTGCATCAACGGCTCAGTATTCGGATACCCATGTGCCCCAACCTCTTTCGTATCCGTAACAAACTCCCCCGTATCTCCTCCACTGAACTCATATCCGTTATCCGCATATAACAACAAATCCGCAGCTTGATCAGTCTTCGCCGGCACAGGCCAACCATCCTTCGCCGCCTCTGCCGGAGCCAGCGCCGCCCTCACCCCAGGCTTCCCCGCAAACACAGCCTTCAAAGCAGCTGTAGACTCCGCCGTAGCGTGCTTCTGATAAACAAGTGCAAAGCCACCCTCAGGAATACAAAACGCGGCATTCGCCGCCCCACTTTCCTGCAATCCCGCCTGCTTCAACAAAACATTCGCATGAAACTGCTTATGCACACTCTGCTGCCCATGGTCGGAGACAATCAAAAAAGTCGTCCGCTCCAACTCACCCGCCTCGCCCACAGCCTCCACAATCTCCTTCACACGATCATCAAGAAACGCAATCGTGTTCCGCCCCGAGTTGTTTCCAAATCCCGTCTCATGCTCGATGCTATCCAGCGCCAACAGATGAAATAGCATCAGGTCCGGGTGATGTCTTCGAATAATGTCAGCCGCTGCCGCTGTATAAATTCGATCGCGCCAAGCCTGCGACGGCCTACCAAAATGAGCAAGATCATCACGGCTCACCACCCCGTCCTTCATAAGCTCGCCTTCAATCAATCCATCCGGATCAGGCCTCTCCGCAAATCGCCACGTAATCCCATCCGCCTTCTCAATCGCAACCCAATCCACCTCGGCCGTCGTCAGCCCCTCCTTATGCGCCGCATCGTAGACCGTAGGCACAGCAACCAGCTTCGACTTTGGCGCATTCGGATCGATCCTCGGCGGCGTATCCGTCCGCAGATTGACGATCAGCCCATTCACCACCACATGGTGCTTGCTCGCATCCACTCCCGTGACCATAGACGTATGGTTTGGCCAGGTCACTGTAGGGTTGATCGGCCGCATAGATACCGCATACGCCCCCGCCTTCATCAACTGATGCAGCGTAGGCGCGGGCAGGTGAGAATCATGCAGACTCTCAGCCCCAAAGGCATCCAGGCTAATCACAACCACCTTCGGCCCGTTCGCCGACCCCGTTCCCTGCCCACACATCAGCAAGCTTCCAAAACCCAAAAACATCACTGCAATACCAGCTCTAAGCCGCAATCGAAACAACATAACACCCGTCCCATCAACTGAAATCAAATTTGAATCACAGGAACTAAAACCTTCGCAGGAAGCTTACTAGAGCCGACCGCACCCGCGCGATCTACGCCACCCTCCGTCTCAAGCTCTATACTCAACCTGTGCGCCGGTTCACTTCACTTCGCTTCCGCCCCCTTCGTCATTGGCTCTTTCTCGCCCTTCTCCTTTGCGTCTTACCTGTCTTCGCGCAATCTTCGGCTCCGTCGACCGGTCGAGTCGTCCTTGTCCTCCCCTTTGACAACCGCTCCGGCCAGGCCACCCTCAACTGGATCGGCGACTCCTTCCCCGACACCCTGAACCAGCGCCTCTCCTCCTCAGGCTTTCTCACCATCACCCGCGACGACCGCCAGTTCGCCCTGGACCATCTCGGCCTCCCCGTCGACTTCAAGCCCTCGCGCGCCACCACCATCCGCATCGCCCAAACCCTCGACGCAGACTTCGTCGTCGTCGGCAGCTACACCGTCAACCAGTCCCGCATCTCCGTTCAGGTCCAGGTTCTCGACGTTCATAACCTCCGCATGTCGCAACCCCTCCAGGACTCCGGCGAACTCGCTCGCCTCTTTGACGTCGAAAACGCCATCGCCTGGACCATCGCCCGGCAGATCGACCCGCAGTTCAGCATCTCCCAGCAGACATTCCTCGGTGCCTCCGGAAATGTCTCCCTCAGCGCCTTCGAAAACTACATCCGCGGCATCTCCGCGACCTCCCAGCTCGAACGCATCAAGCGCTTGCAACTCGCCACCCAGACCGCCCCTAACTATCCCGCCGCCCTCCTCGCTCTCGGCAAAGCTCAGTTCTCCGATCGCGATTACGACCACGCCGCCGCAACCTTTGCCAAGGTTCCTCCCAACGATCGTCGCGCCCTTGAAGCCAGCTTCTATCTGGGTCTCGCCCGCTTCAACACCGGCAAGTACGCCGACGCCGAAACTGCCTTCAAGTTCGTCGCCAGCCGTCTTCCTCTTCCTGAGGTCATTAACAATCAGGCCGTAGCCGCCAGCCGTCAGGGTCGTGATGCCGTCGCCCTCTTCCAGCGCGCCACCGCCGCCGACCCCAACGACCCCGACTACCACTACAACCTCGCCATCGCTCTCCTTCGCCGAGGAGCCTTCGGCGGAGCTCAAAAAGAAGTCGACCAGGCACTCAAACTCAAACCCACCGACACCGAAGCTGTCGAGCTCAAAACACGAATCGCAAGCGGTAAGCCCATCACGCCCTCCAACACAGCATCACCCCCCCCCGCAACCAGTACCCCAGCCTTCGAGCCCCTCGAACGTATCCGTCGCACTTACTCCGAAGCCTCCTTCCGCCAAGCCGAGTTCCAGCTCGACCAGATGCGCGCTCTCCGCATGGCATCACTCCCTCCAGCCGAGCGCGCAGCGCAGTATACCCAACTGGGCCACGACTACGTCGCCCAGGGTCTCATCCCCGAAGCCGAGCAGGAGTTCCAGCACGCCCTCTCCGCCGACCCCAACAGCGCCGCCGCTCACGCCGGCCTCGCCCAGATCCGCGAACAGAGCGGCAACACCGCCGAAGCCCGCAACGAAGCCCAAACCTCCATCAAGCTAAAACCCAACGCCGACGCCTACCTCGTCCTTGCCCGTCTCGAACTTCAGGCCAACCAGACCGCCGCATCGGCATCCGCCGTCAGCAATGCCTTGAAGATCGAACCCAACAACACCGCAGCCCAGGGCATGAGACAAGCCCTTCAGGCACGCGGACAGAGCCTGCCATGAAACGCCGCACGATGAAACCCGCCCTCACGTTCCTCATCGCGCTCGTACTCTGCCTGCTCCCCGCCATCCTCGTCGCCGATCCCCCCACTCAGCCTAGAGTCGTCAAGCTCACCATCCACGACACCATCCAGCCCATCACTGCCGACTACCTGCAACGCGCCCTCGACGAAGCCACACGCCAGCACGCCTCCGCTGTTCTCCTCTCGCTCGGCACCCCCGGCGGTCTTCTCGATTCCACCCGTGCGATGGTCCAGTCCATCGAAAACTCACCTGTCCCCGTCATCGTCTTCATCTCTCCCTCCGGCAGCCGTGCCGGATCGGCCGGCTTCTTCCTCCTTGAAGCCGCCGACATCGCCGCCATGGCCCCCGGCACCAATGCCGGCGCCGCTCATCCCATCGTCGAAGGCCGCACCCTCGACCCTGTCCTCAAAGAAAAAATCGAGAACGACGCCGCAGCCTTCCTGCGCTCCTACTCCGGCCGTCGCGGGCGCAACATCAAGGCCGCAGAAGATGCCATCCGCAACTCCAAATCCTATAGCGACGATGAGGCCCTCAAGCTCAAACTCATCGACATCGTCGCCCCCGACGACGCCTCCTTACTTGCCGCCCTCGATAACCGTGAGATTCATCGCTTCAATGGCACTACCGAAACCCTGCACCTCCGCAACGCCGTCATCACCACCACTCCCCCGTCCCTGCGCGAACGACTCCTCAGCCGCCTCACCAATCCCGACATCGCCGTCCTCCTCCTCGTCCTCGGCGGCCTCCTCATCTATCTCGAGTTCAACGTTCCCGGAACCGTCGTCCCCGGAACCATTGGAACCCTTCTCGTCCTCCTTGCCCTCTTCGGCCTCAACCTCCTTCCCATCCGGCACACAGCCGTCGCTCTCCTTCTCGCCGCGTTCGTCCTGATGCTTCTCGAAGTCAAGTTCGCCAGCCACGGCGCCCTCGCCCTCGCAGGCATCATCTGTCTCATCTTCGGTCTCGCTACCCTCGTCGACGCCCCCATCCCCGAGCTACGCGTCCACTATGCCACCGCCATCGGCGCAGGTCTCGGCTTCGGAAGCATCTCCTTTGGCCTCGCCTGGATCGCCTTTCGCGCCCACCGCAGCAAAGTTCTCACCGGCGCCCCAGCCATGATCGGTGCAACTGCCATCGCCGCCACTCCCTTGCAGCCCTCAGGACAGGTCGAAATCCGCGGCGAACTCTGGCAGGCACGCCTTTCCGGCACTTCGTCACTCCCCATAGGCGCTCCGGTAATCGTCCGCAGCATCGACGGCCTCACCCTTCTCGTTGAACCCGTCGCCCCCTGAATCAGGCCCTCACAGAGTAGACTGGAAGTGCACTATCTTCGTAAAAGGGAGTCTCGTCTTGATGTTGAAATCGTCTCGCCTGTCCTGTGTCTGGACCGTCCTGCTTTGCCTGCTCGGAGCTTTCGCAGGATCAACCGCCCAGGGGCAAACCCAGACGCCTCTCGACCGCCAACTCTCCCGCATCGACCTCGGCGTAAGCGGCGTGGGCGAATTCACCCGCGATGTCAGCGGAACCAACTACCTCGGCGTTCCCCTGACGCAAAGCGCCGCTAACACCCTCGGTGCTCTCGTCACAGTCCGCTACACCAAGTCTCCCTACGTCGGACTCGAACTCAACTACGGTTACGCCCGCTACACCCAGCACTACACAACCAACGGAGCTGACGCGTACCTCATCGGCGGCGTCCAGGCCAACGCCAGCGAGTACACCTTCGGCTACGTCGCCCATCCGCGCCGGCAGTTCTTCGGCCTGCAACCCTACCTGGGTGGCGGCCTCGGTGCCATCATGTTCAAACCCACCTCAGGTGGTGGTCAGGGTCTCCAGCGACAGCCGGCGGCCGTTTATTACTACAACCTCGGCGTAGAAAAACCCATCACCGAGCACTTCGGCGTCCGCGCTCACTTCCGGCAGCTCTTCTATCTCGCGCCTGACTTTTACCAGAACTACCTCACCATCGAGAAACACACCTCTACCATTGAACCCGGAGCCGGCTTCTACCTGCGCTTCTAGTTTCGGCCTTTCTATTGTCTAATCGCTTGTCGCCGTGTCCATCCTCGAACAGAGATGTTCGCAATTGGACACGGCGACAGCACCCTTCCTCCTCCGCGTATTGCAACCACAAGGGATAGCAATCCTCATCTCTGGCACGGAACTTGCTTCTCTATTCTTTCGTTCTATCCGAGAGGACTTGAGATGCAAACACTGCTGCAAAATCTTCGTTACGGATTGCGCCAACTGGGAAGATCTCCGGCCTTCACCGTAGTGGCCATTCTCACGCTTGCGCTCGGCGTTGGAGCGAATACCGCTATCTTCAGCGTCATCCAGGCCGTCCTCCTTCACCCGGCCGGCATCTCAGAGCCTCAACGCGTAGCTTCCTTTCATGCTCGCTACACCCAGTTGAATCTGCCAAGCATCGGAGTCTCTGTACCTGACTTCAAGGACGCCCAATCCTTGACCACGTTGATCGACTCAGCTGCCATCAGCAACCAGACGAGCTTCAACACCAACACAAACAGCGGAACCGAGCACGTCCCCGCCGCCTTGGTCTCTCGCGACTGGTTTCGCGTCTTTGGAGCGCAACCCATCCTTGGCCGCGTCTTCTCCCCCGAAGAAGATGAAAAAGGGGCCAACTCTGTTGCCGTGCTCAGTTATGCGGCGTGGCAGCGAATCTTCGGCGGCCAATCCGACGCCATCGGCAAATCCATGGTCATGGACGGACAGACCTATCGCGTAATCGGCGTCATGCGAAGCGACTTCGACTGGCCTCGTGGGCGCGACGTATGGGTTCCCCTCGGACTCGATTCCCAGGCTTATTCGCCTGACAATCGCTTCAACGAGAACTACGACAGCGTCGTCCGATTGAAGCCGGGCGTCCGCGTCGATCAGTTCAACGCTGCCCTCGCCCAGAAGCGGATGGAAGAAATACGCCGTGAAGGAAGCAATAACTTCGCTGAGAGGGCAGGTTGGAGCATGTTCGTCCAACCCTGGACGCAGGAGGCGGCAGGAGATCTGCGCAAGCCCCTCCTCGCTCTCTTCGCCGTCGTCATCGCCATATTGCTCATCGCATGTGCCAACGTCGCCGGTCTGCTTCTGGCACGGACAGCCGCACGCATGCACGAACTCGCAATCCGCACTGCCCTGGGCGCATCGACGCTTCAAATCACGTTGCAGTTCATGGTGGAAACATCGCTTCTGGCAGGCGGGGCAGCCATACTTGCCGTCCTCACAGGCCCTCTCTTCGGCAAATTACTTCTGCTGTCCATCCCGAATCACCTCGCCGATGGATTTGTCGTTCATACCGATCCGCGCCTCATAGCCGCTACCATTGCGTTTAGCTTTCTTGCGGCATTGCTCGCCGGTGTCGTCCCTGCCGTGAAAGTCGCACGCATACAGCGAATAAGTGAGTTCGGCAGAAGCGTCACCAGCAGCTCCTCGAAGCAACGCCTTCGTTCAGTCCTCGTCATCATGGAGATTGCTCTTGCATTCGTTCTTCTCGCTGGGACGGGAATGTTTCTAAACAGTCTGCGCCATTTGCAAACCGTCGATCCGGGGTTTCGCGCAGAAGGCGTTCTCACTGGCGCAGTGACTCTCAGTGGTCCCTCCTATCGCGACAACAAAATAAAGCAAGCCGCCTTCATTAGCGATGTACTCTCCCGCATAAGCGGGCAGCCCGGCGTGGCTGCAGCCGCCGCTACATCGTTTGTGCCCTTTTCCGGAGGTGCTGGCTCCTCCGCAAGCTTCTCCATTCAGGACAGGCCCACGCCTGAAGGAGATCCTGGACCGCACGCAGACCAGCGCGCAGCCACACCCGGATATCTGGCAGCGATGCAGATACCGCTCATGCAGGGCCGCTGGTTTACTCAAGCTGACCGCGCCGAGACAGTTCCTGTCGCCGTCATCGACGATGTCCTCGCGCAAGCTTACTGGCCAGGACGGAATCCCGTCGGTGCACGCCTCCGTCAAGGACGCAACGCACCATGGATCGAGGTCGTCGGAGTCGTCGGTCACGTGCGCCGGGACTCGCTGGAATTCGACGAAAATAAGGGCGTAGTCTACAGACCCCTCGAACAGCAGCCCACCCTCATGATGAGTTTTGTAGTCCGCTCCAAGGGCGATCCACAGGCAATCGAAACAAGCCTTCTAAACGCGGTTCGTTCAGTGGATGCGTCCGAAGCCGTCTTCAACATAGAAACACTGAACAGCCTCATCCAACAATCCCTCGGCGCGAGGCAGTTGCTGGTATGGCTGTTGTCGCTCTTTGGAGGGCTCGCTCTTCTACTCTCTGCTATCGGAATTTATGGACTACTGAGCTATACAACCTCGCAACGCTCAGCCGAGATCGGAATTCGCATGGCGCTCGGCGCGCAGCGCTGGCAAATTGCCAGACTGGTTGTGAGCGAAACATTTCTGATGGTTGGCGCAGGTCTACTGGCCGGACTTATGGTCTCGGTCACAATGCAGCATCTCCTGACTCACATCTTCACAGGAATCGGCGCTGGCCTGCTGGCTTCCTCTGCAATAGCGACGATCGGTCTTCTAACAGCAGCAGCCATCGCCGTAGCTCTGCCCGTACGGCGCTCCGCCAACGTAAACCCCGCGGTCGTCTTACGAGCAGAACTGTAGCAGTCCTCTAAAACAAAAAGGGCGGAGCCGAAGCCCCGCCCTCGTTATCTTCCGCCTTCTGATTTACAACCCGATATCGTCATCCTTGACGCCGTAACCAAACGGCCGCGCCGCACCACGTTCGAACGGTATCGTCGCATCATGATTTCGCGGCGCTTTGTTGCCTCGTCCCACAAGCGTGTCCAGCCCAGCCTTCAGGCCATTCATCAATCCCGAGAACTCACGCACTGGAACCTGAACGCCCTTTTGAATTGTCGATGCAATGCCCGCAGTCGTATCAAGCACCGAAGTCACCATATTGTCCACGCGCGCAGCTTGCGCTCGTGTCTTCTGGTTTACCTCCGATACCGTCGCATCAAATTCCTGCGCTTTGTCTCGCACAATATGGCTTGTCTCTACCAGATTGTCTGCAATCACCTTCATCTTGGGCCGCAGATCCTGAACCATGTCCAGTGTGCTGTCGATCACCGGCACAGTCTTCAGCCTGATCTCTTCGGCAATCGCAATAAACCGATTCCTTGCCTTCGCGGCGCCAATCGCAGCCACAACAAACACAATGGCCTGCGTCAACATTGAAAACGCAACCACACCGACAAAGATCATCAGCAGGTGCGAATTTCCCGAAGAGATCGAGTCATCCTGCAGCCACATACCAATAGCTGGCATCATCATTTCAGCACTCTCTTAACACAAAATGGAGGGCCCGGCGCTTCTGTCCTTCTGTGCCAGGCCCATCTTCTAAAGCAGGGAATCTTTCTACTAGTGAGTATCGTGCGTCGTGCTCACATAGGCTTCCTTGGCGGAATCAATCGCAGCAGCAACCTTGCTCTGATGCTCCTGTACCAGCCCCTTGCCCTTCTCCACATACTCTGACCACTGCGAACGTCCGCGGTCGTAATATTCCTTGCCGCGATCTACATATTCGTTTACCTGCTGCTTGCCTTGTTCTGTAAGCTGGGCCGCGCGTTCGCGTCCCTGCTGAGCCAGAACCGCCGCCCGCTCCTTCGCATCCATCGCGCTGGCTACCAGGTCTTCCCGCGTCTCTTTGCCGGCCTTGGGGGCATACAACACTCCAACGACTGCACCGACACCAAGCCCTGCAAGGAACCAGCCCAAACCGCTTACACCGTTGTCGTTGTCTGCCATCTTAATTCTCCTCTTCAAACCGTCAAAATGCGAAACCAATCGGCTTCGCTGTTATAACTCGTTGTCGCGTCCCATCTGCGACGCGCCTGCTGACAGCTACAGCATAACCTCTGCTTCGCCTCTTGCGTGGCTGGCAGCAAGGTATCTTTTAAGGTGGATGCCCACCCCGTCCGTTAGGTTGCGCGACCAGCCCTGTTCTCTACTCTCTATTCCTTGTTCCCTGCGTCTTATTAGGTGTGATCTCAGGCGAGGCCTTTTGCATCAGATAGTAAATCGAGTGAGTTAGAGTGGTCGCAGCACTGAAATTTTGAAGCCACCACAGCGCTCACCATCAAACCAAGGGGTCGTATGCACGTCTACCGAACGCATGTCAGGCAATACACCATAGCAACCATTGCAGCCATCGCTCTCACAATAGGCTCTGCCGGATGCAAGCGCACTCAGTCCACAGCTCCAGTCGACGACGCCACCCTTAGTGCGGCCCTGCAAAGCCGCATCGCTGGCGACAGCGCTCTCAGCACCGAAGCCATTCAAGCCTCTGTTCAAAACGGCATCGCCACCCTCAACGGCAACGTCAGCAGCGAAGCTGCCCGCTCCCTTGCCGCCGCCGACGCCGCCCAGATCGCCGGCATCAGAACCGTAGTCAACAATCTCTCGGTTCAACGGCCGGTCCCTCCAACTCCGGCCGTCGCAGCCGTTACACCACCTCCTGCACAGGTCGCTCCTGTAGCTCCCAGGCGGCCTGCCCGCGTCACCCCCAGGCCTGAACCGGCGCCGCCAGCAGTTCCAATCGAACGCCAGCCCCCGGCCGTGGCTCATCAGGATCCCGTTCCTCCACCAGCTCCCGCGCCTCCGCAGCCGCCTCCTCCACCGGCCTTCCGTGACGTAACCATCCCGGCCGGAACCACTATCCCCGTGCGCATCACCCAGACCCTCGACAGCGCCACCGCGCAGCAAGGCCAGGCCTTTTCCGGCACCGTCGCTACAGACGTCATGGTCGACGGTCTCGTCGCCATCCGTCAGGGTACCAGCGTCTCCGGCCGAGTCTCCGCCGTCCAAGAAGCCGCTCACTACAAAGGCAACTCCCTGCTCTCCATCGAACTCACCAGCATCAACCGTCGTAGCGAATCCCTCGCCGTTACTAGCGATCCGTTCAGCGTCGAAGGCAAGGGACGCGGCAAAAATACCGCAGCCAAAGTCGGTGGCGGCGCAGCCGTCGGCGCTATCCTCGGCGGCATCTTCGGTGGCGGCAAAGGCGCCGCAATCGGCGCTGCTGCCGGCGGCGGCGTAGGTGCCGGCGCCAACACCATCACGCGAGGCGAGCAGGTCCAGATCCCATCGGAAAGCCTCATCAACTTCCATCTCACCAACACTCTGGCCGTTCGCGTCCCCACCTCCAACACTCTTAGCACCCCGAACGGACAACGTCGTCCGATCAACGCCACCCCGGAGCAGCCACAGTAGCAATGGGCTGCATCTCACCTCCGTCGCGGTACGAGGCAGATACAGTTTGTCTGCCTCGTACAATTACTCCCTCGGGTGTAGACTCAAATTCAGCAGCCTCATAACGTCCAGGTCGCTCCAACCATAAAAATCCACCCGAGGTACTCCGTCTTGACGCAGGCATCTCTAAACGCAGCGTCCCGCCCCGCAGGCTTTTTGACGTTTACTCTGCATGCTCATCTGCCTTATGTCGTAAATCACGGCACCTGGCCGCACGGCATGGAGTGGCTCCACGAAGCCGCCGCCGAGACCTATCTTCCCCTGCTCCGCATGCTTAAAAATCTCGAGCGCGACAATATACGCTTCAACTGCAACCTCAATCTCTCTCCCATTCTTCTCGAGCAGCTCTCCCACCCCGTCTTCATCGCGGAGTTCCCCAACTACCTCATGCGCAAGATCGTGGCCGCGCGCGAAGACGAGGCCTACTTCATCCAGTCCGGCGAAGGCCACCTGGCCGAGACCGCCCGCTTCTGGTACCGCTTCTTTTCTCAGGCTCTCGACGAGTTCAACGCCCTCGACGGCAACATCATCAAGGGCTTCCGTCACTTCAACGACATCGGCCTTATCGAAATCATCACCTGCGGAGCCACCCACGGCTACATGCCGCTCCTTGGCACCGACGAGAGCGTCCGCGCCCAGATCCGCACCGCCGTCAGCACCCACATTCGCCACATCGGCAAGCATCCCAAAGGCATTTGGGCGCCCGAGTGCGGATACCGTCCCGCCGGATTCTGGAACTATCCCGTCCCCTTCGCCGACGGCTCCCCAACGCCTCCCGGCTTCGATCGCATCGGCGTCGAGCAGGCCCTCTCCGAGTCCGACATCGACTTCTTCTTCGTCGACACTCATCTCGTCGAAGAGTCCCAGCGCATCCCCTCGCCCTACGAGCTTCTCAACGGCTCCGTTCCCCGCGATCCCAAGACCGAGGAGATGACGCACGGCCCTCATCGTAGTCTCTACCAGCCCTATTACGTCGACGGCCCCTACGATAAGCGCTACGCCACCACCATCTTTCCCCGCGACCCCAAGACCGGCGTCCAGGTCTGGTCCGGCGACACCGGCTACCCGGGCGACGGCGTCTACCTCGACTTCCACAAGAAGCGCTGGCCTGGCGGTCACCGCTACTGGCGCGTCACCGGCCCCAAGGTCGACATGGGCGACAAGCTGCCCTACTACCCTCAGGAAGCCGCCGCCCGCACCCGCGACCACGCCTCCCACTACATCCATCTCGTCTACGAAGCACTCAAGTCCGGATTCAACGACGCCATACCACCCGTCCTCTGCTCGCCCTTCGACGCCGAGCTCTTCGGTCACTGGTGGTTCGAGGGTCCCCTCTGGCTCGAAGCCATCGCCCGCATCCTCCACGACTACGAGACCGGCATCCAGCTCATCAGCGGCTCAGAATACCTCGACCGCTACCCCCGCGCCGGTTTCATTGCCATGCACGAAGGCTCCTGGGGAGCCGAAGGCAACAATCACGTCTGGATGAACCCCGACACCAGCTGGACCTACACACACATCTATCCCGCCGAGCTCTTCACCCGCGACGTCTGCACCGCCGGTCACTGGCGCAACTCCGCCCTCGGCACACGCATCACGCAACAGCTCTGCCGCGAGCTTCTCCTGCTCGAGTCCTCCGACTGGCAGTTCCTCATCACCACCGGAGCCGCACGCGACTACGCCGAAATCCGCTTCCTCACCCATCGCGATCAGTTCAACGAAGTCAAAGCCATCTGGCAGACCTTCGAGTCCACCGGCGAGATCACCGTAGCCCAGGAAGCCCGTCTCGCCGAGATCGAACACCGCGACAACGTCTTCCCCGACATCGACCCCAATCTATGGGTAGCCGGAGCAAAACAGATCCGGGAGGAAACTCCAGACCCTGCGACAACCTCGGTCTAACACTTCTTTAGCTCATCAGGTCGTTAAGGGGGGTGGAGAGCACTGCTCTCGACCCCCTTTTACTTCAGGTCATGTTTTAGTCATAAAACGACAGAACAGAGATATTTCTCTGACATCTCCCTCCTAGCTCTTCGATACTCTTTCCCTCAGTAAGACTCATGGCTTCCAGGCCATCCTTTTGAGGAGCTCGGTCAGTGTCGCTCCAACGAACCTGCAATCCAAGGAGCGTTACATGCGCGGGAAAGTTGTCCTCTTTTATCCTCCCTACGAAGGCTCGCCCCTCGGACCGCCTCTCTGCCTGCTTGCGCTCGCCTCCACCCTCCGCGAAGCAGGCTTTCAGACCGTCATCATCGATGCCGCCATCGAACCCAACTACAAGAAACGCATCCTCCACGAACTCCCCGACGCTCTCTGTCTAGGTATATCTGTTCTTACCGGCCCCATGATCCGCGTCTCGATCGAGGTAGCGAAGGCGGCCAAAGCCCTCAAACCGAACATTCCGATCATCTTCGGAGGATGGCATCCCACTCTTTTGCCCGACGAGACCCTTGCCGAACGCTACGTCGATATCGTCGTTCGCGGCCCCGGAGAAAGAACCATCTGCGAAGTGGCAGAGGCTCTTGCGGAAAAACGGTCCCTCCAGGGAATCGCAGGCATCTCTTGGAAGACCGACGTCCTTCGCACGCATAATTCCGATCGCAAAGTCGAACATCTCGAGGATCTTCCCCTCCCCGCCTACGATCTGGTCGACTTCGATGCCTACGAACGAGTCACCGGTATCCGCAAGCTTCCCTATGCCACCAGCGTCGGCTGTCCTTACGCCTGCAACTACTGCACCGACACCGTCTTCTACAATCGCCGGTTCAATGCCCTCTCGGCCGAGCGCGTCGTTCACGAGATGACATCTCTGGCCACCAAATATCGCATTCAGGAGATCGCCCTCCTCGACTCCAACTTTCCCGTCGATCTCAAGCGAGCCATAGCCATCGCCAAAGGCATCTGCGACTCCGGCGTCAAATTTACCTGGACCTTTCAGGCCTCAACCGACTTCATCTGCCGCATGAGCGAAGACGACATCCGCCTGCTCGCCGCAAGCGGCGTCTCTTACATGGGCTTCGGCACCGAATCTACCTCGCCCTCCGTCCTCAAGCTCATGAACAAACGTCACCAGCGCGTCGACGAGATGTACGAGACCGCCCGCCGCGCCGCCATCGGCGGAATTCGCGTCACCTTCAACCTCATCTTCGGCTACCCCGGCGAAACCCACGAAGACCGCATCCTCACCATGCAGACCATGACCGACATAGGGCGGCAGTTCTCCAACATTAACTTCTCACCCAACATCTTCACGCCCTACCCCGGCATCCCCATCTGGCCCGAGCTCCGCTCCCTCAACGTGCCCGAGCCAAAATCACTGCGCGAGTGGGGCGACATGCCTCTCGGCGTCAACATCCTCCCCTGGCTTCAGGGCGAAGAGCTCAGCCGCTTCAATCGCATGCTCGATTACTTCCTCCTCAACAGCCAATTCCGCAAATACAAAGGCACCAAAAGCCTTCTTCAGAAGATCGTCTTGCCTCCCCTCCGCTACTCCGTACTCCGCCGCATCCGTTCCAGCTATTACGCCTACCCCTGGGAGATCTGGTTCTCCCGCTTCATCCAGAAACCCGTCAAGCGCCGCTCCCTCATCACCGGCCAGCAGCTCCCCACCGAAGCCATCAAGGCTTGCTGACTCGCTCCGTGTCTGGGCTTGGATCAAATCCCCAGACGTGCTCGAATAAGTTATGGGCACAGCACCCCAAGCCAGCCATTCGCCCCTCAAGACGTCCCCACACTACTCCCCCATCGCACTCTGGCACCTCCTCTCCGTCGACGCCCCCACAGTAGCCACTCTCTGGACCTGGTTCATCGCCCGCGTTAATCACATCCACCTCCCCGCATCCAGCATCGCCGCCATGTTTCTCGCCGTCTGGACGCTCTACGCCGCCGACCGTTTGCTCGATGCCCGTTTGCTCGACGCCCGTCTGCTTGACGCCCGTTTGCTCGATGCCCGCCTCCTCTCCGCGCCCCCGCTCGACGCCGCCACCCTCGAAGCCCGCCACCACTTCCACCATCGCCATCGCCGAGCCTTCCTTACCGGCATCGTCTTCACCTCCATCGCCCTGGCAATCCTCCTCCCGCGCCTCGAACCCGCAGCCATCCGTCTCTACCTCATCCTCGGCGGTCTGGTCTTCGGATACTTCATCCTCATCCACGCCACCCAAAACTCACACCGTTACCCAAAAGAACTCGCCGTAGGCATCTGCTTCGCCGCTGCCATCTTTATCCCGACAGTAGCCCGCCAACCCGCCCTTCGCCTCGCTCTACTCCCCTCAGCCCTTCTCTTCGCCGCCCTCTGCAGCCTCAACTGCCTCTTCATCTACGCCTGGGAGCATCCCCCCCAACCCCATCCCCTTCCTCTGCTCGCCATCATCCTTACCCTCACCTCCACCGCTCTCGCACTCTTCGACCACCAGTCTCCCTGGCCCATCTCCGCCGCCACCGCCCTCGCCGCCGCACTCCTACTCACCCTCCACCACTTCAGCCGAAGAATCCCCGCCACCCCCCTCCGAGCCGCCGCCGACCTTGCCCTCCTCACCCCGCTCCTTCTCCTTCCCTTCCTCCGATAAAACCGCGCGCCGGGCGCCGGGTGCGGGTGCCCCATTCATGCGGTCTCATCGCATGATTGGGCATTCGAGCGAAGCTCGAACCGCACTCCTTCAACCCGCTACCATTCCAACAAGCACCTATGAAGCCAGCCAGCCCCAACTTCCACCCCATAGCCCGCCATTACGCGAATCACCGATGACTCCAATTAATTCAGAGACCGCCGACTTCAACCCCATAGCCCGCCCTTATCGCTGGCTCGAATACCTCGCCCTCGGCCCCACCCTCCAGCGAACCCGCCTCCACCACCTCCCCTCCCTCATCCAACAAAAATCCGCCCTCGTCCTCGGCGACGGCGACGGCCGCTTCTTCGCCCACCTCCTCACGCAAAACCCCCACCTCCAGGCCGACGCTGTCGACACCAGCGCCACCATGCTCCACCTCCTCCGCCAGCGCTGCGTCCCTCATACCGACCGCCTCCAAACCCACCACCGCAACGCCCTCGCTTTTAACCCAACAAAGCAATACGACCTCGTCGTCACCCACTTCTTTCTCGATTGCCTCACCCAGCCCGAACTCGAAACCCTCATCGCTCACATCACCCCGCACCTCACCCCTAGAGCCCTCTGGCTCATCTCCGACTTCCGCATTCCACCCACCGGCCCCATGAACTTCATCGCCCGAACCTACATCCGCAGCCTCTACCTTGCATTCCGCATCCTCACCGGCCTCCGCACCCACACCCTGCCCGATCACGCCACGCCACTCACCAGATCCGGCTTCACCCGCATCTCCCACCACCACCGTCTCGGCGGCCTCCTCACCACCGAACTCTGGCAAACCCAACACAAAAAAACCTAACTCCGATAAACACCGATCCCACCGGTAAAGCCTCAGGCACCCAACCAAACAATCCGCTTGATCGCTCTTAAAAAATCGGCGTCATCGGCGTAAATCGGTGTTAATCCTTACCAACCAGCAACATCTCCCCTACAATTCCCCCATGCAGCGCACAATCCTCCTCGCCGCCGCAATCCTTCTCGCGCCTTTCACCCTCCACGCGCAGAGCCTCGCCACCAACTCCCCCAACGGCCAGCCCCTCTCCACCCGCGTCACCGCCTACACCATCGAGGCCAAGCTCGACACCGACAAAAAATCCCTCGACGCCACCGAGACCATCACCTACAAAAACCTCACCGGCCAGCCCCTCAACACCTTCCCCTTCCATCTCTACCTCAACGCCTTCCGTCCCGAGTCCACCTTCACCCGCGAGACCCACTTCAACGGCGGCATCCGCGACAACGAAAGTGACAACTCCTACCCTGACGAGAAGCGCGGCAGCATCACCATCTCCCACATCGACGCCGACACCTTCGGCGACCTCACCCCCACCCTCCACTTCATCGCACCCGACGACAACAACGCCGACGACCACACCGTAGCCGAGATCACCCTCCCCCACGCCCTCGCGCCCAACGATTCCATCACCTTCCACATCGCCTTCCACGACCAGTTCCCACTCTCCGTCGCCCGCAACGGCTACAAGCGCGACTTCATCATGGGCGGCCAGTGGTACCCCAAGCCCGGAGTCTTCTGGCACGGCGCCTGGAACTGCCACCAGTACCACGCCACCACCGAGTTCTTCTCCGACTTCGGCACCTTCAACGTCCGTCTCACCCTCCCCCGCCGCTACATCGTCGGAGCCTCCGGCGTCCCCACCGGCGAACTCATCGACGCCTCCGGCAACAAGACCGTCAGCTTCTACGGCGAAGACATCGGCGACTTCGCCTTCGCCGCCAGTCCCAACTTCACCGTCACCGACGGCATCTTTCTCTCCTCTCTCGGCCCCGTCCAGATTCACGTCCTCGCCCTCCGCGCCCATCCCCGCGCCGGCCCCCGCTATCTCGACATCATCCAGAAGACCATGCAGCAGTTTGACCGCCGCTACGGCCCCTATCCCTACAAGATCGTCACCGTCATCGACCCTGAGCCCGGCTCCGAGATGGGCGGCATGGAGTACCCCACCCTCTTCACCGGCGACACCTCCTGGTTCGAACCCACCTACATCACCGAGATCACAGCCATGCATGAGTTCGGCCACCAGTACTGGTACGGCATGGTCGCAACCAACGAGTTCCAGGAGGCGTGGCTCGACGAAGGCATCAACTCCTACACCGAAGTCAAAGTCCTCGACGCCATCCTCGGCCGCAACACCTCCATCCTCGATCGTTCTTTCGCCAACGCCGGAGACTACGAATCGCAGCGCCTCGAATACCTCTTCGCCCCCGACTACGATCCCGTCACCCGTTGGGCCTTCAAGTTCCGCGACAGCTCCTCCTACGGCGGCATCACCTACGGCAAAACCGCCACCGTCCTCCAAACCCTCGAAGGCCTCATCGGCCGCGACACCATGGACGAGGCCATGCGCACCTGGTTCATGCGCTTCCGCTTCACCCACCCCACCACCGAAGACTTCCTCCGCACCATCGAAGAAGTTGCCATCAAAAACGGCAAAGCCATAAGTCTCTCTCCTCGGAACACCCCCGCGATCGAATCCCACGATGAGCTCTCCGGGTCCAGGGACACCACCGCCCGTCCTTGCACACCTTTTGATCAAACCGCAATAGCTTCGGCTAGAGCGCAGTTGGCGAAGACCACGACCCTCGACCAGTATCACGTCGTCATCGAACTCCCTCCGCACACGCCTGCTCCGTGCCTGCCGCAGATAGGAAGAATGACTGGTCCAATCCCCTTCTCCAACGATTACGCCACTGTTCCCGCAACCAACTCCACCCTCCGCCCCTTCTTCAATCAAGCCGTCTACGGCACTCAAATCCTCGATTACACCGTAGACAGCATCTCCTCCAACCCCGTCCAGTGGTGGCTCCCCGAACCCACCAACGAGAAAGACCGGAAGAACCTCCAATACCTCACCACCGTCATCCTCCACCGCAAGGGCGACTTCGTCCTTCCCGTCACCGTCGAGATCGTCTTTGAAGACGGTACCCGCCAGCGCGAGTACTGGGACGGCGTCGACCGCTGGACAAGCTTCACCTACACCCGAAACACAAAAATTCGCTCCGCCGAAATCGACCCCGACCACATCGTCCTTCTCGACAAAGATCTCTTCAACAACAGCTCCACCGTCGACCCCAACGGCCTCCCAACCCGCAAGCTCGTCAACATCTGGCTAAGCTTCCAACAACTCCTCTCCCAACTCATCACCTGGATCGTCTGACAGGACTCCACCATGCCCACGTCGTCCAACAACCGTTATGACCAAAGAGCCTTTGCTGCTCCATCAAAACGCATACCGGCCCTGCTTCCCATTAAAATGGAAAATAGAGTGGCCGTGCATCCCAACAAGATGCCGTCTCGCTTTAAGGCGCGGCAGTCTTGCCTAACACGCTTTCAGCCTCAGCCACGGTTCCAGCTTCGTCCAACGCGGCTTCAGCTTTTCCGAACACAGTTTCAGCCTTGCTTAAGGGCACGGCTTCAGCCGTGCCGCAAATTCTCTGCCTCGAGTGCGGCTTTAGCCGCTGAGGTCCGTTTGTCGCCTCGGCAAGCAACTCACTCCAGCCAAGTCACTCTATCTTCCTCATCCGCCGTGGTCCCCCTTGCTTCTAGGTACCCCAAGGCTTTAGCCTTGGGCCTCTCCGCCCATCCACCGACGGGGGCTTTAGCCCCTGCGGTATGCCTTCCTATCCCCCGCAAAACCCACCACCACAAACTCATCCTCTCTTTCACCCTTACTGCAACCCTAATCACCAGCTGCTCTCCCCCCAAGCCCGTCCCCAAAACCACAACCCACATCACCTAAGCCCGAGACCCAAACATGCGCAAACGCAGCATTCTCATTCACGGCCTTGGCATCACCCTCCGTCGCCTTCCCGCGCTCCTCTGGACCTACGCCTTCAACCTCGGCCTCGCGATCCTCTTCTCCCTCGGCCTGCACCATTCGCTGTCGAGCCTCCTCAACTACTCCCTCGCCAGCCAGCGCCTCACATCCGCCTTCGACCTCGGCACCGTAGCCGAAACCGTCATGCACCTCCACCAGGGCCCCAGCGGAGGCAGCGCCTTCAGCTCCGCTCACAGCGGAATCTTCTCCTACCTCGTCCTCTACTTTCTTCTCGTCCCCGGCATCCTCTTCTGCTACCAAATCTCCGCTCCCGCCCGCCTCGGAACCCTCTTCCAGCAGGGCCTTCTCTTCTTCTGGCGCTTCATCCGCATCACCATCCTCACCCTCATCCTCGGCGGCCTCATCCTCGGCGGCCTCATCGCCCTGCAAAACCTCTGGTCCACCCACGTCGACGACCGCGTCGTCGGTCTCCGCTCCTTCCTTCTTCGCCTCACCGGCGTCATCCTCATCTTCCTCGTAGCCTCCGTCCTCCGTCTCTACTTCGATCTCGTCGAGGTCTACACCGTCCAACTCAACCAGCACCTTCGCCCCAACGGCAAACCTGACCGCCGCGTCCGCCGCACCCTCCGCCCCGCCTTTCGTACCCTCCGCCACAACTTCGGCCGCGCCTGGGGCACTTTTCTCTTTCTCACCCTCATCGGAGCAGCCGCCGTCGTCTTCACCGCCCGCATCGCCATGCACATGCTCGCCCAACCTCGCGTCTGGCCCCTCTTCCTCCTCGCTCAGGCCGGACTCTTCCTCATGCTCTTCACCCGCTTCTGGCAGCGCGGCGCCGAAACCTCCCTCTCCCTCCAGTACCCCATCATCGACCCCCTGCGCATCCTTCCCATCACCAACGCACCCGTCACCGCCGATCCGCTCCACCCCAAGCACCCCAACTGGCGGCCCGAGTCCGACCCTATCCCCATGTCTCCTCCAATCGATCCCCTCAGCCCCATCTACCCCGCTCCGCTCTCACCCGGCGACCCCATCGCCTCCCTCACCCACCACCCCGAGCCTTCTCTAACCCCCGACCCCATTCCCAACCCCGAGCCCGCCTCTCCCAACCTCGACGAGCCCGACCCCGGAGTATTCCACCACGACCCTCACAAGCCACAAAACTAGCCACACTTTTGCCACACGATGTCCACGGTTTGGACATGTTCCACCAGTCTCTGACCAGCGAAAATCACAGGAAAACGCTAAAATAAAAGAGACTTATGAACCTCTTCATTCTTCGTCACGCCAGCGCCGGGGAACGCAGGAAAAATCCCCTGCTCGATCTCAAGCGCCCACTCGATAAAGACGGCAAACGCCACTGCCTTCACCTCGCGCATGTGTTGAATGCGTTGAACATACAGTTCGAGCTCATCGTCTCGAGCCCCCTCAAGCGCAGCCTCCAGACCGCCTCCCTCATCGGCACCGAAACCGGCTACGAGTCCCAGATCCTGCTCTCCAACGCCCTCGCCCCCGAGGCCACCCAGCAGGACTTCCAGAAACTCCTCTACGAAACCCGCCACCACGAAAACCTTCTCGTAGTAGGCCATAACCCTAATATCAACAGCTTCTTAGGTAATCTCCTCGTTCCACCCAACACCAACGCCACAGCCCAGGTCCGCCTCCGCAAAGGCTCCCTCGCCCGCCTCTCCCTCACCAAAGGCCCCGCCACTCTCCAGTGGCTGCTCGATCCCCGCACTATTCGCGCACTTTACGCCACTTCGACAAAGAGCTCCCGCCGAAAGACATCGCGAAAATAACCCGCTTCCTTCTTCAGCGACCACGCCTCCAGCTCCGCCCCACCACGCCCCGGAACTAGCTCTAAAAGCACACGTTTAGGATAAACATGGGTACGCATCTGCACCACCGCACTAGCCCTGTCCTGGTTCAAAGCCACCGCCAGCCGCAGCAAAACCACCGCCCGCACCACATGCGTATGCTCTTCCAGCGGAATCGTCCGCATCACCCTGTCCATCGCATCCGGCCGGGTCTTGCCCAGATATCGCGCCAGCGCACTCACAATTGCCCTCTGCTCCGGCGAAAATCCAAAGATCTCCGAGTTCGCAAGGATGTACTGCGTATGCCGGTAATGCCCCTGATGATTCATGAACTTACCCACATCCTGCATCATCGCCGCCGCTTCCAGCCAAAGCTTGTACTCCTCCGGCAGCTCATGCACCCGAGCCAGCGAGTCAAAAAGCTGCACCACATGCTCCCGCACCGGCTCAACCTTTCGCAGCTCAATTCCATACCGCCGGCACACCTCCAAAACCCCCGCCCAGCGCTCACTTTCAATCTTCTGGTGCACCGACGTCCGTAGATCCACCTCCGCCAGCATCTGCGCCAGCATCCCATCCCGCAGCCCCAGCGGCGAGTAACGAAACCCCTTCAACCCCAGCCGTTCCATCAAATTCGCATACACCAGCGCCCCACCGACGATAATCTCCGACCGTCGCGGCCCAATCCCCGGCACTGCCGCTCTATCCTCGTTATTCATCTTCACCAGCCTGTCCGCCAGCCGCCGTACATCCGGAGAATCCGCCGTCAATGCCCCCACCCGATCCAACCTCTTCTTCGCCAGCGACTTCTTCCCGACCCTGCTCTTCCGCACATGCCCGCTAGCCTCAGCCAGCGCCGCCGCCGTTCCGGACGTCGCAATTACCAGCCCCACCCGCGGAATTCCCAGCTTCCGCTCCGCCTTCCTCAACTCACGGTCGATAAACTGCTTCAGCCTCGCCACATCCTCCTTCTGCGGAGGATCCGTCTGCAAAAACTCCTGCTGCAGTCGCACCGCTCCCAGCGACATGCTCGCCATACCCTTGATGCGCCCGCCATCCGACACCGTCACCTCGCAGCTCCCGCCACCCAGGTCGATCAACAGACATCGCCCCCGCGCCCCGACCTCATGCGTCACCACACCCAGATGAATCAGGCGTCCCTCCTCCAGCCCCGATATCACCTCCACACTCCATCCCGTCGCCGACCGCACCCACTCCGTAAACGCCTCTGCGTTCCTTGCATCCCGCATCGCGCTCGTCGCCACCACCCGCACCTTATCGGCAACATGCATCTGTACCGCTTTATGAAAGCGCTTCAGCGCCCGGATCGTCGCCGCCATCGCCTCCGGTGAGATCACGCCCGTCTGGAAGACGCTCTCACCCAGCCGCGTCACCTCGCGGTCTTCATGCAGCGTCTTTAGCCGATGCATATGCACCGTCGCAATCTTTAACCGGCAGGAGTTCGACCCAATATCGATCGCGGCAAACGTAGGCATTGTCTTTACATCACCTCAAAAACGGAAAATCACCACCACAAGCAAGATACATCCCTCGACACACATCCCCTGCAAATCGACGCTGGAGAGCATCCATGCATGTACAGCGGTATCCAACAATTTATGCTGGTAGAACAAGCGAAAATCATGATTGATCAAACCTCCTCAGAGCCACTCGCCCGACGCACAACTCCTGTACCTGCAGATGGCCCCCTTCGTTCTACCGCAATCCTCATTCTCAGCGGCCTCTGGCTCATCATCTTCTTCGCTTCTCTCTTCGCCCCGCCCCTGCTCGACGACGCCGACGCCACCCACGCCAACGCCGCCCGTCACATGGCCCTCACCGCAGACCTCGTCACCCTCCACGTCAACGGCATCCGCTACCTCGAGAAAGCGCCCCTCCCCTACTGGCTCGACGCCCTCAGCTTCCGCATCTTCGGCTTCAACACCTTCGCCGCCCATCTCCCGCAGGCTATCGCCGTCCTCCTACTCACCATCCTCGGCTTCCGCTGGGCCGATAAGGCCTTCCGCGCCCGAACCGCCTTCTACACCGGCCTCGCCGTCCTCACCTCCGTCGGAGTCTTCCTCTTCACACGCATCTACATCCCCGAAGTCTGGCTCTCGCTCTTCCTCTGCACGGCCCTCTACTGCTTCCTCAACGCCCTCGCAAAGCCCATCACCGTCGTCTCCGTCGAAGGCGGCTCCTTCGCCTCGGCAACCGCAAAAACCTCACCCAGAACAGCCCTCTACGCCTACTGCATGTGGACAGCCCTCGCGCTCGACGTCCTCACCAAAGGCCTCGTCGCTCTGGTCTTCTTCTTCGGCACCGCCATCGTCTATCTCGCTATAACCGGCGAATACCGTAGCTCCCGTAGACTAAAGCCCTTCACCGGCCTTCTTCTCTTCTCCGCGATCGCCGCACCCTGGCACATCCTTGCCGGCCTCCGCAACACCGGCGGCATGAACGGCCACGGCTTCTTCTGGTTCTACTTCGTCAACGAGCACTTCCTGCGCTTCCTCGGCAAGCGCTACCCCATGGATTACAACAAGCTCCCTGGTTATCTCTTCTGGAGCCTCCACATCGTCTGGCTCTTCCCCTGGAGTCTCTTCCTTCCCCTCGCCTTCATCAAGGGTTGGAAGGTCTTCCAACAGCGCCGAAGCGCCTCCCGCGATGCCGTCAATCTCGAGTCCTTGGGCTCAGACGATCCCAAAGCTCGAAGCCTCTTCCTATACTTCCGCTACTCCGTCGACACCTTCGCCACCCGCACCACTCTTCTTCTCACCCTTTATGCGTCCCTCATCCTGATCTTCTTCTCCCTCTCCACCAATCAGGAGTACTACACCTTCCCCGCCTACCTTCCGCTTCTCATGCTCATCGCAGCAGCTCTCACCCGCGCCGAGCAGCCCCACGCTCCATCCGAAGCTCCCATCTTCCGCCGCTGGCTCACCTTCGCCCACGCCACCTTCACCCTCATCGGACTCGCCGTCGCTATTACCCTCGCCATCGGCCTCTGGACCTCCCGCCACCTCCCCTTCGTACCCGACATCGGAGAACTCCTCGCCCACCGCGGTGTAGGCGACTACACCCTCTCCATGTCGCACCTCTTCGACCTCACCGGCCCCTCCTTCGCCGCCTTGCGTCTGCCCGCCGCACTTGCAGCCTTCGCCTTCGCCGTAGGCCCCGCCATCGCATGGGTGTTCCGAGCCAAACGCCATCATCTGGCCGCAACCACAACCGTTGCCTTAACCAGCGCCGTCTTCCTCGTCGCCGCTCACATCGCCCTCATCCGCTTCGGTCCCATGCTCTCCTCGCAAAACCTCGCCGCGAAGATCCAGCAACTCGAGGTTGACCACACCATCGCACCCGACACCACCATCCTGCTCTACGGTGATCAGTCCTACGGCTCCTCCATCCCCTTCTACCTCGGTCAAGACGTCCTCCTCGTCGACGGCCGCTCCAGCTCCATGATCTTCGGCTCAACCTTCCCCGATGCCCCGCGAATCTTCCTCACCCCCACCGATCTCCTGAAAGTCTGGGGCACCGGTCAGCGCAAAATCCTCTTCGTCCCCCTCGAACGACGCGACGTAGTGGATCAACTCCTCGGCAACAACAAAATCCTCATTCAAGAGACCTCTGGCAAGGCTCTCTTCACCGACCGCCCCCTCAATACCCCAACGAGCCTCACCTCCAGATAGATGCCCGTGCAAGCCAAAACTCAATCCGCACCCACAAACCGCCGCTGGAGCCCTCGCTCCATCGCCATCCTCGTCCTCGCCTGGATCGTCCTCCAGATCGGCGGCCTCTTCACCCCCGGCCTTCTCGACGACGTCGACTCCATCTACATCGAGATCGCCCGCGAGATGCTCCGCCGCCACGACTTCGTCACCCCATACATCAACGGTGTCCGTTTCTTCGACAAGCCTCCCCTCATGTACTGGATGGCTGCCGGTTCCATGCGTATCTTCGGCCCCTACGACTGGGCTGCCCGCATCCCCCTCGCTCTCGCTGTCCTCGCTCTTCTCTTCGCCGTCTACGCTCTGGGCATCCGCCTCTTCAGCAACATCTCCCCCGCAGGCAGCCCCGACCGCGGAGGCTTTTACGCCGCCCTCGCCATCGCCACCAGCATCGGCCCCTACCTCTACACCCGCTTCTACATTCCCGACATCCTCCTCGCCCTCTGGATGACCCTCGCGGTCCACCTCCTCCTCATAGCCCTCGACCGCCTCCACGTCAAAGATTCCGACTCACCACAAAACCGGGTGCCCCATTCATCGCAGTCTCATCGCAGTGAGTGGGACATTCGTGCGAAGCACGAACCGCTCTCCTCTTCCAATACCGAAAGCCCGGGTACCCCATCCTTCGCGCACTCCGCGAAGGGTGGGATCAACAAATCCGCCCTCCTACCCTGCCTCGCCTTCGCCGCCGTCATGGCCCTTAACGTCCTCACCAAGGGACTCATCGGCCTGGTCTTCCCCATAGGCTTCGTCCTTCTCTACCTTGCCCTCACGAAACAACTCCGCCTGCTTCCCCGCCTACACCTCATCTCTGGCACAGCCGTCTTCCTCGCCATAGCGGCACCCTGGCACATCCTCGCCGCCCTGCGAACCCCCGCAATCCCATTACCCGCCGGCCTGGGCCTCCCTGCCACCGGAGGCTGGGCCTGGTTCTATCTCTACAACGAGCACATAGCCCGCTTCCTCGGCCGCCGAATACCCCACGACTACGGCCAGGTCCCCATCCCACTCTTCTGGCTCCTCTCCGCCCTCTGGATCATGCCCTGGGTCGCCTTCCTCCCCGGCGGCCTCGCAAACCAAATCCGCACCCTCCGCAACAAGCTCATCCCCACCAATCGGGTGCCCCATTCATCGCAGTCTCATCGCCATAAGTGGGCCATTCGTGCGAGGCACGAACCGCTCTCCTCTTCCAATCTCGAAAGCCCGGGTGCCCCATCCTTCGCGCACTCTGCGAAGGGTGGGATCAACGAATCCGCCCTCTCCCTCCTCCTCTGGGCACTCCTCGTCCTCGGCTTCTTCACCCTCTCCAGCCGGCAGGAGTACTACGCCCTGCCCGCCCTGCCCGCCCTCGCTCTCATGGCCGCAAGCCTCCTCACCCAGGCCGACGCCGGAGAAGCAAAGGCCCAACGCAGTTCCCTCGCCTGGTCTCTCTGGTTTCTCGTCCCCCTCACCACCTTTATCGCCTTCGTCTGCGGCTACTTCGCCCTCACCGCCCCTCACTCGCCCCCCGGCACCGATATCGCCTCACTCCTCGCCGCCAACCCCGAGTTCTACAATCTCTCCCTTGGCCATCTCTTCGATCTCACCGGCGACGCCATGGGTCTCTTCCGAGGTCCCTTAGCCGCCGCCGCCGTCAGCATGCTGGCAATCGGCCTCGGCAGCTACTTCCTGCGCCGCTCCGGACGCACCTACGTCGCTAACCTCACCCTCGCCGCCGCCATGACCGTCACCCTGCTGGCCGCCCATGAAGGCCTGGCCCGCTTCTATCCCATCCTCGGCTCCAAAAGTCTGGCCCTCGCGATCAATCAAGCCGGCATCCAGCCCACCGACCTCATCCTCCTCGACGGCGAACTTACCTCAGGCTCCACCCTGGTCTTCTACACCGGTCAACGGGTCCATCTCATCAACGGCAACGTCAACGGCCTCTGGTACGGCAGCTTCTGGCCCGATGCCCCCAAGATCTTCGAAACCGAAGAAGGCCTCCGCCAACTCTGGGCCAGCCCCCGCCGAATCTTCCTCTTCACCTACAACCCCACCGCCCGCACCCGCGACCTTGCCCCCCTCGCCCCCGTTCACACCCTCGCCACCGCCGGTGGCAAAACCATCCTCACCAACCGCTAGAACATCCCAACACCGCAGGCCAACCCCGACCACGACTACGCAGCCGTTGCTCGTTCTTTGTTTGTCATCCCGTAGGGATCTGGCTTTTGCTCTTGCTTGCTCGTCATTCTGAGCGAAGCGAAGAACCCCTGTATTTCACAAGGGGAGCGAAGCGGCCCGAATGCCTTGCACAAACTTCACTACCGAACAACAGGCCGCATCTTCCCATCCTCCACCAGCTCATAAACCTCACCCCGCCAAAGAATCCGACCACTCGTATAACTCAACACCCAGAAAATAATCCCCATCAAATCCCGCAGCGGAAACAGCATCATCGTCCGCCAAAGCTGCCGCTCCTGCACCACAAATCTCCCCACAACCCATGCCTGCAGCACCCTCCCCAACACAGCAAACAACAGCGCACCCCACCCCAGCAAAGGCATCCCAAGCAGCAACGCCCCACCCCACGCCAACAACCCAAACGGCATCCCAAACGTAAGCGCCGTCCCAAAGTGCCCCTTGGGCCGCGAAAACCGTGTGCTCTTCATCCACCGCACCTGGTGCTTCATCGAGTTCAGAAAATCCACATTCAGCACAATGTGATCGATCACATGCCCGCTCAAAGCCACTGTATGCTTCTCCGAAATCCAGTTCCCCAGCACAAAATCATCGGCGCAGTACTCCGCCATGCGCTCAAACCCGCCAATCTCCTCGATGCACTCTCGCCGCGCCGCCATCGTAGGCCCCAGCGCAAACGAAACCGGCTCCGTCAGCAGCGAAGCACACACCCCCGAGCTCATCTCAATCGACATCCCCACCGCTTCAAGCTGCGCCCAAAGCCCCCCTCCAGCCACACCCCGGTAAAGACACGTCGAAGCCCCAACCCTCTCATCCACAAACGGCAACACAACATGCCGCAGATAATCGGGCGCCACCCGCACATCACTATCGCTGATCACCCAGAGATCATGCGTCGCCACCTTCGCCATCGCCACCAGCGAGCATACCTTCGCATTCGCGGCCCAAGGCTCCCCACTCGTCACGAACTTCGTCGTAATCTCCGGAAACTCCGCCGCCACTCGCCGCGCCACCTGCAACCCGGCATCCGCCTCATTACGCGCGCAAAACAGAACCTCGACCCGCGAAACCCCGTTCCCCGCCGAAGCTCCCGCCGCATGTCGCAGATAATCCTGCTCGAAAAACGTCCGCAGATGCGCCTCGAGCGATGGCTCATCGCCATGCAGCGGCTTGAACAAACTCACACCGGGCAGAAACTCCGGATCAGCAGCCAGCGCCGCATTCTCACGCCCACCCTCCCGCCGAAACCGGCGCGCCCCTACAATAACCATCCCAAGGAAGACACTCGAAGTAAGCAGACCGAACAACCCGAGGACCAGCATCCCCCACTCAACCGCAACCATCACACGCATCCCGTCTCACCAGCAATAAAGCCCAGTTTACGTGATCGACTACTTCTTCTTCCCCATCGGCACCACCACCGGCCGTCGCAGCGGAACCAGGCCTGCCCCCGGGTCCTGCTGTTGCTGCATCCGCGTCAGCATCTCCGTTCGCACATAGTCGACGAAGCCCTGCATCTGCCGATTCATCTCTTCCATACGCTCCCGCATCTGTAGCACAATCGCGATCCCCGCGATATTCACGCCCAGGTCCCGCGCCAGGTTCAAAATAAACTCCAGCCGCTCCAGATCCTCATCGGTATACAGCCGCGTATTTCCCTCGCTCCGCGAAGGCCGCAGCAACCCCTCCCGTTCATACATTCTCAACGTCTGCGGATGGATCTCATACATCTCCGCCACCGCCGAGATCATGTACGCGCCCTTGCTCTTCCGCTTCGAAGTCATCGCTCCACCTAACTCGCCTTCGCCTGCTTGTGCGTCTTATTCCTCACCGCTTTAGTCCCCGCCTTCACCAGAATCCGCAGCGCACGATTCACTTCCTCTTCACTCGGAAACGCCTTGAACAACTCCGGCTCAATCAATACGAGATTGCTTCCTTTTGCAAACCGCGCGGCATAAGAATTTTTGACTCCTTTGGAGAAGTCATACTCAGCTCGCATCTCATCTGCATCAATCTTCACGGCCTTTTTTTTCATATGCCCTCCTTTCTTTCAGCACCGCTCGCCGAGCACTTACTATTCGAATCTTCTCGCCTCGCTCCACCGAAACTACCACCAATACTCGCCTAAGCCGCGACCATCCAACAAGGAGGACCTTGATTCATCCTCCGAATGATCAGGATCGGAGATCATAAGACTATCTTCGTCGCTAAAGACAGTACACGCTTTTGCAAAGGTCACTCCATGCTTCCGTAAATTAGACGCTGCCTTCTTCCCATTCCACTCAAATAAGGTCCCTTCAGTCGTGCAACTCCGTATCATCCGGCAACGTCTTCGACCTCACTCTAATCTAATCTTGATCTGAGTCTACCGTTCGGCTCTTGTGGCACTCAAACCAAAACGCTCCTAATCCTTTTGAGATCAGGTAAACCAATGAAGAAGTTATCGGCCGCACTCTACACCGCCCAACTCCTCACCGGCATCGCCGCCGCAGCTACCGCCTATGCCCTGCGCCCCCGCCCCAATAGACGTATCACTCAGCAAGTCGTCCTCATCACCGGAGGCTCCCGCGGCCTTGGCCTCGCACTTGCCGACCGTTACGGCCGCGCCGGGGCCAAACTCATCCTCACCGCCCGCGACCACGACGAACTCAGCGCCGCCCGATACACCCTCCTCGGCCGCCGCGCCGTCCACTCCCCCGACGACGTTCTCATCATCCCAGCCGACCTCACCGACGCCACCCAGGCCGCCACCCTCATCGAGCATGCCATCTCCCACTTCGGCCACATCGACGTCCTCATCAACAACGCCGGCATCATCGAAGTCGGCCCTGTCGAAAATCAGCCGCTCGCCGCCTATCGCCGAGCCATGACCACCAACTTCTTCGCCGCCGTCCACACCACCCAGGCCGCGCTTCCTCACATGCTCCACCGTCGCGCCGGAGCAATCGTCAACATCGCCAGCATCGGCGGCAAGTTCGCCATGCCGCATCTTCTTCCCTACGTCTCCAGCAAGTTCGCCCTCGTCGGCTTCTCCCAGGGCCTCCACGCCGAACTCCGCCACAAGGGCATCCGCGTCACCACTGTCTGCCCCGGCCTCATGCGCACCGGCGGCGAAGTCAACGCCCACTACACCGGCCAGCTCAAAAAAGAAGAGCGCTGGTTCTCCCTCGCCGCCAGGACTCCCATCATCGCCGCCTCCGTCCAGCGTGCAGCCGACAAGATCTTCCACGCCGCATCCGCCGGACGAGCCGAGATCACCATCACCCCACAAGCCTGGCTCGCCGCCCGCGTCGCCGGCCTCGCCCCCGAAACCACACAATTCCTCGCCAGCCTCGCCAACCAGTTCCTCCTGCCCGCTCCCTCCACCGACGAACAGCTAAGCCTGACCTTCACCGCGAACCAGCCCAAAACCACGCACGCCTGACACCATCGCGATTAAAAAGAAACGGCCATGCCGATCACCAGCATGGCCTTCGCATCTTCGTGTCATCTACACCTTCGCAAACAAATCCTCTCGCGGATCCTCTGGATTCAGCTTCGCCAGCTCTCGCAAAATCTCCTTCGAGCGCTCATCCTGCACCTTCGGCACCACAACCTTCACCTCAACGATCTGGTCGCCCCGCGCACCCTCCCGGGAAGCGCTCTGCACGCCCTTCTCCCTCAGCCGTAGCTTCTGTCCGGACTGCGTCCCCGGCGGAATCTTCAACTGCGCCCGTCCATCGATCGTAGGCACATCAATCTTCGCGCCCAGCGCAGCCTCAGAAATAGCAACCGGTACCGTTACATAAATATCATCCGCCGTCCGCGTAAATACAGGATGCGTTCCCGCCTTGATAATCAGGAACAGATCCCCCGCAGGTCCGCCATTCACACCGGCATTCCCTTTGCCCGCCAGCCGAATGCGCTGCCCATCCCGCGTGCCCGGCTTAATCCGAAACTCCAGCGGTTCCCGCTTCGTCACCACGCCTGCGCCATCGCACGTCCCACAGGTATTCTGCACCTTGCCCGAACCGCCGCATCGTGGGCACTGGATATTGAACTTCATCCGCCCGCCCATCTGCGTCACCTGCCCCGACCCATGGCACTCCGGACACTCCACGCTTCCGCCCGTCGTCGACTTGCCCTTGCACGTCGGGCAAACCTCCTGCCTCTGAATCTCCAGCCGCGTCACGCCGCCGCGAACCGCCGTCCAAAAATCCACACTTACCTGGTATTCAAGATCGGTCCCCGGCTGAGGCCCACGCGCACCTCTCTGCCCTCCGGTAAACATCCCGCTGAAGATATCCCGGAAGCTCCCGCCAAACCCACCCGGCTCCTGCTGCGCCTGACCCCGTCCCGCCTGAAAGTCCGAAAAATCAAACCCGTCAAAATCGAACGGAACCTCCTGCGCACCGCCACGCTGCGAACTATAACCCGCACCTCCGCCACCTGGAAAGCCGCCGCCCGCGTGCCCTCCACGCGCCGCAGCCTCCGCCGCCGCAGGATCGATGTTGTCCGAGTAGAACCCAAACTGGTCATAGATCTTCCGCTTCTTCTCGTCGCTCAGAATATCGTTCGCCTCGGAGATCTCCTTGAACTTCTCCTCCGCCTTCTTATCGTTCGGATTCACGTCCGGGTGATACTTGCGCGCAGCTTTCCTGAATGCCTTACGAATGTCATCCGCCGTAGCCGTCTTCTTGACCCCAAGAACACCGTAATAATCTTTTGTCTTTGTCGTCGCCATAGTCTCTATTCCATTCTGCAACCGGCGCGGCTCATCCGCACCTCAAAAGCATCTCTTCTTCTAAATTCTCATTCTGCCTGGCATGTCGGACACCAGAACAAATTTCGCCCCGCCATCTCCTTCTTCAAAATCGTAGTCCCGCAAACAAAGCAAGGCCGCCCATTTCGCCGATATACATAATGAGCCTCCTCCTTCAACGCCTGCCCCTTCTTGTGCGGCCGGTCCGCAGGCTTCGTCGTCACAATCCTTCGATCCACCATCCCGGCCTTCATCAATACGCTCGCCTCTTTCCATATCGACCGCAACGCCTCTTCCGCGACAGCATTCCCCGCGAGAAACGGACTCAGCCGCGCCCTATACAGCAGCTCCGCACGAAAAATATTCCCAATCCCCGCCGCCACCGTCTGGTCCATCAGCAGCTCGCCAATCGACTTCCTGCTCTTGGCAATCTTCGCAATAAATTTCTCCGGCCCGTCGCCATTCAGCGGATCAGGGCCAAGCCGCTTCAGCAACCCGTCCCACTTTTCCTGCGTATATACCGAGCAGTCCATCGGCCCGCGCAGCTCTACCCAAGCCACCTTGTCCGCGTCGATATGTCCGCTTCCATCATCCTCCGAGTACCACGCATGACGCTTATTCACACCAGGAGCCGCGGGCTTCTTCACCGCCGCCGCATTCCACATCCTCAGCCGTAGTGCCCCACGCACATCCGGCAACGGTCCAGAGCCTTCCGTGAAATCTCCCTGCAGTCCAAGATGCACATGCAGAATCCGATCTCGCCCAAAGTCATATCCAAGATGCTTGCCCACAGCCATCACCCGCTCCAGCTTCCGGCCGTCGAGCACATCAACATCCGTAAACCGTCCCTGCGGTCCATCCACACGCACCGGCCTGCCGCCAAACGCTGCCTCATGGCGCTCCGCCCAGCGATGGATCTCATTGCCCTCCGGCATCCTCAATCCCTCCACTCGAAGCCAAATAAAATATGGCGACGGCACTGGTCAACACCAGGACTACCGTCGCCATGCCTACTACTTAGAAAAACTTAGTTCCAGACCTGCTTCGCCTCAATGGCCTCAATGGAGAACATCTGGTCTGGCTCCATCTGTTGCATGCGCTGAGCAAACTGCTCGGCCTCCTCGCGCGTGTCAAACATCATGCGGTTATACAACCGCCCTGCACGGACCTGGTCGCATCTCCACATCGTCTCGGTCATAGCCTTTCCTCCAAGCAATCGATTGAGTTCCAGGTTCTCCAGCCACAACACATCTGATACTTCATTGCTTCTGTTTCTGCTGCCCTTCACGTTCAACAACCTTTCCTGGCATTAGACGCACTCTATACGTCAACCACGCAATTCAGGCCCGGTAAAACAAGAGGGGCACCCGATGAGGAACGCCCCTCTTCTTTGCTACGAAACTTCTACTGCAATGGATTAGACTTATTTCTTCTCGTCGACATCCACGTACTCAGCATCAATAACGCCTTCGTCCTTCTTCGACTCTGTAGCTCCCTCAGCCGCCGCCGCACCATCCGTCGGTGCCGTTGCAGAAGCTGCAGTCGCCTTGTACATCGCTTCGGCAAGTTTATGGCTCGCACTTGTTAGACGATCCTTCGCGGCATTCAGCTCAGTCGCCCCTGGAGTTCCCGTCAACGTTGTCTTCGCATCGGCCAACGCAGTCTCAACCTCTGCCTTTTCAGCGTCTGAGACCTTGTCGCCGGCTTCCTTCACCATCTTCTCGACGTTGTACACCAGCGAATCCAGACCGTTGCGCGCCTCAACCTCATCGCGCTTCTCCTTGTCCTCGGCAGCGTGAGCCTCGGCGTCCTTCGCCATCCGCTCAACCTCCTCCTTGCTCAGGCCCGACGAGCTCGTGATCGTAATTTTCTGATCCTTGCCCGTCGCATTATCCTTCGCCGTCACATTCAGAATGCCGTTGGCGTCGATGTCGAACGTCACCTCGATCTGCGGCACGCCACGCGGAGCCGGTGGAATCCCCGAGAGCTTGAACTTGCCCAGCGTGCGGTTCTGCGCGGCCATCGGACGCTCGCCCTGTAGCACATGCACCTCAACCTCAGTCTGCGAGTCCGCCGCCGTAGAAAACGTCTCCGTCTTCTTCGTCGGAATCGTCGTATTCCGGTTGATCATCGGTGTAGCCACGCCGCCCATCGTCTCAATCGACAACGTCAACGGAGTCACATCCAGCAGCAGAAGATCCTTCACCTCACCTGCAAGAACGCCAGCCTGAACCGCCGCTCCGATCGCTACAACCTCATCCGGGTTCACACCCTTGTTAGGCTCCTTGCCGAACAACTCCTTCACCAGCTGCTGAATCTTCGGCATACGCGTCTGTCCACCGACGAGTACAACCTCGTCGATCTTGCTCGCGTCGATGCCCGCATCCTTCAGCGCCTGCTTGCTCGGCCCAATCGACCTCTGCAGCAAGTCATCCACCAGCGACTCCAGCTTCGCACGTGTCAACTTGCGTACCAGGTGCTTCGGCCCGCTCGCGTCGGCAGTAATGAAGGGAAGATTGATCTCCGTCTCCTGTGCCGTCGAAAGTTCGATCTTCGCGCGCTCCGCGGCATCCTTCAACCGCTGCAACGCCATCTCGTTACCCTTCGCCGTCAGGTCCAGACCGCTCTCGCTCTTGAACTCGCTAATTAGCCAGTCCACAATGCGCTGGTCGAGATTGTCGCCGCCCAGGTGCGTATCGCCATTGGTCGACTTCACCTCAATCACGCCCTCACCTACTTCGAGGATCGAGATATCGAACGTACCGCCGCCGAAGTCGTAGACCGCAATCGTCTCGTCCTTCTTCTTGTCCAAACCGTAAGCAAGCGCAGCCGCCGTCGGCTCATTCACAATGCGCTTCACATCCAACCCTGCAATCCTGCCTGCGTCCTTCGTGGCCTGCCGCTGGGCATCGTTGAAGTAAGCCGGAACCGTAATCACAGCCTCCGTCACCGAAGTCCCCAGGTAATCCTCCGCAGCCTTCTTCAGCTTCTGCAGAATCATCGCCGAGATCTCGGGCGCGGTGTACTCCTTGCCCTGCGCGCTAACGGCAATATGGTCGCCCTGCTGAACCACCTTGTAGGGCACCATCTTCATCTCTTCACTCACTTCATTCACGCGGCGACCCATAAACCGCTTGATCGAATAAACGGTATTCTCCGGGTTCGTAATCGCCTGACGCTTCGCCACCTGGCCAACCAACCGTTCACCGCTTTTGGTAAATGCAACCACGGAAGGCGTTGTCCGCCCACCCTCTTCATTCGGTATTACCTTCGGCTCGCCGCCTTCCATCACCGCAACGCACGAGTTCGTGGTTCCCAAATCGATGCCGATAATCTTTCCCATATGTTGTCCCCTATTCCCGGGCGCGGCCCGGTACACATTTTTGACTGCCCAAGAATCTCACCTTGAGTCACTTACTGTCAAGTATTCTGATGCTTGGCGAAGCAATACGATGCATCAATCCATAGGCCAAATCCATCCTCCTCCTATCCCACATTCGAGCCATTGTCCCTCCCGAACCAAGAAAGTTACTCTTCGGCATCTGATGCCCCTGAAAGTCCTGCAATTGGAACAAATTCGCCCTCTGGAGATTCGAAGATGCCCTCCCCAAAAGCTGCACGGACAACGACTCGCCGCCTTCTCACCCTCGCCTCCCTCGGAGTAGCCGGCCTCTTGGCTGGCCTGCTCTCCGGCTGCTCCCCCTCACCTGCCTCTTCCAACCTGGCCACCTATACCCAGCCTCGTAGTTTCGAAAGCCTCACCCGCACGCATCAGCCGCCCAGCCTCTATACCCACCCCCTCCCTGACCTCAAACACCCACCGACCCCCCACCGCATCGAATCCTGGGCCGACCGCACCCCCCGTCAGACCTCGTCCCCCTTTTCCAGTCAGATCGATGCCGGTCCCACCCTCAGCGAGTACGCCTTCACCGGCGCGCCCCTTCCTCCTCGAATCTCGGCTCGGCCCGACTGACCGCCCAATAATTTTCGCTCTACAATCTTCCGCTGGCGGCATGTCGAAACCTGACACGCCGCCCTTTTTTTTGCCACCCTACCTCTCATCGAGTTCTCGCTGCATCTACCTTCTGTAGAATTCACCTCCACAAGGAACTCTCAGACCAACCGCATGGCTACGTCCGCACAAGCGCCGCCTGATCAGTCCGCCGAAGTCACACACGGCGTCAATCCCTGGCTCATCGCCATGGCCGTCATGCTAGCGACGTTCATGGAAGTCCTTGACACCGCCATCGCCTCGGTCGCCCTCCCCTACATCGCCGGTTCGCTCTCCGCCTCCACCGACGAAGCCACCTGGGTCCTCACCAGCTACCTCGTCGCCAACGCCATCGTCCTCCCCGCCAGCAACTGGTTCTCCCTCAAATTCGGCCGCAAGCGCTTCCTCATGTCTTGCGTCGCCATCTTCACCGTCGCCAGCTTTGCCTGCGGAGCCGCCCCCACCCTCGCCTTCATGCTCCTCGCCCGCGTTGTGCAGGGAGCAGGCGGCGGCGCCCTCCAACCCCTCTCCCAGGCCATCCTCCTCGAATCCTTCCCTCCCGCCAAGCGCGGTGCCGCCATGGCCGTCTTCGCCTTTGGAGTCGTCGTCGCCCCCGTCCTCGGCCCCACTCTCGGCGGCTGGCTAACCGACACCTACTCCTGGCGCTACGCCTTTTACATCAACATCCCCATCGGCATCCTCGCCCTCTTCATGATCAATCGCTTCATCCACGACCCGGCCTACATCAGCAAGGCCAAGGTCCCGCCGCTTGACCGCTACGGCTTCGCCGCCCTCATCATATGGACCGGCGCCCTCCAGATCATCCTCGACAAGGGCCAGGAAGACGACTGGTTTGGCGCCACCTGGATCCGCTGGGCCGCCCTAGCCCTCATCGTCTCGTTCGTCTACTTCGTCTGGCACTCATGGAAGGGCAAGGACACCCTCGTCGATCTCAAGGTCCTCAAAGACCGTAACTTCGCCATCGGCTGCGTCCTCATCTTCATGTTCGGCATCGGCATCTACTCCACCGTCACCGTTCTTCCGCTCTTCTATCAGGAGCTGCTCGGCTACACCGCCTTCACCGCCGGCCTCGTGGTCGCTCCCCGTGGCATCGGAGCTATCTGCGGCATGCCCATCATCGGCTATCTCTCCAACAAGGTGGACCCGCGTTACCTCCTCAGCTTCGGCTTCATTACCTTTGGCCTCACCACGCTTTACTTCGGCAACGTCACCCTCGATCTCTCCCCCACCACCCTCTTGTTTCCCATCCTGATCACCGGCTTCGGCCTCTCCTTCGTCTTCGTCCCCATCAGCACAGCCGCCTACGGAACCCTCCGCAACGACCAGATCGGCAACGCCAGCGGCCTCTTCAACCTGATGCGCAATGTAGGCGGCTCCATCGGAATCTCCGTCGCCCAGACCCTGCTCACCCGACGCTCTGCCGTCCACCAGAACCTCATCATCAACAACGTCCCGCTCACCGGCCAGCAGTTCCAGAACAGCCTTGCCGCCGCCACCCAATCCGTCACAGGCTACTTCGGTGCGTCCAACGCCGCCGCCCCCGGCCAGGCCCTTCTCTACCAGCAACTCCAGCGCCAGGCCGCCAACTGGGCCTTCGTCGACGTCTTCCGCTGGCTCTCCCTCCTTTGCTTCGTCTGCGTCGGCATCGTCTGGCTCTTCAAGAAGGTAAAGCCCGGCAAAGCCCCCGCCGGAGCCCACTAACTCTCAGCGACAGGGCAAACCCCCGAGCGATTCTGAGAACAGCATCTCCAAAGTAAAAGAATAAAAGCGCAAAAACAGAAATAATAACCTCGCATCTGTCGAATCCGCCGCCGCCCAATCGTCAAGAGACCAGAAGGAGAAACAACATGCCCCAGTTTGCTTTACTGTTCAGCGCGCCTGAAACTTGGCGCGACAACCTGTCCCCCGAAGAGATCCAGGCGCTCATCGCCAAATACGTCGCATGGCGCGAAGGCCTCATCCAGCGCAACATCTTCCGCGGCAGTCAGAAACTCGTCGAAGGAACCGGCCGCCGCCTTCGAACTCAGAACGGCAAAGTCTTGATCACCGAAGGTCCCTTCAGCGAGTCGCAAGAGGTCCTTGGAGGCTTCTTCGTCATCGAAGTCCCCACCTACGAAGATGCCGTCGAAGTAGCCCGCACCTCCCCGAATCTCGTCGACGGCCAATTGATCGAGATCCGTCAGTTAGACTTCATGGTGCCTCCGCCTACACAGAATTAGCGCAGCACCAGGGTGTCCCATGGCAGAGCCAACCGCAGCCTCCGAATCCGCAATCCCCTGCACCGAACTCGTGGACCATCTATTCCGCCACGAGTTCGGCCGCATGGTTTCCCACCTCACGCGCATCCTCGGCGCACGCAATCTGGCCATCGCCGAGGATGCCGTGCAGCACGCCATGCTCCGGGCTCTGCAACATTGGCCCTTCCACGGAACCCCGAACCACCCCAAGGCCTGGCTCATCCAGGTCGCCTACCACCGGGCCCTCGACGTCCTCAAAAAAGACCGCCGTCTCGACCTCTACGACGACGAAGCCGAGACCGCACTCACCCGTCAGATAGACCCCCGCCAGGGCCGCGCCCCAGTCCACTTCACCAACGAAGTAGCCGACGAGCAGCTAGCCCTCATCTTCGTCTGCTGCCACCCCGCCCTCCCCCGCCCCGCCAGCGTAGCCCTCACTTTAAAAGTCGTTTGCGGCTTCGGCGTCGCAGAGATAGCCCGCGCCTTCCTCTCCACCGAGATCTCCATCAACCAACGCCTCGTCCGCGCCAAGCGCACCATTCGCGACCAGAACATCCGCTTCGAAGTCCCCAGTCCTGCCCAGCTCCCCGATCGTCTCGAAGCCGTCCTCGATGTCCTCTACCTCCTCTTCACCGAGGGCTACGCCGCCACCACCGGCGACCACCTTATCAAAGACGACCTCTGCGCCGAAGCCATCCGCCTTACCACCGCCCTAACCGAAAATACAGCAACCTCCCAGCCCGAAGTCCACGCCCTCTTAGCTCTCATGCTCTTCCAGGCCGCACGCCTCCCCGCCCGCGTCGACGCTGCAGGCGACCTTCTCCTCCTCGAAGAGCAGGACCGCACCCTCTGGGACCGAGCCCTGATCCACCGCGGCCTCCGCCACCTCGCCCAGGCCGCCCACGGAGATCACCTCTCCACCTATCACCTCCAGGCCGAACTGGCCGCCGCCCACGTAACCGCCGAATGCTTCGCCCTCACCGATTGGGACCACATCCTCACCCTCTACAATCTCCTCCAGCAGCTGCAGCCCACCCCCGTCGTCCTCATCAACCGCGCCATAGCCCTGGGCCAGGTCGAAGGACCAGCAGCCGCTCTCGACGCCCTCGAATCCATCCCCTACGACAACCAATCTCAGCGCTACCGTCTCCGCCACGCCGCCGAAGGCGAGTTCCACCGCCAACTCGGCAACCTCCCCCAGGCCCGAACCTTCTTCCAGCGCGCCCTCTCCTGCGCCCACTCCGAACCCGAGCGCCGCTTCCTCGAGCGCAAACTCAAATCCCTCGCACACACACCGCTGATAGCGAATAAAAAAAACCGGATAAATGTGTCGAATCTCCCTGACACCAATCGTCTCTACGAGTAAGCTGCCCAGAAGCTGCGGAAGCCAAAGATAAGTGCCTCCAACTTCGGCCCCGAATTCACCCCCATCGCACGTCAAAATCGAAAGGACCCATTCATGGCAAATAACTTCTGTCACCTTGAACTCGCCACCACCGACCTCGCCAAAGCTAAGGCCTTCTATTCCGGTCTCTTCTCCTGGGCCCTCGAAGACATGGACATGGGCCCCGGCGGTACCTACACCATCATCAAGCCCGGCGAAGGCCCCGGTGGCGGCATGATGAAGCACCCCATCCCCGGAGCTCCCTCCTCCTGGCTCGCCTACGTCCAGGTCGATGACCTCGCCGCCTCCACTGCCAAAGCCAAGTCTCTCGGCGCCCAGGTCATGAAAGACATCACCGAAGTCCCCAACATGGGCCACTTCAGCATCCTCCTCGACCCCACCGGCGCCGCCATCGCCCTCTGGCAACCCAAAACCTAGACCGAAATCTCCCACCAACAAACCACAGCAACGGACAGCCCTACCGTCCGTTGCGCAGCTCCAACCCAATCCAGTACAGAGACTTACCTGAATCTATCGCCAATTCCCAGCAAAAACGCATGTCAAGTCCCGCACCCACCTAAACCTTTTACAATCATAAGATTACGATTGCAAAAGAGTTCCCTTCAATCCGGTACAATTAAACAACAGCTTCATAAGAAGGCACCGAAATACTGGGACTCACGCGTACCACCTAACTCCTTTATTTGTTATATTTTGCGGTTAACCCTTTTGTTTAGAATATTTTGGCGCCACATACCCTCGCCAAACTATTGCAAACATTAGACTTACGCACAAAATACCCCAGGGCTTGGGGGGGTACCCCTGAATCCGCAGACCAATATGCGAATCCAATAACAAGCTGCTAAACTAAAAGAACTGCCATAAAGGCGGCGCGACAGGCCCTTCGATGTGACGTGCACCCACCGTTGCAAGCGATCCGCGAGCCGACAGGCAAATAATCCAAGAGCCAGAGAGGCTTTTGACAAAGGATCATCGACCATGCCTAAAGAAGGAATTCACCCAAACTATACCGTCACCACCATCAAGTGCGCCTGCGGCAATCACTTCGAAACCCGCTCCACGCACAAGGGTGACATCGTCCTCGAAATCTGCTCCGCCTGCCACCCCTTCTTCACCGGCAAGCAGAAGCTGATCGACACCGCAGGTCGCGTCGAACGCTTCCGCCGCAAGTTCGCCAAGTCGGACGCCGGCAAAGCCGAGGCCGCCACAAAGTAAGCGGGGGACAAAGCAATCGCTTGAAAGGCCTCCGCCAAAACGGAGGCCTTTCAGCTTTCTACTCCTACACCTACACTCTGTCTCCTATGAAGAAGCGCTACACACTCGAGCAGAAACGCTGGGACTCTCCCGCCGAGCACGCCATGCCCGAGCACACTCGCGTCCCTGCCAGCTTCACCATAGGCAACGTAAAGATCGCCCCTGCCACCGTCCTCGCCCCCATGGCCGGCGTCACCGACACCGTCTTTCGCCGCTTCATCAAAAACGCCAGCCAGTTCACCTCGCCCATCTCTCAAGAGTGTCATCCCGAAGAACCTTCTTTAGGGTGTCATCCTGAGCGGAGCGAAGCGGAGTCGAAGGACCTGCGGTTTGCCGTTGCAGCCACAGACATCGAAGCCGAAACCTCCAACCAGCAATCCGGCTGCGGCCTCATCATGACGGAGTTCACCTCCGCCGACGGCCTCTCCCGCATGCGCGAGACCAAGCGCAAGCGCTACCTCACCTACTACGACGACGAGCACCCCATTTCGGCCCAGCTCTTCGGCTCCAACCCCGAGACCCTCGCCGACTCCGCCCGCATCGTCCAGGACGCTGGCTTCGACCTCGTCGACCTCAACCTCGGCTGCCCCGCCAAGCGTGTCGTCGCCTGCAACGGTGGCTCCGGCCTCCTGCGCGACCTCCCGCAGATCGAGCTCATCTTCAAAGCCATCCGCAGCGCCGTCACCATCCCCTTCACCGTCAAGTTCCGCATGGGCTGGAACGACAAGCACATTGTCTGCGTCGACCTCGCCAAGATGGCCGAAGACTGCGGCCTCAACGCCGTCGCCCTCCACGCCCGCACCCGCGAAGACGGCTACACCGGACAGGCCCGCTGGGAGTACATCGCTGCTGTCAAAGACGCCGTGAGCATCCCGGTAATCGGTAACGGCGACATCCGCACCCCCGAAGACGCCGCCGCCATGGTCGACGCCACCCACTGCGACGCTGTCATGATCGGCCGCACCGCCCCATCGAACCCCTGGATCTTCCGCCAGATCGCCCAGTACACGGCCTCCAAGGAGGCCACCGGCATCGGCAGCTACGACCACCCCACCAACGACGACCGCTACCGCATGATCCGCACCTACTTCCAGATGCTGGTCGACGAAATCGCCATCGAAGAGGCCGCCGAAGCCGCCCGCGCAGCCGCCATTGAAGCCTCCGGCCAGATCGCCCGCGACCAGCGCCACCGCGACTGCGTAGGCAAGATGAAGCAGTTCGCCAGCTGGTTCACCCACGGTGTCCCCGGCGGAGGCGCACTCCGCAAACAAATCTTCGAATCTAAAAACGGCCCCGCCGTTCTCGATGCCATCGAGCGCTTCTTCGAGAACCAGCTCATTACCCGCAACGAACCAGCCATCACAGAAACCGATGAGTCAATGCTGACCTCAGCCGCCTACTGCGACTGACTCTCTTTGGCCGGCTTGTACACCCGCACGTAATCCACCAACATCCGTTGCGGAAACGCCGTCGTCTCATCCGGGTATCCGGGCCAGCCCCCTCCCACCGCAACATTCAGAATCAGAAAAAACGGATGGTCATACACCCACTTCGCTCCCGCAGGAAGATCGGCCGGAGTCCGCTCCGCAATCAGCTTGTCATCGAAATAAAACCTGATGTTATTCGGCGACGACTCAACAGCATAGACATGAAAGCCGGTATTCACAACCTCACCAGCAGGCAAATCATACTTAGCTGAGATACCATTCGCGCCGCTGTAACCAGGTCCATGCAGCGTGCTGTAGATTCGCCCAGCCTCGCCAATGTTCTCCATGATGTCGATCTCACCAGCCTTCGGCCATCCAACACTCCCAATGTCATCCCCAAGCATCCAGAACGCGGGCCAGATGCCCTTCCCCACCGGCAACTGCATCCTCGCCTCAATCCGTCCATAAGCCTGCGAGAATAATTCCTTCGTCTTGATCCGCGCCGAAGTATACGGTCGCGCAAACCCATCTTTCCCCGTGTACTCCTCCTTCAGCGCCGTGATGACAAGGTTCCCACCCCTCTGCTGCACATTCGTGGGCCTCGAAGTGTAACTCTCCAGCTCCTTGTTGCCCCAGCCGCCGCCTCCAACATCGAAGCCCCACTTCGCCGGATCAGGCAGCGTTCCATCTACTGCATTGAACTCATCACTCCACACCAGCTTCCACCTGGAAGCGTCAGATTGAGACATTCCATGAGTCGACACCAGCACTAAAGCAGCCAATGCATATAGAATCCGCGCAGTCATATCTCTCCGCTCCTCTTACGCCAAACCACCTTCACCTTCGTGCGCCAACGCTCACCAAGCGCCACCAGGACCCACTCCACTCTCGGCGAAAGATACCGCAACACCACCTCAGTCGCCGGATGCACCCGCAAAGCCGGAGCCACCAGGTAAAGTCGAGGCGGCTCCTTCGCCAACCACATTCCGCCGAAGTACCCATGCCGCTGAAACTCCCCCAGCCCACTCATCTGATCGGGGTTCTGCAGATGATGCCACCGCACCCGCACCCAGTAATCCAACCCCTGCAGCGCCAGATGCATATCCTCATCTGCCTTCAGCTCGATTACAGCCAGTCGTCCGTCGCTCGTGACGCCCAGCAGATCAAGCATCCCTCGATCGCCGGCCGCGAATGCAGGAACCTGCGTATAAACATGCTGTTGACTCAATCTGGTATCCAATGGCTCTACATCGCGGCGAATCATACTCTCTAACCAGCGCTCCGGTTGCATTCGGTATAACGGATCGCGCTTATCCCCTTCAGCCGATCGTCTCTCAAACAGTCTTGCTAACAAATCCCGCAACTCACTCTCGTTCTCAGCTGTCATCGGCATCTCATTGGATCCAGCCCCGAACGTAATCTCCTGCATGCTATTGAATGAGTTGTTCGAATATGCCATTCTTACCCGCGCAAACTCCAGCCCATGCAGTAGGAACGCAAGCTCCGTACCATTGCGAATCCTCCGCTCTACTATGTCGTGCATCGCTTCCGGAACAAGTGCCATCACCCTTGCGGCAGACTCATCAAATCTCTCCTTTGCCGCAGACTGGTTCGGCGCTCGGACCAGCTTCGTCGCCAGATTACCGTGGTCAGCCGCATCTCTTTGTTCCATCTCCTCGCTCGCCTGATCCAGTTCCCAAAGCTCCCACTGCGCGATCTTCTCGTTCAGCCAAGCCATTCGCGACAATGTAAGCACCGCCATTCCTTGCGGCGCCACCAGTTTCAATCCCTGATATACCCTGCGCCCGTTACCAGACTCGCGACAGTGATGCAGCCATAGAATTCCGAGCGTCAGAATCCCATCGACCGTAGCCTGCGTCTCTTCCTCATTGACGGCAATTACAGCCCATGCCTTCCGGCCCTGTACTATCGATCCGCGCGCATACGCCGGACCGAAACTCTTCTCAAGGTCCATAGCCGTGCGAAACCCATCCGGCTTCCACTCCGGAAAAGATCTCAAAAGCACTCGCTCGAAGACTCGCAGATATTTCATGCGCGTTGCCTCGCGCGTCGAGGGCGCACGCCTGTCGCTGTCTACAACAAACTCCAGAGTTTGCGGCTTCGTTTGTCCAAAACGGTACGTGCTTAGCTTCAATGCACCGTTTCGGGTAGTCGCACCCGTTACTCGCCGTACGACGTTTCTATCCTCGCTCCAGAGATGCAGTGCGCAACGTCCATGCTCCGTTCCCAGCGAGTATTTCGCTTCGCGCATGTCGAAGATCACCTTGCCATCTTCAAGCACAACTGCCATTGGATGTTCTGCAAGAAATGTTTCGAGCGCAGAGGTAATAGCCTCCACCGTCTGCTCAGGCTCCTCCAGAGTCACTCGTGACGACATAGCCGAACGCTAACACATTCGTAATATGTGACAGGCACTGAATCGCACTGTGCGCCTTCAGAGACAACTCGAAGGTGCTCTAAAAGTTAAAATTTATTCGGTGTGATACGAATTCTTACCCCAATGAAAGGTAACCTTCGGCGAGCATCCCGGAGCCTTCACTAAAATCGTCGTATCTCCAGATGTCTTCCCCCTCACCTGTGGCAATACTGACGACATCAAATTGCCCTTATCATCGACCTTCCAAGTCCCCGTCACAACTTCACCGGCCGAATCCGACGATATCGGAACGCTTGTATTCGGAGCAAAGCCGCTCCCTTTGATCATCACGACATCGCCATCCGGTGTTCCTAGCAGAACTTCCAGTGAACAACCAGCATCCTTGCCGATAATCGGGAAGGGCACAACCGAGCCCAGCGCCTTCGCTTTCTGATCGTCTGAGATAAGGCCAAAACGCTTTGGCTCTCCTTTAGCAACCTGGACAGCAATGTCGATGATCGGATCAGTGTCCGGTTTGCAATCTGCTTGGGTTTTTCCCGTGCAGGAAAGTTTGCCATCCGCGGTCAGCGTGATGCCACTACGAACCGGCTCGATACCGCGATTGAGCGGCCACGCTATGAGGGTGTAATGCTGATCCGTCGGTAGTCCCGGAGCAGATATATCGTAAGTGATTACTGTTCTTTGATCCGTCTTCTTTCGGCTCTTTTCTTTGAGGATGAGCCTCGTTACTGCAGTTGCTGCACTCAGATCCCAGGCATATTGTTGTCCGAGCAACTTCCTGGCAACATCCATCGTTTGTTGTTCCTGAGTTGCATCACCAGATCCAGCCTGCGTCTGTGCCAGTGCTAATCCGGTACACACAACGACAGAAAGAACGAACTTACAGATCATGCGCGCCTTGCTTGACGAAGCGATCGTGTCTTCGCGATTTCGCATGGCTTGCACTACCAGCCTTCCTTCGCGCGAAGGTGCGTCACATGCGCCACATGATGACGCGAATGCCACGCATACACCAATGTAGACACCTCGACTGTCGTCGGCCCATTCTCGGGATGGCGAAATCCCCGCTGCCATTGCTGATCATCCAATGACTGCAACAGCATTACCCAGCGTGCGTGCAGGCTTTCGATGATCTCCAGCGACCACTCCATCGGAGCCAGCGAATCATGCAGCGTCGCCCACGCTTTTTCGTCATATGGCTTGATCGTCGGCCAATCCTCTGTCAAAGCCAACCGTACCCGAATGAAGGCGTTCATATGACTGTCTGCGATGTGATGCACCAATTGACGCACCGTCCAGCCGCCTTCACGATAAGGCGTATTTAACTCCGCTGTGTCCATTCCATCCACCGCATTGCGCAACTGCTCCGGCAACTCAGCCAGCGTCGCAATCGCGTTCAGCCGATCATCAGGAGTGATCGTCTCCGGTTTCTCAAACTTCCCGATGGGATATCGTGGGTCTACAACGCTCAGCGCCATTGCCGGGCTCCTTACAAAGATAGGTAAGAGCAAGTTAGCACAACTCTTTGTATAACTTTCAGTATGAAACCTATGCGCCACAAACTGGCCATGCGCCTGTCAGCGATCGCCTTCGTTATCATACTTTTTACCAGCATCGTCCGTGCGCAGCAGTCCCACCTCGGCTTCGACCGCAATGAGTACCCCGGCGACGATTTTCTCCCCGCTTTGCGTCAGCACTTTGACTTTGCCGGATACTGGCTCAACAATCCACCCGGCGAACACCAAAACACCTGGACCGGCAGACGTGGCGTCCTCCTCCATAACGACTTCGGTTTTCTCGTTCTCTTCAACGGACGCCTCGACGCTGAAATATTAAAAGCTCAAAAGTCCGGTACCACGCCCGCTGCCCTCGGCCAAAAAGATGCAGCAACCGCAGTAGCCTCCGCTCAGCGCGAACACTTCCCTGCACACACCGTTCTGTTCCTCGATCAGGAGGAGGGTGGCCGACTTCTTCCTGAACAATCCACCTACCTCTTCGCCTGGAGCGAAGCCATTGCCAGCTCACGCTATCTCCCTGGAGCATATGTCAGCGGTCAGCCCGTGCCTGACGATCCAGGCAAGACCATTACGACCGCCCAAAACATCCGCGAACAAGTCGCAGCCAATCATCTTCACCCCATTGCCCTTTTCATCTACCAGGATGCCTGCCCACCTTCGAACGGCTGCACCTTGCACCCACCAGCGATCACGGCGGTTGGAACGGCTGATATCGCTGCGTGGCAGTACGCCCAGTCTCCTCGTCGGCCAGAGATTACCCGCTCGTGCGCCAAAACATACGCCACCGATGGCAAATGCTACGTCCCCAATCTCCCCAAACTCCACCTCGATCTAAGCGTCTCCCCCTCACCCGACCCCTCCCATGGTCGCTGAAAAGGACACCCACAATACACCCATACGCCGAAAGGCGCATTTGCCGCAGCCCCCTGCGAAGCCTATCATCAATAGAGATGACAATTCCCGCCCCGGATCACAAACGCTACTTCATCGAGAAACTCGGACTTTCCGAACGCCTGATGGAACGCTGTCTGGGCGAAGCGCTCTCAGCAGGCGGTGACTACGCCGACCTTTATTTTGAGTCGGTTACCTCCACTTCTCTTGGAATCGATGAGTCACTCGTCAAGTCCGCTAGCCAGGGCATCAGCGTAGGCTGTGGCGTCCGCGTCGTCTCCGGCGAACGCACTGGCTACGCCTATACCGACGACCTTTCCTCTGACCGTCTCCTCCGCGCTGCACGCACCGCAGCTCTTATCGCCAGCGGCCCGGCCAAAGAGATCATGAGCGGCTTCCGTCACACCGAAGCCACCTCACTTTATCCCATTGCCGGAGCGACCACCGACGCCGAGATCGCCCAGAAGCTCGCTCTCATCGAACGCGCCGACAAGGCTGCACGCGCTTACGATCCACGCATTACCCAGGTTCGCGCCGGTTTCAATGACGAGCTCCGCCGCATTCTCATCGCTGCGTCCGATGGCACCTTCGCCAGCGACACGCAGCCGCTCGCCAGGTTGAACGTGTTTGTTATCGCTAAGGATGCAGCGGGTAATGGAGGCGCTGGCAGCACTGCCCGCGGCACCAGCGGCGGTGGCGGTCGGGTCACCATGGACTTCTTCGAGGGTGCCAAATCACCCGAGCACTATGCCAGCGAGGCCGCCCGCACAGCTATCCTCCAGCTCAACGCTGTAGAGGCACCGGCTGGCGAGATGGAAGTCGTCCTCGGCCCCGGCTGGCCCGGCGTCCTGCTCCATGAGGCTGTAGGGCACGGACTGGAAGCCGACTTCAACCGTAAGAAGACCTCGGCCTTCGCCGGACTCATCGGCCAACAGGTTGCCAGCAGCAAGGTTACGGTTGTCGACAACGGCAGGATGCCAAACCGTCGAGGGTCTATCAATGTCGACGATGAAGGCAATCCGACGCAGGAGAATGTCCTGATCGAGAACGGTATTCTCAAAGGCTATCTCTCCGACAAGCTGTCCTCGCGGCTCATGGGAACTCCAAACACTGGCTCCGGGCGCAGGGAAAGCTATCACCATATTCCGATGCCGCGCATGACCAACACTTACATGCTCAATGGTGACGATATGCCTGAGGACATTATCAAGTCCGTCAAGCGCGGCCTCTATGCCGTCAACTTTGGCGGCGGCCAGGTCGACATCACCAATGGCAAGTTCGTCTTCTCTGCCTCCGAGGCTTACCTCATCGAAGACGGCAAGGTTACGCGGCCAGTCAAAGGCGCGACTCTGATCGGCAATGGCCCGGAAGCGTTGAAGTATGTGTCGATGGTCGGCAATGACCTCGCACTCGACGAGGGCATTGGCACCTGCGGCAAGGCTGGGCAAAGCGTTCCCGTTGGCGTAGGCATGCCCACAATCAAGCTCGACCGTATGACGGTTGGAGGAACGGGACAATAATGGCAATCGAACGCGAGAAGATTTACGAATGCGAAGTAAAACGTCGTCGCGTCAAAGTTGGCGGCGGCTACGAGCCGTTCTGGAAGGTCAAGACCGTCGCCGAGGCTCTCGCCGACTCGGACGCAGAGTTCCGCTGCAAGGACTGCTTCGGCGAAGTGAAGCTTCTCGGCCGTAACAGCAAGGTCGGGGCTCCCCCGTATGTCGAGCACAAGTCGTCCGCCGATGCTGAGTTCTGTTCCAACGGCATCTTATTCAAGAAAGCTACTGATGGTCGCGAACCGAAGCAGTCTGAGCATCCGGTTCTCTAAAATTTTTTCCGCGGCAGCAAAGCGGAATTCCTGTTCCACGCGCATGACATCGGAAAGTACCAACCCACGAACCTGAACCGTACTTAATCGAGGTCAATCATGGCAGTAGTCGAGCGTGAAAGGTTCTACGAATGTGAAGTCAAGCGTCGCCGTGTTCGCGCAGCCGGTGGCTACGAGCCGTTCTGGAAGGTCAAGTCCATCACTGTCGCTCTCGAAGATAACGACACCGAGTTTCGTTGCAAGAGCTGCGGCGGAGCCGTCAAGCTCTTCAAGCGGCGCTCGGAAGATGGGCCGGCCACGCACATCGAGCACAAGCTGAAGACCGACTCCGAGTATTGCGCGGAAGGCCTGTACTTTCTCAAAGCAACAGACGGCCGCCAGCCGCGGCAGTCTTCATCTCCTGTTCATTGAGGTTTGAAACTTGTCTCATAGCGCATCTGCAATAGCTTCCGATCTTCAGCAACTGGCTCAAGATGTACTTAACCGTGCCCTCAGGGCCGGTGCTACTGACGCCGAAGCCGTCGTCTATGAGGGCGACGAGTTCGGCGCGAAGGTGCGTCTGGGCCAGGTTGAGACTCTCAAGGAGTCGGGCTCGCGTGCCGTTGGGCTCCGTGTCTTTATCGGACAGCGGACTGCGAGCACATCGTCGTCCGACTTCTCCCGCGAGAGCATCGAGAGGCTGGTCGACGGTGCGATTACGCTGGCGAAGATCACCAGTGAAGATCCCTTCGCCGGGCTTCCTGAGCCTGAGGAGTTCGGCAAGCTCGAAGGCGACCTGAAGCTTTACTTCGACGATGTCAACGAGCTTCCGCCATCGGAGCGTATCGAGATCGCCCGGCGCGCTGAGGCGGCTGCTATGGCGTACGACACGCGCATCCAGAACTCGGGCGGCGCGGACTTCGATACTGCAACGTCGCACAAGATCCTGATGAACTCGCGCGGATTTACCGGCGAGTATCGAAGGAGCTATTGCGACTTCTCGGTCTCTCCCATCGCTATTGATGAGAAGGGCGGGATGCAGCGCAACTACTGGTACTCGATCTCGCGCACGGCGAAGAAGCTCGAGTCGCCGGAGGCGATTGGCCAGGAGGCTGCTCGTCGTACGCTGAGCAGGCTAGGCGCTCGGCAGGTAAAGACACAGAAGGCTCCTGTCGTCTTCTCGCCTGAGATCTCGCGCTCGATCATCGGCAACATCTTCGACGCTGCTAACGGCGACGCTATCTACCGTCATGCGACCTTCTTTGACGATATGCTCGGCCAACAGGTTGCGGGCGAGAACATCACTGTCGTCGACGACGGCACAATGATCATCGATGGTATCGGCGGTTTTGGGACTTCGCCGTTCGACAGTGAAGGTTTGCCTTCGCGTCGCACTGTTCTGGTCGAAAACGGTGTTCTCAAAAATTACGTGATGAATACCTATACCGCGCGCAAGCTTGGCATGAAGTCCACCGGCAATGCCGCGCGCGGACTCGCTGGAAATCCCGGGATCGGGGCGGGAAACTTTTACCTGGAGCCGGGCACCCTGACGCCTGGACAGATTATTGGCGACGTGAAGGATGGACTCTACGTTACGGAGACCATGGGCTTCGGCGTCAATCTCGTCACCGGCGATTATTCGCAGGGAGCGAGCGGCGTCTGGATCGAGAACGGCGAGCTTGCCTATCCGGTGGAAGAGATCACCATCGCGGGCAATCTCAAGGACATGTACCAAAACATCAGCGCAATTGGTAATGATCTTGTCTTCCGCGGCGCCAGTGCTGCTCCGACGATTCGCGTGGAAGGCATGACCATCGCCGGGGCGTAGAATTCCCTGGGAGTACCCCCCCCCAGGTATCTATTTATAAGTTATTTATTTACATTGATTTAGCAGTTTTTAGTTTGCCAAAATCTTGCAAATAAAAGGGTTACGGGTAAATTCGTCCAAACAAATGACTTAGAGGATTAATCAAAAAAGACCCCATCGTTTGGGGTCTTTTTCTGATCTCTAGTTCAATTGTACTGGATTAGGAATAACTCCCACGCAATGGATATATCGTTTGTTTTGATAGAGTTATTCGTTTTTAGGACTTGACAAGCGGATTTGCTGGGGTTTTTGGGGAATAAATTTTGTAAGTTATTGATTATGGGGTCCTTGTCGGGAGAATCAAGAGGTTCTTTCCCTTCAGCTTCTCAGGGGTCAGAGAATGACAAACGAGAAAAACAAGAGCAACAACAACCGCGGGTCCTTCGACTGCGCGGTTCGCTACGCGAACCACTTCGCTCAGGATGACACTTCTGTTGGTGGCAACACAAAACAGACAACTGCAAAGACAGAAGCAGATCCCTACGGGATGACAAACGAGAAAAGCAGCGACAAACGCAGGTCCTTCGACTTCACCTCTCGCAAAGTACGCGAGATGTTTCGCTCAGGATGACACTGCATCAGGGTCGGTCATGGAGAGCAGGCAACAGCAATAGTAGATTCTTATGGCTACAATTCTGATTGTGGCGGCTCGATTTCATTTCGATCACATTGTGGATTTTGTGCCGGAGAGTGCGGAGGCAATTCTTCGCGGTGTTCCAGCGTTGCCGGGGGTGTTTGCGCTGTGCGGGGCGCGGCCGGAGGATGAGCCTTATCTGACGCGGACGGCCGATATGCGGCGGAGGATGAGGCGGCTGCTGAATCCGCCTGAATCTCAGTCGAAGCGGTTGAACCTGAGAGACAAGGTTGCGCGGATTGAATACTGCGTTACGGGCTCGGACTTCGAGTCGTCGCTGGTGCTGTATCGGGCAGCGGAGGCCATGTTCGGCTATCCGCAGGCGCGGAAGCGGTTGAAGCTGCATACTCCATGTTTTCTGCGGTTGACGATTGAGAAGGAACATCCACGGGTTTATGCGACGAACCGGCTTTCGAAGAGAGGGCTTGAGAATACGTATGGGCCGTTTCCTTCGCGGGCGGCGGCGGAGCGATATTGCGATGCTGTGCTGGACCTGTTCAAGCTGCGGCGATGCCATGAGGATCTGGAGCCATATCCGGAGCATCCGGGGTGTGTTTATGGCGAGATGAAGAAGTGCATGGAGCCGTGCAAGCAGGCCTGTACGGCAGAGCAGTACGTCGCGGAATCACTGGCGGTGAAGGCGTTCTTCGACACGCGGGGAGAGAGCATGCTGGGCCAGATTAGCGCGGAGCGCGAGAAGGCCTCGGCTGAGATGGAGTTTGAGAAGGCAGCGGCGCTGCATGTTCAGTGGCAAAAGGTGAAGGCTGCGGCAAGTTTGGCGGATGAGATTGTTCGACCGGTGCCTGCGCTGAACGCCGTGATTGTGCAGAAGGCGGCGGTTGCTGAGGGAGAGCATCCGGAACAGGCGGCAATATTTTTGCTGAAGAGTGGTTGCCTGGCTGGGCCTGAGAGGCTTTCGACGCTGGGAGTACGTGCGGTGAAGGAGCAGACCAGTGTTGGCAGCTCGCTGTTTGCGCAGCCACTGATGCTGCAGGCGGTGCCGTTGGAGGGCGAGGCGACGATGCCTGCGGAGTCGCCGGAGGAACGCGCGAATGCAGTGCTTGACGAGCTTGGGAAGAAGATCTCCGGAGGCAGTGATCTGGCGGTGTTGAGCGATCATCTTTCTCTGTTTCGGCGGTGGTATTACAGGCCCGAGAAGCAGCGGGCGGGCGAGATATTTTTTCCGAACGCCGATGGCGGGTGGCCGGTGCGGCGGATTTTGCGGGGGGCTGCGCGGATGGTATTGGGAGAGCCGACGGCGCTGCCGGATGTGCAACGCGAAGCGGCGAAGGAGGCTAAGGTACGGATTCTGCATGAAGGACGGGCGGACGTGGAGCGGGTTGTACCGGTGGTGAGTAAGCGGGCGAAGAAGCCGGTTTGAGGTTCTGTGGGGCGAGTGATTCTTCGGTTGCGGGAAAACAGATCTCAGCGGCTAAAGCCGCGTTCAAAAAGCGAAGGTTTGTGGCACGGCTGAAGCCGTGCCCTTAAGCAAGACCAAAAAATCAAAGCGAGATGAGAGTGAAGGTATATCAGTTTCTTCGTGAAGTTTTCGGTATCCGGCAGCGGCCTCGATCGCGGATGCAGGGATGAAGGCGTGAAGCGCTGGTAGACTCACAGGCAGGAGCGAATCTCTTGATTGAACTGGCATTTTCGATATTGGCGTCCGACTTCGCGCATCTGGCCGATGAGGTAGCGACCGCCGAGCGGGGTGGGGGAACCATCGTCCACGTGGATGTGATGGATGGGCATTTTGTGCCGAATATTACGTTTGGGCCGCCGATGGTGAAGGCGCTGCGGGCGGTGACGAAGCTGCCTCTGGACTGCCACCTGATGATTGAGAATCCGGACAATTTTATTCCGGATTTTGCGGTAGCGGGCGCGGACATGATCAGCGTGCATCAGGAGGTTTGCCCGCATTTGCACAGGACGCTGCAGTTGATTGGCGATCATGGAATGAAGCCGGCGGTTGTGATCAACCCGGCGACGCCTGTGGATACGCTGATCGAAGTGCTTCCGATGGTGCATCATGTGCTGGTGATGAGCGTGAATCCGGGGTTTGGGGGGCAGAGATTTCTGCCGCTGGCGCTGGATAAAATCTCCTACCTGGCGGAGTTACGCGAGGCGATGGGTTTGGATTTCCGCATTGAAGTTGATGGCGGGGTTGCTCACGATACGGTGGCGCAGGTGGTCGAAGCAGGAGCGGATATGCTCGTGGCCGGGTCGGCGGTCTTCAGCCCGGGCAAAACTGAGGAAAACGCCAGGGAACTATTGAGGCTGGCAAGGGCAGTTGTGCCAGCACAAGTCTGACCGGAAAGACTAGAATAACGACAGCCTGTGCGCGAATGCGCGAGGCAGATGGGGTCTATAGCTGATGAATCGACGTTCCTTTTTTCCAAGTCGTTCTTTTTTCCCAAGCCTGAGGGCCAGTGGGATCGCTGGGCTGGCGGTAGCGAGTCTTCTGGTGCTTTCGATTGGCGCGGGCGCCCAGGTAACGGGTTCGTCGGAGACGACGACTGCGCCGAATGGGCAGCCGCAGGAGAGCGTGACGCTGTCTGCTCCGGTGAAGGGCTCGAAGAAAGATGACAAGGTCATTCAGTCGAAGGACACGAAGAAGCAGCTGCGGAAGGAAAAGAAGATTGACCCGCAGGCTGTCGCGGATGCGAAGCTGCCGGACCGTCAGCTTTATGACAAGGCGCTTGAAGCGACCAAGAAGGGACACTTCGACGTTGCCAGGCTGGACCTGCAGACGCTGCTCAATACTTATCCTGATTCGCAGTACCAGATGAAGGCGAAGCTGGCGATTGCGGATAGCTGGTATCGCGAGGGTGGTACGGCGGCGCTGACTCAGGCGGAGAGCGAGTACAAGGACTTCATTACGTTCTTCCCGAATGCGCCTGAGGCTGCGGAAGCCCAGATGCGTGTGGGCGACATTTATTTCCGTCAGATGGATAAGCCGGATCGTGACTATGCGAAGGCGGTTCATGCGCAGGAAGAGTATCGCCTGATGCTGCAGCAGTTCCCGGAGTCGACGCTGGTTCCGCAGGCAAAGCAGAGGCTGCGCGAGGTTCAGGAGGTTCTGGCGACGCGTGAGGCTGACATTGCGGCCTACTACGCGACGCGTGAGAACTGGCCGGCGACGATTGCGCGGTATCAGACGGTTGTCGATACGTATCCGCAGTTCAGCCACATGGATGACACTCTTGTGGGGCTGGGCGATGCCTATGCGGCGGAGGCGCGGTACGTGCGGTCGCTGAAGCTTCCTGAGGCGGGCAAGGCGCGTCTGGAGAAGGTTTATGACGATCAGGCGGCGGCGGCTTATACCACGGTAGTGCTGGAGCACTCTGCTTCGCCGCACGTGGAAGATGCGCGTGACCGGCTGGCGGGGATGAATCTTCCGATTCCTGCGCCGACACCGGAACAGGTGGCTGCAAGTGTGGCGCTTGAGAATAGCCGGCGCTCGTATCGTCTGCAGGATCGTGCGAAGTTGATGATTCTGCACCAGCCTGACGTGGTGATGGCTGCCAGAGATGGTGAACCTTCGCTGGCGGACCCTAAGCCGACGATAGCTCCCGATGTGTACAGGAAGGTTGTCGCGGACTTCAACGGCGCAATGAATCCTAAGCCAACGGCTGCTGCACCGGTCGCTACAACGGATAGCGCTGCTGCTGCTCCGGCGGCTGAGACCGCTGCTCCGGCTTCAACTACGCCTGCTGCTCCGCTGGCGCTGCAGGAGGTTCCGGCTGCGGATGCGAGCACGAATACGGGTTCGGCGGTGATGACGAATGTTCCGGCAGCCAGTTCCGCTGGGGGTGGAGCGTCGAGCAATTCGATGGGTGTAGAGATCGTTACGCCATCGACTGCGACGCCGGTACCTGAGAATGGCGGGCTGAAGGCGGTTGGGCCGGTCAATCAGAATGCGGCACCTGCGATTGAAAAGGCTACTGGAGCGCCGGATCAGGTGAACGACATCCAGCCCGGAACACAGCCTGCAGCACAGGCTGCCCGCGCGGATGGAAAGAAGACGAAGCCTGAGTTCGACAAGGCGGATGAGTCTTCGAGCAAGCATAAGAAGAAGAAGGGGCTTGCGAAGATTAATCCCTTCTAGTTTTGATTGGGAAAAAGGGGATGCAGCCATTTGGTTGCATCCCCTTTTTATTGCTCGAAAGAGAGCCTACGAAGGCTGGCTGACAGTGGCGCGGCGGCGGACACCGGGAAAGAAAAAAGCCGACAGCAGAAGAATAGCCAGCAGAGCCAACGCCGAAAAAATTATGGGGCTGACGGAGACGCGCCGGGTGGACTTTACGTGGCCTCCCATTTTGGAGAGGTGGCCGCCAAGGACGTAGGCGCTGCCGGTGATGGAGTCGTCGGTTTCGTAGACTGCGTTGCCGCCGAGGACGATGGTGTTTCCGCCGATTCGCGCCTGGGAGTCGACGACGGCGTTGCCGCCGATGACGGAGGCGCTGCGCTCGACGCGGCCGGTTACGTTCAGGTTCCCGAAGAGGACGAGGGCGCGTCCGGTCAGATCGCCTTCAACCTGCACGGAGCAGAAGATGCAGACGGCGTTGTGCACCTGCTGTCCGGCGGCGACGAAGATATCCTGTCCGAAGTAGACGCGGTTGCCTCGCGCCTGGGCATGTGCGGCGGAGGCAAGCAAGATCGTAAGACCGAGAATCCGAGTTACACGGGTCAGCAAGGTTCCCCCAGTGGCAAAGACGCCTGTCGGTGGTACGCAGGATGTGGTGCCTCGGTTCCGCACCTGCCTCTTGAAAACAAGAAGCTAAACGCCGCGTCCGTTGGGGTAGACCGGAAACTGGTAACGGCGGCGACGGATGAAATGGACGATCAGCCAGATGATGCCGATGAGAATGATCAGCGGAGCAAAGGGCACCAGCAACCAGAGACGGCCGGGCATGATTGTCCGGGAGCCGTGAATCATGGCGTCTGAGGCGAGGTTTGCATCGCCGGCTACGACTGCGACGTCTCCACCGATAACAGAACCCTCCCCCATAGTGAGGTCGCCACCGACAATGGCGGCGTCGCCATTGACTTTGTGTCCGGGGTCGATGACGAGATTGCCGAGAACAACGGCGGCGTCGCCAGAGACATCGCCATGAACGTGAACCGAACAGAAGACGCATGCGACGTCGCCAACGGTCTCGCCCTCAGGAATGTTGATGTCGGAGCCTACGCTGGCGCGGTCGTTATTGCCCTTTGCAAAGGCGGGGAGCGGGGCGAGCATGGTCAGGAGCAACGCAACGGAGAGAAGCTGTCTACGCATGAAGAACCTCGTTGGCAGTGTACGGCGGCGATGCCGGAAGTGGAAGTTCCATTGAACCGGGACGGTCTGGCGTGCTGTGAATAAGGCCCAAGTGCGTGTCGATGCTACCCTTAAAGTACCGATGAGCTACGAACTTCCAAAAGCATACGATCCGTCCATTATTGAAGAACGCTGGGCCGAGTACTGGGTCCGCGAACACCTGTTCGACGTTGCCACAACCGAGGGTACGGAGGACGAGGCGAAGAAGTTCACCATCCTGCTGCCGCCGCCGAATGTTACGGGCCGGTTGCATATGGGCCACATGCTGAACCAGACGGAGATGGATATCCTGACGCGCTGGCATCGGATGCTGGGCGATCTGGCGATGTGGGTTCCGGGAACGGACCATGCGGGCATTGCGACGCAGATGATGGTGGAGCGCCAGCTTAAGAGCGAGGGCGTGACGCGGCAGGAATTGGGTCGCACGGCATTTGTGGAGCGGGTATGGAAGTGGAAGTGCGAGTACGGCAGAGCGATTCTGGACCAGATGAAGCGGCTGGGCGCAAGCGTGGACTGGAGCCGCGAATACTTCACGATGGACGACAGGCTGAGTGTCGCGGTGAAGGAGGCGTTCGTCCGGCTGTGGGAGCAGGGGCTGATCTATCGCGGGGCTTATATCGTGAACTGGGATCCGAGTGCGCAGACTGCGGTGTCGGACCTTGAGGTGGAGCACGAGGAGCGGGTGGGCAAGATTTATCACATCCGCTATCCGCTGGCGGATGGTGCCGGTTCAATTGTGATTGCGACGACGCGGCCGGAGACGATGCTGGGGGACGTCGCGGTTGTAGTGAATCCGGAGGACGAGCGATACACCGACGTAGTTGGGAAGATGGTGCGGCTGCCGCTGAGTGGTGTGAATGGCGGTGAAGATCGCGAGATTCCGATTCTGGCGGATGACTGGGCGAAGCCCGAGTTTGGAACGGGCGCGGTGAAGGTGACACCAGCGCACGACCCGAATGACTTTGCGATTGGGCAGAGGCATAAGCTGCCGAACCTGACGATTCTGGATGAGACCGCACATGTGTTGTTGCCGGGCTCGCCGTATCACGGGCTCGATCGGTATGTAGCGCGAGAGAAGATCGTTGAGGATTTGAAGGAAAAGGGTTTGCTGGTGGAAGTGAAGGAGCACACGCTGGCGATTGGGCTAAGCCAGAGGACCGGCGTGGTGATTGAGCCGCGACTTTCGCAGCAGTGGTTTGTGAAGATTCAGCCGCTGGCGGATAAGGCGATTGAGGCGGTGGACAAGGGCTACATCAAGTTCACGCCGGAGCAGTACCGGAAGACGTATGACGAGTGGATGAAGAATATCCATGACTGGTGCATCTCGCGGCAGCTTTGGTGGGGGCATCGGATTCCGGCGTGGCATTGCGCGGCGTGCGGGAAGATTACAGTTTCGCGGGATACTCCGGAGGCTTGCGAACACTGCGAGTCGAAAGAGATTACGCAGGAGACCGATGTGTTGGATACGTGGTTCTCGTCGGGACTGCTGCCGTTTACGGTGTTTGGATGGCCGGAGAAGACGCCTGATCTGGCGGCGTTCTATCCGACGCAGCTGCTGGTGACAGGCTTCGACATCTTGTTCTTCTGGGTGGCGAGGATGATCATGCTGAGCTGCCACTTCATGCTGGATGTGCCGATGCCGGATGGGTCGGCACGGACGCTCGAAGATGCTGTTCCGTTCCGCGAGGTCTACATTCATGCGCTGGTGCGCGATGCGGATAGGCAGAAGATGTCGAAGACGAAGGGCAATGTGATTGACCCGATCGACATCATTCGGCGGTTCGGTACGGATGCGGTGCGGTTCACGCTGGCGAGCATGGCTTCGCCGGGAACCGATATTGCATTCAGCGAGCAGAGGACGGAGGGGTATCGCGCGTTTGCAAACAAGATATGGAACGCGGCGCGGTTCATCTTCATGAATGTGGAGCGCGCGAAGGAAGCGGGCTACACGATGTCGATGGTAAGTGGCGGCCCGGTGACGGAGCTGCCGGAAGAGACGCCGCTGGAGACGCGGTGGATCTTTGCGCGGCTGAGTGCGGTGTGCGCTGAAGTGGATCGTGCGCTTACGGATTATCGTTTTGATGAAGCGGCGGCGGCGGTGTATCAGTTCTTCTGGGGTGAGTTCTGCGACTGGTATCTGGAGTTGATTAAGCTGCGGCTGGAGTTTGGTGAGGGCAAGGAGAAGAACGCGGCGACTGCGGTGTCGCTGGCTTCGCTGGTGGGTGTGTTCGAGGCAGCGCTACGACTGCTGAGTCCGTTTATGCCGTTTCTGACGGAGGAGCTGTGGCATGCGCTGTATGACGACAAGGCTCCGGCGAAGTCGATTGCGCTGACGCGGTATCCGCAGGCGAGTGACTATCCGGCGGATGCGGCTTCGGTAGCGGCGATGAATACGCTGCAGGAGTTGATTGTGTCGGTGCGCGGGCTACGGAAGGATTTGGGCGTGCCGGAGAAGGAGGCGGCGCCGATTACGATCCATGCGGAGAATCGCGTGCTGGCGCTGGCGGATGCCAATGCGGATATGCTGGCGCGGATGGCTCGGGTGAAGGCGGTGGAGTTTGCGGAAACGCCGCTGACGGGTGGGAGTGCGCGGTCGACGTCGAACTTCGATGTGGCGGTGATCTATGAACGACAGATCGATGTGGTGGCGGAGCGTGAGCGGCTGTCGAAGGACCTGCTGAAGTATGAGAAGGGTTTGACAGCGGCGGAGCGGCAACTCGGCAATGAGGCGTTTATGGCGAAGGCTCCGGCACACATTGTGGACGGACTGCGGAAACAGGCGGCGGAGACGAAGATGCTGCACGATAAGACGAAGGCGGCGCTGGACGCTCTGCCGCCTTTGTGAATTTTGTGTGAAAATTGCTTGATGCGGGAAAAAGTAGTTTCGATCAAGCCGACGGATCGTTTGACAGTGCTGGAGGAGAGACGCCGGTTGAAGATGGCGCGCTCTGCCCATGCTTATGTGCGGGGCAACACCATTCAATTTTATGAGTGGCTGAAGGAGAGCTCGGCGAAGAAGGTTCCGCAGGGGCCTTCGATATGGATCTGCGGGGACTGTCATGCGGGGAACCTGGGGCCGGTGGCGAATGCGGATGGCGAGGTGGAGATCGAAATTCGCGATCTGGACCAGACGGTGGTTGGGAACCCGGCGCATGATTTGATTCGGCTGGCGTTGTCGCTGGCAACAGCGGTGCGAGGATCGGACCTGCCGGGGGTGACGACGGCGCTGATGATGGAAGAGATGATGGCCGGCTATGTGGATGCCGTGAAACCGGGCCGAACGAAGAAGGCCAAGGGTGGCGCGGAGCTGCGGCCGATCAAGATTGTTCTGGCGCAGGCGCTGAAGCGGGAGTGGAGGCACCTGGCGGAGGAGCGGATCGAGGATGTGAAGCCTCAGATTCCGCTGGGAGACCGATTCTGGACGCTGTCGAAGGAAGAGCGCGAGGAGATCGAGAAGCTCTTTGCCACAGAAGAGGCGCGAAAGCTGATTACGTGCCTGAAGCATCGCGATGACGATGCGCAGATTCGCGTAGTGGATGCGGCTTACTGGATGAAGGGATGCAGTTCGCTGGGTCGGCTGAGGTATGCGGTTTTGCTGGGCGTGGGGAAGAAGAAAGAGCGGCAGTATTGTCTCGTCGATATCAAGGAGGCGGTGAAGGCTGCGGCTCCGGCGGCGAAGAGTGCGGCGATGCCGAAGGACTTCGCGAAGCGCGTTGTCGCGGGGGCTTGTACGTTGTCGCCGTTTCTTGGGGAGCGGATGCTGGCTGCGAGGCTGCTGTCGCGGCCGGTGGTGATGCGCGAGTTGATGCCGCAGGACCTGAAGCTGGAGATGGACCAGTTGACGCGTGAGGAGGCTGTGGCTTCAGCGCGGTATCTTGCGGGCGTGGTGGGGAAGGCGCATGCGCGGCAGATGGATGTGGCGACACGGCGGAACTGGGTGACCGAGTTGGGGAAGAACCGGTTGAAGAGCCTGAATGCTCCGGGTTGGTTGTGGAGCAGTGTTGTGGAGTTGATGGCGAATCATGAGACGGCGTACCTGGAGCATTGCCGTCGGTATGCGATGGCTTAAGGGCCTGTCTAATGATTAAAGGCTTGGTGTTGACTTGCTTCGGGACGGGTTTAAGAACAGGCAATGGCAGGAAGCAACGACGAAATACAGGGATCCTTCACTGCGTTCAGGATGACAATGTGTGAGGGAAGCCGCGCTTTCAGGATGGCGACTAAACAAGTATTAGGCTCTAAGTGCGAGGCAGTTGGGATTCGGTTTCGACCTTGGTCTGGTCGACGGCGATGGCTACGTTTTCGTGCTTGATGTCGAGGCGCAGGCGATTGAAGAAGCTCATATAGACGTTGGCGACCCAGACGAGAGCGAACCAAGCGATGAGATAGCCGCGCCAGCCTGCGTATAGCATCTGGAGGCGGGTGATGATCAGAAAGAATGCGGCGACGTAGTGGCTGAAGCAGTATTCGCAGGTGAAGAGGTAAAAGAATTTGCGGGGGATGAAGCTGCGGCAGTTCTGGCTTTGGTCTTTGCACCAGTCGCGGGGCTCGCGGAAGAGTTCTTCATGAGTGATGGTCCAGGCGACGCACGCGACGGGGAGCGCGAGGATAAAGAGATAGGCGAACTGACGCTGCAGCGACATGAGCATGGTTGAAGGCATCCAAGAGCTACCAGCAGTGAGATGCAAACGAGGGGTTTAGGATTACAGAATGGACTGGAAGAGCAAACGGATTCGGACACTTCTTGAAGCGGCGCTGGCGGAAGACAAGGTCGCTAATGACGTAACGACAGCATTGACGATTGAGCCGGGTCTGCGGGCTTCGGGAACGATCATCGCGAAGGAGGCTTGCGTTGTGTCGGGGCTGGGTTGCATACCGGTGTTTCTCGATATCTTCGCGAAGATGTCGACGGGGCCGGTGGGACGGTTTGAAGTGGTGAGCCATCCGGAGATCTTCGACGGAGTGAAGGTGAAAAAGGGGCAGTCGCTGGCGGTGATTCGGCATAATGCGGCGAGCATTCTCTCGTGCGAGCGGGTGATCCTGAATTTGATGCAGCGGATGAGCGGAATCTCTACGCTGACGAATCAATTTGTGAAGGCGGTTGCGGGGACTAAGACGAAGGTTCTGGATACGAGGAAGACGATTCCGGGGCTGCGTACGCTGGATAAATATGCGGTGTGCTGCGGTGGGGGCGTGAATCATCGGCTGGATCTGCAGGATGGAATTTTGATCAAAAACAATCACATTTCGCTGGGTGGTGGGCTGCCTGCGGTTTTGGAGAAGGCGTTGAAGGGGAAGAAGGCAGGACAGGTGGTGCAGGTGGAGGTTCGCAGTCAGCTGGAACTGGAGCAGGCGATTACTGGTGGAGCGGAGTCGATTCTGCTGGACAACATGACCCCGTCGCAGGTGAAGAAGGCGGTGAAGCAGATTCGCACGGGATTGCCGGGAGTGCCGATTGAGGCTTCGGGCAATATGAATCTGAAGACGGTGCGGAAGTATGCGCTGGCCGGGGTGGATTTTGTTTCGGTGGGCGCGCTGACGCACTCGGCTGCCGCGGCTGATTTGAGCATGCGGATTACCGCGGATCTTTACTAGGGCTGACTGTGAGCGCGTTTGATTTGCTGGCGGTAGAAGCGGGGATTGCTGGGACGGAGTTTGCCGGGAAGGTGATGCACTTCCCTTCTGTGGGATCAACGAATGTGTTGGCGATTGAGGCCGCGCAGGCTGGATCGCGTGGTGGTGTTTGGGTAGCGGATGAGCAGACTGCTGGGCGCGGACGTGGTGGGCATGGGTGGCACTCGGTTGCGGGCGATGGTTTGTATGTAAGTGCGTTGGTGACGCCTCGGCTGCCGATGACTACGGCGCTTACGATCTCACTGGCAACGGGGCTAGCGGCGCAGGCTGCGATTGCAGAGGTGACGGGGCTGCGTGTGGATATCCGTTGGCCGAATGATCTGCTCGCAGGCAGGCGTAAGTGTGGTGGGATTTTGGTGGAGACGGCTGTTGTTCCTGCTTTGGATAATCAGCCAGCGATGCTGCGGTATGCGGTGATTGGGGTTGGAGTCAATCTGAACCATGAGAGCTTTCCTGCGGAGATTGAGGCGGTGGCTACTTCACTGCGTCGGGAGAGTGGACAACGAGTTTCGCGAGAGGCTTTGCTGGCAGCTTTACTGCGGCGTTTGGATGTTGAGGTTGGGTTGCTGTCGGTGAACGGGTCCGGGTTGCTGGAGCGCTTTGCTGAAGCTTCGAGCTGGGTACGGGGTAAGCGGGTGCGGGTGGATGAAGGCGGTGGATATACTGGCGTGACGGCCGGGCTGGACGCTCGCGGATTTCTGCTGGTGGATGGCGAGGATGGGTTGCGGCGTACGGTGCTTTCGGGCGGCGTGCGCGAGTTGGATTAGCGGAGAACGATGATGCTGCTGGCACTGGATGTAGGCAATACCAACACTGTACTTGGATTGTTCAACCTAGCGGAGGGCGCGCCGGCGGAGTTGGTAGCGAACTGGCGGATTACGACTTCACGAACCTATACGGCGGATGAATTTGGCGTGCTGCTGCGGAATCTGTTTGCGCTGCGTGGGCTGGAGATTGGGGTAGTGACGGGGATTGTAATTTCGTCGGTAGTTCCGCCGCTGGACTCGATGTTGCGGCAGATGTTTGAACTTTATTTTCATGTGAAGCCATTGTTTGTCGAGCCGGGCGTGAAGACGGGACTGCCGATATTGACGGACAATCCGACCGAGGTGGGGGCGGACAGGATTGTGAATTGCGTGGCGGCGTTCGAGCGATTTGGCGGGCCGACGATTGTGGTGGATATGGGGACGGCGACGACGTTTGATGTGATCTCGAAGAAGGGTGAGTATATAGGGGGAGCTATTGCACCAGGACTTGGGATATCGGCAGAGGCGTTGTTTTCGCGGGCAGCACGGTTATCGCGGATCGATATCAAAAAGCCAGTAAAGATTATTGGGACGAATACGGTAGAACACGTTCAGATTGGCTTGTACTACGGCTATATCGGGCTGGTGGACGGGATTCTGGAACGAATGATCGGCGAGATGGGGCAGGAGACGAAGACGGTGGCTACGGGTGGGCTGGCGAAACTGATTGCGGGGGGCTCGAAGTACATCGCCGAGGTGGATGACATGCTGACGCTGAATGGATTGCGGATAATTTATGAACGTAATCTTGATCGGCATAAGAAGCGTGGGGCTTAGGCGCTACTGTCCACGGCCGATGGCTTAAGCTGTAGAAGCCGATGCAGAACTATTTCAATTACTTTACGGAGATCGAAGAGAGGTTTCAGCAGAGGCGTGGGTCGCTGCTGATGCTGTCGACGCTGGACTGGGCGTTGATTGAGACGTGGCGGGAGGCGGGCGTTCCACTGGAGGCTGTGCTGCGTGGGATCGATAGCGCCTTTGACAAGCATGATGCGAAAGCAATGCGTGCGGCGGGACAGGTACGGAAGGTGAATGGACTGGCATGGTGTGCGCAGGCCGTGATGGAAGCGGTGGAGCAGGCGATGGAGGCTTCGATTGGGGCTTCCGCTGCAAGTGCGGGCGAAACGGTGGAGAGTGGGTTTGAGAATGAGCGGGTGGGGGTCTATCTGGAGGAGAACGCTCGGCTGATTGAAGCAGCGAAACTGGCGGCGCCGGCAGATGAAGTTGCTGCTGAGGTTGTGGGGCGGCTGCGGGCTTTGGCTGCGGGGCTTCGGATGGAGCAGGTGCAATTGCTGGAGGAGTTGGATAGAACGCTGACGGTGCTGGAGGAGAGGCTGTTTGCGGCTTTGATGACGGCGGCTTCCGAAGAGGAGCTGGTTAGGCTGCGGGAGCAGGCGGCGCGGGAGTTGGCGCCTTATCGTGGCAAGATGCAGGCGGTGCAGATCAAGCAGGTGCAACAGCAGTTTCTGCAGAAGAGATTGCTGGAGGCGAAGAGGCTTCCTCGGCTTAGCCTGTTTTATATGAGCCACGGATGAGATTGCGAATCGAAAAGATGGTTTATGGCGGGGCGGGGCTGGCGCGTGAAGACGCTGGAAGGGCTTTGTTTGTGCTATTTACACTGCCGGGGGAGGTAGTGGAGGCTCGGGTGGTGGAGGAGCGTGGTGGGTTTGGTGAGGCTGCGCTGGTGCGGGTGGTGGAGGGTTCTGCTGATCGGGTGGGGCCGGGGTGTGTGCATTTTGGGGATTGTGGCGGATGTCATTATCAACAGGGGAGTTATGGGGCTCAGCTGGAGATAAAACGGGGAATTTTGGTGGAGACGTTGGAGCGGGCGGGTCTGGTGGAGCTTCCGGCGGTGAAGGTGCATGGGTCGGGGGAGGCCTGGAAGTATCGGAATCGAATCCGATTACGGGTGGCGGAGGTGGATGGAGAGCTGCGGGTGGGGTATCTGCGGCGGGGGTCGGCGGAGTTTTTGCCGGTGAGGATGTGTCCGATTGCGGCTCCGCTGCTTTGGCGGGCGGCGGAGGCGTTACTGAAGGTAGGGACGGATGTTATTGGATCGAAGTGGGTTAGGGCGACGGTGGAGGTGGAGCTTTTTGCAGCGGCGGATGAGAGCCGGTTGCAGATGGTTTTGTTTGTTGAGCGGGAGGCGGGTAAGGGATTTGACGCTATGTGTCTGAAGATGCAGGAGTTGGTGCCGGAGTTGGTGGGTGCAGGGGTGATGGTGATGGGGCCCGGGCGGAAGATGCGGGCGGGAATGGCCTGGGGGGCGGAAGGGCTGAGTTATGAGGTAGTTGGGGAGAAGTATTGGGTGGGGCGGGGGAGTTTTTTTCAGGTAAACCGGTGGCTGGTTCCGGAGCTTGTAGGATTGGTGGCGGGTGGGCGTAAGGGGTTGATTGCTTGGGACTTATATGCTGGAGTGGGGTTGTTTTCGCGGGCTTTGGCGAAGAATTTTTCTGAGGTGGTGGCGGTGGAGGCGGCTGGTGGGGATCTGGCTAAGTCATTCAAAGGTAAGGGGAAACGGGCGGTTTCCGCTACTACGGTAGAGTTTCTGCGGGGGGCGGTTTTGCAGCGGGATAAGCCGGCGTTGGTGGTGATGGATCCCCCGCGAGCGGGTGTAGGGGCGGAGGTATGTGCTTTGCTTGCAAGGGTTTCGGCGAAGGAGATGGTTTATGTTTCGTGCGATCCGGTTACACTGGGGCGGGATTTGAAGGCTTTGGTAGACTCCGGCTATCGGTTGGTGGAGCTGCATCTTGTTGATTTATTTCCGCAGACGTTTCATTTGGAGACTGTGGTGGTTTTGCGTAAATAAACGTGGTCAGAGCGTGAACAAATGGCTGGCAGTTACGACATCCGGGTGGTGAATTGACGGTTAGAAATCCGGCGGTTTCGGAGGAAGGGATACCCCGGGGGAGACGCGATGCTGAAGCATTGGGCTACAAGCTCCATTTCCACTTGCGGTGGCTTGAGAGGCCCAAGGCTAAAGCCTTGGGGTACCTAGAAGCAAAGGCGCCCCATCCGGGGCTCTGGCCGAAGGATGAGGGAAGGGTGGGGGCGCTGGAGCTGAGGCGGGCTCCTTTGCTGGCGGCTGCTTGTTGGTTTGCGCTGGGGGTTGTGTTGGCGAGGGAGTGGCGACCGGGGATGGTGCTGCTGGGGGCGCTGATTTTGCTAGTTGGGTTGGTTTTGGTGGGGTTGCGGCGGGGATTTCGGGTGGCCGTGGTTCCGTTGGCGGCGGTTTGGATCGTGGTTGGGTGGTGGAGTGCTGAGGTGCAGCCGGGGCCGCCTTCGCAGCGGGTGTTGAGTGGGTACGCGGATGGGTTGAGTCGGCAGGTTCGGGGGCGGGTGGTTCGGGTTCGGGCTTTGTCTTCTGCGGTGGATCAGGATAAGGAGTTCATGCCTTGGGAGAGTGAGGCGGCTTGGGAGGGTGGAGAGAAAGCGGTTGGGCCAAGCGCGATACCCCGAGGTGGAGCTATCCAGGTGGATTTGCGGGTGGAGGAGGTGGAGGAGGTCACTCCGGATTTGGCCTGGATGACTCCGGTGTCGGGTGGGGTTCGGGTTATGTTGATGGCGGACGGGGTTGGGGCTGGAGGAGGGAATGCGGTCGTGCTTCGCACTATGCCCACTCATGCGATGAGACCGCATGAATGGGGCACCCAGAGTATTTCCCCACCTGTTTCCCGGAGTGATTCTCCCGTTGTTGCTGGTTTGGACGGGTTGCCGGATTTGCAGTGTGGGGATTTGGTGGAGGCGCCTATGCGGTTGAAGGTGCCGGAGCGGTATCGGGATCCGGGGGCCTGGCAGTATGCGGATTATCTGCTGGCTCAGGGGATTGGGGTGCATGCGAATGTGAAGGCGGGAAAACTGGTGCGGTTGGGTGGTGGGGCTGCGAGTTTGCAGTGCCGGCTTTATGCGGCTCAAGGGTGGGCTGCGGGACGGATGCTGGGGTTTGCTGGGTCGCGGGCTAACCGGATGCTGCCGAGGGTGATGCGGCTGAGTGGGGACGATGCGGGGATGTTGAATGCGATGCTGTTTGGGGATCGTGCGGGACTGAATCATCAACTGCGGTTGGGGTTTGAGAGGACGGGGTCGTTTCATCTGTTTGTGGTTTCGGGTATGCATGTGGGTTTGCTGGCGGGGTTGGTGCTATGGGCGGCTCGGAGACTGAAGCTGCGGGAGTGGGTGGCTACGCTACTGACGATCTCGTTGACGGGGGGGTATGCGCTGTTGACGGGGTTTGGTGCTCCGGTGCAGCGAGCTTTGTTTATGACGGTGGTGTTTCTGCTGGCCCGGCTGCTGTCGCGGGAGAGGAGTGTGCTGAATGCGTTGGGGGCGGCGGCGTTGGGGGTGCTGGTGTGGTCGCCGAGTGCGTTGTTCGAGGCTAGTTTTCAGATGACGTTTCTGGCGATTGTGGCGATTGGAGGGATTGCGGTTCCACTGGGAGAGTGGAGTTTTCTGCCGTATGCGAGGGCGGCGGACCGGCTGGGCGATGTATGGGAGGATGCGCGGATGAGGCCGCGCGCGGCGCAGATGCGGGTGATGCTGCGGATCTGGGGGGAGGCTCTGGCTGGCGTGTTTGGAGGGTGGGCTTATTGTGTGCCTGCGCGGGTGATGCGGTGTTTCTGGCTGGCGGTGGAGCTGGCATTGATTGGAATGGTGGCGGAGTTGGTGATGGTGTTGCCGATGGCGATGTACTTCCATAGGGCGACGATGTTTGCGCTGCCGGCGAATATGCTGAGCGTGCCGCTGGTGGCGATGGTGGCTCCGATGGCTCTGGTGACGTTTGGGGCAGCGCTGGTGAGTCCGTGGCTGGCGATGGTGCCGGGTGGGTTCACTGCCCTGCTGCTGCATGGGATTACGGGTGTGATTGGGCAGGTGAGCGCAGTGCGGATGGCGGACCTACGGGTTCCGGGGCCGGTGTGGTGGGTGGGGCTGCTGGCGCTGGCAGGGTGGGCGTTTTGCATGTGGGCGGTGCGGAGATCGCGTGCGTGGGCGTGGGTTGCGGTGGTGGTGTTGCCGCTGATTGCGGTGATGGTGCTTTGGCCGGAGCAAGCGGTAGTGTCGGCGGGTGCGATGGAGGTGACGGCGATTGATGTGGGGCAGGGCGATTCTCTGCTCGTGGTGAGCCCTGAGGGACGGACGATGCTGGTGGATGCGGGTGGGCCTGTTGGGGGTGTGAATGAGGCTGCCGAGGCTACGAGCCGGTTCGATGTGGGTGAGGAGGTGGTGTCGCCCTATCTGTGGTCGCGGCGGATTCGGCGGCTGGATGTGATTGCGTTGAGCCATGCGCATAGCGACCACATGGGCGGGATGGCTGCGGTGATGCGGAGCTTCAAGCCGAGGGAGTTGTGGGTTGGGGTCGATCCTGACTCGAAGGCTTATCGCGCGTTGCTGGAGGAGGCGAAGGAGCTTGGTGTGGTGGTAAGGCATCTGCGGGCGGAGGATGCGATTGCGCTGGGGAGTGTGAGCGTGAAGGTGCTGGCTCCGGAGTTTGAGTATGTGAATGCGGGTGCTCCTGTGAACAATGATTCGTTGGTGATGCGGGTGGAGTATGGGAAGGCGTCGGTGTTGCTGGAGGGGGATGCGGAGGCTGGAAGCGAGCAGGCTATGCTGTCGCGGATGACTCCGGTGACGCTGCTGAAGGTGGGGCATCATGGGAGCAGGACTTCAACTACGCCGGAGTTTTTTGCGGCGGCGGCGCCGAAGGATGCGGTGGTTTCAGTGGGTAAGGGGAATACGTTTGGGCATCCTCGGTATGAGGTGGTGGAGAGGATTGGGGCGGCGGGGACGAAGCTTTATCGGACGGATGAGTTTGGGTTGACGACGTTTTTGCTGAGTGGCGATGGGGGGATTCGGGAGGTGGTGGGGACGGAGTGAGTTTTGATTGCTTGGGAATACAGGTTCTTCGCTGCACTTTAGAAATGACGACTTTAAGTCAAAGAACGGCAACGACAACGATAGAAAGAGATCCCTACGGATGACAAAAAAGAAGAGCAACGACAACGGCAAAAGCAAGGGAAGATTTACATTTCCACTCATCGCGATGAGACCGCGATGAATGGGGCACCGATCTTTCGTGGCTGGTTTATGAGGACAATGGCAACTGCAAAGGCGGCTGGCTGTGGTGTGGGAGAAGCTGGTTAGGTTCCTCCGAAAGGGGTTGCGCATCCAATGGGAGAGAGTAGTTTGGGAAGGAACGGAGGCTCGGCCAATGGAGTTGAATGCGTCTGTTGAGGGTGTGGTTGGGATTAGTGCAGAAGAGCGGGCTGAAGAGCAGAAGCTGATTCGCCGGTTGCAGATGATGATGAATATGGTGATGCAGGTGATCGCGCAGGATGCGTCGCTGACGGTGGACGATGCATCGCAGATGATTGCCGATAGCAGGAAGGCCGCGCTGGCTATGTTTCCGGGGAAAGAGCTGGCGTATGACTTGATATGGCGGCCGAGGTTTCAGAGGTTGATGCGGGAGCGTTTTCGGATTATGTAACTTTTTTAGTTACGTATAGCGATGACGGCGATGGGCTTGGTAGGCTATAGGCCTATGCAGATACGGTTGGCTGTGCGCGAGGATGTGGCTTCGTTGATGGAGTTGTTGAAGCGGGTTGTGCCGTTGATGCGGGCGGCGGGAAATCTGCAGTGGGATGAGACATATCCGAATGCCAGGGTGTTTGAGCGGGATATCGAATTGGGACAGTTGTGGGTGGCGGAGATCGATGGGGCGATTGCCGGGGTGGCGGCGGTGACGACCGATCAGGAACCGGAGTATGCGCAGGTGGGATGGGATATCGATGAGGCTGCGGTGGTGGTGCATCGGTTGGCGGTCGATCCGGCGTTGCGGGGAGCGGGGGTGGCGGGGGCTTTGATGGGGAAGGCTGAGGAGGTGGCGGTGGAGCGCGGGATTCGTGTGCTTCGGGTGGATACGAATACGCAGAATGAGGCTACGCAGAGGTTGTTTCCTAAGCTGGGGTATGGGCTGGCGGGGGAGATTGGGTTGGGGTTTCGGCCGGGGTTACGGTTTTATTGTTATGAGAAGCGGTTGGGTGGTTGAGAGGAAAACGAGCAACGGCAAAGCAAGGGCTGGCTGGGTGGGTAAGGTTTTACTTTCCCACCCATGTCGCGATGAGACTGCGACATGGATGGGGCACCCGGGCTTTGCGGTTGGGTGGGGATGGGTACCGGGGCTTTTTTGCTGGCTTGGGATAAAGGCTTTCTGTTTAGGAAATTGCCTTTGTTTTTTCTAGTTGGGTGCGGAGGCGTTTGTTTTCGGCTTCGAGGTCCGTGACGCGCTGGCGGATGGGTGTGGTGAGCTGGACGATCTGTTCTTCGGTGTAGCGTGGGATGATGTGCTGGGGGCAGTTCCAGTCGAAGGCTTCGATGTGGATGACGATGGCTCGTTCGATGGGGGTGTCGTCTTCGGGTGAGCGGAGCTGCTCGATGAGGGCGGCGGCTTCGGGGCCTTCGTGGATGGTGGCGTGGCCGAGGATTTTGAGGCGGGCCTGGGCGGGGTAGTCGATGAAGATGAGGGCTACGCGGTCGTCGTTGAGGAGGTTGCCGGTGGTGATGTATTGCTTGTTGCCGCGATAGTCGGCGAAGGCGATGGTGCGGTCGTCGAGGATATGGACGAAGCCAGGCGGGCCGCCGCGATGCTGGATGTAGGGCCAGCCGGTTTCGCTGGTCGAGGCCATGTAGAAGGAGTCACGAGCCGGTATGAAGTGGCGCTCGGCTTCGGTGAGGCTGTCGCCGGGAGGGCCGGATTGCTCGGCACGAGCGTAGGAAGTACGGCTGCCGTGGAGGGTCTGCTGCTGTTTGACGAGAGGCGTGAAAGCTATCTTGGCGAAGCTCTTACCCATTTGGATTGCCTTGGCGGTGCGGAGGTGATGAACCGCAGTATACCGGGGTGTTCTCTACTCAGATTCGTTTTGAGCTGGTTGGTTGCGGATTTTGCGGAGTATGATTCGGTGTGCCCGCAATCTGGATGTTCTTTGTTGGGGCTTGTCGTTGCGAAAATGTAACCAATTACATCGAAAGGTTGATCTCTCTTCCATGAATAGAATCTTTGGTTTGTCGGCTCGCATGCTGGTTATGGCCTGTGCGTTTGCTGCGGTATCGTTTGCTCCGAGTACGGGGTTGGCGCTGGATAACGGGCTGGCAAGGACTCCGCCGATGGGGTGGAACAGCTGGAATAAGTATGCGTGCAAGGGGATCAACGAGAAGGTGGTGCGCGATACGGCGGATGCGATGGCGACGAATGGGATGAAGGACGCCGGATATGTGTATGTCGTGATCGATGACTGCTGGCAGACGGGACGGGATGCTCAGGGCAACATCATTGCGGATGTGGAGAGATTTCCTTCGGGGATCAAGGCGCTGGCGGATTATGTGCATGGGAAGGGATTGAAGCTGGGGATCTATACGGATGCGGGAACGCTGACTTGTGCGAAGCGGATGGGGAGCATCGGGCATGAGTACCAGGATGCGAGGCAGTATGCGAACTGGGGTATCGATTATCTGAAGGAAGATTGGTGCAATACGTTGCCGGGGCAGAATACGGAGTCGTCGTACACGTTGATGCGTAATGCGTTGAAGGATTCGGGGCGGCCGATTCTGTTCAGTATCTGCGAGTGGGGATCGACGAAGCCGTGGCTATGGGCGGGTGGCATTGGGAATATGTGGCGGTCTACCGGCGATATCCAGGATTGCTGGGACTGCAAGAAGACTTGGGGTGGCAATGGAGTTGTGCAGATTATGGATTTGATGGATGGGATTGAGAGCTATTCGGGGCCCGGGGGGTGGAACGATCCGGACATGCTGGAGGTGGGGAATGGTGGGATGAACAAGGAGGAGAGCCGCACGCACTTCAGCATGTGGGCGATGTGGTCTGCGCCGCTGCTGGCGGGCAATGACATTGCGAATATGTCTACCGATACGAAAGAGATTCTGATGAACAAAGAGGTGATCGCTATCGATCAGGATGCTCTGGGGCAGCAGGCTCGGAGAGTGCGGAAGGTGGGCGATCTGGAGGTTTGGTCGAAGCAGTTGGCCGATGGCGGACGGGCTGTGGCGCTGGTGAATCGTGGGGCTGCGGCGACGAAGATGTCGGTGACGTGGCGGGAGATTGGATATCCGGATGCGCTTTCGGCTTCGGTGCGGGATCTCTGGGCGAAGAAGGATGCGGGGAAGGTCAGTGGGGAGTATTCGGCTGAGGTGCCTAGTCACGGGGTGGCGATGTTTACTGTGAAACCTTAGCTGCGTTGGATTGAATGAAGCCGCCTGCGATTGTCGGCGGCTTCTTTGTTTTTGAAGCACAGAGGAAATCCCCATCAGCAGAAACAAACAAAGACAAATACAGGGATCCTTCACTTCGTTCAGGATGACGACCCAAGGCAAATACGGTGCGATGATTTTGTTTTTAGGGGGCTTGCGGTGGGCCGAGGAGAGGGGTTTTGACGGGGGAGGCTAGTCCTACGAACTCAGTGAGAGTGTCGTCGCCGAAGTTGGTGAGCCAAAGGTTACCGCTGGCGTCGATGGCGATGGCGAAGGCTTCGAGCATGTCGGAGTCGGGAGCCCATCCGGTGGTGGGGGAAAGGGGCTGGCCGGGGTTGGAAGAGGCAGAGCCGGCTAGCTCGGTAAGCGAAGGGCTGCGGAAGTTCGTGACCCAGATGTTGCCTGAGCCGTCGACGGCGATGCCCTGAGGATGGAGGATGCCGCCGCCGGTGTAGTTGCTGGAGATGACGGTGCCTGTACTGGAGATCTGACTGACGCTGTCGCCGAAGTAGTTTGCCGCCCAGATGTTTCCGCGCTGGTCGATGGCGAGGCCGTTGGGGCCGTTGCAGCAGGAGACGCGGAGGGATTGGGTTCCGTCGGGAGAGATGCGGGTGATGGCGTCGTCGTTCTGGTTGCCGATCCAGGCGTTGTGATTCGCGTCGATGGCGACGGTGGTGGGAAAGGCAAAAGACGCGGCGGTGTAACCGGCAACGGGTGAGAGGGATTGACCGGCGCTGGAGAGGGTAGTGAGGCTGGCGTTGCCGTAGTTGACGATCCAGGCGGTGCCGTTGGGGTCGAGGGCGGCGGCGATGGGGAAGTTCAGGCCACCTGTGGCGAAGCCGGTACCTGAGATGGGCTGGCCGGTCGAGTTGTAGGCGGCGACGGCGCCGAGACCTTTGTTGATGGCGTAAGGGCTTTTTTCGTATGGAATCCAGACGTTGTCGCTGGCGTCGATGGCGAGACCGTAGGAGTTGGTGAGGCCGGTGGTGCTGACGCCGGTGGGCAGGAGGGGCTGGCCGGTGGAGGAAAACTTGGAGGCGGTGCCTATGGTCCCGGTGGGATTGGTGTAACTGGAGACCCAGATGTTGCCGGAGGAATCGACGCCGAGGGCGCCGGGATCGAACATGCCTCCGCCGGTGTAGTGGATGAAGAGGGTCCAATCGGCAGGGGCGGTATCGAGTGCAGGAGTGAAGGCTGTGCTGGTGGTGGATTGCGTGTAGAGGTTCGCAACGTTGAGGGCGGGGTTGTGGACGATGTTGAGAGCAGCGTCGAAGGTGTTGGCGGGGACGGTGGCTGCATTGGGTGTGGCGAGGGTAAAGAGGCTGGCGCAGGAGGTGGTCGCCGCGATGCAGGTGTTGAGGAGATTGGCCAGGGTGTTTATCTTTGGCGCGGGAGATAGGCCGGTGGAGGGGAAGGCCGCTCCGGGTGAGACGCCGGTAGTGAGGTTGACGAGATTGGCTACGGTGACGAAGGCGTTGGAGAAGCCGTGGATGTTGGTTGCGGAGGCTCCGAGGCTGCCACCGGTGGCGAAGAATTGGGCGAGGCCCCAGGCGGTGGCTGCGGTAGTGACCTCGTTGATGACGATTGGGGAGGATGAAGCAACTTGATTGCAGGGGCCGAGGATGGTGGAAAGAGCGATGGCTGGGTTGTTTGTGGCGGTGAGGCCACCGAGATTTCCGCCATGGGCGATGAGGTAAAGCTGCGAGGTCGCGCTGGGGCAGGGATAGGAAGCGGGGACGGTGAAGGATCCAGTGGCGTCGGTTGTGAGGGTAGAGGTGAGGAGAGATGTGGATGCGGAGCCGTTGCCGGTGGTGCCTGCGGCGTAGATCTGAATCGAGGCTCTCTGCAGGGGAGTTGTGCCGGAGAAAACTTTTCCGGTGAAGGTGGTGCCGGAGTAGGTGTTTGCAGGTGGGGTTGGTGTTGAGGGTGGATCGGGTCGCGATTGGACCATACCACTGCTGCAGCCAGCGAGCGGCAGGAAAAGGATGATGGCGAGGATTGTTGCAGCCAGAGAGAATGCTCGTTCACGGATCAGACGGTGTACCTCAGCGGCTAAAGCCGCACTCAAAATCGCAGCATTTGCGGCGCGGCTGAAGCCGTGCCCTTAAAGAGCGGAACTTTTTGGACAAACGCTAAAGCTCTATTGCCCCATCGAGAACAAGCGAAGGCAAAGGCAAAGACGAAATGCGGGGGTTCTTCGCTGCGCTCAGAATGACAACGTTTGATGGTCAAGAAAACGGAGGGGCAGCGGCGCGGGATTGAATTCACTGAGAACAATATTTTTGCAAGATTAACTATGAGTTATGGGCGGCGATAGGGCCGTGTGAGCGCGTCCAGATTGACGGAAGCGATGAAGGTGCTGATGGAGGTGGATAGTTGCTTGCGGGCTTCGTCTGCGGGCAGGGTGGTGTCTGTGGTCTCGGCGCGGAAGAGGATTGGAATGGGACGCAGCGGGTTTTGCGTGAGGAGAGATTGGGGATCGGGCTTGCTGTAGACGAAACCGAAGTGAGTGCGGGGGCTTGAGTATTCGCCGCAGTTGGAGCCGTTGCAGACGGTGGTGGCTTCGAGATACTGAATGGCGCTGTCGGCGAAGAAGGCGGCGCTGAAGCCGATGGGCTTGCCGGTAGCGGTGGGGATAGTGAGTTGATCGTGCCAGAGGGGCTCGTCGCCGCGGGCGGAGTGGCAGATGAGAGTGTCGTGCGAGCCAAGGAGAGGGGCGATGCCGAGGACGATGTGAGTACCGCCGCCGGTGGGGGCGTAGTCGGCCCAGTGATAGAGGAGAGCGCCGGTGAAGAGATGTTCATCCCATGAGCGTGAGAGCTTGTAATTGCCGATGTGAGCGGGAAACTGGCCGGGATTGGTTAGATCGCGTTGGGCATGAACTGCCGCTGCGGCAGCGCGGGTGCTTGCGAGGGCGTGGGCGAACCCATAGCAGCCGAAGAGGGCGATGAGAGCCATTGCGGTCATGCGGACGCGGAGAAAGTTTGGAGAGGTAAAGGCCGATGAGGATTGATTGAGCGCCGGGGGCTTGATGCGGCCGGGAGTTTCGCTGAGGCGGTGGATGATGGTGAAGAGAAAAACTGTAGCGGAGAGGAAGAGACAACCACCGATGATGTAGTCGGCCATTTCGCCGTGGTGCTGCAGCCATGCGATGTGAAGCGCGACGATGTAGTAGAGGACGAGGAGGCAGAGGCGGACAAAGTTGAAGAGGTATCCGAGAAGGATTGCGCCGGAGATAACGGCAACGTGTGCGTAAAGACGGAAACGGTAGACGTAGCCGGCGATGAGCGCGATGAAGCCCATGGTGACGGCGCCGCGGATTCCGTTGCAGCCGGGAGCGATGAACATGCCGAAGTTTGGCGTGAACATGAGGCTGAGCTGATCGTGACTGAGAGGCTGGCCGAGTGCGATGGCGAAGGAGCGGGCTACGTGGGCGGAGACGCGCTGCAAGGGGAGATCGACGTAGACGTTGAAGATGTGGGGAATGGGGTTGACGAACCAGATGAGGATGATGGGAAAGAGCGCGGCGCGATAGAGGCGGGTTCCGCCGAAGAGCAGAACGACGCCGGAGACGTAAGCAAATGCAACGAGCGAGTGCGGCGGGAAGTAGACGGCCCACTGCGGAGAGACGACGAAGACGAGGATGGCCTGATCGCGAATGTGGACTGCGGCGATGGTGACCGTGAGAATGACAAGACCCCACAGGCTGCCCTGCATCTGCCATTGCTGAGAGCGCCATACGCGGAGGATGAGCACGGCGCTGACGAGCGGAATCATCATGCCGATGGACTTGAGTGCGTCCATGGTCCAGAGCTGCCAGAGGAGGCCAACCGTGGACCAGATGGAGCACAAGCCAAGGACAGCGAATACCGTTGCCAGACCGGCGGTCAGCTTTGGCGTGAGGCTTGCGACGTGCAGCATGGGACGCGAGCGTACATCAGCCGCGGGAAGTGTAGACATGACGAGTCCGATTTTGATGAGTTGGTGAGAAGCGGAGGTAAATTGCCGAACCGCTTACTTGGGATCGCAGCGCGCTTTGATGCGGGCGCGAGCCGAGACGCAGAAGGCACCAGCAGAGCCAAGGAGGGCGAGGATTGCTGTTGGGTTTTCGGGCGATTCAACGCAGCCGTCAGGGGTTCCTACCTCTCCTCCTTGCGCGTGAAGCGGGAGGGCTGCGGAAAGAACAAGAAGAGTGAAACCGAGAATCAAGAACCGAAAGTTTTTCATTAGTGTCCCTCAGTTGCGAAGGTAAGGGCGTGAATGTATGAAGTCAACGCACTAACGGGCAGGTCGGCTAACACTTTTGGGGAGTATGAGAGATCTCTAATCTGTATTGCGTACGAGAAGAAGAACGGATGAAACAATTCTTCCGCAAGCAGATGGAAAGAGTTATGAATGGTCGCGATTGCGGCGTAGTTGCCAGTTTTTTCTTATTCGGCTAAGGATGGCTTTGTTGAAAGGATCTTCCAGAGAAGCGTTCCCAGCGGGGGAAGGAAGGCGACGATCCAGAAGGTGAAGGTGTAGCGGCCCTGATCGACGAAGTGGCCGAGGATAGGCATAAGGATGCCGGTGACGAGAGCCCAGGCTGAGATAGAGATGCCGGCGAGGAAAGCGGAGTGTTGTTTGGGTAGCGTCGCCATGCCGTCGGAGAGGGAGAAGACGACGAAGCCTCCGGCGATGAACATCTGGAGGAAGAAAAGAAGCATGGTGGCAGCGACAGGATAAGAGCTTCGAGCGGCTGCGGGAGCGAGGGTGATGAGGAATCCGGCGATGGAGAAGAGGACGAACAACGTACCCGGGCGGCTGTGTGGATGGCGTTGACGATGGCGATCGGCAACGTGGCCGAAGAAGAGGTAACCGGCCTCCCAGCCTGCTGGCGGAAGCCAGAGAAGATGACCGAGATTAACCTGGCTGAGATGGAGGACTCGCGTGAGGTAGAGAGGAGCGGCATAGAGGCCGAAGGCCAAGGGAGCAGCTCCGAGGCCATACACACAGATGACGGCGAAGAGATTGCGGCTCCATCGGGGTCGGGATGGAACTTGAGCCCTTGCGATCTCTTTTGATGTGGTGTCGATGGGTGCGGTGTACCAGCCGGAGGCACGGAGGAAGAGCCAAAGGACGATCCAGACGAGGCCGAAGATTGCTGTGAGTGCAAAAGCATAGCGCCAGCCATAGCGGATAGCGATGGGTGTGATGAGGAGAGGAGTGAGAGCGGCTCCGAGCGAACCGCCGCTGTAGGCAACGCCAAGGCCGAAGGAGCGCTTACTAACGGGCAGGGTTTCAGTGACGGTTTTGAGGCTGGCGGGGAAGGTGGCTCCTTCACCGAAGCCAAGGACGCCGCGTGCGATGCAGAGGCTGACGAAGCCGAGCACAAGGCCGTGGCTTCCGGAGGCGATGGACCAGATGAGGACGGCCGCGAGCGTGGTGAGCCAGAGGCCGGCGCGGTCCATCAGGAAGCCCCAGATGGGGTTGGCGAGCATGTAGCAGAGGCTGAAGACGAGGATGGCGTAGCCGTACTGCGTCGCAGAAAGATGAAGGGACGCAAGAATGGTGGGGCTGAGGATAGCGAGGACGCTGCGATCGACGTAGCTTAGGAATCCGAGAAGGAGCATCGCGATGCAAGGAGCCCATTGGCGGAGCGCGGATGGGGACTGAATGGCGAGATTCTCCTGGTCGATGGAACTGAGCATGGTTATAGCTACCTTATCGCGTTGAAAGAAAAACCGCCGCCGTACCGGATTGGTATGGCGGCGGAAGTGGGTGATTGAGGTTTATTACTTCGACTGCGTCTCGAGCCACTGGTGCAGGTTGGGCTGCTGGGTAGCTTTGAGCTGGATGCAATCGTTGATGCTGTCGATGGATTTGCTGAGGGTCCGCTCGGACGCGTCGACTTTGTGAGAGCCGAAGAAGTCTACGACCTCGTCACGCTGCTGAACGGTGCAGAAGGACCCCGTTGCGGAAACGATGCGGACGCCGGAGCTTGTTGTGAATTGGGCGCTGACCTTGTCCCAGTTCTGGCGGATGTAGTCCCAAGCCTGGGTTCGGGTGTCGGGATTTTGAAGGAGAATGGAGAGAAGGATCCAGCTATCCTGATTGCGCACTTCGCCTGAGACGACGTAGTCGAGGGTGCGCTTGACGAGGGCGGGATCTTCGAAGCGGGCGAGGGTGAAGAGCGCCTGGGTCTGAAGCTCGGGAGCGGTAAGAGTCTTGCTGGCGTTGAGAACCTTGTCGTAGAGGGCGGCGTCGCCGTTGGTCGCGGCTATGATGATGGACTCGTCCTCGAACGACGGATCGACGTTTTTGTCGCGGCGGCCGTTGGAGTAGAGAGCGTCGGCGATTTGACGGGCCTGAGCGATGGCGGCGGGATCCTTGGCGCTGCCGAGCTGATGAAAGATAAGGGCACGGAGCTGTTCGCGGTCGAGGCTGTCTTTGGGAGACGGCTTGCCGAGGCTTTCATAGATGGGGCTGAATCGCGCACGCATGACGCCGTTGAGGCGATCACGATCTTCGCCGTCGGCGATGCGGAATTTGATAGTGCCGACTTTGGCGAGGGCGCTATCGAGGACTGTGGCGTTGGGGTCCTGCCTGAGGGCAAGGACGAGGTTGAGGAAGTCGCCTACAGTACCCTGGCCGGAACGCATGAGCGCCCAGCGATCGCCGATGAGACCGATGCGCTCGGGTGGGGTAAGGGCGGTTTCGGCTTTGGCGAGGATGGCGTTGTATTGCTGTGGGGTGTAGGCGGTGCGGTAGTAGCCCTTACCGTTGGCGTTGGCGTAGAAGAACGGCGTCGGCGCATCCGCAGGGATGGGAAGAGCTGACTCTCCGGAAGTGAGGACGCGGCAGATGGGCTTGCCGGTGGTTTTCAGGCAGACGGGAAGGGTCCAGCTTTGCGACGTGTTGGTGTTGTTTGCAGCGGAGAGGAAGAAGCGGCTCTGCATCACGGGAACGTTGCTGGCCGGGTCTTCGCTGAACGAAAGCAGAGGCACGCCGGGCTGTGTGACGAAGCTCTGCATGATCTTGTCTGCGGGCTGATGACTGGCGGAGGTCTGGGCGTTCCAGAAGTCTTCGGCTGTGGCGTTGGCGTAAAGGTGCGCGGCGAGATAGTTGTGGACGCCCTGACGGAAGGTCTCTTCGCCGAGGTAGTTTTCGACCATGCCGAGGACGGCGCCAGCTTTGCCATAGGCGATGCCGTCGAACATCTCATTGATTTCGCCTGGGGTTTCAGCCTTGGCGCGGATGGTACGGGTGGTCTTGATGGAGTCGTAGTTGAGAGTGGAGTCGAGATCCTGGGCTACGTCTTGAGGGACATTCCACTCGGGGTGCCACTTCTCGAGGGGCTTGGAGGACATCCAGGTGGCGAAGCCTTCGTTGAGCCAGAGATTATCCCACCACTGCATGGTGACCATGTCGCCGAACCACTGGTGGGCCATTTCGTGGGCGACAACGCTGGCGACCTCCTTGCGGGCGGAGATGGATGCGGTCTTCGCGTCGACGAGAAGGGCGGTCTCACGATAGGTGATGCAGCCGAAGTTCTCCATGGCTCCGGCCTCGAAGTCGGGGAGACCGATCATGTCGAGCTTGGGCATGGGGTACTTAATGCCGAAGTAGGTGTTGTAGTAGTGAAGGATGTATTTGGCAGATTCGACCGCGTAGGGAGTGAGGGCGACCTTGTCGGGCGTGGAGCAGGCGCGGATGGGAACGCCGTCGGAGCTGCCGCTGGTGCACTTGAAGTCGCCCACGAGGAAGGCCACGAGGTAGGTGGACATCTTGGGCGTGGTGGCGAACTTGAGGGTGTGCTTGCCGGGTGCGGCGGGGGTGTCGGCGATCTGGTTGGTGTTGGAGATGACGGTGTCGGGGGTGTCCACGGTGAGGGCTATGTCGAAGGTGGCCTTGTAGGCGGGCTCGTCGAAGCTGGGGAAGGCGCGGCGGGCATCAGTCGGCTCGAACTGAGTGACGGCGTAGTTGCGGGCCTTGGTCTTGGAAAGATAGAAGCCGCGGAGCTTGTCGTTGAGGATGCCGGTGTAGCTGATGGCGAGGGTTACTTTGCCGGCGGGGAGCTCTTTGGGGAAGGTGAAGGTGGCCTGCTCTTTGGCTTCGTCAAAGGTGACGGCTGCAGGCTGCGATTGCGGGATAGACCCGCCAATCGTGGCGATGACGGATTGAAATTTGATCTCGGCGGAGTTGAGGGTGATGGTACTGCTGGGAGCATCGAGGGTGAGATCGATATATTCGGTGCCGGTGAAGGTGGCGGCTTTGAGATCGGGGGTGAGGGAGAGGGAGTAATGCTCGGGGTGGACGCCGCCAGGGAGACGCTGGGCATAGGCTGCATTAGCGGCTGTGAAGGCTGTTGTGGCTAGAACGATGAGAGTGCTGCGGAGGACTGCTTTCAAAGACATAACTTAAAGATACGCAATGACGCGCATCTTTCTGAAATCGAAAGGAAGAAATGCTGGGTTTTGTGACCGATTCCAGCTACGCAGGCTGGATCGAGGCAGCACGTTCGGAGCGAGCGCCTAGCTCGGAGGCCCGGGCTTCGGCGTAGGCTGCGGCTCCAAGGAGGGCGCAGGTGTCGTCGAGGATGACGCGGACCGGGATGGATTGAAGGAGCGGCGAGAGGCGACCCTTGTCAAGGAAGGCCTGGGTGAAGAAGCCGTTCTGGAGGGTCTTGATGATCTTGGGGGCTATGCCTCCGCCGAGATACATGCCGCCGGTGGCGAGTACTTTGAGCGCGATGTTGCCGGATTCGGCCCCATAGGCGGAGACGAAGGTCTTCATGGTCTCGAAGCAGAGGGAGCTGGAGCCATCTTCCGCGCACTGGCCGATGACGGCGTTGGGATCTTCCGCCTTCATGCGGTCGCGGAGCCATTGGGGTTCGTGAATCTGTTCGACGTCGCGCAGGAACTCGTAGATGTTTCTGATGCCAAGACCGGAGACGACGCGTTCCCAGCTGACGCGACCCTTGAGGGTGCCGCGAAGGTATTCGAGGAGTGCGATCTCGCGGTTGGAGCGGGCGGAGAAGTCGCAGTGGCCGCCTTCGGAGGCAATGGGGCGGTGTTGCTTGCCGTCCCAGATGAGGAGAGCCTGGCCGAGGCCGGTTCCCGCTGCGATGAGGCCGCGGTGGCCGATGGCGGGGTCGTCGCCCGTGTGGAGGGTGAAGATTTTGTCGGGGGCGAGCTCGGGGATGCCGTAGCCGTTGGCTTCGAGGTCGTTGATGAGGAAGACATGCTGGATGCCGAGGGATTTAGAGAGTTCGCGGCAGTCGAGAATCCAGGGAAGGTTGGTGAGCTTGAGACGGCCTTCGCGGACGGGGCCGGGCACGCCGAAGCAGGCGGCGAGGATGTCGGCACGGTGGGTTTTGGGTGTGTCGGCGTCGCCGGAGAGGAACTTGTTGATGACGTCGTCGAGTGCAGCGAACTCGTGCGCGGAGAACTTCTGATCGCGGATGGGATGGAGTCGTCCGCCAGCGAAATCATAAAGAGCGAGGTGTACCTTTGTGCCGCCTACATCACCAGCGAGAATCATTTTAGCGAAGCTCCAGAGTACCGGTATGGTCTGCGCCTGCCGGTTCTGGCAGCTTAGACGCTGCGGCGGAATCGAGCAAGAAGGTGAGTTTGCCGCTAGCCGGGCGAATGATCTGCGAGGGATAGGTATCGGGCTGGTAGGGGCCTAGCAGGACATCGTGAAGAACCTGGGCTTTGGCCGCACCCTCGATGAGGAAGGCCACTTCCCTACCCTGGTTGATGACGGGCGAGGTGAGCGTGATGCGCCATGTGTCCTTCTGGGGGACGTGGTTGGCGATGACGATGTGGGTGATGTCGTTGAGGCCTTCGGTGTGAGGGAAGAGTGAGGCTGTGTGGCCGTCATCGCCCATGCCGAGAAGGATGAGGTCGAAGGTCGGGGTTTCCGCGCCTTCGAGCTTGAAGGAGTTGCGGATGGTGGACTCGTAACGAGCGGCGGCCACCTCGGGATCGAGTTCGCCTTCCATGCGATGGATGCGATCGGCCGGGAGGGGGACTTTGGAGAGCAGAGTCTCGTTGGTCATGCGGTAGTTGGAATCGGGGTGGTCGGGGGGAACGCAGCGCTCATCGACCCAGTAGAGATCGAGCTTGTCCCAGGGAACCTGCTTGATAAAGGGCTGGGCGGGGTCGGCAAGGAGGGCGAACATCGCCTTGGGCGTGGTTCCACCGGAGATGGCGATGCGAGCGAGGCCGCGTGTCTCGGCTGCCTTAACGGCAGCGGCGGTAAAGAGCTCTGCGGCGGCCCTGGCTACTTCGGCTGGTGTAGAAGAGATGCTATAGGTGACGGTGACCGGACGGGGCATGGGATCTCGCTGGGTGGGAAGAGATAGATGCGGAGGGCGGGGCTGTCGCCCCGCTCTTCTGAAGATGACGATTTAGAGATCGCGCCACTTGCGACCTTCTCTTGCGAGAAGTTCATCGGCGCAGTCGGGGCCTGAGGATCCAGCAGCGTAGTTGGGGAACTTGGGCGCTTTGGCCTTGGCCCACGCCTCCAGGATGGGTGTGAAGAGAGCCCATGTGGCTTCGACTCCGTCACGGTGAGCGAAGAGGGTGGCATCGCCAAGCATGGCGTCGAGCAGAAGACGCTCGTAGCCATTGGCCGAAGACTTGCCGAAGGCGTTCGCGTAGCTGAAGGCCATGTCTACCTGCGCGAGGTTCGTAGTGGGACCGGGAACCTTGGCGCCGAAGCGGAGCGAGATCCCCTCATCGGGCTGGATGCGCATGGTGATGACGTTGGGCTCGACCTTGTCGTCGCTGCTGTTGGACTTGAACAGGTGCAGCGGCGGCTGCTTGAAGACGATGGTGACCTCGGTGACGCGCTTTTCGAGACGCTTGCCAGCGCGGAGGTAGAAGGGAACGCCGGCCCAGCGCCAGTTCTCGATTTCGACGCGAAGGGCCGCGAAGGTCTCGGTGCTGGAGGTTGGGGAGACGCGATCTTCCTGACGGTAGCCGATCACATCCTTGCCGTCGACCTTGCCCGGGCCGTATTGGCCACGAACGGTGTTGTTGACAGGGATGCCCTCGATGGCTCGCCAGACTTTGAGCTTCTCGGTGCGGACGGCATCGGCCTGGAAAGAGTCTGGTGGTTCCATGGCGACGAAGGAGAGGACTTCCATGACGTGGTTTTGGAGGACGTCGCGGACGGCGCCAGCCTTCTCATAGAAGGGGCCACGGCCTTCAATGCCGATGGATTCGGCGGCGGTGATCTCTACGTGGTCGATGTAATTGCGGTTCCAGACGGGCTCGAAGATGCCGTTGCCGAAACGGAAGACGAGAATGTTCTGAACGGTCTCTTTGCCGAGGTAGTGATCGATACGGAAGATCTGGTCTTCAGAGAGGACGGCGTTGATCTCGTCGTTGAGCTTACGGGCGGATTCGAGGTCGGTACCGAAGGGCTTTTCAATGATGACGCGGACCCAGTGCTCGGCGCCGGGCTCGGGCTTGGCCATGCCGTGCTTACCGAGGCGGTGGGTGATATCGGCGAAGAACTCCGGCGCAACGGCGAGATAGAAGAGACGGTTGCCCTTGGTGTTGAACTTGCCGTCAAGTTCGGCGAGATGCGCCTTGAGCTTCTCGAAGCCTGCGTCGTCGTCGAACTCGGTGGCGAAGTATGAGACGCGATCCATGAAAGGCTTGAGTTTGGGATCATCGTCTTCGACGCCGCCGCCCTTGATGATGCCGTCCTGCATGTCGGGGCCGAAGGTGGCGCTGAGATCGCGGCGGGCGACACCGACTACAGCAAAGTCTTCAGGCAGAAGGCCGGCTTGATCGAGGTGATAAAGGGCGGGAAGAAGCTTGCGCTTGGTGAGATCGCCGGAGGCGCCGAAGATGACGACGATGCAAGGCTCGGGAATGCGCTCATCCTTCCTGGTCGCGTCTGCCTGTGCTGCTGAGATGTCTACGGGTACTATGCTCATGGTCTTGCTCCTTGCGTATGCGTTTGATGCTCTGTCAGGCGGGTTGGGCTCGTCCGGGTGTTGAGAGCCAGTGGCCGTGCGGAGATATCGCCACACGGCCAGGAGAGGCTAGGCCTTCTTGACGTCGTGGCCACCGAAGGCTCCGCGCATGATCGAGATCATACGGTCGGTAAAGTTGTTCTCTTCGCGTGAACGGAGGCGACGGATGAGCGACTCTGTGATGACGGGAGCAGAGATATTAAGGTCGATGGCCTCGGTGACAGTCCAGCGACCTTCGCCGGAGTCGGGTACCCAGGCTTCGAGGCCGTCCAGTGTGGGATTTTTGTCGAGCGCGCTTGACGTGAGGTCGAGAAGCCATGAACGAACGACGGATCCCTTCTGCCAGATGTGCGCGATCTGTGTGAGGTCGAGGTTCAAGGGCTTCTTGGCATTCATGATGGAGAAGCCTTCGGCGTAGGCCTGCATCAGGCCATACTCGATGCCGTTGTGGACCATCTTGACGAAGTGGCCGGCGCCGGAGGGTCCAACGTGTCCCCAACCCTCGGTGGGCGAAGGAGCGAGGGCCTGGAAGATGGGGGTGAGACGCTCGACGGGAGCCTTGTCGCCGCCGATCATCAGGCTGTAGCCCTCTTTGAGACCCCAGACGCCGCCGGAGGTCCCGCAGTCAACATAGTCAAGGCCAGTGGGTGTAACCTGCGCGTGCCGTCGCTGCGTGTCCTTGTAGTTTGAATTGCCGCCATCGATGATGGTGTCGCCCTTGGAGAGCAAACCTTCGAGACTTGCAATTGTGTGGTCGACGGGGTCGCCCGAGGGAACCATGATCCAGACGGCACGCGGGGCAGAGAGATTGGCGACGAGGTCTTCGAGCGAATTGACGCCGAGAGAGCCGGAGGCTGTGAGTTTCGCGGTGGCATCTTTGCTGAAGTCGAAGCCGACGACTTTGTGACCAGCGAGGCGGAGACGCTCCGCCATGTTGAAGCCCATCTTTCCAAGACCAATAATTCCGAGTTCCATGGTGTTTTTCCTTTTTTATGCTGCTGAAATACCGAGTTGTGCGAGCTCTTGCGTGAGCTGTGCGGGTGATTCGAAGCGAATGGCCTGCATGTCGAGAGCGACGGCGGCCTCGCAGTTTTCGGGCTTGTCATCGATGAAGAGCGCTGTCTCGGGCGGGAAGCCGGAGATGTCGATGGCTGCCTGGTAGATGTCCGCGTGCGGCTTCATCTCGTGGACGTAGCCGGAGCAGATGAAGTAATCGAAGTAGGGACGGAGGTGAAAGGTGTCCAGACGATAGGCATTGAGTTCGCGGCTCTCATTGTTGAGAGTGGCGAGCTTGTACTCGCTGGAAGACTGGAGTTTGCCAAGGATGTCGAAGCACTCCTTGTGGAGGACGTGGTTTTCTGCGCAAAGCTGGGCCCATAGATCTTCGAAGGTGAAGTTGTACTTTGGAGCCTCGGCGTGAAAGACAGTTTTGTTGAAGAAAGTCCGGGCGTCAGAGAGGCCGCGCTCCCAGAAGTAGTTGGCGGCATCGTGACGGGATTCGTAGTCGGCGAGGTCGACACCGAGACGAGTGAGCACGCGGGTTTGCTGGCTCTTGTCCCAGCCGTTGGTAAGCAGGACGCCGCCGATGTCCCAGAAGATGGTCTTGATGGAGCTGGAACTCACTGCCCCTCCGGAAAGTCCGCGCCGAGTGTAGTTGACTCCCATGCCGCGATTTCCTGGTTCCACTGGTCGAGCTTGGTGCGGAAACGCTTGAGCGCGATAGCGCCAAGGATCAGGTGAAGCGGTGGGTTGGGGGATTCGACGACGGCCATCATGGCATGGACGGCACGCAGCGGATCGCCAGCCTGTTTGCCGCTTTGGGTGTTGAGGTACTCGCGCGCTTTGCCTGCGGTAGTGTCGTAGTCGGCGATGCGGTGTGCGGCTTCAACGCCAGAACGGCCAAGAAAGTCGGTGCGGAAGGGACCAGGCTCGATGACGGTAACGTGGATGTCAAGCGGAGCGAGCTCTGCGGCGAGTGCCTCGGAGAAGCCTTCGACCGCAAACTTTGTGGTGTTGTAGAAGCCCCAGCCGGGACCGCCAGCGAGACCGGCGATGGAGGAGAGGTTGAGGATGTGTCCGCTGCGCTGCTTGCGAAGGTAAGGCAGAAAGGCGCGGGTGACGCGGATGAGGCCGAAGACGTTGGTCTCGAAGACGGGCATGAACTCGGCTTCGGTGGCCTCTTCAAGGGCACCTGCGATACCGTAGCCAGCATTGTTGACGAGGACATCGATATGGCCGAACTGCGCGAAGGCCTGGGTGACGGCTGAGTCGACTTGCGCGGCATTGGTTACATCAAGAGGAAGGACTTTTGCGGAGCCGGGATATTGGCGCTCGAGATCGGCGATCTGTTCCGGCTTGCGAGCTGTGGCAATAACTTTGCCTCCGGCCTTAAGGACTTCTTCGGCGAGCAGACGGCCAAAGCCAGTGGAGGCGCCGGTGATGAACCATGTACGAGGTTTTTTCGATTCAGGCATAGTTGCTGTCTTTCTCTATAGGCCCTATCAAGGCCTGACTTGGGTTAAGTGGTCAGAGTGGTCGCCGTGGCCTCAGGCATGTATTGTTTTTCGATGGCTTTGACTTTGTTGAGACGGCGTACGAAACGCTCTTCTGTCGCGATGAACTTCGCTTTGAGGTATGAGTCGACACACTCAAAGGCAAGAGCGGTGCCGATGATGCGTGCGCCCATGACGAGTACGTTCATCTCGTCGTGTTCGACGCCCTGGTGCGCGGAGTAAGTATCGTGGCACATGCCTGCGCGGACGCCGGGCATTTTGTTGGCGGCGATGCAGACACCGACGCCGGAGCCGCAGATGAGGATGCCGCGCTCGGCTGCGCCGGAGATCAGTGCTTTTCCTACGAGAACGGCGAAGTCAGCGTAGTCGGAGGGATCAGTGTTGTAGGCACCGAGATCCTGAACCTCGTGGCCGAGCTTCCTGACGTAGTCGCGGACTTCCTCTTTTAGAGGGAAGCCAGCGTGGTCGGAAGCAATCGCAATCTTCATAAATGACTAGACCTTTGGATGTCTGCGCTTGTCATTTGGGCGCTGATGACGGCCCTGAAATAACGGAATCGGAACGAAAAACGACGGGCGAGACATGCTGTCTCGCCCGCGTGGACTACTTCTTGACCAGCTTCTTTGCCTGCTCGACGACGTGCGCTACGCTGATGCCGAGCTTTTCGAGAGCGATTGGGCCGGGGGCCGAAGCGCCGAAGCGATCAAGACCGATGACGGCTCCATTGTGGCCGATGTACTTGTACCAGCCCATGGTGGCTCCGGCTTCGACTGCGATCTTCGGCGTTGCTTCGGGAAGCAGGCTGTTCTTGTAAGCCTCATCCTGCTCATCGTAGATCTTGAAGCTGGGCATCGAGACTACAGACGCGTTGATGCCAACAGCTTTGAGTTCTTCGGCGGCTTTGACGATGACCGAAACCTCGGAGCCGGTAGCGATGAGGATGATGTCCTTGCCCGAGTTATCGAGCGAGTAAGCACCCTTCTTTACACCTTCGTGCACCTTGTACTTCTCATTGTCGATGACGGGGAGATCCTGGCGGGAGAGAGCCATAAAGCTGGCGCTCTTACGCTCGAGAGCAAGCTGCCAGCAGGCGGCGGTCTCGTTGGCATCCGCAGGGCGGAAGTCAGTAAGCTGCGGGATGGCCCGGAGGCTCATCAGTTGCTCGATGGGTTGGTGGGTGGGACCATCTTCACCGAGGCCGACAGAGTCGTGCGTGAAGACGAAGAGCGAGTGAACGCTCATCAACGCAGCCATACGAAGGGCCGAGCGGCAGTAGTCGGAGAAAGTAAAGAAGGTGGAGCCGAAGGGAATGAGACCACCGTGGGCCGCCATGCCGTTGACCATCGCGCACATGCCGAACTCGCGGACGCCGAAGAAGACGTTGCGGCCAGTGGGATCGACGTGGAAGCTGGGTGAGTCCTTGAAGATCGTCTTGGTGGAGGCGGTGAGGTCGGCAGCGCCGCCGAAGAGCTCGGGGACAACCTTCTCGATTGCGTTCATGACGATCTGACCGGCATTGCGGGTTGCGACGGGCTTATCGGTCGGGAAGACGGGGATTTTCTTCTCCCAGTCCTTGGCAAGCACAGCCTTGATGGTGCGATCAAATTCTGCAGCGGGCTCTGGATAGGCCTTCTTATATTCTTCGAACTCAGCCTGCCACTCGTTGTGTGCGTCTTTGCCGCGAAGCTTGATTGTGTCCCAGTTGGCGCGGGCTTCGTCGGGAACGTAGAAGGTCTTGTCCTCGGGCCAGTTGAGGTTCTTCTTGGTGGCCTTGACAGCTTCTGCGCCGAGGGCTTCGCCGTGAACCTTGTTCGTGCCGGCCTTGGGGCTGCCGTAACCAATGACAGTGTGGACGCGGATGAGCGAGGGCCTTGTCGTCTCGGCCTTGGCTGCGAGAATTGCATCCTCGAGGCCCTGGAGATCGTTACCGTCGGCGACCGACTGCACGTGCCAGTGGTAAGCCTCGAAACGTTTGGTCACGTCCTCGGTATAGCTGAGCTCGGTGGGGCCGTCGAGGGAGATCAGATTGTCGTCATAGAACACGATGAGCTTGCCAAGACCGAGTGTTCCGGCCAGCGAAGCTACCTCGTGGGATATGCCTTCCATCAGGTCGCCGTCACCACAGAGAACATAGGTGAAGTGATCGATGATGTTATAGGTGTCGCGGTTATAAACGGCTGCGAGATGCTTCTCTGCCGTGGCAATGCCGACGGCCATGCCGAGGCCCTGGCCGAGAGGGCCCGTAGTGACTTCGACGCCTGGTGTCTCACCGTACTCCGGGTGACCGGGAGTGTGCGATCCCCACTGGCGGAACTGCTCAAGCTGGGCCATGGGCAGATCGTAGCCGGAGAGGTGCAGCGCACCGTAGAGCAGCGCGGAGGCGTGGCCGTTCGAGAGGATGAAGCGGTCGCGGTCGATCCACTTGGGGTCCGAAGGATCGTGCTTCATGAACTTGTGGTACAGCAGATAGGCGATGGGTGCGCAACCGAGGGGTGCGCCGGGGTGGCCGGACTTGGCTTTTTCAACAGCGTCGACGGCGAGGAAGCGGAGGGCGTTGATAGAAAGCTGGTCTAACTCATGCTGCTGATCGCTCATTACTTTTCCTTTTCGTTTGTGGCGTGGGTAGCGCGAGGCTACAAATCCGTTATTTTGTGTTTTGGGCCTATCTCTAACAGTGTACAAGCGGGACGCGGATCACTGCATCTTACGGTCTGACAGGTGGCGGCAGCTGAGTGATGGAAACTTCTATATCTCGGTTAAGCCAGCGGTCTGGTTGGCCTTGTCCGGGCCAGTTAAGGGTAAAGATGATGGTCCCTTCCTGCCGTGAATCGATCGGAATGTCGACGAAGGAGCCAGGATAACCGACAGCGGTAGAATCGACGGTGAGGACTGTGGCCCAGTTGTCGAAGGTATAGACCACCTTGAAGCGCTGGGGGTCCACGATGCGGAGGGTGCGGCCGGCCTCGATGGTTGAGAGCGGGCGTCCAGTCTGGAAGATCTCGACGTGATTGGTGAAGGTGCGCTTGCCTTTAGGGACGGCATAGCGTTCCCCGACGGCGGAGATGCGGTCGAAGACGCGGCCGTCAGTGACGGAGCGGAGGAGTTTGAGGTATTCGGAGTGGGCCCAGACCAATGGCTGCGCGGAACCGGCGGAACGGCCAAGGAAGAGCCTTTTGGCGGGTATGTCGGCGTAGTCCCAGATCTGTTCGGGCAACATTCCACCGCGAGAGCTGAAGCGTTCGAGCGCAGTGATGTGTTGTTTGACGTTACCGCCCGCAGCAAGCTCATAGTGGGCGCGTTCGCCCGCCAGCAGGGGCCAGGCGCGTCCTTGACCCCAACCGTCGTATGGTCCTCCGTCCTTCTTCTGGCCATAACCGTCGTGGTTGTAGCGGCGCCAGCAGTCCCCAAAGGGAGTGTCGATCTTGAGACAGTGGTCCACGACCTTCAGGGAGTCGACGATAAGTGGATCGTCGGCGCGGCGGATGCCGTAGCGGACGAGTTCGAGGAAGCCGGCATCGATGACCTCGCGGGCTTCGAAGTCGTACTTCTCGCCGGGACCGCGATTGGCGATGTGGACCATTCCGGGAGGGATCTCCGGGTTGTAGAAGGGCTCGCCGGGCGCAGGCGGATGGACGCGCATGTAGTGGTATTTAATATCGGGGTGAAGAACGCCTTCGGTGGTCGTGGTCCATTCGTCGAGGTGGGATTCGATCCAATCAGCGTATGTCTCGAGGAAGCTGGCCATCTCGAAGCCCTGGTGGCTGCGAGCGATATCGGCGGCACAGATCAGGCCGGAGATGACGGCTGCAAGGGTCGAAGGCGAGTAGCCGGCGATCTCTTCCCAGCGTTCCTGCTGAGTTACAGGAGCGTAGCGGACGAGGAAGGCGGCAGCACGTTCGACGAAGGGAAACACGTCGAAGTTCTCGAGGCCGTCGAGCTTCCAGAGCCGCCAGGCGAGGATGATGGGGAAGGCGACCTCATCGAGCTGAATACCCTGCCAGTAGGGTGTTCCGTCGATCCAGAAGTTCTGGGCGAAGCTGCCGTCGGGCCGCTGGGTGCAGGCGAGGTAGACGAGGGCGCGCAGGGCGGTCTCGGTACGTCCACAGGCTAGCAGGGCTGTTGCGGTCTGGACCATGTCACGCGTCCAGACGAGGTGATAACCGCCGAGGTCGGAGTCTCCCTTGGAGTATCCCCAGGGAATGGACGCCGAGGCGATGAAGGCTCCGGAGTAGGTCTTGTCCTCGTGGGTGAGCAGGACATTGTGGCTGATGCGCATGAGCTTGCCGCTGTCGGTGGAGGCGGGGGCGAGCGTCTCGGGTGAGGCGGCGCGTCCCCATTGAACGAGGAAGCGGCGGAGATGCACATCGTAGGGCGTGGCGAGGCTCTGCATCATGGCAGCTATAGCGGCATGATGGCCTTCGCCGAAGGCGATGGCGAGGGTAAACTCGCGGTTGGTTGCGATGTCGATCTCGCCGGTGATGGCGATGTTGCCATCGAGCGCCTGACCGAACTGCTGGCTGAGGGACATCGATCTGCAGAGGTCCTGGAAGCCGTCGCTGGTGCCGACATAACCACAGGAGGAGCGGGTGAAGCCGCAGCTTGCTCCCAGGGCGAGCGAGGTGCTTCCCTTCCACGCTAGCAGACAGCGCCTTCCGGCGACGTCGATGGAGCGGGCAGAGTTGCCTGCTCCTCCGCCGTTGAGGTGCGGGGCGAGGAGAGCGTAGCACTTGAGTCGAGAGAGAACGGACTCTTCGCCGGTGACCTTGACGTTGACCAGAACGACAGGATGATGCGGGTCGGTGATGAACTCTTTGGTAACGGTGTAGCGGCCGTTGGCGTCGGTGGCGGTGACGCGAACGGCGAGGGCGTCGGAGTCGATGTACTGAAAGTCGTACTCGAGATCGCGCTTTTCTTCGCGGCAGAAGGTCTCGCCATCGGTGAAGAGAAGCTCCATGTCGCGGGTCTGCGGGCGGTCGATGGTGGGAAAATAAATCTCGTTGAGAGTGCCGTGCGAGACGGTGAACCAGACGCGACTGGAGGCTGCGTAGGCGGTGGAAACAGAGTCTTTGCGGCTGGAGGTCCAGCGCGGTTCGAGACCGGGAGCGCCGAAGGCAGGACCGTCATCATCGAGCCATCGGTAAGTGGCAACTAATTCACTCATTTCGCCTATTAGAAACCAAAAACAGCGAAATGGGTGCAAACCAAAGTGAATCGGCGATGAATGCGAGCAGTGCGCTATGATTTCGAAGGCTGCACGGGCCGGCGAATTGCATCGCTGCGAGCGCGGATGGCATCGAAGAGAGTGAACGCGGTCGGCCTGCAGAATGCCTGACTAAATAAGAAGAACGCAAGACGACAGGAGAATATCGTGGCCTACGAACTACCCCCTTTGCCCTATGACTATGCGGCGCTTGAGCCGACCATCGACGAAGCGACGATGAAGCTGCACCATGACAAGCATCACCAGACCTATGTGACGAACCTGAATGGCGCCGTGGAGAAGCATCCTGAGCTTGGCAAGAAGTCTCCCGAAGAGCTGGTGAAGGATCTGGCCAGCATTCCGGAAGACGTGCGCAAGGTTGTGCAGAACAATGGCGGTGGACACGTCAACCACACCATGTTCTGGCAGATCATGAAACCAAACGGCGGCGGCGAACCTACGGGCGAGATCGCCACACAGATCAAGGCCGACTTCGGCTCGTTCGAGGACTTCAAGAAGCAGTTCAACGAGACGACGGCGAAACAATTCGGCTCCGGCTGGGGCTGGTTGGTTTTCGACGGCGGCAAGCTGAAGATCGTAACGACGGCAAACCAGGACAATCCGCTGTCGCAGGGTCATTATCCGATTCTGGGCAACGACGTCTGGGAGCATGCCTACTACCTGAAGTACCAGAACAAGCGGCCCGATTATCTTGCAGCCTGGTGGAACGTTGTGAACTGGGATGAGATCAATAAGCGGTTCGCTACGGCGAAGAAGTAGTTCATTCTTTTCGAAGAAACGGGGCTGCCCTTTGGCGGCCCCTGATTTTTGACCCCTCCCCCTCCTTAATTGGAGCTAAAATATTGATAAAAGATAACTTAGCCTAATTTAGCTGCGCAAAATATAGATTCTAAAAGGGTTATATATAAGAATTTAGATTCTAAAGGACTTATTCGCTGAAACGAAAGCCCGGCTTTGGCCGGGGCTTTTTACTTTCTGATTCAATTATATGGAATTGAGTAAAACTCCTACGCAATGTTTATGTAGCTTGTTTTGTTTGGGTTATGGGATTATGGGCCTTGACACGTGATTTTGCTGCAAAAACGGAGATGATCCGTAGTAAGCAACTGATAATAAGTTAGTTGCCCAGGTCAGGGTTACCCGACTCGCACAGTTTAGGCGCAGCAAAGATCGATATCAAACAAGGGTAACTAGAACCGCTAAGGCTACCCAAGCATGCCTGACTGGCATAGTCCCATTGGTTGAGCGATGACCTCCGTACTCGTCAGAAGACCGCCCCATACGCAGAGATGGCCCAGTATCGGACAAGCCGATGAGACCAAGATTTCTGTGGAAGCCATGATCGCCATCGTGCGATGAAAACGTTAGGATTTCTGCAGGCAGACCGTGAGAACCATATAACGTAGCATCCAAGCGGGACCAGCAAGATAAGTGTTTTTAGGTTCCATGTTTTAGGTTTCGCGAGGAAGCATATTTTAGGCTGGGTACTCATTTTCAATTGAGCCTGTGCTCAGAAAAACCACACCCCACCTCAGAGGTAAGAGTAACTACCAAGACAAGCCAACGACAAAAGCAACAGCTGACGGGTAAGGGTTTTACATCCCACCCATGCCGCGATGAGACCGCGGCATGGATGGGGCACCCGTTCTTTTGTGGCTAGTTTGGGGAGAAACAACGACAAAAGCGAAATACAAGGATCTCTCCACTACGCTTCGCTTCGGTCGAGATGACGTTCGTTGTGGGTAGTTTGTTGTGGGTAGGAAGATAGAACGGGTTAGAGGCTTTCGACCACGATGCAGGTGTCGAGTTCGGTTTGGTTGCGGGTCTTTTCGCAGGTGAGGATGACGTAGGCGGGCATTGTTCTCCTTTGAGCTGCGTTTAGAACTGCAAATGCAACCGCAACGGCAAAAGCGAAATGCGGGGATTCTTCGCTTCGCTCAGAATGACAAGCAAGAGCAAGAACAACTGCAAGGACAACAGCAACAGTAGGAACAAAAAAACGGCTGGAACATTGAATTGTGTTCCAGCCGTTTCTTCGATGCGTGAGATTAGTCGCTGGAATTCTTGCGGGGACGGCGGTTGGCTTGGAGAACCTTCTTGCGCATGCGGAGGGACTTGGGGGTGACCTCTACGAGTTCGTCGTCGGCGATGAACTCGATGCACTGCTCGAGGGTGAGGTTCTTGAAGGGGACGAGGCGGACAGCGTCATCGGAGCCCGAGGCGCGCATGTTCGAGAGCTTTTTCTCGCGGACAGCGTTGACGTCGAGATCGTTGTCGCGGCTGTGCTCGCCGACGATCATGCCCTCGTAGAGTTCCACGCCGTCTGCGACGAAGAGAATGCCGCGATCCTGCAGGCCATCGAGCGCGTAGGCTGTGGTGGTTCCCTGACGGTCGGAGATGAGGGCGCCGGAGGTACGTTGCGGGATCTCACCCTGGTAGGCGATGTAGCCGTCGAGGATGGAGTTCATGATGATGGTTCCGCGAGTCTCGGTCAGCATCTCGGACCGGAGGCCGATGAGGCCTCGGCTGGGGATGCGGAACTCCATGCGGACGCGGCCAGAGCCGTGATTGACCATCTTGGTCATCTCGCCCTTTCTGGGTCCGAGGCGCTCGATGACGGTTCCGACGAAGCTCTCCGGCACGTCGATGGAGAGGTGTTCGACGGGCTCCATCACCTGATCGTCGATCTTCTTGGTGACGATCTCGGGGCGGCTGACCATCATCTCGAAGCCTTCGCGGCGCATCATTTCGATGAGGATGCCGAGCTGGAGTTCGCCTCGGCCGAGGACCTTGAAGGAGTCGGGGGAGCCTGTGTCCTGCATCTTGAGGGAGACGTTGGTGAGCAGTTCCTTGTCGAGACGGTCGCGGAGGTTGCGCGAGGTGACGAACTTGCCTTCGCGGCCGGCGAAAGGCCCGTTGTTAACGTTGAACTGGATGGCGATCGTGGGCTCATCGATGATGATGGGCGGAAGGGGCTTGGGGTCTTCGACGTCGCAGAAGCTCTCGCCGATGGTGATACCGGGGATGCCGGCGATGGCGACGATGTCGCCGACCTGGGTCTCTTCGATGTCGGTGCGTTTGAGGCCAGAGAAGCTGAAGAGCTTGGTGATCTTGTGCTTGGTGAAGGTGCCGTCGATCTTGGCGACCGAGTACTCCTGGCCGGTGCGCATGGTGCCGCTGAAGACGCGGCCGATGGCGAGACGACCGAGATAATCGGAGTAGTCGAGGTTGGTGACGAGGATCTGGACTGCACCTTCGGGATCGCCCTTGGCTACGGGGATGGTGGTGATGATCTGCTCGAAGAGGGGCTGGAGATCGGTGCCGGGGATGGCAGGATCGGTGGTGGCGGTGCCGAGCTTGCCGTTGGTGTAGAGGACGGGGAAGTCGAGGACGGACTCGTCGGCGTCGAGGTCGATGAAGAGGTCGTAAACCTCGTTGAGGACCTCCTGGGGGCGGGCGTCGGGACGGTCGATCTTGTTGATGACGACCATGGGGGTAAGGCCGGCTTCGAGGGCCTTGGAGAGAACGTAGCGGGTCTGAGGCAGGGGGCCTTCAGACGCATCGACGAGAAGGACGACGCCATCGACCATCTTGAGGGCACGCTCGACTTCGCCACCGAAGTCGGCGTGGCCTGGGGTGTCGACGATGTTGATCTTGTTGTCGTGGTAGTAGAGGGCGGTATTCTTCGCGAGAATCGTGATGCCGCGCTCTTTTTCTAGGTCGTTGGAGTCCATGACTCGCTCGGTGAGGGCCTCGTTGGAGCGGAAGGTGCCGGACTGACGCAGCATGGCGTCGACGAGGGTGGTCTTGCCATGGTCGACGTGCGCGATGATGGCGATGTTGAAGATGGGCTTAACGGCGATTGCGGTTGAGTTGCTCACTGCGTATGTGTCCTGTCTGTGCGCTGAGGAATGGAGTTTCGGGGAAAGTGCGCGTCCTACCTAGTTTAGCCTATTCAGGGGTGAGGATGTCCGAATTTCGCACTGCAATCGAAGAAGATACGGTAAATGAGGCTTCTGCTACCTTTGGTGCGGGGTTGATTCCTGTGGCATCTATGTAGATGAGGATATGGTTATTGCGACAAAAACCGAGGCTGGGATAAAGCTTTCCGCGAGGCAGATCAAGATGATTACACGCGCGCTGGCCGATCCGCGGCGGTTTGAGATTCTGCAAAAGATTGCGGGGCAGCGGTGTTCGGCATGCTCGGACCTGCGCGAGTGTTTTCCAATTACGGCGGCGACAATGTCGCACCATGTGAAGGAGTTGCAAAATGCCGGTCTGATTGAGACCGTGCGGCGGGGGAAGTTTGTCGACATGATCTTCTGCCGCGAGACGTGGGACGCTTATCTGGCTGAATTGAATAGGTTGTAAATTCCCGGGGCGGGATGAATCGTTTTTTGGAGTCGGCACATCAATTAGATGGTTGTCGAAATGATCGACCCCAGGAGATTGAAAGATGAGCAAGCTTGCAGGAAAAGTAGCTGTTGTGACAGGCGCCTCAAAGGGCATTGGAGCATCGATTGCGGAACACTTTGGCGCGGCTGGCGCGTCGGTTGTGGTGAACTACAGCAGCAGCAAGGCCGGGGCGGATGCCGTGGTCGCAAAGATTGTCGCAAAGGGCGGCAAGGCGATTGCAGTGCAGGGCGATGTGTCGAAGCAGGAAGATATCGTCCGATTGTTCGCGGAGACCAAAAAGGCTTACGGGAAGCTGGATATTCTGGTGAACAACGCTGGAATCTATGACTTCAAGCCGCTTGGAGACATTACAGCGGACCACTTTCATAAGCAGTTCAACCTGAATGTTCTGGGGCTTCTGCTGACCACTCAGGAAGCTGTGAAGCTGATTGGGGAGGAAGGCGGTTCGATCATCAATATCAGCTCGCTTGTAGGCCAGATGCCGGCGGCGACCGGATCGGTGTACAGCGCGACGAAGGCTGCTGTCGATTCGCTGGCGGTTTCGCTCTCGCAGGAGCTTGGACCGAAAAAGATTCGCGTGAACTCGTTGAATCCAGGCATGGTGGAGACCGAGGGTCTGCATGCTGTTGGATTTGCCGAGAGCGATTGGCGCAAGCACGTGGAGACTACGACGCCGTTGGGACGCATTGCGCAACCTGAGGACATTGCTACGGCAGCTGTCTTCTTTGCCTCGGACGACGCGGGTTGGGTTACGGGCCAGACGCTGATCTTGTCTGGCGGCGCACGGCTGTAAGTTTTACGGTTTTGCGTGGAAGGGCTGCCATTGTTGGCGGCCCTTTTCTTTTGGGGCTTTGAAGATAGCGGTAGATAATAGAAGGAGATGCCCTGACGAGGGCGGAGATGACATATGACGACGAATCCTGCGTTGGCAGGTTGTACCCACCCGCTACGGACGAGTGTGCCTGACTTTGTTGCCGGGCTTCGCGAACTGGAGCGGGACTTGATTACGAAGGACAAGATTGCGGAGTACATGGCGGCGATGACGCTGCGTCCGGAGGCTCTGCATGACTATGTGTGGTGGCGGGACAGCTTCTATACGCGGAATTTGATTTATCGGGATGAGCTGTTCGAGGTGATGACAATCTGCTGGTCGCCGGGACAGAAGACCGCGATTCATACACATAACGGACAACTTGGGTGGATGACAGTGTCGCAGGGCGAGGTGCAGACCTATGAGTTTCACCATACGAGCTGCAATGCGCCGGAGAACCAGAATGTAGTGAACATCGATTGCCTGGGCGGGGCAACGGAACTGCAGATCGATAAGGTTCGGACGGTGACATGCGCCGAGGGGACCGGCATGGTGACGGTGGATAAGCTGCAGACGATTCATCAGATTGAGAATGCGGGAACGGTGGGGTGCATCAGCCTACATGTCTATTCGAAGCCGTTTGACTCGTGCATTGCGTTCGACCTGGAGAAGCAGCGGTGCTATCGGCGGCAGTTGAGCTACTTCAGCAAGGATGGCCACCAGATCGCTAAGTAACTGCGGATTTGCATTTGGTTACGGGTGGATGTATCGCTATACTCAAGGCTCCCAATGCAAACAAGCCAGGCCAGAACCTTCGCGGATGCTGCACTGAAGAACTATCTGCTGGACCATGCCTACGATGAGATGTTCCTGCCGAATGGGGAACTGCATGCCCATACGGAACCACTGATGGAGCATCTCTCTTCCCTGCCGGCAACGGAGCTGCAGCGGAGAAAACAGGCAGCGGACCTCAGCTTTCTAAACCAGGGCATTACGTTTACGGTGTATGGACGGCAGGAGGGGACGGAGAAGATCTTTCCCTATGATCTGCTACCGCGCATCATTACGGCGAACGAGTGGGAGGTCGTCGAGCGCGGACTGACGCAGCGGATTACGGCGCTGAATCTTTTTCTGAAAGACATCTATAACGAAGGGCGCATTCTGAAGGATGGAATTGTGCCGCGCGAGGTGGTGTATAGCTGCAAGCAGTACCGGCGGCAGATGGTGGGGCTGCAGGTGCCGCGCAATGTCTATATCGCGGTGTGCGGAACGGACCTGATCCGACTGGAGAATGGCGAGTTCGTTGTGCTGGAAGACAACCTGCGCGTGCCGAGCGGCGTGAGCTACATGCTGACGAACCGGCGCGTGATGAAGCGGATCTTTCCGCAGTTGTTCAGCAGCTATAACGTGAGGCCGATTGAGCAGTACACGCAGTTGCTGCTGGGGACGCTACGATCGCTTGCGCCTGAGGGCAGGCCGGAACCGAATATTGTGCTGCTGTCGCCGGGAGTTTTCAACTCGGCTTATTTTGAGCATGCGTACCTGGCTCGGCAGATGGGAATCGAACTGGTGGAAGGGCGCGACCTGGTGACGCATGACAACGTCGCTTACATGCGGACGACGAATGGATTGCGGCGCGTGGATGTAATTTACCGGCGCGTGGATGACGACTTTATCGATCCGCTGGCGTTTCGCGGCGACTCGATGTTGGGAGTTGCGGGACTGTTCAATGCGTACCGCGCGGGCAATGTGACGCTAGCGAATGCGTTTGGCACGGGTGTGGCGGATGACAAGGCGCTATATGCGTATGTGCCGGACATCATCAAGTACTACCTGACGGAAGAGCCGGTACTGAAGAACGTGGAGACGTATCTTCTGACTCGTCCCAAGGAGCGGCAGCATGTGTTGGCCAATTTGGACAAGCTGGTGGTGAAGGCTGTGGGAGAGAGCGGCGGATACGGGATGCTGATTGGGCCGCAGTCGACGAAGGCGCAGCAGGAAGAGTTTGCGCTGAAGATCGAGGCTGATCCGAGGAACTATATTGCGCAGCCAACGATTTCGTTTTCGCGGGCTCCATGTTTGATTGAAGACTCGCTGGAACCGCGACATGTGGATCTGCGGCCTTATGTGCTGTATGGAGATAAGGTGACGGTAGTTCCGGGGGGATTGACGCGTGTGGCGCTGAAGCGTGGATCGCTGGTGGTGAATTCGTCGCAGGGTGGCGGGAGTAAAGATACGTGGGTATTGAGCCAGTGAAAGGAGATGCCGGATGCTGAGCCGTGTGGCGGATAGTTTGTATTGGATGAGCCGGTATCTGGAACGGGCCGAGCATACGACGCGGCTGCTTGATGTGAACCTGAACCTGATGCTGGATGAGAGTTCGACCAGCGCGGAGCATCGGTGGCACAGGGTGTTGAAGGCGCTGGGCAATCCAAAGAACACGGCGTGGACGGGTGATCCTTATGCGTTGACGTGGGCGCTGACGTTCGATACGACGAATAAGGCTTCGATCGTGTCGTGCATTATTGCAGCGCGAGAGAATTCAAGACATGTTCGAGAGCAGATTTCGACGGAGCAGTGGCATCGGCTGAACAGCCTGTACCTGCAGGTGACGCGTCCGGAGATGCAGAGCGATCTGCACGCTGAAGCGCTGCTGGCTGATAAAGAACAGCCGATGGAGTTTCTTCAGTCGGTGATGGAAGCCGTGCATCAGTTTCAGGGCGTGACGGATTCGACGATGAGCCATGGCGAGGGTTGGCAGTTCATTCAGGTAGGGCGGTATATCGAACGAGCTTCGGCCACAGCGATGTTGCTGGAGGCTTATCACGAGGATCTGTGGGGTCATCCGGAGCGAATTCCAGAGGGCAATGAATATCTGGAGTGGATGGGTTTACTGCGGTCGGCGACTGCGTTTGAGGCTTACTGCAAGGTTTACACGGCGGACCTGACACCGGAGTGGATTCTCGAATTTTTACTACTGAACGACGAGTTTCCGCACTCGCTGCGTTTCTCAATCGACAGCTTGCAGTGCGCGCTTGAGGCGATTCAGGACGAAACGGCGAAGAAGAGAACGGAGACGCTGCGGCGGCTGGCGGGACGATTGCAGGCATTGCTGAGCTATAGCGGCGTGGATGAGATTCTGAACCAGGATGTAGTGGCTTACCTGAGGAATATCCAGGCGCAGTGCAGGGCGATTCACAACACGATTTATGAGTTGTATGTGGACTATTCGATACAGACTGCACTGGCAGGATAGTTGGGCCTTTTGTTGATGATCTGCGGTGCAGAGGAGAAGCTGGATGTACTATTCGATTCGCCACTTGACGAAGTTTCTCTACAGCAATGCTGTGAGCGAGAGCATGATGGAGACGCGGATGCATCCGCGGAGCGATCATACGCAACGCTGCCTGGCGTTTCATCTTTCGGTTAGCCCGAGGTGCAGGGTCTTCAGCTATCGCGACCATCTTGCGAACCATGTGCACCATTTCGATATACCGGGGATGCATCCGCAGCTGGTGATTGTGGCGGAATCGCTGGTTGAGGTTCATCCCGCGGCGCAGGTGCCGGCGTTTCTTGCTCCAGATGCATGGGCCGACCTCGATGCGATGGTGGAGCAGGGTGACTACTGGGAGATGCTGCTGCCGAGCGAGTTCACGGAGCCGACGCGAGCCCTGGATAATCTTGCAACGCATCTTGATGTGCGCCGAAGAGATGACCCGTTGATGGTGCTGCATCAACTGAATCAGCAGATATTCGAATACTTTGACTATAAGCCGCAGTCAACGAAGGTGGATTCACCGATCGATTTGGCGCTGGGTACGCGGACGGGTGTATGCCAGGACTTTGCTCACATCATGATTACGTTGATTCGTTCGAAGCTGAGAATTCCGTGCCGGTATGTGAGTGGATATCTGTTTCACGGGGAGAGCGATATGGACCGCTCGGTGCGGTCGGCTACGCATGCGTGGATTGAGGCTTTTATTCCTCATCTCGGATGGGTGGGGTTCGATCCGACGAACTGGCTGGTGACGGGGGACAGGCATATCCGAACGGCGATTGGGCGTGACTATGCTGATGTTCCTCCGACGCATGGGATATTCCGTGGACGGGCCGCGAGTGAGCTTACTGTAGCGGTGAGGGTGACGCCAAGTGAGGGGACGGTTTCGATGGATCAGGAACTTCCTGTACCTGAAGACTGGTCGATGCTGGTGGAGAGAGCGACACAGATGCCGGAACAGCCTCCGCCGCCTACTCGGCAGCAGCAAATGGCGCAGCAGCAGCAGACGGTGGGGAGTGCTGGGCTGAACCATCCACTGGATCGGATCAAAGATTTAATTTCTTGAAGACTCGTTCCGGGATGTTGCGGATCACGAACATGATCGGCTGCCACTGGAATGGGACGTAGAGCGAATCCTTTTTGGCGTCGACGGCGCTGACGATTGATTTGGCTACACTGTTGACGTCGGCGAACTTTTCGCTGCCCTTCATACTGGCGGTCATGGCGGTCTTGACTGGGCCGGGCTTGATCGAGAGGACGGTGACTCCTTCGCGATCGACACGGTTGCGGAGGCCACCCAGGAAGGCGGAGAGGCCAGCCTTTGAGGAGCCGTAGACGTAGTTGGATTTGCGGCCGCGGTCTCCGGCTACGGAGGAGATGACGGCCAGGACGCCGGAGCGGCGCTGGACGCAGAAGTTGGCAAGCCAGGTGAGAAGCGAGACCGGAGCCATGAAGTTGGTGTGCAGGATGTGGGCGGCGGTGTTGAAGTCCTGCTCGGCTTTGGTCTGGTCGCCGAGGATACCGTGGGCAAGGTAGGCGACGTCGAGGCCGGTGAGCGAGTTGATGGCGTGGGTGAGCAGGGCTGGGTGCCGGTCGGTGTCGTCGAGATCGGCTACGGCAGTGTCGACGTAGCTGGCTCCGCGGGTGCGGAGGTCGGTGGCCACGGCGTCGAGCTTGGTCTGATTGCGGGCTACGAGGAAGAGGCTGGCGCCCTGACTGGCCCAGATGCGGCAGGTGGCTTCGGCGATGCCAGAGGTGGCGCCTAGGACGAGGATCTTCTTGGGTGTTTGGCTCATATGCTTTGTCCGTCCAGTCTACGAATTGGGGGTGACTCGCTCCCAGAAACTGGAGGTTAGGAGTGGGTCGCGATAACGGGCGAACTGCTGCCACTGCGGATAGAAGGCCTGAAACTGTGCGGCGGTCATGGCCGCGTCCTTGGCGGGATAGAGGCGGCCGCCGTACTCGAGCACCATGTCGGCGAGACGGTTGAAGAGGGGGAAGCTCTTGTCGGCCTTGATGGGGAAATCGAGCGCGAGAGTGATACCGGGCTTGGGGAAGCTCATGAGGCCGGGCGAGGGAACGTCGCCGAATGCCTTGAGGACGGCGAGGAAGCTGGCAAGGCCAGACTTGGCGACCTCTTTGAGGATCGCGACTGTGCCTTCGCGGGCGTGCTCCCAGGGGATGGCGTACTGGAACTGGAGGAGGCCGCTCTTGCCGTACATACGGTTCCAGTGGAGGACTTTGTCGAGGGGGTAGAAGAAGGGCTCGTAGTCCTGCAGGGCGACGACGCGCTTGTTGATCTGCTTGTGGAAGAAGGCCGTGTTGAAGAGGCTGACGCTGAGGGCGTTGAGGGCGAAGCCGGGCGCCTCAAAGGGAAAGACCAGTTTGGGCTCGGGTGAGGGTTTGAGTTCGGCCCTTTTGGTGGAGTGATCGCCCTGCATGAAGATGCCGCGGCAGAAGTTGCGGCCGGTGGAGGTGACGTCGACCCAGCTTACGGTGTACTCGATGTCCTTGCTTTGGTTGGTGAGGTCGAGGAACTCGTCGATGCCGTGGAACTGGATTCCCTCGTAGTCGATCATGCGCGAGGCGATGGGCTTGAGACGCAAGGTTGCCCAGGAGATGAAGCCGGTGAGGCCGAGGCCGCCGATGGTTGCGGCGTAGAAGTCGGGGTTCTCGACGGGCGAGCAGAGTTTGCGGGTTCCGTCGGAGCGGACAAGCTCGAACTGGGTGATATGGCAGCCGAAGGTTCCGGCGACATGGTGGTTCTTGCCGTGGATGTCGTTGGCTATTGCTCCGCCGAGGGTTACATATTTTGTGCCGGGAGAGACGGGAAGGAAAAATCCCCTTGGAACCGCAAAATCGAGGATTTGCGCCAGAGTGATGCCGGCTTCGGCGGTGAGGAGGCCAGTTTCCGGGTCGAAGGCGATGAGGCGGTTCATGCCTGTGGTGACGAGGAGGTTGCCGTCTTTAAGGAGACAGACGTCTCCGTAGCTGCGGCCCATACCTACGGGCAGGGCGCCATTGTGGAGGCCGTTGGTAACGGCGGGAAAGTCGCTTTGCCAGTGGAGCGGAATGATATTCGCGCCGTAGGTTGGGTAGCGGCCCCAAGACTCGAAGGGCGCCGGGCCGGTTGGCTTAGCGGACTCGTACTTGAGGCTTTGCTGCTGGATTGTCTCGATCTCGGCAGGCGGCATGAGTACAGAATACCCGACTGTGTTGTTTGCAGGGCTTTGGAGATAACTTTGGGCGGGCTAGCGACATGCCGCTTCGAGTTCTTTGGTGGGTTTGCTGTTGGGTGGGAACTTGATGTGACGGGCGGCGGCGATCTGTTCCTGGAATGTTCCGCCGTGCAGGAGGGCGATGTCGGGATCTTCGCTGTAGGCGGGGTCCTTCATCGCCTCGGGAAGTGTTGTGAAGGTGAAGCCGCGGCGGCGGAAGAGGGCGATGAGGTCGGGCAACATCTTTGCATCGAAGGGTCCGATGTGGAGGAGGAGAACGTAGGAGATGTCGCGGCCGTAGAGGGTGTGGGTTACTTCGCGGAAGACGGTGATGTACTGGTCGGCGGTGGAGAGGTAGCTTTTGCGGAGAAAGTCGATTGCCTTGTCGTTATGCTTTTCGACGCAGCGGGCGTAGGGGTCGTTCCAGAGGTAGTCGTCGAAGTCGAGCGAGACCTGAGCCGTTCGGTAGCCGTTCTGCTGGAGCCAGGCGCGGACTGCGTGGCGCTTTTCGACGGTCTCGCCTTCCTGGAGGTAGGGATAGCGGAACCAGTGCCAGTCCTGACCGGCCATCAGGGTGGTCAGGACTGACTCATTCTTTGCAATGTCGGCCTCGAACTCGGCTGTCGTGAGGTCGTTGAGCCTGGGGTGGGAGTAGGAGTGGCTGACGAGGGGTTGGCCGGCGGCGCGCCAGGCCTTGAGGACTGCTATGCCTTCGGGCTCGCTCTCAAGCTGGACTGCATTGATGAAGCCGTAGACCAGAGGCATGTGCTGGCTGCGTAGCGTTGTGAGGATGGAGTTGGCGATATCGAGGCGCGTCTGGCCTTCTGGCAGATCGCCATGGGTTGGAAGGTCGTCGAAGGTGATGGCGACTTGCTGGGTTGAAGCTGGAATAGCAGAAGCGAGCAATAGCAAAACAGCAGCGAGAAGCGACTTCACCATTCGGCACTCCGTTTGTTCCCCTCGCTTTCGAGCAAAGCAAAAGGGGCACGGCTTTCGCCATGCCCCTACTTGGATGCTGTGCTTCTGATTACGCTGCAGCCGTTGCGGACTTGGCGGCCTCGAGGGCGGCCTTGGCCTGGACGGTGAGGGCAGTGAAGCCCGCGGCGTCGTTGGCGGCGATGTCGGCGAGGATCTTACGATCGAGGCCGTTGCCTGCCTTCTTGAGACCATTGATGAAGGTCGAGTAGCTCATGCCGTTCAACTTGGCTGCGGCGCCGATACGGACGATCCAGAGGGAGCGGAACTGACGCTTCTTCTGTTTGCGGCCGGTGTAGGCGAACATGAGGCCGCGCTCGACGGCTTCCTGGGCAGCCTGGTAGAGCTTGGATTTGGTGAGGAAGTAACCACTCGCGCGCTTGAGGATCTTTTTGCGGCGATCGCTGCGTTTTGTACTCCGTTTTACACGGGGCATCGTGCTTCTCCTTTTGCGTACATCGTTTAAGCGGCTGGAGGCAAGGTGGCCTCTTCACTCGCTATGCAACTTCAAGTCTCGGTGGAGTTCGCTTTCGCTGGTTCCAGGGGCCTCTACGCTTTGATGGACCCGTTGCTCTTTTGAGCGGCTTGACTTGAAAAACTCATGCTTCCCTGCCTAATTTCTCAGGCGTAGGGGAGCATGCGGGCGACTTTGGGCGTATCCGCCACGGAGACCAGAACGATACCGCCAAGCTTGCGCTTGGTTTTGGTGGCCTTCGAGGTGAGGATATGGCGCATCTTGGACTGGCCACGCTTGAATTTGCCGGTGCCGGTCTTCTTGAAGCGCTTGGCCGCGCCGCTGTGTGTCTTCAACTTTGGCATTGAGATTCCTAACGAATTGCTGCTTTAGACAACCTTCTGAGTATACCCCAACTTGGGGTTTTTTCAGCGTTACTCCCTAAAGGCCTACCCCCCTCCACTATCTTCGCGCAAGTTGTTTATTTTCAATATCATAGATGCGATGCTGATTGCAAAATCGTCATTCTAAATGGGTTATAGGCAAATTCGTCTTTCTAAAAGGGTTATGGGTTTAATGTGAAAATCCCCGGCTTTGGCCGGGGATTTTTACTTCTAGTTTAATTATAAAGGATTGGAGATAACTTCTACGCAATGGGGATCTGTATTGTTTTCTGATGTTTATGTGGTTTTGGGGCTTGACATGCGATTTTGCTGGGGAATTTGAGGATATATTTTTGTAAATGACTTATTTTTATAGGTTTACGGGCTTATTAATTTGCGTGCGAAATGGAAGAAGGACATACCCAGGGGCTAAAGCCCCGGATTTGTTGCTGATGGAGAGGCCCAAGGCTAAAGCCTTGGGGTACCCAGAAGCAACGGCAAAAGCAACAGCAATAGCAGATCCCTACGGGATGACAAAACAAAAGGACAACCAACGGCAATCGCAACAGCAACAGCGACGGCGACGGCGACGGCAACGGCAACGGCAAAAGTAACGGCAACTGTTTAGTCGACACTGAATGGGAGTATTTGTAACCCCAACCTTCGCGCGGTCAGGATGGGGCACCCGGGCGTTTTGCGGCTTGCTGGAAACATTGGCGATGTGACAGAAAACAGGAGGCTTGAGAGGGGTACCGAGGTGGGATCGGGGGTGTCGGCAGGACCCCCGTCCGTGCTATACTTAAGCTACTGAAAACCCCGGCCGAACCAGTGCAAAGTGCTTGATTGACGCGGCTTTCGCGAGTCTTGAGCGGGCACGGCTGCAAGAGGGTTTCCAAGGACTTTCCAGGAGCTACATGGCAACGACGGCAATCCCCACCGATACTGACCTTTTGGAACAGCAGACAAACGCAACCAACGACGCGCCCAAGAAAGAAGGCGGCGGCTACTCGGCTGAGAATATTACGGTTCTCGAGGGTTTGGCGGCGGTGCGTCTACGGCCAGCGATGTATATCGGTTCGACTGGCGACCAAGGACTGCACCACCTGGTGTATGAGGTGGTGGACAACTCGGTGGACGAGGCGCTGGGTGGCCATGCCACGCGGATCGATGTGACGATTCACGTGGACAACTCGATTACGGTGGTCGATGACGGGCGAGGAATTCCCGTTGACGACAAGGTGATCAACGGCGAGAAGATGCCGGCGGTGCAGGTGGTTCTGACCATGCTGCATGCGGGTGGTAAGTTCGATGCTTCGAACTACAAGGTTTCGGGTGGTCTGCACGGCGTAGGTGTGAGCTGCGTGAATGCGCTGTCGGAGGAGTTCGACGTCGAGATCTGGCGCGACGGGCACGCCTGGACGCAGGATTATTCGAAAGGCGCGCCGATCAGCAAGCTGCGCAAGATGGGACCTAGCAAACGCAAGGGAACCAAGGTTCACTTTTTGCCGGACAAGTCGATCTTTACGGTGACCGAGTTCAATTACGACACGCTGGCGCAGCGGCTTCGCGAGCTTGCCTTCCTGAACAAGGGGCTTGAGATTCATCTGACCGATGAGCGGACGACGGACGCAAAGACGGGTGAGAGCAAGCACCAGGAGTTCAAGTACGCGGGTGGGATTGCGGAGTTTATCAAACACATCAACAAGGGCAAGCAGGTGCTGCATGAGAAGCCGATCTACATGGAGGCCGAGCGTGACAACGTGGCCATGGAGATTGCGCTGCAGTACAACGACGCTTATTCCGAGACCGTGTTCACGTTTGCGAACAACATCAACACAGTTGATGGCGGAACGCACCTGTCGGGCTTCAAGACGGCGTTGACCCGAACGATCAATGCGGCCGGGCAGTCGCTGGGACTGTTCAAAGATGTGAAGGAGAACCTGAGCGGCGATGATGTGCGCGAGGGTCTGGTCGTTGTGATAAGTGTGAAGCTTTCGCAGCCGCAGTTTGAAGGGCAGACGAAGGGCAAGCTGAACTCGGATATTGCGGGGACGGTGCAGGCGTTTGTGAATGAACGGCTGGGCGCGTTCCTGGAACAAAATCCTTCGGTTGCGAAGAAGATTATCAATAAGGCGATTGATGCGGCGCGTGCTCGTGAGGCTGCGCGTAAGGCTCGCGACCTGACTCGGCGTAAGGGTGCGCTGGATGGCGGCGGATTGCCGGGCAAGCTGGCAGATTGCTCGGAGCGGCAGCCGGACCGTTGCGAACTTTACCTGGTTGAGGGTGAGAGCGCAGGCGGAACGGCAAAGCAGGGACGCGACCGTAAGTTCCAGGCGATTCTGCCGTTGAAGGGTAAGATTCTGAACGTTGAGAAGGCGCGCTACGACAAGATGCTGGGGCATGAAGAAATTCGTGCCATGATTACGGCGCTGGGCTGCGGCATTGGGAAAGACGATTTTGATGCGACGAAGCTGCGGTACGGCAAGCTGATTCTGATGACCGATGCCGACGTCGACGGATCGCACATTCGCACGCTGCTGCTGACGTTCTTCTTCCGTCATATGACGGAGCTGATCAAGCGGGGGCATGTGTATATTGCGCAGCCACCGCTGTATCGGATCAAGAAGGGCAAGTTCGAGCAGTACATCAAGGACGATCGCGAGTATGTGAGCGTGATGGTGAAGCGCGCCTCGGATGGCATGGCGATCAGCTATGGCGAAGGCGAGGCGCGAGGCCAGCTTGAGGGCGCGGCACTGACAAAGTTCATGGGGCAGTTGAATGACTACCTCGGGTTCTTCGATAAGGTGCAAAAACGGCTGCGGAATGAAGAGGTAACGCGGGCGTTTGCGGACCTGTTCTCGCACGAAGGCAAGGAACCGGCCAAGCGGGCGGACTTTGAGACTCCGGCGAAGCTGGAGGAGATGCGGACGCGGCTGGAAGCCCTGAGGAAGACGTATCAGTTCAAGCATGTCGGCGATGTGGAGCTGGATGAAGAGCACAGGGTTTATTCGGTGAGCTTTACGGATTCGCAGGGCGCGGTACGGACGATCGATTGGACGCTGGCTTCGACGGCGGAGAGCCGCCAGATGCTGAGCAAGCATGCACAGATTCGCGAACAACTGGTTGGGCCATTCCTGATCGAGTATGCGGCGAAGGCATCGAAGGTGGACGCTGCGGATGAGGCTGAGGAGGCTGCGTCGGAAGAGGGCGTGGCGGAGACGGCTGCGGCTCCGGGAACGGCTCTGGAGGCGAAGCCGGGCAAGAGGCCGAGCAAGGCTGGGCACGATCCGGTGGAGAAGAAGACGGCTCGCGAGGTGTTTGAGTATGTGATCGAGCAGGGCCGCAAGGAGTACCAGGTACAGCGGTATAAGGGCCTTGGCGAGATGACGGCTCCGCAGCTTTGGGAGACGACGATGGATCCGGAGCGGCGGACGCTGCTGCAGGTGAAGCTCGAAGACATTGCGGCCTGCGAGGAGATCTTTACAACTCTGATGGGCGAGGATGTGGAGAGCAGACGGAAGTTTATTGAAGAGAATGCGCTAGATGTGAAGAATCTGGACATCTAAAACGTAGATCTTTTCGCAAATACAGGAAAGAGGGTGCCATCGTCATAGATGGCGCCCTCTTTTGTTATTGCGGGACGGTAGATCCTATTTACGTGATGGAAGTGGTGACGAGATTGAGACGATCTCGTGACAAATAAATTGCAACTAGAGCTTTTAGACGAATTTATAGGGCTAACATTCACTAACAGCTCTAGCAAATCGGCGCGGATTGGGAGTAGAGTAATTCCCGCTGGGCTATAAAACTATAGACAAGCCTCTTTGAGGGTGCAGCGATGAAGTCTTCCCTTCGTTCGTTCGCCGTTTTTGTCCCGTCCCTACTTGGCCTATGTCTGTGTGCCAGCAGCAATGCTGGAGTGGCCTGGGCGATCTCTTCCTCTGACCAACCGAATAGCGCACAGACCGGGGCGGCGACGCCTAAGGTAGTTCATACGGTCACTATTCCGGGGCCGCTGCGATCATTTTTGCGCATGGCTGCCATCAGCCAAAAAGTTTCTGCGGACGATGTGTTGCCGTTGCTGGCTCGCAATGTTTACATGCAGGGCTATCAGCAAAACACTCCAACGGAGTATCTGATTCTACTGGATCGTTATGTTCAGCAGGCGCGAGAGTTGCAGATTCTGGCGGGGTCGAACAACACAATTCGCGTGAAGAACTGCGACGATGCGGGCACGCTGGTGCAGATTCTGGGATACCGGATACAGGGTTGCGGGGAAAAGACTGTCTTCCTGGAGACGGCGAATCCGGAGAGAGCGTTTCTTACGATTGATTCAGGCTTCCCTCTTACGGAGTTCGAGACGGCGTTGCAGGAGGGGAATCCTTTTACCTATGCGTATGCGCCGACTCGAGTTCCGGTTTTGTTCGATGAGAACGCCTGGTTCAATCTGAATGTGGCGAAAAAGCGAAGCACCGGCAGCCTGGTTGAGGTGCTGATCAACGATCCCGATGTATCGCGTCTCTACTGGGCGCTGGCCAAGGAAGATGCCGAGACGAGGCTCGTCCTGCATCAGTCGCCCGGACTGAAGGCGCTGCTTCCGTTTGCCGCTACTCTTGATTTTTATGGGGGGCAGATTTCGATTCGTTCGGGACGCGTGATGGTACCGGGAGGAACGAGCGCCGAACCGCTCTGGAAGGATCTCGTGGGGGCGAGTCCGAGGTCGCCAGAGGATTTCGTCCCGCGCCTGCTTTCGAAGGATGAGGGCTGGCTGACCGTGTACTTCGATGTTCTGTCGCGTATCAGTCCGGAGCAACAGAAGCACCTTGTTGAAGCGCCGCGGATGAAGCGCCTGTATGAGGCTTTTCGAGCGCCTGACACCAAGCGTAAACCGACGAAAGGCGTGTTTCGGCAGGCTCCGGATTTGCTGGTGCTGTTTACACGGTTGGAATGGGAGCCTAATGGCGAACCACACATTCCCGGTGACCTTGCGGTTTGGAAACAGGTCTTCCATCAGAAATCTTCTTCAGAAGCGGTTCATGATTTGAGCAAGTCTCTGAATAACTGGGAGACTCCTGAGCAGTTTCTTGAGGCGATGACCGCATTGTCGCGGAAGGACAACGATAACGGACCGTTACAGATTTATCTGACGTTGTGTGAGCTGGACAACGAACGGCCCAGGGACAGGCGACTGTCGCCTGGAACAGTGAGTTTGCTGGCGGAACGGTTTTCACAGTTCGGCATGTGGTACCTGGTCTTTTCTGAATTTCCGGATTTGAGCGATACATCCATCGCACGCTTTCTGACCGTAGCGGATGGTATTGACGGAATTTCAAACCAGACATTGCGCGGAAATACACTGGGTGCTTTTCAGGCGAATGTAGGGCTGTGGCAGATTCTTGCGCGGCAGGGAGAGATTCCGGCTAGCGCGCAGGATGCGTCGTGGCAGAAGATGATTGATCCTTTCGTTAGAATCTCTTCACCGACACAGCTGTTCGACGCGACCCATCGCTCGTTGGGAGAGGTTCTGGTTGCAGCAGGTGCGAAGGAGAACAGCTCTCAAGACGAGATTGTTGAGTTGCTTGCCGGACCGCACCAGGAAAGCGCGGACGGACAGCGCGTCCATGCGGAGCTGGCTGAAAGGATTCGCGCGGTACTGGTCGATCAGCGACTGGTATCGCTGGATACGCTTTTCACACTGGGTGATGGCCTCAACGAGATGGCAGAGGGACATCCGGGGGACGCGCGAATGCTCGCACTGGCGGGAGAGCTTCGCGAGTTCGAGATGCCTCGAGCGATCTTTACCAAGAACGAAAAGATCGACTGGGCACCGAGAATCTACAGCTCTCATCATGCTGAGTTACAGGTGCAAACAGACCTATCGAAGGTAATCAAGAATCCGGGCTCGCATTCGCAACTGGAGGCGGCTCGAGGCCAGCTTGCGCCATTTCTGAGAGATACGCTGGTGGGTTTGAACTATGCCTACTATGAACCGCCCGGGGCCCAGATTCTTCACAACAATCCACTGTTTGTGCGCGCACATGACTTTTCGGGCATATCGATGGTGAACCCGGAACGAACATGGCATGCACCGGTGTTGCTAGGGGTGGGGACACCGGCAGGCGGCGGAGCTTATCTGATGGGATCGCTGGTTGACTTGTCTTATGCGCTGGCGACGACGGAGCAGGACTTTATTGCACCGGAAAATATTCAGGCGCTGGTGTGGAAGGAGCTGGTACCGGATCTTATGGTGAGCGCAACGCTTCCGCGCTGGTGGACTGTGAGTCCTAACGAACTTCACGCGGTCGCACTTTATCAACGGGCGGGCGAAGAGCTTTTGATTGCGTCGGAAAAAGATGATGCGATGCGCGTAAAGGTGATCGGCATTCTGTCGGAGCGGATGGCGCCACGGCGGATGGAAGAGACGGAACAGGCGCTCTCGCAGGCAGAGGCGCCGTCGACGATGATGCTGCGGATGATGCCGGCGGAGACCTTCTATCTGACGGCAGAGTTTCGCAGGAGATTTCCTGGAGAGGCTTCGACGGTAGGGCCGGCGGGTCAGCAACTCGACGAGTTATTGGGCCGGAGTCCGACAGAGGCCAGTGCTGAACGAATAGCGAAGGATTTTGGTGTGCCTCACCCTACATTGGCCCGAACGAATACTCTCGAGCTGCTGAATGTAAAACCGTTTCCCTTCTTTGGAGGGTATTCGAGCCGCTTGTTTGCGGAGTCGTGGGAGTCGGGGAACCTGTACTGGGCAAGATTAGCGGATGAGATGGGCTATTCGCCCGTGATGCTGAATCGCATGGTTCCTGAATTGACTCGGCGTATGACGGCGAAGATCTTTGCGACGGAGTTGGAAGATTGGCCGGCGATGTTGCGCGCGATGCAGGAGACCGGAGATGAGCTGCGCCGGGGCAAGGCGGTTACGTCCGCAGGCGTGAACACTACGGCGTTAGAACGAACTGTGAGAGATGGAAACGAACAATAGGGGAAACCATGACTAAACGATACTTTCTACTCTTTTGGTTATCGATGCTTCCCTTCTCCGGGAGTGGCGGGGCAGCGGCGCAGGACGATGGGTCACGCATTCGGGTGAGCGTTGTTCTGGTGCAGCTTAGCGTAGCCGTAACGGATCGAAAGGGAAATTATGTCAGCGGCCTTCGTCCCGAGGACTTCACCATCGTCGAAGACAAGATTCCAGAGAAGATCGCCACGTTCGAGGAAGGTAACGAACCAACGCGCAGACTGATCGAAGCTGCTCCATCGAACAGCAGATCCATGATGCCGGCAGCTTCAGCGACACAAGGATCTGCGAGCGAAACGGCAGCGGCGATTTCAGGCACGCAGGCTATGGGATCCAATGTTTTCATTCTCTTCGACACGAGCAACTATATGTATCGCGGATTCGTGTTCGCGCAGGATGCTATCGCCGATTTCATCCGTTCCTTAGAAGGTGTGAGTAAGGTAGCGCTGTACTCCTATAGCCGTGACCTTTCGCGCGTGGCTACGCTTACGCCGGATCGCTATCAGGTTTTGCGCGGAGTTCGCAACACGGTTGCAGGAGACGATGCGGCGCTTTATAACTCGCTGCTAATGACAGTCAAGGATGCGGCTCCATTGACGGGGCGCAAGGCGATTGTGGTCTTCTCGAATGGACCGGACAATGCCAGTTTGGTTCCTCCAGAAGATGTTGCGGAGCTGGCGCAATCGACGGGAACGATTATTTATATGATCAGCACACGAGAGGCGGAGGCGGAGCCGGTCTCTGCTGCTGTGTTCGAGAGAATGAGCAAGGCTACGGGCGGGAAGGCTTATTTCTCGAAAGACTGGCGTGATGAGAAGCAGGCGTTCAATTCTATCCGAGAGGATCTGGCTCATCTGTATGCGATCAGCTACTATCCGCAACCCAATGCGAACCGAGGCTGGCGCGCGATTACGGTGAAGCTCGCGAGCAAGGAGATGCAGAAGTATCACATACGAACGCGCGACGGATATCGCCTAATGCAGACGACGCAAACTGCCGGTGGCGTTGCGTCACTAGGACCGGAACCTGCTTCGAAATAATCGTTCGAAGATTGGCCGATTTGCAACCTAGCTATATCTGTAAACACTCAGGCTCTTCCCTCGTTGGTTGAGCCTGAATGTTTGAGCGGCTATCCATGCTGCTGTTAACTATCGTTTAGCTGCATCGGCTGCGGTGGCGAGGGCTTCTAACGTCTTGAAGAACTTTTTGGTTTGCCCGGTGAAGAGTCCGCTGGCGGTAAGGCCTGCAGCTGCGGCCATCGCGCCACCGACTGAGTCGGTGATTGGACGGATGACTGCGCAGCGGGGGAGTTTAGAGTTGATGAATTCACAAGGAACGGGAAAGATCAGGTTGGGTTCGAGCAGAGGATTCGGGGGAGTTGTGGCAAAGTTGGGGAACTTCAGGCCCTTGTCGTTTACAGGGGTAGTAGAGCCTTCGAAGTTGAACGGCGGTCCCTGCACAGCGTTGCCGGCGAAGTCCACCCACTCCAGAAAGTGGGCTATCTCATCTCCGCCGATGCCGAGTGTGATCTGCAAAACTTTCGGATGTTTCGTTTTTTGACTCATAGCTGCGTAAAGACTCGTGCCGCCCTGCTCGATTGCGCCAAAGTGAAATGCGGCAGAATTTGCGATGGCCTGGATGTGGTTGGCATTCTGCATGTCGGCGTCGGTAGCAGGAATGGTGGGGCGGTCGTTGATGTTGATCGCCTGCGGGAACGTGGCACCGAAGTCCGGGTTCGTCGTGCTGCGATAGCGAACGTACCAGCTTGTGTCTACGTTGAGGTGCAGGAGGTTGGTGAGACGTCCGATGTTCTGCGCTCCCGTGGCGGTGCTGCCCTGAAGGATGCGAAACTCGTCGAGATTGACTGGGTCTGCTCCCTTCGACTCCAGAAAAGCGTTGATGAAGGTGGCGTGGCTTAGTTCATCGATGGTGTTGCTGGTGATGTACTGCGAGCCATCGCCATCGAGATGTTGAAGGGCGAGCTGATAGTTGTTTTGAGTGATAGGGGTGCCATCGGGCCCGAGGGTTACTCCGCCGAGCTCTGCATACTGCTGCCAGAGGTCTGTTTCAAGCAACTCGGCTGCTGCAAGGAAACGCAGGAGTGCAACATCACCTGCGTCGAGACTGCCGTTATCTACGTCTTGTGCATAGGCCCCATTTGCTAATAATCCGACGCCAACCGTGGCTGCGCCGCCTGCCAGAATTCCGCCTTTCATAAAGGAACGACGGTTTACTGAACGCCTGGTGGTACTGATTAAATTTTGCATCGCTTTCACCTATTCGGGTCATAGAGGATTTCATGGAGGTTTCGACCCGAGGTTCACGATAGGCGTGGGAAAACAGAGTAGTTGTCAGGAAACAGTCAAATCATTGTCTTCTTTCGTTGATAAATGTGCTTTGTTATTTCACTGTCAATCGACCTCGTTTGCGGATATCCTTTCAACGATTTGAAACTATCAAGCGGCTGCCATTTGTGTGGTTTTTGAGAGGTTGCACCGTGCAATAATGCGTGGATGAGTGAACAGGTTTTTTCTGCAGCGACGTCGAGGCGGCGGTTTCTAGGGGTTTGTTCGGCGGTGGGATTGGGGCAGACACTGCTGCCGGGGGTGTTATTTGGGATGGCGGCGCAGACGCAGAATGCGGCTGCGACTGGTGCCGAAGCCCATGTGATGGCGAAGATTACACCGGAGATGATTGACGCGGCGGCTGCAATTGCCGGAGTTTCGCTGACAGCCGAGCAGAAGACGATGATGCTGGAGGGGCTGACGAAACAGAGAAATTCAGTGGCTGTGATTCGCACCATGAAGATTCCGAACAGCGTGGCTCCTGCGTTTGTATTCGATCCCGTGCCTGCTGGAATGATGCTCGAGACAGAACGCCGTCCTATGGGGATGAGCGCGGCTCCGAATGTCGCGGCGTTGGCTTCGGCTGGTTCCGACGGTCTGGCGTTTGCTTCTGTGCGCGAACTGGCCGAGTTGGTGAAGACGCACAAAGTGACTTCGGTAGCGTTGACGAAGATGTATCTTGAGCGCTTGAAAAAGTACGACCCGCGATTACATTTTGTAATTACGCTGATGGAGGAGCGGGCTCTCACGAGTGCTGCCGCAGCGGATAAGGAGATCGCAGCTGGAAAATATCGGGGTCCGTTGCATGGTATTCCGTGGGGCGCGAAGGATCTGCTGGCGGTGAGGGGGTATCCGACTACATGGGGTGCAGGCGGATTTGAGACGCAGAGCTTTAATTACGATGCAACCGTGGTCGAACGACTGGATGCCGCGGGAGCTGTGCTGGTGGCGAAGATGAGTATGGGTGCGCTTGCGAGTGGGCCAATCTGGTTTGGCGGGATGACGCGAAGTCCGTGGAATGCGAAGCAGCCGTCGGGGGGATCTTCGGCAGGATCGGCTTCGGCAGTAGGTGCAGGTTGTTTGGGATTTGCGATCGGTACAGAGACGCTGGGATCGATCTCTTCGCCTTCGACGCGGTGTGGCGCAACGGGGTTGAGGCCTACGTTCGGGTTCGTGCCGCGAACAGGTGCGATGGCTCTGACGTGGACGATGGATAAGATCGGGCCGATCTGCCGGAGCGTCGAAGACTGTGCGCTGGTGATGAACGCGATCTATGGGAAGGACGGGAAGGACCGCAGCGTGCAGAATGCGGCGTTCAACTGGGACGCAGAGTTTGATTGGAAGAAGCTGCGGGTGGGTTATTTAAAGGATGAGTTTGATGCTCCGACTGTATCGGCGAATGCGACGGAGGATGAAAAGCGAGGCTTCGCGAGGCGGGCTTACGATGCCAGGTTTGGCACGAATGCACTGGAGGCTCTGCGGAAGATGGGGGTAAATCTGCTCTCGATGAAGATGCCTGCAGGCTACCACTTTGGAGACATTACGCCTGTACTGGAAGCGGAGGCTGCAGCCGCGTTCGACGAGTTGACGCGGAGTGGGCGGGACGCCCTGCTGACGGAACAAGGGCCGCAAGAGTGGCCAAACGTGTTTCGGGTAGCGCGGTTTTATTCGGCAGTCGACTACATTCAGGCGCAGCGGGCGCGAACACTGGCGATGGATGCGATGGCGAAAATATTTGCCGATGTGGATGTAATTGTGACGCCTTCGAATGGAGCACAGCTGACAGCGACGAACCTTACGGGACATCCGGCGGTAATCGTGCCGAATGGGGTTCGAGGAGAGGACGCTCCGTTGCCGGACCACACGGGAGATGGCCATCCAGAGAATGTAGGCGGGCCGGGGACGCCGGTGTCGCTTACATTTTTAGGAGGGTTGTATTCAGATGCCCGGCTGGCAGCGTTTGCTCGGGCCTATCAGGAGACGACCGGGTTTCATCGGATGCATCCGAAGATGGACTGAAACGATTAGCCCATGTGACGAACGATCATTTGCGGGATACGAAGATTGGGAGGCTGGAGGCACGCGAAGGCGATGGCTTCGGCGACTTCTGCCGGCTCCATCATCTTTGAGTTGCGGATGCCTTCTTCGGTACGACCGTATCCAAGGGCGAACTCGGTTTTGACACCGCCGGGGAAGATGGTCCCTACCTTGATGTTGTGCTTGCGAAGTTCGGCGTCGAGGGATTGCGCGAATCCGGATTGAGCGAACTTGGTGGCAGAGTAAATAGATTCTCCTGCTGCTCCCTGAAGGCCGGCTACCGAAGAGATGAAGAGGATGGTGCCGCCTTTCTGCTTGATCATGTGCGGGACGGCATGGCGAGAGAAGAGAAAGCCGGAACGCATGTTCGTGTTCATTAGAGCGTCATAGTCCTCGACGGAGGTGTCGACGAGATTCTTGTAATTCCCTGCCCCGGCGTTGTTGATGAGGATGTCGAGATGGCCAAACGTGTCGATGGCCAGAGTGATGGCTTGCTGCGCTGTTGACTCTTCCGCTGCATCTCCTACGTGATAGACCGCCTTGGCGCCAATGGATTTGATCTCGTCGCACAACTGGCGAAGACGCTCTTCGCGGCGAGCGGTAACGATGAGATTAGCTCCGTGATGGGCGAGAGCGACGGCGGTGGCATGACCTATGCCGGAGCTAGCTCCGGTGATGAGGGCGGTTTTACCAGCGAGGGTTACAGCGGATTCGATCGGCAATATCTACTCCTGATTCTGGATGGTAGCATCCCGCTATGGGGATGGATTTGCTGGTGCAAGCGCGAGGGCTGGTGAAGGAGTATGGCGTGGGTGCGCGTGTTGTCGATGACGTATCGTTGGAGATTCGGCGTGGAGAGACGATGGGGCTGGTGGGTGAGTCAGGTTCCGGCAAGAGCACGGTGGCGCGGATGCTGTTGCGACTGATTGAGCCTACTGCGGGAGAGGTCCGGTATGGAGGGACGGATCTGCTAGCTGCCGGTTCGAGCAAGATGAGAGAGATGCGTCGGAAGATGCAGATCGTTTTTCAGGATCCGTTTGCGGCCCTGAATCCGAGGATGCGAGTGAGGGAGATTCTGGCGGAGCCGTTTGCGATTCATGGAGAACGGCCGAAGGAAGGTTTGCCAGCCCGGCTGTCGGAGATGCTGCGAACGGTGGGTTTGGATAACTCCGCGCTGGAACGATATCCGCATGAGTTCAGTGGAGGGCAGAGGCAGCGAATCAATATTGCCCGGGCTCTGGCGCTGCGGCCGGAGTTTCTAGTGTTGGATGAGCCGGTGAGCGCGCTGGATGTTAGTGTCGGTGCGCAGGTGGTGAATCTGTTGCGTGATTTGCAACGGCAGTATGGGCTGACTTATCTGTTTATCTCACACTCGATGCCGCTGGTTCGATATCTGTGCGATCGGGTGGCGGTGATGAAGCGGGGACGACTAGTGGAACTCGGTGAGTGTGAACAGGTTTGTGATGCTCCTGTGCATGAGTACACGCGGAAATTGATCGCGGCTACTCCGAAGATGCCGGTTTAGATCTGACGACCGCGGATTCCACGGATAAGAACGAATTAAGAACAAGAGCCGATTGGAGTTCCTGGAACTCCCGTTTATTCCGTTCTGGTATTTAATCCGTGATGATCCGCGGAATCCGCGGTCGCCGTATCGGAGTCGATACAATGGAAGATGGATGATCTCAGGGTTTAGCTCGCATTTGCACTATGTCTGGCTGGTTGCCGCTTCGTTGATTGCAGGCGTAATGAATGCGATGGCTGGAGGCGGGTCGTTTATCTCGTTTCCTGCGATGCTGGCCGTGGGGGTGTTGCCGATTCAGGCGAATGCGACTAACACCGTGGCTTTGTGGCCGGGGCAGCTGACTTCGGTGGCGGCGCTGCGGGGGGACCTTCGCCGCGATCTGCTGCCGGTAATCTGCAGCGCCTCGATTCTGGGCGGAGTGAGCGGAGCGATTGTGCTGCTCAATACGCGCCAGATTACGTTTCTGCATCTGGTGCCCTGGTTGCTGCTTGTGGCTTCGTTGTTGTTCGGGATTAGCGGGCCGGTGTCGCGATGGCTGCGGAGACGTTCGGCTGAGCCACATTTGCCAAGGACTCCGGCGCTGGTGCCGCTGTTTTTTGTATTGCTGCCGGTTTGCTTCTATATCGGATATTTTGGAGCAGGCGCTGGCTTTTTGATTATGAGTGCGCTGGCTTTGTTTGGCGTGGAAGAGATGCATACGCTGAACTCGCTGAAGGTTCTGGCGGCCTGTCTATCGAATCTGTGTGCTGTGATTACGTTTGTGTTCAGCGGCGCGGTGATCTGGCGCTACTGTTTGATCTCGATGGTCTTTGCCGGTTTTGGCGGCTATGTAGGAGCACAGTATGCACGGCGAATGAATGCGAATGTGCTGCGCACGATCGTGGTAGTGACTGGATGTATTACGGCTGCATACTTCTTCTGGAGGAACGGATGGTAGGCAGGACACGATCAACTTTATTGGCTACGTGCACGACAGTCGCTTTGCTGATGCAGTTGGCGAGGCGATGAAGGAGGTTACACAGATATGAGTCATGAAGGAATCAGGATCGTAAGCGCGGAACAGGCGCATCGCGAGTCGGCAGAGGAAGAGCGGCTGCCGGCGGATGCGGTGACTCCGAAGAAGGTTCGGGTGATGAAGACTGAGGGGACGGGCGTTGAGATCGACTGGAAGGATGGACATCACAGCGCGTGGAATTTTGCGTGGCTGCGGAATGCGTGTCCGTGCGCGACGTGCCATGAGGAACGGGATAAAACAGGCAGGCCGGTGGGTGTAGCTAAGCCTAAGCCCCAGACACTACTGGTGATGTATGAAGCACCGGTGCGGCCGCTAGAGGTGATTCCGGTGGGCAAGTACGCGCTGAAGTTCAAGTGGACGGACGGGCATGAGAGCGGGATCTATTCGTGGGAGTATCTGCGGCGGGTTTGCCAGTGTGATGTCTGTGTCGCGAAGACGGAGAAGGTATGACAGGAACGAAACAGAGGGAAGAGTTGCAGGGGTTGTCGGAGAGATTGCGTCCGCTGTACGAGAGGCTGGCGGAACATCGGCTGTACGGGGCGATGGAGACGATTGGCGATCTCCATGTTTTTATGGAGTCGCATGTATTTGCGGTGTGGGACTTTATGTCACTGCTCAAAGTGCTTCAAAGAGGAGTTACATGCACCAGTGTGCCGTGGACGCCAAGTAAATTCCCCGAGAGCCGCCGACTCGTGAACGAGATCGTTCTAGGCGAAGAGAGCGACTTGTACCGGGGACGAGCGATGAGCCATTTTGAGCTGTATCGGCTGGCGATGCAGGAATGTGGAGCAGATACATTTGCAATCGATAACCTGGTAAGGGGCATCGAGGATGGGAAGGATTGGGAGAGTGCGCTTAGCCGAAGCGGCGCACCGGCGGCGGCACAGCAATTTGTGCGAAGTACCTTCGAGTGCATTGAACGAGGGAGACTGCATGAGATCGCGGCTGCGTTTACCTTCGGACGCGAAGATCTGATTCCAGATATGTTTCGCGGGTTTATTCGCGATCAGGATGAGAGGCTGTCGGGGCGTCTGCAGACGATGCGGTGGTATCTAGAGCGGCATGTCGAGGTGGATGGCGACGAGCATGGACCGATGGCACTAAAGATGATCAGCGAACTTTGCGGAGAAGATGCTGCGAAGTGGAAGGAGGCCTCTGAGGCGGCGGAGACTGCACTGCTGGCGCGACTGAGGCTTTGGGATGGGATCACGCAGAGCCTGCAACAGACAGTATCAATTACGTAGGCCAAACCCGGATACAGGGCAACTGTCAGGCGCAAAGTTGCGCGAGCGCTTCTTCGACAGTGTCTGCTACAAGCAGTATCTCGCGGTTTCTAGGTTTGAGCATGCCTTCGGTGACACAGTGATCGAGGAAGGTTAGCAGCGGATCGTAAAAGCCGTTGATGTTGAGTAGAAGGATGGGTTTTTGGTGGAGCTTGAGAGTCTGCCATGCGAGGACTTCGAACATCTCCTCGAAGGTTCCGAAACCACCGGGAAGGACTAGAAAGGCGTCGGATTTTTCGCCCATGAGGGCCTTGCGGGTGTGCATGGTGTCAGTGATGTGGAGTTCGGTGATGCCATGGTGGGCGACCTCGAGATCGACGAGGACCTCTGGGATGACACCAACGACGCGACCTCCGGCGGCGAGGCATGACTCGGCTACGGCAGACATGAGACCAACGGTGGCTCCGCCGTAAATAAGACCGATGTTTCTTTCGGCGAGGATGCGACCGAGCTGTTCGGCGGCTTCGCGGTAGATGGGGTTGGTTCCGTTGGCTGAGGCGCAGAAGACAGCTATATTCTGGATCATCTGTGACGAGGATACCAAGACGCCGTTACAGCTTGTAAAGGCGCCCTGGTATCACCAATTAGATGGCCACGCGTACGGAATAGAGGCCGAGGTCAGGGAGGGTTACTTCAGAGTGACGACGGAACCGCTCAGTTCTTTCGAGACCTGGGCGATGAGCGTTCCAGCCTTGACGGTGGAGGTGTCGGTATTGGCGATGATGCGGGTCCCGATTGGCACGTTTAGATTGACTGCCTGACCGGCAGTCAACGTCATGACTTCTTCACCGACTTTTACTTCGATAGAAGAGGCAGAGCCGTTTTTCAGGCTGAGCTTAACTGTCTTTTCTTTCGCGAACATCGCATTGACTGGAGCATGAAGATTTACAGGGGAAGCATAGACGATATGCGGTGTGATCATGGCGACAACTGCCGCAGCGATGACAAGATTGCGAGATTTCATGACAGCTCCTGAGGTTTTGTTGCGACCGAAGATACCGGCCGATAATTGATGTAGCGGCCGAGGGAAGTTAGTATGCCGATGCGCTCTGGAGTGAGCGATCGCATAATGGGTTATTTGACGTGGACGATGGCCCCATCCAAAGAGTTCGTGACCTCCGCGATAACGGAGCCAGACTGATGGAGTGGCGTTGTGCTGCTGCAGAGAACGCGCGCACCTACAGGCAGATTGACGCTGAGAGATTTGCCAGCATCGAGTTTGACGACATCATCGCCGACTTTAAGTTCCATGGTGGAACTGGAGTCATTGAGGAGCTTGAAATGAATAGTCTTGGTCTTCGCGAACATTGCGTTTACGGGTACATGAATGCTGGCGGGTGCAGCGAAAGCAGCCGACGGCGCAAGCAGAGAGATGGCAACGACGGTGGCAGAGAGCGAGTTGAGACGTTTCATGGATAACTCCCGGCGTTCGAGATTCAACGGGGGTTCTCTGCCATGGTTCAGAGAGCTCAACGTTGAGAGGTAGTACGAGGCTTAGACGAAGAAGGTTCCGTAGAAACGTTGATGTTGTGTGAAATGCTTTTGTCAATGTGACGGAGGGAATAAAGATGGGACGAGATGTTGAAGATCTGGGACGAGAGCTTGTGCGATTAGGAACCTCACAGGATCGACGCTTAAGATAGTGAATGGAGTGTGTATCGAGTTGAGTCAACTTTTAGAAAATATGAATCCGCCGCAGCAGGACGGCATCACGTCGGTTGACGGGCCGGTGCTTCTGCTTGCAGGGGCGGGCAGTGGCAAGACACGAGTGATTACGCATCGGATCGCTTACCTGATACAGGAGCGTGGCGTTCCTGCGGATTCGATTCTTGCGGTGACGTTTACGAATAAGGCGGCCAAAGAGATGGCCGAGCGCGTCGATAAGATTCTTGGTCATGGGTCACTGGCGAAACCCATGTTGTCTACGTTTCATAGCTTTTGCGTGCGCGTGCTACGACGGGACATCGAGGCTCTGCGCGCCAATGGAGTGGGACTGACAAAGACGTTTGCTATTTATGACGAGACAGATCAGCAGGCTGTGGTGAAGGCTGCGTTGAAGCGACTGGCGATTGATGACAAGAGCCTGAAGCCGAGGGTAGCGTTGGGGCGAATCTCGTGGGCGAAGAATCACATGATCGATCCGCAGGAGTATTTTCTTGCTTCGACGAATCCGATGGAAGAGAAGATCGCGCACATCTTCGAGATCTATAAGAAGGAGCTGTTCAAGGCGAACGCGTTGGACTTCGACGATCTATTGCTGGAGACGGTGCGGCTGTTGAAGTCGAGCAGCGAGGTGAGAGAAAGATACAACCGTCGTTACAGATACGTAATGATCGACGAGTACCAGGACACGAACCGTCCGCAGTATGAGTTGATGAAGCTGTTGGCCGGATCGCATAAAAATATCTGTGTGGTGGGCGATGAAGACCAGTCGATCTATAGCTGGCGCGGCGCGGACATCAAGAACATTCTCGACTTTGAGAAAGACTTTCCGAATGTGAAGACGATTCGCCTGGAACAGAACTATCGATCGACGCAGGTGATTCTTGAGGGAGCTGGCGCTGTTGTTGCACAGAATACCCAGCGCAAGGGTAAGAATCTTTGGACGGCGCGCGAGGGCGGGAGTCTGATTGGATACTATGAGGCTCCCGATGGCGAGAATGAGGCGCTGTTTGTGGCGGACCGGATACAGAAGTATCTGCGCGAGGCTGGTGCACAGGAGGACACGCCGCGATGCGCTGTCCTGTATAGGACGAACTCTCAGTCGCGACTGGTGGAAGAGTCGCTGCGACGCTATGGAATCCAGTACCACATGGTGGGAGGCTTCAGCTTCTATGACCGGGCTGAGGTGAAAGACATTCTGAGCTATCTGAAGCTGGTGCAGAATCTGCATGACTCGATTGCGCTGAACCGGGTGGTCAATTCGCCGCCGCGTGGGATCGGAAAGACCACGATGGAGACGCTGGAGCGGATGGCACTTGCTTCGGGGATGAGCACGTGGGATGCGATCGGCAGAGCAATTGAGGATAAGCTGCTGCCTCCGAGGGCATTGTCTGCGCTGGGAAACTTCCGGCGGTTGATTGAGGATGCGCGAGCGATGCTGGGGCCTGAGTTTGCAGAGAAATTGAGCGCGGATGTTGCGGAGACGTCTGCGGACCTGGATACTTCGTTCGATGTTGGAACGCTTGACGATGATTCGCCTGAAGAAGCGGATACGTCGTTCGATACGAGTTTTAATTTTGGATTTGATTTTGGGCCGAGTGAAGAGATTTCGACGATTGCGGCGGAGAACTCCACGGACTCGGATGCTTTGCATGGTATCGATGCGGCGAGCTTCAATCCGTTTGCTCCGGTGGTGCTGAAGAAGTCTGCGAGAACAACGATGGAGCGGGCGGCGGAGATCAAGATGCAGGACGAGAAGCCGGCGTTTCGCAAGCCAGGTGATCCAGCGACGCTGCCGGAGTTGATTAAGTTTCTGAATGATCGGAGTGGGTATATCCGATCGCTAGAGGAAGAAGCTACGCCGGAGAGTTTTTCGCGGATTGAGAATTTGAAGGAACTGGCCAACGCTGCGCAGGACGCACAAGAGCGTGGAGAGACGCTGCATGAGTTCCTCGATCATGCTGCGTTGGTGAGCGATGCAGATAGCTATAGCGAAGAGGCTCGGGTGACGCTGATGACGTTGCATGCGGCGAAGGGCCTGGAGTTTCCGCTGGTGTTTCTGACGGGGATGGAGGAGGGACTGTTTCCGAGTGCGCGGACGATGATGGATCCGGCAGGGCTGGAAGAGGAACGGCGACTCTGCTACGTGGGGATGACGAGGGCGATGGATACGCTGGTTATGACCAGAGCACGATATCGGCGACGGTATGGAAACGATATGCCGGAGCAAAGCATCCCTTCGCGGTTCCTGGAGGAGGTCCCCAGCCGGTTGGTAGAAGACCTGGGGAGTCCGGCGCCTCGACCGCAGTTTTCCGGTTCGGGCTACGGAGGAGCTTATTCAACACCTTATCCGCGCGGTAACCGATTTGGCGGCGGGACAAACGCTGAGGCTGGCGAGCGGCACTACAGCTACGAGGATGAGGACCAGAGTGCATCGCGTGGCGGCGAATCGCGTGGAATGAGCAGCGGAGGCAAATTTGGAGGAAAGGGGAGCAGTGGGAGTGGGGCTGGGAGCGGGTCAATCGACAATATTGCGAGCTTCTTTGCGGGGCGTGGACAAAAGGCGGGGGGACAGAAGGTTTCGCGGCCAAGGCTGGATATTCCGGAGCCCACGGGTAAGACCGGGCTGAAGCAGGGGGCACGGGTCAGGCACCCGAAGTATGGGGAAGGAATCGTGTTTCGTCGCGAAGGTGATGGGGATGACGCGAAGATTACAGTACAATTTCAACAGCATGGCGTGAAGAAGCTGGTGGAGAAGTTCGCCCAGTTGGAGCGCCTCTAAGTTTTGAAAATCGCAGATTAAGAAAGATTGGCAAAGTAAATGGCAAATACAAAGAGCATTGCAGATAAAGACGAGCGCAAGAAGGTAAAGCGGGCGGCCCGCAAGAAGGCAGCTCCCAAGGCACCGCGTACGGGCGCTCGCGGCGAGAACAAGGCGAAGGTCAAGAAGGCTTCGCGCGGTACAAGCAAGCGGTAACCGGTAAGGCACGACGCTATCAGAGCGGGGTGGAGTTTCAATGCGGCTCCCGCTGCATTGACGCTCCAAAAGGCCCCGCTCTGGTAGTAAGCTCCTCCTATCTAGATTTCAATCTCAAGATGTATTGTGAAGCGGGATACCGCACCAATTCTGTTTGAGGAGCGTACGCGCTGGCCAGGCAAATCTTTGCAACAAAGTCGATAGACAAGCTGATCTCTGAATCGGAGCAGCCGGAGCACGCGTTGAAGAAGACGCTGGGGCCGGTATCGCTTACGGCGCTGGGTGTAGGCGCGGTCATTGGATCGGGGATTTTTACGGTCATTGGCGTGGCTATCGGGGGGAATCCCGCTGCAACAGCTACGTGGGCGGATTCGCCTGTTGTTGATTTGCTGCTGCGCCTCATCCATCATTCGGGAGCGGCTGTTGGAGGGCGGCCTGGCGCCGGGCCTGCGCTGGCGATTTCTCTGGTGCTGGTGGCGATTGTGTGTGCGCTAACGGGGCTTTGCTATGCGGAGCTGGCGAGCATGATCCCGATTGCGGGGTCGGCTTATACCTATACGTACGCAACGCTGGGCGAGCTGGTGGCGTGGGTGATTGGGTGGGACCTGATCCTTGAATATGCGTTCAGCAATATGAGCGTGAGTGTAGGATTTGCGGCGCATGTGGTGGATTTGCTGGACTGGCTGGGGCTGCGACTGTCGCCCAAGTGGCTTTCTCCCGCATATCTGCCGCTGGGATTGCAGGACCTTCAGGGGCGCGACATCTACGGGACAGGCTGGCACGCGGGCTTCAATATTCCGGCGTTCCTGGTGGTGCTACTGCTGACGGTTGTGCTGGTGCGAGGGATTCGCGAGTCGGCCCGGACAAACAACATTATGGTGCTGGTGAAGATTGCGGCGATCCTGGTCTTCATCTTCTTTGGGATCAGCTTTATCCATCCAGGCAATTATGTTCCGTTCTCGCCGAATGGATGGAGCGGCGTGCTGGCTGGCGGCTCGATCATCTTCTTTACTTATATCGGGTTCGATTCTGTGTCGACAGCGAGCGAGGAGTGCAAGAACCCGCAGAAGGATGTGCCGACGGGGATTCTGGCGACGCTGGTGGTCTGCACGATTCTCTACATCGGTGTCGCGGTAGTGCTGACCGGAATTGTGCCGTGGCGGAGCGTCGTGGGCGATGCTGCACCTGTGGTGAATGCGTTGAAGCGGGTTTCGCTGACACCGGGAGGACATAGTCTGCATTGGGTTCGGCTGGCTGTGCTGCTGGGAGCGATTGTAGGAATGATCTCGTCGATCCTGGTGTTTCAACTGGGGCAGGCGAGGGTGTGGTTTGCAATGTCGCGCGATCGTCTGTTGCCTTCAGCATTCAGCCGGGTGCATCCGAAGTTCAGGACGCCGGCATTTGCGACCTGGGTGGCTGGTGTGTTGGTCGCTATCCCGGCGGGATTGTTTGACGTCGGTACGTTTGCGGAGATGTCGAACATCGGGACGCTGTTTGCATTTGTGCTGGTGTCGATTGGCGTGGTGGTGCTGCGGTACAAGGACCCGGCGCGGCATCGCGGATTCCGGGTGCCGTTTGGACCGGTAATTCCGGTGCTTTCGGTGCTGTTCTGTGTGTTGCTGATGGCGGGTTTGCCGGCTAAGACGTGGTTGCGATTCTTTGTATGGCTCGTGATCGGCCTGGTGATCTATGTGTTTTACAGCCGGAAGCGAAGTGAGTTTTACGCGCCGGAGGCCTAGGATAGATAGGATGGCTCGAAGGCAGGAAAAACGGGAAGACATTGATGTTGTGGAGTGGCTGCGTGGGCTGCCCAAGGCGGAGCTGCACCTTCATCTTGAGGGGACGATCCAGCCTGAGACGCTGGTTGAGTTGAGCAGACTGCATGATAAAGAACCGCTGACGCTAAAGGGGGCTCTGTCTCTTTATCAGTATGAAAACTTTCCTGGTTTTTTGATGTCGTTCAAGGCCGTGACAGAGCGGCTGAAGGGGCCCGACGACTACGAGCTGATTACATACAACATGATCAAAGAACTGGCGGCGCAGGGGGTGGTGCACGCTGAGGTGTATATCTCTTTCGGGATCATTTATTTCTGGAAGAAGACCGAGGTAGAACCCTACGTCGAAGCGATTGAGCGGGGACGGATTCGGGGCGAGAAAGAGTTTGGGACAACGGTTCTGTGGATCATCGATGCGGTGCGCCACTTTGGTGTGGAGGAAGCCGCGAGGGTGTTTCGCAAGGCCGCCGAGTTGAGGACGAAGTATCCGAGCATCGTCGGGATTGGGATTGGCGGAGACGAGGCACAGGGCGCGGCCGATCTGTTTCGCGAGCTGTACGCAGAGGCAAAGGCTGCGGGTCTGCGACTGACAGCCCATGCGGGGGAGTCATGCGGGCCTGAGAGCGTGTGGTCAGCAATCAACATCGGAGCGGAGCGCATTGGGCATGCGCTTTCGGCCCAAAACGATACAGAGCTGCTGGATGTGCTGGCAGTGAAGCAGATTCCGTTGGAGCTGAACGTGACGAGCAACCTAAAGACAGGGTGTTGCAAGGGGCTGGATGAGCATCCGGTAAAGATGTATTTTGAGTCAGGATTGATGGTCACGATCAACTCAGACGACCCGCCGATGTTTGGCAGCGACCTGCTGGGCGAGTACGTGTTGGTGCAGGATCGGTTTGAGTTCTCGCTGGAGCAGATGCGAGAGATCGCAGCGAATTCGGTAGAGGCAAGCTTTTTGCCTCCGGAGCGGAAGCTGGCACTGCTGCAGCGGGTGGAACAGTACTAGAGAGCTGCGAACATCAAGCGATGAGCTTTCAAACCGCTGCTATTTGCCTTCGGGAGCTGGAACCATGACGGCGTTGGGATCAACCTTTGGGATACCGAAGTGACCGCTTAGGTGAATTAGATCGAGAGGACGAAGCGCTCCCGAGACCTGGATGAGGTTCATGTCGCGAGGGGCGCGGACGAGGACGGTGACGTCGTCGATCTCGGTTCCATTGAAGTGCAGCCAGAGATCAGTGATTGCGTTGTGGGGCTGCGCGCTCGAGGCCGGTGTGGCGTTGGCGTTGACAAGATGCTTCCATCCCGCGGCATGATAGGTTGCGATGATGGAGCTCATGGCCTCGGGCGTGTAGAAGGCAGGCCGCTGGTAGCGGTAGGTGTCGACGGTGATGCTATTTAATGCAGCGGCGGCTCGTTTGACGTCGACGTTGCCATTGTCGATGAAGCTGGTGGCATAGCTGAGCATGGACCGGTCGAAGGTGAAGGAGACATGCGTGGCGGGCTGATCGGCAAGGTCGTTCAGCGTCTGAGTGATGCCGGCGGGTTGCTGCGCCGATGCAAGTGGAACAACAATGGCGAAGGCAACAGCGAGGAGAGAGGAGCGGATCATTACAAAAATGCCTCTGTTTCTTAGACACAGATTCGCTCGGATAGTTACTCGGCTATTGCATGGGGAAAAGAAAAATCCCACCGGTATGTTTAGGTGGGATTTTTCCAACTTCTAAATTTGGCTGGTTTTACTGCGGTGGACGGGGTGCGAAGTAACCTTTCTGAGCCCGGACGTGGTAGCGCTCGTCGAGCGCATGCAGATAGATGGTGCGGAAGGCTCCATCCTGCTTCAAGTCTGCTGGCCGGTAGACGAGGAGATACTGGCTGCGAAGTTCCTCTTCGATATTGCGGAAGCCGGTAGCGACGTCCTCAATACGAGTTGGGTAGAAGGCCTGACCGCCGGTGGCTTCGGAGATGGCGCGAAGCACTTCGTCACCTTTGTCCCTGCTGGGGCTGACGTTGGTGCTGATGGTGTAGACGATGGTCTCGGCGCGCTGACACATCTTGATGGCGTCAGACTCCTGGGCACGGCTGTAGTTGTCATCGCCGTCAGAGACGAGGATGAGAGCGCGGCGTACAGCCCCCTCTTCCTTGAGGGTCAACATCTGATCGCGGCAGGTTTTGTAAAGCGCGTCGAACAGTGCGGTACCGCCGCCTGGACGCAGCTTACGGATTCCCTGATTGAGAAGATCGATGTTGTTGGTGAAGTCCTGTTCGACGTCAGTCTGGATGTCGAAGCCTTCGACAAAGGCACGGTCGTTGCGGTGGAGAACCTGCAGAAGGAACTCGATGGCGGAGTCCTGCTCGAATTGGAAGCGCTGGCGAATGGAGCTTGAAGTATCGAGCATGATGCCGACACGCAGAGGCAGATTCGTCTGCTGGGTGAAACGGAGGACGGCGACGGGAGGACGCTGATCATCGAGGAGACCGAAGTTTTCGCGCTTGAGGCCGGTGACGAAGCGGCCCTTTTTATCGGTTACAGTGAAGACGAGATTGACCTCATTGACCTGAACCTTGATGGTCGTGATGGGCTCATCCTGTGAGGGCGTGGCCTGATTTGTGGCAGGTAACGGCGGCGGTGTCGCTGCGGGCGTATTCTGGGCAGCTGGCTGAGACACGGCTGACGCACTTTGCGGCGTCTGCTGAGGGGTCGCTGGCGTAGTCTGCTGAGCCGTCGTTTGAGGCGTGGTTGGCGGAGGCTGGGTCGCTGTTTGTCCGTGTAGCGGCGAGGCGAACACCAGGGCGAGTGGGAGAAGAGCCAAAGGGTACAGACGGGGCATACGGTTCGTTCGCTTAATTGCAGTCACTTTTATAATTCTACTCAAATTGGGCGCTAATCGGCGCGGATTACTTCGAGAAACGCTTTAAGCCCTGGAGGCAGAGGAGCATCGATGTCCATTGCCTTACTGGTTTTGGGATGGGCAAAGGAAAGATGGGCAGCGTGAAGAAAGTTTCTGTCCAGATTGAGTTCAGGGGCGAGACCGGGAATAACGTGGGGAGCTCCGTAGAGGGTATCGCCGACGACGGGGTGGCCAAGGGACTGCATGTGGACGCGAATTTGATGGGTGCGGCCGGTTTCGATGCGGACCTCGATGAGCGTGAAGACTCCGTAGGAAGACTGAATGCGCTCGAGTACCTTGACGTGTGAGGTTGCGGAACGTCCGTCGGAACGGCGGGTGGTCATGCGGGTGCGCCGGATGAGGTCGCGGGCAATGGGGAGGGTGACGGTGGTATTGTCTTTGGCTACATTTCCGTGGACGAGGGCGATGTACGTTTTGGCGACCTGGCGGCGGGAGAACATGTCGCCGAGTTTGCGGTGAGTGCTGTCATCCTTGGCCACGAGGATGATGCCGCTGGTTTGCTTGTCGAGGCGATGGACGATGCCAGGGCGGAGGTCGCCGCCGACGTCGGAGAGATGATTGAAGTGGTGGAGAAGAGCGTTGACGAGGGTGCCGCGATTGCGTGCGTCGTCGGTGGCACCTGAGCCGGCGTGGACCATCATGCCGGCGGGCTTGTTGATAACGGCTAGATGATCGTCTTCATAGAGAATGTCGAGGGGTATGTCTTCGGCCTCGGCGTGGAGCGGAGGCGGATGCGGCGCGCCTTCGATCTCGATGGATTCGCCGCCGTGAAGCTTCTGCTTAGGCTTTGCGGTTTGGCCTTCGACGCGGACCTGGCCGCTCTCGATGAGGAGTTGGACGCGGGCGCGGCTGATATCCGGAATCGCCTGGGCAAGATACTGGTCGAGGCGCAGGTTGGCGGCGGCGGGATCGGCGGTGAAGGTGTGAATATGATCCTCGGCGTCATCGTCGAAGTCTACGTCGAGCACGGGGATGGGTGGCGGGGTCGCTTCTTCGACGCCGCGGGTGGCGCGGTATTCGTGCTTTACCGTGCGACGGCGCTGCCCCTTTGGGAGCATATTTTTAGACGGCATGAGAGACCAGCTTTCGGGATGGCAGGGAGATGAGGCCGGCAGTGACGATCATGCCAAGGGAAATCCACTGGATCGGATCGAGGACATTTCCAAAGGGAACGGGGTAGGGGTTGGGCTGGCGCAGGAAAGTGATGAGGAACTGGGTTACGCCCGACGCAGCAAGGGCAAGGGCGAATGTCTCACCAGAGATGCGTTTAGGTGAGAGGTATCGGAGCAGACCTGCGGTGATGAGTAAAGCGGCGAAGGCGGCGTAGAGCGGGACGGGATGAAGGCGGGGAGCGTTATCCGGAGGAATGGCCATCCCCCAGGGAAGCGACGTGGGGAGCCCAGGGTCGGTGCCTTCGGCGAAGTGGCCTAGCGCAAGAAAGGCCCATGTGAGCGTGGCGCAAGGTGCCCAGGCGTCCAGGGTGCGCAGAAGAGGCAGATTGCGAAGACGGAGATAGATCAGGGTCACGATGGCCGTCAGGAGGAGACCCATGACTGTAAGAGAGGGCACGGTGAGCAGGAGGACAGGGTAAGCTCGGAATGTCTGCAGGTTTGTGAGAACCAAAAGCAGGCGAGAAAGCGCAAAAGCCGAGAGGATTGCGAAGAGTCCGGCGTTCCAGAGTTTATCTGGGCTGAGCCCTACCGTTGCAGCGGTGCGAAGGCTTAAGAAAAGCGCGGCCATGAGACCCCCCGCGGCGAGGACGCCGAAGGTAGGAAGGAAGACGCTGCCGAAGTGGAGAATATAAGGATGCAAGGAAGAGAACGATCTAAACAAACTGAAACGAAAGCAAGAAAACCGACCCGCCGGGGCCGTACGACGAAGCGCTGGTGAACCCGTCCTAAGACGGCGGGACCCTGCCGTGGTTCTTTAGGCATTCCGGACTGGCGGACACTGCACACCGAACCATGTATACGAGCCAGGCCCCTGTTCAATGAATGTTGGTTCAACCAGCGTGGATCGCGTACCTGCTTAGCAGGCCGGTCTCTTGAGATGGATGCTACCTGTGCGGGAGTGTGATTGCAAGTTGGGCAGGAAAGGTGGGTTAGCTGCGCGATCGATCGACCAGGAGTTTCATTGCCAGGCTCTCGTCGGTATCGAGGCGTTCAAGGCCGTCGGAGACTCCGATTCGATCACGCTCGGAACGGTTCTGGCTGACTTTCCACTTGCCTTCGAGGCGGCCAATGGAGAACTCGAGGCCGATGATGCCTTTGATTTGGGACTCGATGTAGTCGTGGGGTGCGTCGCTCACTTGCCAAGGTGTTGGCGAGGCAGCTTCGTGGATGCCGGTAAGGGTCTGGAGATGTTGGAGGAGCCAAGTTGTGTCCTCGATGATCTTGAGATTGCCGTAGGCATGGACTACAGCGTAGTTCCAGGTGGGAACGACCTTACCTGTGTCCTGCTTTTCCGGATACCAGTTGGGGGTGATGTAGTGCTGCGGGCCGGAGAAGATTGCGAGAGCTTCGATCTCTGGGGAAAGCTCCCGCCACTGCCGGTTTGCGCGGGAGAGGTGACCTCTCAGAATGCCGTTGGTTCCGGCCTGGCGATCCAGCACCATGGGGAGATGGGAGGCAAAGAGGCCGGAGGATCCCATGGTAATGAGCGAGGCAAATGGTTGTGCTTCGATGAGATCGTGGAGGACCGGCAGACGGTTCTCTTCAAAGGCTTTGGGGATGTACATGTAACTTCCTTCCGGTCAGGGAGCTATGCTCTCTTTCAGAATTCTATGGGTAGCGTGGTTAGTTGCCGACTACGACCGGCAGGGCGGTGGCCCCGGCGGCTTTGGCCTTGGCAACGAGTTTCTTGAGCTTTCCCTCGACATCGGAACCTGAACCCATCATCTCGGCGGTGAGGACACCGTCGGAATCGATGGTGAAGTAGTGAGGGATAGCCTCTACGCCGAAGTTTTTGCTGAGGGAGTGGTCTGCATCGAGGTACTGGACCCAGGTCATTTCGTTCCTGGCGATAAAGTTCTTCCATTTAGCGGTGTCTGAGTCCCAACTCACGCTGATGATAACGAGAGGCTGCCCGGCGAACTCCTTTGCAATCTTCTTAATGTGCGGGAGTTCGGCGTTGCAGGGACCGCACCAGGTAGCCCAGAAATCGATGAGGACGACGCGGCCCCCCATCTCATCGAGGTTGAACCTTGAACCGTCAAGGGCTGTGACTGTGAAGGCTGGGGCCATTTTTGCGAGCGACAGCGCAGGATTTTCCGCGAAGTGTTTGGCTCTGACGTAAGCAGGATCTTTCGGGCTGACACAGCTGACGCAAGCTTTGAAGTCATCGCGGGCTTCGTCCATCTTGCCTAACTTGGCCAGCGCGTGGCCATCGAGGTAGAGAGCGTTGGCGTTCTTCGGATTGTCTACCAGAGCAGCTTGGAAGGCGGTGTGAGCGGCGTTCAACAACTCCGGTTTACCCTTGTCGCCTGCCTGTAGATAGAGGGCTTGGCCGCGATTGAACTTTGCGAGGGACTTGTCAGCGGGCGTGGTGGCAAGGGTTTCCAGCGCAGTTGCTGTGGCCACAGCATCCTTGTAACTGCCCATACTCATTTGCAGACTTAATATCTGGGAGAGGCAGTCGGCGCACTGGCCGCCGGCGACCTTGTTTGCTTTTTTGTAGGAGTCGATTGCGAAGATATATTGGCGACGAGTGACCAGCGTTTTGGCTTCGGCCATTGCTGATATAAATTTGGGATCGGTACGAAAGGCTTGTGTTTGCTGGGCGTTTGCGATTCGCAGGCAGAAGGGGAAGAGGAGACAGAGGGAGGCAGAGATGATCTGGCGGCGCATGGTCAAACCTCAGAGAGGATGGCTGCTGAGTGACCATCATCTCTGGGGTGGGATGGAAGTTCAAGAAAAAACTGGGCTAACCGACTTTGCGGTCTTCGAGGACCTCGTCGAGCATGTGGGCGAGGTTGCCGGCGCGGGAGCGGATGGTGGTCTGCGAGGTCTGAATGGAGCCTGCAAGCTGCTCATAACGCTGGCGTGAGGCGTAGAGCTCGTCGGCGATGTTGAGGGAGGCGAGGACGGCGACGCGGAGCGAATCGACGGTGTTGCCGTGAGCGGAGACGGCGCGCATCTTGGCGTCTACGATCTGGGCGAGGCGCTCGATGTAGGCGTAATCGGTGCCGCGGAGATGGTAGACCTGGTCGTAGATTTCTACGGCGATGGACTGGGGTTCGGCCGGTGCTTCAAGGGTCTGTTCCATGTGCCTCCTATCTATTGAATTTAGAGGAGATCGTCCATCTGCTGGAGCATCTTTTCGACGCGCTGGCGGACACCGTCGCGCTCTTTGTTGAGGGTGGTGATGGAGGCCTGGGCTTCGGTGGCGAGGAGGGTCTGGAACTCAAGCTGTTCGCGGAGATTGGCGATTTCGGCTTCGGCTTTGGCGCGGGCTTCGCGCTCCTGCTTGACGATTTCTACGGCACGAAGGACTTTTTGCTCAAGAGCCTGGAACTCGTCGACGCTGATGGTGGATGTACTCATATCTTTTGAAGTATAGACGCGAACGAAGTGGATTTTTATGGGGGAGGAACCTGGCTTGGTGCGGATTTGTTTGCGATTTTTTCTGGCGTGATGAAATGAGGGGTTTTTGCGAAAAATGGGCTGTTCTTCGTGGTTTTTTTGTTACAAGACGTGGTGAATGGTGTGGCAAACGTGGTTTGTTGGCGGGAGCTTTTTGGTTGCCGGAAATTATGCAGATTTCTGGGATATATTTTTGGGGTCGGATCGCTTCGCTCAGAATGACGGGTAAAGACAAAAGCAACTGCAACTGCGAAAGCTGGCCAGGAAGAGAATTACATTCCCACCCATCGCGATAGGACTGCGATGGATGGGGCACCCTGGCTGTCTTGGTTTGGATGATGGGAACAGACAACAGCAGGTCCCCTTCGGGATGACAAGCAAGAGAGGCAAAGGCAAAAACAAAGCAAGAAAGGCAACAGCTCAGGCGCGTTGGGTTCCGCCGAGGTTGGTGAGGGTTTGGACGATTTGGGTGGACCAGGTGGTGAGGTCTTCGTCGCGGAGGGTGCGGTCGGGGGACTGGAAGACGGTGCGGATGAGGTGGGAGTAGACGCCGGGGTACTTCTTCTCGTCGCGCCAGACTTCGATGGGCTTTAAGCTCTGCAGCTCGGGGATGCTTAGGGCCTGGATGGCGGAGGAGATGGTGTGCCATTGGACGGAGTTGGGGAAGACGAAGGAGAAGTCGCGCTCGACGGCCTGATAGCGGGAGATGTCGTGGGCTGTGACCTTCTTCAGAGGGAGATCGTAGAGGGCGGCGAGGTTGAGCTCGGCGAGGTAGACGGGCTGGCGGAGTTTGCGGTGCTGGGTCTGGGTTTGAGTCAGTTCGCCGAAGTGGGCGATGGGCTGATTGTTGAGCAGAGCCGTAGCGGAGCGGCCGGATTGGAGCCAGGAAGGAGCTTCGGGCGTGAAGGTGAGGGCGGCTGGGCCTCCGGCGGGCGTGAAGAGGGAGAGGAGTGATTCGATGGCTCCCTTGAGCTCGAAGAAAGGGGCGTCGGCTGCGGTATAGAGGCTGGAGGCCTGCGGGGTCGCGGTGGTTAGGCCGAGGGAGAGGGATGGGGTCTCGTGGACGTCGGCGATGTAAGAGGCGTCGGCGGGGATGGTGCCGGTGAAGGTCTGGCCTTGTTCGAAGAGGCGTACCTCTTTGACGTCTCGATTGAGGTTGTGGCTGAGCATGGTGACCATGCCGGGGACCAGCGAGGGGCGAAGGAGGGACGCTTCCTCGGAGAGGGGGTTTTCCATGGGGACTGGAGTGTTCTTCGCGGCGTTGGAAGAAAGCGGATCGCTGTCGCGATTGCCCACACATGGCGATGAGACCGCCATGTATGGGGCACCCGGGTTATTGGGGGCAACCGGGGTATTCAAGGCGCCCGGTGTGTTGGTGGTGAAGAGGTTGGAGTCCTGCTGGCTGGCGAAGGTGCTGGAGATGGACTCGCTGAAGCCGAGGGCGAGGAGGCGGGTGTGGATAGCAGCCTCTTTGGCTGCGATGGGGTTGGCGATGACGGGGAGCGCCGTGGGGATGGTATTGGCGAAGCCGTTGTAGCCGTAGACGCGGGCTACTTCTTCGACGAGGTCGATCTCGCGTTCGAGGTCGAGGCGCCAGGAGGGGAGCTTCGTGAGGTAGATGTCGAGTCCGTGGAGGATGAGCTCGCAGCCGAGTGAGGAGAGGTAGCGAGCGACGATTTCGCCGGTGATGCCTGCGGGGTCGATGGTCTTGCCGAGGTGGCGCTGGACTTGTTTTACAGAGAGCTCGATGGTGGGGCGGTTGGCGGTCTTTGCGGCTACATCGGGGTCGATGACGTCGATAAGCTCGCCTTCGATCTTGCCGCCGGCTTGCAGGATTAGTTGAGAGACGAGTGCGTTGGCGACAGGGGCAGCGTTGAAGTCGGCCCCGCGCTCGAAGCGGTGGGAGGCGTCGGTGTGGAGGAGATGACGGCGTGAGCTGCGACGGACGGAGGCGGGATCGAACCAGGCGGCCTCGATGAGGATGTTTTTGGTTTCGGGGGTGATCATGGAGTCCCAGCCGCCCATGACTCCGGCTAGTGCGAGGGCCTTCTTTTCGTCGGCTACGACGAGGTCGTCTGCTTCGAGGGTGCGCTCGGTTCCGTCGAGGAGCTTGAGTTTTTCGCCCTTGCGGGCGAGGCGGACTACGATGCCGCCTTCGATCTTGTCGAGGTCGAAGGCGTGGGTGGGGTGGCCCATGCCGAGGAGGACGAAGTTGCTGGCGTCTACGGCGTTGGAAATTTGCTTCTGGCCGAGGAGGGTGAAGTATTCGGCGATGGGGCCGTTGCTGGGAGCGATGGTGATGCCGCGGAGGACTTGGGCGGTGAAGCGGCCGCAGAGACCTTTGGCGTCGGGGGCGATGCGGACGGGGAAGGGCGCGTCGACGAGGGTGCCGACGGGGAGCTTGGTGTTGAGGGGGGTGAGCGGGAGGTTGTAGATGGTGGCGGCTTCGCGGGCGATGCCGTAGTGGTTCATGGCGTCGACGCGGTTGGTGGTGATGTCCATCTCGAAGAGGTGGCCATTGTTTTCACCTAGTGGATGCACACCTTCAACGGCTATTCCGCGCAGGGTGAGGTCGTCGGCTAGTTGCCGGTCGGTGACGGGGAGGGTGGGCAGGTAGTGGCGAAGCCACTCGGTAAGGATCTTCATGATGGACGGTTATTAGTCTAAATGTTGCGGTCCGCCCGGTGACCAGAAGATCCAAAAGTGCTGTATTCACTTTCCTGCGGATTCGTACATTGTGTAGACGGGTACTTGATTTGCATAGATCGTCACGTGTTGAATGTCCTTTTTCTCAATAGTGCGCGGCGCTGAATCAATGGGTTGGAGCACATACCGGATGACGACGGGGCAGGTTCGAGTACCACCATATTGATTGGCGCGTAAACCTTGCACATAGGCCGTTGCTGAGCCTCGCAAAAGTTGATGACCGCTGAGCACTTCGATATTTTGGACTTCGCCGCTCAGTTTGAAGGCGACCATGAGGATGACAATACCTTCTACATGAGCTGCCCGCGCGATGGGTGGATAAAGCAATGGTGTCGTATCCGTCATCGAGCGGAGACCGCAAGGCTCTTCAGCAAAACATGATGCGGACAAGATGAGAAGCGTTAGAAGAATCTTCATAGTGAATGATAATAAGGTTCGCGTTATGAAACGGGCTCTTCGACGAACATGCCGGTGGGGTAGCCGTCGATGCTGTGGGTATTCTTTTTGAGGCGGTAGTCTTCGAGAGCGGCTTCGCCTTTGGCTTCGGCCCAGCGGTCGAGTTGGTCGCGCTCGCTGACGTAGTCGAAGAAAGGGACGCTCATGCCACAGGAGGTTTGGACGAGGTCGACGTGGAGCATGAGCATCTGGCGGGCGCCGGGAAACTCGGTGTTGTCGAAGTGAGCGGCGAGGAGAGTGTCGTATTCGGGCCTGTGGCGGGGAATGATGCGGGCGTGGCCGTAGAGGCGAAGGATCATGGGGGAGCCTTCGAAGGCGCAGAACATCATGGTGAGGCGGTCGTTGAGGAGGAGGTGGGCGGCGGTCTCGTTGCCGCTGCCGGTGCGGTCGAGATAGATGACGGTGTGGGGATCGAGGATGCGGAGGGCGGCGACGTCGCGGGGTGAGACGTTGACGCGGCCTGAGGGAGCGGCGGAGGCGTTGAAGAAGATGTGCTGACGCTCGATGAAGTCGCGGTGAGTGGGTTCGATGCGCTCGAATTGCTTGCCCATTGTTGTGCGTTCTCCTGAACTCAGTTTAATGCCTGCGAACATTTTGATGGGTGGTTGCGTATTGCGGAGGGTTATGACTTTCAGGCGAGGTGATATTCGATGAAGAATTTTTCTGCGTTGATGATGACGGTGGTTTTGGTGAGTGGATTGATGAAGGCGGAGGCTCAGGCGGTTCCGGCGCTCGATGCGATTAAGACGGATGCGGAGCTTACGAGTGCGATTACGGCGCTGGATACGCAGCTGTTCGATGCTTACAACACCTGCGATATCGATAAGCTGGGCTCGATGGTGTCGGACGATCTGGAGTTTTATCACGATAAGACCGGGCTTGCGGTGGGGAAGAAGAATTTTACGGATGCGATTAAAAACAATATCTGCGGGAAGGTGACGCGGGAGCTGGTGAAGGGATCGCTGGAGGTGTATCCGCTGAAGGGATATGGGGCGGTGGAGATTGGCGTGCATCGGTTTCATCATCCGGGGGCGCAGGACTATGGGGTGGTGGGAGAGGCAAAGTTTGTTCATCTGTGGCAGTACAAGGATGGGGCTTGGAAGGTCACGCGAGTGATCAGCTACGACCACGAGCTGGCGAAGTAGTTTGTTGCCTGAAGAAGAAAAATGCGTGGGCCGGGGTGAGGATCGGGTATGCTCGTGTGGCGGAAGCGCTGAGTGCGAATCCGGGTGTTCAAATTGTCGGCTGAAAGGGACTGGCTATGGTTCGTCTGTTTCTGCACTGGATTTTGAATGCGGTGGCATTGCTGGTGGTTTCGCATATCGTGGAAGGTTTTGTTGTCAGCGGCTTTGTGTCGGCCTTGATTGCGGTGATTGTGATTGGGCTGTTCAACGCGACGCTGGGACTTTTTCTGAAACTGATTACGCTGCCGATCGGGATTCTGACGTTCGGGATCTTCTTCCTGTTTATCAATGCAGTGATTCTGATGTTCTCGAGTAAGTTTGTGCCGGGATTCGCGGTGATGACCTGGAAGGCCGCCTTCCTTGGCGCGCTGGTGCTGGCTTTGCTGCATATGCTGTTTGGGTTTCTGGATGGACCGAAGAAGAAGCTTGCGTAGCCGGAGTCAAGCGTGCGGGTGGTAGCGTCTTTGAAGGATGCTGCTTTTCTTTCTGTTGCTTGTTGATGTAGTGCTCCCCGATCGTTCGGATAGGCGAGGAAGGAGCTGCGTGGAGGATCTGGTGAAATATCCGTTTCTGATTTTGGTGATCGCCTTTTTTCTGCTCTGGTTGGCTGCGTGGGTGGGCGGGCGCCTGAAAAAGCGAGCGGATGCAGTGCCTGAGGATGCGCGTGCGGATTTCAGCGTGGTTCAGGGAGCGACGCTGACCCTGCTTGGTCTGATTATCGGATTCAGCTTCTCGATGGCAATTGCAAGATACGACCAGCGCAAGACGTATGAAGAAGCTGAGGCGAACGCAATTGGAACCGAGTACGCTCGCGCGGACCTGCTGCCACCGGCGGAGGCGGCCCGGGTACGCGAACTCCTGCGGAAGTATACCGATTTGCGCATCGCGTTTTACGTGACGCGCGATCCGGATGATTTAGCGAAGATCAATGCGGAGACCGCCAGGATACAGAACGAGCTTTGGGTTGCAGCATCGCGGCCGGCGATGGCGCAGCCGACTCCTGTGATTGCTTTGGCCGTTGGAGGCATGAACGATGTGCTGAACTCGCAGGGATACACCCAAGCTGCGTGGTGGAACAGAATTCCTGATGCTGCGTGGATCCTGATGTTCGCGATTGCGATCTTCTGCAATGGGCTGCTGGGTTACGGATCGCGGAAGTTTGCGATGAAGCTGCTTGTGATTCTGCCGCTGGTGGTTGCGGTTTCGTTTTTCCTGATCGCGGATATCGATAGCCCGCGGAGGGGCATCATTCGGGTGCGACCGCAGAACCTGGACAGCTTGCGCAGCAGCTTTCAATAGTTCGCTGGTGGATCGTCTTTCGTTGTGGTGGCTTCAAGCGAATTGCTCGAGGAAGCGCATGTCTCCGGAGTAGAAGTGGCCTATGTCGGAGATGCCGTGCTGGATCATGGCGATGCGCTCGACGCCCATGCCGAAGGCGAAGCCGGTGATGCGATCGGGGTTGTAGGCGTCGTCATCGAAGCCTAGCTTGCGGCGTTCTTCGGTGACGGCGGCGAAGACGGCGGGGTCGACCATGCCGCAGCCGAGGAGCTCGATCCAGCCGGAGTGCTTGCACTTGCGGCAGCCCTTGCCTCCGCAGAAGATGCAGGAGATCTGGACGTCGGCGGATGGCTCGGTAAAGGGGAAGAACGAGGGGAAGAAGCGGGTTTTGACGTCTGAGCCGAAGAGGGCCTTCATGGCGTGGTCGAGCGTGCCCTTGAGGTCGGAGAAGGTGATGTTGGTATCGACGCAGAGGCCTTCGACCTGATGGAAGATGGGGGAGTGGGTGGCGTCGGCGGCGTCGTTGCGGTGGACTTTGCCGGGGATGACGATGCGGATGGGCGGGGCTTGCGCGACCATGGTGCGGATTTGGACCGGGCTGGTGTGGGTGCGCATGAGGAGGCGGTCGCGTGATGGCTTCGCGGATTGGTGGGCGATCTGGAGGGTGTCCTGGGTGTCGCGCGCGGGGTGGTTGGGGGGGAAGTTGAGGGCTTCGAAGTTATAGAAGTCGGTTTCGACCTGGGGGCCGAGGTTGGTGCTGTAGCCGAGGTGGTGGAAGACCTGGACGATCTCGTGCATGGTCTTGAGGAGAGGGTGAGGGATGCCGGGGGCGCGGACGGTGCCGGGGAGGGTGATGTCAATTCCCTGCGCGTTCGCTGCCGCCTCGGCTTTCGCCGAAGTCGGCGCATCCAGGGCCTGCTCGATCTGCTGCTTGAGCTGGTTGAAGCGGATGCCGAGGGGTTTGCGGGCTTCGGGTGGGGCGGACTTGAGCCAGGCTTCGCTGATGAGTTTGAGGCGGCCCTGTTTGCGCCCTAGCCAGTGGAGGCGAAAGGCCTCGGGGTCGGAGGTGGCCGTCTCAGAGGCGGTGGTGCGGACTTCTTCGCTGAGGGTGGCGAAGGCAGCTTCGAGAGCGGGCTCGTCGTAGGACGTGAGGTGCGGGATGGTGATGTTCATTGTCGGCTAGATCAGGATAAATGACCGGAGAGAAAGGCGGTTCGCGCGTGGCGCGAATACCCACCCTTCGTAAAGACGCGACGGATGGGGCATCGGCACTCGGTGTTCAGCCAGTGTTTGTGGGTGGTTTGAGGAGAACAAGCAACTGCAACTGCTGGGGAGAGTTCTACTTTCCCACTCATCGCGATGAGACTGCGATGAATGGGGCACCCGATCGTTTGTGTTGACATTAAAACTGCAACAGCAAAAAGCGAGATGCGGGGGTTCTTCGCTGCGCTCAGAATGACAAGCGTAGTAGGGGCAAGAGCGTTAAAGGGCGGAGAGGACTACAGCTATGACGAGGAGACCGAGAAAGAGGCTGCGGCGGTCGGTGATGGCGTAGACGACGGGATCTTCGTCGAGCTCGCCCCGGGAGGCCTGGAGCCAGAGGCGGCTTAGCCATAGAAGAACGATGGGGACCAGAAGCCAGAGACGGTTGATATGGCGATAGAGGAGTGCGGCGTCGGCGTTGAGGTTGGAGATGTAGAGGGTGAGGACGACGACGGAGGCGTATCCGCTGGCCGAGCCGAAGCTGCGGAGCTGCTCGATGTCGGAGACGTGGTAGCCACGGCCTTTGGCGGAGGCGCCGCCACGCTCGCGCAGGTTTTCAAGTTCGGCGAAGCGTTTGACGAAGGCGAGGGAGAGGAAGAAGAAGATGCTGAAGCTGCCGAGCCAAGTGGAGAGGGGGATGCCGGCGGCAGCTGCTCCGGCGATGATGCGGACGGTGTAGAGGCCGGAGAGGACGATGACGTCGACGAGGACGGCGCGTTTGAGACGGAGCGAGTAGGCCAGGGTGGTGACGCAATAGATGCCAAGCCAGATGAGGAATTGGTAGGGACGACGAAGTGCCGGGCCATGGGAGATGCGCGTCACAATGTGAGGCAACAGGACAGCGATGATGAGAGAGGCGAGAAGGAAAAGGACAACGACGGCGATCCCCGAGATGGCGGAGAGATCTCCGGAGGCAAAGGGGCGGCGACGTTTGCGCGGATGCAGACGGTCGGCTTCGAGGTCGAGAAGGTCGTTGACGATGTAGGTGGCGGAGGCGCAGAGGCCGAAGCTGAAGAAGGCAAGGAGGGTGCCGATGACGTGGCTGGCGGCCCAGGCGTGGGCCAGAAGCATGGGAACGAAGATGAGAGTGTTTTTGGCCCACTGGTGGAGGCGGATGGCTTTGGGCCACGCTTTGAGTGGGGAAACCTGTTCGGTAAAGGTGCGGACCGGGGTAATTTTGGCTCGGCGGAGGGCGGAGCGGAGGCCGGGAGTGGGGTTTGCGACCATGGGCTCCTTGCAGCTTTGGAGCAGACAAAGGTCGGGCGTGGCGTTGCCGATGTAAGAGAAGTCGTCGGCGAAGCGCTCGCGGAATGCGGCTAACTTGTTCTTTCCGGCTAGGTTAGTGGTTCCATCGGAGCAGAGGACGCCGGCGAAGAGGCCGAGATGGTCCGCTATACGCTGGGCAGTAGCAGAGTCGGCGGCAGTGGCGAGATAGATGGGGCGGCCAGTGGCGTGCTGCTGCTCAAGAAATTGCAATAATTCGCGGTTATAGGGTAGATGAACAACATCTAACTGAACAGCAGATGCGATGTGGCGTTTTAGGGAGGCTTTGCCCTGGAGAAGCCAACCGGGAAGATTAAGAAGGGCCGAGGGATTGTAGCGGGCGAGGGCGAGTGTCGAGTCGACGAGAGTGTCTGATTTGACGAGGGTACCGTCAAGGTCGACACAGAGAGCCGGAAGCGTAGCGATCTCAGCTGAGGAGGCCGGAATGGGCAAAGGAGTATCCTTCCTATTGAGGCTGTAAGCCAAGGCTTGAGGTTTGTGCGCTTACCGAACACGGATTACGCTTCCGTCAGTGTAGTTGTCTCTTCAAAGACAAGTTTATGGCTGATTTCCTGCGATCCTACCCCTAGTTTTATACCGCAGGTCAATGAATGGAAACCTTCAAGGGCCTTTAAACGTCATTATCATTTATTCTCAGATATCCAAACTATCTGATTTTTTCAACAAGAAGTAACCGATTCTAATCATGAAACGAATGGTGATCGCGTAATGTCGTCTGCCTCGATAAAGGAACAAGAGCCCCCTATAGCGCTTCCCTCTGCGGAGCCGGTGAAGGCATTGCCTGCGCCTGAATCGCCGAAGGGTGGAGCGGTGCGGAAGCTGATTGTAGTCCTCGTGATTCTGCTGGCAGTGGGAGCAGCGGTGTGGAAGATCCGCAAGAACACGCAGGAGCAGGCATTGCAAAGCCAGAAGCTGCAGGCGGCAGCGGACCGGCCGATTCCGGTGCAGACCGCCCTGGTGCAGCAGAAGACGATGCCGATTTACCTGACACAGCTGGGGACGGTGACGGCCTATAACACCGTGACGATCAAGTCGCGGGTGGATGGCCAGTTGATGTCGGTCAATGTTCAAGAGGGGCAGCGGGTGAGAAAGGGCGAGCTGCTGGTGGAGATCGATCCAAAGCCTTACCAGGCCGCGCTGGAGCAGGCCCAGGGGCAGTTGGTGAAGGACGAGGCCAATGCGGTGAATGCGCATGCCGAGGCTGCTCGATATACGGCGTTGCTTCAGGCGGGAGTGGTTTCGAAGGAGAGCCAGCAGGCCCAGATATCGACCGCAGGCCAGGCGCAGGGAACGATCGATGCGGACAAGGCTGCGATTGAGGCGGCCAAAGTAAACCTGGGATACACGAGGATTACGTCGCCGATCGATGGCGTGGTGGGTTTGCGGCAGGTGGATGCCGGAAACATCGTCCATGCGTCGGATACGACCGGACTGCTAGTCGTCACGCAGTTGCAGCCGATTTCGGTGATCTTCACGATCCCGGAAGATCGCCTGCCGGAGGTGTTGAAGCTGACTCAAGGTGGACACAAGCTGGCAGTGGAGGCATATGACCGCTCGGGTGCGACGCATCTGGCGAGCGGCACCTTGTTGACGGTGGACAACCAGATCGACACGACGACGGGCACGGTAAAGGCGAAGGCGGTCTTTGACAACAAGGACGGCGCGCTGTTTCCGAACCAGTTTGTGAATATACGGCTGATTCTGCAGCAGAGGCCAAATGCGATTGTGATTCCCGCAGCTGCGCTGCAGACCGGATCCCAGGGAACGTTTGTGTTTGTAGTGAAACCGGGAGACCCGCCAGCGAACCTGCAGGATAACGGCAGCACCGGAGTGACGCCGCCACGGCGCGCAGGTAAGGGCGGCGCTGCAGCGAGCGGCGGTGGAACTGGACAAAACGCTCCTCACTATTACGTTGAAGCACGACAGGTGAACGTGGAGTTGACCGAAGGAACTCAAGTGATTTTGAACGGCGGAGTGAATCCGGGCGATCCTATTGTGGTCGATGGACAAGAGAAGCTGCGGAATGGAAGCAGGGTGATACCGCGACAGGCGACTTCAAACAAGCTTCGTGGCTCGGACACGGCCGCAGGTGGAAGTGCTGCGGCCAATCCTGATACGTCGCACGATACCTCCAACACCGGCCAGGCGGGACAAAGCGGTCAGCATGCACCGCAGGCCGGTGGTAATGGAGGTTCGCGTCCATGAGCCCATCAAGGCCATTTATTCTTCGGCCGGTGGCCACCTCGCTTTTGATGGTGGCCATTTTGCTTGCGGGGTGGGTCGCGTACCTGCAATTGCCGGTTTCGGCGCTGCCGCAGGTGGACTATCCGACGATCCAGGTGCAAACGTTTTATCCGGGCGCGAGTCCGGAGGTGATGGCATCGTCGGTAACCGCTCCACTGGAAAGGCAGTTTGGGCAGATACCGGGCCTGAGCCAGATGACGTCGACCAGCTCCGGCGGCGGCAGTGTGATTACGCTGCAGTTCCAACTTTCGGAGTCGATCGACGTGGCACAGCAGGATGTGCAGGCGGCGATTAATGCGGCATTCAGTTATCTGCCGAAGGACCTGCCGAATCCGCCGGTGTACAGCAAGGTGAACCCTGCCGATGCGCCGATCATGACGCTGGCGCTGACGAGCGACTCGCTTCCACTGACGAAGGTGGAAGACCTCGCGGATACCGTGCTGGCGCAGAAGATCTCGCAGCTTTCAGGCGTTGGGTTGGTATCGATTAACGGCGGACAGAAGCCTGCGGTACGAATTCAGGCGAACCCGACAGCTCTGGCCAACTATGGCATGAGCATGGAGGATCTGCGGACCGCGCTGGGCACGACAAACGTGGACCAGGCGAAGGGCAATTTGAATGGCCTGCATCAGGCTTTCACGATCGGCGCGAACGATCAGTTGCTCACGAGCAGGGACTACAGCCAGGTTATTGTCGCGTATCGCAATGGATCGCCGGTGCGGTTGTCGGATGTAGCGAATGCGATCGACAGTGCGGAGAATCTTTACCAAGCTGCATGGATGGGCATGGCTGCTCAACCTGCGGGGAAAGATGCTGACGGCAAGGAGCAGCCGGCGCGCGAGGCAGAGCTGAAGCCGGCGGTGATCGTGAACATCCAGCGGCAACCGGGTGCGAACATCATCGGCGTTGTGGATGAGGTGCAGCGGTTGCTGCCGCAGCTGCGATCGACACTGCCGGGAAGCGTGACGCTGAAGGTGTTGACGGACAGAACGAACACGATCCGGGCATCGGTAAAGGACGTACAGTTCTCGCTGGTACTGACTATCGGACTTGTCGTGATGGTGATCTTCCTGTTCCTGCGGTCGATTGCGGCGACGATCATTCCGTCGGTCGCGGTGCCGCTGTCGATTGTGGGCACGTTCGGTGTGATGTATCTGCTGGGGTACAGCCTCAACAATCTGAGCTTGATGGCGTTAACGATTTCGACTGGATTCGTGGTGGACGACGCGATCGTAATGATCGAGAACATCTCGCGTTATCTGGAAGAAGGCGACGATCCGCTGGAGGCGGCGCTGAAGGGATCGGAACAGATCGGGTTCACGATTCTTTCGTTGACGGTCTCGCTGATCGCGGTGCTGATTCCGCTGCTGTTCATGGGCGATATTGTTGGGCGACTGTTCCGCGAGTTTGCGGTGACGCTGTCGGTGACGATTCTGGTTTCGGCTGTGGTGTCGTTGACGCTGACGCCGATGATGAGCGCGAAGCTGCTGAAGCACACGCCGGCGAGCGAACAGAACGCGTTTTATCGCAAGAGCGAAGAGTTCTTCGACTATGTGATTGCGAAGTATGCGGTGGGCGTGCGGTGGGTGCTGCGGCATCAGACGCTGACACTGCTAGTGACACTGGCTACGTTCGTTCTGACGGTGTTCCTGTACATCATTGTTCCGAAGGGCTTCTTCCCGGTGCAGGATACGGGTGTGATTTTAGGTATCACTGAGGCACCGCAGACGATTAGTTTTCCGTCGATGGCTGTACGGCAGCAGCAGCTGGCAAAGGTGATTCTTGAGGATAAGGACGTTGAGAGCCTCTCTTCGTTCATCGGAATCGATGCGACGAACTCGACGCTGAACAGCGGGCGCATCCAGATTAATCTGCGGGACCGCGAGTCGCGGTCGGACTCTGCGTCGGATGTAATTCAACGGCTTCAGCCTCGGCTGGCGCAGGTAGAAGGAATCCAGACTTACCTACAGCCGCTGCAGGACCTGACGGTGGAGGATCGCGTGAGCCGGACGCAGTATCAATATTCGGTGCAGTCGGCGAATGCGGACGAACTGGCTATCTGGACGAACCGGCTGATGGACAAGCTGAGGCAGATTCCGATATTGACGGACGTAGCCAGCGATCAGCAGTTGAGCGGACTTGAGGCGCATCTTGTGATCGACCGCGACACGGCGTCGCGGCTGGGCATTACGCCGCAGAACATCGACGATACGCTGGATGACTCGTTTGGTCAGCGGCAGGTATCGACGATCTTTACGCAGCAGAATCAATATCACGTGATTCTGGAGGTAGCTCCTAAGTTCCAATTGAATCCATCTTCGCTGGACAACATTTATGTGAAGAGCTCAAATGGGACGCAGGTTCCGCTCTCGACATTTACGCATCTTGAAGAGAGACAAACTGCGCTGGCGATCAACCATCAGGACCAGTTCCCTGTTGTGACGATTTCGTTCAACCTGGCGCCGGGTAAATCGATTGGCGACGCGGTGGATGCGGTGAACAAAGCCAAGAAGGAACTGAATCTTCCACCGAGCGTGAATACAGAGTTCCAGGGATCGGCGAGGGCGTTTGAAGCTTCACTGGCGAACGAGCCGATCTTGATTCTGGCGGCGCTGATTGTCGTGTATATCGTGTTGGGCGTGCTGTATGAGAGCTACATCCATCCGATTACGATTCTTTCGACGCTGCCTTCGGCTGGTGTTGGGGCGATCCTTGCGCTGCTGATCTTCCATATCAATCTGAGCGTGATTGCGTTGATCGGCATTATTTTGTTGATCGGTATTGTGAAGAAAAACGCGATTATGATGATCGACTTTGCGTTGGAAGCTGAGCGCGATCATGGGATGGAACCGGAAGAGGCGATTTATCAGGCGTGCCTGTTGCGCTTTCGGCCGATCATGATGACGACGATGGCCGCGCTGCTAGGCGGATTGCCGTTGGCAATGGGAACCGGAACAGGAAGCGAGTTGCGTCGGCCGCTGGGGATCTCGATTGTCGGCGGATTGATTGTGTCGCAGATACTGACCTTATATACGACTCCGGTTGTCTATCTATTCTTTGACCGGATTGGACGCAAGTATCTGCATACCAAAGAAGCGGACGAAGAGTTCCGTGAGCACGAACATGCGGTGAGTGCGGACTGATGGCCTACGAAGAAAAAAATCGGGATTTAGCGGAGGCGCAACAGGAAGCCGAGAGGTTGCCGATGACGGGGGGCGTACATTTTTCCGCGCCGTTCATCAAGCGGCCGGTCGCCACGATGCTGATGTCGGTGGCGATTATTCTTGCCGGCTGCGTGGCTTATAAATTGCTGCCGGTGGCAAGTTTGCCGCAGGTGGAGTATCCGGTGATTTCGGTTGGCGCGGGACTGCCGGGAGCGGATCCGGAGACGATGGCATCGGCTGTAGCGACGCCGCTGGAAAGACAATTTGCGAAGATTGCCGGCATCAACGAAATGACGTCGTCTTCGGGACTTGGGACTACGTCGATTACGCTGCAGTTCGATCTGAACCGGGATGTAAACGGAGCTGCACGTGATGTACAGGCGGCGATCAATGCGGCGAGAAGCCAGCTTCCGTCGAACCTGCCCAGCAATCCTACTTATAGAAAGATTAATCCTTCAGACTCGCCGATTTTGATTCTGGCGCTGACTTCAGACACGTTGACTGTCCCGCAGATCTACGATGCGTGCGACAGCATTCTCGCGCAGAAGATCGCGCAGGTGGATGGCGTGGGGCAGACGTTCTGCGGAGGAAGCGCGAAGCCTGCGGTGCGGGTGGAGGCGAATCCGACGCAACTGGCGAACTATGGAATTGGGCTGGAAGCCTTGCGGGCTGCGATAGGGACGGTCAACGTCAATCAGCCGAAGGGCTATCTGCAGAATGACGAACGCCGATGGAGTGTGAGCGCATCCGATCAATTATTTGGATCGCCGGCGTATGCTCCGCTGATTATTGCCACGGACAAAGGACCGGTAAGCTCGGCGGCTGCGAACAGCGGATTGCCGGCTTCGGCTGCAAGCGCTGTCGATACTACGGCGTCACTTTCCGGTAATTCCGGGGCTGCCGCAACTACTGCGACGGCGGTTCCGGTGGGTCCGGCTGCAGCACATGGCGTTGTGCGTATTCAGGACGTCGCCAGGGTTGTGGACAGTGTTGAAGATATTCATACGGCGGGCTTCTTCAATGGAAGACCGGCGATTCTTGTCATTGTCTTCAAGACGTCAACGGCGAATGTAATTCAGACGGTCGACAATGTACTGGCGCTATTGCCGATGCTGCAGGCATCGATACCTCCCGCAGTGCAGTTGCATGTGGCGCTGGACAGAACGACGACAATTCGGGCCTCTGTGAAGGATGTCACGCGAACGCTGATTATTTCGATCGTGCTGGTGATCCTGGTAGTTTTCGTGTTCCTGCGGGAGGTTCGGTCGACGCTGATACCAAGCGTGTCAGTACCGCTGAGCCTTCTGGGAACATTCGGCGTGATGTACCTGTTGGGATACACGCTCGACAACCTGAGCCTGATGGCGCTGACGATTTCGACAGGCTTTGTCGTGGACGATGCGATTGTCGTGATCGAGAACATCAGCCGACATCTGGAGAATGGCAAGTCGCCGTTTGATGCGGCGATGATTGGATCAAAGGAGATTGGATTCACTGTGCTCTCGATGAGCACATCGTTGATTGCAGTGTTCATCCCGATTCTGTTGATGGGTGGAATTGTAGGAAGACTGTTCCGTGAGTTTGCGGTGACGTTGTCGGCGGCGATCCTTGTGTCGCTGGTGGTGTCACTGACGACGACACCGATGTTGAGCGCCAAGTTTATTCAGCCGCATGGGACAAAGAAGCGCGGCAGGTTTTATCGTTGGGGCGAACAGGCACTTGCCTGGATGACGGCAGAATATGAGCGCGGATTGAGCTGGGTGCTAGACCACCAGGGGCTGGTACTTACGATCACGATCCTTACCTTTGTGCTGAATGTGTATCTGTACATTCTGGTTCCGAAGGGATTTTTCCCGCAGCAAGATACAGGACGCATCGGCGGACAAATTCGGGGGCAGATGGATGCCTCTTTCGACTCGATGAAGCCTAAGGTTAAGCAGATTGCAGCGATCGTGCAGGAGGATCCCGGCGTTCAGTCCGTTATGTCTTTTGTGGGTGGAGGCGGGCCAGGCGGTGGTGGAGGCAACTCGGGCAACATGTTTGTATCGTTGAAGCCCGATGCGGAACGCCAGAGAAACGGGGATGGGGCCGAGGAGATCATGAATCGCCTACGCCCAAAGACGGCAGGGATACCGGGGGCGCAACTTTACCTGCAGTCTTTTCAGGAGTTAAGGATCGGCGGTCGAAGTTCGGCGACCCAGTATCAGTATTCGCTGACGGCTGACAATCTGAATGACCTGAACGAGTGGGCTCCAAAGCTGATGGCTGCGATGCAAAAGTTGCCTGAACTCAAAGATGTAGCGACGGATCAGCAGGACCAGGGGCTTCGGGCACAACTGGTGATCGACCGCGATACGGCGAGCCGCCTGGGTGTCTCTCCGCTAACGATCGACAATACGCTGTCGGATGCGTTTGGACAGCGGCAGGTGTCGACGACCTATCGTCCACTGAATCAATATCACGTGGTGATGGAAGTCGATGAGCAGTATCAGCGCGATCCTGATGCTCTGAAGAATATCTATGTCAAGAGCACGACGGGCGCGATGGTCCCGCTAAGTGCGGTGACGCGTTTTGAATCGCAACGTATTCCGCTGGTGGTGAACCACCAGTCGCAGTCTCCGGCAGCGACACTGAGCTTTAACCTGACGCCGGGTGCATCGCTAAGCCAGGCGACAGAAGCGATTGAGCAAGCGCGAATTAATATCGGCATGCCATCGACAATCCACGGCGGTTTCGCGGGGACGGCGCAGGCCTTCCAGGCTTCGCTATCGAGTGAACCGATGCTGATCCTGCTAGCGCTGGTGGCGGTTTATATCGTATTGGGAATTCTGTATGAGAGCTTCATCCATCCGCTGACAATTCTGTCGACGCTGCCTTCAGCGGGAGTTGGCGCAATTGTGGCGCTGCTGCTTTTCAAGGTGGAGCTGAGCGTGATTGCGATGATCGGCATCATTCTGCTGATCGGCATTGTGAAGAAGAACGCGATCATGATGATCGACTTTGCACTGGTGGCAGAGCGCGAAGAAGGCAAGAGTCCACGCGAGGCGATCTATCAGGCGTGCCTGCTGCGGTTCCGTCCGATCATGATGACGACGATGGCTGCGCTGCTGGGTGGGTTACCGCTTGCTCTTGGCAGAGGCACCGGAAGTGAACTGAGGCGGCCGCTGGGTATCACGATCGTTGGCGGTTTGATCGTTTCACAGGCGCTTACGCTGTTCACTACGCCGGTGGTTTATCTGTTCTTCGATCGGCTGCGGGTGCGGTTTGCTAAGAAGAAGAAGCCGGCTGCTGCGCGGGCTGTACCGCAGACTGTGGCCGGGGATTAATCTGGAGCTTCCCCTACTAAAGATCCAGCGCCGATTTACGCCGATGACACCGATCGAAAACAGGCAATGCGGATGACGGGCAAGAACCTCTGTCGCGGGCAGGGATCGGTATGGAACGAGAACAAGCAAAAGCAAATGGGGTCTTCGCCTCGCTTGGAATGACAAAGCTTTGTGGATGGCCTCGCTGTGGTGAGGCTATTTCGCGGCGACAAGTATGGGCTCGGGAACCTGAACGTCGGTGGAGCGACGGCGGGGTAAGCTGCCGGATGTCGCCGGTATGATCGGCCTTGGTGGATAGTAAGCATTGGCGAGGTATTGGCTCAGCATCCGGTGCGTATTGAAAAAGGTTCCGTTGATGCCGATGCAATGCTGCTGGATGTGCGCCCAGGCGCTGGGATTAGCGTAAAGGGGAGCAATCCGCTTTTCGAGTTTTTCGTAAAGGCTGTTGGCTTCGGCTTCCTCGTTTTCGCCATCTTCGATGGCCCAGCCGGTGGTGTCTTCGGCGCAACCTTCGATCCACCAGCCGTCAAGAACCGAGAGTGAGGGAACGCCGTTGAGGGCGGCCTTCATGCCGGAGGTTCCTGAGGCTTCATAGGGACGTCGTGGAGTGTTTACCCAGACGTCGACTCCCTGGGTGAGAAGTGCGCCGAGTTCCCAGTCGTAGTTTTCGATGTAGTAAATCTTGAGCGCGGCGGAGTTGAGTTTGACTGCCGCCTCGTAGACTTCGCGAATGAGCCCTTTGCCAGCGGTGTCAGCCGGGTGGGCTTTGCCGGCGAAGAGAATCTGCAAGCCACCGATCTTCTGCGCGATGGAGACCAGTCGGGCGGGGTCGTGCAGGAGCAAGCTGGCCCGCTTGTAGGTTGCGACGCGGCGCGCGAAGCCAAGGGTGAGGACGTTGGGATTAAAAAAGTGGCCGGTCCGTTTGGCCAGTGTGGCGAAGAGACGGTGCTTGTTTTTGACGTGACAGGCCGTGATGCGCGCGGGGTCGATGCCATAGATGGAACGGAAATAGCGGTTATCCGTGCGCCAGTTTGCGATCTCCGCATCGAGTAATTCCTGGAAAGATTCGGAGAGCCAGGTGGCAGCGTGAACTCCGTTGGTGATTGAGTAGACCTTGTACTCGGGGAACATCTTCTGAGAGACCTTGCCGTGCTGCATCGCCACGCCATTGACGTAGCGGGAAAAACGCAGAGCGAGATAAGTCATGTTCATGAGGCCGTTGTGAAGGGCGCCTGCGGCGTCTATGGCAGCGGCTCGGTCGTGGCCGAGAACCTGGTACATGTGGTCGAGGCCGAACTGATCGTGGCCTGCGGGAACCGGTGTATGCGTAGTGAAGACGCATTGCTGGCGCACGGCCTGAATGTCGGCTTCGGTTGCTTCGCGTAGTGGTTTACCGGCAAGACGCTCCTCCAGCAGAGCGATGGTCAAAAGCGCGGCGTGGCCCTCGTTCATGTGGTAAACGTCGGGCTTGCAGCCGAGGGAGTTCAGCAGAGCGATGCCGCCGAGGCCGAGGATGGCCTCCTGACAGAGGCGGTAGTAGGAGTCGCCGCCGTATAGATGGTCGGTAAGGTGACGATCCCACTCGTCGTTGCCTTCGACGTCGGTGTCGAGCAGGAAGACGGGGATGATGTGGCCGGTAACTCCTATGACGTCAAAACGCCACGCGCGTACGAGGAGTTGGCGACCCTGAACGATCAGGGAGAGGATCTGATTGGCGCTGGGAAGCGTTGTCTCGGGGGACCAGGGGACGTCGGATTCGGTCTGCTGGCCTAAGTCGTCGAGATACTGACGGAAGTAGCCGCGACGGTGCGCGAGAGAGACAGCGACCATGGGAGCAGCGGTGTCGGCGGCGGAACGCAGAGTATCCCCAGCGAGCATGCCTAGACCACCAGAGTAGGTGGGTAGGGCCGGGGAGAGGGCGATCTCCATGGAGAAGTACGCAATGCTGCGATGGGTGAGATCGGGTGCTTCGGGGGAGGGAGCGTCAGAGAGGCTCATGCGTGGATGCTTCCTTTTCTAACCGGGTCGGCGTCGCCTGCCTTATGCCGGCTGCGTGCTGAAGGTCTCTCCTGAAGCTGGAACCATGGGTTGCATGAGATCCGGTGCAAAGAGATTCGGGGCCCGTTACGCGTCAGTTTATCAAATCGCTTGAATAACGCTGTGGAACGACGGTTATTCACGGTGGTTCTGTTGGGGTATTGACAACGCGGCCTGATGGGTCGCGGATTCGAGTCGCTGCCAGATTTGATCGAGCCAGGCGAGGTGTTCGGGCTTCATGAGAACGGAGCGAAGGCAGGTAACCGATTTGTTTTGTTCATCTTGCGGCCAGGCATGGGAAGGAAAGTACCGGACGGGCAGACTGGCGAGGGCGAGGTGGAGATCGAACCGGGCGGCCTCGTCGAAGATGCGTTGGGCCAGGGCAGACGAAGCGGCGGCGGTTGTGGATTTCGCGGCCCAAAAGACGATGTCGAGCTGGGGCGGGGCCATGGGGGTGACAAAGTGCGGGGACTGGGAGAGGCGGCGATTGAACTCGAGAGCGGCTTCGCGACCGGATTCGAGCCCTTGAGCGAAGGCGCCGCCGGGTGTGTAAGGGAGGAGACGCTGCGTGGACCAGAGTGCGACAGCCGAAGCACCTGCTCGAGAGCACTCGAGGGAGATTTCACCGAGATGAAGTTCTTTCGAAGAGAAGTAGGTGAAGGGAGAGTCGTGTTTGTAGAGGCGTCCAACTGAAGGATCGCGAAAGAGGACGGCACCGCAACCGTAAGGCTGGAGGCCATGTTTGTGTGGGTCGACGACGATGGAATCGGCCTGAGGGATAGAGTCGTAGGCGGCGCGGGCGGCAGGCGCGAGGTTGGAAGCCAGGGTGAAGTACCCGCCGTAGGCCGAGTCGACGTGGATACGGAAATGGTATTTCTGCTGAAGCTTGAGAATTTCGTCGAGCGGATCGACAGCGCCGACCGCAGTGGTGCCGAGAGTGGCGACTACGGTGCCGATATTGTGATCGACGAGTGCTCGCTCGAGTGCGGCGAGATCCATGCGTCCGGTAGCGTCGGATGGAATCTCTACGAAGGGCAGACAGAGGACTGAGCTGATGCGGGTGTGAGTGTAATGCGCCTGATCAGAGGCGGCGATGCCGCGGCCTGGAGAGAGTTGGCCGGAGACCCATAGGGCTTCAAGGTTGGCGAAGGTGCCACTGCTTGAGAGATGGCCCAGATGCTGAGGGAAGCCAAACATTTTTGCGAGGACTGCTACAGCCTCCAACTCCATTGCGGAGCTTGCACGGCCACCGTCGAGCGCGTGGTTGTTGGGGTTGATCGACATGGCAAGCATGTATGCCGCACGGGCAATGGGATGCGGCGGTTTGAGCATCTGGCCCGCGTACAGAGGATGCGCGTAAGGATAGTTGTCGTGGAGGCGCGTAGCTGCTTCGTTGAGGATGTTCGCGACCTGATCATCCAGTGGCGCCTCGGAGACGGGTGGAAGATCGGAGAAGCCTTCGTCAAGACGGTGCTGGGCGGCGGCGATGAGTTTGAAGATTTCGTTATTCGACATTGGCTGGAGTAGGCGGATTACCTTTTTACAAAGGTAATCCGGCAAGGTCAGAAGCCGCAATGTGAAGGTATGGCGGAACTAAAGTTCGCGGGTGATAAAGCCGAGCTTCATTGCGTAAGCAGTGGCGACAGCAAGGATGAAGGCGATGACGGTCCATGTGGTATTGCAGAGGCGTTTGCGAATTGCCTGGGCGATGATGATCACGAGTAGGAGGCCAAGTGCTAAAAGGAGGCCGTCGGCTACGAAGGAGCGTGCGCCTGCGGCAGTAACGGTATTACCCCAGTGAAGATTGAATGGATGCAGGAAGGTGCCGGCCGCGAACACGACGAAGAAGAGAAAAAGCTGGAGGAGAGTGAAGAGGAATTTTTTCATGTAGGTGGACACTCGTGACGAGTTCGGTTGAGATGCTGGCTTAGATGGCGAACGGGGTCATGAAGTTGGAGCGGCTCAGTCGTGGTAGCGCTTTTCACCGGCCGGAATAGGAATGTTGAGACGATTCTGCTGGGGCGGCAGCGGGCAGGTGGCGAAGGCTGTGTAGACGCAAGGCGGGTTCTGGGTGCGGTTGAAATCGAGGACTATGGTGCCCGGTTTGTCGACACCATTACTAGGCAAAGACGTGTAGAGGAAGCGACCTGCCTGGTAGGTGGTGGTTTTGCTGGTGGTGTCACGGAAGATAAAGAAGAGGGTCTTGTCGGCGGGGTCTTCGATGACGGGCTCGAGGCGAACTGTCTGGCCGTTGATGGTGAACTCGGCAGTGCCGGGTGAAGGCTCATGGCTTATCTGGCCGAGGACGTTGGGGATGGTGAGGCTGTGGGGTGGGTTGCTGGGGATCCACTTTGCGGTTACGACATAGCGCGAATCGGAAGCGTACCAGTTGAGACCGTGGAAGTTGGTTCGGGTAGGGGCCTGCGCGTCTTTGACGCGTAGGTAGAGTCGATCGCCACGCTTGATCACAATCATCAGCAAGCCTCCGTTGCGGAGTTCTGAGGGATGGTTGTCGTCGTAGGAGAGCTTGGTGGAAGTGGAGGGTTTGCCATCGATGGTGGTGCCGGCGGGAAAGCCTCCAGTAGGTGGCACTAGAGTGACTGTGTCGTTGGCGAGGCGAAAGGTCGCGAGATGGGCAGGAGCATGGTCGAGTTGAAGCGTGTTTCCGAGGGCTGAGCCCACGGTAGTATCGCCGGGTTTGAGCCACTGGAGCGCTACCAGTGAAAGCCAGCCCTCGGGTGAAGAGAGGTTTTTTGCTCGCTGGGCACGGAATTGATGGATCTGCTCCGTGTATGCGGCGTTGCCGGGATTGGTTTGGCCGGTGGCGGAGAGAGCTACGAAGACGAGGCAGAGGAGCTTTTTCATGGGTGGCAGTCTCGTGATGAGTTTAGCGTGACGACTGGTGGAATCAGGCTTAAAAGAAGATGCCGCCTCACCGGTGTGGATGAGGCGGCATGAATTGTGCCGGAGTTAGAAGGTTGCAGTGCTTGCAGCGTCCTTTGTGACTTCGACTGAACCTTTTAGATCGAGAGAGGATGAGGAGTCGCCTACGAGGATGCCGAACTTGCCGGGGGCGATGTTCCACTTCTTTGCCTGGGCGTCGTAATAGGCAAAGGAGCGGCTATCGAGTTCGATGGAGACATGTTTGGTTTCGCCGGGTTGCAACGCAACTTTCTCGAAGCCCTTCAACTCTTTCGCAGGGCGTGCGATCTTTGCGTGGTCGTCGGAGACGTAGACCTGGGCGACGTCGGCTCCGGGGCGATCTCCTGTGTTGGTGATGTCAAAGGCGACGGTAGCGTGGGTTGCGTCGGGTGTAACCGAGAGGTTGGAGAACTTGAAGGTTGTGTAGGAGAGACCGTATCCGAAGGGATAGAGCGGTTTGATCTTGTTGTGTTCGTAGCCGCGGTAGCCAACAAAGATCCCCTCCTTGTAAATGACGCGATTCGAACCTTCTTCCGGATAGTAGTTGGCGTAGGTGGGATTGTCTTCGGCCTTGCGCTCGAAGGTGACGGGGAGATGTCCGGAGGGATTGACGTCACCGAAGAGGACTTCGGCTAATGCAGTTCCGCCCTCCTGGCCGCTGTACCAAGCTGCGATAAAAGCAGGGACACGATCGATCCACGCGGTTGAATCGACGTTGCCACCAGCGGTGACGGCGACGATCGTCTTCTTATTTGCAGCGGAGACCGCACGGATAAGTTCGTCCTGACCAAAAGGCAGGGCGAATGTACGGTCGCCGCCTTCGGACTCACTGTCTGCATCGAAGCCAGCGGTTACGAGGACAACGTCCGATTTGGCTGCGAGTTCTTTGGCTCTTGCGCTGACAACCTTGTTTTCATCGACGATGGCGAAGCGCAGACGGCCACCAACAGGAGAACGGCGCGAATCTTCAACGACGATCTTGTGGAGGCCGGCCGAGAGGGAGAGCGTGACGTGGGGTTGGAAGGCGCGAACGATCTTCCAGTTGTCGATGATGAGTTTGTCGTCCACGTAGACGCGGTTGCCGGTGTTCTCGCCAGCACCCTGCAGCGCGACGATGTACTTCCCTGCCTGATCGGCTTTGTAATAGCCGGACCAGCGGCGGGAGACCTCGTGGGATGCATTGGACTCGAAGAGAGCGGCAGCAGCGGCGGGATCGTCCATGAAACTCTCCCAGTTGATGCCTGCGTAGTTGATGTGCGCGGCAACAGCAGTGTTAGCAGGAGTGTCGGAGAGTTGGCTATTTCGAAAGATCTCCAACTTAAGGCCAGGTTTGCCGTTCTGTTGTTCGGTGACGAAGTCGGTGGTGCGGGCTGCCTCTGAGATCGTCGGCACACCGCGCTCATAAAAGACATTAGCGCTTGAGCCGAGGTACGCGCCGATGCCCTCAAGCGTGCTGACAGTGTGGAAAGGGATAACGCGTGCGCTGCCTCCGCCTACGGGAACACCAGGAAAGGCATTCGGGCCAACGACAAGGATGGAATGGACCTGAGCTTTATTAAGCGGCAGAAGCTTGCTGTCGTTCTTGAGGAGAACGACGCTCTCGCGAGCTGTATCGAGCGCGACAGCTTGATTCTTAGCATTGAAGAAGGAGATAGAGGTATCGGTCTGATTGCGATCCAGCCAGCCGAAGCGAGCCGCTGTTCCAAGAATATTGCGAACCTTATCGTCGATAGTGGCCTCCTTAACCTGACCACTCTGCACGGCAGGAAGAAGGTTCTTGCGATTCATGAATCTGCCCGTAGGCATCTCGAGGTCGAGGCCGCCGTTGGCAGCGGCGACTGCATCGTAGGTCGCGACCCAGTCCGACATCATGACGCCATTGAAGCCCCATTCTTTGCGAGCAACATCGATGTTGAGATAGCCGTTCTGCGTCATGTGCTGGCCGTTGGTCATGTTGTAGGAGTTCATGATGGAGCCAACATGGGCTTTGCGGACCGCGGCCTCGAAGGTTGGCAGATAGATCTCGCGCATGGTGCGTTCGTCGATGATGGAATCGGAGTCATGGCGCAAGAACTCGGAGTTGTTGCCCATGTAGTGCTTGACGGTTGCACTGACACCCTGCGTCTGCATGCCGGTGATGTAGCCGACAGTCATGTTGGCTGCGAGAAAGGGATCTTCGCCGAAGTATTCGAAGTTGCGGCCGTTGCGCGGAGAGCGATAGATGTTAACTCCTGGGCCGAGCATGTAGTGGATACCACGAGCACGGGCATCGCGGCCAATTCCCTCACCCACGCGTGTGGCCAGGTCACGGTTCCATGTGGCGGCGAGACCGATGCCGGCGATGTAAGTTGTAGAGGGAAAGCCAGCGTTGCTGCGAACGCCGTAAGGACCGTCGGACATCTCGAATGCGGGCAGATTCAGACGGGGCATGGCCCGGACCGCAAAACCTGTGCCCCCGATGTAGTCGATCTTCTCTTCGAGAGTCATCTTCTGAACGATCGCATCGACCCTGGCGCGCAGAGCGTCGCTGCCAAGCTGTGGCGCCTGGGCGAAGACCGAAGCTGCGCTCAATAAAACCGCTGACAGCAGAGACGCGATGCACGCCTTCTGTGAACTTAATTTTTGCATGAACATTTACTCCTGTCGTTCTTGGCGATTTTTGTGTAGGAAGATAATCGACTGCGGCTAGTTTCGCGGATTACGGATTGGCGGCCGGACCGGGAAGGACGTGGATGGTATGGAACCAGGTCTCGACGAGACGAGGCCAGTGGGTTACAGGGAGGTCGGTGGGCCGCAAACCGTAACCGTGGCCTCCCTGTGCATAGAGATGAAGTTCAGCAGGGACCTTCGCTTCTTTGAGCGCCTGAAAATAAAGGAGCGCATTCTCTTCGTGGACGGGATCATCTTCGGCCTGAAGAAGAAATGTCGGCGGTGTGTTGGATGTAGGGTCGATGCCGTGCGATAGCTTGTTGAGAGCGGGGGCATCGCTAAGATAGCCGGGATAGATGACAACGACGAAGTTGGGGCGGGCATCGATTTCGTTGAGAACATCTCCCGGTCGCTTGTAGTCGGCGTGGTTGCCAAGGACGACAACAAGATGACCCCCAGCAGAGAAGCCCAGGACGCCGATGCGTTTGGGGTCCACATGCCACTCGGCTGCGTGAGCGCGGGTGAGGCGCATCGCCTGCTGAGCATCTTCGAGGTCCGCAGGATTGTCAGGATAGTGGTCACGGAAAGGTACGCGGTACTTCACGAGCACACAAGTAACGCCAATGGAATTAAGCCACGTGCAGACTTCGGTGCCTTCGAGATCGTAGGCGAGAATTCTGTAGCCTCCACCGGGGAAGACGAGGACGGCGGCTCCGGTATTTTTGTCATCGGCTGGCTTGTAAACCGCCAGGGTTGGGGTGCCGACGTTGGAGAGATGCATCAGCGGTTTACCCGCAATCAAAGGATCCGCAGGCTTGGTGATATCAGCTTCGGGCGGTCCCTGATAAGTTTCCGGTGCACCATTGGGCCAGAGCGGAAGAGTGAGTTGTTGGGCGTTAGCTATCGGCGCAATGAATAGTAGAGCAACGGCACAAAAGAGATAGTTTCGCACGCCAATCATAGTAATGCTTCGCCGATACGCTTGGGAAAAGTTTCCCTCTCGAAATTCGTTGGCGTACTGATCGCCCCGCCCAACTCGCGCTCAGTATTTAGAAACTACCCTCAAAGAGCTGATAGTGATGTTCTAGCTGCCATTGTTCGGCTGCCTTTTCGCTGGACTGAAGGAAGGCGAGACATTTGGCAGTTGGGTTGGCTCCGCCAAGTGATTGGGTGGAACAATCCGGGACAGTGTGCGTGAAATTGTCCGGTTGCTGCCAGAGGCTGGGCCCGGGAAGAAAGCTGTGCTCGAGCGAAGTGCGGGCCATCTTCTTCAGGTCGAGGTAGGAGAGGTTGAAATCGAGCGCAGCGCGGGTGTACTCGTGTGTGAGATTGATGCGGGAGACGCCTTCGTCATCGGTGGAGAGAGCCACCGGAACACCGGCGGCACGGTAGTTCGATAGCGGATGCCAAGTGCCAGTGACATTGAGGATTACATCGTTGGAGGTGAGGTTGATCTCGGTCATGATATGGCGGGAGGCCATCTCTTTAAGCAAGGCATTAGGCTCGTTTTCGTACATGACGTCAACACCGTGGCCGATGCGTTCAGCGTGGCCGAGGTCGATGGCTTCGCGGATATGGAAGCGGAGACCGTCAGGAGGAACGAGGCCGGGGGCGAGTTCTCCGGCGTGGAGAGCGATATGCACGTTGGGGTAGACGCTGTGCAGGTAATTGAGCATCAGCATCTGACGATGGTACTCAGACATGGCCATGTAGGCGTCTTCTGGCTGGACGAAGTTAATGCCGACGACGCGAGGATCCTGTGAGGCGAGTTCGAAGCCAAGGAGTGTCTGAGCGAAGACCTGTTGCGGCGGGAAGGCACGGAGAACCTGATAGAGAAAACGGATCTTGACGGAGCAGGCGCGGGTAGCGCTGGCCTCACCACAGTGCTCGATCTGGTTGCGAGAAGCGAGAGCGTCATCCAACTCTTTGCGATCGATGGCGACTTCATCGCGCAAACCACCGGCAAGCAAAGCATCGCGGAGATGGCTGAGATCTTCGCGAGTGGTTCCGGTGGCATCGCCGGTGCGGTTCATGGCTGGGTCAGCGGGCGTGTTGGGCCAGGGGATGGAATAGCCAAGCTTGGCGACATCGGAGAAGATGGGGGTCTCCATGATTTCGAGATATTGCTCATTTTGATCAGCCGCACGAGAGGCTACTTCGTCGAGCCATTCGCCGGTGTGGGATTTGTCGATGCCGCTGAACCTGCCAAAGGTGGAGAAGAAGTGATTGTGTCCGCTGGTGCTAGCGCTGGGCACGAAGCTGCGCATGGAAAAGGAGTCGACGAGCGCGTCGTAAAGCTGCTGATCTTTGAAGGCATCGGACGCACGAGCGTTACCTTCGCCACAGACAGGCTGCGGGGGTATGCTGCGGGTTGTAGCGGATGGCTTGAAGAGGCTGTGATTGGAAGGATTAACACAGAGAATGTCAGCGGAGGCGTTCTTGATGAAGGTCTCGGCGTAGACAGCTCCAGTGAGATGCATGTGCAGGTCAGCACCCTTGGGCATGTTGACGAGGAAGGCGTTGAGTTGGAGAGGGTTTTGTTTTGCGGCGGCGAAAGCGCGGATCGCCCGCTGCTCCTGCGGGGTTGCGGTAGGGGTTGCGGCTGTCCTAAGAACAGGCGTCGCTTTAGTGGGAGCCTGTGCAGACGAGATAGTGGCGAAGCAGAGGAGTGCGGCAGATAGACTGGCAATGGGACGGAGCATGAGGCGTCCTTGTCGTTGTGGTATGAGAAAGAATATCGCGTGGCGGGTCAGTTGGCGTGAGAGGCATTGGATTGCTATACTTAGTTTGCGTTTGCGTTGCTGGTTCCCCACTGGCGACATGCTCCCCCGGAAGAGGTTGGGCGGTAGACGTGAATCGATGAAAATCGATGCGCACGGTGGTTCTTGGCGATCCCCGATAGGCGTTTTGAATAGCCAAGGCCAGATAGCTCAGTGGTAGAGCGCGGCCCTGAAAAGGCCGGCGTCGGCGGTTCGATCCCGTCTCTGGCCACCATTTAGAATCAATGATTAACGACGAATAAAATATAAGCCTCCCGTCCGGGAGGCTTCACGTGTTTTGGGTAAATACCATGTTTTGAATAACATGACACATTTGGGGTATGGTCGCGTATTGGTCGCGCGCTGCCTTGTTGATTTAAGGCGGCCTCTAACTCTTTTGGAACGCAAGAAATGCGAATGTCACAGAATGGGCGACGCCAGCCCTTTTCAAGGTCGCTCTACCGATGGTGTTCTGATACGAACTCCGCTCACGAAGATCTCAGCACGTAGACATGCCGTTCTGCGCGAGATCAGTGCTCAGTTCATGGGTCGTTCCATCAACCAAGTACTAGAATGTCATAGCGATTAGGCAAATCAGTTGGAGAGCGGTCCGGCCATCGCAGCCCAGGTTCGAGCTGCGATGGCTGTACTTAGCTCAAGGTCTTCTCACTTGTGGAATGAGACGAGTACTCAGTACGGAAGCCTTTTGTCTCCTGCCTTTGCCTTGAGGGTCTGCAACAAGACATTGTCACGCGCCGCTGCAATGTCGTTGGCCGTGTGTACTTTGAGAATCTCATTTATTCCAGCTTCGGCCTTCTCAGCCATCTGCGGAGTTACGTGCTCGATGCGACCGAGATCCGCCCACCAAACTTCCATCGCTGGACCGAGATGCTCAAGGAGATGTTTGATTCCCGCGTCTCCACCGCCCAGATTCGCGTTCATGAACTGGCCGAGGATGGCCCATCGCAGCCCGGGCCCGTGTGCCATAGCAATGTCGATGTCGGCCAGACTGGCCGCATCTTGATCCAGCAAGTACAGGACCTCACGGAACACCGCAGCCTGAATGCGGTTCGCGATATGACCTTTCATTTCCTTCTTCATGCGAATCGGCTTCTTGCCGATCTGTGCATAGAATTTGACAGCACGTGTAACGTTCTCAGCGGATGTTAGCTTGCCCCCGACGACCTCGACCAGAGGGACGACGTGTGGTGGGTTGAAAGGATGCCCAAGTACGATACGCGCCGGGTTGGTCGCCTCTGTCTGGAAATCCGAAACAGGAATGCCCGACGAGCTGCTCGCAATGATGACGTCGTGGCCAATAGCGTCAGAAATGTCTTTGAAGAGCTTGAGCTTGAGATCTAACCGCTCTGGACCATTTTCCTGGACAAAGTCGACGCCTCTCAGAGACTCCTTCAGATCCGTGGAAAACGTCAGGTTGTTCTTATCGGCGCCTGGCTCAAGACCCATTTCCTCCAACAGCACCCATGCGTTATCGATATACGCGCGCAACTTCTTCTCGGCCTCTGCCACGGGATCGGTTGCGCGCACAGCAAATCCTTTCGCGAGATAGTAAGCCGCCCAGCTCATCCCGATCAGCCCGCAGCCCACGATACCGACTGTTCTTACGTTGAGATCATTTTTCATATTTTCCTCGATTGCATTCATTACGCGTGCTTCAGCCGGGTCCATCCCGGCTCGAAGTAGCGGTTAACAAGATCAGGACGACGAGCCTCGCCGCTTACGCAACATAGGCAATTCCAGTTAGGACCCCTAACTTTGCAATGGTGGTGAATTGCGCGTTGGCTTCCAGCGGGGCGACGCGCACTTCTCCACCGAGTTCTGTCGTAAACGCACGCTGATTGGCGTGGTCGAGGGCAAGCCCAATACCTTCCTGCAGTCCAGTCGCAAGTACCTCGTGGTTTTCTAGTTGCTTGTTACCGATACGGGCACGGTTTAACGAGTTGCCTCCATCGAGGTTGCCTCGGTCAGTCCAGTAGAGAAGGTTGTTCTTGGTGTCGAGTTCGAGATCGATCGGCTCAGGCAAGTGATCGATCAGCAGTTCGATATCCGTGCGGTTCTCGGGCTGCTGACCCGCCGGAATCTCAAGCCCGGCTCTGAAGATGCGCCCCTTGCCACCATCCGGTGGACCCTTTTGCGTCCAGTAGATATAGCGGTTGACCGGATCAACGGCAATGCCGACGCAGTGGCGCATAACATCCTGCGAATCTGCAGGGAACACACCGTTGCGCACGAGAACAGTCACGTTCGAACCATCGAGGTTCGAGCGCATCACGCGCATGCCCTCGCGATCACACCAGTACAAGAATCCTGCGCCGAAGTCGGCGGCTACCTGCTTGGGCGTTACTGTGAGACCATGACCGACCAACATGCGCCGATTAGCACCGTTTAGCCCGATACATTCGATCGAACCGTCAGCTTGAAAAAATGTACCTTGACTTGGACCCATCGCCGGTCCCATGTTTGTCCAGTACAACGTCTTCGTACTGTTGTCGATAACGATTCCGTCTACGTTGTCGAGCAGATTCCCAAGCAGGGTGCGGCGATTACCACCATCGGGATCCATCTCGATAATTTCACCGCCTGGTCGGTACTGGAGTATGTAGAGCTTTCCGGAATTCATGTTGTCCTCTCGTCTTTAAGAGTGAAGTCAATGCCCGTTCAATTGAGTCAGGCCGGTTGGCAAGAACCCAAAGTTTTCGTTCCCTTAATCACCGACCATCGCCTAAGCGGGCTTTTGCTAAATCCGAACTACCGGCAGTCCGAAATGGCACACAAATATCTCAAT
>DATHHN010000043.1:0-2123 GCA_035317185.1 Edaphobacter sp.
GAAATATTAGCCGTCGCGATTTTCTGGCTGTGGCCGCGGTGCTTGGTGCGGAAGCGGCTTGGGGTCGCTCATTCTCGACTCCCTCGAAGATTTCCTGGCGCGAGCGTCGCGACCTTTTCCCGGAAGGTGTAGCCTCCGGCGATCCCGACAGCAACAGCGTATTGCTGTGGACCCGGCGCGCCCCGCAGCCTAAACCGGCCCAGGAATTGATCGTCGAAGTGGCGCTCGACCAGACGTTCCAGCGTGTGATCGCGACTCAGAGAGTGTCGATTTCGGCGGAGGCGGATTGGACCTGTCGTGTGCTGGTCGGAGGACTGAAGCCGGCCCAGGTCTATTGGTATCGCTTTACCGATCCTGAGGGTTCCGGCAGCCGCCTCGGCCGCACCATCACCGCGCCTGCCGATGATGATTCTCGGCCGGTACACTTCGCGTTCGTCAGTTGTCAGAACGCAAACCTCGGAGCGCAGAACGCGTACCGAAGAATGATCTTCGAGGATGAGCACGCTTCTGAGCAGGACCGGCTCAGCTTTGTTCTGCACCTGGGCGACTTCATATACGAGCTGGTCTGGTATCCGGAGGACCGCGCCACTTATTACGACCGCAAGGTGACGGAAATCGTTCGTTATCCTCAAGGAGAAAAAATTCAGGACTTCCACATCCCAGTGACGGTGGGTGACTACCGTGCTGTGTATCGCAGCTACCTGCATGATCCCGACCTGCAGGACGCTCGTGCCCGCTGGCCCTTTGTTCCCATGTGGGATAACCATGAGTACAGCTGGCAAGGATGGCAAGCCTTGCAAGTGTTCGACGGCAAAACGCGCCCCGCGCAGACACGCAAGGTTGCTGCCAACCAGGCATTTTTTGAGTATCAGCCCGCGCGTATGGTGAAGAGCGGTGGTCCCTCGTCAGAAGAGTTCAACCCACCTAAGGTTAAGGATGCCCCGGTCACTGTTTTCGATGAGCATGGACTCGGGCAGGAGGCCAACAATCTTGCGGCGATCAATAGTCTGAAGGGATACCGGTCGCTCCGCTGGGGCCGGAACGTGGAGCTCATTATCACCGACCAGCGAAGCTACCGATCGGAGGACCCAGGAAGCAAGTTGGATCCCGCAGCTTTCTTTAATGAGGACTATTCGCAGTTCTTGCCTGAGGAGGTGGTTGAGATACTCGATGGCGGTCGGGATTACAACGGGGGCAAACCGCCCAACACCATCCGTTTCGGGGACCAGCAAGTTCCGAACATCCGTAAGGCGGATCCCGCGCAGACCCTGCTCGGAGCCGAGCAAAAAGCGTGGTTTCTGGAACGACTGCGGAATTCGAAAACTACTTGGAAGATCTGGGGAAGCACAACTGCGACGCTGGATATGCGCACCGACCCGCAGAACCTTCCTCCAGGGATGGTTGCAAGCGCCTGGCCCGGTGCTGGGTATGCCAACTTTGGCGGCGGGGACGTCAGCACTGCCTATCACGAGCGCGGTGAAATCTACGATTTCCTTCAAAAGCATGCGATTACGGGGTTTGCCACGGTGGCGGGCGACCGGCATAGCTTCTGGGCTGGTTTATCGGCGAAGTCTCTCCCGCCGAAGCCCTTTGACCCCGTAGGTGTGGCATTCGTGGTTGGATCAATCTCCGCGCCCGGAATGGTGGAGTCAATGGAACATCACCTGCCCAAAGACGCTCCGCTGCGGGCTCTGTTCCTCGGGCAAGGTCCCGGTGACAACCGTCCGCAACCCACTATTAATATGCTGGTGCGTCACGGGGTTCGGTCATGTCTGGAATATGCGAGGAGTGGTGACGTGCACAAGTCACGCCAGCTTTCCAACCGAGATTTGTCACCGCACTTGTCGTTTGTTGACATGGGCGGCCATGGGTATTCGGTAGTGCACGCAGCAGCGGACCGGCTAGAGACGGAATTCATCTGCCTGCCGCGTCCCATCGTTCGCCAGGACCAGCCAGATGGCGGACCTATTCTCTATCGGGTTCGACACGCTGCAAGGCTCTGGCGCAAGCACGAACGTCCGAATCTCGAGCAGAAGGTGATAGAAGGCAATCCGGCGTTTTCGATTTAGGGATCGGCTAACATGAAAATCGCTCCCACGTCGGGATATTAAATGCTCTAGAAA
>DATHHN010000044.1:0-25351 GCA_035317185.1 Edaphobacter sp.
GATAGGTTCCGGCGATTATGCAATGCGTCTCTGGCTCAACCCAAACCAACTTGCCTCGCGCGGTCTTACCGCCGCCGACGTGGTCAACGCTGTGCGCGAGCAGAACGTGCAAGTGTCAGCAGGCCAGCTCGGCGCGGAGCCTTCGCCCGAGACCACCGAGTTGTTAATCCCGATCAACGTGCGTGGACGCCTGCGCAGCGAAAAAGAGTTTGGCGATATCGTGCTCAAGGATGGCGCGGACGGGCAGATTGTGCATCTCTCCGACGTGGCGCGGGTGGAACTCGGCGCCAGCGACTACACCATGGATATGTACCACGACAACAAGAGAGGTGTGGCTATCGGGATATTCCTTACCCCGGGAGCCAATGCTTTAGGAGTTGCCGGTTCGGTGTATGCGCAGTTGCACAAGCTCTCTCGAGACTTCCCTGCCGGCATGGTCTATAAGCCAAACTGGGACCCAACCGTGTTCGTGCGCGAATCGATCCATGCGGTTGAGCATACCTTGATCGAGGCCGTGGTGCTGGTGGTGCTGGTAGTAATTCTGTTCTTGCAGACCTGGCGCGCCTCCATCATTCCGCTCGTTGCGGTGCCAGTGTCGGTGGTTGGCACATTCGCGTTTCTCTATCTGTTGGGTTATTCGATTAACACACTGACCTTGTTCGGTCTGGTACTCGCGATCGGCATCGTCGTCGACGACGCCATTGTGGTGGTCGAGAATGTCGAGCGCAACATCCAGGAGGGCTTAAGTCCGCGTGACGCTGCCCACAGGGCGATGAGAGAAGTATCCGGTCCCATCATTGCGATCGCGCTGGTGCTCTGCGCGGTGTTCGTGCCCATGGCATTTCTGGCCGGTGTCACCGGCCAGTTCTATAGACAATTCGCGGTGACCATCGCGATCTCGACCGTGCTATCTGCGATCAACTCCCTGACGTTGTCACCAGCGCTCGCAGCAAAGTTACTCAAACGGCACGATGCGCCCAAAGATGGGTTGGCGCGCGGCATTGAACGCACGTTTGGCTGGCTGTTTCATCCGTTCAATCGCTTCTTTGAGCGTAGTTCGGAGAACTATCACGGTACGGTGGGGCGCACACTAGGTCACCGGGGAGTCGTGTTTGCCATCTATGCGGTTCTGCTGGCGGCGACCGCACTGTTGTTCAACAAAGTGCCGGGAGGATTCATCCCAACCCAGGACAAACTCTATCTTTTCGCCGGGGCCAAGCTGCCTGAAGGCGCTTCGCATGCCCGTACCGGCGCGGTGTCACGCAGGCTGATCGACGTAGCGCACAGTGTGGATGGTGTCGATATGGTGGTCGACCTCTCAGGCTTTAACGGCTTGCAGCAAATCAATACACCCAATCTTACAGTTGCCTACGTTATCCTCAAGCCGTTTGATGAGCGTCGTCGCAGTGCGGCGGAGATCAACACAGAACTGAATGCCAAGTTTGCGAACATCAAGGATGGCTACTCCTACGCATTGATGCCACCACCCATTCAGGGTCTCGGTAACGGCTCGGGTTATTCGCTTTATTTGGAAGATCGAGCGGGGCTCGGGTATGGTGCCTTGCAGAATGCGTTGAGCGCCTTCCAGAGCGCCGTCGCACAAACACCGGGAATGACCTTTCCCGTCAGTTCTTACCAGGCCAACATCCCACAACTCGAAGTCAAGGTGGATCGGGTTAAGGCTAAGGCTCAGGGGGTTGCATTATCGGATCTATTCGACACCCTGCAGACCTATCTTGGTTCGGTCTATGTCAACGACTTCAATGTATTCGGGCGCGTCTACCGGGTCATGGCGCAGGCAGATAGCTCCCATCGCCAGCGAGTGGAGGATATCGGCAATTTGCGCGTGCGCAATGCGCGCGGCGAGATGGTACCAATCGGTTCGATCGTGACGGTAGTGCCAACCTATGGCCCTGATCCGGTCATGCGTTATAACGGCTATCCGGCTGCCGACCTTATCGGCGATTCCGATCCCAAAATGCTCTCCTCCGGACAGGTGGTTGCCAAACTGTCGGAGATCGCCGATAAGGTACTACCCCGTGGCATCGTGCTCGAGTGGACAGATTTGAGCTATCAGCAAGTGACGCAAAGCCACGCGGCCGCTGTGGCATTTCCACTTGCTGTGATGCTGGCTTTCCTCGTGCTCGCCGCTCTTTATGAGAGCTGGACACTCCCACTGGCCGTCATTTTGATTGTGCCTGTGTGCATGTGCGCGGCACTCCTTGGCGTGTGGCTTACAGGCGGCGACAACAATGTGTTTGTGCAGGTGGGCTTGGTGGTTTTGATGGGCCTGGCTTGCAAGAACGCGATCCTCATCGTCGAGTTCGCTCGAGAGCTAGAGCTTCAGGGCAAGAGCATCGTTGAAGCAGCGCTCGAAGCCTGTCGCATGCGCCTGCGTCCTATCGTGATGACCTCGATTGCCTTTATCGCCGGTTCGGTTCCATTGCTTCTCGGGCACGGCGCCGGCAGCGAAGTTCGCGCCGCGACTGGCATCACAGTCTTCTCCGGGATGCTCGGTGTGACGTTATTTGGTCTCTTCCTGACTCCGGTGTTCTATGTTGCCCTGCGTACATGGACGAAGAAAGAGTTTCGCGAAGAATGGGAAGAGGTTGCCGAGGAATTGGAGGAGAGAAATGCTTAATCGCAAACTAATTCTCGCGACGGCGCTTTCTCTTGGGCTTACCGCATGTTCCGTTGGTCCCCGTTACAAACAGCCAACGCTCGCACTTCCACAGCAGTTCACCGCCCCCGATTCAGCTTCCGCTGACGTCAGTCCCCATGCGGACGCGAGCGATCCAGAGTTCTGGCATAGTTTCAATGACCCGGAGCTCAGCACGCTCGTGCAGCGTTCGCTTACCGCGAATAACGATCTGCGCGCCGCGCTGGCCCATTACGACAGCGCCAATGCCTTATTGCGTGAAGCAAAATTCGACCGCTATCCCACGGCTACGATGAGCACGAGCGTGGGAAGACAGAAGTTCAGCGAATCCCAGGCGTTTGGCTATCCGCGGAATCATCGCTTTTTCAACCCGGAGATCAATGCAAGTTGGGAACTCGATTTCTTTGGTCGTGTTCGTCACAACATAGAGGCGCAACGCCAGCTTGCTCTCGCTGATGCAAATAGTCTAGCCGCGATGCAGGTTACCGTAGTTGGAGAAGTCGCGGGCACTTATATAGATCTCCGTGGACGGCAGGAACTTCTTCGGATAGCGCGGGGGAATGTTAAGAACGAGCAGGAAACGGTGCGGCTGGTTGATGCGGCCTACTCAGCAGGTAGAGGGACAGAGTTCGATACGGCGAGAGCACGCGCTCTTCTCGAGACAACGACTTCACGTATTCCAGAGCTGGTCTCTACGATCGCGCTCGATGAACATCGCCTTGCTGTACTGTGCGGGCTTACTCCAGATGCTCTCGTCTCTCAACTTGAAGTGACAAGGCCACTACCCGGCCTTCCTGATCGTATCGATCCCGGAACACCGGTCGATCTTATACGCCGTCGCCCCGACGTAAGTGCGTCGGAGGAACGCCTGCATGCCGCGACAGAACGAATAGGTATTGCCACCGCTGATCTTTTCCCGCGTGCCAACTTCGCGGGGCTGCTTGGATTCAACGAACTACATGGGGATACACCGTTTGACGGAATTAGCGCTGTGAACTTGGCGGCACTGAATATCGATTGGTCCTTTCTTGACCGAGGAAGAGTTCGCGCTCGAATCGCGGCAAGCCGAGCCGATGGCGATGCTCAGCTTGCCCAGTATCAGCAATCGGTTCTCCTGGCTCTCGAGGACGTTGAGAACGCTCTTGTGAGCTATGCGAGGTCGCAGGACCGTGACGTTCAACTCCAGCTCGCTGCCAAGGATAGTAAACGTGCAGCCGATCTTGCCAGTGTTCGTTTCAAGAATGGAGCGACCGGCTTACTGGACCTGTTGGACGCGCAGAGAGTTGAACTGCAGGCCGAAGATGCATATGCAGAAAGCCATTCCAACAGCGCCCTCTCTGCCGTTCTACTGTACAAATCGCTTGCTGGCGGATGGCCGCAAACTCTTCCTCCGGCTGCGAGAGGCGGGAGACCCTGAAACATACGCGCTCTTTGGTCAAGAGCACCAGCCACTCCATCTACAAGTCGCGTCCTAAAGAAGTTGAAACGCTTATCGAGGAAGCGGCACAGCACGCACAAGATCAATTGGAGAGTCGGAACGCTCGGAACATATTGGCAATCGTGCGCAATCAATACCGAAATGGAGACAATGTCATGGACATTCTATATTCCACAAAAGTCACGGCAACCGGAGGCCGTCACGGATCCATCCACAGCGATGATGGGCTTCTTGATTTGAACCTTGCCTTGCCCAAAGTGCTTGGAGGAAAGGGCGGGGCCACGAATCCAGAGCAACTCTTTGCAGGGGGCTATGCTGCCTGCTTCGAGAACGCGCTGCTGCACGTCAGCCGGGAGGCTGGGCACAGGTTCGCCGATCTGGACATTCAGGTCACAGCCGAAATCGGTCTCAGCAAGAACCCGGCTGGAGCCTTCGTGCTATCTGCCGCGCTCTTCGTAACGATTGCCGGCGTCAACCAAGCGAATGCCGAAACTCTGGTCAAGACCGCACACAACATCTGCCCATACTCGAACGCGATCAGAGGAAACGTTGCTGTGAATACGACTGTTTCGGTTTCTTAAAGTTAGAGGCCAACAGCACCTCTGTGTGCAGCGCGAAGCAGGCACTGGCGTGCTATCGCAACCTGTTTAACAACCTCCCCCCTGGGGGCAAAGAGTCGAATAGTGCCCCTGCGACAATTCGAACGATAACGTAATCATCGGAGAACTAAATGAAGAGCTGGCAGTTGAAGAAAAGCGGAAGCGAAAACCTTCACCTTATCGAGAGCCCGACGCCCCAGCCGGGGGCAGGCCAGATTCTCGTTCGCACCAAGGCAGTATCACTGAACTATCGCGATAAGCTCGTTATTGAAGACAAATATCCACTGCCCATCGCGTACCCTCTGGTGCCTGGATCGGACCTGGCGGGCGAAGTTGTCGCGATCGGTTCCGGAGTGTCTCGCCTTAAAGCGGGTGACCAGGTGATTTCCCTCTTTAGGCCGAAGTGGCTCCGTGGAGTGCCTTCGCCCGAGGCGTTGCGCGAAAACCTTGGTGGCCCACTTCCGGGCGTACTCGCCGAATACGTCTTGCTCTCTGAACAGGGCGCGCTCGCCTATCCCGATTACCTGACACCGGCAGAAGCATCAACGCTGCCGGTGGCTGCAATTACTGCGTGGGTTGCGTTGTTCAAGGACGGCAATCTGAAGCCGGGAGAGACGGTTCTGCTTCAGGGAAGCGGCGGTGTCTCGCTGTTCGCTCTGCAATTAGCGGTGGCACATGGCGCTCGCGTGTTGGCAACTTCCAGAAGCCCAGGCAAGATTGCGCGCCTGAAACAATTGGGAGCCGCAGAGGCTATCGATACGAGTGCGAACGCAGCGTGGGATGAGGTCGTACTCGAGCTCACCCATGGACGCGGTGTCGACCACGTCCTTGATGTCATCGGAGGGGACGCTGTACCCATGTCTATTCAGGCAGCAGCGTGGGGAGGACATATTGCCTTGATCGGCATCATGGATCGTCCTACTACAACATTTTCGATTCTGGCCGCGATGGCGAAAACCGTACGACTTCAGGGCGTTAGCGTCGGCTCGCGAGACGACATGGAGGACTTGCTGGCATTTGTCGAAAAACATCAACTTTCGCCGATCATCGACGCCAGATACAATTTCAACGCACTACCCGATGCCGTCGATCACCTCGATCGCGGTCCATTTGGCAAGCTCGTCGTAGAAATCAATTGAACGAATCACCCGGTCATCCGCACCGCGAATGACCGGGATCCACATCTTGTATGCAGAATTTGCTCAAAGTTGACGCGTGCCTCGTTCCACCCAGCGAGAAGAACAGGCCTCGAACGTCTTGACAGGCACGGGCAAACCTCACAGACTCGCCTGGAGCAATACGGGAATTGGCGGATTGACAGGCGGCGTCTCCGCAGTAGGCGCTTGCGTCACACATGTGTCCAGCGCGTCAACGGTTCCCTGAATGACCTAACGTTTTTAGAGCGAAAGATCTGAAGTTGTCTACGACTGCCGTTCGAAATCGTTTACTGACAGCAACACCAATTTCACACATCGGTATACGGTCTAGAATCTCACAAGCGATTACCGAAGCGACACTATGTTTGACGGCCGATGCGGGCATAATGGTGATGCCCATGCGCGAATGGACGAGTGAGATCAGCGTTGGGACCTCTCCTGCGGTCTGAGTGACATTGGGAACAATCCCAGCATCGCGAAGGATCCCGAACATCAAATCGTGGAATCCAGGGGCCCAGGTACGCTCATACATCACGAAGTTCTCGCCCGCCACTTCGCGCAGGCGCACCCTTTTTCTTTTTGCTAGTTTATGGGACACGGGTACGACGAGCACGAAGGGTTCGCGATGCACTGTGACAACATCGAGGGCCGAGTGCCCTCCAATCGGCAGACGAAGAAATCCAATGTCGAGCGACCCGGTCTCCAGCATCTGTACCTGCTCCGCCGTGAGAATATTGCGCAAAGAGACCTCTACTTCGGGATATAACTCTCTAAACTGACGAACGATATCGGCCACAAGCTCTCTTCCAGCAGTTGAGATGAAGCCAATCCGCAATAGTCCCAGTTTCCCATTGGCAGCCAGCTTCGCCCTGCGAATCGCTTGCTCCAATTGCGACAGCGCCGCAGCCGCATCATCACGAAAAGCCAAGCCAGCCGCGGTGAGCGTTGTTTTGCGCCGGTTTCTCTCGAAGAGTCGAACGCCGACCTCCTCTTCAAGAGCTCGTATTTGGAGACTCAAGGCCGGTTGGCTGAGATGAATCAACTCTGCAGTACGGCCGAAGTGCAGAGTCTCTGCCACAGAAAGAAACGATCGAATCTGGCGAAGTTCCATCTCGCCATCTTATTTGCAAAATTCATCACAGGCAACAACACAAACAATGTCACTAATCAGAGGCTCGAAGTCTCTAAGGGATGTGCCAAAGGAATTGGCCCGAGGCGCGACAGAAAGGACAAAGGAAAATGAAACCCAATCTCTTACACAAGCAAACCTCACGTCGTGACATGTTGCGAGGTTCAGCTACGCTGGCCGGCGGCATCTTTCTGGCGCCCCTCTTCCCCTCGACGTCACTCCGCGCTTCCGCACTCAGCTACCCGCAACAAACGCCTTCGGCGGAAGACCTGCTCGCGAGTATGCGCGCCAAATTTAACGCGGCTCCCCTTGAGACGCGAAGGCTTGCTGAAGATGTCACAATGCTCTCCGGCCCAGGCGGAAGCGTCGTAGTCCTCAACGGCCCCGACGGCAAATTCGTCGTGGACACTTTCGTTGCGCCGGCCTGGCCCAGGCTCAAGAAGGCTCTCGATGCCCTGGGAAACGCGCCCCTGAAATGTGTCATTGACACCCACTGGCACTTCGATCACACCGATAACAACGCGCCTCTTCACGCTGCCGGGGCCACGGTCCTTGCACACGAAAATACTAAGAAGCGCATGTCCGAGCCGCATGATCTGCCGGTCTTGTATAGAGCAGCAGACGGCACGCTCGCCGGCTTGCATTTCGACCCCTCACCCGCAGAGGCGTTGCCGCAACAGACCTTCGCCTCCAGCCACAAATTACAAGGCAATGGCGAAACCCTCGCGCTGCAACATGTCGCTCCTGCGCACACGGACTCGGACATCTACGTTCATTTTCAAAACGCAAACGTGATTCAGATGGCCGACCTCTTTTTCAATGGGATGTATCCATACATCGACCCCGGTACGGGCGGCAAAATCACCGGCGTGATTGCAGCCGCCGACAAAATTTTATCGCTTGCCGACAACGACACCAAGATTGTTGCGGGGCACGGCCCGCTCGGCAACAAAGCGGACCTCACGAAATATCGTGACATGCTAGTCGCTTCGTGCGATCGCGTTGAGAAATTGAAGTCGGCCGGCAAATCCGCCTTGGAAGCAGTCATGGAGAAGCCCTTCGCCGATCTCGACCTCGCGTGGGGCCAAGGCATCATCAACAGCGACCAGTGGGTTCAAATCGTCTATCTGACGCTCTGAGTCCCTGCTGTACAAACTACTATTTAGGTTCGATGAACCGAGATCCGAAATTGAACAGGCACGGATGGCAAGCCTTACCTACGCTGCCGTGGTAAACGCAGGCTACCGGCCAACCAAACGTAACAAAAGGAGTAACGCAATGAGTCATTCTATGAAACCTAGACGAATCGTACGAGAAATCCGCCAGTCCGTGTGCGTCCTTCTATTACTGTTGACCTGCGGTGCGCTCTCAGCGCAGAACCCGGAGCGTGGCGTCCGGAACATTGTTCTGGTGCATGGAGCCTGGGCAGATGGCTCCGGTTGGAAAGGCGTGTACACCATTCTTGTTAAGGACGGCTACAACGTCAGCATCGTCCAAGAACCGGAGACGTCCTTCGAGGATGATGTGACGGCCGTGAAGCGGATCCTTGCACTGCAGGACGGACCCAGCATCCTTGTCGCGCACAGCTATGGGGGAGCCGTAATTACGGAAGCTGGCTCGGATCCGTCGGTTGCCGGCCTGGTCTATATCGCGGCTCACATGCCGGATTCCGGCGAGAAAGAGTCGGAGGACGGAAAGCGCTTCCCGAGCGACCTCGCCAAATCGGGCGCCATAAAGAAAACGCCCGACGGGTTCACATATATCGACCCAGCGCAATTTCACGAGTTATTCGCAGCCGACCTTTCCAGCGAACAGGCCGCAATCATGGCGCGGTCGCAGGTGTTCAACTTTGCGGACAATTTCTCAGCGACGATCACCACGGCTGCTTGGAGAACCAAACCGAGTTGGATGCTAGTGGCGGGAAGTGATCGAACCATCAACCCGGACTTGGAGCGTTGGTATGCCAAGCGGGCTGGAAGCCACACAGTCGAAGTTGCACGCGCCAGCCACTCAGTCTACGTCTCGCACCCGAAGGAGGTTTCGGACCTGATTGAGAGAGCGGCACGTGCGGTCACGAAGTAGCTCGGAATTCGCGAGGAATTACCACACGCAGAGGGACCAGATGAGACTTCTCGATATTCAGTCGTCACCACGAGGCGAATCTTCCGATTCGATCGCCCTTACCAAATCATTCATCGTGGCATGCAAATCCAAGAGCAGCTCGGTAGTTGTGGATACCTTGAACGTCTGGCAAGAACGGCTACCGGATTTCGACTACGAGGCTATTGGAGCGAAGTATAAAGCAGTTAAGCACGAAACGATGACTGAGGCAGAGTCCAACATCTGGGACCGTATTCAATCATTGATCCGACGCTTTCAGAACGCCGATCGAATTGTCTTAGGAACTCCAATGTGGAACTTTGGCCTGCCTTACAAACTCAAGCACTTGATTGATCTCGTAGCGCAACGAAATTATCTGTTTGCCTACGACGGCAAATGGTACGGCCCTCTCTTGAACGTGAAAAAGGCAGTCGTCGTCTATACACGCGGCTCACGGTTCTTGGAGGGCAGTCCTATTCCGCCCTCGCGATTCGATCACCAGGCAACTTACTTGGACTTTTGGTTACAGCTTGTAGGTGTTCGAGATCTTCGGAGCGTGATTGTTGACAATGCGTGGAATCGAGATCGTCATGAATCAGAAGTGAGCCTGATGGAGGGCAAAGCGACTCTCGAAAGGCTCGTTGAGTGGTTTCTTAACTAGCAGAAGAGACGTAGTACCTCCGAAAAGGACTTCCGCATGACACAACCGCAAGCGAACGTGAGATGAAAGGAACGGAAAATGAGTGAGCAGACCCAAGAGCAACGGCCGGTGTCCTGGACGACTCGACGCGATGAGAAGGCGCGACGAATGCAGACAGTCGAGCCGTGGTTGAAGGGGCCAGTGTTAGCGCGATAAAAGATCATTGAAACCCTTGAGTCGGTCATCGTACAGGGTGACCGAATCGTGATGGAAGGCGACAACCAGAAGCAAGCCGACTTCCTGTCGCGTGCCTTGGTGCAGGTCAATGCCAAGAAGATTCACGACCTTCACCTCATAATCTCAAGCATCAGCCGGCCTGAGCATCTGACACTGTTTGAGCTCGGTATCGCGAAGAAAGTAGACTTCGCGTTTGCGGGCCCGCAAAGTCTTCGAGTGGCCCAGCTTCTGGAGGATGGAGTCCTCGAAATTGGAGCGATCCACACTTATATTGAGCTTTATGCCCGACTACTCGTCGACCTTGTCCCAAATGTCGTATTGGTTTGCGCCGAACAAGCAGATCAGGAAGGGAACCTGTTTACGGGCCCGAACACTGAAGATACGCCTGTGATTGTGGAGGCGGCTGCTTTTCACGATGCGATTGTCATCGTTCAGGTGAACCAGATTGTTGACAGACTTTCACGTGTCGATATTCCGGCGTCCTGGGTGGACATTGTGGTGGAGGCCGACAAGCCACTTTGCAGTGGAGCCGCTCTTTACCCGTGACCCCCGTCACATCACCGAGCTTCAAATTCTTACCGGAATGATGGTCATTCGTGGCGTCTACGAACGGCACCATGTCCAATCGCTCAATCACGGAATCGGGTTCGATACCGCTGCTATCGAACTGTTGCTTCCGACGTATGGAGAGTCATTGGGGGCTTCGCGGTAAGATCTGCAAGCATTTTGCTCTCAACCCTCATCCCACGCTGATCCCGGCCATCGAAAGCGGCTGGGTCCAGAGCATTCATTCGTTTGGCAGCGAGGTGGGCATGGAGGACTACATTCGCTCCAGACCCGATGTCTTCTTTAACGGCCGTGACGGAAGTCTCCGGTCCAACCGTGTGTTATGCCAGCTTGCCGGCCAGTACGCGGTCGATGCCTTTGTCGGTGCAACCCTGCAGATGGATGGCGATGCCAATTCATCTACCGTAACGACGGGGCGTCTTGCCGGCTTCGGCGGTGCGCCGAACATGGGACATGACCCTCACGGGCGTCGCCATTCGACAACTGCGTGGCTCGACCTCAAAACGGACCCAAGCCCGAATGCACGCGGATTTGCCATGGCCCAATGGTCCAGGGTTGCGAAAGTGGATTATTCCGCGATGCAACGCTTCCACCTGCCATCTTGCCTAACAAAGGATGTCGCCGGTCATTTGCCTTCTGGATTATTAGGAGCGTCCTCACGGATGAGTTCATTGAGGCGGGCGATGGCGGCTTCGATGGTCGCGGTGCGCTGAAGAAGGAGTCGCTTGAGTTCGATGGCAGCCGGGATTAATTTCTCGTCGCTCGGTACTTCAATGCGACTCAGGTTGCCGCGTAGCACGGTGAGGAGGTCGTCATCGGGCCGAACGCTCATGCGGCGATAACTGCACGATGAAAGGCGGCGCAGCTGGCCTTGCACTGACGTGGTCCCTCCCCCAAAGTCGCCATGTCGGTTTCTGGGATCGACAAGCTGCGCTGACCGAAACACTAGCACAAATCTGCTGCGAAGCGGATCGAAACTTTCCTTAGCATATGTCGGATATCAAACAAAGCAATCTCGCTAGCCACATCGAAGCGCTTGACCCCTGCAATTGCGTTCAGTAATTTACTGCTGAAGGGTGGCCCGTTTTCAGTCGGGCCGATTTTCACTCTTGAGGGTTCGCTTCCGCGATTTAAGGGCTCTTGTAAATTATTGAAAATACCAAAAGTATCCACTTTGGGAAGCTGTTGCTCTACCTCTGAGCTACTCCCGTCCTTTATTGGGAAAGAGGTAGTTCCCTGGGTTGAGGTAGAACTCGAACGTCGCCTGAAAATCCGGCAGGGCGCGGCCGTACTTATGGAAGGCGCTCGAATGGTTTGTTTATGCTCGTGTTGGGCCGCAGAAAAACATGTAACGATGGATAGTCGAGCACCACAGTGAATCGTTTTAGAACCTCGGTACCGATCAGCCGGCTCGTGGCTTCGGTCGCTCCACAACAGGCGACCACGGGGCCGGATACCGTGACGTTTCCTATTTTGAAGGATGTCGCGACTGCAACAGCACCGTCTAAGGGATCTCCAAATCCGACTCCACTTTTGCTCGCGGTCTTTTCCTTCATGTTCTTGACTATCGGATGATCCACGGCATCACTCGATCCGAGATCGATGAGGAAAGTGTCTTGGATCGTAACCGAGCCGGGCATGACAAGCTCCCCTTTCACAAAGGGCCAACGATTCTTGATTGCGATGGGCAGCGCCTCAAAGTCACCCGCGGGGTGGAATGCGGTCGGAAGCTCGACAGTCATTCTTCTAGCTTCAAAATCGATGGTGACAACAAAGCGAGCGAAGAAATCATATCCGAGAATTCCATCTTCAGGCGTGCCTGCGGCCTGACTCACGGGGCTAAGGTCTACGGTAAAGCAGTCATAGCCTTTGCTGTCTAAGCCGGGCATCTGTATTTCTACATCGGGCAGCGCACGGATCGGAATTCGACCAGCGCCCGCTCCTTGAAGCGAACTTTCTTCACCCTCTTTCAAACCAAGTTCGGCTGCGACTTTCCTGTCGATCAACGTCTTCGCCGATCCGCTATCGAGAACAAGCCTCAGGGGACGGGAGCCATCGATGGAGATTGGAAGGATAACTGCTCCCGAGCTGAACTCGAAAGGAAAGCTGGTACGGCCAACCCGGTTTGTAAATCGGTCCCGAGGCGACTGGCTGCGCGCCGTCGAACTGAAGACGCAGAAAAGCAAACCCGCGGTCAGCCACATGGACACCATCCCGTGTATGCGCGGTGACTGCGGGCCCTGGAGGGTTGAGGGCTTGGCGCGAAGGTTACGAATTTGCAAACTCGATTTTTCAGGTGTCATAAGAGTTTCCTTAACTTCACCGTTATGGTCAGTTGGGCACCGTTTCTGTCAACAAAGAGCGCGTGATTCGCCACTTCTTGAAACATCAAACGTACCTGCGTGATCGGAAACAACGCGGCAGGTTGGCCGTCGATACTGAGAATGACATCTCCGGGAGCGAGACCGGAATCTTGCCCTGGAGTTCTTGGAAATACGCGAAGAATATTGAAGCCTCGCGGGCACCTTTCGAGGTCTAGTCCACTGGTATCGAACAGAAAAGCATCTCCGAAGTGCCGACTCGGAAGTAAGAAGAGTCGACGATGAGGAGCATCGATTGTAACGAGGAACCGATGCAGCAGCTCACCTCCGATCTTTGAGGGACCCGAAGTGCCGTTAACTCCTGAGAATCTGAAAGGGCCGATCTGGAGATACTCGGCCCGGCCGAGGTCCGGGCCTACAGCTTTGGCACCGAGGTGAGCAAATGAACCGTCATTGATGGCGTCACCGGTTGAGGTGTCGAGCATGAAGGAGGGATTCCCCGGCGGCTGTCCAGCGAGCTTCATCTTAGCTGTAATGTACGGAAGAGAGTCCCGCAGTGTTAGCGGAATCGCATTCGCGCCTTCTGGTTGAAACGCGAGAGATGGGTCCTGGAGCGTAATAACAGCCGCGTCGTAGTCCAAGGTGACGATAAAGCTCTGAAAGAAATCCATGCCCAGGACTCCCGCTAGAGGCTGATCCGAAGCCCATTGATATTCGGGAACATTGAGGTTCCTCAACTCCATAGCTGTCTGAAACTCCTGCCCACCGATATTCAAACGGGTTGTAGCGAAAGGAGCGAATTCCTTCACGCTCAGGTGAGCGTTAGTGGCGACTTCGCGATCCATAAGCGTTCGAGCAATTCCGCTGTCGATGGCAAACCAAAAGGGCCCTCGTTCAGCAATGAACACAGGAACGAGGAGTTCCTGTTCAACATTGCGCGCCGGAATGGTGTGCACCGCCGCGTGCTGTCCGCGGACTGCCAAGTGGAACACTAGCCATGCAACGCTGAAAGCTGCGATCCTTGAAACCGCATTGCGCATAAACCGCAAGTTACGCCGAGACGACGATTGCGGCCATGTGCATCGGATTGAATTTTGATTGATTAGTTCTTGATGGCGACAGTTTCGAGTAATTGCGTCCCAATAGAATTGCTCATATCGTCCCAAACCGTGGAAAACTTGCCGTCACGCAAAATCTCCTGCTCAGCTGCCCAAACCTGACGGTTCGTCGAGACCTTGAAAAGTTGGGCGTCAACCTTAACCGCCGTCGCAGTCGGCTCTACCTCACCTAGGAGCACATAGTCGGCCCCGAGCCGATTACCGATCTCGATAATCCACTCCTTTGTGTTCTTGAATTTCTTCGCTGTCATCGGATCGATCACGCTCAAGCGACGTGGATTGATTCGAGACAACTTAGCCGTCAATTGATCGGAGGCGATCTCCTGATATTCCGGCGCGGTATGCGCCCCGCTCACGTCATCGAAGGGTAACACCAACACGGTTACAGAGTGGCGAGAGCCGCTTCGGACCGCGAATCCTACACCAACCGAAGCCACGACAAAGATTATCGCCGATATCGCAATGCGTTTTTGCTTCCACCATGGCGCAGATGCAGGCGGTCCCAGGATAGGTGCGGGTTCCCCCTGTATAACGCCTAGAAACGCATATCCCCGGCGGGGCACGGTCCGAATGTATCGGGAGTCGGATGGCGTGTCACCAAGAACCTCACGGATCCGTCGGATGCACCAATTGAGACCCTGCTCAAAATCGACATGTGTGTCCTCGCCCCAAACCTCATGTTGGAGCTCCGCGCGAGACACTGTCTGACCAGCCCGGTTGACAAGCAGAGCCAGAACCTTTGCAGGTTGCGGCTGAAGGGGCACCATCAGGCCTCCTCTTCGCAGCTCACCGGTGGAGCTGTCAAATTCGAACTGATCGAATCGAAACGCCATTAAATGAGGATACCCGCTTTTCGAAGCCTGATTTCATTGCTGCTTCTCTCCTCCTAATTTCAGCTGCCTTGACGGCCTGCGGTCCCAGGCCCGCAAGTACCCCTGGGATTGCCCCTGTTCTCTTGTTCAATGGCACTGGAACCTCTCCCAACGATGTAGCAGCCATCGAAACAATCCTGGACAGCAGCCACCTCAGCTACTCGACTGTGAACTCTTTCCAGTTAATTGGGATGGCAGAATCACAGATGTCCCGGTACCGGCTACTCATTGTGCCTGGTGACATTTCGTTGACATGGGCAACAGTCTAACGGAGGGCACGACCGCGAACGTTCGCAACGCTGTTAAGGGTGGTTGACTACCTTGGAATCTGTGCGGGCCGTTTCCTGGCAGGCAGTTTCCCTGCCCCCTACAATAGCTTTGATCTGAGCTCTGATGTGAAATTCGGCTTCTACTCCAACGGTATCCGCAAGGCGGCAGTGAGGATCACCACGGCTGAAGGGCCCGCACTCGACCAATATTGAGAGGACGATATTTCGGCTAATGACTTTGAAGGGTCTTTGCTAAACCCGGCTTTTGGATATGCACAAAAAAATATGTAATGGAAGTCCACAGGTCTACGAAAACTCGCGAGACTATTAGCGATGTGAAACGAGAAATATGAAAGCAAGGCTAATCGCATACACTGATTGCCATGAATCAAATCCAAACTTGTGGGGACTCTGAGCCATGAAAAGGACACAGCGGAGAAACCCCAAACGATTTTCTAAAATCCTGTCGAAAGTTCTGCAAGCACGACTCGCTCAACCTGACCATCAACCTATCCCAATCGAAGTCGTTCCGCTTGCAGCAATCCCCAAACCAGTACTAAGAAACGCGATGCTGCCTCGGCCACGGAGGGCTAAGGGAGTCCCTAAAAGCGCGGGTGCTTAGACATATTTGGTTCGCGGCCCAATTTTGGGTCTTTCTCTACGAAATTCATAAAGGCACAATCGGGAGCGTGAACTGCCGACCCAACTCGGCGTGTAGGACTTTAATCTTGGTCGCTCATATCTTGAATCAATTCGTCGGCGTTGGGAAACATCGCATGTAGGAGAGCCGCCGGATAGAACGCGCATTTGCCGTCCTCAAATGTAATTACCACACCATCTCTTAACCGCAATGCTTCGATGATGCGGGGAATGGCTTTGTCGTCTTCCCATCTTTTAAATTATCGACAATCAGACCACGGGTAATCTGTCTTCCATCCGACACAATAAACCACTAGATACGATAGAGCCCATCCTCCATGGCCGAGGGGCTTTTGCCCTGTAAATGTGAGTTAATGTCTGGTTTGCGGCACAGGGCGTCGAAAGAGCGTATGGTTGAGCCCTCCTTCTCAAAGTCAAGGACGAACGGCCAAAGGGCGGTTCACAAATGGAAACTATCTCGCCAACCAACTTCCGTCATAGGCACAATCGGGACGGCGCGTGGGACTCAACCTGCACGAAGTGCTATCTCACAGTGGGAACCGCCATGGAAGAAGAAGACCTCGCAGGGGCGGAGCGGAGCCACGACTGCATGGAACTACTGGCAACCAAGACAAACTGGTATGTAAAGTTGCAATAGTCAATCTCGCGGTCGCGTTTTGAACTTTGGGAGTTCCGGTTTCGCTTCAGGGACTAGGGCAACGACATCGGCAATAAGCTTTTGCAAGAGAAGATTCTGCGCCGGTAACCCTACACATACATATCTATATGCGGGTTGAAGACTGGGCTTACATAGCAGCGGATGTTGTCGCTGGAATTTGTTCACCAGCTACTGTCTGACTCAAGTTCCGCGATGCGCAACAGCAGGAGACGCTTAAGGGTTGCAACGAGGGACTCGTCCGCTTGCGATGGAAAGTCCTCTTCAATCTTCCGCAACGTTTCGCGAAGAGACTGGATGAGTTTAGAAACGCGAGGAGACATAAAAAGTGGTTTCATGCAGGACTCCGACATAATTTCCCCTCTTGATTCTTACTCGGTAAGCGTACGCCGACGCCCTCTTGACGGCGCTGTAGAGTGTGTCCTCAGGTGTCCACCTATTTTTGTTAGTGGGCACTTGTTGAGTGTGTCTTAGGCGGCCTGAGAAGAGTGGGTTTGAAGTGAGGAGGCCAGGTTCCAAGGCAGCAGGTCCTGTATCTGGCTGATGGGATGATCGGCGATCTGCGCCAGCACGGTGCGGAGATAGAGTTCCGGATCGAGTCCGTTGAGCTTGGCCGAGCCGATCAGTGTGTACATGGCTGCGGCGCGTTCGCCGCCACAGTCTGATCCCGCGAACAGGAAGTTTTTCCTTCCAAGAGCGACAGCTCTGAGCGCCCGCTCAGCGGCGCTGTTGTCGATCTCGAGCAAACCATCTTCGGTATAGCGGGTAAGAGCCCGCCAGCGTGAGAGCGCATAACGAATCGCGGCCGCAGTCTCGCTCTTCGATGACAGCGAGCGAAGCGCCTTCTCCATCCATCTACGCAGATCATCGAGCAGCGGCCTGGCCCGTGTCTGTCGAGCACTTAGTCTGAGATCAACAGGCTTCCCACGGATCTCATCTTCGATCGCATAAAGGGCGCCGATTCTTGCCAGCGCTTCGGTAGTGGTCGGCGAAGCGTGCGCTATATGAATGTCGTGGAACTTGCGCCGGGCATGCGCCCAGCAGGCCGCCTCATATATATGGTTGCCATACAGATGATGAAAGCCCGCATAAGCATCGGCCTGCAGAGCTCCAGTGAAGTTCTTCAGATGCTGGCGAGGATGTTCACCTCTACGGTCTTCCGAATAGGCGAACCAGACAGCGGGAGCGGTCTGTTCCCCCGCTGGCCGGTCATCGCGTACGTAGGTCCAGAGCCGGCCGGTCTTGGTCTTGCCGTTGCCGGGAGCCAGTACGGGCATCGGCGTATCGTCTGCATGCAGCTTGCGGCCGGCGAGCACATGCTTCTGAATCGCATCCACCAGCGGGCTGAGCAGATCGCTGGCACCACCAACCCAGCCGGCCATGGTCGAGCGCGGGATCTCCACTCCCTGACGGGCATAGATCTCCGACTGACGGAATAAGGGCAGATGGTCCGCGTACTTCGACACGATCACATGTGCCAGCAGACTCGGTCCTGCCAGGCCGCGCTCGATCGGACGCGACGGTGCCGGCGCTTCAACTACTCGATCGCAACCGGTGCAGGTGAACTTCGGCCGCACATGGCAGATGACCTTGAAGCTCTCAGGAACATACTCGAGTTGTTCAGAGATGTCGTCGCCGAAGTGGCGCAGATCGCCACCGCAATCCGGACAGCAATCGCGCTCAGGCCGGTGCATGACCTCTTCGCGTTTAAGATGTTCGGGCAGCGACTTGCGTTCGGAACGAGGCTTCGGTTCCTTACGCGGCGACACCCGATCGGCGATCGCTTCGGCTTCGGCTTGTGTGGTCTCATCCTCTTCCAGCTCAAACTCCATCTGCTCGAGCTTGAGAACCAGCTTCTCGCTCTTCTTGCCGAAGATCATGTGACGGAACTTCTCGACCATCAGCTTCAGGCGCTCGATGCGCTCCCTGCGCGAGTCGAGTTCTTCGGCCTGCTCAGACATCGTCTGGCGATGCGCATCCAGCTCTGCCTCCAGCCGCCGAATCTCTTCGTCCTGAGCAGCGATCAGCGATGCGAACTGTTGATCATGCGCACGAATCAGATCGAGCAGCGCATCTCGATCCAGTGCATCCAGATCCGGAAGAGGCGTGCGATCCATGGACGCAGTATGCCATCACTTTACGAAAACGCATCCGTGGAAAACCCGCATCAATACAGGGGAATCATGATAATCATCAGACCGCGACTTCGGGCGTCCATGTGCGTTCCACTCTGCGCCAGTCGATGCCTTCCAGAAGCATCGAAAGTTGCGCACGACTAAGGTGCACGGTTCCACTTTCTGCCTTCGGCCAGATGAATCGTCCACGTTCAAGACGCTTGGCGAACAGGCACAGACCATCACCGTCCCACCACAAGAGCTTGACGATGTCACCTCGTCGTCCGCGAAACACGAACACGTGACCGGAGAACGGCTGCTCGTGCAGCACGTTCTGCACCTGCGCACTCAGGCCGTCGAAACCGCGGCGCAGGTCCGTCACTCCCGCTGCAATCCAGACCTTCGTCCCACCCGGAAGCTGGATCACTTGCGCAGACTCTCGAGGATCGAACGCACCAGAGATGAATCAGCGCCGCTCTCTACGCTGATCGTCGCCCGACCAGGAAGCTCGATGTGGATCGCGCCAGCCGTCGGCCTCGTAGCTTCTTCTGTCTCGCTGCTCTCGTCTCGTGGGCTGCCCACCGTGACCGGGACCAGCGCAACACTCGGCTCACTCAGTTCGCCACGATCAAATGCGCGACGCCACTTGAACACCTGGTTCGCGTTCACACCATGGGCCTGCGCCACTTGGGCTACGCTGGCGCCAGGCTTCAGCGTCAACTGCACAATCTGAAGCTTCTCTGAAATCGACCGGAAACGGCGAACACGACGATCCGTACTCAACCCCACTGCGTCAGACATGAGCCGATCTTCGGCTCTCCAATATCACTCTCGCTAGTAGGGACTCGGCGTACGCTTACCTTACTCGGTCTCGAATTGCTTCTTCAACTACCAGTTGCCGCAATCGTCTTGCCCGAAAACGTCATCTCTCGCCTCCCCTTTGCCATCCAACTCGACTGCCAGCATTTGAATTTGGTTCTTCATGCAGAGGACTAAAAAGGTTTCCCACGAGACCCCGAAGGCTGAAGAAATATCCGCGAAGTGGGTAGGTGAATCTAGTTTATCAAGGGCTTTGGCGAAGACTGTGCAGTTCCAACTGAGCGAAGCGTTTGGAAAAGCACAAGAGGATGCACCGGGGTGGCGAGTATTTCGAATTTGTAACCCCGTGACATAGCCTCCTGAAGCAGAGCACCAGCTTCGTTGTCCCCGGAGACGAGCAGAACCTTACATTTGGGAAGCCTCTCGCGGATTTCAATCGCTGCCCCAATACCATTCATGTGCGGCATCGCAACACCAGCCACGAGGAATTCAAACTCCCGGCTCCCGGCGAGTTTGACCCCCGCTTCACCGCTGTACACAGTCGTCGCCTCGAAGCCATCCGTTTTCAGAACCATAGCAAGCGTATCCGCGACCACTATATCGTCGTCAATAACGAGAGTGTGAGGTTTTCCCCTGTTGCTGTTTGTTGGTGGCTCGGCAAGCTTCGCCTTCTGGATTGTCAAAGTTACACCTCTACCTTACTGACAATTTGAATCTTCTTTCACTCGTTCTCGAAATGGTCTTAGCTCCAGTAGTTCCTCAGCCACGTATGCGCCTGTCGTCCCATCGGAAAACGTCACTACGACCCCGTCGTTACCATCCAACTCGACCGCCAGCATTTGAATCTCTCCGTACATACACGGACTATACGCATGGGGGGAGTGGCTGGCTGGTCAAAACTGCTCACGGCTGGTGAGCGTCAGAAATGAGTGGCAGTCTGTTTCAAGGGATGACGCACGAGCGCGGCTTGTCTCGGTCGCATCCACGTTTTGAAGTCGCCCCAATAGCTCGATTAAGGGCGTGTTTTCGAGTGCTCTGTACTTCCTGCTTGAAAGAAGCAATCGAATCATGCCAAGAGTCGGATTTTCGCCTTGTGATACCTTCCGCCTTCGAGTGACGCACAGCACATCATCTCGCTCGAATCTGCCCTAGCATGGCGTTACAAAAAGCAGGTAAGGTTCAGTGGGTCAACCCAAGTCCATCAAGTCCATCAGAGAGTTCGTCAACCAGACCGGCACGGTCTCAGTATCCGGGTCATTCAGTTTTGATGTCTCCTTCGACTTGCTTGAGTTGCCCAACTCTGTTGATGGCGTTGGAGGGAAACTGTACACCTATGGTCGCCTCAAGTTCCATCAGGGGCTTGAGCCCTCAATGGTAAGTCTGTTTTTGAGCGCTGCTCATCTGACTCTCAGGGGCGGCGGCATAGAGGTATCCATCTTCCTCCACGGGCGCAATTCCTTCGGTCTAGCGGGACCGATTAGGAATGTGGCACAGCAAGCCGCATAGAAGGAAGTACGGTGTTTCCAACATCGGACTGCATCCTAGACCGCAACTTGGCGAACAGATTATTGAGCGGTCTGTATTGCAGGTTTTGGCGAGAGAAGTCGCGCCAACCCGTCAGGCATCCTCATAGTTGATATAGGAGCAGAGGTAGAAATGGGTTCGATTCGCGAAGCGGTACTAGTATCGGGAACTTTGAAAGGTATGAACCAGCAAGTTCCGTGCATGGTCAGAGCCGTCAAAGTGTCGCTCCTGAAGCTCGACATCTGGGAGTACGTCGCAGCGAATATCGTTCAAGCGCCTTCTGAATTGCCTGATGGAGGCTATGATGTGAGCTTCGAAGGCCGAAGCATGAAGGTCAGGAAGATTGCCGGAAGTTGGGAGCCAGCAGAAGCGTGATTCAAATAGTCAGATTGACATCGACTTGAGAAATCAGAGTGAAACTGTTTGTCCTTGCGTAGACAGACGAAGAATATGAGAAGTTTGTGGATGTCATGGTGGAGAATCGGAAGCCGGGAAGTGAACCTGAAGACTTAACGGTTTCTTTCTCCTGCACTCGTGAACAAGCTTGCAAAGCTCGTTCATTGCCCTCTTTTACTAATTCATCGTAAAATCAATGAGGTTCGCAGCTATGGAAATGTTGACGCGAAATGACATTATCTCTTTGTCCAAAGAACACGCTGCTCTTGCCAAGCAGCAATACGAAGCTCTGCAAAAATCATCCTACGTTAATATGAGCCAGACCGAGGCGGACGAATACAACAAGCGTCGTATCAGAATCGGTGAGCTTTGTGAAATATTGAGCAAGTTCAGGCCGCACGAAGGCACCTAACCCGTGTGGTATAGGTCGGTGCAGTTCCGACTGAGCGAAGCGTTTCGAAAAGCACAAGAGGATGCACGGGCGTGGCGAGTATTACAAATTTGTAACCCCGAGACAAGGCTTCTTCGAGCAGAGCGCCCGAGTCGTTGTCGCCGGAGACTAGAAGAACCCTACATTTTGGAAGAAGCTTACAGATTTCAATCGCCGCTTCAATGCCGTTCATCTGCGGCACCCTTTATTAAAGACGGTCCTCGGGGGTAGCGAACCGCTTTGCGTGCGGTTGTCGAAGCGGAACCTTCACTCCATCATTCGATTTACGGAAGCAAGGGGAGCCGGCTTGCACCTTACAGGTGGGACACTCGTGCATTCTGGACAGATTTGCAGCAACTGAATCGCCAACTCGATTCCGTTAATCTCCGGCATCACAACATCGGAAATCAGCAAATCGGGAGAGTGAGACCGGCTGGCTTCCAAGGCTTTCAGGGGCTCGGTAAACGGAGTGGCGTCGAACCCGCTGTTTCGCAAAATGATTGCGAGAGTCTCTACGATGACTTCCTCATCATCCACGACGAAAATCCGATGATTGTTGTCATTTTGCATGACCGACCTTGGAAAGCTAGAGGAACAGGGGAGCCTATTAAAACAAAAATATTCGAGAGCCGCAAGCATGTCTGTCGGGTAACGGACAAAATTTTAGCGCCGGGAGGCTGCGCTTGCGCCGTGGAAAACTTGTGGAAATAAACATGCAGCGATTAAATATCCTGCTTAGATTCAACGGTCTAGCATTTTTGAGTTTCACAGAGTTTAGAAGGGAAACCGTTCGAGTCTGGATTCTCGGAGTCGCTGGTTCAGGGAGGAAGCAATCACAGCCGATACCCTTTAACGTTCTCCGACCCTCTGCTGCTGAACCACCAGTTGGTCAGGCCGACCGAGGAAAACCTCCGATGGCAAATACCGGCGCTTTTCGCTGCACAACGGGCAACCCACCGCTATGGACTGAAAGGGAAACTCTTTGACCCCGGACGGCACATCGCGGCGGCATCCCTTGCATTTGACGACGAAGCTCTTCCGATTTCCGGGCATTTGGAACATGTCAGCATGATAGGCCAATGAATAACAGAATCTGGTGAGTGCCAACACACCGTATTTCAGGGTTGGAGCACGCCGGGGTCGTCAGAAGAACAGTTGGCATCTTTTGCCGCTATACACCGGGATGTCTGTTCATGACTCGACTTGTGGCGGGATTCATTGCATCAACCCCAGAGTCGCCTTGACTGTTTCGATGCGCGGGGTCAAACAACCGAGGAGCTTTTGCCAAGGAACATATTCCTCCCTTGGCGCTCTCCCGGTGGAAGGGACTAAATCTACCGTTTGAGTCTCACCGTCCACCCAAGCGACGACGAAGACCCCCTGAGTTCGTCCACATAAACCTGTTCCCCCACTCTAGGTGTGTACATGTTGGCCCTCTCGATTCCGTACGGCACTAAATAGAATCTTCGCTGATGTTTGGCGATGATGCCCAGAGCGGGGTGAAGACGGATGTGACGAGGGTCACGTTTGTCGAGGGGGCCGGTCACTGTTGTTTTCCCATCTTGTGATTCCAGCGTTGAGGACACTAGCTCCAGACTGGAGAGTTCTTTTAGCCTCAGCTAGTCGCTTCTTCGATGAATCGCATCAAAAACCTATCGGTACGCACATCCGTGCCGATTTCACCGACACCCCAGATGCATGAAAGGCAGGAGCGTATGGCTCAGTACAAAGGACAAGTTAGGTGGTTCAACAACGCCAAAGGTTTTGGATTTATTGGACGGGAAGATGGGCCAGATGTATTCGTTCACTACTCAGCGATTCAAGCGGCCGGGTACAAATCGCTCAAAGAGGGTGACAAAGTCGAGTTCGACATCGTCACGGGGCAAAAGGGCCCACAGGCGGATGCAGTTACCTGCCTCAAACACGATGACCACGAGGCTGCTGCCTGACTTCGTGCCGGGTAAACCTCCGCCACGACCGACTTCCCTCTGGAACGTTCCTACCATCGAACGGCCAGAAGTGGATTGGGCGTTTGCATCCGCTTCGCAGGTAGAGGAGCCAAGGCAGACCTGCGCATGTTGCGGCGAGACGTGAATCGTCCTCGTCATAGTTCATGTGCGTGACTGGGCGGTCGAACTCGCCGCAACGGTCGTCTTCATCGTGGTGGCCGGTGGGTTCGTCAGGTGGGGTTTAATCTTGGTCGTTCGTGTCTTGAATCAATTCGTTGGCGTTGGGAAACATGGCATACAGGAGAACCGCCCGAACTAGAGAAGGCTTGACTTGTAATTGGAAGAATGGGGAGTGTTTGCTTGCATGTCGCCTGAGAAACGTGTGAGCATGGCTGGCACGGATGACAGCACACGAAAGCTAAACTATCGGCGATGCGCGATTGTGCTTCTCGTTAGTGCCATCTTCATTATGGGCATTCCGGCGCTACCGGCACAGAATTATCATCTCCTCTTTTGGGCAATCGCTCTTATTCTTGAGACTGCTCTGCTCATCGCCTTGTGGCCTCTGGATTCAAACTGACCCACTATCGACGCTCATCGCCGAAGAGCGAAACAAGATTCTTCATCAAGGAATCGGATGTGACGCACTAACCGCACAGTTCGCAATAGAGGTTGCGGACAGCCTATTGCTCGAACTTCTCCCCAAACTTCTCGCTTCTTTTGGGCTCACCTTGGATGGAATGGGCATGGTGCATGATGGCGTTACGCTCCCCCAAAATGTGCCCGTCGCGGGAGGAGGAGATAGGGGCGACGGCCAACCGTGCGTGCTGCCGGGTGACGAGTTGCTCGGCTTCTTGTTCGATGCCGCCCTTGATTTGAGCCAAGAAAGGCAACCGGACTGACGATTCTGGACGCCACCGACGCCAAACTGACTTTTTCATATACATAGTGCCGTTTGGGAACGATTTTTCGCGACAAGCTGGGGAAAATATCTTTGTGTGGTCGCGTCCGTGAGGAGCCAACAAGCTTCACCAGAAACGCTCCGTTTGGGTCTGAATTCTCGGAGTCGCTGGTTCAGGTGGGAAGCATTTACGATGCGTTTTTTACGACGAAGGGAACGTCGGGAACCGGTTTGGGACTTTGGGTAACAGCGGGCATTTTGGCGCGACACCGCGGCAGCATGCATCTGCGCAGCAAGACTACCCCCGGAGCAAGCGGGACAGCGTTCACTTTGATTTTTCCGCTGGTGGGTGCGGAGCGGGAATGAGCACGCAAGGACAGAACTGGATCGTGCTCTCGCCTATGTCTGCGACTACCCGGACTACCGTGACGGCCTCGTCGCCTTTACGGTCTGAATCCACAAAGTTAGGGCGGTCGTCGGATCGAGGTCGTGTCTCCGTCAATCCTTCATTTACTAGTTCGTCGCTGACGGAGTATGCGCGGAACGGGGCGACCATAGTTCTACAGATGAAGGCAACACCATGGAGAAGCAGGCACGCAATCACGTCAACCGCAAGCTAAGTGAGTCCGACGAAACGCCGGCCAAGCCCACCGGTGCAGTCTCGAGAGAGTTTGTCACCGAGACATTCGACTACGACAGTGGACGGCAGGTCACGGTGTAGGTTCCACTGGACCCGCCCGAAGCAATCGTTTTCGCCGGCGACGGTCAGAGAATCTCGAAGTGGGGCCCGTTGCTCG
>DATHHN010000045.1:0-23091 GCA_035317185.1 Edaphobacter sp.
CATGAGCAAACAAGGAGCTGTTCTCGCAACCAAGAAGTCAGCCAGGAGGGTTCTGGTTGGAGCGACGACCGTTGGCGTGGATTTAGGAGACCAGTGGAGTCATTACTGCATACTCGATGAAGATGGCGAGGTTACGGAAGACATCGACTGGAAGTTTGGCAGCTATCCATGTACAGGCTTTTCCATGTTTCGCAAGATACTGGTTGATGGCTTTCCGGAAATTCCCGTCGCTCGGTTTCCTGATGTCGCCGCAAGCGGTAAGGAATAGGAGTCCTGAAAAGGAGATGAGAAAGGCTCTGCACATGAACTGTCCTCCGAAGCGAGATGATCGATCAGAGCGGAACGCTCCTGTTGAAGGGCATTCGACCCCGATCTTAGTTGATTTCGATTTTGAGTGCCAATAGCTGAGAGAAAAGATCATCGACTAAATCCTTGAGATCGCCATACCTCTGATCGCGCCGCATGAAAAGTGCAGTCTCGATACCAAGATAGCGGTCGGAAAGTGGCTTGAAGACGGTGCCAGAATGAGAGATGCGGGTGGCGGAACGGGGTAGCAGGGCGAGGCCAAAGCCATGGGCCGCGAATGCAAGTGCGTGAGCCTCGCTCTTCACCTCCCTGAAGACGGGCCTAACTCCCAGACTGTCGATATATTTCACTACCCTTCCATAAAAGCGGGGTTGCAACGACCGGGGCATCCAGAAGACCATCTCGCTATCGAGATCATGCGCGGTCACGCCGACCTTCTGGGCCAGCCGATGGTTCCTCGGCAAACAGACCGAAAATCCCTCCCGGCCAGTTCGCTGCACCCATAGATCCCGATCTGAAACTGGTCCAACACCCAGTGCGGCATGTAGCTTGCCTCGAAGAACACGCTCCACTAACTCGAGCGTATTTGCCGTTTCGAGCACAATGCCGGCCGGCCCATTCGCCGGAGGGCGAAGAATTGGACTCAATCCGTGCAGGAGCGGCAGAAACGCACTGTGGGTGTACGGAGAATAGCCTATGCGGTAAGGGCCAGTGTTAATCTGCGCCTGGAACCGGGCGAGGTCCCACGCCCGTTCGGCGTGACTGAGGGAAAGAGACGACTCTTGAACAAATAGCCTTCCCGCTGTGGTGAGTTGTACATTGCGTGTCGATCTGTCAAACAACTTAACTCCGATGCTTCTCTCAAGCGAGGAGACCCTTCTGGTGAGCGATGGTGGCGCAATGCCCAGCTTTTTCGAGGCCCGGACGAAATTGCCTTCCTGTGCGATGACGACGATCAGAATGTTGAGTTCCAGTGGATTCTTGCTCTGCATAAAAACCGCCTTTGATGGATTGAGTTGTGGTGCGCCTAGGGCGCTTTCAACATCCCGCTGTTCCTGGAATGCACTTCTTCATTGCAACCAGCCCGCCCGATTCGACGCCTCGCGGTAGTTAGGTTCGACTAAGTACAAGGACCCTTACGTGCCGAGCTCCAGCGGGCTTACAACCATTTCGCAACATCACCTTTCGGAAAACGATGGGACTCAGGTTGAATTCGAACGTTTTTGAGAAGACATGAACTCGCGGCCTTTGGGAAACCCTAGCCGGGTAAGCACGCGACCCACCTGGCCGACGACCTCTACTTCCTGCCTGTATCGCCACCTTCGGTGTGGAACCACGGCCATCGCCGAAGACACCAGCGTGAGCCACTCCCCGTCAGAGTCGAGTTCACACCAGCCGCAGTGATAGCCATCATGCGAGCGCAGAAAGTAAATGGGACGTTCGAAGACGGAGCAAAAAAATCTTCTCGGGTTGACGGTGCGAATGGATGAATTGATCTCCACGATTGCCCCGGGCCGCATGAATGGAATAAGGGTGTTGTCACCTGCTCCGAGCACACCGTACAGGGGCGCTGAGTCCGGCGAGTGCTTTCGAGCAGTCTGGGGACTGTTTCCAATCATCTTCGAGGGCGGAGGTAGGAGGGTGGTGTCGGGAAAGTAGTCCAGCCAACTTTCGGGCGGCATCAATGGGCCTCCGATCCCGGTCAACCCTTTGAGGACAGCGGCCGGGACATCGGGGAGATGAACACGCAGCGAGCGGGAGGCCTCATCCTCGAGTACAGACTCATCGGTCAGTTCATCGTGTGAAACACCGTACACCTCTTCGAGGGACTCCAGTCTTTTGTGCGTGATCGAGTGGCTCCCCCGTTCGATCCTACCAAGCCAACTCGCAGAGACCCTGCGCGCCTTGTCGCCATACCTGTTTGCGATAACCGTGGTGAGCCGTTCCACCTGTCGAAGTGAGAGTTTGCGCTGCTGACGGATTATCAATAACTTGCGTCCGATCTCGCCCATTGAATTAGCCTCTGCGTGATGTTCGACTGCGCAAAGCTGGGAGATGCTCCTATCTATAGATAGGAGCAAGGACTCAGTTCCCTTCCCCGTTTGTGCAGTTCCTGGTGTCCTTAGCGATCGATCGTCGCTATGGGCACGGAACCGTCATATCGAAACACGGGGTAAGGCTGCGACCTGCGGTATCGTGGCTGATTGTCGATCGAGGAAGTATCCCGACACCTTCAGTTCGCGCTGCCGCTATAAATAGCAATCCTCGTTCCACTCGTAAACCATTGAAACTAAGGGTGGACGACCCGTTCGGTTTTGCGAATTCCGGTGGTTTCGCAAGATTTTGCGGTTTTGGGCTGAGGTGTTGGCGGATCAATCCGTGAATAGCCGACGCTCTCAAAGGACAGCGGTTGGAACACATAATCTTCTGAGCTTCCCGAATGACAGTCCAGGAACTGAAGTTCGACCAGCTTAGACGTCGTAGAAGAGCACCCTGCCGTCAGGGGCCAACTGCATCAGCAGGTCGAAATCGGAGATGTTTCGTGTGAGAACAGTGAGTCCGGCCTTCGTCGCGGATAGAAAGATCAATGCATCGTTGAGGGTCTTCTGTCGCTCGGCCTTGCCATATTGCTGCACCCTTGCTAGAAGCCCCACAAGGATCCCGGCGTCCCGCCAAACTTCGCGGTCAGGATTCACAATGCGGTGGCTCGGACGTTGTTCGATCGAAGCGAGCACTTGATCGATTGCGTGCGGCGTATCTGGGTGATCGGGATCGAGGAGGCCGGCAAGAGCCGATAGTTCACATTCAGTTACGGTAGAGTGCCAAAGACTGGCGGACCGGATCGCTAACTCGACGTCCCGAGGAAGCTTGCCCTGGAGTTCGTCGATGTAGACCGTCGTATCGAGAAGGAGCTTAGGGACCGAACTGACTTCTGCGATGAACGGAAGCTCGGATCGCTGGCGATACTGGAGACTCGCCCGGCGCTCAGATGGCTTGAGCCGTCGCAAAGTGCGCCGGGCGTCGGAACTAGAACTCAAGATCGAGCTCAGGGTTGATGGTTCCGCGCCGGGCGAGGAGCCATTGTGCGTAGTCGTCGGACACGGCGAGGTTCGCCAGAGCCGCCTCGAGGAGCTTCGAGTCGGATGAAATTCCGGACTTTAGCTTCGCCTGTTGGACCAGCCCGACAGGCATCCGGCCGCGCAGCATATGCGTCCTTGAGCCCGAGAGAAGACCGCGTTCCTCTGCGATAGTCAAGACCTCGCGAAGAGACCCCTGCGGCGATTTATGGAGGAGGTTGCGCGGAGCGGCCTTCTCTGACTTGAGTGCCTTCTTAGTCTCCCTTTGCATCGGAACGGCAACAGTTCTGGCCATCATCCACCTCACCTCTCAATGTAGCACAAATAAATTCCGTATGTGCTACAGATGTGCTCTGCAAAAACGATGTTCCGATAGCTCATCGTATACATCTAAGGTGATGGGATCCCCGTAAAGCCAACTGTTCAAAGTGAAGAGATCATTTGCTCGCCTTCGATGGTTTCTTCTCCACTGGCGAGCCTTTCAGATCAGCGATCAAAATCCGAACGAACTCCTCGTAATCCATTCCCATGCCTCTGCAATAAAACATAGTTTCTATCTGGTCCAAACGTCGCTGGCCTCTTTCGCATTTGCTCACAACACTCTGGTCGCGTCCCATGGCCTTTCCGACCACCACCTGCGTTATTCCAGCGCCTTTGCGGAGACGGCGAAGAGTGGCCAAGAAGATTCCGTATTCGTGGGTGAAGATTGATTTTTCGCGAGGCATGAGCGTCTACTGCCGCTCAACCGTAAAATGCGATCTCCGCATAGTACAAAATCGACTATTTTCCACGGCTATCGTCTTTTTAACTGGACAAAGCGTACGGAAAACTAAACAATTGTTTAGGGCGCAAAGTCCCCGGTCAGCGGAGCATGAGGTAGATGCCTCATTCCACTCGGCCGCGCCCATCGCTTCAGCAGGCAATCGCTGATGCTCTCAGAGAGTTGCGGCAAAGTCGCAACTTGACTCAGGAAGAGGTAGGGCACCGTGCTGGATATGATCCGATTTACATCAATATGCTTGAAAAGGCACGCCGCAATCCCTCTATTCGTGCCCTGTTCAATATTTGCGAAGCGCTTGGAACAGAACCGTCCTCCCTTCTCAAGAAGGTGGAGCAGAGGACGGTATTTAAGCCTCGCACCTTTAATCCAAAGTAAGGTTCATCCGAGGTCTCCCCTTTCGAGACCAGTCTGCCTAGCGGCACAGTGAGTTCCGATGGCGATTCTTCTTGACCACGAGCCGTGCCTAGAAATAGTCGAAAATCGCCTATTTCTTCTTGCTGTTCTACCTTCTTCTTTCACGGAACCTACACCTCATTCATGTGAGGCCATATGAGTTCCGAAGCAGCCGCCTATTTCCCGGAAGCTCTGGCGAGCACATCGGAAGGTCGCGGGCCTGCGCAATCCACATCAGAAATCCTTTCGGATCTCCCTGACAAGATCCAACCCCAGAGCGATCCATCGGATTGTTCCGCCAGCACCGTCATCCAGATCGACGAAATCCCGGATGAGACACTGCTGGAACAGGTGCGTCAGGGAACGAAAGAAGCTCTCGGCATCCTCTTTCGCCGCCACGCCCGCACGGTGCGTAACATCGCCTACCGCATTCTAAGAAACGAAGCAGAAGCAGATGATTTGGTGCAGGACGTCTTCATCTTCATATTCCGCAAGGCCGCACTCTTCAATGCGTCTAAGTCCACGGCTCGCTCATGGATCGTGCAGGTCACTTACCATCGAGCCTTCGACCGCCGCCGCCATCTCATCGCGCGACACTTCTACGCCAGCCGGGGGCTTGAAGATGCCGACTTGAACGTGGCCGATCGTAGATATGAGATTCTTTTCTCCGAGTGGTCTTTGGAGGGTATTTGGGGGAAAGAGTCGGCCGCGAGGCTCAGAGAGTTACTCTCCCCCTCCCAACTCTCAACCATCGAGCTGCATTTCTTCGAGGGATATACATTGGAGGAGATTGCTGAACGCTTGGGCCAGACTCTGGGCAACATTCGACACCATTACCATCGCGGGCTAGAAAAGTTGCGAAAGCCAGCCTTTGCAGGAAAATTGCGGTCTAAGTGAACAGAACAGTGAAAAATGATTCCAATCGAGGCGCCCCGTCACCCGCGTCAGATCACTGCGATGATTACTTCATCGAACTCTGTGGGCTCTCGACCACTGATGTCTTGACGATCGAAGAGTGGAGGCACCTTGAACTGCACTTGTCCATTTGTGCCAGTTGCAGGGAAATCAAGGCTCAGTACGACGGCATCATTGCTACAACGCTTCCGGCACTAGCCGCAGATCACCCTCAAATAGACGATAGCTCCACTTCTGCTTCCTGGTCGATGGAACAGGCCGAAGCATCCCTCATGACAAGGATCGACCGGGAAAACATCTCTCCGGAAAAGGATTCTCAACTATCCACACAGGCTCCGAAATGGCGAGGACTGCCCTGGCCCTATGCGGGGGTTGCGGTGTTCATTGTCGTTTCCACCTGTCTCGGCTATCGACTTGGACTTCATAAAGGGCGCGACTCCTCGGAAATCACCGCACTGCCGTCGTCATATGCAGTTAATGCGCAACGTGACCTCAACCACTCCGACGTAGTCCCTTCTTCTGTCCACCGAAAAACTGAAAAGCCATCAGACAAGACAATAGAACTGCGCCGACAACTTCAGGCGAGTGTCCTGGAAGTGAATCAACTGAAAGAACAACTCCACAGGATGGAAGACCAACTCGCGGAGCGCAATTCAGCTCTCGATCGTAACTCTCATGATCGCGCTGAGTTGGAACGGCAATTATCGCTCGCACAAACCGATGCTCAGGATCTGCGGGGCAAACTCAACGTCACCATAAGTCTGGATTCCCACCGCGAGGCGCAATCACAAACGTTGCAAACGCAGGTGAATCAACTCACCGCTTCGATGCGCGAGAAGGATCAGCAGATCACTCAACATGAGGAATTGCTAGAGCATGACCATGACATTCGCGACCTCATTGGAGCTCGCGATCTCTATATTGCTGAAATCTACGATGTCGCCAAGACGGGCAAGACCCAGAAGCCCTTCGGCAGAGTGTTTTATACGAAGGGAAAGTCGTTGGTCTTTTATGCGTACGACCTCGATCAGCAGTCAGGAGTGAAACTCGCAAGTACCTTCCAAGCATGGGGTCGCAAAGGAATCGATCAACGGCACGACATCAATCTCGGGATGTTCTACCAGGACGATCAGAATAAGAAGAGATGGATTCTGAAATCCAACGATCCGGTGACGCTTGCCCAGATTGATGCTGTGTTTGTCACAGTCGAGCCGAATGGAGAGAGTTCCAAACCGAGCGGCAAACCGCTCCTGTTCACTTATCTCCGACTAACGCCCAACCATCCGTAAGGCTCGCGGCCATTCAACACTTCCCTCCCCTCCCCGAAAATAGGCACCCATTTTCTTGGTAACAAATACAAGAACTCTTCGTAGACGGAGTGATACACCTTCATCCCAGTCTGCACGAGGAGTCTCACTTGAAACATTTATGTCTCCGGCTGCTCTCGCTGATCCTATGCGTCACAACAACACTCGCGATCGCCCAATCCAGCGACGCAACCATAAGTGGCCTCGTCGTAGATACCACTGGAAGAGTCATCCCTGATGCCGAAGTTGAAATCCTGAATGAAGCCACTGGCGTCCACTACGCCAACAAAACGAATGGCGCTGGAATCTACACCGTCTCAATCCTTCCGCCGGGACAGTATCGTGTTCAGGTATCAAAGGTCGGATTCAAGACTTTGATCAAACCAGGAATCGATTTGAACGTTCAGGGCGCCGTAGCACTGAACTTTACTCTTCCTGTGGGGGCTACATCCGAAAGCATCACAGTGGAAGCCGGTTCGTCTCTCATCAATACAACCGACGCTTCTGTCAGCACGGTAATTGACCGAAAGTTCGTTGCAAACATCCCGCTAAATGGTCGGAGTTTCCAAGACCTTATCTCGATGACGCCCGGTGTAGTTACACAGAGTCCGCAGGCAGGATCCAGTTTGGCCTACAGCGGCGACTTCAGCGTCAATGGTCAGAGAACTGAGTCAAACAACTACACCGTGGATGGGGTCACCGGGAATATCGCCTCCGGCAATGGTTATGGAGGAGCACAGTCGGCGACTGGAGGATCACTGGGAGGCGCAACGGCTCTTGGCACAACTCAAAGCCTGATTTCCGTTGACGCGCTTCAGGAGTTTCGGGTTCAAACCTCTACCTATTCCGCAGAGTACGGACGATCGCCGGGAGGACAGTTCTCGCTATCAACCCGATCTGGAACGAACGATTTCCATGGGAGCCTCTTCGACTATCTCAGAAATAACTTCTTCGATGCGAACGATTGGTTCAACAATCACTATGGCGATCCGACGCCAGCGCTTCGGCAAAATGACTTTGGGGGAACCCTTGGCGGACCTGTTCGGTTCCCAAGACTGTACGACGGCAGGAACCGCACGTTTTTCTTCGTTTCTTATGAAGGACTCCGCCTGACCCAACCGGTGGCAGCATCGATCCAATATGTTCCGGATAACTTTATGCGGCAACACGCGGCTCCAGCTATCCAGCCAATCCTTAATGCATGGCCCATTCAAAATGGGATTGATTATGGCACCGCTGCAAGCCCCAACCTTGCCCAATTCATAGGAGCCTATTCCCTCCCAAGCCGGATCGACTCCACGAGCGTTCGGATCGATCATACATTTTCTCCAAAACTGTCCCTCTTCTTCCGTTTTGCAGACACTCCCAGTTCCACCGAAGCTCGGCCTTTTATCGCTCTCACGCACACTCATATCAATTCCCAGACCTATACGCTTGGAGCGACCAATCAGATCTCCACAAAGGTCAACAACGACTTCCGCCTCGGGTATGTCCGCAGCGATTCCTCGATCACCGCCGAAGCGGACGGCTTCGGCGGTGGAACGCCGATCAATCTGGCGGCTGCGGTGGGAGCTGGCGGCTTCGCTACGCCATATCCGGTGATGGAGCTATCCATCCCTGGAATTGGCTCCACTCTCCTTGCGACCGCCAGCGGCTCCAATCTTGGTCGTCAGTGGAACTTGGTCGATACGCTGACGGCGTCCTTCGGAAAGCACCAAGTGAAAGTGGGACTGGATTACAGGAGAATCAAGTCACCATTGATCCCCGCCAGTCCTGAACTTTTCGTGTATTTTGCAAGCCCAGACTCGATTCTTAACAACGCTCCAGACATTCCAGAAATACTAAACTTTGTACCAACTACGCCCATTTTCAATGAGACAGCCATTTTCGCTCAGGACGAATGGAGGGTTCGTTCCAGTCTCAGCCTCTCACTCGGACTACGTTGGGAAGTAAATCCACCACCAACCGAAGCTAACGGCAATGTTCCCTACACTCTCTCGGGAAGCATTGGGGCTCCGAGTTCTTTATCGCTTGCCCCGCAAGGCACGCCAGTCTGGAAAACCACTTGGTTCAACTTTGCGCCGCGTCTCGGAGCAGCGTGGACAACTAACGGCCAAGCGGGCTGGGAGACGGTTGTTCGGACAGGCGCGGGTGTATTTTTTGACAACCTAAACCAAGTTGCGACCCAGGGTTACAACGGGATCGGCTTTTTCTCGTACAACATTTTGTTTGGCGCTTCCATTCCTTTCACGCCTGCACAGCTCAATGTTCCAATCTCGCTCACTCCCCCCTACACGAATGCGACGATCTATGCATTTCCTGCGCATCTGCAACAGCCTTATACCCTGGAATGGAATACAAGTGTCCAGCAGGCTCTTGGCAAAGCACAGAACTTGACTTTCTCATATGTCGGAGCAAACGGAAGGCGCCTGATAGGCGAACAGCAACTAACTCTGACTGACCTAAACCCAAATTTTGGAACGGTCTTCTACTTTCTCGGAGGAATCACCTCGAACTATCAAGCGCTTCAACTCCAGTTCCAGCGCTCTGTATCTCATGGAGTCCAAGCGCTCGCGTCCTACACATGGTCACACTCATTGGATTTTGGATCAACTGCAACCGCTATACCGGTTACCCGTGGCAATTCAGACTTTGATGTCAGGAATAACTTTCAGACAGGTCTCAGCTGGGATTTGCCCGTAATACAACGCAATAGAGCGGCCCAAGCACTTCTGAATAACTGGGGGCTTGATGGGCGAGGGATCGTGAGAAGTGGGTTTCCGGTTCCTCTGACAGGATCACTCTACCTCAATCCAGCGACGGGGAGCAATAATTTCGGCGGGTTGAATCTCGTTCCAAATGAACCGATTTACCTTCATGGCTCTCAGTATCCCGGTGGACGGATTGTGAATAGTGCCGCCTTTAGCCTTCCTACAAGTGGCATTGTCGGAAACGCTCCCAGAAACTTTGTGCGTGGCTTCGGAGCTGCCCAAATCAACCTCGCCGCAAGACGTGAATTCCACCTGCGGGACACTCTGTCGCTTCAGTTTCGAGCTGAAGCATTCAATATCCTGAACCATCCCAATTTCGGCTACATAGATCCAACCTATACTGATGCGACGTTTGGACAGGCTACCCAGATGCTCAATCAGAGTCTCGGCACAGTCGCCTCCCAATATCAACAGGGTGGTCCCCGCTCCATGCAGTTTGCGCTCAAGCTGCTGTTCTGAGCCAGTCCAGTGTCATTTAATCGATCTTCGACGGCTTGTCCAGGTCCTTCTCTTACCGAAAAGCGTCACGGAGTTGAATCATCGTGAGACGGCACATTTATCATTTCGGTGTTATGTCTACAGTCATTGCTCTGAGCACTGCCGGTGCTCAACAGCATTCCTTCACAGTGAAGGACGATATAGAAATGGTGCGTTTTAGCGACCCTTCAGCGCCGCGGGACGCAGACGCAGCCAAGCTTTCGCCAGACGGCCGATATTTCGCTCTTGTAACTTCGAAGGGGATCATCAAGACGGATGAGATCGAGTCCACGATCTCGATCTATAACAGTGTTGAATGCGAAGCTTTTGTGACCACTTCCGTAGCAGGCACTCCACCGCGGCCACGAGAAACCTTCAAAATGACGGCGGCGTTGACCACTGAACAGCAATCTGCGCATGGTGCGGTAATTACGAATCTGCGTTGGAACTCCGACTCTAAGGGTCTCTACTTTCTGGCCGAGAGAGCCGGTGGAGTGCGGCGGCTTTATCAGATGAAACTTGCCGATAGACAGGTAAAGCCGCTCTCTCCCAAGAGTTACTATGTCGAGCGGTTCGACTTCACAAAGGATGTGGTGGTGTACAGTGCCTGGCGCTCCCGCTCCAGTCGGGGACTTATGGAAGAAAACGAGAACGACAAGATCAACACTGACGCTCGTTCGGTCACTGGAGAAGCTCTCGAAACCATCTTGTTCCCGCCCAACCAATTCAGCCCCACCACCCGCGAGCTATGGGTGGTCCGGAGTCATCATGGTCGTCCCGTGGCCACACGTCTGCCTGGCGCTTCGCAGCTTGATAGCAGCTCGTTGCCGGAGACGTTCACCATCTCTCCCGATGGTCGTATGCTTGTCCAGCTTCAGCCAGTTCTCAATGTGCCTGCTGACTGGACACTCTATGAACCAGCCAAGGGTTTCGAATATAGGCGCATTGCTAAGGAAGACTCGGGCGTCACTGCCGCCGACAATATCTTCCGTCTCAAGGAGTACTCGCTGGTCAATCTTGAGCACGGCGGCAGAACGCAATCTATCCATGCTCTTCACGACTTTCCGCTGGCATACACCCACGAGAATGAAGCAGTATGGGCACCCGACGGGAGGCACATTCTTCTCACCAACACGTTCTTGCCTCTCGACGGAGTAGGTGAGAACGAGCACGTGAGACGACTCAGACCGTGCGCGGTTGCCGAGGTCACGCTGCCTGCGCAGAATCTAAGCTGCATCGCCTTTGTCTCCGATCTGCTCATTGAGGGCATAAGCGGTGTCGTCCCAAAGAGTTTGTCGTTTCGCATCTCAACCAATCAGATTCGATTTCTGGCCCGGCTTGCCAAGGGCGCCGTCGAAGAGAAGAGATACGCCTTTGCAGACGATGCCTGGCGCGCGGCGAGTCCGGATGGTCCTGCCCCGCAAGAATTGCATCCAGCATCAAAAGGCGCGGCGGTCGACAATAACTTAGAAATTACAGTCAGACAAGGTCTTAATGAAGCGCCCACTCTATGGCTAACCGACAAACGCACTGGACAGAGCAAGCAGCTTTGGAACCCTAATCCGCAATTTGGCCATGTCCAGTTCGGGCCTGCTTCGGTGTATCACTGGCGAGACAAGAATAATAACGAATGGAAGGGTGGGCTGGTGACGCCCGTCGGCTATATTCCTGGCCAGCGGTATCCACTTGTCATCCAGGTATATGGCTTTGACGACTCCGAGTTTCTGACCGATGGATCCTTTCCGACGGCGTTCGCCGCCAGAGAACTAGGGAGCGCCGGAATCGTTGCTTTGCAGATCCAGAGGCGGATGCCGCACGCCTTTGACTTTGCTGCGGCGAACGACGAGCTTGCCGGTATCGAGAGTGCGATTTATCAATTAGAGAACGAAGGGCTGGTCGATTCACAGCGCGTTGGGCTTGTCGGCTTTAGTGCCTCGTGTTGGTATGTCGAGTATGCGCTGATCAAAGCTCCGCAGCGGTTCGCTGCCGCAACTGTGGCTGATGGCATCGACATGAGCTACATGCAATATCGCCTGTTGGGGGTTTCATCTCCGAGTCTTGAACAGGAGTTCGAGAAGCTGATCGGCGCTAGGCCTATCGGCGTAGGCCTAAAGCAATGGTTAGACCTGGCTCCGGGATTTCATCTGGATCGCATGAAGGCCCCATTGAGAATCGAGACGATCACTCCAATCTCCATCTTGGGAGAGTGGGAGATCTATTCGTCATTAAAGCAACAAAGGAAGCCTGTAGACCTAATCTACTTTCCCGGCGGGCAACATATCCATCAAAAGCCTCTCGAGCGGCTTGCCTCACAACAGGGAGATGTTGACTGGTTTCGGTTCTGGCTTCAGGGTTACGAAGATCCAGACGCTTCAAAGCGTGGCGAATACAAGCGCTGGGAGGAGATGCGTAGATTCGAAGGATTGCGGCAACGTTGAGATAAACAGCCAGCTGCTGATTGTTTTGGCAGCCGGCTGCCAAAGTTGAGCATGAGAGGAGCCTCTAAGTTGTTACCGGGGCGACTGCGTTATTCGTCTGCCTTGTAACCTGGATTTGGGGCAGATAGGACGTGAAAGCTGTCCAAGGTAATCCCTTCTTTCTGCATGCCTTGAATGGTGGAGTCTGCTTTCAGGACGTTTGTGATTTTCGGATTGACGTACTTCATCGTTTTGTACCTCGGTATTCGGATTTCCATACGATCGGATCAACCGACAACCCGGATCGTACGGATCTTGTTTGCTCCAGTTCCTACGAGCAGAAGTTGAGGATTGCTCGGGCCTACACTCTCCATTCCGAGGAATGAGGTGTTGCCTCTAAGCCATAACTCCAGCGCAATTGCTCTCATCAGAGCGTGCGTCCATTTGGAGTTTTGTCCTTTGAATGCTAGATCGAATGCACTTAGTAATCGGTCGGGTTCGATCATTCCCTTAGCGGCTAGGATCGAGTCGACGAAGAGCAGGTCGACCTTGCTCTTCGATTCCCGCATCTCTGCCATTGGCCCCCGCACTAGATAGCCTTTCCGCTTGCGTTCCAGTATCGCTTCCGGAACAATGCTCTTGAGCGCCCTCCTCATCAGGAACCGCCTTCGTCCCGGACGGAGCAGTTGGTCCCGCGGAACACTAAAAAGGAACTCGATCAGTTGCTTATCGAGGAACGGATAGCGATATTCCGGTCTCGTTAAAAAGCCAGGGGAGATGTGCGGCAAAGTCTCCATAATCGACCACCACGCGAGTCCGTTGCTGATGCTGTTCGGGCTTAGACCGAGGCGTTTACCGCTCGTGACATTGTTGCGGACCCGGATCGCGCAAGCTCGCTGTAGTGCTGGTCGAATCCATCGGGGCATGGACTCCCTCTCAACCGCGGGCCGTCTATAGAGGCTGCCGACAAATGCCCCGGTTTCCCACAACATGTTAAAGAGAGGACTGCGATCGGTGAGGCACCATTCCGTCGCTCGCCTGAGCAGGAACGGGAAGTCTCCAGCAACGAGATAAGCCGCCAACTCCGGATGAGGACTCGGAACGCCACCCAAGACTTCGTCTCCACCAATGCCACTAAGAATGCTTCTATATCCTCCAGGCTTTATCGAAGATTGAATCTTCCTCTCTCGTTCTACCGTTGTACTGTCGGCTCCAGGGAGAAAGTAGAGACCCTGAGAAGGCGTGATTGGCTGAAAGCTTCGCGCCATCGACGATGTGTCGATATGAACGCCGGTTTTTCCCCGTTCTCTTTCGACGATAGAGAAATAGGGCTTCTCGTCCCACCCTGGCTCCGAATCATCGTAGTAAGAAATAGTGTCAATAAGTTCTGCGGATGGATTTAGCGATTTGCGCTTGCGGTCGGACATGCAGACAACAGAGGTGGAGTCCATCCCACCGCTCAGTTCGGCGATGATAGGAGCACCAGGACTGTCGCGCCGGGCCATCGACTGCTCGAAGAGCGCGAGAAAATGCTCGTCATACTCTCTCTCTGAGCTGTAGCGAGTCGTCGCCGTTCTCATCCAGCGCCAATGAGATTTTACGGAGACGTTGTTGTCTCGGACGACAGCGTAATGCGCTGGAAGGATCGACCGGATGCCTTTGTACGGCGTCAGATCACGGATAGGCTGGGCAGCGAGGTAGCAAGCAGCATAGTCCTCGTCTACGTCTATCTTCCTAAAACCGGCGAAGAAGCTGTCAAGGTATGTCGACCACAGCACAGTGCCATTCCCGCTCTCGAAGTACAGTGTCCGAGTGCCCGCATGATCTCTCGCCAGGTACAACGTCTGAGAGTTGGCTGACCAGAGGGTGAGTGCCCAATCACCGATCAATCTCGAGAAACACTCTTCACCCCACCGTAGAAAGGAAACTAAGATGATTCGTGAATCAGGCGCAGTCATTTCTTCCAGCCCTAGTTCTTGGCAGAGATCCTGATGGTTGTCGAGCCTTCCGTCGAAGACCAGCAGGTTGCCGTGGGCATCGGTTGCCGGCCCCGATTCAAATCTGGACCGAAGATGGGTGTGGTAGGGCTGGAATCCCATTCCCACCCTGCCGGTCGCGTGAACAGCCACCCCATCGGGAGCGTAACGCTCAGTGGCGTGTGCCAACCGCAGGAGTTCCTCTTCAGAGACCGTCGCACCCTGAAGCTTCCGTATCCCAAAGATGATGCTCATGTGGGCTCCTCGTCAGTAGCGTTCGAGCACTTGATAGATCTCATGCATATAAGGCTTGTCGTTGACGACATCGTTGGCGATTTCAACCCACGCATGAGCCTCAAAAGGCAAGATCTGTACTCCGGTCACCATCTCCGCATTCCATCCATGACGGCGAAGCAGGACGACCGTCGCAGCGGAACGCTGAAGGCAAAGAACTCGTTTCAAGTAGAAGACACATGCGAGATCCATCGCATGGCATAGCTCTCCACTTGTAACGGGCAGTAAACGTTCAGAGTGACGAACAGGTTCATTGCTTACGATCCAACGCAGAGCCTCGGAGCTGCGGAAGCGCATGATAAGTTCGAAGCGAAACAACAACAGGTAACTCTGGGTCGCAGGAAGCGCACGGGCAACGAGCCTCAAAGCCAGCTGACACCTCGTACGGATTGATAGAGGGGAGGCCGTCTGCCCCATTGGATTCAACTGCATAGGGCCTCCAGGAATTCCGGAGCCCGTGCGAATCGGTCCATATGACGGGCCAGACTCCGAGCGTGGCTCTGAACTGAACCGATATCACGATGCGAGGAAGTGAAAGATGGATCGCGGCCACAGAGATAGGAGGCCACGGCCAACGGCGGGCTCAGTGCGAAGGCCATCTCAATCTGAGGTTCGCTCAGAAGATTTCTCCAGTGGTCGATGTAGATCTGTTTCAGCTGTTGAGCCCAAGTGCACGTCTCATCTGCCTCCAGGGCTTGAACCTGCAGGTGCCGAAACGTAAGAAAGGGATTGCCGATACCGGCTTCCGACCAGTCCGTGAAAACAGCTCGCAGCCCGTCAAAGAGAATATTGCCTGGGTTCATGTCGTTATGGATGAGTGTGTCCGGAACATCTAGTGCCTGCATCGTGGCCGAGGCTTCCTCAATGAGGCACCCCAGTTCATGCAGCCGCTTGGCGTCGAGTGGAAGAACTTTGGTTGAAGTCTGTCGCGCCATAGCTTCTTCGAGATACTGCGTTAACGCGGGCAGATGCGCTCGCAGAACCGGCATCCTTTGGTCGAAACAGCCGCAAGCGAGTAGGTCCCCGATGTGGGCGGCGCTTGTTATCTGTAGTTCAGCGAGGCAATGCGCGGATTGTTCGAATGCGCCGAGGCTGAGAGCATCGTGCAGTGGCTGCCCCACTTCTTCTGTAACCCAGGCGTTCCAATCCGTTCTTGCCGCGATGAGGGGCGGTAAGAATTCAGGACAATAGCGAGCAATGGTTCGAGTGACCTCAAATTCATGCGTACTCGGCACACACGTGGCCTTGAGCCAATAGGCCGGGCCGTGGATCGTTCCAAAGCGTACGAGCGCGAAGAAGCCACTCGCGCTGAATTGACGGACGTCCTCGTTGAAGTCGACCCGATGATCGACAACGCTTTCCCGAATCCATTCCTGAGCTTCTTCGACCCACCCCAGTTTGGAGAACGGTCCGCGGTCTCGCGGATCTCCGGCGATGATACTGCGCACCGTAAGGCACTCCGGCGTTGTCAATTCACGCTCATCCAAGTCATCGACCGACACAGGCACGAGCTCGTCAGACGCAAACTTCGAATTTCGCGTGCGGACCTCTACCACTGCGCAGGGAGGGAGTTCGTGAGACTTTGGCAGGAGATCGATTAGGATCGACCGCACGCCCCACTTCTTTAGGATAATTTCTGAGAGTTGCTCGGCCGTTCGCCTCCGCTTGAGTATGCTGATCCGGGGCAAGTGATGAGTCTCGTCATGATGCTCTACCAGCACCATCTGCGAATACGGCAAGACCAGTACGACACGGAACTCTTCCTGCTCGACGAGTTGCTCGATAAAATTCATCGTCATACCCTCAGTGATCGGAGATAGGCTCAGCTAAATAAACAAATGTTCCGACTTCAACTGCTCCAGAAACGCAATCACCCCGCGTTCCACAACAGCTGGATCGGTGTCGGACTCGATCGCGAGGTCCTGGATTGCCTGTTCTATGGTCCGTCCTTGCTGGAGTTTGTCCCAGATAAAGCCGCCAGTGGAGTTAAGGGTTGTGATCTGATTCCGCGAGACATCGAGTATGGCTGCACCATCCTGATTTGCGACGGTGCGAAGCTGGGGGAATAATGAAGGCATTCTGGACCTCGGGCAAACCTTGGAATTCGCTTACAACGGAGATCTGCTTTTCTTCGATGTGAGGGAAGAGGGCAGCAAGCCCATGCAGAATGTGTTCAAGAATGGGCCATCTCAAGTCTCGTAACAAGGTCCGGATGGCCCATTATTTTTGCTGTCCCACTGAGGCCATGTTCTTGCCAGGAGGAAGCCTTAAGCGGAACTTGTTGATACATGTAATAAATAGCTTCTCGCGCCGATGTGAGGTATGACTTATTGCCTACGTACAGAGAAGCCCAATTGCAGCCACGGTGCAGAGCTGCGTCAGGCGTCCTCCTCAACCAAGCGCAACTTGGCTGCGCGGCTCGTCAATTCCGTCCGATTGGTTGTCCTTAGCCGTTCGAAGAGTCCGCTCAGAGTTCGCTTTACTGTACGAGCACTGAGACGCAGTGCCCTCGCAATCTCGTCGTTCGTTTTACCTTCTGCAAGCATCGCCAGAACTTTCCTCTCTCGAGGCGTGACAATGGCGGTCGCGAGTCCTCCGGAAATGTGGGGGTCGCTATGTTTGCGTGTGATGAAACTCGTAGGCTGCGAAGCAACGGCTCTAAGAAAGACATCTGCGCTGCAAGTAACGAGCTTTGGTTTGAATCGCGCAATTTCACGTCGAATCTCTTCCATATCGTAGCTGGGTAGAAAGGCGATCTCCATACGGTCTCCGTACTTCAACGCCCGCTGCGCATCATTGGCATTACAAGCGAACAACAAGACGCGCATACGATGTTCTACTTGCGCTCCAGAGTCAACCCATCGATCTTCGCCCCTTCGATAGGGTCCAGCCTGAAAGCGGGCAGAGCGAGCTGAGGGCTTCATCCGGAGTCACCGCGACAGTTGATCGATAGGCAAGGGTTTTGCCTTGCCGCTGTTGCAAGCCATGGCGGCAGCATAAGTCCGAACTACGAAAGTGCAAGAAATTTCTGAGGACGTAGAGGATTCGCCACAGCCACTCGCATCGTGGTCGCCACGGGCCTCTTGCTCTCGAGCTTGTCGTTCGATCAAGCTATTCGGGCCAATGAAGCAGCATCAGACGAATAGAGCCGCAATTAAACTCGCGGAGTTCACCGCTGTGGGAACGAAACTTTTAGCTCGGCATGCTGTGACTGTGGCGTTTCAGCAACAGCAAAGTCGTGGACAGCGACTCAACATTTAGACCTGACGAGCTTTGAATTTGGATGGGACGATCTTGAGCGTTTTCATTTTTGCGGAGAGGGTCGACGGTGGCAGATGGAGGATCATCGCCGCCCCGGCTGGCCCGGAGACCCGGCCCTGAGCTTCGGTCAAAGCCCGCTCAATCAAAATCCGTTCATGGTTTGCGATCTCTTTCTGCAGAGAACCGATGGGGCCATCCCCCGCCGGCCATGTTCCGCACAAGAGACCCTCGTCGATCGAGATGACCTCGCCGGCAGAGACGATCACGGACGTATCGATGACATTCCTCAGTTCCCGGATGTTTCCCGGCCAATCATAAGATCGCAGCAGCTCCATTCCGCGCTTCTCAATATTCCGAATGGTTTTTCCGTGTCTGGCGGCGGAAATTTCTATGAAGTGGTTGACCAGTATCGGAATGTCCTCTCTTCGTTCACGTAGAGGCGGTAGTTCAATGGGAAAGGAGTTCAGTCGATAAAAGAGATCCTGGCGAAACTCACCCGCTCGCATCGCAACATGAAGGTCGCGATTGGTGGCGGCGATAACACGCACATCTGCCGGAATAAGCTTCGTGCCGCCCAGGCGTTGGAAGCTGTGTTCCTCAAGCACGCGGAGTAACGTGGCTTGCATGTCGATCGAGATCTCCGCAATTTCGTCTAGGAAAAGCGTGCCGCCGACGCCCAACTCGAATTGGCCCGCACGCTGCCGGTCGGCTCCAGTAAACGCTCCCTTTTCGTGGCCGAACAACTCAGCGGCCATCAGAGTTGCTGGCAATGCTGCACAGTTGATGCTGCGGAAGGGCACGCGTGCTCGCTTCGATCTCTCATGAATTGCCTGTGCGATCAGTTCCTTACCTGTACCGGTCTCGCCGGTAATAAGCACGGTAGCGTCAGTAGCAGCAACCTGTTCCACTTTGTGGAGCGTACGTTGAAGCGCAGGAGATCCACCGATAATTTTTTCGAACTTGTTCCTTTGGATGTCAGCAAGCTCTCCTTGTAATGCAAAGTTAAGCTCCTGCAACGAGACGTTTTCCCTTCGGAGTTTCTCCTGCAAAAATTGATTTTGCTCAAGCAGCGCTTTATTGTCCCTAAGCGATTTCTGTAATGCCTCACGGTCCTGGTGCTGCTCGGTCACATCCATGAGGATACCGAGCATCTCATCCACTCCGTCCTCCATGGGAAACGGCCAGCCGCGGAGCCGGGTGTGGCGAACGGAGCCGTCAGGCCGTAGGATGCGATGCCTGTGATCGATCTCCGCCTTTTGCTCAACGGCTTTGTGCCATAACATCTTCAATTCCGTTACATCGTCTCGATGAACGCGTTCGCGATACGCCGACAGACTAGGTTGCGTGCTTTCAGGATCAAGCCCCAGGATGCAAAGTATCTCCTCCGACCAGAACCCTTCCTTCGTCGTTGCATTCCAAGCCCAGCTTCCGGTGTTGCTGATCCTTTGCGCCTCTGCTAAATAGGCATCGCGGCGGCGTAGCTCTTGTTCGATTCGTTTTTGTTCGGTGATGTCTTTGGCGACGCCGGCCAGGAAGGAAGGCTTTTTTGTTTTTTGATCGTAGATCACAAAGGCGGTCCAAAGTGCTGGGAAGGATTTGCCGGTCCTAAAGCTTTTGGCCGGAACTTCTACGCTCAATTCGCCTCGCTCAAGCAGGAGAGGAATCAATTCTTCGCGAACCGTAGCACGCTGGCCGTCGTCAAAGTAGTCGAGCGCATGAGTCTGCATTACCTCTCCGTCTCCGTCGAGCCCGAACATCTGCTGTCCAGCGCGATTTACGAAGACAGCATTCAAGTCCATATCGGCCACGCCGATAAAATCGGGGCTGTTCTGAACGATCGAAGAAAACATTCGCAATTTCGCTTCCGTCCGCTTTCGCTCGCTCCAAACGAAGCGCCAGATCAAGAATGTGAACAGGAGGAATAGCCAGAAGCTTGGAAGGTAATTGGACGCGATTTGCAGCCATCCACTCGATAGATGGAGAAAAGTGGTGTGCCGCAGAGTAGAGAGGACAATTCCAGGAATGCTGGGTCCGTCTCCCCCATACCTGATACTCACCCATATAGCAGCCAGAAAGAGCACAGCAAAAGAATCCCGTGTGTGAATCTGGTCCACTATCTCGAACGGCTCGTTAGCATCCCTCCTTATGTTCATGCTTGTTGTGCGGAGAAGCGATAAAAAGATAATCGGCAATCGTGCTAACTCCTTGATTATAAAAATGCTGGAATGGCATGTGCTCTTTTGTTATGAGCGCAGCGGCAGCCGGTCAATAATTCTCCGTTCGTTAGACGTTACAAAAAGCCAGTGGTTCCGTTACAAAAAAGCGGTCTTCATTCCGCCCGATCAGATACACAGTGGAAGAAGGCGCCAATGCGTTCAAATCTGTTATGACTCGGCAATTTGGATAGTCCACCAATGTGGCCGCCTGATCGTTAGAAGTTGAGACAGCAGGAATGCGCAATCCAGACATTCGATAGGATCAGAGCTCCCTTCAACCCGCAACTTACCTCGTGGCGGCTCGACCGTGAATGCACCGTTGAGCCAACGACCCCGCACTTGAAAGGACTTATCTCTTCAGGATGCTGACGGGCAATAACTTCGTGTCACCGCAGTTTCACAACCTGGCCTTCCAGATCGCGCCGCTTCCATTGAAAGACTTTGTTCGCTGATCCCATAGCGCAGAACATCATGGGCAATAGATACTCTAGGAGCCAGGGTTCTTCTAGAACTCGGCGCTTGTCTCACCAATCACGTAAAACTGACCCCTCTAACGATCATGGAGAATTGACCCCTCCACTGGGATTTTGGCGGGGCGCAGGTCCGAGCTTAGCGAGGACCGGGTCTCGCCCAAATGCCACAGCCGCCCTGGCCGGATACCGTGAACGCTTTGACGAGACAGGGAGACGGGTGTTCAGCCTGGAGGAATGGATGGATACTAGAACGCTGCACAGAGAAGGTCATTCCATCAAGGAGATTGCCCCGCAGCGTGGCCGCCACCGGAACACGTTCAGCGGGTTCAGCGAGAAGCCGAGAAACGCGCGCTGGAAAGCATACATCCGATGTGCTTGGTACTCTTTGCTCGCATTGCCGCCGGCTGAAATGCACCACTTCGTAATGGAGTCGTGACTATATAGCTATGTTCCCTTCTTCCCTGCGACAACATTCGATATACGACATTACCCAACTGGAACCCCGATCCTCCCCAGACCAAGATCACTCAAAGTCGAATTCATACGCTATCCTCAACAGTGGAGGATTCATGAATATAAGCGATATCGTTCTCGCGATCGATGCAGAGATCACACAGTTACAGAAAGTAAAGGCGCTTCTGACGGACACCGATACCACCGTAAAACGAAAGTTAGGTCGTCCCGCCGGTGTATCCTCGCCAAACAAGGCAACCAGTTTCAATTCGGCGGAGTTTGTAGAAAAACCCACAAAGCGACGCACGATGAGCGCGGAAGCCCGTGCGAGGATTGCCGCAGCACAAAAAGCGCGTTGGGCAAAATCTAAGAAAGCTGCGAAGAAGGCCACACGCAAAGCTGCTACAACATCGGCTGAGAAAACAGCCGTCAAGACTGTCACCCGAAAGGTCGATTCGCTCAAGAAAATCGGTACTGCGAAAAAGTCTGCTTTGCCTAATGCGAAAACCTCCGTTACACCCGCCTCGTAATTCCAGAAGTTGCTACCCTATTCGACCCATACGTGCTGACGCAGGCTGTATACGGACGAAGTTCTGCAGGCGTTTTCGCAGTTTATAGGGGCCACCAATCCGGATTATCAAAGTCCATAAATCATTCCTCTCTGTCGTTTGTGCGATGCGATCGAAAACAACCCGCCATGCATCCTACCGAGGGCCATCACTCAATCGACGACATCCATCCGACATAGAAAAAGCGGCGCACGTGGATTTCACCGTGCGCCGGATTGTGCATTGTCTGGATCACTTCGAGATTAGTGGGAGTAGGGACTGACCGCACTGGTTGTAATTGGTACCCCCGCCACCGATCGAGCCAACTTGGCAGGACCCAAGCTGAACGCCTAATGAAAGCTCTAGGCGAAACTCTCCTTAGGCGCAGCAAGTTCAATCGCAGCGGCAATAGTCTTCTGTTATCGGCACATCACATTTTTATGATCTGAGCTTCAGGCGATACACAACGCAGTCCTTCAAGAAAATCGGAAGGGTCGGCGACTCGTACATATCGCTTCATTGGAGATCCCTCCAACTCCAACTCAATATCTTCTTTGGAAACGGGAAATCCGGTGGCTTTCCGAACAGGGCCAGCGTAAAGAACGGTCGAGGCCGGGAAACTTAGCCTGAAGCCATACGCTCTTGAGAGCAACCTCGCGTCTGGGGTGATCTCCCAGTATCTGTTCCAGAGAGAATGCAACTCCACCGCAGCCAATACAAAGACTGCAACAGCTGCCCACCGATGGTTACGTAGGAAAGAGACAGTAGCAGCTGAGGATGCCAATAAGGCCATGATTACCGTCTGAACGAGACGAGAGCGCCTTGACACCGCATAGAACCTCATGAGGCCATACTAAAACAGAAAGCGGATTTGAGATATCACTCAACGGAGGCAGGATTAGTACTGCTAAACGCTCTTGCGTTTACCCACCTCCCGCAAAGTCACAATTTCGGCTAGTTCGGGCGTTCGTTGCCCCAGAAGGGGTCGAAGTTGCCGCAAATCCCGTTTCATTGCAACTTCGAATATCCTGTTTAGAAGCAAGTGGTAAAGATCGTACAGTTGGGCGGTGTTTATGAAGCTTTATGCCGTGCTGTTTTCTCCTTTTGCATGGGATTGCATGGAAACAGTCAAACAACGAACCAAGCTGACGTAGCTCATGCTGGCACACAAAGAATTGCCGATCCGTCCTGCGATACTGCAGCTTCGAGGAGGCCCGGATTATCCCAAGATCAATTAGTGAAAGCGATCATTGATCAAACGATATGCAGAGGAAGGTTCATCAAACCTGAAACTGGAGTGCCCGGCTTGATTTGTACCAGTGAATAAGAGAGACACTGGAACGAGGAGAGCAAATGGCGAGAGGCAAAAGATATCAGCCGGAGCAGGTAGTGAATCTGCTGCGACAGATCGAAGTAGCGATTGCGA
>DATHHN010000046.1:0-4457 GCA_035317185.1 Edaphobacter sp.
TGTGCGGACTCTTCAGAGTCTTAGACAGCAAATGGATGTGTGGTTCTGCTTGATGCAGGAATCATCGGCCGAGAGGCACCGTTGCGTAGAGGCAGATCCTGATCAGACCAATTGCGCGCCCTCCGGAGCGCGCCCAGGAATCTTATGCTTTTTCCTTGACAGATGACTTACATGGACGTGGACAATCCGGACATAACCCACTTTGGGATTACTTCCGGATCGCCTGTTGCTCAAAGAGTAATTGATGGGTTGACGGGTTGACGGTGACTCGACCGCAGCCTGAGAAATTGAACCTCAAACTCCGGGTAGGGATCTTGGCTGGCACTGTCTCCGTCTATACTTGTGTACCTTGCGGAGGTCGCGGTGCGGTTGCTCTCCCTTCCCGTTTTCCCAATTGCGATGATCGCTGTTTTCGCTCTTCAGACACCTGCACAGACCACGCCTTCGCCGGACCAGGACCAGACACTTGTCTTCAGGGCGATTGCGCGGGCGGTTTTGGTCGACGTTGTTGTAACCGACAGCCACGGCAATCCCGTGAGCGGGTTGCGTCAACAGGATTTCAAGTTGACCGAGAATGGGAAGCCGGAATCCGTCGTCTTTTTTGAAGAACATAAAGGGACAGAGGTGATTCCCATTGAACTTCCGAAGATGCCACCGAATGTCTTTACAAATGTGCCGGTCGCACCCCAGGCTGATGCGCTCAATGTGCTTCTGTTGGACGCTTTGAATACCCCTCAAACGGATCAGAGTTATGTTCGCGCGCAGGTCCTCGAATTCCTGAAGACGATGAAGCCGGGCACGCCCCTCGCCGTCTTTTCCCTGGCTACCGATCTGCGGCTGGTACAGGGATTTACGGGAAACCCATCGACCTTGCTCTCTTCACTGCAGGACAAGAAGAATGGAGTGTGGCCTGAAACCACAGCGTTTTTACATTCACCGACTGATGACATGGACGACCGCCACCAGGTGCTGCAGAGGGAGATCATGTTAGGCGGTCACTCGGATGCTGGCGTTGACGCATTGAGGGAGCACCAGCAAAACGAGAAAGCACATCAAGCGATCCAGCGCGTCGCACTTACGGCCGAGGCCCTCGAGAGTCTTGCACGCTATTTGGCGAAGATTCCTGGGCGCAAGAATTTGATCTGGTTCGCGAGTCGATTTCCGATGTCGTTTTTTCCGGTTGCGAACGGGAACGGAGCGCTGCCGGTCGGACGGAAGACAGGCGGTCTGGAACCGCTGGCGGAGTTTCGACTTGAAAGCGGCAAGCTAAAAGAGACAGCTGACCTTCTGACAGTTTCACGCGTCGCGATCTATCCCGTTGGTGCGCGCGGTGTGGAGACCACAATTTCGTCTCAGGCTCAAGAATGGGACGCGGGCTCGGCGGGCGCTGGGGAGAGACTGGAGCGAACTGAGATCGCCGACAACTACGCGACGATGCGGGAGCTGGCCTCGGAGACTGGCGGAGAGATGATTAGCGGCACCAATGACCTTGGCAAGGCCATTTCGCACGCCATCGACAATGGCTCACATTTCTATACACTGAGCTACACGCCGAGTAATCCGAATATGGACGGGCAGTTCAGGCGCATCGAGGTGAGTATCCCGGAAGCGAAATACACGTTGGCCTATCGGAAGGGATACTATGCACTCGATTCTGGTCAAGCTCCGGGCCCATCAAAGAAATCGCCTGAGAAGACAGCTGCGGCTCCGAATCCCCTCCAGCCGCTGCTGATGCGTGGAGCGCCTAGTTCTACTGAAATCCTCTACGGGGCACGGGTGGCTCCTGTGAACCCACAGCCACAGCCAAATACGGCTCGCGCAGGAAAGAACGCCAGACTGACAGGGCCGACCAAACGCTACGCCGTCGATCTGATGATTCGCTCGACGGACGTGAAGCTGCAATTGACGGCCGATGGTAAACGCACCGGCAAGGTCCAGGTGGAGTTGCTGGCCTACGATCGCGATGGGCATGCACTAAACTGGCAGGGCGGAATTCTGGCCGTGAACCTCGCTCCCGATGTGTACGCTGCAATTCAGCGCTCCGGCGTACCAGCGCACTTTGAAATCGACGTGCCTTCGAATAGAGATGTGTTTCTTGCCACGGGCGTCTTTGACTGGGAATCTGGAAAGGCGGGAACGCTGGAGATCTCCATACCTTCAGTTGCGATTGCAGCATCGCAGAATCACTAGAGACTCAACGAACCGATAGCGTTTCTTGCCAGAATTGAAGGCTAGAGGCGCGGTTCCGGGCAGATTGTGGCCGATCCGGAAATAACCCCGTTTTGCCATTTTGGAGTTACTTCCGTATTGACGGTTACTCGACCGGAATCCGAAAAGGATGAGCCGGGAGCGTACGGTCTTCAAAAGTATCCTCGAACGATTCCCGCCACCACCGTTTCAGCGATCTCTTGGGGGCCAACTTCATGAAGCCCGTGAGGCAGCGGTTCCAAATCCATTTTGTACGCCTTGACTGCGGCCTCTGCATCTTTGGAAAATCCGCCGGGATCGCACGACCCTAAGTTGCCTTTCGGCACTTCCCATTCCAACAGGAACGCCAACAACTTAACTCTAGGACCATCGGGAAACTCTGTTTCGTCTGTTATGAGTGCCTCAATGTGCGAATTGTCTGCGGTAAGTGCGAACGTACAGAAGAGCGTCCGCCCGTAGCCCAGCTCAATCCTTTTCCGAACTCCAAATGTCAGCCGCACAATTTGCTTTTGGCCTTCCCAGGGACCTGGATACCGGACACGCAACTCTTCATTTGTCTTATTAATTGTCTTATCAAGGCGGTCCACAACAGATCGGAAGAACATGATCGGCAAAGCAATCGATCTCGCCCTATTTAGAGCATCTTCCCGATCAAAGCCGAAGTCTTCCACGAAATGCCTCCTTGGGCCAACAGTGGTCTATTCTGCCACGATATACCTGGCTCTCCTCGGTGATGGCGTGTCGCTGTAGTGTGGTGGGCGATCCGGAAATAACCCCGTTTTGCCATTTTGGAGTTACTTCCGTATTGACGGTGACTCGACCCAAACCAGAATCAGACCGAGATTCTCGCAAAAAACCAAAGCGCCACGAGTACCCCGCAGCCCGACACCAATAGCCACCATTTGCTGGCGCGAACACTCGCGATGATGGGAGACAGAATTGTGGACAGCATTGCGAATAGCAACGAAATCGATACGAAGCGATAAGCCAGACCGTCAGGATCGACTCTGATTTTCGACAAGGTGAGAAAGACGAAGACAGCCAGATTAAGCAGGCCGAACCATCCAAACCAGTTCCATTTCATAGCTGCATATTCTCAAGCAATCTTGACCAGAGCAACCTTAGTCTTGCAATCGGTCGCTCTGCCATTCCGAATCGCGGTCGAGTGGTGGGCTACTCGGAAGTTATGTTTTCGTTAACAGTTCGCGCTGCTCTTGCTCAACGAGTAACTTCCGTGTAGACGGTGATTCGACCGAAATCTGTTTCCAGCCTTCTGAAGTCTGAAGGACGGCAGTTCAATGGATGTAGGAAGGAATGACGCCCACTGGTATATCGCGGGCTTTGGCCATCGCTCTGTACCATGACAGAAGTTCACCTTTCTGCTGCTCTGATAATCTTTTGCGAATCCGATTCCAAAGCGATCTCAATCTCCGCTGTTTGACGGCGAAGCATGCTTTCGTGGCGAGTGCGTCGGGTGTTTCCTCGAATAGAACTGCCAAGTAACGATCCCAGGTTGAATTCGACTGCAGCGAAATCTCGTCGAACTTATCAGGATCAACAGCGGAGGACACTGAAAGGTCAGCAATCTGAAAACGGATCGCGTCATTCAAAGCCGGAGTCGTGCCTTTTCCTCCGCTCATCAGCGCATCGTCCGTAAGTGCCCAGAGCATGATTCCCGTGCTCAGGTCATCGGGTGGGGAGCCGCACCAGTCAAGAGCTGCGATAAGTTTCGCGGCACCGAAACTATCAAGCAACTCGATGAACGCTGAATTTGTCTCTTGCCATCGTTCTTCCCTGAAATCGATGTGAAGGTAGCTTCCCGAGTCCTCCATGAAGCGTCTGACAATTGCGCGGCACCCTTCCTGAATTGCGGTCTTCGATCCATCGGCGAAATCAATCCCGATCTCATTCCAAAAAGGCAGAAACCAATCGGAACTCAATAGCATAATGAGGGTGTCGGTTATGTCTAGGTAGTCGGTCATCGGCGAAATCGATAGGAGCTTGAAAGGATGATTTTAGCTGAAGAACGCGCGAGACGGCGCTCGTCATCGGTGCTTCCCACTGCGTCGGATCAGACCCTTTCCGCGATCACGGTCGTATTGTGGGCCACCCGGACATAACCGTGCGCCGTGAAAGGCGCTGGTCCACAGTGGGTGTAAATCCCACCCGGGAACTGGATCGCTCCACCCGGTAGCAATCGGAGCAGTAGTGGAGGCAACGAAGCTGCTGAAGCCTTCGATGTAAAGGGT
>DATHHN010000047.1:0-33293 GCA_035317185.1 Edaphobacter sp.
TCCGCGCCGAGCTGGCCTGCTGACACTTGCACGTTCTGCTCGCGCACAGCGTTGACCACGTCGGCGGCGGTAAGACCGCGCGAGGCAAGTTGGTTTGGGTTGAGCCAGAGACGCATTGCATAATCGCCGGAACCTATCAACTGAACATCTCCAATACCGGGAAGGCGCGACAACTCGTCCTTGATATGCAGGACCGCGTAGTTGCGCAAGTACAGAGAGTCGTATCGATTGTCGGGAGAATACAGGCTCACGTACATCAGCGGCGTTGGAGATTGTTTCTGTGTGGTTACGCCGAACTGGCGCACCTCATCCGGCAGCCGAGACAATGCCTCGCTGACCCTGTTTTGCACGCGTACTGCTGCAGTATCGGGATCGACCCCGGGCCGAAAGGTGACCACGACCTGAAGGCTGCCATCGGATCCGGCGACAGACTTCATGTACATAATGCCTTCGACGCCGTTGATCGCCTCTTCAAGGGGCTCCGCGACCGACTCGGCAATCTCCTTCGGGTTGGCGCCGGGATAAGTAGCATGCACGACGACACTCGGAGGGACTACATCGGGATATTCCCCGGACGGAAGCATAGGAATCGCAATCGCTCCGAGGGAAAAAATGATGATGGACAGGACGATTGCGAAGATTGGGCGGTCAATAAAGAATTTTGAGAAATCCATGATCTTCCCCTTCCTTACTTCTTCGCTTCCTGAGCGAGAGTGGAGGTACTGCTGGAAGTTTCAGATCCCATTGCGGCTTGTCTAGGAGCGACAGGCGTACCGGGGACGTAGATTTGTTGCAATCCGCCGACAATCACCTTGTCTCCTGGAGCCAGACCGGATTGAATCAGGCGCTGGCCGTCTGCCATGCCTCCAGTTACGACATCTTTGCGCTGCGCTACATCACCGGGGCCAACCACGTAGACATACTTCTGGTCCTGATCAGTAAGAATCGCTTTGTCATCAACCAGGAGCGCCGGCACGGTGCCGGCACTTTCGAGCAGGACGCGCGCATAGAGGCCTGGAGTGAAAAGATGGTCGGGATTGGGAAGCACTACGCGAGCGCGAATTGTTCCGGTCGATGGATTGACTTCGTTGTCGAGAAAATCGACTCTGCCAACATGGGCAAAGCCGGTCTCATTCGCCAACGCGACACGCACGGGGTTCGCCGAACTCACTCCGCTTCCGCGATGAACTCTCTCCTGAAAGCGCAAGTAACTCTGCTCATCGCAATCGAAGTAGACGTAGACTGGGTCTTGCGATACGACGGTGGTCAGCACTGTTTGATCGGCTTGTGCAAGATTGCCACGCGTGAGCTGTGCTCGGCCGGTCCGTCCATCAATGGGGGATCGCACCTCCGTAAAGGACAAGCTGAGTTCTGCCGTTGCAACGGCAGATTCTGCCTCATGCACCCGCGCAGTGCTCTGGGACAGATCAGAGTCCCGATTCTGATATTCTTCCTGCGAAATCGCGTTGGAAGTATTCAGTGTTTGCGCTCTTTTCGCCTGAATATCGGCGAATGCCGCCGCCGCTTTCTCTCGTTCCAGGCTTGCCTTTGCACTATCGAGAGCATCGCGGTAGGGTCGCGGATCAATTACGAAGAGCAGGTCACCGCGCTCTACGCTGTCTCCCTCTCGATAGGCAACGTTATCCACATAGCCTGTTACCCTGGCGCGCACATCTACGGAATTGATGGATGCGACACGGCCGTTGAACTCGTCAGCCAGATGAATTGACTTGGGCACTACCGCCGCAACTTCTACTGCTGCCGGTGAAGACGGTTTCTTGTCAGCTGCTGCCTTACATCCCGCAAGAGGGATTGCCAAAGTCGCCACGCACATGCAGACAAGCAGAGAATGCCTGGACGGAGTTCGACGTGCGAAGAAACCCAATTCGACCAGGCGACTCGCAGAGTCGGAGGCGATTCCCGACGAGATTCCTGTAACGACCGCGGTTCCTTGCTGTTTTGCATTCAACTTGCTCATTGCCTGCCTCCTTTGGAGTCATCGAACCCGGCGATATACAAGTAGATACTTGTATTTCAAAAAGGATGCAAGTATTTACTTGGAAAATGTGAGAATATAAGACATGTCAGTGTTTGAACCAGATCGAAAGCGAAACGTTCGGGGAGAACGTCGTGTGCAGAGCTTGCTCCATGCGGCCGGTCGCGTTTTCGCAGAAGTCGGTTATCATGCAGCAACTACAAACGCCATTGCGGGTGAGGCGAACGTCTCGCCGGCAACGCTATATCAGTTCTTCCCAAACAAGGAAGCCATCGCCGACGCGCTCGTGATCCTTTACGCGATGGATTTGGCGAAAGAGGAGCGAGCTGCTGACATACAGGAGCTTGCGTCTGCGCCTTTGAATGAGACGATCCAGCGGATGACCGGCGTCGTGATCGAGTTTCATCGTAAGCATCCTGCATTTGCTACTTTGCATGCAGAGGCTCCTCTTTCTAAGGGTGCGACAGAACAAAAGCGGAACCTCTCTCAAACCTTTGTGGACCACCTTTCGGAAGTGCTGTGCGCGAGAAATTCGAAACTCGACAAGCAGATCGCACTTTGGAATGCCAAAATTGTCCTTACCGCCTTGATTGGCTTCCTGCCTGCCTTGGCAGGTCGCAAGACACCTGACCGGTCGCGAACAATCGACGCCTTGAATCAAATGCTGGTCCGCTACCTAGAACCTGTTCTTAACGCGCGCCCTTGTCCCGAGTAGCGGAGAACTGAAGTTCATGTGCCTTCGTTTTTTGTTCTGTATCATCGGCATCATATGCTCTCATTTGTCGTGAACCCCCTCGTACAAGTGCAACTCATGGGCCATTCTCAAATTCATGAGCAGATGTGGTTTAGATTTGACACCATTCCCAAATTTTGGGGAATTCCTGTTTGACGAGGGAAACACGATGAATGTGGTCGCAGGAAGCAATGAGGATCGGATGGGTATGGCACGCGCAGAAGGCTGCAAGTGCGCCACGTTCGAATGACGGTGGTTGGTTAAATCGACGATCGACTCCCGACGTGCGCGGTCGAATTCCTGAAGCTCGTTGTCTCCAATCACATGGGGAGTTGGAGCTAATTCTTCGGATCGGACCGCGTGGGCCCGATCATTGGGTACGTCGCAGTTTGTATTTGTGCGATACTTTGGCGATGGCTGCTTGGTGGCTTGACTATGGCAGACGCCCGAACGTCGACATCCCAACAGGGACTGGCCCCTCCCAAATCGCCCACCTTCACGGAAGCTCTGTCCAGTGAGGCGGCGCTCGATCTTCAAATGGCAATCGACACGATTCCAACCCTAGCCTGGTCTGCTCGCCCGGACGGCTCGGCGGAATTCTTCAACCAGCATTACCTTCATTATCTGGGTCTCCCTGCGGAACAGGTGAGAGATTGGGGATGGACGGTTGCGGTTCATCCGGACGACCTCGACGGCCTTGCCATTTCGTGGCAATCCATTATTGCTTCTGGTAAGCAAGGCGAGAGCGAAGCACGCCTGCGCCGCTTCGACGGCGAATATCGATGGTTTCTATTCCGAGCTAACCCGTTGCACGACGAATTCGGAAGGATCGTCAAGTGGTTCGGCATAAACACTGACATCGAGGACTGGAAACGGGCGGAAGAGACCCTGCGGCGGAGTGAGCATGATCTGTTAGAGGCACAGCGGATAAGCCACACGGGTAGTTGGAAACATCAGGTTAGATCGGGGACCGTCACAGTTTCGCCGGAAGTGTTTCGAATCTTCGGAGTCATGCCGGATGAGGATACGTCGACTCCTGGCTTTTGGCTTAGCAGAAATCATCCCGAGGACCAGAAGCGGATTCAAGAACTCTTTGAAAGATGCGAGATCGAGAAAAAAAATTATGAGGCGGACTATCGCATTGTTCTTTCCGGTGGAGCGATCAAGCATCTCCATGCTGTAGGCCATCCGATCTTGAACGAGTTGGGCGACCTCGTGGAGTTTGTCGGGACTGTTGTCGATATCACCGAGTACAAGGAGGCGCAAGAGAAACTCCGGCAAAGCGAACGGGAAGCACGACAACTCCTCGACCTCTCTCCGGTACATTTCTCCGAAATTGGGCCTGATGGAATTCCTCTCTATAACAACCAGGCCGCGCTCGCGTATCACGGGATTACCCTTGAGGAGTGGAAGCGTACTAGTCATCGGTGGTGGTCGGCCCCGCTGGAGCAAAATATGCGGGTTCACCCACAGCAGGCGGAACGCTTTTTGAGTGAAGTCCCGAACAAATTCTTAGCCGGATCCCCGTTCGAGGTCGAGGTGCGGCTAAGAAGGGAGGACGGACAGTATCGCTGGTTTCATTTTCGTATCAATCCCATGCGGGATGAACAAGGGCGAATCACACGGTGGTATTCCGTGGGAACCGATATTGACGATCGGAAAAAGGCCGAGGAGAGGACACGCAACGAAAACCTGGCGTTGCGAGAACAGATCGACCGCGACTCGATGTTTGAGGACATCGTCGGTTCGTCTGAGGCCCTGGGTAAGGTACTCGGCCAAGTGGCCAAGCTGGCAGTTTGCGATTCCACCGTTCTAATCTTGGGCGAAACCGGCACGGGAAAGGAATTGATTGCGCGTGCTATCCACAAGCGATCCAACCGAGCGGAACGGGCATTTATTGGTGTGAATTGCGCGGCAATCCCACTATCATTGGTTGCTTCAGAGCTCTTCGGTTTCGAGAAGGGCGCCTTCACAGGTGCGACACAAGGGCGCCTTGGGCGTTTCGAGGCGGCGAATGGTGGGACGATTTTCCTGGATGAAGTCGGCGACCTGCCACAAGAAGTCCAAATCGCACTTTTGCGCGTGCTGCAAGAACGTGAGATCGAACGCGTCGGTAGCAACAAGCCAATTCCAGTCGACGTGCGGGTGCTGAGCGCCACCCACCGCGATTTAGACGCGCTCGTGGCCGAAGGCAAGTTTCGCCAGGATCTTCTGTACAGGCTGAATGTCGTGCCTATTGAGATGCCTTCTTTGCGCGAACGTGTGGCTGACATTCCCTTGCTTGTCGAGTACTTCATTGATCGCTTTGGGAAGAAATTTGGAAAGAAGTTCAGATCAATCGATAAACAATCCCTTACATTGCTTCAAGCTTACGGCTGGCCGGGCAACGTTCGCGAGTTGCAAAATGTAATTGAGCGAGCCATTATCCTGAGCGACGGTGATACTTTTTTTGTGGATGAGACTTGGTTTAATCGCGAACCCACAAGCCGCGTTGCTGGTCCCGCAGTCGCACTGGGGGACGCCCTGCTTAGCCAGGAAAAGGAGATGATTGAGGCCGCACTCGCAGAAAGCCGCGGCCGTATCTCCGGACCAGCGGGCGCGGCGGCCAAACTAGCTCTCCCGGCACAGACGCTCGACGCCAAAATCAAGCGCTTGGGAATCAATAAATTTCGGTTCAAAGCCCCCCACGCAGGCTGATTCGGCCCCGCCAATCGACCCGTGTTTTCCTCAATAGTCGGAAATTCCTCACGATTCAGGACCAGCGGCAACTCGAAGTCGCATCCTTTCAATGGATCGGGATTGGCCCATCGGCTGCATTGGCATGTGTGGGCTCGGGTTACAGAGATCCATGACTCTGAAAATTGAACGGATTTCTGGTAAGCGCAGAACACAAATCCGGCTGAGCGGTGAGCTTCGGGCTGAGCAACTCGATCAGTTGAAGGATGAGATCGAACGCGCCGGACCACGAGTGGCTTTGGATTTGGAAGAGGTGCATCTCGTGGATATCGAAGCCGTTCGTTTTCTCAACGCGTGCGTGGTGTATGGCTGCGCAGTGCTGCACCTTTCGCCTTATATCAAGGAGTGGATGTTCCGGGAAAGAGGGCCCTAAAGGATGCCACCCATCTGGGGGTGGGTTCTTCTGGGAAAGTAAAAATCGAACCGCTTGGCGCGTCCAAGAACACTTCATTGTTATTACCGCGGAAGATGGACGACTCAATGAATCTACCAATCTCCACAAACAATTGCGCTTTCTTGAGCCACACTCAAAAACAGATGAGCGACGAATGGTTGGTTTTGGCGGCAAAAGACGGTGACGACAATGCCTTCGTTGAGCTCAGAGACCGTCACTCCCCTAGAATTGTGTCGACCGCATATCGAATTACCAGAAACTGGGAAGATGCTGAGGATGCTCTCCAAGACACCTTTCTTAAAGCTTTTACCCATCTCAATAGGTTCGAAGGTAGGTCCAGTTTTTCAACGTGGGTCACTAAAATCGCGATCAACATGTCGCTCATGATCCTGAGGAAGAAGCGCGCCAACAAAGAGCTATCGATCGACGCTAGTGGCGATGACTTCATATCTGACGACAGGTGGGAACTGCGGGACCGCCGGGAAACTCCTGAGCGTCGCTATGTGCGACACGAAAGAGCGGAACTGCTCAGGAAAGCAATTGGTCGGTTGGACCCCATTCTCCGAAGTGCTCTAGAGCTTCAACAGGCGCAGGATTACTCCATTCAGGAGATTGGTGACTCTCTCGGCATTTCGTCGGCTGCTGCCAAATCGAGACTCCTCCGTGCGAGGGTGCGTTTGCGGACAGTGCTACAGAATAAAAGTCTGAACCGAACTTAGGAAAGCATGGGCCGAGGTCAATGACAAACTCACTAGTGTGGTGAGATGACCCGCTCACAAGCGCGTCTATTGGGGACGGGAGCCCTGTAAGAGAATATCGACGAACTTCCGCGCCTTTGCAGGCCAGTCGTCCGCGCTGCCGCCGGTGGAGAGGCCGTAGATGGCACGCATCAAATCTATGGGATCGACGTCCGGGCGGAGATCGCCGCTTGCTATGGCGTTGCTGGCGAGCGCGTAGGCCGCTTCTTCCATCACCTGCGTGGTGTGCTGAAACACGCGCGAAGGGCCGCCTGCCATTGCGTTTAATGCCGGCGCGATGACCTTCTTCGCGGCGATGTAGTCAATAAAGACCAATAGCCATGCTCGCAGGGCTTCGATGGGGGGGAGTTCGGCGGATAATTCTTTCTGCGCTGCCGCCAGCTTCTCGACTTCGGTGATGTAGACCGTCGCCAGCAAATCATCGCGAGTCGCGAAGTGACGGTAGAGCGTACCGGGTCCGATCTTCGCACGCCTCGCGATCTCGCCCATGCTGGCATCGGCGCCGCGACGGGTGAAGACTTGCTTCGCCACTTCCAGGATGCGCTCGCGATTTCGCTGGGCGTCAGAGCGAGGCTTGCGGGCGGGTTTTGGGGTGGCAGATGTTTTCATGGAACTTTCTGAAACCGGAGTGCCCCTCCGGTAATCCTATCAAATAACGGAGGCCTATTCCGTTTATTTTCGGACCGAGGCCCGTGTCAAAGAGTTCGACAGGAGAGTGCGGTATGGCGACAAGGTTTGGAGCGAAGTCAACGACGGAAGATGTCCTTGCGGGAATCGAGCTGAAGGGTAAACGGATTCTGGTGACGGGCGTTTCGGCCGGTCTCGGCGTAGAAACGGCGCGTGCGCTGGTGGCGCATGGCGCGGATGTGGTGGGGGCAGCGCGCGATCTGGAGAAGGGGAAGCGGGCAACAGCGGAAGTGAGCAAGGCCGCGGCGGCTAACGGAGCAAGTTTCGAGTTGCTTGAGCTCGATCTTGCGAACTTGAAGAGTGTGCGCGCTGCTGCGGACAAGCTCGTTGCCGATGGCCGCTTGTTCGATGTGATCATCGCCAATGCCGGTGTCATGGCGACTCCGTTGGGGAAGACAGAGGATGGTTTTGAGACGCAATTCGGGACCAATCACCTGGGCCACTTCGTCTTTGTGAACCGCATCGCGAAGCTGATCAAGGACGGCGGACGCCTGGTCAACCTCGCTTCCTCAGGGCACCGATTCAGCAATGTCGACCTGAACGATCCCAACTTTGAGACCATGCAGTACGAACCCTTCCTGGCTTACGGGCGGTCGAAGACCGCGAATATTCTCTTTGCAGTTGAGTTCGATCAACGGCATCGTGAACGCGGGGTCCGCGCGGCGGCCGTGCATCCAGGGGGCATACAGACCGAGCTTGCCCGTCATATGGACCCGGCGCAAATGGAACAGATGGTCAAACAGATCAATGAACAGGCCGCGGCAGAGGGCAAAGAGCCGTTCCAATTCAAGACCGTTTCCCTGGGAGCTGCCACCTCAGTATGGGCAGCTGTCGTCGCGCCCGCAGAAGAGGTAGGAGGACGGTATTGCGAGAACTGCCACGTGAGTGACGTCGTCGCAGATGATGCAAGACTAGGCATGCTTGACGAAGGTGTGCGCGGCTATGCGCTCGACCCCGAGAACGCTAGAGCTCTCTGGAAGAAGAGCGAAGAGATGGTGGGCGAGAGCTTCGCGTAGAAGTTGAGCAAGACATGCTGCAAGAATGCAGTGGCGCGGCGTTAGGAGGAATGATGCCACAGGTTTGGCTCATCACAGGTAGTTCGCGTGGACTTGGAAGGGCATTTGCGGAGGCGGCGCTCGCATCCGGTTGTCGGGTAGCAGCAACCGCTCGCAACGCCGAAGATCTAGTGGAGTTGAAGGATAAATATGGCGATCTCGTGCTGCCGCTCTCTCTCAATGTCACCAGCGAAACGCAGGCACGTGAGGCCGTGCAGGCCACGATTCGGACTTTCGGAAAACTCGATGTTCTGGTTAATAACGCCGGCTACGGAAATGTTGCCCCTATTGAGGACACCACGCTCGAGGAGTTTCGCGCGCAAATTGAAACGAATCTCTTTGGGGTGATTATCCTCACCAAGGCCGTGCTGCCTTACTTCCGGAAGCGGGGTTCAGGCCACATCATCCAGGTCACTTCCATCGCAGGTCGCATCGGACCCATTGGACGCGCGGCGTATGCAGCCGCGAAATGGGGCGTGGAGGGTTTTTCCGAGACGCTGGCGAAAGAAGTAGGACCCCTCGGCGTCAAGGTCACCATCGTCGAGCCAGGTGGTTTCCGGACGGACTTCGCAGGATCGTCAACCGAGCTGCGGGAAGGACGTCCCGAATACGATGCGACGGTGGGTAAGACAGCGCGCTTCCAGCGCGACTACGACGGAAAGCAACCCGGCGACCCGGCCAGGGCTGCAGCGGCATTGTTGAAGCTTGCCTCGGTTGGGGAGCCACCGTTACGCATCGTCCTTGGAATCGACGCATTCAACGCTGCGGAAGCAAACGATCTGGCAAAGATCGAGCTGGGAAGAAAATGGAAAGATCTCAGCTACGCGACGGATTTCGTAAAAACCGACGCTTAACTACCTGACAACTTTCCGCTTGCTAAAAGCCAGACTCAATCAATACGTGGCCCGGCTTACGCTTGGCTTGATGTGAATAGTTTCAGCATTTGCTCGTTGAACTCATTCACCAATGCATGCTCCCCGGGTCCCGGATTGGCTCGCAGAGGCTTTGCCGCTTCGACAAGAATCTCGACAGCATCTGTTCCCAGCACGTCCAAGGTTTCCGAAACAAATTGATTGAGAGGCATTGCCTGCTCGGCTTCTTGGCTATTCATCAGCTCCGTGCGCACCCAGGGCGGCGCCACCTCGAGCACTCGAACACCGCTGTCGCGGAGCAAGAAGCGTTGCGACAACACATAGGAGTGGAGCGCAGCTTTGGTAGCGGAATAGACAGCCGTCACAGCCAAAGGCACAAAGCCCAGGACCGACGTGTTGTAGACAATCACACCACGACGGCTCTTCAGGTGATCCACGAGAGCCGCTGTCAACCGAATCGGACCTAGGAGATTGGTTGTGACAGTCGACACGAGGAGCTTGTCGTCGATGACGCCTGCCGCCTGATCCGGTTCCATGATTCCGGCGTTATTGATGAGAACATTCAAATCAAGATGTTTTGCAATCAACTTCTTCGCCACTACTTTGATATTCTCCGGGTCCGCGATGTCGAGTTCGATTGTCTCGATGCCCGGATTGGCCTTCGCGACGGAGTCCAGATGGCTCTTGCGTCTGCCGGAGATGATGACTTTGTTTCCGCGTTTGTGCAGCTCCTCAGCCAGACCGCGGCCAATACCTGACCCGCCGCCGGTGATGAAGATGGTATTTCCAGTGAGATTCATGATTTCTCCAGACAATGTGGTGTGATTGACGTGTGAAGGTCCGTGGCCTACGCAGGGAAGCTATCGCCAAACATGGGAAGTCCGCTGACGGATTCTTTCTGTGTGGCTTCGTCCTGCAATACATCCCAGTGCTCAGCCAGAAGACCGTCTTCGAATCGGACAATGTCGGCGGCAATCCAGGCTGCGGGCCTTCCCATCCCAGTGAACCGGCCATGTGCGATGACATAGTCGCCTTCTGCGACAATGACTTGGTTTTCATAGCGCAACGTATCAGGCGTCGACCGGACAAGAGCGAACAGTCCTTCGCGTCCTGGCGCGATGTGCGCGCTGTGCTGAATGTATTTCGGCGACCAAAATTGTTCTGCTGCCGCGTAGTCGCGCTTGTTGAAGAGCGTATCGAAAGCTTTGAGAACGATCGCCTTGTTCTGTTCGGGGGATGTCTTTGGCATGTTCAGCTCCGTGTGAGTTGTGATGATTGGTAGGTTGGGTAATCGGAATAGCCGTGCGGCCCTGAGGCGTACACGGTTTCCCAATCAACCTCAGCAAGAGGGGCATTTTCGGCAAACCTCTGGACCAGGTCGGGATTTGCGATATAAGGACGGCCGAACGCTACAAGATCTGCGAGACCTTCCGCGACAAGGCGATTGCCGCGATCACGGTCCATCTTCACATTCGCGATGAGCGTGCCTTTGTAGAGAGGACGGAAATGCCGGAACATGCCATCATCGGCCAGTTTCTCGAGTGGCGTTCCGGTGAAGTCGGTTGTATTCCCCATGAGTAACAAGTGCGAAAGATTATAGGAACTCAGCTTCTGAATTGCGTATTCGGCAACGGGCAGGGTTTCGTCATTGGCTTGGAATGCGTTGCCTTCGTGCATCGGGCTGATCTTGACTCCTACCCGTTGTGCATCAACCTCGCTCAGGACCGCCTCGAGCACTTCGAAAAGAAAGCGAGAGCGATTTTCCAAGCTTCCGCCATATTCGTCTTTGCGTAGGTTGGTGGTGGCGTTCAGAAATTGCGAGATCAGATAGAGATAGTTGGCGAGGATCTCGACACCATCGAAGCCGGCTTCCATCGCATTTCGTGCAGCGCTTGCGAAATTTGCAACGGTAACTCGAATCTCTTTTTTCGTCAGAGGCCGCGGTGTCACCGTCGGCTTTCTTCCCGTCGGCGTGACCGAGATCTGACCCGGATCGACATTCGATGCGGACACGGGCTGCGCGCCGTCCAGCAGTTCTGGATGTGAGATTGCGCCGGTGTGCCAAAGCTGTGCAATGATGCGACCGCCGGCCGCATGGACGGCATCCGTGACACGCCGCCATCCGCGGACCTGCTCCTCCGTCCAGAGGCCCGGTGTATCGGTCCAGCCAAATCCTTCAGGGCTAATCGCGGTGGCTTCGGTGATGATCAGTCCAGCCGAAGCACGCTGCGCATAATACTCCGCCTGCAAGGTCGTGGGCACGTGATCATACGGTTGGGCACGCATCCGGGTGAGGGGCGCCATGACGATGCGGTTTGGAAGATCGAGGTCTCCCATTCGATATGGCGTGAAAAGCGGTTGACTTGGCATCACATGAACTCCTGTATCGATCGACTGAACGCGCTTAAGAGATCACTTCGATTGCATCGACTCGTGAGGGATAAAACGCCAGGTATCCTCCGATGCTGGCAACTGCCTCATACGGTCCTTCGTATGTCCAAACGGCATTATCTGAATTCGCTCCGCCGATAGGGATGCTGTAGAAAGAGCAATCGCCCTTGTACGGACAGTAGGTGTATTGCGTTGTCCGAACGAACAATGACATGTCCGCATCGCTGCGCGGCAAGTAGTAAACGGGCGGATATCCCTTTTCCTCCAACTGAAGTGCTCGTGTCGATTCAGCGACAATCCTGCCGGCGACCGTGACACGAACCTTGCCCTCAGCTGGAGAGATCGTGATGGGATGATCAGGGCCAGGAATCTTGAACTCTTTACCTTTGCTCAAAGTGCTTTTCATTGCGTTCCTCACGTTTTCAGTTAAAGCTTCGAACCGCCATCGACGGGAATACTCGCTCCTGTAATCCAACGCGCACCATCGGATGCCACAAAAGCGACTACGTCGGCAACATCCTCGGGTTTGCCGAGTCGCTTCAACGCCTGCATTCCAAGCGCGACCTCGCGCCCCGCTTCTGTCTTCGTGAAATTCGACATATCCGTGTCGATGACTCCTGGTGCGACAGCGTTTACACGGATGCCGCGCGGGCCGAGAAGAGCGGCCCAGTTCTTGACCAGAGTCTCCAGCGCTCCTTTGGTGGAGGCGTAGGCCAGAATTGAAGGATTATCCAAACCAGCCTTGCCCACCACCGAACGGGCTCCGAGCGAAGAGATGACAACAACGCTTGAGCCCTCCCCAAGAACCGGCAACAGTTGCTGTACCAGGAAGAACGGACCTCGGACGTTTGTCGCAAAGAGACTGTCAAAATCCTCTACCGTGTGATCCGCAATGCGCGCCGCCTTGCTGATTCCGGCGTTGAGCACAAGCACATCCAATCGATTGCCGACGATGGAGCGGACCTTTTTGGCGAGCAACGCAGCACCCTCTGGAATTCCCAGGTCAGCTGAGATTGCATCTGCGTTGCCACCTTTCCTTCGAATCTCGACAACGAGCGACTCCGCTTCCTGTCTTGACCGGCCATAGTGAACCAGAACATGCGCACCGGCTTTCGCAAGCGCCGCTGCCGTTGCGTGTCCAATTCCTCTCGATGCACCCGTCACAAGCGCTGTTTTGTTTTGCAGTGTAGTCATTGTCCTCTCCGTTAATCAGGCGTTCATTCCGCCATCGACGGTAAGGTTGGCCCCAGTGATGTACGAGGATTCAGGACCGGCGACGAACGCCACCATTGCGGCGATCTCCTCAACACGCCCATAGCGGTCGAGCGCAGTTGCGGCCTTCTGTGGCACCGCCCAATCACCCGAGGCGGGATTCAAGTCTGTATCGATAGGACCCGGCTGGACGTTGTTGACCGTGATGCCCCGGCTCCCGACCTCTCTTGATAGTGCCTGCGTAAACATCTTGACGGCTCCCTTGGTGGCTGCGTAGGGCACAAGCCCAGGTGCAACGGCGCGCTCGCCAACGGCCGAACCGACCATGATGATGCGACCACCATCCTTCATGTGCTTCAGAGCAGCCTGCGTAGTGGCAAATACGCCGCGGACGTTGATGTCGAGAACGCGATCCATCTCCTCCTGCGTCGCCTCCTCGAACGGTTTCGGCATGGCGGTGCCGGCATTGTTCACAAGCACATCCAGTCGGCCGAAGGTCGAGACGGCCTTTTCGACCGCGCCCTTGACTGCTTCAACGTTGGCAGCGTCCGCCTGGATCGCGATAGCCTTTCCGCCAGCGAGTTCAATCGCTTTGACTACGGCGGAGGCCGCGCTAGCGTCCTTCGCATAGGTAATGGCTACGCTTGCTCCGTCGGCGGCCAGACGCTTTGCAATTGCTGCGCCAATGCCCCGGGACCCGCCAGTAATGAGTGCCACTTTCTTCGCCAACTTAGACATAAGTCTCCTTTGCAATTCTCGGAACAGTTCATGAAGCCGATTCGGTAGCGTCTTGTTCGACCTTGTCGGTTGGTTCTGAACCATTCAGTTCTATACGATGATAAAGATTAGGCGGGGATGCAGAGATATTGAACTATTTAGTTCTTTATCCCATAATGTGTTTATGGGGCGTCCTAAGAACTTTAGCCGAGAGGAAGTGCTGGAAAAGGCGATGCCCGTCTTCTGGAAGCACGGGTTCGCGGACACGAGCCTCCAGGAACTGGAACGAGCCACAGGCGTGAACAAGTCAGGGTTGTACACCGAGTTCCGAGACAAGGAAGATCTCTTTGTAGCGTGCCTGCGGCACTACCTTGAGAGCCAGGGGAAGAGGGGGCTTCTGACCAAGGAGCCTCTGGGTTGGAAGAACGTCGAGGCCTTTCTCAAGAATGGTCCTATGAACAAGGGTGAACAGCAGGGATGTTTTTCCGTCAACTCCATGCGGGAGTTCGCCATTCTTCCGGATGAGGCTTATGGTGTCGTAACCGAGAATCGAGCGCTGTTGCAGCGCCTTCTCGCCATGAACATTGAAGCCGAAAAGCCCAAGATGGCTGCTTCCGCAATTGCCGAGATGGTGTTGTCCTTTTTCTCCGGATTGTGTATCGAGAGCAATCTTAAATCCGGCAAAACCTCTTCAAACCGCAAGATCGACAATTTTATGACGGCCCTTCGAAGTCTTTAATTGGACTTTGGCTATCTGGCACGCCAGTCTCAAAAACTAGGCAACTGTCGCTCTTCGCGTCTGCAACTGCTGCTTAACCGCTTCTCCTACACAACGCGCAGCCGGGGCCAGTCGCCCAAGGTGTCGGGAATGCAGCAACCAAACGCTTAGCTTCGGAGAGAAGTCCTTCGCCTTGACAACCTTCAGGTGTTTGCGCAATGCCGAAGAATAGAACACCTGTGGCATCACCATCCCAAAGCCAACGCCTTCGGAAATCAGGGAAAGCTGCAGATCATATCCTTCAGCTTCGACTGCAGTCGAAAATGGCAGACCGCGCTGCCGGAGCGCCGCCTCGAGCAATTGGCGGCTGCTGCATCCGATCGGATTTACCACCCATTCATTCGAAGCAAGCTCGCTCAATGTCGAAGGTTGCGACACCCGTTTACCTTTCCCCGCAACAATCGTGAGTGGCACCGTTCCGAGGCACTCCGACACAAAGGGGTCCGGTGGCGCAATTCCCTCGGGTAGAAATACAACAGCAGCGTCCAGAGTCCGATTAGCCAGTCGCTCCAAAAGCACGACTGACCATTGCACGAATGCTTGAATTTGGACCTTTGGGAATTCCGTGCGCAGACGCCTGATGGGTGATCCGACTGCGAGGTCCCCAAGCGCCCGCGATACGCCGAAGCGAAAATTGCCCGACGGCTCTCCGCCGTGTAAAATACCCGCCTTCAGATCATTCACCGAACTCAGCACCGGCTTTGCAAACTCATACGTTTCCTGTCCAGCGCGAGTAGGCCGCAATGGCCGGGTCTTACGGTCAAGTAGGGGCATGCCGAGTACGTCTTCCAGGTTTTGAATTCTGCGCGTCACGGCTGACTGAGTGAGGTGAAGACCCGCCGCCGCGGCTACGACGGAGCCGTGATCCACAACAGAGACGAAGGCCTCCAAATCAATGAGGTTCATGAGTTCTGTCGCCTTTATCCATGCTCTCTTCGATGCTCAAGCCAGAGTCGAGATTCCTCTTTCGTGATTGCTTATTCCGATAGAATGCTCGATTTGCATAATGAGTATCAAGAAGTTTCATGGTTCTTAGTATGCATAAGGTGAATCTATCACTCCATAGTCAACCCGACTGCAAGGAGCGCGGGTACAGGACTCAAGGAGGAGCGAGGCGGATCCCTACTTTTGGCACCGCTAAGCGAAAACAAGCCCATGTGGATCGTCAGACTCGCTCTCAACCGGCCTTATACATTTATTGTCCTGGCGCTGCTCATTCTCCTGTTGAGCCCAGCCGTGATTCTCCGCACACCGACGGATATCTTTCCCAACATCAATATCCCAGTCATCTCCGTCGCGTGGACTTATACAGGGCTCAACCCCGAAGATATCGAAACACGTCTGACAACGCCGTACGAGAAGGTTCTGACAACACTCGTCGATAACATCCAGCATATTGAATCGACGAGCTACAACGGCGTCTCGGTGGTAAAGATTTATCTCCAGCCTGGAACGAGTCTTGATACGGCAAATGCTCAAGTCGTAGCAGCAGGCGGGTATGCGCTGCGACTTCTTCCTCCCGACCTCCAGCCGCCGGAGATCATCAATTTCAGCGCGTCCAGCGTACCGATCATCCAGCTTGGGCTCTCCGGACAGGGTATGTCGGAGCAGGCCCTCAATGATCAGGGGTTTAACTTCCTGCGCCCTCAGCTGATCACAGTTCCGGGAGCGGTTATCCCCTATCCGTATGGAGGGAAACAGCGGCAGGTGATGATCAACATGGATCAGAACCAGATGCAGGCAAAAGGAGTTTCTCCGACCGACGTGCTGAGTGCTGTCAGCGCACAGAATCTGATCCTCCCCACGGGCACGGCGAAGATTGCGGAAAGTGAAGTCGACGTGCGCATGAACGTGGCTCCGCGCACAATCGATGCGCTCAACAATATTCCACTCAAGCAGGTGGGTAATACCACGATCTACTTGAGAGACGTGGCTCGCGTCAGTGACGGGTTTGCAGTGCAAACGAATGTGGTCCGTCAGGATGGCCACCGCGGTGTCCTCGTCACGATCCTCAAATCAGGAACAGCGTCGACGTTGAGTGTCGTCTCCAGAATCAAGCAGCTGCTGCCGCGAGCTGCAACGATTCTGCCTCCGGAAATGAAAATTACTCCGCTCGCCGATCAATCGGTCTTTGTGCGCAGCGCGATCAGTGGAGTCGTCCGCGAAGGCGTGATCGCAGGTGCCCTGACAGGGTTGATGATCCTGCTTTTCATCGGCAGTTGGCGAAGTACGGTGATCATTGCGGTCTCGATCCCACTATCCATTCTGACCTCCATCCTCGTCCTCAGCGCTCTGGGAGAGACCATCAACATCATGACGCTTGGCGGCCTTGCTCTTGCCGTCGGAATACTCGTGGACGATGCCACCGTCGTGATCGAAAACATCAATCGCATTCTTGAGGAAGGTCACGAAAGGGACATCAAACAAGCGATTTTGGACGGCTCCCAACAAGTAGCCGTTCCGGCGCTGGTTTCGACGCTTTGCATCTGCATCGTCTTCATGCCGTTGTTCCTGTTGAGCGGTGTTGCGCGCTACCTGTTTGTTCCTCTGGCAGAGGCTGTGGTGTTCGCGATGCTCGCGTCTTACTTCTTCTCGCGAACGCTTGTTCCGACCCTCGCAATGTACATGCTCAAATTAACTGAAGGTCAGGGCGAGTCGCGCAATCCTCTTGTTCTCTTTCAGAGGAGATTTGAGCATGGTTTCGCCAGAGTCCGCAACGCGCAGGAACGATTGCTGGCCCGGCTGATCATGCGCCGCAAGGTCTTCATTCCAGCATTTCTCGCGCTCTGCCTCTGCGCATTTCTCCTGGCCCCGTGGCTCGGAGAGAACTTCTTCCCAGATACCGATAGCGGTCAGTTCAGCCTCCACATCCGCGCGAAGACCGGAATGCGCATCGAGGATTCTGCACGGCTTGCCGATTTGGTAGAGGCCTCAGTTCGCAAAGAAATTCCACCCAATGAAGTCGACAGCATCCTCGATAACATCGGCCTGCCATTCAGCCCTTATAACCTGATGCATTCCACTTCGGGTGTGATTGGCGCCAACGATACCGATGTGCTGGTGACGCTGCGCCAGAACCACCACCCCACGGCCAAATATGTTCGTGCTCTTCGTCAAGAGCTTCCACGCGAGTTTCCAGGGGTTACTTTCTATTTTCCGCCTGCGGACATCGTGACCCAGATTCTGAATTTCGGTTTGCCCGCGCCCATCGACATCCAGGTCGAAGGAAACAACATTCAGGCGAATCACGAAATCGCCGAGAAGATCACAGCGGATTTGCACCAGGTGTCAGGGCTGACCGACCTGCACATCCAACAGCCGCTCGACTATCCGACGCTCGATGTGGACGTCGACAGGACCAAGGCATTGCAGGCGGGATACCAGGAAAAAGACGTTGCTTCAAGCGTGTTGAACTCGCTGAGCGGGAGCTTCCAGATTACGCCAAACTTCTTCGTAAACTGGAAGAACGGCGTGAACTACAACCTCGTTGCGCAGACCCCGCAATACCGAATCCAGTCGGTCAAGGACATTCAGAATATCCCCATCTCTGGAGGCGCCAAGGGCAGCCCGGAGATTCTTGCAGATGTTGCTTCGATGAAGCGTGGCAGCGAGATCGCCGTCATCAATCACTACAACATCCGCCGCGTGATCGATATCTACGGGACACCGCAGGATCGTGACCTTGGCGCAGTGAGTAGCGACGTGCAGCTCATCGTCGATGCCCATCGCAAGGCACTGCCGCGCGGGACGTTCATTACCATACGCGGACAGGTTGAGACCATGCATGAGTCGTACACCGGCTTAGTTGCAGGGCTTGGGTTTGCCATTGTGTTGGTGTACCTGCTAATCGTCGTGAACTTTCAGTCATGGCTTGATCCTTTCATCATCATCACCGCTCTGCCTGCGGCGATGGCGGGCATCGTTCTCATGCTCTTTTTCACGCATACCACACTAAGCGTCCCGGCGCTAATGGGGGCGCTCATGTGTGTTGGAGTCGCGACGGCCAACAGCATTCTTGTTGTTTCATTCGCCAAGGACAGGCTGTTGATTCATGGCGACGCAGTGAAAGCCGCGCTCGAAGCCGGCACCACACGGTTCAGGCCCGTCATCATGACGGCGCTCGCCATGATCATCGGCATGGTGCCGATGGCGCTCGGGCTTGGCGATGGTGGCGAGCAGAACGCGCCACTGGGGCGCGCTGTCATAGGTGGCCTGTTCTGCGCCACTGTAGCGACACTCGTATTTGTCCCGTCGGTGTTCGCCCTTTTTCACAAAAAGTCCCAACCTGCCGCTTCTTTGGAGTCTTCCGAAGCGCATCAGGGCCAATTCATCGCTTAATGCGGAGGCACATCATGACAACGAATGACCCGAATCAAGTGAATTCAGTATCAGCAACGCCCGCCCCCAAGCGGACACAACGAGGGCGCTCCGTGGCTTTAGCAACGATTCTGGTCCTTTGCGTTGGTTATACCGTCTTCGCAGGGATCGAATCGCGAGTGGAGGCCAAGGCCGCCTTGCATAAGGTGGCGGCAAACTCCGCTATTCCCTCTGTCAACGTCGTTCTTCCCAAAGGCGGGGCAGAGGCCGAGGGGGTTGAGCTGCCAGGCAACACCGAGGCATTCACTGACACTCCGATCTATGCCAGGACCAGCGGATACATCAAGCACTGGTACGTGGACATCGGTGCGCGTGTCAAGCAGGGTCAGCTTCTTGCTGTTGTCGAGACACCGGAGCTGGATCAGCAACTGCAACAAGCCGAGGCTCAGCTAAAGAATGCCGAGGCGAACCTGCAGATCGCGGACATTACCGCGACCCGCTGGCAGAATCTGCTGAAGACTGACTCGGTCTCGCACCAGGAAGCGGACCAGGCGGTCAGTGACCTTCATTCCAAGGAGGCACTGGTCGAATCAAACAAAGCCAATGTCGACCGCCTGGAGCAGCTGCAGTCATTTGAACGCATCGTCGCACCGGTTGACGGAGTCATTACGGCCCGCAACACAGACGTCGGAGCGTTAATCCAGGCTGACACTACTGCACCCAAAGAGCTCTTTCATCTCTCTGCGATCCAGAAGCTGCGCATCTACGTCCCGGTTCCCGAAGTCTATGCGCCTTCGGTGAAAACCGGCGATAAGGCTGCCGTGACCCTGGACGCTTTTCCCGGACGGGCCTTTACTGGAACGCTGGTGCGCAACGCGAATGCAATTGACTCCGCCTCGCGAACGTTGAATGTTGAAGTCGACGTCGACAATTCGTCTGGGCAGCTTATGCCGGGAGCCTACGCTTTTGTGCATTTCAAGCTCCCGGCTAAAAGAGGAGCCGTTACCATTCCGTCGAATGCGCTGCTCTTTCGTTCGGAAGGTCTACGCGTTGGCGTGGTCCGGAACTCGCATGTGGCACTTCTTCCTATCACCATCGGCCAGGACTACGGAGATTCGGTGGAGGTCGTTTCGGGACTCACTGCTCGCGATTCCGTGATCGTAAACCCTTCCGACTCTCTCGCAAACGGTGCACAAGTCCAGGTCGAAGGCAATCCGAAGGATGGAGGACGGCAATGAAGCGGCATCTTCTTATCGCTGCAGGTGCGGCCATCCTGCTGTTGTCAGGGTGCATGGTTGGGCCCAAATATGCGAAACCGACAGCGCCGCTGGCTCCAGGCTTCAAAGAGGCGACCGACTTGAAAGAGGGCGACGGCTGGAAGAAAGCCAAGCCAAACGATACACCGCTGCGGGGACGGTGGTGGGAACTCTACGGGGATGCAAAGCTGGATGAGTTGGAAGAACAGGTGGAGCCTTCCAATCAGACTTTGAAGATTGCCGAAGCGAACTTTCGCCAGGCCCGCACGGCAATTCGTTTCAATCGCGCCGCTGAAGCTCCGACGATCGGAACTTCTCCCAACATCACTTCGCTGCGGGCGTCTGCCAATCAGCCCTATTTCCCGTCGAGCCTGGCAAACAACGGTTCCGGTGAGTTCACGCTTCCCTTGGACCTTTCCTATGAGATCGACCTATGGGGGCGGGTTCGCCGAACAGTTACGGCAGCAAGAGAAGAGGCTCAGGCAAGTGATGCGGATCTAGAAACTGCACGCCTGAGCCTGCACGCCGAGCTCGCGCTCGACTACTTTGAAGTGCGAAGTGCCGATGCACAGGAGCAGCTTCTCAACGACACGGTCTCTGCTTACAGCAAGGCGCTGGATTTGACCCAGAATCGATTTAAGGGAGGAGCCGCTCCAAGGTCCGACGTGGCGCAGGCTCAGACTCAACTCGACGCAGCCCGTGTCCAGGCAACGGACATCATGGTGCAGCGCGCCGAATACGAGCACGCCGTGGCGATCCTGATCGGGAAACCACCAGCAGCGTTCAGCCTGCCGCCCGTCCCGCTAAACGTCCAGCCACCCCAATTGCCATCCGTGCCCGTCACCTTGCCGGCGCAGTTACTTGAGCGTCGTCCTGATATTGCTGCGGCCGAACGGCGCATGGCAGCCGCCAACGAGCAGATTGGAATAGCGCAAGCGGCTTACTATCCAACAATCAACCTGGTTGCTGCTGCCGGCCTTGAGGGTTCATCTCTGTTGAACTGGTTCAATTGGCCCAGCCGCTTCTGGGCTGTGGGAGCAAGCGCGTCTGAAACGATCTTCGACGGTGGGAGACGACGGGCCACGACAGAATCGGCGCGAGCAGGATACGACGCATCTGTCGCCAACTATCGCCAAACCGTACTGACCTCATTTCAGCAGGTAGAAGACAACCTCGTTGTTCTTCGCATATTGAACACGGAATCTGTGCAACAACACGAAACAACGGCCTCCTCGGAAGACTCACTTCGTCTCTTCCAGAACCGGTACTCCGGCGGCGTCGACACTTATCTGCAGGTCGTCACTTCGCAGACCACCGCTCTTGCGAATGAGCGAAATGATATCGACCTGATGAGAAGGCGACTAGACGCAAATGTGCTGCTGATCAAAGCGATAGGCGGAGGGTGGGATATCTCAGATCTCCCCAAGCTGTGAAGAGAGGAAACAACCGATGGGCGAGACAAAGAAACTGCAAGGGAAGTTAACAGTGATTACTGGGGGCACAACCGGGATTGGGTTGGCCACCGCAAAGCTCTTCGTAAAAGAGGGCGCCTACGTCTTCATCACGGGCCGTCGTCAAAAGGAGCTCGACGAAGCCGTGAAAGCAATTGGCAACAATGTCACTGGCGTTCAGGGAGACATTGCCAAATTGACCGACCTCGATCGTCTCTTCGATGCCGTTGCGACCAAGGGGAGAATCGATGTGATTTTCGCCAATGCGGGTGTCGCTGAATTTGCTCCCTTCGGCAAAATCACCGAAGAGCATTTTGACAAGCTCTTCGACACCAACGTCAAGGGAACGCTGTTCACGGTGCAGAAAGCCTTACCGCTGCTGAACGATGGTGGCTCGATTATTCTCAACGGCTCAGTCGGGAGCGTAAAGGGTACGCCCGCCTTCGGGGTCTACGGCGCCACGAAGGCCGCCCTCCGCTCTTTCGTCCGAACCTGGACCTCAGATCTCAAGGACCGCCATATTCGCTCAAACGTTGTTAGCCCGGGTCCAACCGATACGCCGATTGTGGATGGGCAACCTGCTGACGCCATCGCACGGATAGTGTCCACGATCCCGATGGGACGTATGGGAGAACCCGAAGAAATTGCCAAGGCGGCGTTGTTTCTGGCCTCGGATGACTCCAGTTTTGTCACAGGTATCGAACTGTTTGTTGATGGCGGCAGAGGGCAAGTCTAATGAAAAGCCATTGTGCTGCCTCACGACCTTAACGAGCTTCAAGAACCAATGTCCGGCGACTCATTCCCGAAGCAAAGACGAGGTGCATCGTTCACCGGAAGCGAAGGAGATTCATGTCTGAGTTGGAGAAGAAAGTGGCATTCATTACCGGCGGTTCCCAAGGCGTTGGCGCGGCGTTGGAAATCAGACTCATCCTTTGCCCTGTTGATTTCTCAGAGTTCTCGCAGAGAGCGTATCAGCATGCGCTATCCCTGGCCGAGCACTATCAAGCAAAGTTGGTGGTGCAGCATGTTGTAGAGCTGTGGCGACATCCTTCCGCCAGCTTCGCTGCCTCTGGAGGGCTGTATGAGGAGTTCCGCCAGATGCTTCGCGAGACGGGCGAGGACCACCTGCAACAATTCGTAAAGAACCACGCACTCGATAAAATTCAGCCGGAACTCGTGGTGCACGAGGGGTCGGCCCCGGACTCTATTCTGTCGTTTGCGCAAACGCAGAAAGCGGACCTGATCGTCATGGGAACGCATGGACGACGGGGGTTTGACCACCTGATGCTGGGATCGGTCACCGACCGTGTGATGCGCAGTGCCCCTTGCCCAGTGTTGGCAGTGCGTAACGCGCCGCATGACGCTATGGCCGCAAACAAGGAGCGGCAATACGTTCACCACTTGAGTCGAATTCTTTTTTGTGCGGATTTCTCAAAGAATTCAGAACGGGCGTTGAACTATGCACTCTCCGGGGCAGCGGAGTACGACGCCGAACTTACCCTGCTGCACGTGCTGGAGGAGATCCCAAGTCTGGCCAAGACAGAGGAGGCCCTCGCGGAAGCAACGGAACAACTCGATAAACTGATTCCGCCAGATGTACGCAAGACCCGCAAGATTAACACAGTGGTCCGCATCGGAACGCCATACCGGGAGATCATTCAATTTGCCCTGGAAGGGCAAACCGACATGGTTGCTATGGGAGTGCGCGGCCGGGGGGCTCTAGATCGAGCGGTGTTTGGTTCGACAACCTATCGGGTGATGCAGTTGGGATCCTGCCCCGTTCTCGCCGTCCACGTTTGATCCGCTCGAGCTCAGTCGGGATTCTTCAGAAGGCCTGCCACCGTCTGCAAGATTTCGCGTGAAAGCACCTCATCCGATACGGCGCGGGCCAGTGACATCGCTCCGACCAGCGCGCTGAAAGTCAAGATCGCTCTCGACCTTGCCGCGCGCTTGTCCTTGCCTGGCAGCAACGCGGCAAGCAACTCAAGATCACGCTGGACTTGTGCAGAGGTAAGCGTGCGAGTCCTCTTATCGCCGCGAGCGATTTCCGGGGCCAATGCGCTGAAGGCACAGCCCGCACCTGGATTCTTGCGGTGAACATCGCTCAAGTAGTCGTCGATCAGCTTCGCGAAGGTTAGCGGCTGCGCAGTGGCTTCAGCAGCTTCCTTCTGGCGCTGCCAGACACCGAATGCGTCGCTGAGTGCCTCCGCTACCAGTTCGTCACGAGAGTCGAAGTGCTTGTAGAAGCCACCAACCGTCAGGCCGGCTTCCTTCATCAACTCCGCAATTCCGAATCCTGCGAGCCCCTTTTCGCGGAATCTCTTTGAGGCAATAGCAACGATGCGCTTATGAGTTTTCTCCTTTTGCGCCTGGGAATAACCCATCTGAACCTCCCCGAAAATAATCTGCGACTAAATCAGGGTTACGAATCTAATCCTGCAGTGAGGATTATAACAGTAATCCACAGTGTTCGACGAAGGCCAAGGGCTCAATCAATTCGGGATCTGCTGGTGGTCTCGATCGACATCAATAATCTCCGGGGTCTCGGCCGGGCGGCGCAGATCAGGAGTGACATGGAAAAAGGGAGAACCAATATGCGTGCAATGAGAGCAGAGCAATTTAGCGGTTATGAAGCGTTGAAGCTCGTTGAGCTTACAAAACCAACGGTCACAGACGGGAAGGTGCTTGTGCGAGTCACGGCAGCCGGCGTCACGCCGCTCGACCATACGATTCTTATCGGCGATTTCCACATCCCGGAGAAGCCGCTCATCTTGGGCAACGAAGGTGCGGGCGTGGTGGAGGAGGGAGGCGGAGCGGATTTTCCCGCTGGCTCACGGGTGATGTTCTGGGGCACCTATGGCGCGTTTGAGGACGGAACCTACCGTGAATGGATTGCTGTGCGGAAGGAAGACCTCTGCTTGATTCCTGACAATGTAGATGACGTAAGTGCCGCGGGCATCCCGGTCGCATACCTTACAGCGCAAGTTGCGCTTACCCTGGCAGGCTTTCGTCCCGGCAAAACTGTTCTGGCGCCAGCGATCGGAGGATCGGTCGGCAATGCTGTGACGCAATTAGCCCGAGGTCTGGGAGCAAAACACGCTATATCGAGCACAACCAATCATGCGAAAGCAGACCAGGCGAAGGCACTCGGATTCAATGAAGTCATCGATACCTCCGTAGAAAAGTTAACTGACGGAGTACGTCGTATCACCGAAGGCTACGGCGCAGACATCATCATCGACGGGATCGGTGGTGAGGTGTTGAGCGAAGCGGTCAAAGCGCTAGCGCCAGGCGGGAGCCTCATAACACTGGGGTATTCCGCAAGCCGTAAGACAACCATTGACGTGACAAGTCTCATCGTGTCCCAGACCAGCATCCGGGGTTTCAATATGTTCTCTCAGCCGCAGGCGATCGTTGCTGACGCGTGGAAATCTACTGCCTCTCTGCTTAAATCAGGTGCGATCAAACCGATCGTAGCGAAGACGTTTCCTTTGGCTGAAGCGGCTGAAGCTCTGCGTTATCTCGTTGAAGACCGCCCCTTCGGGAGGGTAGTTCTTAAAGTCTGACGACAATTGATGGGGGAAAACATAACAGGTATTCCCGCTCTGCAATTAGCGGAGGGTTCGCACTACGCACATGCGTGGTGCGAACACAAGTTGTCAAATCAACCCAACTACGCTCGGACGAGGAGAGAGGAATCAATGACAACGATGAAGGCGATTCGGCTGGCTTCGGTGGTCACGGCAATCAATGTCCTGGTCGCGAGCGGCTTTTCCATCGCTGCGATCATCCGTCCGCAATACCTGCTCCCTGCCGGATCCGTTCCAACGCAGGCGTCGTTGATATTGGCGATGTACGCGGCGGCGCGCACAATTCCTCTGGCTTTGTTCGCATTGGGGGCGATCTACAAGCAGGCGACGCCTGCGTTCCTACTCCTGGGTGCGCTCGCCGGCGCCATGCAATTGCTGGATGCCGGGATCGGTCTGTTTGAGCATGATATCGGGAAATGCGCTGGGCCGCTCTTTATCGCCATCCTCCAATTCTTCGTGGTGTATTTGCTTCACAGATCCGTGCGGACCGCGCCCCAAACTAAGCGCGAATAAACGCACGCAACGGCTCGGCACTTCCAAGTTCGCCCCAGTTGCCCGCTGTCAAACCAATTCAACAACGCTCGGACGAGCTTACAAGGAGTTTCCATGTTTATATTCATCAACGCATTTCTGATTGGGACCGCCTCCGGGCTACGAGCCCTGATTGGACTGGCTGCTGTCAGTTGGGCCGCCCACTTCGGGATCTTGCCTCTAGACCACACTTGGCTTGCTTTCCTGGGCTACGCGCTCACCCCGTACATCTTGACCCTGATCGCGATCGGAGAACTGCTAAACGACAAGCTTCCGAAGACTCCAAGCCGGTTGATACCTCCTCAGTTCATCACCAGAATCGTGACGAGTGCTCTGTGTGGCCTTGCGATCGGGCTATCTGGCCATGGAACGATCATTGGCTTGGTGGCGGGAATTATAGGAGCAGTGGCCGGAACATTCGGAGGAGCTAAGGCGAGGAGCCATTTAGCAAGGACCTTTGGACGTGATCTACCAGCTGCTCTGCTTGAAGATGCAGTCGCCCTTGGCATTGCGGCGTTCACTCTCTTTCGATAGACGGCAACAAGTAACCGTATTTCACACAAGAGGGGAAGAGCAACCAATATGACAAACGAAGAGATTCTCGGTGTCACAGTTCTCAACTCATGGAAGCTTGCTGTTAACCGTTTCGGTAAGACTCTATCTGAGCTGAGCGATGAGCAACTTCAGCAACAAGTCGCTCCAGGGAGTAACCGCGTGTTCTATCTTCTCGGCCACCTGACCGCGATGCACGATCGCATGTTTCCGCTGCTCGGTCTCGGGGATAGACCTCACCCTGAGTTGGATGAGCCGTATATCGCGAATCCGGACAGAGTAGTCGCGGATCCACTTTCGGCAACCGAACTTCGGAGAGTATGGTCCGAAGTCAATAACAGGTTATCTGCAGCTTTCGAGAGATTCACGCTGGAAGACTGGCTGCATAAGCACACCGCGGTTTCCGACGAAGATTTTGCCAAAGATCCAGGCCGCAATCGTCTGGCGGTCGTACTCAGTCGCACCAACCATATGTCTTACCATTTGGGGCAGATCATGCTGGCTCACAGCCGACACTGATGCATTCTGGTCCGCGCTGTCATCGGCTCAACTCCGAGAGCGCCTTCACCTGGCAACGTGTCGGATTGCCGGGAATTGTGGACGGAAATATATATGGCTAAGGTTGCTGCTTTGCGGCGGCAGGGCAGTGGCCCCTGGTGCTCGTTGCAGGGAAATCCGACCCCAATGGTCGGGCGAAAACTTGAAGGGGTCAATGCGACTTCCTTGACTCGTGGAAACTCTCCCAGCGATCAACTAACTGCAGGCGGTCGGCTCCCTGGAAGGGCAACACCCATCCTGGATATTCCGGGGGAAGGCGACTGACCTCATCCAACTGCCTAAGCTCGTCCTCGGTGAATGTGAATTCGACCGCCGCCAGATTGTCTTGAAGCTGGTCGAGGCATTTTGCGCCAATGATCACAGAAGTTACCACGGGCCTTGCCATGAGCCATGCAAGCGAAACACGTGCAGGACTACATCCGTGTGCTTTCGCGATTGGAGCCATCACGTCGAGAATATTCCAGGTCCGCTCTTTGTCCACGATGGGAAAGTCATAGTCGGTGCGGCGTGAGTCGGTGGGCTGCTGCTGCGTCCGGCTGAACTTACCCGAAAGTAAGCCGCCGGCAAGCGGACTCCACACGAGAAGACCGATCTTTTCGGCTTCTAGCAAGGGAACGATTTCCCGTTCGAGATCGCGGCCAGCGATCGAATAATAAGCCTGAAGTGTGTCGAATCGGGCAAGGTTCTTGTACTCGGAGATGCCGAGTGCTTTGGCGATCTTCCATGCCTGCCAGTTAGAGCAGCCGATGTAGCGGACCTTTCCTTGCTGCACCAGGGTGTCGAGAGCGCGAAGTGTCTCTCCGACAGGGGTCACGGAATCGTTGCCATGGATCTGGTACAAGTCAATATAGTCGGTCTGAAGACGGCGGAGACTGGCCTCCACTCCGTCCATAATGTGACCACGAGAAGCCCCGATGTCATTCCGCCCAGGGCCGACACGGCTATAGACCTTTGTCGCGATTACGACATCCTTCCGCGCGATGTTAAGGTTTTTCAGGGATCGCCCCAGAATCTTTTCGCTCTCACCCTCCGTGTAATTGTCCGCCGTATCGAAGAAGTTGATGCCGCCGTCAATCGAGGCCTTGACCAGTTCATCGGCACCGGCTTGGTCAACGGTGCTGATAGCCTTGAAGAGGCCTCTGCCGTCCCCGAATGTCATAGTCCCAAAGCAGAGTCTCGAAACCACGAGACCTGTATTGCCGAGCGTTGTGTATTCCATGATGCCCTCCAATTGTTGAGTACCTTTGTGGATGCCACGAAAACAATGCCGAAAAAAGAGTAGGACGTCCCTTCGCGCATCAAGCGACGGACCCGAGCGAACGAGGTGGGGATAGCCGCGAAGCGGTGCGACGTGCGTGCTCCACAAGAGCTGACTGATCGACATTCGCATCGCTGAAGCTGCAGCTATTCGGTGCGGTCTATGCACTTTCTCGTTGCCGTGATGTCCTTCTCTCTGTGTCATGAACTTGCCTCTATGAGATTCCGGAAGGGGCCTGACTGGGGTACCTGATCCTGCAAACTTATTGCCTGATCCTCCAGATATCGAGCCGCGATTCATCATTCAAGCGCTCTCTTCTGGGAATATGTACTGAGGGAGAGGTGCAATGTCGTCCGAACTCGCATCCTTGATCGGGGCAAACACGCGAATCGACGGTGCTTTTCCTACGCCGATTCCTGGTTTGCATCTCTCTCGCTATTCGTCACCTATGCATACGGGGCAGGGCGTGCAGTGTCCAACTCTTGCCATCGTCGCTCAGGGAGCCAAGGAACTCATGTTGGGTAACGAGGCTTTCACCTACGCCCCCGGCCACTGCTTGGTGGTTTCACTCGATCTACCGGTCTCTGGAAGAGTCACGACGGCCTCGAATGAAAAGCCGTACCTCGGGATGAGCTTGGACCTCGACGTAAAGCAGATACCGTCGCTTCGGACCTCCGGCAAGATCCAACGAACAACGAAGCCTGATCGCGGTGTTTTCCTCAGCAGAATGACCCCGGAATTACTAGATCCGGTACTTCGATTGCTTAGGCTCCTCGGAAAGCCGCAGGACAGTGCTGTACTCGCACCTCTGTTGCACCGGGAGATTCTTTACCGATTGTGGCGTAGCGAGCAAGGAGAGCAACTTGAGCGAATGGCACAATCGGATGGTCATGCCAGCGGCGTCGTGAAAGCCGCAATCTGGCTGAGAGAGAACTTCGACAAGCCGTTTTCGATAAAACTTATCGCGCAGGAAGCGAATATGAGTCCTTCTGGACTACACCACCATTTCAAGACACTCACCAACATGACCCCGCTTCAATATCAGAAGCACCTTCGCTTGCAGGAGGCTCGACGGCTCATGTTGGTGGAGGCCATGGATGCGTCTGCTGCGGCATATCAGGTTGGGTATGTCAGCCGCTCCCAGTTCAGCCGTGAATACAGCCGTCTCTTTGGAGACCCGCCACTTCGGGATGTGGAGCAGGGCCGCCATCAAAGAGCGACTTACGAGACAACCCTGGTTACTCATCGACGCGCAGGTAAATAGGAGTGTTGGCGGGAAGCTCAACACTCGATCCTTTTGCAGGGAAAGCATCGTAGATGCTTATATCTGGGCTGCACCAAATTGATGCGTTAGCAGGGTTGGCACCCGGCACCAACGCGACGGGTGACCCCGGGAAGGCAATTGTCCACGCGCGGATGGGTATTGAATCTGATTGAACTTAAGATTAGAGATCTCTGTTCACGGCGTAAAGCAATCAGCGGAATGGGCGTGGGCTCGGCCATATGAACCATTTAGTTGGAACTGGCCTTGTTCCCGGCAAGGAGCAAGAGGCGATTCAGCGCTGGTTGATCGACGAATCACTGGCTCGCTTCCTGTGCTGATAGGCTGCGACTTTGCGCTTATTGCCACAGATGTTCAATACTGCACCATCGACGTGAACTTTTCTTGCTCGTGTCATAGAAGTGAACGACACACGATTCGCATTTGCGAAGGCGAGAAGCTTCCGCGTTCGTGGGAAGATCTGCAGTGGCATCGATGATCGGAGCCCACAGGTCAGAGGCTTACGAGGCTCGAACGACATTTCCCGAATCACCTTCCCGTCTTGTTTGCGAAGCGAAGTCCGGAGAGGATACTGAATCAAGAGGGAATTTATTTCAGCGAGGAACGCGTCGGTCGGCTGAGCCGACGAACCTCTAACGGCCGCGTTGGACGACAGCCTGAAAAGGTCGCTTCATCCTTGCTTGGGATCAGCTCACGGGGATAGGAGCGCGACAATAAATTTAACACTTCTTTAATGAAACTACGCTCCGTATCGTAGCGTCTAAAATAATGAGTAATCAACCTGCGATTTGCGAGATCTCAGGAGTGAAGATGTCGAAACGTATCGAGAAGGATGAAAGGTCTGTGAAACGCCTTCGACCTGGGCAAATTGAAGCTGTGATCATCAGCACCGTCTTCGATGAACTCTTGGAGAACGGCTTTCGTGCAGTCACCATCGATTCCATCTCTGCCAAAACGGGTATAGCTAAGACATCCATTTACCGCCGCTGGCCCAACAAGGCCGCGATGGTCATGGAGGCTTTCCTCTTCAGAATTGGACCGGGAATCGGATTTCCCAGCAAGTCCAGTCATGTAGAAAGCATTCGCCTCCAGATGCTGGCTTTGGCCAAGGCATTCCGAGGACCCTTCGGCTCGATGATCAAGGCGCTCCTTGGCGAAGCCCAGTTCGATGAGGAATTGGCCGAGGCCTTTCGCACTCGTTGGATCACTCCCCGACGAGAGGCTGCGAAAGAGGTCATTCAATCGGCCATAAAGAATAAGGAGATACGCCCTGACGTCGATTTGGACCAGGCGCTCGATGCGCTCTATGGTTGGCTCTACTACCGGCTCATGATCGGATCAGGGCCCCTCTCCGACACCTGTGTGCGGGGAATATTTTCCGCTGTACTGGACGGTTTGCGGGTTAGGGAGGCTTAGGAGTCCCGAGATCGTTTCCTCTCCCTAGTTATCTCAAAAGGACTGTTATCTCAGATGAAAGCAATTCAGATTACACAAACCGGCGGCCCTGAAGTGATGAGCATTCGTGAAGTTCCGACGCCTGTTCCCGGTCTGGGCGAGGTGTTGATTCGGGTAGCGGCCAGCGGCGTGAACTTCATCGACATCTATGTTCGGGAAGGCCGTTATGCCAATCCGGTCCCATTCATTCCCGGGCAGGAGGCCTCCGGCACGATAGCAGCCGTTGGCGAAGGGGTGGGATCCGTTAAAGAAGGAGATCGCGTCGCATGGTGCAGCGTCCTCGGAACCTACGCGGAGTTTGCATTGGCTCCTGCCGACCGTGTCGTACCCATTCCCGCGGACATCACCTTCGAACAGGCAGCAGCGGTGATGCTGCAGGGGATGACTGCACATTATTTGTCCCACTCTGCGTACCCCATCCGGAAAGGGGATGAAATTCTGGTTCACGCGGGCGCCGGTGGCGTGGGCTTATTGTTGACACAAATGGCGAAGGCACTCGGAGCACGGGTCACGGCTACAGTGTCGACGCGGGAGAAGGCTTCGCTCTCAGTTGAAGCGGGTGCAGATGAAGTTCTCCAGTACACGGAAGTGGATTTTGCGGAAACAATCAACGCTGCTGGCCGGCGGATGAAGGCAGTCTACGATTCCGTGGGAAAGACCACCTTTTTGAAATCGCTCACATGTCTGGAGGAACGGGGAACCATTGTTCTTTATGGCACGGCGGGTGGAAAGGTGCCGCCGTTCGATCTGGAGATGCTCGCAAGCGGTTCATTCCATGTTACCCGTCCTATTTTGAAGCACTACACGGCAACTCGTTCCGACCTTGACGAGAGAGCAACAGCAGTCTTTGCACTCGTATCCACCGGCCAACTCAAGCTGCGGATTGAACGCTCCTATTCCTTAGCAGATGCGGAACAGGCTCATCGTGATTTGAACGGTCGGAAAACGACGGGCAAATTGCTCCTGCTTCCATAGAGAACACTATTTGTACGCAAATACGGAAGCGCAAGAGACTGATCTTCACTTTTTCCGAGATGTGGACTTCGAATGAACAAATTGATCCTCAGAAGTTTTTGTGCTGTATCTGGAACGCGCGCGAGAAGTAGGTTTCGCCAGCTGTCTTCATGACCCGTGATTGACTTCGAGGCAACTTGCCGTGACCAACCAAAACAAGGATCGCAGGGGGAACAGTGAGAACACACCGAAGGAAACCAGAGATTTCAGACGGCGGCAATATCTGCACGTTTGATAAGGGCATTGGTCTCGATCTGCGAAACGAACCGGGGCGGCATCTACCAAGCAATCTGATAGAGACTGAGAGGATGTCGGCCATCGGCAGATTGGCATGCTCGATATCCCACGATATGCGCCACTCGCTCACGGCGATCTATGCAAATGCCGAGTTCCTTGAGCGCAAAGATATATGCGGGAGCACGCGCGCTGATCTGCTGCTCGAAATTCAAGATGCAGTGCTCGCGATGACGGAGCGCATTGATTCGTTACTTCAATTCGGTAGTAGCCGACGGAACAATCCGCTGGTCTATGAGTGCGTTTCCTTCGTTGTGAAAAAAGCGGTTGCGGCAGTGAAGTTTCATCCAGAGGGGCGGAAGGTGTCTATCACATTCGGCGAGTTCCGGCCGGCGAAGGCTGTTATCGATGTGAGGAATCTTGAAAGTGCCATATACAACTTGCTCCTCAATGCCTGCCAAGCTGCGACACGCTCAACTCAGGTGCCTGAGGTGAAAATCCACCTTACAGAAGTCGATGAACGGATATACGTCACGATCTTGGACAATGGCCCAGGTATACCTGCCTCTGTCCGGAGGACATTGTTCGATCCGTTCGTGACCGCCGGAAAACCCAACGGAACAGGTCTGGGGCTCACCCTGGCTCGTCGAATAGCTGAAGAGCACGGTGGCAGCGTCCACCTCGAGGAATCGAATCGAGAGAGGACGGTATTCACGTTGAGTTTAACGAAGAACGGATCTTTGTCTCTAGAGAAGATCTGGGCAACGATAGAGCCGGCTTCGAAGCCATCAGCACTGGATCTGCGAACTCCACATAGAGCACCAACAATCGAGCTGGCCCCCAAGGAAACGAAGGAGCCATGAACCATGGGAAAAATGAAGATTGCAAGTATTCCGCATTGGAGCCAACCGCTGGATCAGCCCTCCCCAGCAGGGACGGTTCTTAAAGGCGGTCTAGACGGTTGCCACGGGGATTGATTTGCCGGGTTGCAGGAGGCCAAGCAGGTCCTGGTCGTAGATGGATTTCTTGCGGTCGGCCAGTTCGATGAAGCGAACGTAGACTTCGTCGACCTGGTTGCGGTCGAGCGGGTGGCCGAGTTTTTCGAGACGGTCGGCTAGGGCGCGACGGCCGGAGTGTTTGCCGAGGACGAGCTTGGTGTGGCCCGCGCCAACGGATTCGGGAGTCATGATCTCGTAGGCGAGGGGATTGGCCATCATGCCGTGCTGGTGGATGCCAGACTCATGGGCGAAGGCGTTGGCTCCGACGACGGCCTTGTTGGGCGAGCAGCCAAAGGCGATACACTCGGCGAGCATCTGGCTGGTGGGGTAGAGCTGGCTCAGGACAATGTTGTTGGTGTAGGGGAACTTGTCACGGCGAACCATGAGGACGGCGGCGATCTCTTCAAGGGCGGCGTTGCCGGCGCGTTCGCCGATGCCATTGATGGTGCACTCGACCTGGCGGGCGCC
>DATHHN010000048.1:0-135647 GCA_035317185.1 Edaphobacter sp.
ACTTGCAGGTTGCTTAAGCGCACATTCCCACGCTGCACCGGCAACGCATCCTTGATCCGCTCATATTGCGCTTCTGTGATCTCCATCCTGTCTTGAGATTAACAACAGATCCTTGCAATAGTGTGAACACGCCCTAATTGATCCGCTATGCGGCCGGGCCGCGATTACCATGATCTCGATCATTCCGGTGGGCAATACCAAGTGCGCCACCTGCACCGTGGCACGAACGGGACGGTTCGGCTGCTCCGGCGTTCCGAAAAACTGCCTGTAAGCGTCGTTCCACCCATCGAGGTCCATCATGCCGTCTTTGGATGGATCACCAGCCAGAAAAGCCTGCATTTGCACGATGTCGCCGAGTCCCAGCCCCTGCTCTTTCAGCGTCGCCTCGACTGCCTTGATCGCTCCAATCGCCTGCGCTTTGGTATCGCCCTTGTAGCCTGCGAGCGTTCCCTTGGCCTTATCGCCCTGGTAGTCCACCGGCGCCATCGTGCCCGAGAGATACACCGTATCTCCTACCCAAACGGCAGAGCTGAACATGGACTTCTCCGGTCCAACCCGCTTCACCTGCCCATAGGCCGCGCCCGCGAGCGTAGCCATCATCACTGCCAGAACAATCTTCTTTTGCATTCTTATCCTCCGAGGCAAGACTAGATGACGCCCCAGTCGTCCGTCATCCCACGTCATCCCGGAAGCCGGAATTCCACCGCTGCCCTCAGACCATTTACACTAGATACTGGGTCTAATTGTGCCCACGAAGGACACCAGGTTTGCTTAACTCAGCTATAGCTAAAGTCTTTGGTACCAGCAACGAACGAGCCGTCAAGCGTCTCATGCCGATCGTTGCGCAGATTAACTCCCTTGAGTCTACGATTCAGGCTCTGTCCGACGACCAGCTTCGCGCCAAGACCGTCGAGTTCCGCCAGCGCATTGCAGACGCCATCCAGGGCATCGAAGACGCCGACGAGCGCTACACCGCGGAAAAGGCCGCCCTCGATGCGATTCTGCCTGAAGCCTTCGCTGTCGTCCGCGAGGCAGGCAGGCGTGCCGTGCAGATGCGTCACTTCGACGTTCAACTCATCGGCGGCATCGTCCTTCATTCCGGCAAGATTGCGGAAATGAAAACTGGCGAAGGCAAAACCCTCGTTGCTACGCTTCCTTGCTATCTCAACGCACTCACTGGTCGCGGCGTCCATGTTGTCACCGTCAACGACTACCTGGCCAAACGCGACGCAGAGTGGATGGGCAAGATCTACGGTTTTCTCGGCCTCACCGTTGGCGTTATCGTTCATGATCTCGACGATGCTCAGCGTCGCGCCGCATACGGGTCAGATATCACTTACGGCACCAACAACGAGTTTGGCTTCGATTATCTTCGCGACAACATGAAGTTTGAGCTTGCCGATCAGGTGCAGCGCGGTCACTACTACTGCATCGTTGACGAAGTCGACTCCATCCTCATCGATGAGGCCCGCACCCCGCTCATCATCAGTGGGCCAACTGACCAGACTACCGATAAGTACGCCCGCGTCAACGTCATCATTCCCAAGCTCGAACTCGGTGAGCTCATCGAAACTCTCGAGACCAAGACCTGGTCGGGCGACTACGTCGTCGACGAGAAAACTCGCTCCATCACAGTCACCGATGAGGGCTGGGAGAAGATCGAAGGCCTCCTCGGCATCGGCAACATCGCTGACCCGGAAAATTGGGATCTCAAGCATCACGTCGAAACCGCCATCAAGGCGCACAACCTCTACAAGCGCGATGTTGAATACGTCGTAAAGGACGGCGAAGTTATCATCGTCGACGAGTTCACCGGCCGCCTTATGCCGGGCCGCCGCTGGTCGGATGGATTGCACCAGGCGGTTGAAGCTAAGGAAGGTGTTAATATCCGCAAGGAAGATCAGACCCTTGCCACGATCACCTTCCAGAATTACTTCCGTATGTACAAGAAGCTCTCAGGTATGACCGGTACAGCTGAGACGGAAGCTGCCGAGTTCGACAAGATCTACAAGCTCGACATCGTTGTGACCCCCACCAATCGCAAGATGCAGCGCATTGAAAACGCCGACGTGGTTTACCGCACCGCAAAGGAAAAATACTTCGCTGTCGCCGATGAGATCGCCCGTCTCCACGAGGCCAAGCAGCCTGTCCTGGTTGGAACTACCAGCATCGAAAAATCCGAGCTTCTCTCCGAAATTCTCAAGCGTAAAGGCGTTCGGCACGTTGTCCTCAATGCCAAATTCCATGAGAAGGAGGCAGAGATCGTCGCTCAGGCCGGTCGTCTAGGGATGGTCACCATCGCGACGAACATGGCAGGTCGCGGTACTGACATTCTCCTCGGCGGCAACTCCGACTTCATGGCCCGCCAGGATCTAGTCCGCAAACAGCAGGCCCGCGCCGTTTCTGTAGCTGAGGGAGCGATCTCTCCTGTCGCTGGCCCCGGCATGTTCCGCTTCTACTATCAGTCGCAGGAGTTCGAGACCACCCAGGCCGCGTGGGACGCCGCGGTCGCCGCCCACTCCACCGCCGCCCAGCAGGAGCACGATGACGTCATCGCCGCCGGCGGTCTCCACATCCTCGGCACCGAGCGTCACGAGTCCCGCCGCGTCGACAACCAGCTCCGTGGACGCGCCGGACGCCAAGGCGATCCCGGCTCCTCTCGCTTCTTCCTTTCTCTTGAAGACGACCTCATGCGCATCTTCGCTCGCGAGTGGGTTTCCACCCTACTCCAGCGCCTTGGCATGGAAGAAGGCGTCCCCATCGAATCCGGCATGATCTCCCGCCGCATCGAGGCCGCGCAGAAGGCTGTCGAAACCCAGAACTTCGAGTCCCGCAAACACGTCCTCGAGTACGACGACGTCATGAACAAGCAGCGCGAAGCCGTCTATGGCCTCCGCCGCCAGCTCATGGAAGGCGTAGACCAGAAGCAGCTCATCACCGACGACTACGTTTCCACTATCCTCTCCAACCTCCTCGACGAGCACGCCCCCGAGAAACAGCACGCCGAAGAGTGGAAGCTCGATCCGCTCTTCAGCGATCTCTACGACGTCTTCGGTGCCCATCTCGAGAACGAGATCGACGCCACCCAACTCAACCGCCACGAGCTTGGCGAAGCCATCTTCGATAAACTCCGCGCCCGCTACGACATCAAGGAACAGATACTCGGCGCGCCGGCCATGCGCTACCACGAGCGCATCGTTATGCTCAGCGTCCTAGACGGCCTGTGGAAGGACCACCTCCTCGCCATGGACCATCTCAAGGAAGGCATCGGCCTTCGCGGCTACGCCCAGCAGGACCCCCTCGTGGCTTATAAGAAGGAATCCTTCGAGATGTTCGAGGCTATGATGCTCCGTTTCCAGGAGGACACCGCTCGTCATTTGTTCCGCATGCAGATCATTGGCCCCGATGGCAACCCCATCGAAAGCCTCGATCAGCTTCCTCGTGACGGAGGTCCTTCCGATTCGCCGCAACTGGTCGGCCAATCCCCCTCGCGCCCAGGCTTGTCCTCCGGCGCAGCGGCGCAGCCTCCTTCGGGACAAACGGCCTCACCCAGCCAACACGCTCCTATTCCGGTTCCAACTCGTGCTCCGTCGACTACCATCGACGCTCTTGAACGTGAGTTCCAGAAGAAGAAGCAGCGCGAACTCGATCAAGCCCGTTCCGCCGGCTCTAGCGCCGCCGGCAACGGCTCCGCACCTCGTCGGGCAGGTGAAAAGGTAGGTCGTAACGACGAGTGTCCCTGCGGCTCCGGGAAAAAATACAAGAAATGCCACGGAGCTGAAGTTTAGCGAGACCGACGTACTCTTGAGTTGACTTTGTGGTGAGCTCGCGTGGCTTGTTCACGTGATCTCGACCCGTCCTACTTCGATAGATCATCGAGCAGTAGCTTAGCCTTCGTAGCCAGCGTCTTAGCGCCCTCAGCATCCCCAGAGCTCAATGCTTCCTGGGCCTGTCGTTGAAAGTTTTTGACCTTGCTGATTTGCGCCTTTTGCTCCTCCACGACTCGTGCCGACAGAGCATTCAAACGCTTGTCATTGGCTGCGATCATGTCCGCGGCCTCTTGTTGCGACCGTGGATTTGCTTCGCCGCCCGACGTTAAAGCTCCAATCGCCGACCCCTCGCTAGGCGCCTCTATGCTTGCCAACTGGGCCGGCTCGGGAACGGGTTGTTTCGCGGCGGGCTTGCGGCGCTCCCTTCTGGGCCTCGCCGCAGCCGAGGCAACTGGCAGAGGAGGCATTCTTACAGTAGGCGGCTCAATCATAGGAGGATGCTCTGGCAGAGGTGGAGTTACCAAAGCTACAGGGTTCTGAATTGGCGGTAAGGGAGGTGGACCCACTACTTTCTTGTGGCACCCGCTGACGCAAAACGTCAGGCCAGCGCACAATGCCGCTACTACTATTCTCCAACTCATATCGCCGTGCTGGGTCAAGCTTTCTCCCCTATACCTTTGCGTTCGGCTCCTGCCGTAACGCTTTTTCGAACCTCGGCAGCGCTAGAGGCCAATGGCAGCCTCAGCGTAAAAGTTGTTCCTCGATCAGCAGCAATCGGATTTGCATTCGATCGTACTTCCATCGCACCACCATGCATCTGGAGGATGCGGTACGTCATCGCCAAACCAATTCCACTCCCCTTTGGCTTCGTCGTAAAGTACAGTTCGAAGATACGCGGTAACAGCTCTGCCGGTATACCCTCTCCTTCATCCATTACTTCCAAAACCGCAACCTGATGATCCCGGCGAACCTTTACCCAAAGCCGTCCGCCCCGGGGCATTGCTTGCATCCCATTCAGCATCAGGTTTAAGAGCGCCTGCCTTACCAATTCCGCGTCCATGCGAACTGTCACCGGCTCGGGTGGAGCTTTTACTACTACTGTCACACCATTTTCCCGCATCTCCGCGGCAGTTAGCTCAATCACCGTCCCGACCACCTGTCGCAGATCGTGCTCTCTCAAGCGCAACTCCATAGGACGGGAGAAGTCCGCCAGAGTCTGGACCACGCGGTCCAGCCGTTGCATCTCTCCGGCAAGGATCTCCACATGGCGCTGCGCCCCAACAAACGCTTCACCCTGTTGCCCAACCAGCTTGCCTCGTAACAGTTCCAGATGAACCACCATTGCATTGATCGGGTTCTTCACTTCATGGCCTACGCCAGCTGTTAACCGTCCGATAGCCGCCAGCCTCCGTGCAACCTCAAGCTCCTGGCCCAGCTGCATCATCGATTCAATGTCTCGGAGGGTGAGCAGCGTACCCATATTTCCGCCTCCATCCAGCCCATCGTCGATGCGGTCCAGAGAGATCTGTACCTGACGTCCGTCCTCAAGGGTCACTCCCTCAGCGCTCACTGGCTCACCATTGGCAAACGCTTCCAGCACGGCTGCTCCCAGCGCTGTCTCCGGTTCAAAGAGTTCTTCAAGCTGTTTGCCAACAAGCTCGCCTTCAGGCTTGTTCAGGAAGTACGCCACGGCATCCGATACCATCACTGCCCGATGGTCCGCTGTAAACAGCAGCACGCCATCCCTTAGCGTATCCAGCATCTGATTCAGGTTTGCCTGTAGCGCTGTATATCCTGCCTCCCGGCTACGCATCTGCTCGCCCAACCGATCGATCGTCTTGGTCACGCGGACTACGGTATCGCTTCCTTCTCCACCCGCTTCAAGTAATGCTTGCGGTTCCTCACCTGCACGTAATGTCAGATGCTCCAGTTGTGTGCTGATCTGCTCCATCGGCCCCAATGCCAGATTTGCCAGGAGGGCAGCCACAATCATTGCGATTACCGCAGCCAACAACGCAAAGATTAATGCCGTCCTCAGCCACGGCTCATACGAGTTCCTAAGAAACGTAGAACGTACGCCGACGTGCACTACAAGAAACGGCGCTCCGTTTCTGTCCAGCGATTGCGTAACATCCAGCTCTCTTGGCTTTCCGAACATCTGTCGCATCTGGTAGGTGACGCTGCCATCCCGCATTCCCAGCAAGCTCATCCTGTACCCAATTTGCTGATTCAGCGCGTCCGGGTCCGTGCTCACAAGCGTCAGACCATGTGCATCTGTCACGCTCACGTCCTGCACAGTAGGCGAGTAGCGAATGATCGCATTCATCACATCCGACAGCGGCTGATAGCTCCGCAGCGCATCCGTTACTGCTACATGAAGGGCCTCGTCGCTTCTATCTACCGGAGGGCTGGTCCGCAAGCCTGTCTCTACCGCCTGGCGGGTTATCAACAACACTTCATGCGCCAGCACATCATTGTCCGCGGCGGCCTGGTCAATTCTTTGTCGCAACAACTCGCTGACAAAGATAGAAGACAGCACTAGCACAATCGCGAACGTCAACCCCGTTGCCGACAGTACCAGCTTCGTCTTCAGGCGCATCTCTACTCCGTCGCAGAACCGGCGTTCTGATATTCCTTCAACTTATTCTGCAGCGTCTTCGAGCTGATCCCCAATATCTCCGCGGCTTTCGTCTTGTTGTTATGCGTTGAGAGCAGTGTCTTCAAAATGAGTTGCCGCTCTGCCTCATCTACAGTCGTCCCTACCTCGACACGCACTGTATTCCGGTCCTCGAGATAACGTTGCACCTCACCCGACGGTCCGGAAGTGGAAGCTGTCTCTTCAGGCGAGCCCGACACAGGAGCCGCAAACCTTCCACTTTTTTGCATTACCGGAGCGAATCCCGGTTCTCCGAAGTGTGGCGGCAAATGCTCCACCGCAAGCTGCCCTGAACCTGCCAGAATCACAGCTCGCTCAATTGTGTTTCTCAGCTCTCTTACATTTCCCGGCCAGTGGTACTCAACCATCCGTTTCAGCAGCGAGTCTTTCAACCCTGTCACGGAACAGCCATGCCGCTCGTTCATATCCGCGATCATCTTCTCTGCAATCGCAGCCACATCTGACACGTGTTCCCGGAGAGGAGGCATCTGGATATTAAAAACATTGAGACGATAGTAGAGATCCCCACGGAGCTCTCCGCTGGCCACAGCCTGCTCTGGATCTTTGTTGGTGGCGGCCACTACACGCACATCCACCGGCGTTTCAACTTTACTTCCTAATCGACGCAGCTTTCGATCTTCCAGGACGCGCAAGAGCTTCGCCTGTGTTGCCGCGGGCATTTCGCCAATCTCATCCAGCAAAAGCGTCCCTTCTTCGGCTAGCTCAAAGCACCCCGCTCTTCGTTCCAGTGCTCCGGTAAACGAACCCTTCTCATGTCCGAAGATCTCGCTCTCAATTAACGTCTCAGGAATCGCCGCGCAGTTCACTGCCACGAACGGCTTTCCTCGTCGTGCGCTCAAATCGTGGAGCGCACGTGCCACCAATTCTTTTCCAGTTCCGCTCTCGCCGGTCACGAGTACGCTTACATTGGAGGGGGCTACGCGTTCAATCAGCGAAAATATCTCCTTCATCCTCGCCGAACTGCCCACCAAAGGTCCCAGCCGTCCTGTGTCCCGCACGACCTTCTTGATCGTCTCCGTATCGACATCGTCTTCATGCTGGAGGCTTGCATTCTGAAGAATCGTTCGCAGCCGCACAGGATCTACCGGCTTCGGAATATAGTCGTAGGCCCCCATCCGCATCGCTTCCACGGCCGAGTCAATCGATCCCTGCGCCGTCAGCATGACAACCGCAATCCGTTGCGGCAGCTCGGCAAGCCGGCTTAGGAGTTCCATCCCATCCATCCGCGGCATTTTCAGGTCAGTCACTACTATCGACGGTGCCCACTGCACCGCCCTCTCGAGTCCCTCTGCTCCATCGGCGGCGCACTCAGCCTTGTAACCCCAGCTCTCGATCAACTCCGTCAAGCCAGTTCGTGCATGAATCTCATCTTCAACAATCAAAACCTTTTCCAAGACAGTCACCATCTCCGTTCCAACTACATCGCTGCAACATTTGCATGTTTTGTAAGATGCAACCCAGCCAGCATAGGGTTATTGGCGGAAAATTCAATCAAAATCCCGTGCCAACCTGGCGAAATCAAAAAAACCGCCTCTACCAGACTAAATCGAATCGGTCAGCGGCGTCTTTCGGCATGAACCGCGATCCCCATCAACTAAATCGTAGCGGCAACTTGGACACCTCGTACTGTTTGAAAATTGCCGGGCGCGGATCAGCTATTCTTGAAGACATGTTAGACCCGGAGATTTCCGTCAGCTCCTTCGCCGAGCAACGCCCGAAGCCCAACGCGCCACTTCTCCTTGACGTCCGCGAGCCCTGGGAGTTCCAGACCGCGAGCCTCTCAGACTCCCTCTTGATGCCGATGGGAGAGGTAGCCTCCCGCGCTCACCAGGAGCTCGATCCCGATGCCTCCATTGTCGTTCTATGCCATCACGGTGCCCGTTCTTTGAGCGTAACCATGTGGCTCCGCAACCAGGGCTTCGATCATGTCCAATCTTTGGCCGGAGGCATCGACGCCTGGTCACGGACTATCGACCCCAACGTACCCCGCTACTGATTTGAAACACTCAACCCGAGATATTCGCCTGGCGAATATCCAATCATCGACCGAAAATCGTTGATCAAATGCGCCTGGTCGAAGGTACCCTAACTCCGTCGCCAGAGCCGCGCCATCCATCCGCTCTCCTGCATGAAGCCTCTCCACAAGCTCATGCAGCCGATATCGGCGAATCACCCACTTTGGGCTCACCCCTACATACTCTCTGAATATTCGTTGCAGCGATCGTTTTCCGATCCGAGCCAGCTTGGTTAGATCGTCCACTGTCCTGATCTCCGGCTCCGTAAAAATCCTATCCACCAATTGGCCTGCCAAGACAGAGGTCTCGTCCAGGTCCGGCACCCGTGCACAAAAAAACGCATTCGCCGCTGCTACCAGATCACTCTCTTCGGATGACGAAACCAGCACCTGCTCCAGATTTACCACCTCGTCACCAAAGATATTCCTCACCGTAACCATCCGATTCGTCAACGAAGACACCGGTCCATCAACAAATCCTCGAAAACCGCCTGGCCGAAATTTCACGCCAAATACATGGGAACGCCCTTCCAGTACCCGCGTAAACTTTCCTGTAGCCACTCCGGCCACCACCGAATTCCCTTGTTCAAACACTGCATGAACGTTCGGATGTGGTAATGTCTCGCGAATCTGCGGCTCTTCCCCCAGAAGATCCCAGCTAACCATCCAGTAATGCGCAATTATGCCCGCCAGTTCCACTGTTGGACTGTGTCGCGAATGTTTGAATCTTCCAGCCGCAACTGGTCCCTTCAATACCCCTCGTGCCTGACCTGCAGCGGTATCGAAGACCTCAGTCACCACGGTAGTCTTTGTCTCCTGTCGCGTTTTTCCAATCATGCCAGCCATCTTCCACCTATAGTCTCTTGAAGACAAACAAAGGTTAGCCAAAATGATTGACTTCCACCCATCCAACTCCATCATCAAGAACCGATATTGTGCTGGGTCTCTCTTAGGTGTAATGATCCTCACACTTGGCCTCTCAGCACAAACCCAGACAAAAAGGAGAACTATGACCCACGCTATTGGAACCTTCGAAGTAAAACTCGCTCCCCAAAGTGACGGTAAACCTGAAGACTTTCCGATAGGTAGAATGCTCATCGACAAACAAATCCACGGCGATCTTGAAGCGACCACCAAGGGCCAGATGCTCGCCTTCAGCACTGAGGTCAAAGGTTCCGCCGGATATGTCGCCATGGAACGCGTAACGGGAATCCTCAACGGTCGCACTGGCAGCTTTGTCCTACAACACAGTGCCACCATGAATCGCGGCGTTCCTCAGCTCTTTATTACGGTAGTTCCGGATTCTGGTACCGGTCAGTTGATCGGCCTTACCGGCACCTTCGACATTCAGATCACTGACGGAAAGCACTCCTACACCTTCGATTACAGCATCCCTGAACACCTATAGAGGCGCCCTGGTCGAAACTCCAGGTATTACTTAGTGGTGTGCTATGTAGACGAAGCGAAGGAGGAAGAGGGTGGCCAGGAGGTAGAGCATCCAGTCTTTAGATTTGGCGCGGCCAGTCAGGAGTTGTAGAGCGGCGTAACTGGTGAGGCCGAAGCTGAGGCCGTCTGCGATAGACCAGGTGAGAGGGATGGTGGAGACGGTGAGGAAGGCGGGGATGCCGATCTGGGGGTCGTCCCACTCGATTTGACCGAGACCGGTGAGCATGAGGCCGCCAACGAGGATGAGCGCGGGTGAGGTGGCGAAGGCGGGGATGGCTCCGACCAGTGGGGCGACGAAGAGGGCGAGGAAGAAAAGGATGCCGGTGACGATTGCGGTAACGCCGGTGCGTCCTCCGGCGGCTACTCCGGCGGAGGATTCGACGTAGCTGGTGACGGTGCTGGTGCCGGCGAGGGATCCGACGATGGTGGCGGTGGCGTCGGCGAAGAAGATGCGGTTGAGACGGGGGATGGTGTGGTCGGGGGAGATGAGGCCGGCGCGCTGGGTGACGGCGACGAGGGTGCCAATGTTGTCGAAGAGATCGACGAAGAGAAAGACGAAGATGATTTCGAAGGCTCCAATGTGGAGAGCGCCGCGGATGTCGAGGTGGAAGGCCGTAGCGGTGATGGCGGAGAGACTGTAGCGCACGGGCTGCCAGTGGACCTGGTGGAAGAGGATGCCGAGAAGCATGGTGCCGAGAACGCCGATTAGCATGGAGGCTCGGACGCAGAGAACTTGCAGGATGGCAATGAATAGGAGACCGAAGAGAGCGAGAGCAGTGTGAGGGTCACGGACATTGCCAAGCGTGACGACCGTGGAGGAGCTGGGGACGATGATGCCTGCGTTGCGGAATCCGATGAAGGCGATGAAGAGGCCGATGCCTCCTCCGACGGCGGCATGAAGCTGATGGGGGATAGCGGCGACGAGACGTTGGCGGAGACCGGTGAAGGTGAGGGCGAGAAAGATGACCCCGGAGAGGAAGACAGCGCCGAGAGCGCTTTGCCAGGGAATGCCCATCTTGAGGCAGACGGTATAGGTGAAGTATGCGTTGAGGCCCATGCCGGGTGCGAGGGCAAGGGGATAGTTGGCGAATGCTCCCATGAGAATGCTCCCGAAGGCCGCACAGAGGCAGGTGGCGGCGGTGACTGCGGCGAGGGGCATGCCGGTTTCGGCGAGGATGGCCGGGTTCACGAAGATGATGTAGGCCATCGTGATGAAGGTGGTGAGGCCGGCGAGGATCTCGGTGCGCCAGTTGGTTTGGAGGCTGCCGAAGCCGAAGTAGTGTTCGAGTCGATGGCGAATGGACAACGGATGGCTCGCTGAAATCTAGAATGAAATGGAATTGTGTATAGGATAGCCTGAGAGGGACTGGATGACTGTTGATGATGTGAAGAAGTTGCTTGGGCTTGCGCCGCATCCACGTGAAGGTGGGTGGTATGTGCGGACGTATGAGGCTGTGGAGACGGTGGCGGCGGGGGCTTTTGGGGATGGGCGGTATCCGAGTGAGAGACGGACGGGTACTGCAATTTATTATCTGCTGGAGTCGGATACGTTTAGCGAGATGCATCGGCTGAAGAGCGATGAGGTATTTCATTTTTATGCGGGGGATGCAGTGGAGATGCTGCAGTTGATGCCGGATAAAAGCGGGAGACGCGTTGTGATTGGGAACGATCTTGCTGCTGGTGCGAGGCCGCAGGTGGTGGTGGAACGTGGGGTTTGGCAGGGATCACGGCTGGTGTCGGGAGGGAAGTGGGCGCTGCTGGGATGTACGGTTAGCCCTGGGTTCGAGTTTGAGGACTATGAAGATGCAAGTTATCAAGAGCTGGCGGAGCTGTGGCCGGATTGGTCAAAGATGATTCGGGCGCTAACGCGAGGATGAGGTGGGCTGGAGGAATCTTCGAAGGAGTCAGGGGCTAAGATAAAGCTTCCTATTAGGTTTGCTTAGGCATAGGATGCCATCCGTCAATAGAGGTGGCTCGTATGTTGAAGCCTATGTTTGCCGTGTTCGTTTTGTTGTCTCTTTCGTTTTTGCCACAGCAGCCGGCGGCTGCTCCCGCGCAGGCGGCTATTTCTGCTGATGCTGCGAAGATGGTGAATCCAGTAAAACCTACGACTGAGTCGCAGGCGCATGCTAAAAAGGTGTACGGATACGACTGTGCCATGTGTCATGGAGAGAATGGAAATGGCAAGGGTGATCTCGTCACCGATTTGAAGCTCACGCTGAAGGACTACACCGATCCGGCGGCACTGAAAGATCTGTCTGATGGGGAGATTTTCTACATCATCAAGAACGGCAAAGGCCAGATGACCGGTGAAGGGGAACGGGCGAAGGCGGAGGACATTTGGAATATGGTGATCTACGTGCGCTCGTTGTCTAAGAAATAAGGCAGGCGGTTAGAAGAAGGGCCGGCGTTCGTTAGATAGCCTGTGAGGCCATTTGTTGTGGCTCCGCATTTATTTTGCGCATGTCTCATATGCAGTGCTACACTTCCGACGTTCTCGAAATGGTCTGACCACTGTCGCTGTAGGAAATCTCTCATTTCCAAAACAATCGACACGACGAATTAGTCGCCTGAGTGGATTTGCTGTTTCGGGTGACGCAAATTCTATTTTGGGAGTGGTGCTGATGATTTGGTTTTCAAAGGTGGGTGTGTGTGCTGCCATTTTTTGCTGTCTCTCTGGTGCTTCTGCTGTTGCGCAGGAGCCACTGAAGACGCTGCTGGTGGGTGAGGATCATCGGGTGTCGACGAGCTTGAATGGGGATTGGCACTACCTGGTTGATCCGGCGGGACGCGGGTTATACGACGGTACGGGCAAGGTCCGGGATAACGGCTACGCGCAGAATAAAAGGCCGGTGCTGGTGGGAGAGAGGAATGGATTCGAGGAGTATGACTTTACAACCGCTCCGACGCTGAAGGTGCCGGGCGATTGGAATACACAAGAGCCGACAATGTTCCGGTATGAGGGGATTGTCTGGTACCAGCGGGATTTTAATTATGAGCCCAAGGCGGACAGGCGGACGTTCCTGCGTGTAGGGGCGGCGAATTATCGCAGTTATGTCTGGGTGAACGGGAAAAGGATATGCGATCACGAGGGTGGGTTTACGCCATTCGACTGTGAGGTGACCGGAGCCGTAAAAGCGGGAAAGAATTTTGTGGTGATTGCGGTGGATTCGACGCGGTTAGCGGATGGTATTCCGGGGCTGAATGTCGACTGGTACAACTACGGCGGACTTACGAGAGACGTGGCGCTGGTGGATGTGCCGAAGGCATTTGTGGATGACTACGATGTGCATCTGAAGCGTGGGACGACGAACGTGCTGACAGGGTATGTCCATGTCGAGGGAGGTGCCGAGGGTTTGCCGGTGACGGTGAAGGTTCCCGAGTCCGGTGTAAGTACGACGGTGAAGACCGATGCTGCTGGGCGAGCAGGCTTTGAGGTGAATGCGAAGAAGCTCGATCTTTGGTCGCCGGAGAGCCCAAAGCTATACAAGGTGGAGCTTGAGGCGGGGCAGGACCGGCTGACGGATGACATTGGGTTTCGCGATATTCGTGTGGATGGGACGAAGATTTCGCTGAATGGAAAGCCTGTGTTTCTGCGGGGAGTGAATGCTCATGCGGAGGCTCCGTATCGTACGGGGCGGGTTTCGAATGATAAGGATGTGGCGGCGATCTTTGGGTTTCTAAAGGATCTGAATGCGAACTTTGTGCGGCTGTGCCACTATCCGCATGATGAGCGTATGACGCGAATGGCGGATCGCCAGGGTGTGATGGTGTGGTCGGAGATTCCGATTTGGCAGCACATCTCGTATGAGAAGCCAGAGGTGTATGCGAAGGCGCAGGCCATGCTGGGTGAGATGATTCGGCGGGATCGTAATAAGGCTTCGGTGATTTTATGGTCGGTGGCTAATGAGACGCCGACGAATGCTGCACGGACGGAGTTCCTGACGAACCTGGCGGGGGAGGCAAGGAAGCTGGATGATACTCGGCTGATTACGGCGGCGTTTCTACAACCGCACAAGGTGGGGGATGTTCATGTGATGGACGATCCGTTGGCGGTGGGGCACGCGTTGGATGTCGTGGGGATGAATGAGTATGTGGGCTGGTACTCGTATTTGCCTGCGCAGGCGGATGATGTGAAGTTTGAACTGCCGCAGAAGCCGATCATCATTAGTGAATTTGGCTCGGAGGCGAAGATTGGAAACCATGGGGACAAGAGCCAGAGATGGACGGAAGAGCAGCAGGTGGACTTCTACAAACATAACTTTGTAATGCTGTCGAAGATTCCACAGGTGCGCGGGTTTGCTCCCTGGGTTCTGATGGATTTTCGGTCGCCGACGAGAAATATTCCCTTGCTGCAGGATGGATTTAATCGGAAGGGATTGATCTCGGAGGATGGGAAGAAGAAGCAGGCCTTCTTCCTGCTTCAGAAGATCTATAAGGAAGGGTCGGAGGGTAAAGCAGAATAGGATACCCGATAGAATGCGCCCCTTCGGTGATTTGGCAGGGGCGCTTCTGTTTTAAGAAGGGACTCGGGTCGCTTCGCTCTTCCTCGGAGATGCGGTTCTTCGCTAATGCAAGTGCAAAAGCAGATCCCCTTCGGGGATGACAAGCAAGAGAGGCAAGAGCAATTGCAACTACGACTGCAAAGACGAATGGGTTAGCTGCGAATCTGTTTGGCAATGCGTTCGATGGCGTGATGGGCAGAGAGGGCTGCGCCTTCCTGCCAACCTACGAGATGCGAGAGATAGTCTCCGGCGAAGTAAGTTTGGCCCTGGGGCTTTTCGAGTTGGGCGTAAGCTGGATCGCTCGAAGCCAAGTGGTTGTTGGCGAAGCAGCCCAGGGAATAGGGGATTTTTGACCAAGTGACGTAGATTGGTTTGCTGAGCAGGTGGGAGCGGCCAGGATGGAGTTTCTCGACTGCAGTGCGTGAGGCTTCGAGCTTGGCTTCTACGGATGGAAGTGCACCGAAGGCGGTAGGTTCGCCGGACGAAGAGCCGCCAAGGCCCATGCCGCCAACGTCATTGCGTTCGGAACCGAAGCCCGCGACGACGACGCCCGTGGGCGAGAAAAGCTTGTCGGTGGGATACCAGACGATGTCGACGACGTTGGTCAGGAAGGAGATGCCGCCGTAAATGTTGTTCTCGGTCTCCCAGAAGCGCGGGGATTCCCATGCGATCTTGTAAAGCGCCGTCATGGGCATACCCGTGAATGCTTTCTGGGTCTCGGGGGAGAAGTTATTCTTCGTTTTGGCGAGGACGGAGATGGGCATGGTGCAGATGCAGAAGTCGGCGGTGAGGGTTTGTGGCGTGCCGGACTTGGTGTAGGCGATGGTGACACCGGTGTCAGAGGTAGTGATCTCGGTGACCGGGGAATCGAAGTGGATCATCTCTGCGGGGAGGGCGCGCGCAAAGCCGTAAGGGATGCGATCCATACCGCCGATGGGTTGGAACATGGTGGCCTGCCAGTCGATTTGTTCTTCGTAGAACTCGCCCGTGGAAAAGTCGGCGGCGAGGAGTTCACTGAACTTCAACGGCTTATGAAGAACGGATTTGGCAGGCCCGGCTCCGCGAGGTGTGACGAAACCGGCTCGAGGGGTGCCGACGTATTTGTTTTGCTCGTTGAGGTCGCCGAAGCCGGAAAGGAAGTTGCGCAGGCGGGCGATGTCATCTTTCGAAAGCTCGTCATCCAGGGTGTGCTTGTTGATGGCTTTGGTAAGAAGCTCGGCGAGATAGCCGCGGGTATCGTGAATGACCTGACGTTGCTGAACGGGAGCGCCACCGTTGAGAACGGGGGCCTGCATGAGGGTGGAGCGGGAGGTATTGACTTCAACTTCGAGGGGAACGCCGAGGTCGTGGCAGTAATTGAGGATGGTGGTGTGGATAGATGGGATACGGGCAGGACCGGCGTTGAGATAGCCGCCATTTTGCCAGCTACAAGTTTGGATAGTGCCATCGGTGAACTCGACTTTGCTGCCGTCACGGACGGACCAGGAGCGGCCGCCAGGGCGGTCACGAGCTTCGAGGATAGTGCAATCGAAGCCGGCTTTACGGAGCTCGTAGGCGGAGACCAGGCCAGCAATGCCTGCACCGAGGATGACAACTTTTTTCCCTTTGCCGAAGTCGGCGGGCAGCTGGGGGAGGAGAGACGCTTCGGCCACGGGTATGAGTCCGAGGGCTTGCATGGTAGCGAATGCGGCAGAGTAGCCGCCGATCTGGGCCATACGCTGGATAAATGCACGACGGGTGAGGCTCATAGAGATGGGCTCCGCGAAGTGATGAATTGGTGAGGGACTTTTTCCAAGTGTGGAGTGAAAGGCGCGGTATTGCAAGAGGAAAGTGATGAATTGCAACGTGGCTGTGGCTAGTTTTGGGGTGGAGTGCTTAGACTGGTTGTCAGGATTTTTGGGAGGAAGCTATCAGTTACCAAAATGTGGTTGCAAGGCGGGGCTTTTTGAAGGGAGCTCTGGCACTAGGGACGGTGTCTGCTGTGCAGATGCAGGCGGTAGGACAGGCGACGAGGACTGCAAGTGGAGATCGCGCTTATTGGATTGAAATTGTTAGACGAGTCTCGGAACCCGTGCTGGAGGCGGTGAGCCAGGGCCAGCTTCGCGCGAAGATGCCGGTGGAAGCTGGCGCGGGGCTGGCAGAGGCTCGGAGCAAGTCGACTCATCTGGAGGCGTTTGGGAGGTTGATTTCCGGGCTTGGACCGTGGTTGGAGAATGCTGATGTAAGTGGGTCGGAGGCTGAGTTGCAGTCGCGTTATCGGGAGTGGGCGCGGGCCGGGATTCGATATGGGACCGATCCGGCTTCGGCGGATTACATGAACTTTGGAATGACTCCACAGTCTGTTGTGGATGCGGCGTTTCTAGTCCTGGGGATTTTGCGTGCACCGAAACAATTATGGGAGCCCCTGGATAAGACTACGAAGGCAAATGTAGTGAAGGCACTTCAGGCTACAAGGCAAGTGCTACCCGGACAGTCAAACTGGCTACTGTTTTCGGCGATGGTAGAGGCAGGACTTTGCTTTATGGGCGAGTCGTGGGATTCGATGCGCGTGGACTATGCGATCCAGATGCATAAGCTGTGGTTTGTGGGCGATGGGACCTATGGGGATGGGCCGCACTTCCATTGGGATTACTACAACAGCTTTGTGATTCAGCCAATGCTGATGAAGGTGTTGGAGACTGTGCCGCCAAAGTCGGATGCGTGGAGTGCGTTGAGACCGGTGGCGCTGGAGCGGGCAAAGCGGTATGCAGCGATTCAGGAGAGGATGATCAGTCCCGAGGCTACGTTTCCTGCAATCGGAAGATCGCTGGCTTATCGGTTTGGGGCGTTTCAATTGTTGAGCGATATCAGTCTACGGAGAGAGTTGCCGGAGAGCGTGTCGCCAGAGCAGGTGCGCTGCGCGCTGACGGCAGTGATGCGTAGGATGATCGAGATGCCGGGAACATTTGATGCGAAGGGTTGGTTGACGATTGGGTTTGCAGGGCACCAGCCAGGGATGGGCGAGCCGTATATTTCAACGGGAAGTTTGTATCTCTGTGCGGCGGCGTGGCTGCCGCTGGGACTGCCAAAGAATGATGTGTTTTGGGCGGGGCCGGCGAAGCCCTGGACAGCAGTGAAGGTTTGGGGCGGGGAGGACATGAAGGCAGATCATGCCTCCTCCGCTTAGGTTTGGCTCAATAGTTATTCGGCTTTGCCTACTCCGTTGGTCTTGTAAGCCTTCTGCAAAACGAAGAAGGCCTGCTTCTTCTGGCCTTGGTCTGAGAGAAGGCCTTTGCGGTTGAAGTCGTCTTGAACATCGGGCAGCTTGCGGCGTGGAGAGCGGAAGTCCATGAGGACCCAAGGGCTCATGCCGCGCAGTTGGGGAATGGTGTTGAGCATGATCATCTGCTGGGCGAAGACGTTGGCCTGATACTCCTCGGTCCAGCGCTTGTCTGCTGTGCCATGAAGACCGAACTTGGCATCGGCGCCGAATTCACTCATGATGAGTGGCTTCTGGAAGTCAATCTGCCATTTGGTCTGGGCTATGTCGGAGGGTTTGTGCTCATACCAGCCGACGTACTCGTTGGTGCCGATGACGTCGAGGGCGTTACCGAGAGAATCGTCGACGATCTTGGTCATGCCGTTGGTGCGGACGAGAAGAGCGGCAGTGATGAGACGCGTGGGGTCATACTCACGCGCACTGTTGGCGAGGGTGGTAAGGAACTTCGTACGCTCGGGTGTGTTGGGTGTCTCGTTGGCGACCGACCAGAGGATGACTGAGGCCTTATTACGGTCGCGACGAATCATCTCGTGGAGCTGACTCTGCGCTTTGGCGAGGGTATCGGGATTGCCGAACTCGCAAGCCCAGTAGACAGGAATCTCGGACCAGATGAGAAGGCCAATACGGTCTGCGGTGCGGGTCATACGCTGGTCGTGCGGGTAGTGGGCGAGACGGGCATAGTTGCCGCCGAGTTCCTTGACCCAGCCAAGAAGAGTGTCGGCGTCGGCCTGACTGTAGGCCCGGCCGGTGCGGAAGGGGGCTTCGGCGTGGATGCTGACTCCATGGAGGAAGACAGGCTTGCCATTGAGCAGGATCTGCGTGCCACGAACTTCGACGGTGCGGAAGCCGATGTCATCATCGAGCGTGTCTTCGCCAGCCTTCAACTGAACCTTGTAAAGACGTGGATGCTCGGGCGACCAGAGTTCAAGGCCTTCGGGGCTTAGATGGATAGGCGCACGGCCGTCGGCATCGACGGTGGCTTCGATTGTGGTCGGTTTGGGGGTGGCGATGGAGACGCTGACCTTGTCGCCTGTGCTTGCTCCGACGACGTGGACATAGCCATCTACTTGATTTGTGGTGCCACGGACGAGGTGGAGATCGTAGTCGTCGATGAAATGGGCGGGCACTTCGACGAGAGCGACGTCGCGTGTGAGACCGCCGTAGTTGTACCAATCGGTCTGAAGAGTGGGGGCGCCGTCAGCCATGCGGGTGCTATCCACTGCGATGACGACGAAATTATTGCCATCGTGGAGCAGGTCGGTGGCATCGCAGTCGTACGGGGTGAAGCCGCCCTCGTGCTGGCAGGCGTATTTACCGTTGACCCAGATGTAGCTACGATAGTTTGCTGCCCCGACATGGAGGAAGGTGCGCTGGTTCGCCTTCTTCTGATAAGTGAAGTCGCGTTGATACCACAGGGGACCCTCGTAGTAGTAGAGCGAATCTTTTTGGGTATTCCAGTCACCAGGAACCTTCAGAGTGGGGGATTTGCTGAAGTCGTACTCGGTGTCTTCCTTGTGCTGGTTGAGGAAGTAGCCGTCTTTGCGAAGCTCGTTATGAAAGGTGTAGAGACCTGAGCCATAGGGATCGACGATGGTGTGCCAGTCGCCATCAAGACTGATCTGTTTGCGGTGATCAACGTCGACGAGGAGAGTCTGGAAGGTAGCTTTATCGGCGAGTTTTACCTGTGCAAGAACGGGGTACTGGATGATTCCAAGGAGGGTAGAGAGAGCGGCGACAGAAAATAGTGTGGACTGAAAGAATTTTTGAGCGGGACTCACAAGGCGCATCGTTTTCCTCTGGCATCCCTGTGGGCAGGGACCCTTTAGGCATTGTCAATAAAAAATGGACGCTGTGCGCATCCATTTTGTTGTTGCATGAAATTTATTGGAGGCGCGGGTCGGGATCGAACCGACGCATAAAGGTTTTGCAGACCTCTCCCTTACCACTTGGGTACCGCGCCTCGGGTGGGCTATTCCCTTGAAGCCCCTCTGAATTGTAGGTGAAGTGTACCGCAGGCAGGGGGTTTTTTTGGAGCGGGAGACCGGGGTCGAACCGGCGACATCTTCCTTGGCAAGGAAGCACTCTACCACTGAGCTACTCCCGCGCTCACAAAATCAAGTATAGCTGTCCGGCTGTGGATGGTCAACGTGGAGAAGACAAGCCTCATGGCGGCCAGAAAATGGCATCTTCATGAGATCAAAAGGAGATATGTACCAATCATAGGGCCATTACTCTCCTTTTATTGACTCCTTGCTGCAAAGTTGCATCTCACACTGCAAGTGGGGGTTAGGAGTGGAAGAGATTACACTACCGGTTTCGCATCACCAAATACAGCAATGGCACGCTGTGCTCGACTCCGTTGGGGAGGGAATTTGGGGTGTTGATCTGAAGGGGAAGTGCACGTTTGCAAACCCGATGGCGGTGAAGACGTTCGGGTTTGAAAGCGATGAAGAGATGGTGGGGAAAAATATGCACGCATTGGTGCATCACCACTATCCCGATGGACGTGATTTTCCGGATGCTGAATGCCCCATTACCCGTGTTCTGTTAAATAATGCCTCGCTGCGACGATTGAAGGACACGATGTTTCGCAAGGATGGCAGCTCATTTGTCGCTGAAATATCGGCACAACCTATTCGAATGAACGACAGGGTAACAGGTCTGGTGGTGACATTTCGCGATGTTACGGAGTTGCAGAAACAGCAGGAAGAGCTGCGAAAGCTGTACGATCTGGCAGAAAAGCGGACGGCCCAACTGGATGCCGTGATTGAGAGTATGCCGCATGGGGTTTATGTTGCAACGGCGGGAACAACAGCGGTGCGTTGCAATCGCCGTGCGCGGAACTTGAGTGGAGATACGTTTCCGAAAGAGTTGCAAACCCTGGGACGAGCGTTGGAAGGAGAGTCCTCGACCGAGACTGTGCGAGTTGGAGAGCGGTGGATCAGGAGTGTGGGAGCGCCGATTGTTTTGAGAGAAAAGATACTCGGCGGCGTCGCGGTGAATACCGATGTGACGCAGATACAGCATCAGGAAGAGGCTTTGCGGAGGTCGGAGAAACTGGCGGCGGTGGGTCAACTGGCTTCTTCGATTGCGCACGAGATTAATAATCCACTGGAGTCGATTACGAATTTGCTGTATCTGGTGCGGCACTCCGAGTCGATGGAGGACGTTCAGCAGTATGCCCAGATTGCGCAGGAAGAACTGGCGCGGGTGACTGAGATTACGCTGCAGACATTGCGTTTCCATAGGCAACAAAGCAGGGCTGTGGCGATGGATATTGGAGAGCTGCTCCGTACGGTGATGGCGCTGTACACGGGACGATTGCTTGTAAGAAATGTCAATGTCGAATTGCAGCTGATGGATGTACCAAAGGTCGTTTGCCTGGAGGGCGAGATTCGCCAGGTAGTGAATAATCTCGTGCGGAATGCGTTGGATGCGATGAGCGGTGACGGTGGCCGTCTTCTGATCCGGCTGCATCCTGAATGTCATCCACACAGTCACCAGATGGGTGTGCGATTTACTGTGGCTGACACGGGAGAGGGCATTAGCCCAAGCATCCGGGCGCGATTGTTTGAGCCATTTCAGACCACCAAAGAGCAGACAGGAACGGGCCTTGGGCTATGGGTGAGCAAGGGCATCGTCGAGAAGCATGGCGGCTATATTCGAATGAGAAGCAGTCGCGGAAAAAGGCATGGAACAGTATTTGCTGTGTGGTTGCCTGTGGACAGCGGGTTCAATCTGATTGCTGGGGCTGGTTAAGCGTGATGCGCGGACCAGCGAGAATATTGGCGCGGCGGTGGATGATACGCGGCGTGATTAGCAAGATGAGTTCGCTCGAATCGCTTTCCGTAATTTTGTCGGCGGTTGCGGTTTGAAAGCCGGGTAGTTCGCCGAGGCCGGGAAGGCCGCTGACGGCGGATGATTCTGTCCGGCTGAGAGAGCTAAGAAGCATGGCGGACTCACCGTCGGCCACTGTGACTTCAGAGACATACTGGCGGCTAGCCAGAATGGGGATGTTATTGATGGCGGAGCCGGCGAGTGCTTCAATTTTGAGGTCGAGCTTCATACTGATGCGGCCGGATCGCTGCACGGTGGGGGCGGCTTTCAAGGTCAAACCAATATCTTCGTATTGGATCTGTGGGATGGTGATAGAGGTAGCTTGATTGAGAAGCGTCGAAGCGCTGACGCCGTTGATGGTAATTCCTGCAAGAGCAGAAGAAGAGCCAGCTATGCCGCTGGTATACGTCGAAGTGGTGATGGGATAACGGCTGCCTACGCGGAAGGTTCCAGTCTGACGATCGCCGACACGAAGCTGGATGTTGTCGAGGGCACGGGTGTCGCTGGAGTTGAGAGCAAGATTGACTGCGATATTGGTATTGGTGGTGACGCCAGTGGTGGTGAGTCCTCCGCCGAAGAAACCGATGGTATTGGATAGCAGACTGCTTTGTACAAGCCCTGAAGCGATGAGTGCCAGAGCGATAGTGACGTTGTTCGCGCCTGCAGGAATAAGGCCCTGCGCTATGGCCTGGTTGACGATGGCCTGGTTGGCGTTGACGAGATCGTTGGCTGCCCCGGCTACGCTGTACACGCCGATCTGCTGGGGAAGCTGAACGCCGATATTGCGTTGGCGGGTTCGGTCCACGGCGTAGAGCTTGAGATCGAGCATGACTTCATTGCCCCCGTCGAGGAGGTCGGCAAGGGTGAGATTGATCGCGGTTACGGTCTCCTGCGGAGCGCGGATGACGATAGTGCCGCCAGTGTTTTCGACACTGGTTTGTTTGACGTCGAAGACGCTGCGGATAACGGTAGCAAGCTCGCCCATTTGGTCGTTGGCCATACCAGGCACGTAAATGGTCTCTTGAAGCAGGTGTTCAAATCGCTGGCGGTTTTCGGTGGTGTCCTTTGCGATGAAGACGCTTCCGGGGTCGAGCGGAACGGCGAATAGACCTGCCATCTGTAGCAGGATGGTCATGGCCTGCTGGTAGTGAACATCTTCGAGATCGAAACGAATGGACTGCCGCTGCACTGATTCGTCAAAGACAGGACGTATGCCATAGGCAGACATAACGTGACTGACAACATCCTGAACATCGGAGTGGATATGAAAACTCTTCAAGCCGGAATTAGGTAGGAGGGTAATAGGGCCGGCGATGGCTGGTCCTTCCTTGATCCACGGCTCTGATTGAGGGTCGAACTGGGCGTCGAAGGTGTGACGCGGAGAGGAAGCGTCTACGTGCTGAGTGACGATGTTATTTTGAGGATCGAGCTTGCGGGCTTCTGCGAGTAGTTGATCAGCTTTTTCGGTTTGCCCGAGCAGACGCGCCTTACCGGATTGCTGAATCAGGTCAGTGACGCGATGCTCGTGGGCAAGCGCGACCGCCTGGGCGTATTCACTGCGGCTGGGATTGAGTTTGAGGGCCTTTACGAACTGTGTTTCCGCACCGACGAGTTCGTTGTGGTCAAGAAGACGTGCTCCTGCGAGGTAGGCGTCTTCGGCTGCCTGTGCCTGACGTTTGGTTGGAGGAGGCGGAACGACCCGCGTAGCTTCAGTAGCGGCGGTGGTTTGTGGGGCTGGTATTACCGCATCCTGCGCAGGTCGAGATTGTGCGAGGGCGGAAATTGTCGTCATCGCGAGTATGGCCATGCATCGGCTGATCAAGGCGGCTCGCGAATAAGAGAGAACTGTCATGTACTGCTGATTAGACGAAGCAGAAGGCTAACGGACACTGACGATGTTCTGAATGCGCGGACGTTCGCTGCTGGGTGGCCGGCGCATGCCATGGCGGATCTGCGCGGTGTCCATGTCAAGCTCGGCGAGAGTTCGGCTGAGCGTATTGCGATGCATGCCGAGTTCTTCGGCAGCTTTGCACTGATTACCCTTGTGGTGAGCGAGCACCTCGAGGATGTAACGTTTCTTGAACTGGCGAATGGCTTCCGCGTAAGGGATACCGGCACTGTGCATCTGCGTAATAAGTCCATCCAGTTCGCGCTTCAAGGTTGCCTCGCTTATCGTCCCATATTTTTGGGCTCGGATTTTGTGTACTCCTCATTGTGAGCCTAGCTATGCAGTTTGATCCAATCGGGTGCGTTGTGCTTGAGTTCCTTTGCGCCGTCCAGGATAAGCTGCTGCAGGTCGTGAGGTACAACGAAGGATACAGCATGCGCTCCCGCAAGGAAATAGGGTGCGAGATGAGAATTTGTGATCCAGGGGGCTGGAGGAAGGAAAGCTGCCGCCGCCATCATGATAGCGACACCGATTAGACAACCTCGAGCGAAACCGAAGACCGCCCCGAGAAGACGATTGAAGAAGCCCAAACCGATCGCGTTGGCAGTGCTGTTAAGAACCTTGCCGGCGATGGTGCAAAGGACCATGATCCCGATAGCGATCAAGAGAAATGCCACCACATCGGCGATGGAAGGGTTCGTGATGAGGCGGCTCAATAGCGGGGCGAACCTGTGGTAATTCCAACTGGCGAGAAGAATGCCGGCAATGAGTCCGCCGAGCGAGAAGAGTTCGAGCAGGAGACCGCGCACAAAGGCGAGGACGGTAGACCAGGCGAGTATGACGATGAGGAACCAGTCAAAGAGGTTCATGCAGATGGAGTATTGGCGAGGTCGGTACGGCCCGTGATCAGACGGAAGGCTTCGAGATATTTTTCGCGCGTGCGGGCTACGACTTCGTCAGGCAGGGACGGGGCTGGGGCCTGTTTGTCCCAGCGGATCGACTCAAGATAGTCGCGGACGTACTGCTTGTCGAAGGAGGGCTGCGCGCCTCCGGGATTGTAGGTTTCGGCGGGCCAGTAGCGGGAAGAGTCGGGTGTGAGCACTTCGTCGGCGAGGGTGATTTCGCCGTTCACGAGGCCGAACTCGAACTTGGTGTCGGCGAGGATCAAACCTTTGCTGGCTGCGTGCTTGGCGGCCTTTTCGTAGATAGCAAAAGTGAGGTCGCGAAGATTTTCAGCAGGTTTTTGACCGGTAGTACTGACCATCTGCTCGAACGAGATATTTTCGTCGTGGCCGACGTTATTTTTTGCTGCTGGGGTAAATATGGGCTCAGGCAAGCGGTCGGATTCACGCAGTCCCTGGGGCAGTTTAATGCCGCAGACCGCTCCCGTTTGCTTGTAATCCTTCCAGCCGGAGCCGGAGAGGTAGCCACGAACGACGCATTCGACAGGAAACATCTCGGCCCGCTTGACGAGCATGCTGCGGCCTTGGAGCTGGGCTGTATAAGGTTGGAGTTGGGATGGGTAGTCGTTAGTGCTGGCGGTGAGGAGATGGTTTTTTACAATATCGTGGAGGAAGTCGAACCAGAAAAGCGAGAGCTGTGTGAGGATACGGCCCTTGTCTGGTATGCCGCTGCCGAGGACGTGGTCGAAGGCGGAGATGCGGTCGGTGGCAATGAAGAGAAGCTGGTCGTTCGGCAGGGCATAGATATCGCGGACCTTGCCGCGTGCGGAGAGAGGGAGAGAGCCGAGATCGGTTTGAAGAAGCGCCGTAGTCATCATGTTGACGGTATCACCATCGTGTCTGAGAGGTCAGTGGAGGGGAAGAAGCAGGTCGATGGGGGATGAACCTGCCTGCGTGGATGAGGCGGGGCAATGGAAATGAATGATTCTACGAGCATGGTCGATGCTTGCAGATGACGCCGATGCGTCACATTGCATATCGTTGAAGGTTGCGCGCTGGACTTTGCGACGCAAAGGGACGAAACGGGGCTGGTAGAAGACCATCAGATCTACGCCGGAGTTTTGGTTTTCGCCCGGTTGATCCCATAGAGTCCGCACATAGACGTAGCGGTTGTCGATGCGGGCGACTGAGGGTGAGACAGGATTGAAAAGATCTCTGAGTGGGAGGAGGATGTTGGATGCAAAGACCGGCAGGATGAGGATGACTGCGCTGATCGTTGTGAGCCACCGCGGGCGTTGAAGAGTGAAGAGGACGATGATGAGTAAATATCCGGCAACAGCGCCCCAGTTGATGAGAGAGTTCAAGCGATCGGAGGTGGTATTCCACTTTGTGACGGTGAAGGCGACGTGAAGAAAGATCATCGACAGACCTGTGTAAACGATGAAGGATCTGTATTTTGCAGGCACGTGGAACCAGAAGACGCGCAGCAGGACGATTGCAAGCGTCAGTGAAGCCAGCAGCGCGGTCGTGAAAATAACTTGCATAGAGAAAGGTTAGAGGGTTTGGAGCAAATTCAGGATGGTTCGGGACGAAAAAAGAGCTGGAGCAGATCCGGTTCGGCTGCTCCAGCTGCGCAAAGTTTTTGTAAGCGTCAGGCAACGGCGCGGCGATTGAGATTGACACTTACGATCTTCGAAACACCAGGCTCCTGCATGGTGACGCCGTAGATGACATCGGCCTGGGCCATGGTGCGTTTGCTGTGAGTGATGACGACGAACTGCGTCGTCGCGCTCATGTCGTGGATGAGTTTGGCGAAGCGGCCTACGTTAGTTTCGTCGAGCGGTGCATCGACTTCGTCGAGGATGCAGAAGGGCGCGGGCTGGAACTGGAAGATACCGACAAGCAACGAGAGTGCAGTGAGCGCCTTCTCTCCTCCTGAAAGCAGGAGGATGTTCTGCAGCTTCTTTCCTGGGGGAGAGGCGAGGATATCGATGCCGCTCTCGGCGGAGTTCTCCGCGTCGGTAAGTTTCATGGAGGCCTGGCCGCCGCCGAAGAGCTTGGTGAAGGTGACGGAGAAGTTTTCGTTGATGACCTTGAAGGCCTCGTCGAACTTGAGGTGCGAGACTTCGTCGATCTCCTTGATGGAGGCCTGCGTGTTCTCGATGGAATCGAGGAGATCCTTGCGCTGAGTCTCGAGGAAGTTGTGACGCTGGGTGGTCTCGTTGTACTCCTCGAGCGCCATCATGTTGACGGGGCCCATGGCTTCAAGCTTCTGCTTGAGCGCGCGGGATTCTTCCTCTTCGGTGTGTAACGCGTCGCCTTCGATGCTGGCGATGGCTGTGTCTTCGCGGAGTGTAATGGCCTCGACAGCGAGATCGTTGAGGCAGGTGGCGTCGATATGCTCGATGTCAGAAGCCAGGCGGGCGGCGCGGGCGGTGAGTGCGGCGCGCTGCTCGCGGAGGGCTTCGGTCTCGTGACGTAGGGTGCGGAGGCGCTGGTCGAGTTCGGCCATGGCTGTGCGCAGCTCGTTGGCCTGTGCGGTGAGGCGAGCTCCTTCGGCTACAGCATTGGCGCGCGTCTCGGAGAGCTCGCTGTGCAGCGTGGCGAGAGCGCTGGTCTCTTCTTCGCGGCGCAGCTTCTCGCTGCTGGCGGAGGCCAGTTGTTGCTCAAGCTGCTGAATACGCTGGTTCTGGCCGTTGTACAGGCGCGTAGTTTGATCGAAGTTTGCCTGCGCATTGCGGCGGCGCTCTTCGAGACCGGCAAGTGCGGCGGAGGCTTCTGCTGCCGCCTGCTGGAGTTGCTCGCGTTGGCTGCGTAGTTCGTCGAGATGAAGCTGGAGTTCGGCGAGAGAAGCTTCGAGTGTGGCGCGCTCATTCTCGAAGGCAGCGGCCTCCTGCTGACGACGAGCAATGAGATCTGCCTTCTGGCTACGGGCGTCGCGGTTGCGTTCGTTGGTGAGGTTCCAATCCTGCAGACGGCGCTCAATCCGGGCGACCTCGGATTCCATCTGGCGCAGGGCTGCGCCAGAGTTAGCGGACTCCCGCTCGGCATCGCGCCGTTCGTGTGTTTTGCTTTCGATTGAGGCGTTCAGTGCGGCGATTTGATGTTGGAGCTCGGCTGTACGCAGGTCCGTTTGAGCCAACTCCTGCTCGGCTTTTTCCACTTTTTGTTGCACTTCGGCGAGCTCGCGCTTGAGAGCAAGAGGGCCCTGAGAGCGTGGCCGTCCACCAGTGACGGTGACGTTGTGAAAGGTCTCGCCTGAAGGTGACAGGAAAAATGCATGCGGATTCGAGAGGGCGAGCGAGCGGGCCGTATAGGAATCCGGAGCAACGAAGCCCTCGCGAAGTTTGGGCAGGATAACTTCGAGCGATTTGCCGAAGCCGTCCAGGACGCGAACGCATTCTTTCAGTGGGACTACACCCTCGATGCCCTCGATGTTGGTCTGTGCAGCGCTTTTCATGCCGTCGGCGAAGGTGAAGTTGGCCTGTGCATCGGTGGGATGGACGAGGAAGGTGGCTCGGCCCGCGACGTCGGTCTGGAGCAGGTGCATACCGGTGTCGGCTGCATCCCAGGATTTGACGACGATGTAGTTGAGTTCGTCGCGCAGGAATTCGTCGACAACGCTCTCATACTTGCCGTCAACTTCTAGGAAGTCCGCGAGAGTGCCAACTGCAGCCATGCCGTTGGTGTTGTGCTTGTAGGTATCGGTCTTGAAGATGTTGCGGACGGTGTCGGTGGAGTAGCTGTGTTCGCGGATGAGAGCTTCGAGCGAACTGCGACGACCGTTCAGGCTGGCGACTTCTCCACGCAGCTGGTCGCCGTGACGCTTCGATTGAGACTCTTCGGCGCGATGGGCTTCGATCTGTGCGCGGAGGTCGGCGATTTCGGATTCGAGGCGCTTCAGGCGTTCCGTGACGGACTCAAAAGAGAGTTTCACTTGGCCGCGCTGCAGGCCGAGTGTGGCGAGCTCCTGCCGAGCGATCTCAGACTCAGAGAGCAATCGTTCAGCCTCGCGGTCAAGTCCTGCTAAGGCAGCTTCGGCCTGGGCCTGCTCGTTGCGAGTCTGTGAGGTGCGTTGGACAAGCTGCATGGTGGCGCGGCGGTTCTGCTCGGCTTGCTGCTCGGCTGAGGCGACCGAGCGCGCGGCCTCTTGAGCCCGCTGCTGCTGGCTCTGGACGGCGTCACGGGAATCGCCAGATTCAGTGGTAGCGGTTTCAAGGAAGCTGCGATGCTGCTCCAACTCTCCGGCAAGGGAAGCGAGCTGGGCCTGCGCCTGCGACAGCTCGTCGGCTCCCGTTGCGAGACGGTTGCTGAGGTCGCCTATGCGGTCGGCATTGGCGGCAGTACGAGCCGTAATGCGCTCGAGCTCGACGGCAGACTGGTTAGCCTGTGCGCCGGCTTCACGGATCTGCTGGTCGAGCGCGTAGCCGTTGCGGATGCCTTCGCTATGCTCGGCGTCCATGGTTTCAACGGTGGCGGCCTGCGCGTCGATTTGGGTGGCGAGTGCGCTAATCTTTTCGGTTGTGGCGGTCTGCTCGGCATCAAGCTGGAACATACGGCTGGCGAGGACGACACGAAGACGGCTGCGGAGCTCGTCGCGAAGAGCACCGTAACGCTCGGCCTTAGCAGCCTGGCGCTTCAGTGTGCCCATCTGGCGGGTCACTTCTTCGAAGATGTCATTGACGCGGGAGAGGTTCTGCTTGGCGGATTCGAGACGGAGTTCGGCGAGGCGCTTTTTGGTCTTGAAGCGAGTGATGCCAGCGGCCTCTTCGATGATGCTGCGGCGATCATGAGGTTTGGCTGAGAGGAGTTGGCCGATGCGCTCCTGACCGATGATCGCGTAGGACTCGCCGCCGAGGCCGGTGCCCATAAAGATGTCCTGAATGTCGCGGAGACGGCAGATCTTCCCGTTGAGCAGATATTCGCTATCGCCGGAACGGAAAAGGCGTCGGGTGATGGTCAATTCCCCGGCGCGAACTGGTGCGCGGCCAAACTTGCGACGGCGGATCTTCAGGACGACATTGTTCGGATTCGCGGCCTCAGCGGCGCTGGCGTCTGCTTCTGTAACTGCGGCAACGATCTGTGGACCCTTGGTCTCGCCTTCGATGACAGTTCCAGGCTGAGCATCGGCCACGGCGTCCTCGGTCTCTTCGGCGTGTTGCTGGCGAAGGGCAGTCTCGTCCCAGTCAGAAGGTAGGTTGTCGTCTATGACGACGTCGGGCTCGTCGCCGAGGCTGGCTCCGTCGTAAATTTCGGGGTCGACGAGGGTTAGGGAGACTTCGGCCATGCCGGTCGGCTTGCGGTCGCGGGTGCCGGCGAAGATGACGTCTTCCATCTTGATGCCGCGGAGGGATTTTGCCGACTGCTCACCCAGCACCCAGGTAATCGCATCGGAGATGTTGGACTTGCCGCAGCCGTTGGGGCCGACGATGGCGGCGATACCTTCACCGGAGAGCTGGACCTCAGTGCGGTCGCAGAAGGACTTGAAGCCGAGGATCTGGACTTTCTTGAGCTTGAGCAAATTGACCTCTGCGGCGAGTACCGTTTGGTTTGGGGAGGTCTCGCCTGGCTATTAAGACTGATTCAACTGTAGTCGTGGAAGAACCCAGAATCAACGGAAACAACACCACAGGTTGTGGATAAGACGTTCCTAACACTATGAATGGGTAGTTGTCACAAAAATGGAAGCTTTTTGGCCTTCACAGTCTTGGCAATTTGCGCTGCTGGTAAAGTTCAGGATAGCAAAGCTGAAAGATACGCGTCTTTCGTTTCATTCAACTGAAAAGATCGCCGGAACGTTCGATTATGTTCGACATGTTTTGCGTCTAACGAGTTGACGTTGGCGCGTATAAATGAATCGAACTTGCCAGACAGCAGCCCGATTTCTATAATCCGCATCATCATCCCTGAACCAACAAGCACCTCGCATTATGCTTGACCGATGGGTTAGCACTATCGAAGACTCTCGGTTCATTGCATAAAGAGGCATCTTGGGGTTTATGGTATATCCAACTGACCGCGGGACTACCGGTGGCAGAATTTGAAGGAAAAGATTTACTGAGGAGTGTGGAATGAAGAAGGTAGTCGTTGCGTCTCTCCTGGCGGTCGCTAGCGTTGCACCCGTTGCACGGATGGCGGTTGCACAGACACAGGTGAATCTGGGGTCCAACGCGCAGGCAAATGGCGGAATCCAGATGTCTCCGGCAGAATATAAGGCCTATAACGATGCGATTGCGCAGACCACGCCTCAAACCAAGGCGCCTGCGCTTGAGGCTTACCTGACTGCGTATCCGCAGTCGGCGGTGAAGGCGGCCACGCTGGAACAGCTGATGCTGGCTTACAGCAGTTTTGATCCGGCAAAGACGCTGGACGCGGCTGACCGTCTGCTGCAAGTTGACCCAAACAATCTTCGGGCCCTGACTTTTGAGGTGTACTTTCGCCAGCAGGCCGGCGATCAGGCAACCGATCCGGCAGCCAAACAAGCAGCCTATGACAAGGCGGCCGAATATGCGCAGAAGGGTCTGACTGTCACCAAGCCGCAGGAGATGAGTGATGCCGATTTCAATGCATTGAAGACCGCTGCTACACCGGTCTTCTATCGCGCAATTGCAGCGGCTGCGTTGGGCAAGAAGGACGCTCCGACAGCAATCGACGCCCTCAAAAAGAGTTTGGCTAGTGTGCCTGTGGCAGACACTACCAAGCCCGGACCACTCCTCCAGGACACCTACACACTTGGTTCGGCGTACTACCAGTCGACGCCGCCTGACCTGATTAACTGTGCATGGTATGCTGCGCGTGCTGCTGCCTTCGCACCAGAGCCCTACAAGTCGCAGATGCTTCCGTTGGCGAAGTACTGCTTCAAGAAGTACCACGGTGCGGATGACGGTTTCGACGCGCTTCTGGCCGCAGCACAGCAGAACTTGGATCGTCCAGCCGATTTCACGATCAAGCCCGCACCTCAGCCGTCCGATATCGTGGCACAGGTGATTGCGAGCACGCCGGATCTGGCGACGCTGGCGATCAGCGACAAGGAATTCATCCTCGCGAACGGCAAGCCTGAGGATGCCGCCAAGGTCTGGGACACGATTAAAGGCAAGACTGTGCAGTTTCCGGGCGCAACAGTCATCTCCGTCTCGGATACCGAGCTGAAGGTTGCTGTTTCGGACGATGCGGTTCAGTCGAAGACGGCCGACTTTACGTTCCAGCTGAAGGAGCCGTTGAAGACGCCTCCTGCGGTTGGCGACAAGGTTGACGTGACCGGAACCTATGCATCATTCACACCAAGCCCAATCATGATCACGATGAGCGACGGCGCGATTATCGAGAAGAAGGCTCCTGCGAAGAAGCCGACGCCGGCACGTCGTCCAGCCCATCGGTAAACGGTGGTTGATAGTAAGAAAGGCAGCCTTCGGGCTGCCTTTTCTGCGTTTCGCTGAAATTAAATCGATTTCTAGCTCTAGGTTTCAAAGAACCGGTGGCAAAAATATGTGTAGTTGAAGAAATGTGCAAAAAATTGCACTTTGAAGGCGCACAACGGCCTTTTTCGAGTTAACTTTGGAATGGAGCCTCCAAGATTCGCATTGGAGATGCTTATACGGGCGATACGTGCGGTCTGAAGATTCGACCCTGATCGTTGCCTTCCTTGTCCTCTCTGACTTACTTGCATATCCCTGGCTACACCTCAGCAGAGCAGCAGGAGGAGTATCAATGTTTTATTTGGAGCGGAGCAGGGAGGGGATTTGCTCGTGAGTCGAGTGAAACGTTTCCCTGAATTTCAGATTTTTTTGCAACCGATCGTCGACCTGAAGAGAACGTCGATTTTTGCGTATGAGGCATTGTGCAGGGGATTGGGGGGAGAAAGTTACCCGGAGCTGTTGGAGCAGGTCGATCCAAATCTGATTTCCAGGTTCGATGAACTGATCATGGTCAGAGAGCTTCAACTGGCCGCTTCGCTTCGGTTGGAAAGCATGGGAGCTAAGATCTCTCTGAACATGGGACCGACGACAGGGCTTGATCGAGCGTACGTGTTGCGCGAAGCAAGGCGATTGGGAATCAAGCCCTCTTCCATAATGATTGAACTTACGGAGGGGGTGAGAATGGAACCGGCGAAGCTGGCCCGCATCATCGCGGACCACCGCGCGGCTGGGGTTGTGGTGGCACTCGATGATTTTGGCGGAGGATATGCCGGACTGAATGTGCTGGCGACGTGTGTGCCGGATGTTTTGAAGATCGACGCTGAACTAATTCGAAATATACATTCGAGTCCACTAAAGAAAACGATTGTGAGTGCGTTCGCCGATGTGTGCCGGAGATTGAGTGTCGAGATTGTCGCCGAAGGTGTGGAGACAATCGCAGAGGTTGATGTGCTGTACTGCATGGGGATCAATCTGATGCAGGGATACTTCTTTGCCCATCCGCGGGTAGGGCAGATGCCGGAGGTAAACTTTCCGCGGAAATATCAAAACACCACACTGGCGGAAAAGTGGCCACGAATCTCCAAAGCAGATCGGGAGTGGTTGCGGCGGGCGATTCGGCAGTAGCGATGAGGCTATTCGCCGAGCATGATGCGTTTGATGTGATGGGCGCGGCCAGTGGCTCCGTCGCAGGAGATGAGGGCAGCGCACATCTTTGGATTGCCTTTGGCGGGCTCGAACTTGCCGGGCATTCCTGTGAGAAAACGTGCCAGAACGAGCTCTTTTTCGACGCCAATTACGGAGTCGTAGGGACCGGACATGCCTACGTCGGTCTGGTAGGCGGTGCCGTTGGGAAGGATGCGCTCGTCGGCAGTGGGAATGTGGGTGTGGGTGCCGAGTAGAGCAGTGACGCGGCCGTCAAGGTACCATCCCATGGCCACTTTTTCGCTGGTGGCTTCGCCGTGGAGGTCGAGGAGGATGACCTTTGGGGTGATTTTGCTGAGGAGTTCGTCTGCTTTACGGAAGGGGTCGTCGCAGGAGGACATGAAGACGCGGCATTGGAGGTTCATGACGGCGTAGGTTTGACCGGTGGGTAGCTCGCCTTCATAAACGCCGAACCCTGGTGTGCCAACGGCGTAGTTGGCCGGGCGAATGACGCGCCGGCCACGAACGTGGGAGTCGGCGGGGACGGTCATGTACTCGAAGATCTCTTTTTTGTCCCAGATGTGGTTGCCAGTGGTGATGACGTGGGCTCCGAGATCGAAAAGTTCTTCTGCGATGGACGGGGTGATGCCGAAGCCGCCGGCGGCGTTTTCGCCGTTGATGACAAGGAGATCGACGGCATTGGAATCGAGGACGTGGGGCAGGTGTTCGCGGACGATGTGGCGGCCGGCGGAGCCAAAGACGTCGCCGACGAAGAGGATATTCACTGTGAGATTTTACATGGTTGGCGTTGAGAAATGACGGCGGGATGCGGGTTTACGGCGGAGGTTGTGGTAGCTTTTTGTGCATGGCACAAAGCGAGCGTTTTCAGTTGAGTGTGCGGGTGTTGGCTGTTCTGGCGAGCGAGCCGGATGCGATGCATACGTCTGCGGCGATTGCGGAGACGTTGAAGGAGAGTGCGGTGATGGTGCGGCGGACGTTTCTGCTGTTGCATAAGGCCGGGCTGATTATGCAGCGAAAAGGGCCGAATGGCGGGGCGAAGCTGAAGGTTGCGCCGAAGCAGATCGGGCTGGGAGATTTGTTTGAGGCAACGGCTGGAGATTGGCTTTCGATTGAGGATAAGTCTGTGGCTGCGCATATGAAGAAGGTGCGTGGGGACGCGATTGCGGCGATGAATGAGCACTCGCTGGCCGGGATAGTGAAGCGGATGAAGAGGGCAAAGTAGGATATTTTTCATGAAAAAATATGGGCCCCGGAGAGATCCGGGGTTTGTTGTTTTTGCAGGGGTTTTTGAGAAAAAACGGCTGCAGAAGATGGATTTTTCGTGGACAAGTTGTGGTGAAATGTGTGGCAAACGTGGATGGCGGATGTCGCATTTTGGGCTTAGGGATTTCGTGCAGTTTTTTGGGATTTATTTTGCAAGGAGGGCGGGATGAAGAAAGCTGTTTTGCTGCTCAGGATTGCTTCGATTCTGGCGCTGGTGCATGGGGTACTGCATACGATCGGCGGAGTGTTCGGGTCGGTTGCGCCGGGGTCTATGCAGACGGCTGTGACGGCGATGCAGGTGAACCGGTTTCAGGCGATGGGAGTGAACCGAAGCTACTGGGATTTCATCATGGGATATGGTCTGCTCACGACGGTGAAGTTTCTGGTGGAGACGGTAGTGTTCTGGCAGCTTGCGTCGCTGGTGAAGGCGTACGGGCTGCAGATACGGCCGATATTGATCGCTTTCAGTGTGGGGTATGTGGTGGATGCGTTTATTGCGTGGAGGTATTTCTTTGCGGGGCCTGCTGTATTTGAGATTGTGATTGCCGGGTGCTTGTTCTGGGCGTGGTGGCTGGCTGGCCGGGCTGCGCCGCGAGCGGTATAGGCGGGAGTGGAAAGTGAATCGCGCTTTGCGCGATGCCCACTCATGCGATGAGACCGCATGAATGGGGCACCCAGCACTTTCTGGCAGCACCCAGCATTTCCGGCAGGGAAGAAGGCTATCTACTTTGGCGGAGGAGTGAGATGCCTATTGCGAGAGTCCGCGTTGATGTGCGATTGCTCATTCGCGACTCATGCAGCTCGGCGAGCTTTTCGGTGCACTGGCAGTTTTGCTAGTGGAGGAGTCAGCACAGTATCTATAGACTGTGCGCGGTGGCTGGGCCCGGCCAAGATTGCGTTCCTGTAAGAACGAAGGCGAGGAATCAACAATGGGCGAGAGATGCGCGCGCTTTAACTCCAACAGAAAAATAACGAATCTGAACGCAACTTATTCGTGGCGAATCGTCGTGGCCATGTCGCTGGCTTGGCCGCTGATGTTTGCCTCGCTAACCGTTACGTCTGTCGCCGCACAAGAGCCTGCCCAAGCGAAGGTGATTTATCCGACCGATCGCACCGTGCTGCCGATTCCGGAGCCCCAGTATCCGCATAGCACCGTATTCGATGCCCGGGATGCCACACCTCCGCCACGGTTTGAGGTGAAAGCACCGCCCACCGCGCCTAACGTTCTGATCGTGCTAATCGACGACATGGGCTTTGGCCAATCGAGCGCATTCGGCGGTCCGATCCACATGCCGACGGTGGAGGGCCTCGCTAACAACGGTCTCCGCTATAACGAGTTCCACACCACGGCACTCTGCTCGCCGACCCGCTCGGCGCTGCTGACCGGGCGCAATCATCACATGAACAACTTCGGTTCGATTGCGGAGACCGCCACGGCCTTTCCCGGCCAAACCGGCAAGCGTCCCAACAGTGTGGCAACCATCGCTGAGATGTTGCGGCTGAACGGATATAGCACTGCCCAATTCGGCAAGAATCACGAGACCGCGCCCTGGGAGGTCAGCCCTTCCGGCCCGACCGACCGCTGGCCGACCCGGCAGGGGTTCGACAAGTTTTACGGGTTCATGGGCGGCGAGACCAACCAGTGGGCGCCGTTGATTTACGACGGGATGACACAGGTTGAGCCGTCGCGCGACCCCAACTACAACTTCATGACCGACATGACCAACGAGGCCATCGCCTGGATGGGGTATCAGAAATCGCTGACGCCGGACAAACCGTTCTTTATCTACTTTGCGCCCGGCGCCACTCACGCGCCGCACCATGTACCCAAAGAGTGGATCGCCAAGTACAAGGGCCAGTTCGATCAGGGTTGGGACAAAGTACGAGAAGAGACACTCGCCCGCCAGATCAAACTGGGTGTCGTGCCGGAAGGCACAAAGCTTGCACCCAAGCCCGAGGCCATCAAGGATTGGGATACGCTGAGCCCGGATGAAAAGAAGCTCTTTGCCCGCCAGATGGAAGTGTTTGCTGGGTTCGGCGAGTACGCCGATACCGAGGTCGGCCGTCTGATCAGAGCCATCGATGCGACGGGACAACTCGACAACACGCTGGTCTTCTACATTATCGGTGACAACGGCGCCAGTGCTGAAGGCGGCATGGTGGGCCTCTTCAACGAGATGACCTACTTCAACGGCGTACATGAAAGTGTTCCGGACATTCTGAAGCATTACGATGAACTCGGCGGCCCGTCGACCTATCCACACTACGCTGCAGGCTGGGCGGTCGCAGGGGATTCGCCCTTCGAGTGGACGAAGCAGGTGGCCTCGAGCTATGGAGGAACGCGCAACGGGATGGTCATCCACTGGCCGAAGGGATTCACTGCGAAAAACGAAGTACGATCACAGTGGCACCACGTCATCGATATTGCCCCAACAATCCTTGAAGCAACTGGCCTGCCTGAGCCGAAGAGCGTAAACGGAACGGTGCAGACACCGATCGAAGGAGTAAGCATGGTTTACACCTTCGCGGATGCCAAGGCTCCGAGTCGGCATACCACGCAGTACTTTGAGATCTTCGGCAACCGCGCCATCTACCAGGACGGCTGGCTGGCCGGCACAGTCCATCGTGCTGCTTGGGAGTTCAAGCCCCGTAGGACGCTTCAGGAAGACGTATGGGAGTTATACGACGCCCGGAGTGATTTCAGTCTGGCGAATGACGTCGCCGCCAAGAATCCAGAGAAGCTTAAGGAGATGCAAGATCTGTTCCTGAAAGAAGCGGTGAAGTACTCTGTGCTGCCGCTCGATGACCGGACCCTTGAACGTGTCAACCCTGCTACGGCTGGACGACCGGATTTGATGGCGGGCCGCACATCATTGACGGTGTTTGAGGGGATGACCGGGATGTCGGAGAACGTCTTTATCAACATCAAGAACCGGTCTCACACGATCACCGCTGACGTGGAGATCCCCAAGAGCGGCGCTAATGGTGTGATCCTCGCGCAAGCGGGGCGCTTCGGTGGCTGGAGCTTCTATTTGAAGGATGGCAAGCCGACATACACCTACAACTGGCTGGGCTTGAACCGATACACCGTAGCTGCCAAGCAGGCTTTGCCTGCAGGGAAAGCGACCATCCGCTTCGAGTTCGTCTATGACGGTGGGGGCGTGGGCAAGGGCGGCAAAGGCACGATCTACGTCAACGGCAAGGATGTTGCTACCGGTCGGATCGACCAAACTCAATGCTGCATCTTCTCGGCGGACGAGGGCGCCGACGTTGGCGCGGATGAGGGCACGGCCGTCAGCGAGGCCTATCAGGTGCCGTTCAGGTTCACGGGCAAGATCGACAAGGTTACGATCGACCTGAAAGAGACGACACCATCCGTTGCGGATGATGCGGACAAAGCCCACAAGGAGGCCGTCGTGAAGAAAGCGCTATCCGACTAAACCCTCGGATGGTGTTCTTCGCTGTGGTCAGAATGACTTACTCGGCGGATTCTCCGTGGGGTTGGTCGGCTTGCTGCTGCTTGATGACGGGGCGCATGAGGGGGAAGAGGATGACGTCGCGGATGGAGCGGGAGTTGGTGAGGAGCATCGTGAGGCGGTCGATGCCGATGCCTTCGCCTGCGGTGGGGGGGAGGCCGTAGCCGAGGGCGCGGACGTAGTCCTCGTCCATCTGGTGGGCTTCGTCGTCGCCTTTTTCTTTCTGGTCGAGCTGGTCGAGGAAACGCTGGCGCTGGTCTTCGGGGTCGTTTAGCTCGGAGAAGGCGTTGCCTACCTCGAAGCCTCCGATGTAGAACTCGAAGCGCTCGACCCAGTCGGGCTCGTTGGGTTTTTTCTTGGAGAGGGGACTGACGGCCAGGGGGAAGTCGTAGATGATGGTGGGCTGAATGAGGTGGGACTCGGCTACTGTTTCGAAGATGGTGGCGATGGTCTTGCCAAGAGGTTCGGTGGGGGCGTATTCGATGCTGATGTTGGCGGCGCGGAGCTGATGGACGAGAGCGACTGTGGAGTCCTTGTCGGTGAAGACGGAGAGGGCGGGCTTTTCGCCGGCGGCCTCGGGCCAGAAGTGGATTATGGCTTCGCGCATTGACAGCTTGGTCCATTTTGCGAGGTCGATCTCGTGGCCGTTGAAGTGGGTGATGGTTGTTCTGTTGACCTGGTAGGCGACGTCGATGATGAGCTCTTCCGTGAGGCGCATGAGGTCGTGGTAGTTGGCGTAGGCCTGGTAGAACTCGAGCATGGTGAACTCGGGGTTGTGGCGGGTGCTGACGCCCTCGTTGCGGAAGTTGCGGTTGATCTCGTAGACGCGGTCTAGGCCTCCGACGACGAGGCGCTTGAGGTAGAGCTCGGGGGCGATGCGGAGGTAGAGGTCGAGGTCGAGCTCGTTGTGATGGGTGGTGAAGGGGCGGGCTGCGGCGCCGCCGGCGATCTGCTGCATCATGGGGGTTTCGACTTCGATGTAGCCGCGGTGGTCGAAGAAGTAGCGGATGGCGTGGAGGATGGCGGCGCGTTTGACGAAGACTTCGCGGACGTTGCGGGGGGCTTCTTCGGCGGTGTCGGTGATTTCGGTTGAGGGCTCGACAACGGCGGCTTCGGCGGCCTCGGTTGCTAGAGCTGTGGGAGGCGTGGCGGGCTTGAGGGCGCCGGTGTTCATGAAGAGGTCGACGTAGCGCTGGCGGTAGCGGAGCTCGGTGTCGGCGAGGCCGTGGTACTTGTCGGGCAGGGCAAGGAGGGCCTTGGCGAGGAAGGTGAGCTTGGTGACGTGGATGGTGAGCTCGCCGGTGCGGGTGCGGAAGAGGTGGCCGCTAACGCCGATGTGGTCGCCGAGGTCGAGGAGCTTGTAGAGGGCGAAGGCGTTTTCGCCGACGTCGTCCTTGCGGACGTAGATCTGCATGCGCTGGCCGCCCTGCTGGAGCTGGGCGAAGCCCGCCTTGCCCTGGACGCGGATGGCCATGATGCGGCCGGCGATGCGAACGGTGATGGGAGTGGGGGCGGATTCGAGGTCCTGGGCGGTGAGGGGGTCGAAGGCGGCGCGGAGCTCGGGTATGGTGTGGCTGGTGGGGAAGGAGTTGGGGTAGGTGGCCTGGGCCTCGGTGAGGCCAGCTTCCTGTCCGAGGGCGGCGATCTGCTTCAGCTTGTCGCGGCGGAGGGCGTAGAGATTTTGCTCAAACTCGGACTCGAACACGGGTTTTCCTTTTGGCTGATGGGATTGAGGTTTCAGTATAGCGGGACGGGGCCGACCGCGGATAAGGGCGGAGGAAAACGGATAAGTGCAACTGCTTAACACCGATTTTCACCGATTGCAGCGATTGGTTTTTTTATCTAGTACAGGACAAGTAGTGTGTCGGGTTTTGCCTCTATCCGTTTGATCCGTGGTCGGGTTGTCGTGATGTAATGGTTGAGTTATGGCGGATGATGGAGCGGAAAAGAATAAGGGTAAGGCGCTGGGCGAGTTGGTGAAAGCCGAGTCGATGATTCAGCTGGCGATTGCGCTGCCGGCGGGATGTGTGATCGGGTGGCTGATTGGGGCGTGGCTGGATAAGCACTTCCATCAGAACTGGATGGGGATTGTGGGGATTCTGCTGGGTGCGGCGGCAGGTTTTATGCAGATATTTGTGACGGCTTCGCGGTATTTGAAGAGGGACCGTTGATGCGGGTGTCGATGCGGACGGGGCAGAGCCGATGAGAGCGATGGAGAGCTTCAGCGACGAAGATTTCAAGCGGACGATTATGCGGGCGTTGCGTCTGCTGGTGGTGGTGACGGTGGTGGTAGCTCCGCTGCTGTGGTGGAAGCTGGGCTGGCAGAGTGCGGTGCTGCTGTTGGTGGGAGCTGCGATTTCGGGGTCGGGGCTGTATGAGTGGCTGCGGTTGATGACTGCTGTGATGGTCCGGATGGACGGCGGGGCCAAGGCGCGGCCGATGGGGATGGTTTTGGTGGGATTCTTCCTGCGACTGGGGCTTACGGTTGTGCTGCTTTATGTTAGCCTTAAGGTACTGAACGGATCGGTCTATGCGCTGGCTGGAGGCCTTGCGCTGGGAGTGTTTGCACTCTCGGTGGAGGGATTGAGGCTGATGAAGGCGTGGACTGTCTAGACCGGCGTTCGGGCCAGATTCGACTGAAATTTATATGCCGACACAGACTTTGTTGACCCAATTTTTGAATGCCCACTTTGCCGCGTCCGTGACGGCGCTGCTGCGGGCTGTGCATGTGCAGCCGAAGTATCCGCAGGCTCCGATTACGGATGCATTCGCTATGGAGCTTCTGGTATTTGCCGTGCTGATCGCTTACTTCGTTGTGGTGCGACTGACGCTGAATGTCGAGAAGCCGAACGGCGTGCAGCACCTGGCGGAGATGACGAATGAGTTTGTGGCCGACCAGGGCGAGCAGATCATCGGGCATGGCTATGAGCGGTTTGTCAGCTACCTGACGGCGCTGTTCCTGTTCATCCTGCTGAGCAATCTGCTGGGACTGATTCCGGGGCTGGAGTCGCCAACGGCGAATGTTGTGGTGCCGCTGGGATTTGCGTTGGTCACGTTTATCTACTACCACTACCACGGTATTCGGGCGAATGGTCCGGCTTACATCAAGCAGTTCCTGGGGCCTGTGTGGTGGCTGTATCCGCTGCTTCTGCCGATCGAGATCATTTCGCACTGCGCGCGTGTGCTTTCGCTGACAGTTCGACTTTACGCGAATATGTTTGCGGGTGACCTGTTGACGCTGGCGTTCTTCTCGTTGATCCCGATTGGAGTGCCGCTGGTGTTCCTTGGGCTGCACCTTGGTGTGGCTGTGATTCAGGCTTATGTGTTTCTGCTGCTGGCGGCGATCTATCTGTCACTGGCTGTAGCGCACGACCATTAGAATTTGGGCTGGGGTAGGAAGGCATACCCCAGGGAGACCCAAAGCTAAAGCATTGGGCTACCTAGAAGCCAAAGCGCTGAGCAGATGAAGTTTTGTTGAGATCTTGAGTTTGCTGCGGAGGGGCTCCCTCTTCGCGGTAGCAACAACGCCGCATAGCGTGAGGGTGCCAGCACGGTGAGCATCAACCACCCACTGGCGGCGTATCTGACGGGAGACGGAGTATTACATGAAGAAGCTGCAATATCTGTTTATGTCGTTGGCCGCGCTGCTGCTCGCAACGCCGGCTTTTGCGCAGGGTGGCGAGGTTGCCAACCAGTGGGTTCCGTTGGCTGCCGGTTTGGGCATGGCCCTTGCGGCTGGTCTCTGCGGTCTGGGTCAGGGTAAGGCGACGGCCTCGGCAACCGAGGCTCTGGCGCGTAACCCGGGTGCACGTCCTGGAATCTTTATCTTCCTGATTCTCGGTCTTGCATTTATCGAGTCTCTCGCGCTGTTTACGTTCGTCATCATCTTCCTGAAGGTTAAGTAAGCTCTCAGGTTATGGTGTGGAAGGCCTCCGCTTCGGCGGGGGCTTTTCTGTTTGGAGTCAGAGAGTGCGGGAGGGTTGGGATCCGGCGAGGTGCATGGGACAGATTTGATAGGTGTTGAGTTTGGCGATAACGGTGGGGTCATTGGCGGCGAAGGTTTCGGCGGTCGCGAGATCGGGCATGTCGAGGATGGCCATGCCGAAGGCACCTTCGGTGGAGAGCACAGGGCCGTAGGCGAGAACGGCGCCGGCGTCGTAGTGGGTACGGATGTAGATGGCGTGCTGGGCCATGAGGGCGCGCTCTTGTTCGGTCATGTCAGCGGCAAAGGTGGGGCGCGGCGGGAGGAGCTTGAAGAAGAGATGCATTAGTTCTCCTTGGATAGAGACACTATAACTTCCCCCGGTCTGACGGATAGGTGTATGAGCCTGCTGACAGTTAGCCATCCTGAACGAGAGAAGGCTGCTCGTTCAGGATGGCTCGGGTGTTGTGCTTAGTGGAGGTCGGAGTCTGGTTCGATGTGGCAGTCTTGTGGGTGGTTGGCGCACTGCTGGCGGGCCTGCTCGATGCGGGTGGTGCTGCTGGCGTATTGGGCCAGGCGGAGCGCGCCATCGGGGAGGATGCCGAGGATGAGGGTGGAGAGGGCGGCGAGTGCGAGTCCGATGCCGGCGGGGACGCTGACGGCGCGGCTGCTGATGTGGCTGCTCTCCGTGGCGGGGCGGCTGTAGATGGCGGATAGCAGGCGGAGATAGTAGAAGCAGGCTACGCCGCTGTTAAGCAGGCCGATGACAGCGAGCCAGACGTGGCCGGAGCTGATGGCGGCGGAGAAGACGTAGAACTTGCCGAAGAAGCCGCCGGTGAAGGGAATTCCGATGAGCGAGAGGAGGAAGAAGGCCATCAGGGCGGCGAGAATGGGTCGCTTGAGGGCGAGGCCGGTGTAGTCGGTGGTGGTGCGGGCGGTCTCGTCGTAGCCGGAGACCTGGGTGATGACGGCGAAGGCGCCGACGTTCATGGCGGCGTAAGCAGCGGTGTAGAAGCAGGCAGCGGCGATGCCGTCGAGCGGGAAGGCGGTGAAGGCGACGAGGAGGTAACCGGCGTGGGCGATGCTGGAGTAGGCAAGCATGCGCTTGACGTCGCGCTGGAGCAGGGCACCGAGATTACCGACGGTCATCGAGAGGGCGGCCAAGCCCCACATGAGGATCGACCAGCGGTGCTGGTAGGTGGGGAAGGTGGTGAAGGTGATGCGGAGCAGGACGGCGAAGGCGGCCGCCTTGGGCGCGGTGGACATGAGTCCGACGACGGGTGCCGGGGCTCCCTGGTAGACGTCGGGCGTCCAGACGTGGAAGGGAGCGGCGGAAACCTTGAAGCCGAGGCCTATGATGATGAGGGCGAGGGCGGTGAAGGCAAGGGCCGGGGTGGCGGTGGTTTCGAGGCCGTGGGCGATGGCGTAGATGTTGGTGGAACCGGTGGCTCCGAAGGCAAGCGCGATGCCGTAGAGGAAGAAGGCGGTAGCGAAGGAACCGAGGAGGAAGTACTTGAGGGAAGACTCGGAACCGGTGGCCTGGCCCTTGCGGAAGCCGGCCATGATGTAGGTGGAGATGGAGGAGATCTCGAGGCCGATGAAGACCATGAGGAGCTCGACCGAGCAGGTCATGAACATCATGCCGGTGGCACCAAAGAGAACGAGAGCGAAGTACTCGCCGGCGTGGGTGGCGTTGCCTTCGAAGTAGTCGAGCGACCCGAGGAGGGTGGCGAAGACGACGGCGGCGATGAGCATGTGGAAGAACGCGGAGAAGGCGTCGGACTGGATGGTGTTGGAAAAGGCGTGGAGGGTGCCGAGCTGAAGCTGATAGTAGCTGGCGAGGCCGGCGACGGCGGTACCGGCGATGGCGATCCAGCCGAGGGGCTTGCGGGAGCTGCCGGGCTTGAGACAGGGCTCGGCCAGCATGATGAGAATACCGGTGAGGGTGAGGATGTATTCGGGGAGGAGGGCGAGGATGTTGGGCGATAGGCCTGGCATTAGCGCTGACCTCCTTCTACGTTCGATATGGGTGCTGTTGAAGTTGTGGCCGCCGGTTCGAGCTGCGCCGGTTCTTGTGCCAGCCAGACGCCTGCGGTGTCGATGGCGCGGATCCAGTAGGGCGATCCGAGGCCCATGAGGAGGAAGAGGGCGACGAGGGGCCAGAGGGCGGCGTGTTCGCGGGCGTTGAGGTCAGGCGCGGTGACGGTGGAGGGCTTGAGGCCGAGGTCGCCATAGAAGACGCGTTGGATCATCCAGAGCATGTAGGAGGCCGTGAGGATGACGCCGGTGGTGGCGAGGACGGTCCAGCCGACGTGGTGGGTGATGGCCGATTGCATGGAGCCGGAGAGGACGAGGAACTCGCCGACGAAGCCGTTGAGCATGGGTAGCCCGATGACGGAGAGGGTGGTGATGACGAAGAGGGTCACCATCCAGGGGAGTTGCGCGGCGAGACCGCCGTACTCACGGATGTCGTAGGTGCCGTAGCGCTCGTAGAGGAAGCCGAGGAGGAGGAAGAGTGCTGCGCCGCCGAGGCCTTCGTTGAGGGTCTGGAAGATACCGCCGTCGAGGCCGGAGATGGTGAAGGAGAAGATGCCGAGGATGACGACGCTGACGTGGCCGAGGGTGGCGTAGGCGGCGAGACGCTTGAGGTCCTTCTGGACGAGGGCGAGGAGTGCGCCGTAGACGATGCCGATGGCTCCGAGGGCGATGAGCCAGGGGGCGATGTGGCGGGACTGCTCGGGGAAGATGCCGAAGGAGAAGCGCAGGATGGAGTAGAGGCCGAGTTTGCCGGCGAGGACCATGACGGCGGCGGTGGGGGCTTCGGCGACGGCGTCGGTGAGCCATCCGTGGAGCGGGAAGATAGGAACCTTGACGGCGAAGGCGGCGAGGAAGGCAAGCGAGGCCAGCCAGAGGGCGGCGGAGTTGGTCGAGATGCCGTGGGTGGCGGCTAGGGCCGAGAGGGTCGGGAGATCGAAGGTGCCGGTGCGGGCGTAGAGCCAGACCATCGCGACGAGCAGGATGGCCGAGGGGATGAAGGTGTAGAGGAAGTACTTGATGGCGGCGCGGCGACGGTTTTCGGTGCGGCCGAAGGTGGCGATGAGCAGGACCATCGGGACGAGGGAGAGCTCCCAGAAGGCGTAGTAGAGGAAGAGGTCGAGCGAGACGAAGACGCCGTACATCGCGACCTGAAGGAGAAGGAAGAGGATGTAGAAGAGTCTTTTGCGGGTGTCGATGGCGCGCCAGGAGGCGAGGACGCCAAGAGGCGCAAGGAAGCCGGTGAGCACGACGAGCCACATAGAAAGGCCATCGACGCCGAGGTGGTAGCGAATGGCGGGGCTGGAGATCCAGGAGACGTTCTGCTCGAACTGGAAGGTTCCGGCGGCGGCTCCGGTGACGAAGTGGGCGGGCAGGTGCAGGGTGAGCAGGAAAGTGACTAGAGTGACGGCGAGCGCGCCCCACTGCATCAGCTTGCCGTTGTCCGGCAGGAGCGCCAGGAGGACCGCGCCCGCTAGGGGGAGGAAGGTGATGAGGGTCAGGATGGAGTGGTCGATATTCATTGAATTTTTGGGTGGTGCATGATGCGAAAAAACAAAGCAACGACAGAAGCAGATCCCTACGGGATGACAAACAAAAGAATAAGCAACGGCAAAGCAAATACAGTGATCCTTCGCTACGCTCAGGATGACGACGTAAAACTAACAACAGCAAGAACAACTAACCACAGCAAGAACAACAACAGCAAATTGCGACAAGTACAACGATGGATGTTTAGTGCATCCAGAATGAACGGCCAAAGATCATGACGACAAGGACTGCTGCTGCGCCTAAGGCGAGCCAGCCTGCGTAGGAGCGGATGTTTCCGGACTGGATGCGGCTGGTAAGAGCGCTGAGGCCTCTGGTGGTTGCGCCAGCGGCTTTCCCTGAGCCGTTGACGAGGACGCTGTCGATGAGGCCGCCGAGGAAGATGCGAGTGAACATGAGCAGCGGTGTGACGATGACGGCCGAGTAGATTTCGTCGACGTAGAACTTGTTTTCGACGAGGCGATAGAGGGCTGGAGCCTTCTTTGCGAAGGCCGTGGCTGTGCCCGGCTTCTTGTAATAAAAGACGTAGGCGATGAAGAAGCCGAAGGCAGCGACAAGGACCGAGATTGCGGCCAGTGCAAGTTCCAGGCCGTGGCTTGCGACATTGGTAGCTGTTTCAACGACACCTGCGTTGAAAACTGGCTGGAGGAAGTGTTCAGCTTTGTCTTTTCCTCCAAAGGCAATGGGAATGCCAACCCATCCGCCGATGACCGAGAGGATGGCCAGCACTACTAGTGGGAAGAGCATGATCCAGGGAGACTCGTGGACCCCGTGGGAGTGTGCGGTTTCATGATCGTGGGCATGCTCGTCGAAGTTCTCGGGGCCGAAGAAGGTTTTGAACCAGAGGCGGAACATGTAGAAGGCGGTCATACCAGCGGTGACGAGGCCGACGAGCCAAAGGAGCTTGCCCAGTGGATTAGGCGAGACGAAGGCGCGGAAGAGGATCTCGTCCTTGGAGAAGAAACCGGCCAGCGGCGGGATGCCCGCGATGGCGAAGACGCCCATCGTCATGGTCCAGAAGGTGACGGGGATGCGCTTGCGGAGACCGCCCATCTTGCGCATGTCCTGCTCGCCGGAGAGCGCGTGGATGACTGAGCCGGCGGCGAGAAAGAGCAGCGCCTTGAAGAAGGCGTGAGTCATCAGGTGGAAGATGCCGGCTTCATAGGCTCCGACTCCGCAGGCCAGGAACATGTAGCCGAGCTGGGAGACGGTGGAGTAGGCCAGAACGCGCTTGATGTCGTGCTGAACGAGGCCGATGCAGGCGGCAAAGATGGCCGTGGCGGCGCCGATGATGGCGACTACGCCGAGAGCGTAGGGTGAGCGGTCGAACAGAGTGTGGCAACGCGCGACCATGTAGATGCCAGCCGTGACCATCGTTGCCGCGTGAATGAGGGCGGAGACGGGGGTGGGGCCTTCCATGGCGTCGGGGAGCCAGACGTAGAGAGGGATCTGCGCGGATTTGCCGGCTGCACCGACGACGAGCAGGAGTGCGATGGCGGTGAGGATGCCGCCATGCCAATCGGGGTTGGCGGCGATGCTCGAGAAGACGTGCGAGAAGCTAAGCGAACCGAAGTTGGCGACGATGAGGAACATGGCGAGCAGGAAGCCGAAGTCGCCGATACGGTTGACGATGAAGGCTTTCTTACCGGCGTTGGCGGCGGAGTCCTTCTTGAAGTAGAAGCCGATGAGGAGGTAAGAGGCGAGGCCGACGCCCTCCCAGCCGACGAAGAGCAGAAGGAAGCTCTCGGCGAGGACCAGGATGGACATGAAGAACATGAAGAGGTTGAGGTAGGCGAAGAAGCGCCAGTAGCCTTCTTCGTGTGCCATGTATCCGGCGGAGTAAAGGTGGATGAGGAAGCCGACGCCGGTGACCACGCCGAGCATGATGAGGGTGAGATGGTCGACGGTGAGGGCGAAGTCGATCTGGAGGCCGGTGATGGAGATCCAGGGGCTTCCGATGATGCTCATGCCTTCGGGTGCGCCCGAGGCTTTGATTGTGATCCAGAGCCATACCGAGAGGATGACGGGGATGGCGGTGCAGATGAGAGCAACGGCGGTGACGAGGGCGCGCGGGAACTTGCGGCCAAGGATTCCGTTGATAAGGAAGCCGGCGAAAGGAAGCAGCGGAATTAGCCAGAGATAAGAAGCGGGCATCAATATTTCTCGAATCTCAAAGTTTCATCAGGTTGACCTGATCGACGTTCAGGGTCTGGCGTGTGCGGAAGATGGAGATGATGATGGCCAGGCCGACCGCGGCTTCCGCTGCGGCTACGACCATGACGAAGAAGACGAAGATCTGTCCCGAGACCTGGTGCCACATGTGCGCGAATGCGACGAAGGTCAGATTGACGGCGTTGAGCATGAGCTCGATGGACATGAAAACGGTGACGATGTTGCGCTTGATGAGGAACGACGCGACGCCGACGGAGAAGAGGATCGCGGCGAGGATGAGGTACCAGGCGATGGGAACGGCTGCGTTCATAAGGGGCTACTGCTCCTTTCGCGCGAGCACGACGGCTCCGAGGATGGCTATGAGGATCAGGATTGAGGTGACCTCGAAGGGGAGAAGAAGCTTCGTGAAGAGGACAGCGCTGAGCTCGGATATGTTGCTGACGGCGTGGTTCAGGTGGCCGCCGAGGTTAGCAGTCCCGAGAGCTTTGCCTTCGGAGAGGAAGACGAAGCTGAGCAGGCAGAATATGGCGGCGGCTCCGGGAACTCCGGCGATGTAGGCGGCTCGGCTGCCGGTGGTTCGTTCTTCTTCGCCGGCGTTGAGCAGCATGATGATGAAGACGAAGAGCACCATGATGGCGCCGGAGTAGACGATGACCTGAGCGGCGGCGAGGAACTCCGCGCCGAGCGACCAGTAGAGGACGGCCAGCGACATCATGACGACGACCAGCGAGAGGGCGCTGTTGATGGGGTGCTTCTGGAACAGGAAGTTGAGTGCTCCTGCGACCGCCAGCGCGCCAAAGATGATGAAGAGTGCCAGTTGCATGATGATCCGATGAGTCCTTCTTCGATCTCGTTTGAAACGGAGCAGATGTTACGGGCTATCTGCTGATTGTAAAACAGCTTGCCGCAAGGCTAGCCGCGTAAAGCATAGATGAGGCTGGTGACGATGATATTGGCCATGGACAACGGAAGTAGGAACTTCCAACCGAAGGACATGAGCTGGTCATAACGGAAACGGGGAACGGTGCCGCGAACCCAGATGTAGAGCAGAAGGAACGCGAAGACTTTGACGACGAACCAGAAGATGGGCAGGATGGCCTGCACAATGGGGCCACCGATGGCGGGGAAGAGATTGCCAAAGGGACTGGACGCTCCGCCGAAGAAGAGAAGGGTCGCGACACAGCTTACGGTGATCATGTTGGCGTACTCGGCCATGAAGAACATGGCGAACTTCATGGAGCTGTACTCGGTGTGGTAACCGGCGATGAGCTCGGACTCGGCCTCGGGGAGGTCGAAGGGGGCGCGGTTGGTCTCGGCGTAGGCGGCGAGGAGATAAACGAAGAAGGCGACGAACTGGAAGCCGCCGAAGACGTTCCAGGAGAGTGCTCCGTGGGCGGATTGGCTGTTGACGATGTCGCGCAGGCTGAGGGATTGGGCGCGAAGGACTACACCGACTAGAGACAGGCCGAGGGCGAGCTCGTAGCTGATCATCTGCGAGGTGGCGCGGAGCGAGCCGAGGAGAGCGAACTTGTTGTTCGAAGACCAGCCGGAGAGCGCGATGCCGTAGACGCCGATGGAGGTGATGCCGAGGATGACAAGCAGGCCGATGTTGAGATCGGCTATGTTGAAGATGTCGACGGCGACACCGTTGACGACGACGTGCTGGACCTGGCCGAAGGGAACGACGGCGATAGAAATAAGCGAGCAGGTGAGCGCGATGATGGGCGCGATGATGAAGAGCGGGCGCTCGGCGGCGAAGGGGAGCAGGTCTTCTTTGAGGAAGAGCTTGGCGCCGTCGGCGAGGGGCTGTAGCAGGCCGAAGGGGCCGACGCGTGAGGGGCCCCAGCGGTTCTGGATGCGGCCGAGGACCTTGCGCTCCAGCAGCACCGTGTAGGCGACTGCTGTCAGAGTGATGACGAGGACGACTACGATCTTGAGAATGCTGAGCAGCAGAAATGTCTGGAATGGAGTGAGGTGGCTCATTCGGTTTTAGCTTCTGGCTCCTGGCTCTTGAATCTGAAATCTATTGGTTGCTTTCGGTTGAGCTGCGTTTGATCAATCGCCGGTGGCCTGGATCTGAATCAAGGGTTCGTTTGCTTGGAACTGCTGCACATCGTTCAGCATGGGTGAGTATCGACCGAGCGTGCCGGAGGTGAAGAGGGTGTCGTTTGCCGGAAGCACGAGGTCGCGGCGGCTGGTGATTTGTACGAGTTCTGCGGGTGCGGCGGGATCGAGGTGCTGGTCGTTGCCGCTGAGGAGCTGGAGACGGAGGAGGTTGTAGCCGGGGACGAGGCGTTGGATCTCGTCAAGGATGGCCCATGGATCGAAGGGGCTGAGCTTGGGCTCCAGATTGTTTGCGGTGAGCCAAACGGCGTGGCGGTCGGCTTCGCCGGATTGCGCGCCGCGTGACTGGCCCATGTCGGCGCGGGTGCCTTTGCCGAAGGGGACAAGTTCGGAGATGTTTGCGCCCATCCTGTCGGCGATGCGGACGATCATTTCGAAGTCAGTGCGGACGCCGGCGCGGTCTCCGGCTTTGTTGACCTGCTGGAGATCGCCGTAGCTATTGGTGACGGAGCCGGACTTCTCGTAGAGGTTCGCGGCGGGGAGGATGACGTCGGCGAGGGCGGCGGTCTCGGTGAGGAACATGTCCTGTACGACGACGAAGGTGTTCTTCAGGGCTGCGGGATCGACGCTGTAGCGGGCGACAGGGTTGGAGCCGACGACGTAGAGAGCGGAGAGTTCACCGCGACCGGCTGCTTCGAAGATTTCGAGCATGTCGAGTCCGGGAGTGGCGGGGGCGTTGTACTCGGCGAAGGTGGCTGCAGATGCGACCGGGGTGTAGCCGGGGAGCATGTCGGGGAGCAGGCCCATGTCGGCGGCGCCGTGGGCGTTGACGTAGTCGGAGAGAAGCGCGAACTTCCTGTTCGGCAAGGTAAGACCGAAGGCAAGAAGGCGCTTCAGGTCTGCGCCGCGAATCTCGGAGCCGATGAGGACGACGAGGCTCTCTTCGGCACGGACGGTTTCGCGGAAGTTATGGAAGGAAGCTGCGTCTGCGCCGGAGTGTGTCAGAGTATCGACGGCGGTGTCGTCTCCGGTGAGGAAGCTGGCGAGTGCGCCGTAGCTGAAGGGAGCGATGTGCGCGAAGGCGTGAGCCTGGCGGCGAAGTTTGATCTCTTCGGAGTTGGCGACGTAGAGACGTGCACGATTAATGCGGACGTTGGTGCGAATGTTCCATGCGGTGCCCGGGGCTTGGTTGGTAGGGTCGCCGCCAAGGATCATAATGGCTGGCGCGGTCTGGGTGTCGCGCAGAGAGGCGGTGCGCCCTTTGGTTCCGGCGAGGGCCTGGGCGAAGGTGACATAGTCCGCGGTGCGATGGTGGTCGATGTTGTTGGTGCCGAGGGCCGTGCGGGCGAATTTCTGGAGGAGGTAGGACTCTTCGTTCGTCGTGCGGTTGGAGCCGATGACTCCGATGGACTTGCCGCCGCGGGTGTCGCGGAGCTCCCGGAATTTTTTGCCGACGTGATCGAAGGCGTGGTCCCAGGAGACGGGCTTGAGCTCGCCATTGGGCTGGCGGACGAGAGGCTGCGTGATGCGTTCTGTGTGGTTGGCAAAGTCAAAGGCATAGCGGCCCTTGTTGCAGAGGAAGTCGCCGTTGATGCCGGACTTGTCGCGGTTGTCGCCGCGAACGATCTCGCTGCCGTCGGAGGTGGAGCGGACGCCGAGCGTGGTCTTGCAGCCATCGCCACAGTGGGTGCAGATGGTGGCAACGTGATTCATCTCCCAGGGGCGGGTCTTGTAGCGATAGGTGCCGGAGGTGAGAGCGCCTACGGGGCAGGCATCGATGCACATGCCGCACTGCTCGCAGTCGACGTGGGCGAGGTCGTCGGGGCTTTGAGCGGCCGGAATATTCGGTGCAATGACGCTCGAGCTGCCGCGGTTCTGGATGCCGAGAGCGAAGACATCCATACCTTCGCCGCACATGCGCACGCAGCGGTAGCAGAGGATGCAGCGGGGGCGGTCGAAGTAGACGACGGGTGACCACTTCTGCTCTTCGCGGTGGTTCTTGGGCTCGGCGTAGAAGCTGTCGGCGGCGCCATACTTGAAGGTCATGTCCTGCAGCTCGCACTCTCCGCCGGCATCGCAGACGGGGCAGTCGAGCGGGTGGTTGCCGAGGAGAAGTTGCAGGGTGGCCTTGCGGGCCTGAGCGATCTCGGGGGTCTCGGTCTGGACGACCATGCCTTCGGCGACCGGTGTGGTGCAGGCGGTCTGGAGCTTCGGCATCTTCTCGATGCGGACGACGCACATACGGCAGGCTGCCTGGAGCGAGAGGCCGGGGTAGTAACAGAAGGCCGGGATCTCGATGCCGGAGGACTTGCAGGCGTCGATGAGCAGGGTGCCGGCGGGTGCGGTGAGTTTCTTGCCGTCTACGATGAAATTTACGTCTGGCATGGTTTAATGTGCTCCAACGAGCTGCTCAACGGTGATGATGGGGGTTCCGGCCTTGCGGCCTTCGATGTAGTCTTCGAATTCTTTGCGGAACTTCTTAACGAAGCCGAGGGTGGGCATGGCTGCGGCGTCGCCGAGCGGGCAAAAGGTGCGGCCCATCATGTTTTCGGCGAGGTACTGAACGTTGTCGATGTCTTTTTTGGAGCCGCCGCCTGCGTGGACGCGGGTGAGGGTCTTCTTGATCCAGTCCGTGCCTTCGCGGCAGGGAATGCACCAACCGCAGGATTCGTGCTGGTAGAAGGCGATGGTGCGGAGGGCGAATTCGACGATGGAGACGGTCTCGTCCAACACGACGATGCCGCCCGAGCCGAGCATGGTGCCAGCTTTGCCCATCTGGTCGAAGTCGAGGCCTACGTCGATCTCGTCGGCGGTGAGGACGGGGCAGGAAGAGCCGCCGGGGACGACTGCTTTGAGCTTCTTGCCGTCCTTGATGCCGCCGGCTACGTCGTAGATTGCCTTGCGGAGCGAGTAGCCCATGGGTAGCTCGTAGACGCCGGGGCGCTCGACGTGACCGCTGATGCCGAAGAGACGTGTGCCGCCGTTGCGCTCGGTGCCGAGCTTGGCATAGGCCTCGCCGCCCATGAGAAGGATGTGCGGGGCGTTTGCGATGGTCTCGGCGTTGTTGATAACGGTGGGGCCACCGTAGAGGCCGACGACAGCAGGGAAGGGTGGCTTGATGCGAGGGACGCCGCGCTTGCCTTCGAGCGACTCCATGAGGGCGGACTCTTCGCCGACCTCGTAGGCTCCGGCTCCGGTCTGGGTGATGATATCGAAGTCGACGCCGGTGCCGAAGATGTTTTTGCCGAGGAAGCCCCGGGCGTAGGCGTCGGCCACGGCCTTTTCGACGATCTTGAGGAGGTAGCGGTACTCGCCGCGCAGGTAGATGAAACCGAGCTTGGAGCCGATGGCGAGGCCGGCGATCATGGTGCCTTCGATGACGGCGTGCGGGTCTTCGAGGAAGATGACATGGTCTTTGCAGGTTCCGGGCTCGGACTCGTCGCCATTGACCAGGACGTACTTGGGCTTTTCGCTGACTTTAGGAACGAAGGACCACTTCATGCCGGTGGGGAAGCCGGCTCCGCCACGTCCGCGAAGGCCGCTGGCCTTCATGGTGTCGATGATCCAGGCGGACATCTTCTCCGGGCCTTCGGCGAGCGCCTGCTGGACGGCTTTGTAGCCATCGAGTTCGATGTACTTATCGATGTTGGCTGCACCCATGCCGAAGCGGCGGGAGATTACTTTGACTTCATCTGGATGAGAGACGAGGGTAGGCATCTACTTCACGTCCTTTCCCTGGCCGTTGCGGTAGGTTTCGAGGATCTCGTCGACCTTGATGGTGGTGAGGTTGTCGTGGAAGTCGTAGTTGACCTGCATGGCGGGAGCCCAGCAACAGGCGCCGATGCACTCTACTTCTTCCAGAGAGAACGTGCCGTCTTTTGTGGTTTCCTTATGGCCGATTCCGAGCTTGGCCTTGCAGTGGTCGAGGATCTCGTAGCCGCCGCGCAGCATGCAGGAGATGTTGGTACAAACCTGCAGGTTGTACTTGCCCGCGGGCTTGGTGCGCAGCATGGAGTAGTACGAAAGCACGTTGCGTACGTCCAATTCCAGAATACCGATGCGCTGTGCGATCTCGGTGACGACGGCGTCGGAGACGTAGCCGACCTCATCCTGCGCGTAGAGCAGCATGGGCACGAGCGCCGAGCGCTTGAGCGGGTAGATCGTTACGAGATGGTCGAAGCGGGCGGCCAGCTCCGGGGAGAAGATCGTATTGGCTGTTGTGCTCATGCGTAAGATCCTCGGCAGCAAGGTGAAGCAGATTCCTCCGCTACGCTGCGGAATGACAACAAAAAAACATCACTCACTATGCATCATCTCCCGCGCCAGTTTTTCGGCGGCAAGGTCCATCTCTTCGGCGATACCGTTCAGTTTAACAGTTCCGTCTTCCTGGAGGCTGAAGCCGGTCTGATTACCTTCACTATCTTGAAGCGTCTCGTGCGTGAAGCGAAGCCAGCGGCTTGCTACGCGGAGGGTGATTTCATCTGCGCCGACCTCGACGACTGCATGATGCCGGCTGTTGAGTCCGTGGGCGGCGGCGTAGGAGCGAAGCAGCGATGCCCAGGAGGTCCAAAGCTCTCGGTGGAGTTTCGTGTCCAACCGTTACCTCAGGGGCTAAAGCCCCTTTCTGATTTCAACTTCTTCGGCACGGGCTGAAGCCGTGCCCTTAAGCAAAACGAAGAACAAAAAAACGAAGACGAAATATGGCTGATACTTTTAGCGGTCGATCTCTCCTAAGACGATATCGATCGATCCGATGACAGCGACGACATCGGCGAGGAGGCGACCCTTGCACATGGTTTCGAGTGCCTGCAGGGTCGCGTAGGACGGGTTGCGCATGTGGACGCGGTACGGTTTGGCGGTGCCGTCGGAGACGACGTAGTAGCCCATCTCGCCGCGAGGTGATTCGACGGCCTGGAAGACCTCTCCTGCGGGAACAGCGAAGCCTTCGGTGACGATTTTGAAGTGATGGATGAGGGATTCCATCTGGGTCTTCATCTGTTCGCGGTCGGGCAGGACGATCTTGGGGGCGTCGGCTACGATGCGGCCTTCGGGCAGACCATCGAGCGCCTGCTGGCAGATCTTGACCGACTGGCGCATCTCCTCGATTCGGACGACGTAGCGCGCCCAGACATCGCCTACATCGGAGACGGGGACCTTGAACTCGAACTTCTCGTAGCCCGAGTAGGGCATGTCGCGGCGAAGGTCCCAGTCGACGCCCGAGGCGCGCAAAGGCGGTCCGGTGACGCCAAGAGCGATGGCGTCTGCGGCTGAGAGATAGCCCACTCCCTTGAGGCGATTCATCCAGATTGGATTGCCAGTGAGGAGGTTTTCATACTGGTCGATGCGCGCTGGCATCATGTTCAGGAAGTCCTGGACCTGCTTGTAGAAGTCCAGCGGCGGTTCGAGCGCGAGGCCGCCGATGCGGAAGTAGCTGGTCATCATGCGCTGGCCCGAGACGTTCTCATAGATGCGCATGATGTCTTCACGCTCGCGCCAGCAGTAGAGGAAGATGGTAAGCGCGCCGATATCCATGGCGTGGGTGCCGAGCCAGACAAGATGCGACTGGATGCGGGTGAGTTCGTTGAGCAGGACGCGGAGATATTGGGCGCGTTCGGGAATCTCGAGGCCGAGCAACTTCTCTACTGCGAGGCAGTAGGTGAGGTTGTTGGTCATGGGGCAGAGATAGTCGACGCGGTCGGTGAGGGGGACGACCTGCTGGTAGAACTTGGCCTCGCAGGTCTTTTCAATGCCGGTGTGCAGGTAGCCGATGTCAGGAGCGAGCGAGACGACGGTTTCGCCGTCAATTTCGACTACGAGACGGAGTACGCCATGGGTCGAGGGGTGCTGCGGACCCATGTTGATGATCATGGTCTGATCGGAGGTGGGGTCGGTACCGTGGTGATTCAGTTTGGCATCAGCAACTACGTCTTCGATGCCGGGGTTGATCTGATCGGGAGCAGCGACGGGTGCCATTAGCGATAGCCCTCCACGGGGTAGTCCTTGCGTAGGGGATTCCCGTTCCAGTCTTCGGGCATCATGATGCGGCGGAGGTTAGGATGGCCGCCGAAGTGAACACCGAAGAGATCGAAGACTTCGCGCTCGTAGAAGTTTGCTGAGGGCCAGACGGTGACGATGCTGTCGATGGAGGCGTCTTCGCTGTTGAGCCGGACGACGAGGCGTATGCGCTGCTTCAGCGAGTGCGACAGAATGTGGTAGGTGATGTAAAAGCGAGGTTCGGAGGGGTACCAGTCGACTGCGGTGACGGTCTCAAGGAAGTTGTAGCCTGCTTGCTGAAGGGCCTGACAAGCGGCGATGACGGTCTCGCGGGTGACGGTGATGGTCAACTCGTCGCGGTCGTACTTGGCGTCGATAGCGAGCGATGAGAGCGCTTGGACGGCGGCGTTATCGGGGTGGGCCGCGAAGACGGCTTCGGTGCCGGTGAGGGCTGAGGTGGGATCGTACATAACTAGAGGTCTCCCTTGTCGTTGGCCCAGTCGAGGATGCCTTTCTTCCAGACATAGAAGAGGCCGACGGCGACGAAACCGAGATAGACAATCATCTCGTAGAAGCCGAACATACGGGAGCCAGTGATGGCGGGCAGGCGGCGAAAGATAACGGCCCAGGGAAGCATGAAGACAGCTTCCACGTCGAAGAGAATAAAGAGCATCGCGACCATATAGAAACGGACCGAGAAGCGGCCGCGGGCGTCGCCGATGGGGTCCATGCCGCTCTCGTAGGTGCTGGCTTTGGTGCGGGAGTTCTTATGTTTGCCGATGAAAAAGGAGGCGCCCACCATGCCGCATGCAAGCCCTAGGGCGACCAGAATCTGAAGCACCAGGGGAAGGTAGTTCCATATGTAGGGGTAACTTTGCATGGCCATCTTCGACTCTAAGATTGCGGCTGGCAAGTGTCAAGTAAATGGCTTTGTTTGTGCGGCTATCGAAGAAGTGCGGTGTACATGTTGATGATGCGGTCGCCGAACTGCGCGGAGAAGAGTCCGCCGATGGCAAGGAAGCTGCCGAAGGCTAGCTTGGTGGTGGCATGGGCTTTGCCTCGGAACAGCAGGACGACTCCGTAGAGGCTTGCAAGCAGAACGCCGATAAAGAGGGCGAGGATCGATGGCCAGAAGCCGAGAAAGGCGGCGATCATGGCGAGGAGCTTTACGTCGCCCAAACCCATACCTTCGCGATGGCGAAGGGCTTTATAGAGCCAGCGGACGACCAGGAGGATGAGAGCGGCTCCGACGATGGCGGCGATACGGCCGAAGATGAGGCTTTCGGGGCCAGTGAGGAAGACGTTGCCGTGATCGGTTACTCCTCCGGGACTGGTGAGGTGAAGGCTATGTTTGGTGAGAAGGACTTGGTCTTCGGTGGGGCCGAGGAAGATTGCCTGGGTGCAGACGAGGAAGATGGCGATGGCGATCCCGGTCAGGGTGAAGGTGTCGGGGAGGGTTAATGTCTGCCAGTCGATGACGATGAGGCCTATCAGGAGGAAGCCGAGGATGGCGAGGGATACGATCTCGAGCTTATAGATAACGCTGGGAGGTGCCGATTGAAGCTGTATCGCCTGCACCATGAACCAGAGGCCTACAGCGAGCTCTACGAGCGGATAACTCCGCGGAATGGACTGTTTGCAGTCGCGGCAGTGGCCCCGGAGGAGGAGCCAGCTCAGGAGGGGGATGTTGTCGTACCAGCGGATCGTCGCTCCGCATTGTGGGCAGCGGGAACGAGGGTGGACGATCGACTCACCATTAGGTATGCGAGAGATGCAGACGTTCAGGAAGCTGCCGAAGATGAGACCTATAAGGAAGCCGAAGAGCTGGATCACAATCTGGAGTATACGGTCTTGGGGTTAGGTTCGAGGCTACATCCCTACCCGTACTTTTTTGCGCAAAGTATTCAATTGATGTGGCTTAGGTTCGTACTTTTGGTTTTAGGGCAGACATAGAGTGGATCCATGGATAGGGATACCGTAAACGTAAGGTAGAGGAAAACAACCACAGGTCCTTCGACTCCGCAACTCGCAAGTGCGCGAGTTGCTCCGCTTAGGATGACACTTCGATTTTGACCACATCATCTTTTTTTGAAAAACCGGTCTAGGAAAAACCGATCTAGAAGTCGACGTGCATTCTTAGGGATTCGACCAGGACCGGACCACGATCTCTGTTGTAGCCGGGGTGGTTGATGGATTGGAGGTCGAGCGCGTAGTAGACGCCGCGCCACGCGTGCAGATTGTAGTAAGCTTCGACGATGTTTTCGCGACCGTAGTTCAGTTTGCCGTCACCGAGCAGGAAACCGAGGCCACCGTAGGCCAGGTAGTTCTGGTGGTCTTTCTTGATGGCATTGCTGACGAAGGTCACGCCCAGCTTGTCGTTGGGGCGGGACCATCCGCGTCCGGAGTAGTCGCCGCCGAACGAGACGGTCTGATCGACCTCGGTGTAGGCGAAGGACTCGTGCTGGCCCTCGTTCCAGCCGATGCGGGTGAAGGCGCGGAGGTTCCGGGTCACTTCCTGCTCGGCGTTGAGGGCGAAGCCGTACTTTACGGAGCTGAACTTCCTGTGTGCGACGATGTCGGGCTTGGGATCCTGTCCGGCGAGGAAGGCATTTACGGCGTCACGATAGAGGCCCATGTTGGCATGGTTGACGAAGCTGAGCACGCGGACGGTGCCTTTGCGGTCGGAGGAGACGAGTGGACCGAGCAGCGATTTACGGAGCTCGAACTCCATATTTTGTCCACTGGCGCGGCTGATGGCCCAGTCGAGGTCGATGCCGTTGGCGGTGGTGGGCATGGCGGCGAGACCGTAGCGGGCGGACCAGTTTTTGTCGTGGTATTCAAGGACGCCGGCGTAGGTGTAGCCGCGGGTATCGGCGGCGTAGTCCCAGGCTCCGTTGTTGTCGATGGTCCAATTGAGGAACTGGAGGTGGCTGTCGGAGCCGACGGTGTTGATGTCGAAGTAGTCGGGGAGGCTCATCTTGCCGAAGTGGAGCTCGAAGCGACGCTCGGGAACCTGCGTAGCCAGAGCGAAAGGTGTGCGTTCGCTTTCGATGAGCTTGTCGGTGAGGCCGAGGGTCTGGTGAATCTGAACGCGGGCGATGTAGGGCTTCGAGCCGAGGTTTGGGTTGCGGACGACGTCGAGGTTGGTGAAGCCGGCGAGACCGAGCGCCTGGCTGATGCCGCGGCCGCCGGAGGATTCAATGTCCAGGATGGCGTCGGTGTTGTACCGGGGGTTGCGGTTGACCTGCGCTCCGAGGAAGAGCGTTCCGAGCAGGGAAGTCTTGTATTCGCCTCGGCTTTGGAGGCTGTTGATTCCTTCGTAGGGAGAGTGGAAGGGGCCGTGGCCCTGCAGGATGATATTGGCTTGCCCGGTCGCCAGAAAGCGGGAGGTTTCAGAGTGCGGAAAGATGGTCAGGGGTGGGTCTGTCTCTGGTGCCGATGGTTTGGACGGAGCCGCGGGTTTGCTTGGATGCGGATCTTCCGGGAGCAGATCCTGGCCATAGCAAGTGAGCGAAAGAGTAAGAAGAAAGAGAGCGGCCAGCGCTTGCATCGAGTCCTTGGGCATTCGGGATGATCGTATTAAGGGTGCAGGAGAAGTATGAATATAGAGCAAACAGCCTGCCTTCAAAGAACGACGGGAGAAGGCAGGCCGCATTGATCCGGGGTCGTCGTCATGGTCGGCGAGGGTATCCGCGATGACTGCGGGCAGGGCGAACCAGACACAGGCGAGCGGACAACGCTCATCCGCGGTTTCAACCCAGCGGCGAACGATATCGGGGCGAGGACGGGACATCTTTGATCGATTAAGATGCAACATCCGTTTGGTCATTTGCATGATCATTTGGCTGACTTCTCCTTTCTGCTGCAAGACTGGCTGTGAAGGGCTTGCGTCGCGGATGAACAACACTGATAGTATACCCCCGTAGGGTATAGGAGTTATATTTATGTCACACGTAAATCGTGAAAAAGCGAAGCTGCTGAATCGAATGAAACGGATTCGCGGGCAGATGGAATCGGTCGAGCGAAAGCTTGCAGCCGAGGACCATGACTGCGCCGAGGTTTTGATGCTGTTGGCTGCGGTGAGGGGCGGTATCAACGGCTTGATGGCGGAGGTTCTGGAGGACCATATCCGGCTGCATCTTTTGCAGGACGGTCACGCTCCACTTACACCGGATCTGGGAGAAGATCTGATCGATCTGGTACGGGCGTATCTGAAATGACTGTGCCTTGTGCTCCCGACTCCCGAGCGGCTGTTGTGCGCCGCTCAGGAATTGGTTGTGTCTAGCGGCCTTTGACCCCAACTGCGACCAAGCCGACACCGGCGACAAGTGCGAGGGTGCTAAGGATGGGGGAGATTGGCAATGTGTCCTTGGTTTCGTGGGAGACCTGGACGGGTCCGAGATCGACGTCTTTCTTCTGGTGCGTGAAGGAGATGCCTCCGGTGGCAAATCCGATGATGGCTAGGAGAATGAGCAAAGCTCCGATGATGGTTGCTGGTTTCATGGATGGGGTTGACCTTTCGTGCGTCTACGTGCGCGTTATGCAGTGAGATGCGTAAGTTATTGCAAAGCGATGCCTTTGATTGCGGAATGGACGAGGGCAGTGGTTGGTTTGGTAAACTTGCGGCGTTCTGCGGCATCTGTGGGAGGTCACTTTGTTGAGTCGATCCGTTCCTGTATTTGCGTTGTTTTGTGCAACGGCGAGTTTGCTGGCTCAACAGCAGAGCTTCGGCGGCTCGCTGAGCGGAAGGCTTACTGACCTTTCAGGCGTGAATGTAGCCGAGGCTACCGTAACGGTGGTGCAGGATGGAACGGAACGATCGTTTTCGACGGCCAGCGATCGAAATGGAAGGTTCCAGTTTGCCGATCTTCCGGACGGGCGCTATGAGGTGACGGTGCACCGCGCCAACTTCGCCGATGCAAGGCGAGTTGTGACTGTGCAGGGGCATGAGGCAGCGGTAGTATCTGTTCAACTTGGAAAAGCAGAAAGTGCGGCGCAGCCTAGTCAACGGCTCATCTTCAATACTCCACGATCAAACACTGCGACGATGCCACTGCTCGACGAGCCTCGGCCTGTGGGTGAGGGGCAGGCGATTGAGATGCCCGATATGCTCAACGGCCTGACGGCGATCCAGGAATTTCGGGTGATGAACGATGCGTATCGTGCAGGGGTTTCTATGGGCATCCCGGGCGCGAATGCGGCGATGGTTCATGGTGAAGTGTATGGTTTGGCGGGAAACTCGCTGATGGGTTTGAACGGAATGCTGACCGCTGTTCAGGTTCCGTTGGCGCAGTATGGCGGATCGGTGGGAGGAGCGAGCCAACGCGGAGGGAGCTCGTATTTTGTGGGTTTCGACCAGAACTCGATGGATCGAAACAAGGTACTCGCGGGTAGTGTTGGCCAGCCTCTTTTACAAAAGGATTCTGCGGGGCACTCGCTGGTGTCCAATCAGCTTCTGGCGCGAATCGACCATCAGATTGGACAGCGGGATACGGTGAGTGCACGCTATAGCCGTTCGGCTATGAGTAATCCGTTGCAGGGTGCCGGGGCGCAGGCAGCGGGCCTCAACATACAGCAGCAGACTGCGACGGTGGACAACACGGTTGCGATTTCGCCGCGGACGATCAATGCGACGCAGGCGCAGTATGTCGATGGAAGTGTGCGGGTTCCGGCGGGGGCGCCGGCACAGGGCATCCAGGCGGATGTGGCAACGGCACGTCGGTACAGGATCTACGAGGCTGCGGATAATCTTTATCATCAGATGGGCCGCCAGACTATGCAGGTGGGTGGGGATTTCTTCTTCAACCAGATGAGCGTTGCGTTTCTGGAGGGAGCCTCCGGGAACGCGAGTTTTGGCCAATCATCGCGAAACGTGGGTTTCTACGCCCAGAATCAGTGGAAGATGAGACCCGACTTTGTGGTGACGGCAGGGGCTCGGTACGACCTTGAGTCGTTGAAAAATGTGCATGCCGATACGAATAATGTCGCACCCCAGGTCGGTTTTGCGTGGGCGCCGGGAGGGTCGAGGAGCACGGTGATTCGGGGCGGCTTCGGTCTGATGTATGAGCAGCTTCCGCTGCCAACGATCTCGGGCGCGGCGGATTCCATGGGAGCGGTCAACCTGGCGCGGTCGGGAAACTTTACGGCTGGCCGCAGCGGCATACCGATCGCGTCGCTGGCCAGTTTCAGTGTGGTCGATCCGATGATTCAAAACTCGTATGCGGAGGAGGCAAATGTGGAGTTCGAGCAGCAACTCGGTGCGCGAACGACGATTTCGGCAAGCTTGCAGCATGTGAGTGGGCGGCAGATTGAATCCCCTGGCTATAACGCCGCGGCGCTTTGTGCGGTGGCAAGTGGATGCAGTGCGGGGAATGAATTCTACGGAGGAACGCGGTATACGTCCGGATCGAACTCCTCGTATGACGGCCTCTCGGTCTCGTTCGTTCAGAGGCCGGTGCGCTGGGGCGATTACAAGGTTTCGTATACGTATGCCACCGCGCAGAGCTCAGGCGCGCAGGAGTACAACGCCATTGTAGGAGACCAGATGCGGCGGGTGTCTTTTACTGGCGCGCTCCACACTTCGCCGGATGCGGCGACGAATCTGTGGCAGAATCTGAGCCATAACTTTGCGTTGACGGGATATGGCGACTTTACAAGGCGCAACGAGATGCCCGGGCTGGACTTTATTCATTTCAATGCTCAGTTGGTCAAGAGTTTTCAGCTAGGGACGCGAGCTCGCCTGGAAGCAGTGGCGCAATCGTTCAACATGCTGGAACATCGAAACTATTCGATCGATAAAGCAAGGGAAGAGCTGGGGGAGTATGGAGTGAACATCCTCTCGTCGTACGAACGCGTGTCGGCGCTTGCAACGCCGAATGGAAGCCAGGTCGGGTTGCGGCTGAAGTTCTAAGGCAGAGCTTGCATGAGCGGGAGTGTCAGAGTAATCTGCGAGTACACGGGAAAGGAGGATGATCCAGCCTATGAAAATTGACAGTAACAGTTGCATCGATAAGCGTGAGGTGACTGAGGCTTAGAGCGTCCCTTGCTCTAGACCTGGCGGTCTTTTCAGAAGTAATGAAGATCCTTGCCGAGGCTCGTTCCGAGTGGGGACGCCTCAGGTCAATCTCAACAGTTCACCGCCAGACGGCTCGTTGCTCCTCGGAGCGCGAGCCGTTTGCGTTTAATGCGGACGACCGCTTTAGAATGGGGCTATGAAACCCCTCGTCATTGCCGGAAGAGCCTTTCAGTCGCGACTCATTGTTGGAACCGGAAAGTACAAGGACGGTCCGGAGACCCAGGCAGCCATTGAAGCGTCGGGTGCCGAGATGGTTACAGTGGCGGTGCGCCGAGTGAATCTCGACCGCTCGAGTGAATCGCTGCTGGACTATATCGATCCGCAACGCTATTTCCTGCTGCCGAATACAGCGGGCTGTTATACGGCAGACGAGGCGATTCGAGCGGCTCGATTGGGGCGCGAGGTGGGGTTGTCGGACTGGGTGAAGATCGAAGTGATTGGCGACCAGCAGACTCTGTATCCCGATGTTCAGGCAACGCTTGAGGCGACGCGAGTGTTGGTGAAGGAAGGCTTTACTGTTCTTCCGTATACCTCTGATGACATTGTATTTGCAAAGCGATTGATTGACGTTGGGGCGGCGGCGGTGATGCCGCTGGGGGCTCCCATTGGAAGCGGGCTGGGGCTGCAGAACACGGCGAATCTTAGGATTCTGCGAGAGCTGATTACGGAGGTTCCGCTGATTGTGGACGCTGGTGTTGGGACGGCGTCGGATGCGGCTGTGGCGATGGAGCTTGGTTTCGACGCGGTGCTGATGAACACGGCGATTGCGCAGGCGAAGGATCCGCTGCTGATGGCCGAAGCGATGCAGCACGCGGTACTGGCGGGACGGCAGGCGTTCCTGGCGGGCCGGATGCCGAGGAAGCTGTATGCAACGGCCAGTTCGCCGCTTGAGGGAATCTCTCGATAATGGGCTGTTGATGGTTTCGCTCCATAAGGCAATGGAGTGATCGGGAGCTACTCGAAATGCAGTACACTTCGCCCATGCGGGTCTTTGGTGTCGATTGCGGGACGGAGTTCACCGGGTACGGTGTGGTCGAGGTGGACTGCGAGGCGCGGATGCCGCGACTGGTTCATCTTGCTGCGGGAACGATTCGGCTGAACAAGAAGGAGAAGACGCCGCAGCGGCTGGCGCAGGTGTATGCGGAGTTAACAGGTTTGATGGCGCTGCATCAGCCTGAGGTCGTGGCGATTGAAGAGGTTTTTTTCTCGGCCAATGCGAAGTCCGCGCTAAAGCTGGGACAGGTTCGTGGGGTGGCAATGCTTGCTGCGGCGAGTTGCGGGCTTCCCGTAGTGGAGTATGCGCCGCTATCGATCAAGAGCGCGGTCGTAGGGTACGGGCTGGCGGCGAAGGAGCAGGTGCAGTTCATGGTGACGCGGCTGCTGGAGCTCGATCGGGCGCCGGATTCGGCTGATGCTGCTGACGCACTCGCTATTGCCATTTGCCATATCCATACGTCGCAGACACTTCTGCAGCAGGGTTCCGTACGATGAAGATTGCTGCGTTCATGGTTCTTGGAGCGGCGTCGTTCGCTTTTGGCCAGGCTGCGTCGGCGACCGAGCCTCCGGCTGTGTTGCAGGGGCAAGTGAGCTTCCAGTTTGAGCGCGAGGGATTGCCAGTGCCTCGGTACACGGTGGAGATTCACGAGGATGGAACGGGAAGATATCAGGCCGATGAGGCAGCGAGTGTACCGAACCAGTCGAGTTCCGCTGCGCAGTATGTGGGTGGGAAGCATATCGATAGAGTGATAACACTGAGTCCGGCTACGGTGAGCAAGATCTTCAAGCAGGCTCGCTCGCTCGACCGCTTCAACATTACGTGCGATTCAAAGGCGAAGAACATAGCGAACACAGGGAAGAAGACACTGACCTACGTGGGGCCTGATGGACGGGGTTCTTGCGTGTACAACTACTCCGATAACAAGAATGTCATGGCTCTATCGGATATGTTTCTGGCGATTGCCTTCACGATGGATGAGGGGCGACGGCTGGAGTTTTTTCATCGCTACGACCGGTTAGGGCTGGATTCGGAGATGTCGACGCTGTCGCATGAGGTGGACGAGGGGAGGGCGCTTGAGTTGGGTACCATTGCGCCGACCCTGCAGTCGATTGAAGCTGACACGGCTGTGATTCAGCGGGTACGATTGCGCGCAGGTAAGCTGCTGGAACAATCGAAAGACGATAAATAAGAAAATAAATGCCGGTGGCGAGCGTCTAATTCTCAGGCGCCGAATTGGGCCGAGGATTGTTATGAGGAATTATTTGGGGCTGTGGCGAGGAATTAATGGCTGTGGCGCGATGCTGGCGCTGGGATGTCTTTTGTTTGGCGGGTTTGCCGTTTCTGCTCACGCTTACGATACAGCGCCACAACGCGCTGCCCGGCTTAGCTATCTGCAGGGGAGCGTTACGGTTGTGCGGATGGACAACACCGGAAGCGATACAGCCCAGCTGAATATGCCGCTGGCCGAGGGGCTGCGTGTGATGACGGGCGAGGATGGTCAGGCAGAGGTGGAGTTTGAGGACGGCAGCCTGGTGCGGTTGACTCCGAACAGCTCGTTGAGCCTCGATCATTTGAGCGCGAATTCGAGTGGTAACTTTCAGACGCAACTCGGTTTGGTGCATGGACTGGTTTATGCAGAGCTGCGTGCAGCTTCGAAATATACATATCAACTGTATGTTGATGGAGCTGTGGTCTCGCCCGTGGAAAATGCGACGATTCGAATCAATCTGGATGAGCCACCCGCGGTCATTTCGGTGCTCACAGGCAAGGCCCATGTGGAGCGAGCCAGCTCGCAGGACTCCGATGGCTACCGCACGGATGTGCGTGCGGGCGAGATGTTGACGGCCGATGCGTCGGACGCAGGACGATATTTCTTGTCGCAGCAGATCACCGAGGACTCGTGGGATAACTGGAACGAAGAACGCGATCAGGCTGCGGCGGATGAAGCTACCAGACGAACGGCGGCGCGCGACAATCTGGAAGGGGACCATGGCTACGGCTGGTCTGATCTGGACGCCAATGGAAGCTGGTACGACGTTCCCGGGCAGGGGCAGGTGTGGCAGCCGACGGTTGCGATGGATGCGAACTTCGATCCGTACGGCTATGGAAGCTGGGTGTGGTATCCGAGTTCGGGCTACGTTTGGGCGTCTGGGTATAGCTGGGGTTGGACGCCGTTTCGATGCGGTAACTGGTCGTTCTGGGGCGGTTTTGGCTGGGGCTGGGCTCCGGGAGTGAACTGCGGTTTTGGCGGCTGGGGTTTCCCCGGTGGTGTCTTCGTGATCAACGTTGTGCAGCCGCCGCGAGGCTATCGGTTCCAGCCGTTGCCGGTGCGTGGCCCCGGTGGCGTTCATCCGATCGTCGTGGTGCACCCGGGGCGTGGACCCGCGATGCCTTTTCGTCCTGTGCAGGGAGCGCGCACGATCGCCGGGCATACAGTCGAGCCTTTGAGGCCGATCGGCAACAGCTATACATCGCGGGGCGGTAGTGCGATGGGGGCTTCGTTGCAGCGTGATTTTCCGATGGACCACAACCATCAGCCGGTGGTTGGTCGCGTTGGAGATCACGGTTCAGCTCCGGGCTTCAATGCGGGTGGAACTCCGGTTGTCAGACCGGGGACAGATCTGCATTCCGATGGATGGAGACAGGAGAGAGGCCCGAGAACCGCAGATGGGACGCCAGCAGCTTCGGGTCAGCCGATGCGTCCTCCACCGCCGAACAGTCAGCGGCTGGATGCGATTCAGGGGGCTCATCCGGCGCAGGGAGCGCGTGATGATGGGCGTCCAGCGCCGCGTTCAAATCCGCCGGCGCAGTCGTATGTGCCCGGACAAGTTTCTCGCCCCTCGCCTCCGAACCCGGTAGCAAGACCGATCAGTCCGCCACCACAGGCTCCGCGTTCGATGGCGCCACCACCCATGCCTCGGTCGATGCCATCAGCGCCGGCGCCGCGGATGGCACCACCGCCTTCGGCACCGGCTGCGCCTCGTGCTGCTCCATCACCGAAGTAGGCCGATAGCCTGCAAATCAAACTTGTAAGGCCCGATAAAGCTCGGCCATAGGTTCCAAGGCCAACGACTCTGCACGGGCCTGCGCCGGAATGCTGGCTGGCCATACTACGGCGAGTCGCTCGGCGGGATAACCCGCTGCGCGAAGGTTATTCTGCAGGGTCTTGCGCTTCTGCGCGAAGCATTGACGGAGGAAGGCATCGAAGCCCTGAGCATCGACGCCTAATTCGGCGAAACGTGGCGCGAACTCTAGTCGCAGAACGGTGGAGTAGACCTCAGGAGGCGGTGAGAAGGCCGACGGCGGAAGTGTGAAGAGGTGATCGACCTGCGCGTTCATCTGCGCTGTGGCTGAGAGCAAGCCATAGTCGCGAACGCCGGGAGCGGCCGAGACGCGGTCGGCTACCTCACGCTGCATCATCAGGACGGCTCGCGATACGACGCCAGCGCTGCCCGCGGCGAAGAGCTTAAGCAGGATGTCGGAGGTGATGTAATAGGGCAGGTTGCCGATGACATCTGCGGTCTCGCCTTCGGGTACAAGCGCTCGAAGGTCTGTCTTTAGCACGTCGGCTTCGATAACCTGAACCTGAGGCTGGTTGCGGAAGCGAAAGGTCAGTTCAGGAGCGAGGGCGCGGTCGAGTTCGAGGGCGATCAGGTTTTTTGAACGGCCTGCGAGTATCTCCGTGATGGCTCCCTTTCCGGGACCAATCTCGATAACAGTGCGCTGGGAGAGGTCGCCGAGAGCGTCGACGATGGCGTGGCGGGCAGCATCATCCACAAGAAAATTTTGTCCCAGTTTCGGCTTGCGTTTCATATGCATCCAATATCTTCGGCTTGTATCTATATCTCTTGTATAGACTAACTGTTTGATCGCGAAGGCAAAGGAAGGCTACATGCATATTGTGTTTGCAGCATCGGAGTGCGCACCCTGGGCAAAGACGGGAGGCCTGGCGGATGTCGTCAAGAGCCTGCCGAAAGAGTTGGTCAAGTTGGGGCATAAGGTAAGTGTCTTTCTGCCGTACTATCGCCAGGTTGCGAAGCTCGTTCCCGACGCTCCGGTGGTATTCCCCAGTGTCACGATTCCGTTTCCGTCGTACAACCGTTTCGTGAGCATTCTGGATGGTGGAGTAGCCGACGGGGTCCAGACGTACTTTGTGAATAGCCCTGAGCTCTTCGATCGCGAGAACTTTTATGCAACGCCGTCGGGCGACTATCCCGATAATGCAGAACGCTTTGGCCTGCTGAGCCGTGCTGTCATCGAGGCGTCGAAGGTATTGGGCGTACCCGACGTCTTCCATGTGCACGATTGGCAGACGGCCATGCTGGCCGTGCTGCTGCGCTCGACCTACTACTTCGATCCGGTATTGCGGCATGTACCCGTTTTGCTGACGATCCACAACGCGGGCTATCAGGGGTTGTTTCCTCCGCGGACCATGGAGACGTTGTTGCTGCCGTGGGATATGTTCACCTTCGAGAAGCTGGAGCAGAATGACAATGTGAATTTCCTAAAGGGCGGCATCGTTTATGCCGATGCGCTTACGACCGTAAGTCAGAAATATGCCCAGGAGATTCAGACGGCGGAGTATGGCAATGGACTTGAAGCGGTAATACAGCGGCGCAGCGGAGATCTCTTTGGCATATTGAACGGTGTCGATTACGACGAATGGAATCCGGCGACCGATCCGCACATCGCGGCACATTACTCTGCTGAAAAACCTGCCGGCAAAAAAGAGTGCAGGCGCGATCTGCTGCACGCTTTTGGCCTCGAAGGCGTGAGCGACGAAACGGCCGTGATCGGCATAGTCTCGCGCTTTGCAACGCAGAAAGGCTTCGACTTCATCGTGGAGATTATGGACCGGCTGGTTCAGGAGGATATGGTTCTGGTGATCCTTGGCAACGGTGAGGAGTACTATGAGCGGCTGCTGGTCGAGATGGCCGAGCGGTATTCTTCGAAGGTGCGAGTGCAGGTGAAGTTCGACAATGTGATGGCGCACAAGATCGAGGCCGGAGCGGATATGTTCCTGATGCCTTCACGCTACGAGCCGGGTGGATTGAACCAGATCTATAGCTTGAAGTACGGGACAGTACCGATCGTCCGAGCCACCGGCGGACTGGACGACACGATCGACGAGGAGCCCGATGGCGGTGGCAATGGGTTTAAATTCTGGGGCTACGATTCCAGTGATTTGATGGATGCCATACAACGCGCGCTCGTCGTCTTCCGCAATAAAAAGCAGTGGATGAAGATGATGAAGCGTGGCATGGGGCAGGACTTCTCGTGGGAAAAGCCTGCGCAGGAGTACGTGCGCGTGTATGAGCGGACGATACAGAACCGAAGTTAGTTTGTTCGTCGGCGTTGCAGGAAGCGATGCAGTGGAATGCCGAGCAGGATGATACCTGAGCCGATCAGCGAGTTGCGCGGCTGGTCGGCGAAGGAGAAGACCAGAAGCACAATTGCGGCGAGGATGAAAAGCGCTGGCAGAAAAGGATATCCCCAGACGCTGTAGGGACGACTGGCAGGAGGGTCGCGGCGGCGGAAGATAAAAATGGTGCTGGAGGTCATCGCGTAGAAAAGCCATTCTCCGAAGATGGCCAGCGAGAAGAGAGCCTGGAATTTTCCGATGGCGAGCAACAGCAGGGAACTGAGCACGGCCTGAAGAATGAGGGCAGCGGAAGGGGTTTGAAATCGCGGATGGACGTAGGCGAGGCCTTTGAAGAAGAGGCCATCACGCGCGGCTGCAAAGGGGACTCGCGCTCCGGATAACGACGAGCCGACGAAGGTTGCGGCGATGCTGACGGCCATTCCGAGGGAGACCAGTGTTGCGCCCCAGTTGCCTGCAACGAGGCGCATGGCATCGGCGGCAGGCCGGTCGACGGTAGCGATGACAGAGGCTGGTAACACGTACTGAATCGCTGCGTTGGTTAGCATGTACAGTCCGCCGACGATGGCGACACCAGCTATCAAAGCGATGGGCATGCTGCGCTGGGGACGTTCGACCTCGCCTGCCATGGTGGTCACGTCGCTCCATCCGTCGTAGGCCCATAGTGCGGCGACAAGGGCGATCATGAAGCCGGAGAAACCCCGCTTTGCGCCTGCGAAGTCAGTGGCGAAGTTGTGCCATCCACCGTGCGCAGAACCTGCATTAAAGCAGAAGCCGGCGATAACGAGAATCAGTAGCCCTTTGAGCCAGGTAAGCACAAGCTGAACATTCGCAGAACGGCGAGTGCCTACGATGTTGAGAAGAGTGATGAGCCAGGTTACGGTGATGGCGAAGAGTTGGCCCCATAGCAATCCGGCGAACGCTGGCTGCGAAAATGTGCTGAAGATCGAGAAGGTCGCGAGTACTCGCGTGAGCCCGGATGCGACGGTGGCCAGCGATGCCGGCTTGGCAACGGTGATCTGAGTCCACATGTAGAGGAAGCCCATCTGGTCGCCGTAGGCCTCGCGGAGGAAGGCGTATTCGCCGCCATATTTGGGGCGCGCGGCGGCGATCTCGGCGTAGGTCATGGCTCCGAAGAGCGAGAGCAGGCCGCCGACGATCCATACAACATAGACCATGCGCGAGGAGCCTACCGCGGCCATCATCTCTCGCGGGACAAGGAAAATGCCGCTGCCGATGATGATGCCGACGACGATCGCCGTCGCGTGGGAGACGTTCAGAACGCGGGGTAGCTCAGACCGGGTTTCTTTCATGGGTTGCACGGAGAGTAGCACATGGATGCGCCGTCCCCGCAACCATAAAAAGTTAGATGTAATGCTTAAAGCTGAGCCAGTCCTCGAGAACATTTTTGCGGCGGCCACGGACGAGATAGATATTTCGGCGCTCGTAGGGCATGGAGTATGGGTTATCCATGCGGCCGGCAATCTGGACGGAGTCGTAGAACTTGTGCATCTCCTCCGGTGTGGCTCCGTTAATGACGATCATCACGTTGCCGGTCGCGCCGCGTGGTCCCCACAGCCAGTAGCTGTTATGCCCGCTGATGGCTGTGGGTAGGCCGTGGCCGAGGAAGTTGATCGCGCTGGCTTCACCGTAGTTCGAGGTGTAGATTGCGACCTTTGCCTGATCCTCAGGCGATAGCGAGTGATAGATTCTGCTCACCTGGTCGACCTCTTCCTGCCATCCGAAGCGATCGGCGTAAAACTGCGGCAGCGGCCCGCTGGATTCGTTCTCCGTGTTGTCGCTTGCGCTATAGAGATGAATCGCTTTGGTGTAGGCGATCCAGGTGGATGGCCGCATGACTGGTATCGCCATGGGCAGAATCAAAACTCCGAAGACGACGATCACTGTCTCCAAAACGGGGAAGGCGAAGATGCGATTTTCAGTGACGCGTCGTCGGCTTGCGAAGCGCTGCTCCCATGCAATACCACCGGCGGCGAAGAGAATCGGATAGATGGGCGCGACGTAGTAGTCTTTGGCGTGCATCACCATCATGACGGCGAGAAAGAAGATGTAGGTGAGGCCAAGCCAGCGCCAGCTCTTTGCCAACGGGTTGCGCAGAAGCCAGACCAGGCCGGCGACCCAGACCAACACGGTTACGGGCTGGAGATTCATAATCTGCTTACCGAGGAAGGCCAGGGCAGAGAGCTTGATGTTCTTGTTTTCGATCTGACCGTTCCGTAGAAATTCGAGCGTCGGCCAATGATTGTGGATCTGCCACATCAGGTTCGGCAGAGCGATAAGGATCATCAGCGCGATACCTGCCGCTGCCCATTTGCTGAAGAGCAGGCGGCGCTGCGGCGTAAGCAGCAGACCAATGAGTAAAGCGACAAGAAAGAAGGTCATCGAAGGTTTGTTCAGCAGGCCAAGGCCCCCGGAGACACCCAGAAGGAGCCAGATTTTTTCGGAGCCACCGCGCACAATCAGAATGAGAACAAGCAGGCACCCCATCCAGAAGAACGACTCGAACGAGTTCATGGAGAGGTAACCGTCCGTACCCAGATACTGCGGCGCGATGAGCACACATAGCATGGCAAGGCTCTGAGCTGGTCTTCTTCCACCCAATGCCCATGCAAGAATTCCTGTAAGGAAGACTCGCCCCGCCCCGCCGAGGGCCGAGAGCATTCGGATTCCTGCGAGCGATTTGCCAAAGAGCGCGAGTGCGAGCTTCGACTGAATGGCTATGCCGGGGCCGTGATCGACGTATCCCCAGGCAAGATTGCGCCCGCAGATGATGTAGTAGAACTCATCACGAAAGTAGCCGTAACCGATGTGCGCCTGCCACAGGTTCGTTGCAATATGTAGGACTAGCTTGATTGCAGCAAAGAGAGCCGCGAGCTTCAGAGCGGATCGTAACGAAGGATCGGCGGGGCGAACGAAGGTTGTATGCGCACTCGACATTCTTGAGATCTCCGGAAGCTTTCAGCATTGCATACGGATTCGCCATCATGATGGTTCACAAAAAAATATTTACCGAAGTTGCTGTCAGGAACTCAATTCAATACGGTGAGGGCGGAGGCTTGCGCCGGATCGGATTCGCCGTCGAAGTATTTTCGGATGCGTTCTGCTGTCGCGGCGTTTACGACTGCTGTCAGCGCATCAGATTTTGCCTGCCGTATGCCGCGAATACTGCCGAAGTGTTCGATCAGCCGTTGCCGCGTTCGCGGGCCGACGCCGGGTATCGAGAGAAGCTCGCTGTCGCGGTCGCGCATCTGTCTGCGCTTGCGGTGGTATGTCACGGCGAATCGATGGCTCTCGTCGCGGATCTTCTGGATCAAATGCAGTACAGGCGAACGGCGATCGAGCACAACCGGTTCATTCTCCTGGCCGTAGACGTAGATGATCTCCTCGCGTTTGGCGATTGAGGCCAGTGGCTGCAGCGTGACGCCGATCTCCTCGAGTGCGGTATAAGCAGCGTGCAGTTGGCCAAGACCGCCGTCGATTAGGATCAATGAGGGGAATGGTTTGTTGTCATCGAGCAATCGTTTGTAGCGGCGCTGTATAACCTCGCGCATGCTGGCGAAGTCGTCGACGCCGCTGACGGTCTTCACCTGGAACTTGCGATAGTCGGACTTCTTCATCGCGCCGTCTTCCCATACGACCATGGAGGCCACAGTCTCCGCGCCCTGGATATGCGAGATATCGAAGCACTCAATTCTGCGAGGCAGTTCTTCTAAAGTGAGCGCATACTGCAACGCCTCCTGAATCGCCTTGATCGAAGGCTGTAAGACACGGAAGCGCTGATCGTACGACTGCTTGGCATTCTGGCAGACGAGATCAACGAGCGAGCGCTTCTCCCCTCGTTGTGGCGCGAGGATTTCGATGCGCTTTCCGGTGCGCTCGGTCAAAACTTCAGCCAGCAAAGCACGGTCGGCAAACTCAACCGGCACAAGGATCGATCGCGGAATGTAGCTCTGGTCGAGGTAAAGCTGTTTGAGCAGCGCGGAGAAAAACTCTGCCGGACTGAAGACTCCGCTAAGCTCCGATATAGGTGAGTATTGGACCACCGGGATATCTTCTTCGATCTCCGGCGCAGGCGTTGATGGGTCTGGTTCCATGCGAGGAGTAGCCTGCTCTTCCTCCTTGACCGCTGCGAGTTCATTCAGAGTTTCAGATAGAAATTCAGGCAGATCTTCCCAGAAAAAATCGCGCCGATCGACGATCTTGCCTCCACGCATGTGGAAGAGATTGACGGCAAGCATCTCGTTCTCGTAGTGGTAGCCGAAGACGTCGGCGTCCTCATTCTCCGCGCTGGCAATCCGCTGCTTGTCCTGCATCTGATGTACGGTGACGATCTGATCGCGGAGCCGTGCCGCAAGCTCGAACTGCTCCGTCTCCGCTGCGATCTCCATACGCTTTGTCAGCGACTGCTCCAGCTCATTCGGCTTGCCTTCGAGGAAGAGCTGCACATCGCGAACCGTTTGTTTGTAGGTCTCGGGCGTCGTAAATCCTTCGACACAGGGGCCGAGGCAACGCTTGATGTAGTACTGCAGACACGCCCGAGGATGGTAGCGCGAGAGATCGACCTTGCAGCTTGGAATGAGAAAGCTGCGGTGGATTAGATCGACGAGGCGGTAGGCCAGATTACCGGGAAAGTAGGGGCCGAAGTACAAGCTTCCATCTTTGCGAAGGCGTCGCGTGACGAAGACCTTGGGATAACGGTCGCCCATGGTGAGCTTGATGTAAGGGTAGGTTTTGTCGTCGCGCAGAAGAATGTTGAAGCGCGGCTTCTTTTGTTTGATGAGGTTGTTCTCGAGTGCGAGCGCCTCATGCTCGTTGGCGACCGTGATGTATTCGACATCGACGGCCTCGCGCATCAAGGAACCTGTCTTCGCGTTGGCCTGCGACGCCTCTAGAAAATAGGACCGCACACGCGCACGAAGATTCTTCGCCTTGCCGACGTAGATAACCTCACCCTCGGCGTTCTTGTAGAGATAGCAGCCGGGTTGCGTGGGGATGGTACGAATTTTCTGGTGGAGATCCATGCGTAAATCAATCCCGCGTCTCAGTTTAGACGGAGGACCGCGAACCAGCATCCTTGAGTGCCTGAGTAGATTTGACGCATGACTGTATCAAAAGTTCCAGATTCGCCAGCAGGCCTAAAGGTCTCCATTGATAGATGTGTTGCCGCAAGTCATTGAAATGGCGTGGTATCGGGCGATTCATTCTTTGGCACGGCGATTGCTTTAGGTAACAGTGTTGAAGATTGTTTCAACCTAAACAGGAGATGAAACCAATGAGCTCCAATATGCAATCAGATAGCTTTACCGATACGAAGATGAAATCGGCTTTCCAGGTAGCAGTTGCAAGCGCTCTCGTCCTTGGTTTGACCGTAGGATGCTCGAGCAAAAATTACGTCCGCTCCCAGACAGCCCCACTTATTCAACAGACTAATGACCTTGATGCCAAAACTGCTGCGGATCACCGCAACATCGTCGACACCGATGAGCGCGCGCAGAAAGGCATAGGCACGGCACAGAATGCAGCCGATACAGCCGATCAGCACGCTCTCACTGCTGGTCAGTCAGCTGATTCCGCAGGGCGCTCCGCACAAGAAGCCTACAACCGCGTCGATAGCCTTAGCGGTGTAGTCGCCAATCTCGATAACTACAAGCCTCTCGCCGACGTCAGCGTTAACTTCGCCTTCGACAAGGCAGTCCTTACCGCAGCCGACCGGTCGCAGCTTGATGATTTTGCGGCCCACCTCACGAATGCGCGATTCTATATCCTCGCTGTAACGGGCGGGACCGATTCTGTTGGCGATAGAAACTACAACTATCAGCTCAGCCAGCGCCGTGCAGATGCGGTCGTGAACTATTTGGCGACTAAGTACAACATTCCCCCGCGCAAGTTCTACCTCATTGGCATCGGCAAGGACCAGGAGGTCGCGAGCAATTCGACCGCCGCTGGACGAGCCAAGAATCGCCGCGTCGAGATCAAGCTCATGAGCAATATGAGCGATCAGCCTACCTCAGCTTCGGTGCACCCGAACGGTCAATAGTTATTGGCTAGCCGATAAGCTTCGCAACAAAAACTGCTACACAAACCCAACCAAAAGCAGCGCATTCGGAGTGCTACGAACGCGCTGCTCCCCTCTCCCAGTGGCGGCAGGGAGCACTTTGTAATGCCCTGCCAGCCAGCCTTTGCAGTTCTAGGTTTTCAGCTTCAGATAGACGAACCCCAGTAAAGCCGAGGCAAGAATGACCCAGGCAAACTGGTACCAGTAGAAAAAGGGAAAACCCCACAGTGCAGGCGTAGAGCGAGCATAGATCTGCGGGAAGCAAAGCGCGAGATACGGTAGCGCCAGAAGGAGAGTCCATCTGCTTCTTTTTCTTTTGGGATCGGTTGAATTCATCGTCTCTCTTTTACGTCGGTGAGTCAGACCCTCTCAGCGCATGATGCTATCACGATAGATGCTACTGAGCCGTGCGTTCGGGTAAAGTGGAGCTATGGCGTCAACTCCGGCCGAAGAGGCCGCACAGCAGTTTCAGCAAGCCGTAGCAATCATGGCCCGCCTTCGCGCGCCCGACGGATGCCCGTGGGATCGCGAACAGACCTTCGACACCATCAAACGCTACACCCTCGAAGAAACCTACGAGGTCTTCGACGCCATCGAACGCCGCGCATGGCCCGACCTGAAAGACGAGCTTGGCGACCTGCTGCTGCAAGTGCTCTTCTACGCGCAGATGGCTTCCGAAGCTGGATACTTCACCATCTCCGATGTCGCCGCTAACCTGAACGTCAAGCTCATTCGCCGCCATCCGCATGTCTTTGGCAATGCCGAGGCTATCGACGCCGATGCCGTGTTGCGCAATTGGGAGCAGATCAAGCGCGAAGAGAAGCAGTCAGTGGGCACAGCGCATCATTCCATGCTCGACGATATTCCTCGCACCATGCCTGCGATGCTGGAAGCAGGGAAGTTGGGCTCAAGAGCCGCGAAGGTCGGCTTCGACTGGCCGAACGTCGACGGTCTCTTTGAAAAATTACAAGAGGAAATTGCAGAGCTGCAGGCGGAGCTGACTCCTTCCACGGCGAGCGCGCCTACAGCAGCAGAAGAGGAGTTAGGCGATCTTTTGTTTACCGCCGTCAACCTCGCCCGGCATCTCAAAATCGATCCGGAATCTGCTCTGCGCGCGTCGAATGCCAAGTTTCGCAATCGCTTCCGTGCGATGGAGTCCGCTGGGGGTGGCAAAGACGCCCTGGCGGCCCGTACCCCGGAGGAGCTCGAAGATCTATGGAACCAGGCGAAGAATTCTACCAGCGAGTCGCAAAGTTCATGAACGTCCATCCTAAAGGCAGCGCCAATATCGAGATATGCCCCCTCACCACCCTCGAACACTTCGAGCGTTGCGTCGTCCTGCAACTTGAGGTCTGGGGCTATAGTGACGGCGATGTCATTCCGCGTCGTGTCTTTATCGTTGCCAAGCGCATCGGCGGGCAGGTTATCGGCGCCTTCGATGGCGACACCATCATCGGCTTTGCGATGGCTTTGCCAGGCTACCGCGATGGCTATCCCTATCTCCACTCGCACATGCTGGCAGTGCTGCCGGACTACCGCAATGCAGGCCTTGGCCGCAGCCTGAAGCTCGCCCAGCGCGACGACGCCATTGCCCGGGGCTTCAACCTGATGGAGTGGACCTTCGATCCTCTGGAGATCAAAAACGCCCACCTGAATATCGCCCGGCTCGGGGCCATCTCGCGCCGCTACCAGCCGGATTTTTACGGTCCTTCATCGTCGCCGTTGCAGGGAGGCCTTCCAACGGATAGGCTATACGCGGAGTGGTGGTTGAACTCGCCCCGCGTCACCAATCTGCTCAACGGGGAGGCTCAGCCGATCCAGTCGGTCGAACGTATTACTGTCCCGCATACCGTCTACCAGTGGAAGCAGGACGTCCAGCGGCGAAGTCTTGCGCAGCAGTTACAAACCGGCAATCGCGAAGCCCTCCAATCCGCCTTCAGTCGGGGTCTCGCGGTAGTCGGCTATGAACGTGACTCCGATGGCAACGGCAGCTTTTTACTTGGCCAATGGGAAGAACCGAAGGGATAGCAGCGAAATCAAGCGAGCTTAAATTTCGAAATCAATTTGTAACGATCACCGGTACTGAATCTCCGAGAGACTGGAACGCCATATGTTCAACATCGATGCCATTCACCTGCGCGAGATCAATATGCCGCTGGCATATCCCTTCGAGACCAGCTTCGGCCTCACCACCGGCCGCCGTATCCTCTTAGTCGAACTTGAGGCCGACGGCCTGACCGCCTGGGGCGAGTGCGTTGCCGGCGAACACCCTTATTTCAGCGACGAGATGATCGATACCGCCTGGATCATCACCGAAACTGAATTGGCTCCTCGTCTGCTCGACGCCGAAGTGCGCGGAGGCTCGAGCTGTCCCGATCTCTTCAAGCAGGTCCGCGGCCATCGCATGGCCAAGGCCGCGCTCGAAAACGCAGTATGGGATCTGGAGGCGCAGGCCAAGCGAATCTCGCTTGCCGAGCTGCTTGGCGGAACGCGCGAAATCATTCCATGCGGAGTTTCGATCGGGATTCAGCCTTCGCTCGAGCAGCTTATGGACAAGATCGAAATGGAGCTTGCAGCTGGCTATCAACGCATCAAGTTGAAATGTAAGCCGGGGTGGGACCACCGCCTCTTCGAGGCTGTGCGTGAGCGTTGGCCCGGCATCATGTTGAGTTGCGACGCCAACTCCGCCTATCGCATGAAAGATCTCGACCACATCGCTGAATGGGACAAATTCAATCTTCTGATGATCGAGCAACCTCTCTGGTACGACGATTTCTACTTCCACTCCATGTTACAGAAGCGCATCGATACCCCCATCTGTCTTGACGAATCCATTCGCAACCGCCGGGACGCACTCGCGGCGATTGCCATGGAGTCCTGCCGGATCATCAATATCAAAGTAGGGCGCGTGGGCGGTTTCAGCGAGGCAATCGCCGTCCACAACATCGCCGAAGAGCGTGGCATTCCCGTATGGTGTGGCGGCATGTTGGAGACAGGCATCGGCCGCTCGCACAATATAGCCCTGTCGTCATTGCCCAACTTCACGCTCCCCGGCGACGTCTCCGCCTCCAGTCGCTACTGGTCGCAGGACATCATCGAGCCTGCAGTCACCGTCAGCTCCAAAGGCGAGATCGTAGTTCCCGACGACATTGGAAGAGGCTTTGAGGTACAGAAGGACCGTATCGAAGCACTGACAGTTCGCCGCCAGACGCTCCGTGCGAAAGCGCGTGTTACCGCCGCCTAGAGAAGCTACTTCGGCAATGGTGTGTCCAACAACAAGTGGATCGCATCCTGGTAGCTTATTTCGTTGATTGGCTTGAACTCTGACGCTTGCACGTTGGTCTTTACATTCAGCGTCTTCACCATCAGCGCACGCACGGCTAGTTGTTCGGTGAAATTTGTGTAGATCCACCGTCCGCCGCCTGAGTCGGTCTGTTCGATTGCCAGCTTGCCGCCAGGATAGATGTGCGCCAGCATCCCCCAGCCAAAGTTAATGCTACGGAAGATCGTTCCTTCCATGCGAACGACATATTTGCTCTTTGCATCGATCCACACTCGACCCTTAAGCCCCGTCAACGCCTCTGCAGTGGTCGTCGGCGGAAAGAACTTGGGATTGGGTTCATAGTCGAGCACAATCTCGGTCATTCCCGGATTCTTCCCCGTCTGTGGCTGCCCCGGCACATAGGTATACAGCATGGCATCCGGCATCAGTTTGATCAGGGAATCCGCGATCTTGCGGCCCGAAGCATCATTTTTTACATGCTTGGCATAGGCCGACGGAGACGACAGTATATCGTTCAGGCGCTGACGTTCTCCCTTGTCCTGCTCCTCCGTCAGCGGTTTGCCATCACGCAGAATCAGTCGCGCCACACTGCCATCTTTGCTCTCGATCACATCGCGGGTCTGGTCTCCCTTGTCATCGACAAGGTGCATGCGGTAGCGCAGGTACGATCCTTTGTAATGCAACGCCGTCAGCTCGTTCGCACTGGCGGCTTCGACCCATACACGTGGCTCAACTGATAGTGGAGACGACGCGGCATCAGCCTTGGCTGCGGCTGTGTTCTGTCCTAAGGCAGTAATGGTTACAGCCTGTAGCGTTCCAAATAAGGCCAGTGCGGACCATAGCAGGACTTTCCCGCGAATCAGTGCACGCCGTTGGACGCAAACCATCTTCCCAGTTCCTTCTCCCGTCAAACGTTGCACTCCTCGCTTACATTTATGCGTTCCGCTTATCTTATGTAAGTCTTATGTAAGACGGATGGATCCGCCACAAAGTTTTCTCGTTTGCCTCTAGGCATTGGCTTGGGTATAGTTCGGGCAAGGCGCACCAACTTAGATGCAAGATCCAGGAGACCAGAAGCACATGAAGCCAGCAGAAGGTTCCACCGTCATAGGCAGGTCAGTAACCATCCGGGGAGAACTTACCGGCAACGAAGACCTTTTCATGGACGGTGACATTGAGGGTACGATCACGTTGCCGGGAAGCCGGTTGACCATTGGTCCGAATGCGCGCATCCTCGCCGACATTCATGGTCTCGACATCACTGTATTCGGCGCGGTCACGGGAAACATCCACGCAGCAGGCCGCCTCGAGCTGCGTCAGTCTGCCTCGGTTACAGGTGATATCTTTGCGAGCAGGCTATCGATCGAAGAGAGTGCCTTCATCAAGGGAAGCGTTGAACTCAAAACTGCCGAAACATCATCGGCACAGGTCTCAACCGTCCCCGAGGGTAAGATTCAGGAAACTCTCGTCCTTGAGCCAAAGGCCTAGAACAGAAAGGGAAGCGGACGTATGCGCAGCCTCTTTGGCGGTAGTGATAGTACAAGCACACGTGGGGCCGATGCCACTCGCGTCCCACGCCACTCAAGCGGATGGAAGGATTTGCTCAAGTACCTGCGAACGCAGGAGTCGCTGCGCATTCTCGATATCGGCCCAACCTCATCGACGAATATCAACTACATCACCAGCCTCGGCCATAGCATCTATATGGCGAACCTGGTGGAAGAGGCCGCCAAGCCAGAGTGGGTTATTCCAGCCGAAGCCGGCGAACAATCCACGTACGACATTGATGGCTTTCTCGCCAACAATCTCAACTTCTCCGGACGCCACTTTGATGTAGTTATTTTGTGGGACACAGCGGATTATCTGCCGGAGCCGTTACTGGCACCCGTTTTTTCACGCATCCATGAAGTAATGGAACCGGGCGGACTTATGCTTGCCTTCTTCCATGCCACGATTGATCCTGCCCTGCACTTTAGCCGTTACCATCTCACCGATACTGAATTTGTTGAGATGCAGAAGGCAGGGAACTATCCGTTGCTTCATATCTATAGCAATCGAAAGATCGAAAATATGCTGAATCAGTTCAGCAACTATCGGTTCTTTTTGGCAAAAGATAATCTGCGGGAAGTAATTGTCACACGATAAAAAATTGCATAAAGAAAGATGCTTCAGCGCAGGAAAAAGCGCAAGAGCGGAAACTGCAGCGCTTGCGCTTTTCATCTTGCGACGTTGAAGCCTAACCCTTGGCGTTCTGTTTTCTACGCTCAGCCCACCGCTTTTTCATAGCATCGGCAATGCGCTTACGTCCCTCTGGGCTTAGTTTGCGTTTCCGTGCTCCTGCTGGAGCGGCGGCAGCGCCACCATTCTTGCTTCCCTTGGGACGTCCACGACCTGCCCGCGCAGCCGGAGCAGCAACTCCAGCAAGCAAAGCACGTGCCTGCTGCAGTTTTAATATTTGGGCATCAATCTCTGCGACGATACGGCTAACTTCCACTTGCTGCCTCCAGTTGGCACCGGTAATTTGAGTCACTTGATTCAGCTGGGAGGCACAAATCAAATCCCCTGAATGCCACATAATTACCATACAGAAGCAACTAATGACTGGCAAACAAGTAATAACTACTTTAAGACTTATTGACTACATCTGAAGTAGACTTCGTATCCTTTGTTTCTAGACCTCGTTGCGGCGCACGCACAGCATATCCCGGTCCTGCCTCATCCATCTCTTCATAGCGTGAATTTCCCAGGCCGCGGCGTGTATTAACCTCTTCAATACAATGCTTCAACCCTTTTAGTGTCTCTTGTTTATCCTGCGCAAACTCAGCAGCCATGCGGGTCAGCGCATAGGTGACGATATCGCTATGATGTAAGTCATGCATCCCCGGCGCGCGCCGCAGATTCAGCCACAACCGATGCACTAGCTGTACTTCGTTTGGTTGAATTGCCGGAGCATGAGGTCCAATGTGAAAACTCAGTGACTCACCATCCGGCTTGATGACATAAAAAGTAAATTGCCGTTTCGGCTCAGGCAAAGCCTCCCATGCCTGACCTACATGATAGGCCTGTTCTTCAGCAGTCAGCTTGCTCGACAGGCCGGAGATTACGGCAGCCGCCTCGAGTGAGTTAGCCGTCTGCACAAGGGCAGCGAATATATCGCCTGCCGGAACTACAAGCAAAGAAATATGTTTGCCAAAGCTCTCTGCCACGGAGACTGCCTTGGTAAATAGCATTTGCTCATGCTCGCTGAATAACTGCTCGGAGGCATCAACGTACTCTGGCCCACCTGCACCCATCATTCGCGCGGCAAGCACAACCAGATCCTGCTCGTCTGTATTGGTATGAGTTAGAGCCCACTTCAACGCGAATGGTGTGGCGGAGTCTCGCATTGTTACTACTACGGCACCCGGACGAATCTCCAGCGCATCTCGACCTACTGTGTCCTGGTGTTCCAGTTGAAAATGTTCTCTCATCTGGCGCGTAGTCAGGTCATGGCGCCTCTTGTTATCCCTCTCCGAGAGCGTAAACACAATAAAGAAGGCTGCCGCAAAGATGACGCCACTTACTGTAGCTACCGATTTAGTAAATAAATTCACAATCGCGGTAGACAGTAACACCAGAAATACTGAGATAAGTCCCAGTGGTATCTCAGTTTTACCAATGCGAAGGTTAAGCGGCACTTTCGACCCCCGCTCTCCGCGAAACTTCCAGCGCAACACCAGCATAGCCAGCGCATTGAAAGTAAAACTCCAGATAACACCGAACGCATACGCCTCGCCGATAATTAAAACATTGCCGTGGGTCAGCACAATAACAAACAGCTGGATTCCCGCAACAAGATTGATGATCCTGTAACTCGTTCCGTACTTTCGCTGTGGCTTGCGGAACCAATCCGTAAGTACGCCATCCTCTGCGACGCGCATCAACACGCCTGTTGAGCCGACGATAGCGGTATTGACTGCACCCCCAAGGATCAGAAATCCAACCAGCACCACAAAGCCACGGAAGAATATCCGTAATATCTCCGGCCCCACCATGTACATCGCCATACCCGCGATCAGGTTGTCGCGGTAGACATGGACTCGAACAGCGTCGGGAATAATCATGACCGCAAGCATGGAGCACAGGCCCGTAAACATAAAGCTGTACACCGCGATAACCAGGGCTGCACGCTTCAGGTTTTTCAGCTTCGGATGTTCAATCTCGCGGTTCACCTGTGCGAGTGACTCCTCGCCGCTCATGGCAAGCACCGAGTGGCCAAAGGCCATCACCACGCCAAGCAGTCCCAGCGAAGACGCAAATTTCGTGCCCTTCAGAAAGCCCAAAGCATCCGGACTGAAATGAAGATTGGAAGGAATAGGCAGAGGAGGCAGTGCCGCTCCACGGTGAACTACGGTAAAAATTCCCCAGGCCAGCAAGATCACCACCATTACGGTAGTGATCTTCATAATATCGAGAGCTTTTTCGCTCGACTCTTCAATCCCTTTGATGTTCTGCCACCAGAAGTAGATCGTAATAACGATAGCGATGCCGGCCGAAGAGAAATCGGGCCTGAGATGCGGTACGACAGCCCAGTGAAATCGAGCAGCGAAAAACGCCGCCAGGTCGTTCAACATACCGACGATGTACTGACCGGCGGAGACGCCTGATATTGGTCCCGTCAGCACATAATCGAACATCAGCGCCGAAACGCTTACTTTGGCAAATGTCCCCCCCAACGCCTCTTTGACGATACGGTAGACGCCACCTCTGGTGAACATCGAGCAGCTCTCGACATACACCGCACGCACGGCATAGGCAAAGACCATCACGCCCAGAATGAACCACGGCGCTGCTTTGCCCACGGCCTCTTCAGCAAGGCCACCTGCATAGAAAGCGGAAGATCCAAGATCGTTGAGAACGATGGCGGCCGCACGCCAGAAAGAGATGAAGGTAAGCATGACCGAAGACGCCACAACAAGGCGTACACGGTTCGATTGCGGCAGAACGATAGTCTGTTTAGTTGCAGCCATTATTAAGCGGACGCGCCATCTGGTATTTGCGTCCTCGGAAACTACCGTCCGACATCCTAAAGTTTAGATTTGAGCTTATCCGTCGTCAATAAGTCAGTGGTTACAAGTCTGGGCTATCTGTATCTTCATCCGTTGTGAATACCTCTTGCAGATCACGAACTATCGTAGAGATCACAACGAAAAGCGAACCGACCATACCCGTAAAAAACAACGGCACAAGTACTGCGGAAAGAATGTGGGTAAGCGTTTCCATATCCGCAATCTATTGTAGTCTCGAATCGCAGCAATGCTAGACTTCATCTGCGATGCGACGAATTCCTTTGCGCCACTGGGCCATGGCTGTGCTTTCCGGTGCCCTCCAGATTTTACCTTTTCCCATCGCCGGGCCAACGCCTCTCTGGCGAACAGCCTTCTGCTGGATCGCTCTTCTGCCGCTGCTAGCTGCCATTCTCGGAAACGATAAGCAGGGAAATCCACTTACTCGAATCCAGGGTGCAGTTCTCGGATACGTCTGCGGGTTCGTCTGGTATCTCGGTAACTGTTACTGGATCTATCAGACGATGTATCTCTACGGCGGCCTCGCAAAGCCCATCGCTGTAGGCATTCTTATCCTTTTCTGCCTCTATCTGGGCCTCTATCATGCTCTCTTCAGTATGCTTCTCGCCGCATTTCGAATTCGTTTCGGACGCCAGACCGCGCTGTTTCTTGTCCCCTTCGCCTGGGTTGCGGTAGAGCTGGCTCGAGCCCGCATTACTGGCTTGCCCTGGGATTTCCTCGGCGTTACCCAGGTCGACAGCCCTATCCTTACGCGACTGGCCCCTATCACCGGAGTCTATGGTCTCTCGTTCATCATCGCCGCCATCAATGCGCTCTGGCTCGTCCGCATCCGAGTCCGCGAGCGTCGATTCACACGCGTAGCCTTTACCGCCGCCGGGGTTATCTTCGTCGTACTGTACGTCTTTACCTTGCGACGAATCGAAAGCCCACAAGACGTACCCACCACGGCCCACGCGACGTTAGTCCAGGAGAACCTTGAGGTAGGCGCAGCCAGTACCGGCCCACAGCCCTCGACACAGGAACTTCTCGAATCCTTCGCCTACCTAAGTCGTTTTCCCTCTGCCCATTTTTTGTTGGGCATTCCCGAACTTCCAGGCACCCAATCGGTCTACCTCATTCGCCAGCATCCTCTTGAAGATGGAGCAGATCCCAACACTTTCGCTCCCATGCCCACGGATCTCATTGTCTGGCCGGAATCACCAGCACCTTTTGAAGAGAACGACCCGCTGTTCCGCGCGGCGCTGTCGAATCTCGCCCGCCAAGCCAACGCGCCCATCATCGCAGGCAACATCGGCACCGACCGCACCACCGATAATCCACGCGGGTACAATCTCTTCAACTCCGCCTCCTTCGTCAACCCGCATGGAGAGTTCGTCGGCCGCTACGACAAGATGCATCTCGTGCCTTTTGGCGAGTACGTTCCCTTCAAGGCATTTTTCTTCTTCGCAAAAAGCCTCCTCTACGAAGCAGGCACCTTCGATCGCGGCCAGCACCGAATAGTCTTCACTACAGGTGGCCACACTTACGGAACCTTCATTTGCTACGAGTCCATCTTCGGCAACGAAATCCGCGAGTTCACCAAACAAGGCGCTGAAGTTCTGGTCAACATCTCCAATGACGGCTGGTACGGTGACACCAGTGCACCGTGGCAGCACTTGAACATGGTTCGTATGCGCGCCATCGAAAACCACCGCTGGATTATCCGCGCCACCAACACCGGAGTCACCGCCTCCATCACTCCCTACGGCCGCGTAATCGCCGCCGCGCCTCGTCACATCCGCACCAGCATCCGCGTCGGCTTCGCCTACGAGCACGACCTTACCTTCTACGTCGCCCACGGCGATCTCTTCGCCTACGCCTGCGCTCTGGTCACTGCAATTGCTCTCGCATTTAGCCTTCGAGCAAAATTGCCGTAAACTAAATATCTATGCTCAGTGATCTTGAATACTCCTACTCCCCGGTGCGCGACAGAGTTCGCGAGCTGCGGGAGTACCTTTGACTCGCCCCGCCTCCGCCGAGAACTAGCTGTCATTGAAGAAAAGACCTCCGACCCATCCATCTGGGCCGACCCCGCACGCTCGCAGCCTCTCATGCGCGAGCGCAAGCGAATCGAAAACCTCCTGACTGACGACGCCGAGCTGGCCCGCCGCTCCGACGACATCGAGGCCTACTTCGAGCTCGCCAAAGAGGGCGAAGACACCGAGCCCGACCTTGCCCGCGAGATTCCCGCGCTCATCGAATTCCTCGACAAGCTCGAATCGAAGACCATGCTCTCCGAGGAAACAGATCCTCTCAACGCGATCGTCGTCGTCCATCCTGGCGCGGGTGGCACCGAGTCGCAAGACTGGGCCGAGATGCTCATGCGCATGTACATCCGCTGGGGCGAGCGACAGAACTTCAAGGTCGAGATCAACGAAGTCCAGGACGGCGACGAAGCCGGCATCAAATCCGCCACCTTCACCATCTCCGGCGACTTCGCCTTCGGTCTTCTCTCCGGCGAGACCGGGGTCCACCGCCTCGTCCGCATCTCTCCTTTCGACTCTGCCAAGCGCCGCCACACCAGCTTCGCCAGCGTCTACGTCTCGCCCGAGATCGACGACACCATCGTCATCGACATTAAGACCGAAGATCTCCGCATCGACACCTACCGCTCCGGTGGCAAAGGCGGCCAGCACGTCAACACCACCGACTCCGCCGTCCGCATCACCCACCTTCCCACCGGCCTAGTCGCCGGTTGCCAGAACGAGCGCTCCCAGCACAAAAACAAGGAGAGGGCGATGAAGCTTCTCCGGTCGCGCCTCTACGAGTACGAGCTGGACAAGAAGAAAGCAATAAGCCGCAAGCTCGAAGACTCCAAACTCGACATCAAGTTCGGCTCGCAGATTCGCAGCTACGTCCTGCAGCCCTATCGCATGGCCAAGGATCTCCGCACCCGTGTTGAAGTAGGCGATGTGGATAAGGTCCTCGATGGCGATCTCGAGCCCTTCATCCGCGGCTATCTACGCATGCGTCGCGAAGGCAACTTTCCAGCGGGCGTCGCAGAAGACGACGAAGTCGCCTGACAATCGCTTGATTCGGCAGCCCTCCGCCTGCATCCAATAGGTGGAGGGTCCGCATGCCCGAACCGAAGCACACCGACTCCGCAAGACACACGCACACCGAACAGTCCGAGCTTCGCAAGCAAATCCTGGCCCTCCTTCGCGGAGGCCAGGCCCACGCCACCTTCGACGAAGCCATCAAAGACTTTCCGGCGAATCATCGCTCCACCGTACCACCGAATCTCCCTTATTCCGCCTGGCAGCTCCTCGAACACCTTCGCATCGCCCAGCGCGACATTCTCAACTTTTCCGCTCCTCCCACTGGCGGCTACCACCCTCTCCAGTGGCCCGAGGAATACTGGCCTAAATCCCCCGAGCCACCTTCAGCCCATGCGTGGGACGCCTCTATCGCCGCCATTCGCAAGGATCTCGAGCACTTCGAGGCCCTCATCACCAAATCCGATTCCGATCTCTTCAAGCCCTTCCGTTGGGGCGACGGCCAGAATCTTCTTCGCGAAGCGCTTCTCATCGCCGACCACACCGCTTATCATCTCGGTGAGCTTATTGTTCTTCGCCGCCTCCTCGGCATCTGGCACAAATAACCAACCTTCGGAAAGATCGGAAAGAGAAAAATGAACGAACCCGAAGTCATCCGAGACATGCTCGGCGACCCTCCGTCGCAGCCTCGCACCATCGCCGTCATCGGTCTGGCCGACGACGCCAATAAGCCCAGCAACTACGTTCCTGCCTACATGCAGAAACAGGGTTACCGCATCCTGCCAATCAACCCGACGGTCGAAACCGTCCTTGGCGAAAAATCCTATGCCAGCCTCGCCGATCTCCCCATCAAACCCGACATCGTCAACGTCTTCCGCCTTCCCAGGTTCATTCCCGCCATCGTCGATCAGATGCTCTCTCTCGGTCTCAAGAACATCTGGGTCCAGCAGGGAATCATCAACGCCGAAGCCGCTGCACGTGCTGAAGCCGGAGGCATCCACGTCGTCATGGATCGCTGCATCATGGTCGAGCACTCCCGCGCACACCTCTCCTAGCAGCTTCACACGTCTAACAGAAAGCCGAGCAGTCACCTACAATTAAAATTCATGAATATTCGTCGCCACGTCTCTATTCTGTTGCTCCTCCTCTGCGCCACTCTGGCCCTCACTTCGGCCAACGCACAGATCCAGGTCGTAGGTGACGGCGGCCCCGGTCCCGTCAAGGCTCAGCACCTCACCGCAGAGCTTGTCTCGCTCTCCCCGACCATCGCCCCAGGGGGCACGGTACAGGTCGGCCTCGTCCTCACCCTCGAAGAGCACTGGCACGTCTACTGGATCAATGCCGGCGACTCCGGCGAGCCGCCGAAAATCACCTGGACACTGCCTCCCGGCATCACCGCCGGTCCCGTGCAGTTCCCCATACCCACGCGCCTTCCCCTCGGCCCGCTCATGGACTTCGGCTACGAAGACTCCGTAGCCTTCCCCGTTCTTATCACCGCCGCAAAAGACATCAAGCACGGCCCCATCCGTCTCGACGCCCAGGTTAACTGGCTCGTCTGCCGTGAGGTCTGCATCCCCGGCAAGGCCCATCTCGGCCTCAACCTCACCGTCGTCCCCGGCCCCACCACCCCTGTCCAGCCCGTAGGCGCAGTCGGCGAAGCCCTTGGCCTCATTCCCAAGCCGCTACCGCCCGACATGAAGTTCACCGCCCTTGGCGGCAAGCAGGACTTCGTCTTTACCCTCACCACCGGCGAGCGCGAGACCGACGCCGAATTCTATCCCTTCGATCAGGAACAGATCGCTAACGCCGCCGACCAGCGCGTCGAGCCGTTATCCGATGGCGTTCGTCTCCGTGTAGCCCGCGCACCCGAGCTCACACAACTCCCCGCAAAAATCCACGGCGTTCTCAAACTCAACGACGAGCGAGCCTACGAAGTCACTGCCCCCGTCACTCCCGGCGAACTAGCCGCAGCCCCCGGCACAACGCCTCCTCCGGGCACTACCGAAGTCACCACCCTCACCGCCATCGGCCTTGCCTTTGTCGGCGGCATCATCCTTAACCTGATGCCCTGCGTCTTCCCCGTCCTCTTCCTCAAAGGCCTCGCTCTGGTGCAGTCCTCCAGCGAAGAGCGCAGCCGCCTCCGCAGTCACGGCCTTGTCTACACCCTGGGCATCCTTGTCTCCTTCTGGGCTATCGTCGCCGTTCTGCTCGGTCTTCGTGCCGGTGGCAGTCAGGCCGGATGGGGCTTCCAGCTTCAATCCCCGATCTTCATCACCCTCCTCGCCGCGGGCCTCTTCTTCTTCGCCCTCTCGCTCGCCGGACAGTTCGAGCTAGGCCTCTCCCTCACCAGCGTCGGAGGCGGCCTCGCGCAGAAGCATGGCTACACCGGCAGCTTCTTCACCGGTGTGCTCGCCACCATCGTCGCCACCCCATGCACGGCGCCGCTCATGGGAGCGGCCATCGGATTTGCGCTTGCACAGTCCGCAGCCGTCACCTTTGCAGTCTTCACCGCGTTGGCTCTAGGCCTTGCCACCCCGTATCTTCTGCTCAGCTTTAACCCTGCATGGACGCGCCTGTTGCCACGCCCCGGCGCATGGATGGAAATCTTCAAACAGATCACATCCGTTATCTTTTTCGCTACGGTTATCTGGCTCGCCTGGGTCTACGGACATCTGTCCTCTGCCTCAAGCCTTGGCGTCGATCACGTAGCAAAGCTTCTTCTCTGCTTCCTTCTCATCGCTGTAGCCGGATGGGCCCTCGGCAAATGGCCCGCCCGCTGGTCCAGCGCCGTCGCAGCGGTAGTTCTCATCGCCATCGGCCTCGCCATCCCGCTCTACCAGCCCAAAGACACCACCCTCACCTGGGCCCCCTTTTCGCAGCAGGCGCTCGATCAGGCCCGCGCCGCCGGCCATCCCGTCTTCATCGACTTCACCGCCGCCTGGTGCCTCAGCTGCCAGGTCAACGAGCGCCTTGTCCTCCGTTCCTCCGACGTTCAGCGTCAGTTCGCCGACAACAAAGTCACTCTCCTCAAGGCCGACTGGACCCAGTACGATCCCGAGATCACAAAACATCTCGCCTCCGTAGGCCGCAGTGGAGTTCCCACCTATGTCATCTATCCCGGCCGCCCCAACTCTCAGGCCGACGTCCTGCCCGAGCTCCTCACTAAAGACATCGTCCTCAACGCCCTCACCAAAAACCTAAAGCAATGACCCCAAATTCGAGAACTGACGAACAGCAGATCCGCGCCCTCATCGACGCCTGGGCCGCGGCCACCCACACCGGCGACCTCATCGCCCAGATGAACCTGATGACCGAAGACGTCGTCTTCCTCACCGCCGGCAACATACCCATGCGCCGCGAAGACTACGTCGCCGGTTTCCGCTCCATGATCGACCAGGTAAGCCTCCACATCCGCTCCAACCCGCAGGAGATCACCATCACCGGCGACACCGCCATCTGCTGGAACCTTCTCGAGGTCTCGATCACCCCGCTGGAGGGAGGCGCCACCATCAAACGCGCCGGCAACACCCTCACCGTCCTTCGCCGCGGCGTCGACGGCCAATGGCGCATCTGGCGCGACGCCAACATGCTCGCCCCTACGTCCTAGAATGATTTCAGTATTAGTGGATGGGAGCGCAGGGCTTTAGCCCTGCGAAAAGAACAAACAGATAATAGGGGCTTTAGCCCCGGGCCTTTCCCTCGCCCGCTACAACCTTGCGCCTCGCCCCACCACAGTCGCAAAATATCGGCAGGCAGTAGCTGGAGGCGCTCATGTCCCACCGCCGTCTTCTTCCCGTCGTTCTCGCTCTCGCCACCCTCACCGCCTTCGCCATCCCTCCCGGCACCCTCGCGCCTGACTTCAAAGGCGTCGACTCCAACGGCGTCACCCACCGTCTCTCCGACTACCGCGGCAAATATGTCGTCCTCGAGTGGGCCAACAAGGGCTGCCCCTTCGAGCAGAAACACTACCTCAGTGGAAACATGGAAGCCCTCCAGCACGAGTGGACCGGAAAAGGCGTCGTCTGGCTCTCCGTCCTCTCATCGGCTCCCGGTGAGCAGGGCAACGTCACCCCTGGCGAAGAGAACGAGTACCTCAAGACCATGAAAGCCGCCCCAACCGCCGCTCTCCTCGATCCCAGCGGAGAGATCGGCCATCTCTATCAGGCCAAGACCACACCGCACATCTTCGTCATCGACCCCACCGGCAAGCTCATCTACCAGGGAGCCATCGACGATAAGCCCACCACCGACCAGGCCGATGTCAAGACCGCCCATAACTACCTCAACGAAGCTCTCAACGCAGCCATGTCCGGCAAACCCGTTCCCACCGCCAGCACGCGCCCCTATGGCTGCTCCGTAAAGTACAAAGACTAGGCTTCCCCGCGCAGCCTACTGTGTACCATTGTCCATGCGCCGATATCTTTCGCAGCTTTCCTCTGCTCTGATCGTCCTCTCTGGTCTTGCCTGCGCTCAGGCTCCCGCTGCTGCGCCAAACAGCGACCAGGTCACCTCCTTCATGGTCAAGCTTCACAGCGGGATCTCCCTCAACTACGTCGCGCAAGGCGATGCCAGCGGCCCCGTCATCGTCCTTCTGCACGGCGCAGGAGACTCCTGGCACTCCTTCCAGCGCGTCCTCCCGCTCCTGCCATCTACCTACCGCGTCTACGCCATCACCCTTCGCGGCCACGGCCTCTCCGACCATCCCGAGACCGGATACACCCGCGCCGACATCGCCGCCGACATCCTCGATCTCCTCGACCAGCTCCACCTCCAGCACGTCACTCTCGTCGGCCACTCCCTCGGCAGCTTCGTCGCCCAGAAAGTCGCCGAGCAGGATGCTGCGGGTCACATCGACCGCGTCGTTCTCATAGGCTCCGGTCCCGGTACCGTCAAACCCGGCGTCCAGAGCGTCAGCAGCGCCTTCGCCGCCCTCCAGGACCCCATACCCTACACCTTCGCCCGCGATTTCCAGGCCAGCACCATCTACCGTCCAGTCCCCGCCTGGTTCTTCGAAACCATGGTCGCCGAGGCCCAGCGCGTCTCCGCTGCCACCTGGCACGGCCTCGGTACCAACGTCACTACCGCAAATCCACTCGAAGACCTCAAAAAGATCCGCGTCCCCACGCTTCTTTTATGGGGAGAGAAAGATTCCATCTTCACCCGCAGCGATCAGGACGTTCTTCTCAAAACCATTCCCCATGCCACCCTCAAGGCTTATCCCGAAACCGGCCACGCCCTTCACTGGGAAGAGCCGGAGAAATTTACCGCCGACCTTCTGGCCTTCATCCGCCAATAACGACACCCCAAAAACCTTGTCAAGCCCCTAAACCAGCTAACACAAGCATAATCAATAAGATACATTTGCGTGGGAGTTATCTCCAATCTGCTATCCTTGTATCAGCATCAGAGAAGGACCCCGAACATTCGGGGTCCTTCTTATTTAAGACTTCATAACCCCTTTAGAAAGACGAATTTAGCTGTAACTCTTTTACTATGACGAATTTGCAGCGAGTATGTCGACTTATATTGTTGAATATAAAAGACTTATAAATTAATATCTGGGGGGGGGTATACCCGTTTTCGGAGTAAAGCTCAAACAAAGAAGCGAGGCATTCAACGCCTCGCTTCTTTGAATTTGATCAGTCTTTCGTTATTGAACGTGCAGCGTTGCGGTCAGCGGAGTCTCCTTCGACGAAGTTCCGGCTGTCACCGTGTACTCGCCAGGCAGAAGCTGCCAGGCGTTGTTATCCGTATTGAAGACTGACAGATACAACGGATTAAATTTCAGTGTGACCTCCTTCGACTCGCCTGGAGCCAGCTTCACGCGTTCCCACGCGACCATGCGCCTGTAGTCCTCCTTGGCCGCCGCAGGCAGAGCAACATAAACCTGGGCGATCTCGGTACCTGCCTGCGAACCAGTATTCCGAACGGTAAAGCGGACAGTCTTCTGCGCATCGTCGATCGTCAGCCCGGAGTAAGCGTAGTTGGTATACGACAATCCAAACCCGAACGGGAACAATGGTTCCTTGTGAGTCGAGTCGAACCACTTGTATCCCACACGAGCTCCTTCGGTGTACGTCAGGTCGAAAGGAGCGACCTTCTGGTGACGATCGTCGGACTCGACCTTGCCCGCGCTTTTCAGGCCGGGAACAATGGGATGCGGCAGATCAGCCTCGGTCCTGGCGAAGGTAACCGGAAGCTTGCCGCTCGGATTGACGTCGCCGAACAGGATATTGGCCAGCGCTTGCGCGCCTCCAATTCCCGGGTACCACATCTCGACGATGCCCTTCACCTTGTTCGCCCACGGCATGCTGACAGGACCGCCGGTCTCCAGCACGACGATTGTGTTCGGATTCGCCGCCGCAACTGCTTCAACCAGCGCATCCTGGTTGTTGGGCAGCGAAAGGGTGGGAGCATCGTGACCTTCGCTCATCCACTGGTTGACGAAGACGATTGCGACGCTGGAGTTCTTTGCCAGCTTCACCGCTTCCGCCTTGTCTTCTCCACTCGCGAACTGAACATTCGCCTGAGGCGACTTCGCCCGGATGAACTTCAGCGGCGAAGAAGGGAAGTAAACCGGCTTGCCCCATATAGAGCCGCCCGCGCGAGGATCGATCGCATTGCCGCCCGGCGCATCCACCTGGGCCGATCCGCCTCCGGAAAGGACGCCCACGTCGGCATGAGAGCCGATCAGTGCAATGGAGGAAGATTGGGCTGCCTTCAGCGGCAGAATGTTATCCGAGTTCTGCAGCAGGACAATGCTCTCCTCGGCGATATGCTGTGCATCTTCGAGGCCACGGAAGGGATCGACGACAGTGCGAACAGGGGGATTGTCGACCACACCAGCGGCAAACATGCTGCGCAGAATGCGGCGAACCATATCATCGACACGCGCCTGTGGTACCTGGCCATCTTCCACTGCTTTCTTCAGCGGAGCGCCAAAGTGGTTATCGTCGCCAGGCATCTCCTGGTCGAGTCCGGCGAGTGCAGCTTTGACCGTGCTGTGCGTCGCGCTCCAGTCGGAGAGAACCCAGCCTTTGAACTTGAAGTCTTTTTTCAGTACCTGGTTGAGAAGGTAGTCATTCTCGCATGCCCAGCTTCCATCGACCAGGTTGTAGGAACACATCACGCCGGAAGGATCGGAGAGCCCGATGGCGATCTCGAAGGCCAGAAGATCGGACTCGCGCATCGCCTTGTGATCGAGCAACACGTTGACGACGGTTCGGCCAGTCTCCTGATCGTTGAGCGCATAGTGCTTGATGTCGCTCATCACATGCTCAGACTTGACGCCGTTCATCAGCGATCCAGTCATGGTTCCAGCCAGGACCGGGTCTTCACCTGCGTACTCGAAGTTGCGTCCATTGCGCGGTTCGCGGGTAATGTTGACACCGCCTCCGATGGACATGTTGAAGCCCTGGGCGCGAAGCTCGCGGCCAATCACCGATCCATACAGGAAGGCCGAATCAGGATCCCAGCTCGACGCCGCACCGAGAGTCGAAGGCAGCAGCGTCGCATATCGGCTCTGATAAGCAGCCATCCGGACGCCCACAGCCGAGTCAGCCAGATTGATATCAGGAATGCCGAGACGGTCGATTCCAGGCATAAAACCGGCGCCGAAGTTCGAGCGTGCCGGCAGCGGAGCACCGGGTCGTAGAACTCCCCAACCTGCTCCGTGGACCATCGAGATCTTCTCATCAATCGTCATCTGGCCAAGGACCAGATTGGCACGCTCATCGGGGGAGAGAGACTTATTCATCCAGGGCATCTTGGATGTATCGGGTTTTGCCTGAGCGCATGCGGCGCTGGGTCCATACGAAACGAAAGCCAGTGCAACGAAAAGGGAAGAAAGGGCTAGACCATAGGGCCGCTTGGTACGTGACATTAAAGCTCCTTCGGATCCGAACACAGTACCGGCTCTGCTGGCCTGTACCTGCATAAGCATTGTTCTAGATCGCTTGAAAGTCTAAACGAACTAAAACGCTATAGTGAAAGGGAAATCTTATTATCGAACGAAAGCTACTTAGCGAATAGCTGTCCGAGGTCGGCAAATGCCTTGAACTCTAGAGCATTGCCAGCAGGATCGAGAAAGAACATCGTGGCCTGTTCCCCGACTTCTCCTTTGAAACGGATATAAGGCTCAATGATGAAGGAAATACCTGCGCTGCGTAGACGAGAGGCGAATGCCTCCCAGGTTTCCATTGGAAGCACAACGCCGAAATGTGGAACCGGAACGTCATGGCCATCGACAGGATTGTGGTGAGCTGCAGGCCTGGAAGCCGGCTTCAGATGCGCAACGATCTGATGGCCGAAGAGATCGAAGTCGATCCATTGAGTGGAGCTGCGGCCTTCGGGACAACCGAGCACAGTACCGTAAAAGGTGCGAGCGGCCTCAAGATCATCGACGGGAAAGGCAATATGGAAGGGTGTAAGCGGATGACTGCTCATTGCATCATCATACGATGCAAGGGATGATGAAATATCGCGAGACAGGATCTGGAATGACTCTGCGAGCCGAAGAGCGATCAAACTATTTCGTTGTTTCGGCGGGCAGGTGGACGACGAAGTCGGTGCTGCCGGGCTGCGATGTGAAGTGAATAGCTCCGCCATACTGCTCGACAATGCGATGGACGATTCCAAGTCCAAGTCCTGTGCCGACGCCGACAGGTTTAGTGGTGTAGAAGGGATCGAAGATATGTGTCTGAATATCGAGAGGAATGCCGCTGCCGTTATCGCTGATGCGAACGCATAAACTCGTTCGCGACTGATCCTGACCGGAGATCGTTTTCTCTGCCCATGTGCTGACTGCAATACGACCGTGCTGGGGAACGGCGTCTATGGCGTTGTCGAGCAGGTTGGTCCATATCTGATTGAGCCCCGAGCAATCGGAATGGAGAAGAGGAAGATCAGGCGCAAAATCCTTTTCGATGACTATCTCTTTTTCACGCAGTTTATGAGCAAGGATGACAAGGGTTGCGTGAATGCTGTTGTTGATGTCGACGGTCTGGCGCTGTCCCTTACCTTCGTAAGCATAGGATTTGACCGCGTGGACGAGATCGGAGACGCGTCCGATACTCTCTTCGACAGTGCCGACTAACTGCATGCTGGAGACGAGAGCATCAAGCCAATTAAGAGCATCCGAGAAGCTTGGTCCCGGGAACTGACTGCGGGCGCATTCGAGTTCATGCGCGTTGAGGCCGACCGATACAAGAGTGGGAGCCATCTTCCAGGCATTGTCGATGTTTGCTGCTTCCATCCACTCGGCGAGCTTTTCTTCAGCATCACTCTGTTCGAGCGAGTTCATCATGATGGGCTGCTTGATAGCAAGGGCGTGTTCCTGAAGATCAAACATGCACTGCTTCTGTTCTTCGGTTAGCGTTGTACGAGTAAATTTGGCGGTGAGCTCGTGCATCCGGAGCAAGTTTTCTCTGAGCTGTGATGCAGCGCGGCGCGCGGCTGCGCCGGGGTTATTCAGTTCATGCATCAGCCCTGCTGCTAAAGTGCCAAGCGAGGCCATTTTCTCCTGTTGGATGGTGATGCTTTGTAATTTTTGGAACCGCAACGCCATGTTTCCCAGGATGGCTTTGCGAACGTCTGGGCAGCTTGTCATCAGGTGCCAGAACTGCTCCTCATCGAACTGAACAAGATGGCATGGTCCGCTTGCCTGGAGGTTTGCCATGTTGGGAATATTAGACAAGAGAGGTAGTTCGCCGAAGGCATTTCCGCTAGGGATCGTAGCGAGCGTTACTTCATGGTTATCGGCAAGAGTCTGGAAAAGCCTGAGTTCACCTTTCAGCAGGATCCAGAAAAAATGAGCCACATCTCCCTGACGAGCGAGGATATCACCCAATTCGAGATGGATATCCTGCACTCCGCCCAGACAGAGAATCTCTTCATCCTTCAGCGACGACAAAATTGGAACCGTGCGCAACTGTGCAAAGAGAGTCTCGTTCATAGGCTCGGTGCTCTTGGTCTGGACATCCTGTGATTGTTGGCTCATCACTGTTCTGGGTATCTACCTTTCAAAGTGTCGCTAGGTACTGATGCACAAATTGGATTGCTATGGAACCTTCGCCGACGGCGGAGGCGCACCGTTTTACTGAGTTATAGCGAACGTCTCCCGCGACGAACACGCCGGGAGCACTGGTTTCAAGCAGATAAGGTTCGCGGTCGAGATTCCAGGATCCTGGTGCCTTCGCCTTCAGATCTGGTCCCGCAAGGACAAACCCTTTACTGTCGCAGGCGATCTGTTTGGGCAGCCAATCTGTTTTTGGAGCTGCACCGATAAAGATGAACAGCGAACTTGTCGGACGTGTTTCTTCGCCTTGTGGAGTCAGGAGAGTCGCGCTCTCGAGATGACCATCTCCCGCTAGCGCGAGAATCTCGGTACAAGTCTCCACGACGATGTTTGGAGTCGATTCAATCTGATCGATCAGGTACTTCGACATGCTTTTTTGCAACGAATCGCCACGCACGAGCATATGGACCTTCGCGGCGTATCGAGAGAAGTGCATAGCAGCTTGACCTGCCGAATTAGCGCCGCCGACGATGTATACAGTCTCTCCTGCGCAGGAGATGGCTTCGGTAAGCGCAGCACCATAGTAGACACCCGCTCCACTCAGTCGATCGGCTCCAGGAACGTCGAGCTTGCAGTAAGAGACTCCAGTGGCAATGAGGCAGACGTGGCAGGTGATCTCGCTGCCATCTTTCATCTCCGCGATCAAATATTGATTCTCTGACCGAAGAGAGGTGACTTGCTGCATGAGGAATTCCGCGCCGAGTCTGCTGGCCTGCAGATAAGCCCGCTTAGCCAATTCTTCGCCGCTGAGGCCTGAAGGGAAGCCGAGGTAGTTTTCAATCTTTGAACTCGAGCCAGCCTGACCGCCCGGAGCGTTCGGCTCCACGATCAACGTTCGCAAACCTTCAGAGGCACCATACACGCCTGCAGCCAAGCCAGCGGGTCCGGCACCCACCACCACAACGTCGTAGAACTTTTGCTGAGCCTGGGTTGAAAGACCTACTTTTCCAGCGAGATCGATCGAACTAGGTTGTACCAGCGCTGTACCGTCACCGAACATCACCACCGGCAGCTTTGCGTTGTCGAGGCCTTTATCCTTCAGCAAGGCTCGAGCCTCCGGATTTTCTTCGGCGTTCAACCACTGATAGGGAATCCGGTTGCGGGAAAGAAATTCTCTTACTTCGTGGTCCAATGCCGACCACCGGACGCCTACGACCCGAATTCCCTCAAATGGAGGCCGGTAGCCCTGCTTCCAAGCCTCAAGCAAATCGTCCAGGACGGGATAGAGTTTTTCCTCAGGCGGATCCCATGGCTTGTTGAGGTAGTAGTGAATCTTTGCGGAATTAATGGCACGGATTGCAGCTTCTGTATCGGCATAAGCCGTCAATAGGACGCGCTTGGCGTCAGGATAAATTGTTAGTGCCTGCTGGAGAAAGTCCACGCCAGTCATTCCAGGCATACGTTGATCGGAGAGGAAAAGGGCAACAATATCGTTGCGTTCCTTCAACTGGTGGCAGATGTCGAGTGCAGCTGCACCAGAGGCGGCACGTACAATGCGGTAGTCCTGGCCGTAGTTACGGCGCAGATCCTGAACTACAGCTTCCAGCACGCTGATATCGTCGTCGATTGCAAGCAGAATAGGCTTCGGCATACCCTAGTTATACTTCGCGAACGCCATTTAGGCACATTCCTGTAGATTCGATTGTGCCTGAGGGTCTAAAGGTTCACAAAACATATCGTATTGATTACTAAGGCTCTACCAGGAGAGATCATTTGAGTCGAATTGTCCGAATTGCAGACATAGCTGACGGCCCATATCCATCCGCCGATGAGAAGAGTGATAGAACGACAGATCTCGCGGTAGGAGACAAGACATCTATGAATCGACTCATTCTTGCTGATAACCAGGCAATCTTCAGAGCCGGAGCCGCACGTGTTCTTGCGCTGGAAGACGATATGCGCATTGTTGCTCAATGTGAAGATATGGCGAAACTATCGACTGCAATTGATGGCTTTCGGGGTTCGATCATTCTCCTTTCTTCCAGTCTCTGCCACGATTTGCCGGTCCTGATTAGTCGAACTCGAGCGTTTGGAAGCCATGTCATTCTGGTTGCAGAGAATTCTGAGCACGTGGCGGAGGAGATTGCTTCGTTGCTGGATGGCATCGTTTGTCGGAATGTGGGCGGGCCGGATCTACTCGATTGTGTACGTCGGGTTGCTCGCGGACAGCGCTGGGTTCAGCGAGCGAACGTGACCATGATGCAGACTGCCGATAGCGTGGGCGCAAATGTTCGAGACCGCCTGACACCGAAAGAAATGCAGATCGTCGCCCTGATTGTTCAAGGCTACAAGAACAAGGAGATTGCCATCCAGCTAGCCACAAAGGAGCAGGTGATCAAGAACTATCTCCGGAGTATTTATGACAAGACGGGGGTCTCTGACCGGCTTGAACTAGCATTGTTCACCATTCATCATCGTGTGCTGGCAGAGGCGGCAGCCAAAGCTGGCAATTTGATCCAAATGAAGACGGCGTAGAAAACTGAACACCGCTCGAGCGTGTCCAGTTGTATTGATTTACATTCCCATAAGAGTGGACTGCTTCTCAGCAGCACGGTTTAGGTGGCTAATCTTCTCCGCAATGCTCTTAGCTTGGGTAAAGAGCAACAAATAGTCGGGTCCGCCTGCTTTCGAATCAGTTCCGCTCATATTAAAGCCGCCGAATGGATGAGCTCCGACCATTGCACCGGTGCATTTGCGGTTCAGGTAAAGATTGCCGACGTGGAATTCTGTTCGTGCGCGGTCAAGCTTCTCCGGGGAACTGGAGTAAATGGCTCCTGTGAGCCCGTACTCGGTGTTGTTGGCGATCGCAAGAGCCTCGTCGAAGTTATTGGATTTGATGACTGCGAGTACAGGTCCGAAAATCTCTTCGAGTGCGATGCGTGCTGTGGGTGCAACGTCGGCAATGACAGTTGGTGCGATGTAATAGCCACCATCCAGCGTCTCAATCGCATGGCCACCATTGAGCACAGTACCTTCTTGCTTTCCTTTCTCGATGTACCCAAGTACCTTGCGATAGGATCGTTCGCTGATTACTGGACCGGTATAGAAGTTTTGCGCCGGATCACCAGTTGCGATCTTTCCCACCCGAGCCTGCAGTCGGTCACAAAAGACGTCATAAATACTGGCGTCGACGATTGCCCTGGAACATGCCGAGCACTTTTGCCCATTGAAGCCAAATGCGCTTGCAACGACGCCCTCAATCGCTGCATCAAGATCGCAATCGCTATCGACGATGATGGAATCTTTTCCACCCATCTCAAGGATGGTGCGCTTGATGAAGATCTGACCCGGGCGTGTTTTCGCTGCGCTCTCATGAATCTCCAGACCGACGGCTTTGGAGCCTGTAAATGCAATGAAACGTGTTTGCGGGTGCGCCACAATTGCGCTGCCAAAACCAGGGCCCTCTCCTACGCAGAGGTTCACTACACCGTCCGGCAAACCCACCTCCTCGAGCAGGCTCATGAATTTGGCTGCGATTGTGGGAGCATCAACCGATGGTTTCAGAATTACAGTGTTTCCGCACACAATAGAAGCGGCGGTCATTCCAGCCATAATGGCAAAAGGAAAGTTCCACGGTGGTATAACTGCGCCTACCCCAAGCGGGATGTATCGAAATTGATTGCGCTCGCCAGAAAATTGGATGGGTGTAGTTGCTTTATCTAGGCGTAACGCTTCGCGGCCATAGAATTCGAGAAAATCGATGGTTTCGCCTACGTCAGCATCAGCTTCGGCCCAGTTTTTACCCACCTCATAGGTGAGCCAGGCGCAGAACTCGAACTTGCGTTCGCGAATCAGATCGGCAGCGCGAAACAATAAATCAACGCGTTCTGCGACAGGGGTGCGACTCCATGTATGGAAAGCCTCTTGTGCAGCCTGCATTGCCTCCTCGGCGTGCTCAGTTTCTGCTTTCTGATGGATGCCGATGATTTGGGAGGGTCGGGCTGGATTAATCGAGATTATTTTATCGGCTGTCTGAAGCCGCCTACCCCCGATCACGAGATCGTATTCTCGTCCGAGATTGCACTCTACTTCGCTGAGCGCAGTCAACATGGCCCGCTTATTGTCTGCGGCTGCAAAGTCGATGAACTCCTCGTTCGTAAAGGGGGTCTGTGCAGTGCGTACGGGAACAGTAGGAATGGAATTTGCAATAGCCATAACGCGTCGATTCTAGCGCGAGCCGATGATTCTCGTCGCTGCTTGTGATTGGTTAATCTACTTGCCTATCCATTCGATGTGGCGAGAAAGGACAGAAGATTCTTGTCGTACAACTAGCCGTCTACTGTGAGCTTTTCAGTGGCCGCTGACATCTTGGCTGTGCGGTCCAGCTTATCCCAGTTGAAAGGTTTACCGTCTATTGCCCGCTTCACGGTTTTGAGCAGAACGATGGAGAAAAGCTGTCTATAGGTAAAGCGCTGAATCCAGATATGGACCAGCAGCCAGGCGTCGCCTTTGCTCGCAGGATGCTTCCGTTCCAGTGTGAAGGCAAGCGCGGAGGCGGCGAAGTCGATAAGTAGGAATGCGAGGAAGAAGCTAAGCAGTTTATGTAGGCTGTCTGCCGAAGCAGTCTCTGGATGAAAGTGTTTGTCGATGAAGTAGCCTGTAACCCCAGCGAAGAAAAACAAATCGATGAGTGGCGAAACCAGTGGCAGGAGTATCTGGAAGATCAAGATGTTGGGCAGCGCGAACAGGCCCATGGCCCGGTGTTTCGAGAATGCGCCCCGATGTTTGAAAATCGCCTGCAGGATGCCGAAAGACCAGCGAAAGCGCTGACGCATCAAACCATTAGCGGTTACGGGAGCTTCGGTAAACGCCAATGCCTGATCTTCATAGATGACAAAATAGCCCTGCTCCAGCAAGTTCATGGTCAAATCTGCGTCCTCGGCCACAGTATTGGGGTGGTAGCCATGACCCGTTCTTACAGATGCTGTGCGCCACGCGCCAATTGCACCTGGAACTACGACCACAACATCGAAGAGGTCGAGAGCGCGTCGCTCGAAGTTCTGGCTCGTGATGTATTCGAGAGCCTGCCAGCGAGTCCACAGGTTGACCCGGTTGCCGACCTTGGCATTGCCTGCGACTGCGCCGATTTTTGGATTTGCGAAGTGGGGAACCAGTCGTGCAATTGCGTCATGGGCAATGACAGTATCGGCATCTATGCCGACATAAATCTCCTCATCGAAATGATCGAGAGCGAAGTTCAATGCTTCTGCTTTGCCCGCATTGGGTTTGGTCAGCACAGTCAGCCTGCCGGAGGCAATATCTGATGGGTACGCTTCGCGGGCAGCATCGTAAGTTCTATCTGTGGAGCCGTCATCGATAACGATGATGCGGATGTTTTTGTAGGTTGACATCATTACGGATCGAATCGTCCGAACGATAACTTTTTCTTCGTTATACGCAGGAATCAGAACCGCGACGCGAGGTGCGTATTCCGGTGTCGCGTAGTTTTTCCTCTTGCGCAAGCGGTCGATGATAGCGCAGATTCCGATGATGATGAGACGTCCGCTCATCAGGACGTCGCCAATGAAGAAGACGCCCACTACGAAGTGATTAAAGAAGCTGATGAAGAAGAATGCGAGTGAGTCTGCGCGGGCCTGCCACCGTTGCTGAGGCGTCAGGGGGGGCATTACCTGGTCTCGTGTCTTGCCTACCAGTTGCGAGACCGGAACGATTTGGTATCCCCGCGCGCGTAGAGCTTCAATCAACACCGGAAGCGCGGCAATAGTGGCGGAACGGTCGCCACCGCCATCGTGCAGAAGAATAACGGAGCCTTTATTCCATGGATGCGTCTCCATGTCCGATATCTGTTTGAAGACGCTATCGGTAATCTCCTTGGGAGATTTACGCGGGTGCTCATCCCAATCGTTCGTGTCGATCTTGTTGCCAATGATCACATAGCCTAGACCCTGGACATGGTCCACGGGTGCAGCTTGATCATTGGTGTCTGGTTCCTGATCGATCGAATAAGGTGGCCTGAAGTAGAGCGGCTGCACGCCGAGTTTAGAGGCAAATAACCGCTCGGTAAGATTCAGCTGCAGATCAACCTGAGTGACCGACACTTCGCTGATATCTGGATGAGTGAACGTGTGATTTCCAATCTCATGTCCTTCGCGATACACCCTCTGCATCAATCCGACATTATTTTGAGCAGTTTCCCCGATCATGAAGAAGGTGCCGCGTACCCCGTAGCGCTTGAGGATGTCGAGAATACGTGGTGTCCACTCTGGATCTGGTCCGTCATCAAAACTCAGAGCTACCTGTTTCGGATGATATCCATACTGGGTAACGGTGTAGGAGAGGGGATAGGAGCTCATCGACTCCTGCGTGACCATACGATAGTCAACAGGAACAGAATCGTCGTCATCCATGGTGACGACACGCTCGCCTGACTGGGGCTTGCGCGTCACACGCAAAATATCGCCCTCGCCTTCGGTGTCAACGTCGTATCCCGGCTCAACTTTGGCTAGTTCCTTCACGGGGTCGGACCGCATAGGCGAGTCCCAAATCTTCCACATGGAGTTGTCTTCGGAGCCTAGCCGCCATAACGCGTAAGTCTGAATGCCTAGTGCACGGGCTGCTCTCATCTCATTCAGCACAGTGACGGCATCAAGAAACCACACCTGGTGTCGAACATGAGCGTCTTCGTCGTCGTAGGCGAAGTGCACGTTTAGAGAGTCGTCGTCCAGATCTATCTGAGATTCAGAGTCAGCCGCTGCCTGCCAGGCATCCTGAGTCGATAGGTTTTGCGTGTTTAGTATCTTTTCAGCTGCGGGCCGTTTATGGCCTTTTTTGGTAGGTGCCGGCAAAGCCGTGGTCCAGTCATAGCCATAGCTGCCTATCGAGCAAATAATTTTTTCTTTTGGGACGACCTTGAGAACATTTTTCAGATTGTCAATGAACCAGTCCTGTGACGCGATGGGCCCCGGGCCACTTTCGGTCTGGTGTTCGTCATAGTTCATGAGGAGCAGACCATCGGAGTGGTCCGCAATGTACTGTAGGTCGTAATCGTCATCGCCAACGGGTGTGTTTACGTATAGGCGCAGATTACGCGGATGGAAATCGTTGTAAAGTGCTGCGATCAGAGCTTTGTAACCAGGCTGCGCGGCTGTAGGAATCTCCTCGAAGTCCAACGAAATCCCGCGATAGGAGGGATTAGCCGCCAGAAACGTGTCGATCTGTTTTACAAAATTGCCCCGAGCGCTTTCGCTCGAAAGAAATTCTCCAACCTGCGGCATAAACGAACCCGAGACCGGATCAGAAACGTTATTGACGAGTGGAAAGATTTCCGTATCGACATGGTTCACGGCAATGGTGCGAGCCACCTTGTCGGCGATGTCAACGCCATGCACTCCTGCCTTATCAATAACCGCGAAGGGGCGGCTGTCGGTCGTATACGAGGTCAGGCTGCCATCAGGCGTAACGACGTGCAGCCACTCAGGAAAAAGCAGGTCAATTTGCTTGATGTGCTGCTTGAGCGAGGAGTAGCTGGCTGCATCCCAGTCGACGTAGTATGCTGCTCGCAGTCCTTCGCCGGAGTTCAGCGGAACGTCGGAGGGATTCAAGTCGGTCTTGCGATGTGCCGACCGATGCAGCTTCTGTCCTGGCTTGAGTGTCGCCGGTTGATTCGCCAACGCGCGGAAATTGCGCTTCTGGGTCTCCAACAGAAGTTCCGGAAGGGGCTTCATGCGAAGCAGGCCGACAAGGAATATGGCGATCAGCACCAGTCCGAAGAGGGCCAGGATATCTAAGATTCGGCGCAGTCGCTTCCAACGCTTGCGTTGCGGGTCGTAGAAAATTTGTCTGTTCATCAAAAACTAGCGACCGTGCGCAAGGTGCGACTTATTCCATGGTATATAGCAGACTCACGGGAGTCAACGCGGGCGGGAGAGGAATGGCATTGCTCGCAGTATGATGCAGTTACATGTCCACCAGACGACGGCAGATGGAACTGTCCGCGGCAGCGGCACTGGCGCTTGGGCTTGCCCTGCGCCTCTGGTTCATCTCTCATGTGGCGCGGATTGCAGGTGACACACTGATCTATGGCGACATTGCCAAAAATTGGCTGGAACACGGTGTTTACGGCTTCTCTCAGTCCGCGGCCGGACCTGTTCCTACTCTAATCCGTCTGCCCGGGTATCCTCTTTTCCTTGCGCTTAACTTCCGTCTCTTCGGTATCGAGCATTACTCCGCTGTGATGTATGTCCAGGCTGGCATTGATCTGTTGACTTGTCTACTGGTGGCTGCTCTTGCAGGCCGGCTATTTGGCCGCCGAGCGGCATTAGCGGCTCTTTGGCTTGCTGCACTATGTCCCTTCATGGCGAGCTATGTCTCTGCACCACTTACCGAGACGCTTAGCCTCGCCTGTATCGCGCTTACCTTCTATAGCCTTGAGCGTTGGCAGGCAGCAGGGTTAGGCATCAACGTTTGGCTATGGGTAATCTCTGCGGCAATGGCTTACGCTCTCCTGCTGAGGCCGGAGCAAGGTTTGTTAGCCGCAGCTGTGGTCCCAATGATGCTTTGGGCAATTCTGCGATCACCTGACCATCAAGCACCGTGGAGATCGTCATCTCTTCGATCGCTTAGCCCCGTTGCCCTTGTCGCTATGTGTGTCATGTTGCCGCTAGCGCCTTGGACACTGCGCAATTGGCATACTTTCCATGTAGTTCAGCCGCTCGCACCTCGCTACGCAACCGATCCCGGAGAGACGGTACCGCTAGGTTTTCAACGTTGGTTTCGAACTTGGGCTATCGACTTTGCTTCGACCGAAGATGTGTATTGGAACTACAACGGCGCCTCAGTGGAGATTAGCGATCTACCCTCACGCGCCTTTGACTCGGACGATCAATACACTCGTACCGATGTCCTTTTACACGAGTACAACGAGACTGATAACGCAACGCCCAGCCTGGATGATCGCTTCAACTCCCTTGCCAAGGAACGCATTTACTCCGATCCACTTCGCTATTACGTAGCTTTGCCGATAGCCCGTCTCCTGAATATGGCCTTTCGTCCACGAACAGAGATGTTTCCCATAGAGCTGGAGTGGTGGAAGTGGCATGAACACCCGAAACAAACGGCCTTTGCTATTGCTTATGCCGTTCTCAATCTTGCCTATTTTGTGCTGGCAGGTATCGGACTGTTGCGTTGGCGATGGAAGGGCTGGGATGCAAACCCTTTACTAGCCTGGTCGATGATAAGTTTTGTGGGTTTGCGGTGCATTTTGCTGCTAACTGTCGATAATTCGGAGCCACGTTACACTCTCGAACTTTACCCGGTGATCCTTGTGTGGGCGGCGAGTGTGTTCTCGCGTTTCAATGCCAATAGCAGCTCCATCACTTTGTAAGGAGAGGAGTTACGAGCGGCAATACATTATGAGCCACTATTTTGTTGCCGTTGGCTGTGGCGTGAGTACGATCGGGCTGCATCATTCCCTCAACACCAAAGACATCCTTCAACAGAAAAGGAAGCATCGGGACGCGATACTTCTGTGCCAGCAAAGCATAGGTTGCATTGAACTGCTTGATGTAATCCGGGCCGTAGTCCGGAGGGAGGGTAATTCCCGCCAGAACTATCTTGGTTCCACTGGCTTTGAGTATCTCCAGTATCTTATCGAGATTGGCGCGAGTATCTTCGATGCGTAGTCCTCGAAGGCCATCATTGCCGCCAAACTCTACAACAACGACGGCCGGCTTCATGGCTACAATGCTGTTCACTCGCTCGACACCATCCTTAGTTGTATTTCCACTGATTCCGGCATTTACAACGCGATATGTATAGCCGCGCGTGTCAAGGTCTGCCTGTAGATAGTCTGGATAAGTCTGTCCTGCCTCAGTGCCATAACCCGCAGTAAGACTGTCTCCGAAACAGACCACAATAGGCCGCTTATCTTGAGGGTTACTCGGAGTATCGACTGTTGATATCTGCGGGGTAGCTGTTGCATCCGTTTTAGGGAGAGTATTTGTTCGTGAATCGATGGTCGAAGATTCCTTGGAGGCACGGTCGGCCTTACACCCGTTCAGGTTTAGGACTGTAGCCGCTACTATAAGAACAACTCCAAATTGCCGCATCTTTACGAATCTATCAAACTCCAATCAAGAAGCAGCCGAGTGAGGGCCCGCAGGTGAATGAAGCACCAACTAGCACATCTTCCATGATTGCCGTCGAAGGGCTTCGCAAATCGATCCGTAATGGGACGCGCACGGTCGATATCCTGAAAGGACTCGACTTTACGGTGCCCAAAGGGCAGTTCGCTGCCATTATGGGCTCGTCCGGTTCGGGAAAGTCGACGCTGCTCGGGCTACTTGCGGGGCTTGATACTCCCAGCGCTGGCAATGTGCGACTCAATGGAACTGCGATCTCGTATCTTCCCGAGGATAAGCTGGCCCAGGTTCGAGGAAAGACGATTGGATTTGTCTTTCAGAGTTATCAGTTGATCCCTACACTGACTGCACTGGAAAACGTTCTGCTGCCGCATGAATTGAACTCTGACTCGCAGAACTCGGACGACGGTGTGGTCCGAGCACGAGAGCTGCTGACAAACGTTGGTCTGGAAGATCGGCTAGACCACTACCCTGTTCAACTTTCCGGTGGAGAACAGCAGCGTGTTGCTTTGGCACGAGCCTTTATTCTTCGGCCTCCGATTGTGTTGGCGGATGAGCCTACAGGCAACCTGGACTCGACGAATGGAGCTCATGTATTGGAGCTACTGTTGAACCTGAATCGGAGAGAAGGTACGACACTGGTGCTGGTGACGCATGACCCTGTTCTGGCCACTTACGCGAATCGGCGTATCGTGCTGCGCGATGGGTTGATCATCTCGGATGAGATGAACCCTAATCCAGCCGCAGATCCGCAACAGACTGTAACTGTGGCGCAGTAGGAGATACCCAATGGCTGCTTTGACCTACCGCTCCGCCGCCAAGATTGCTGCTCGCGAGATGCACTCTTCGCGAGGAAAGTTCTTCTTCGTTATTCTGTCGGTCGCGATTGGGGTGGCGGCACTGACGGGAGTTCGTGGTTTCTCCTCCTCGTTTCGCGCTACGCTTCTCAATCGGGCTCGCAGCATTATGGCGGCGGACCTTTCGGCTCGGATGTTCATGCAACCTACTCCAGAGCAGCAGAAGGGGTTGGAAGCTATCGAGCAAGATGGCATTGAGGTTACCCCTGTCACAGAACTGCTCTCAATGGCGTCTGCCGCCAAGACGCTGGACCCGCTTCTGGTATCGCTCAAGGCTGTCGATCCGGCAATGTATCCGTTTTACGGCGCAGTGGAACTGGCACCAAAGGTGTCGCTGAAATATGTCCTTACGTCGGATTCGGTGGCGGTTGCGGATGATCTGCTGGTTCGCCTGCATTTACAGATGGGCGATCAGATCAAGATCGGTAATCGGCTTTTTCGTATTGCAGCCGTTGTCGTCAATGAGCCGGATCGACTGTCAGGGAACTTCGCTGCTGGGCCTCGTGTCCTGATCTCGCGAGAAGGGCTTGAGGCGAGCGGGCTGCTTGCACCTGGTAGTCATGCTGGGCAGCGGTTCCTCTTCAAGGTTCCTAAGCCTCCGAGTGGAGCCCCTATTTCCGACAGTGCCGTTGCCGATCTAAAGGCTCGGCTGGAGAAGCTGCTTCCTGAGTCGCAGGTGATCGACTACCGCGAGACCAATCCAGCGCTGACGCAGGGGCTTGATCGGGCGACGAGTTTGCTCTCGCTGATGAGCCTGGTTGCGCTGGTATTGGGTGCAGTTGGCGTGGCCATGGCGATGCGTGCGCACCTACAGCAGAGGCTGGATACGATCGCCATCATGAAGTCGCTGGGGGCCCGCTCCGGACAGATCATCAAGATCTATCTGCTGCAGACGTTGTTGTTGGGGCTGCTTGGCGGTGTGCTTGGTGTGGCTCTCGGTGTAGGTGTTCAGCTTGCTTTCCCGTACTTCCTCTCCAAGTTCGTCAACTTCGAGACGGGGCTGCACATTCAGGTGCGCACTGTTCTTACCGGACTTGGAGTCGGTGTTCTTACTACGCTGTTGTTTACGCTTCCTCCTTTGCTGGATATACGCAACGTACGGCCTATCCTCATCCTGAGACGGGCGGTAGAGGATAACGAGGATCCCTTTGTTACCGCGATCTTCCGCAAGCTACGGAAGAACCTGGCGCAGATTGCTGCTGCGGCATTGATACTGGCGGGGCTTGCAGGTATTGCTACTACGCTGTCGGACTCGGCTACAGTGGGCAAGGTGTTCTCGCTTGGGTTGGTTGGGGTGCTGGCGGTGTTGCTGGCGGCTTCGGCTGCTGTGCTGGCGGGGCTGCGGTGGTTCCTCAATCGGACCCGGCTGCATCTTCCGTCGGCGGTTCGGCATGGTCTGGCGAATCTCTATCGTCCGGGGAATCCTTCGGCGACGCTTCTGGCGGCGTTGGGGATGGGCGTGATGCAGATCATGTCGGTCTATCTTGTGCAGCAGGCCATTGTGACAGAATTGCACATATCGAGTGCGCCGAATCTTCCTAATGTCTTCCTGATCGACATCACCAACGATGAGATTGATGGGATGCGCGCGTTGCTGAAGGCTCAGAAGAGCATTACGGCGGAGCCTGAGCTGTTGCCTGTAGTTTCCTCGCGGATCATCGAACTGGACGGCGTTCCGGCGAACCAGGCAAAGCTTAAAAATTTTCCGAAGAGGATGCTGCAGTCGATTAATTTGACCTGGGCCGGGGGGGTACCGCCTGGAACTACGGTGGTTTCGGGCAAGTGGTGGGCGGCGGATGAGAAGCTCCCGGTTGTGGCCATCAATGAGCGTCAGGCGGACCGGCTTGGTGTGAAGGTCGGCTCGCGGGTTACCTTCGCTGCGCAGGACACCAGGATCGTCGCCACGGTGGCGGCACTGATGAAGGCTGATGGGCAGCATGCTTTCTCGCGTGCCGAGTTTGTGTTGCCACCGAGAGTGCTGGCGGGGTTGCCGGTGGTCTGGTATGGCGGCGTTCATGTGGATCCGAGCCGGGTTGGGGAGTTGCAGCGTGTTCTTTACAGCTCCTATCCAACCGTGACCGTGATCAATGTCGCGCAGGCGCTGGAGACGGTCCGGTCTGTCGTGATTCAGATCACTTACGTGATCCAGTTTCTTGCGGCGTTCTCAATTTTTGCGGGCGTGATTATTCTGGCCAGCAGTATTGCGGGGACACGGTACCGGCGGATCCGGGAGGTGGTTGTCTTGAAGACGCTGGGGGCCACCAGGGCACGGATTGCAACGGTGTTTTCGATTGAGTTCGCGGTGCTGGGTCTGGTGGCAGGGGTGGTTGGGATCGGTTTCGCCAACCTGATTGCCAGTGTGTTGCTAAGCCGGCTCAGCGCAACCTACAGGTTCCATCTGAGTTGGAACCTCGTCGCTTTGTTGGGGACGGCAGCAATTACCGTGGCCACGGGCTGGGCAGCGAGCCATCGCATTCTTGGGCAGAAGCCCTTGGAGGTTCTTCGCGAGGAATAGGGGTACCCCCAGGGGGTAAGGTATTTTGCTTTGATCTCCTTTGTTTTGTTGTATTTGAAGATGAGTATCGGCTGCAAAATATTCTATCTAAATGGTTTAGCTGCAAAATATTGTGGATCAATGGGTTACGGTAATATGTAATAGAAAGCCTCGACCGGTGAGTCGAGGGCTTTTCATTTAACAATCTGTAATAAGTATACCAAACAGAATGGAACTAATTGCAATGAATATACTATCTGTTTTGTTTGGTTTATATGGTTGAGGGGCTTGACAGCAAAAATGTGGATGTAGGATGTAACTGGTTACAAATTAAAGCCGAGCGGTGCGGGTAGATGAAGGTGGAAGAAGAAGAAGTTCTGCGTGTGCATCAGCGGTGGTTTGGACGAGAAGGCCGAGCATTTGCGGCTCCGGCCCGCGTAAATCTAATCGGTGAACACACAGACTATACGGGCGGGTTGGTGATGCCCATGGCAATTGGGTTCCGTACTGTTGCAGTTGTAAGTCCGCGGGAGGATGGGCGCGCGGTTTTTTATTCGGCGAATTATGAGGAGGAGGCTTCCTTCGAGATTGCTTCGCTGGGACAGTCGCCGGGGGGGCATTGGAGCGACTATCCGGCTGGAGTGTTGTGGAGCCTGATGCAGGAAGGAATAGTGGTTGGCGGGTTCAACATGAGCCTGAAGGGTGATGTGCCGCTGGGAGCGGGATTGAGCTCTTCGGCCTCGGTGGAGGTGGCTGCGGCGGTGGCTCTGCTGGACCATGCGGGAGCTGAATTGCCGCTGGAGACGATAGCGACTGTTTGCCGGCGTGCGGAGAACGAATATGTGGGCGCGCAGACGGGAATTATGGACCAGTTTGTGGTGGCTGGTGGTGTAGAACATCGCGCGATGATGTTGGATTGCCGGTCGATGGCGTTTGATTTGCTTCCGCTGCCAGGCGAGATACGGGTGGTGATCTGCAACTCGATGGTGAAGCATGAGCACTCCGAGGGAGAATATGGAGACCGTCGTGGCGAAGTGGAGACGGGGCAGGCGGTGCTGCAAAAGGAACGGAAGGGAGTTGGGCTACTGCGAGACGCGACGCTCGACGACCTGGAGGCATGCAGGGACAAGATGCCGGCGGTGAGCTATGCGCGATGCAGGCACATCATTACGGAGAACGCACGGGTACTGCAAGCGCGTGAGGCGCTGCTGCAGAGCGATATGGAGCGGTTTGGGCGGCTGATGGTGGAAGCCCATGTGAGTATGCGGGACGACTTTGCAGCGAGTTGTGAAGAGGTGGACACGCTGGTTGAGATCGCGATGCAGCAGGCGGGATGTTTCGGTGCTCGAATTACCGGTGGCGGATTTGGCGGGTGCACGGTAAACGTTGTCAGCGTAGAGATGGCTGAGCCGTTTGTAGCGGCAGTGCGCAAGGAATATGAAGAGGCTACCGGCATCGTTGCAGAATGCTTTGTGTGCGAGCCTTCGGACGGGGCCCTGGCGTTACTGGCGAAGGTGGGTGTGGAGTGAACCCGCTGGCGCAGCAGAATCCTCATAGGCGGTTCAATCCTCTGAAGCGGGAGTGGGTACTGGTTTCGCCGAACCGCACGCAGAGGCCGTGGCAGGGGCAGACGGAGAAGACGGCAGCTCCGGCAGCGTTGACCTACGATCCTGATTGCTATCTGTGCCCGGGCAATGTGCGGGCGGGCGGGGCGCGGACGGACAAGTATGAGAACACCTATGTGTTCGAGAACGACTATGCGGCTTTGAAACCGGATGCTCCGCGATTTTCGAGCGATGAAGAGGGTAAGGGAATCCTGGTGGCGGAGGGGGAGAGCGGGATCTGCCGGGTGATCTGCTTCTCGCCTCGGCATGACCTTACGCTGGCGAAGATGTCGGTTGGTGAGATTCGGCGAGTGGTGGATGTGTGGGCCGAGCAGTATGCGGAGCTGGGCGCGCGGGAAGACATTGGCTATGTGCAGGTGTTTGAGAACCGTGGAGCGATGATGGGGGCGAGTAATCCGCATCCGCATGGACAGATATGGGCGAGCCGGTCGATTCCGAATGAGGTAGTTGCGGAGCAGATTGGGCAGGCGGAATATTTGAAGGAGCATGGATGCTGCCTGTTGTGCGCTTACCGCGAGATGGAGATGGCGCTGGGAGAGAGGGTGGTCGCGAAGAACGACAGCTTCGTTGCTGTGGTTCCTTTCTGGGCAGTTTGGCCGTTTGAGGTGATGATTCTGCCGACGCGGCATGTGGCGGATCTGGAGTCGATGACGGATGCGGAGCGGGGTGATTTTGCGGCGATGTTGCGGCAGGTGACGAAGACCTATGACAAGGTCTTCGATACGCCATTTCCTTACTCGATGGGGCTGCATCCACGGCCAGCGGATGGGGACGAGCATCCGGAGTGGCATTTCCACGTGCATTTTTATCCGCCACTGCTTCGGTCGGCTACGATTCGGAAGTTTATGGTTGGGTTTGAATTGCTAGGTGGACCGCAGAGGGATATTACGCCGGAGACGGCGGCCGATACGCTGCGGCTGGCGGCGTTGCGGTAGCTGGTTTTGGGAGGCTCCGAGGCTTTCTTTGGTTAACGTGGCTGCGGGATGTTAGAAGCTGTTTTAAAAACTAAAGGCTGACCGCGGACTTCACGGGTAAGACGAATTTAAGAACAGGCAACGGCAAAGGCGAAATACAGGGATCTCTCCACTGCGGCGGCTTCGCCGCCTTCGGTCGAGATGACGTTTGTGGAGCGAAGGCGCTGCTTCCGGCTTGAGATGACGTTTGTGGATGGGATAACAGTTTTCTAAAAGCGGAAGACGGGGCCTAGCCTGACTCCCCAGTTGGTGGAGTTGATGTAGTTGTCGTGGGAGAGGAAGGAGAGGCGCGGCGGGGTGCCGATGCCGGGTGGGTCACGATAGGGGCTCTTGTAACGGATGAGCATCTGGTCGACGGAGGTGCGGAAGGCGAGATGGCGGGTGAAGCGAACGTCGGTGGCGACGGTGGCGGTGGCAGAGAAGGTGAACTCGCGGGTTGGTGGCGGGTCGGGATTCGTAGGGGTTGGCGTGGAGAGGGTGCGCTGCCAACTGGCGAAGCCGGGTGCAATAGATATCTTAAAAGCGAAGTAGCGGCCAGAGTAGCCGGAGCGCAAGCCGAAGTGGGTCGCAAAGAGCGAGCCTCCGACAGTAGTTGTTGAGACGGGGCTGGCGTCTGGCTGATAGCGTGCGGTGGTGATGAAGTCGAGGTAGCGACGAAGGGAGATGCCGAGTTCGATGCCAGCGCCACGGGTGTAGGTGCGGCAGTTGGTGCAACCGACATGATTGGTGCCGAGACCGAGGGAGGAGAAGAAAAAGTTGAGATCGGCATGCTCCACGGGCTCGATGTCCATGGCGTGTTCGAAAGGGCCGATGATCTTCGATTCGGAGACGTTGAGATGTTCGTAGTCGCGATAGTAAGGCATGTGGCCGCGGAGGATGTTGGCGAGAGAGCGGTTGGGATTGGCGCCCGCGCGGAGAAACTCGTAGCCGAGGGCGTGGTGATGGTGCTCGACGAGAGGGTCGGTGACGTAGTGGTCGATGGCGTCTTCGCCGATGAGCAGGAGGGTACCGACGACAGGTGTGATGATGAAATCGACCCATCCGGTGTTGTTGGTGTATTTGGCGGTGGACTCGCAGACGGGGTCGTGATGTTTGCAGCCGATGGGGTAGGTAAAGCCACCTTCGTTGAAGATGCCGGCTTCGCCGAGGGGACCGATCTCGGAGAAAGTGGAGTAGCTGGTGGCCCAGAGTAAGGCGCGAAAACGGCTGTTCCAATAGTGATGGTCGGACGAGAACTTGAGGTCGCGGCCGCGGGGATCGTTCTGGACTTCGATGTACCCGGAGATGGCACCTTCCATGGGATGGCCGATGTAGTTAACGGGGAAGGAGTCGCCGTCGTTCCAACGGCGCATGTTGAACTGGCCGAGAGATGCCCCGTAATCGGACCAGAAGGGCTTGTTAAGGAGGAGGTGGCGATCGCTCTGGTTGGCGGTCATGATGCGGACGCTGTTCTCAAGAGAGTTGAAGGCGAAGGTCTGAAGGATCAGGCCCTTCCAGTGGTAAGGCTCCTGCTGCAGCGGCGTGCCGGGTGGAGTGCGGGACTGGATGGAGAGGAAAGAAGGTTCCTGGGGATGCTGAGGAACAAGCAGGGAAGAGGCGGGTGACAATGTGGGCAACTGGTTCGATTGGTGCGACAGGGCAAGTTCGGCGCTGGGCGCGTTGGGATATTGATCAGCAGAATCGGAGTCTTGAGCGACGCTGTGACTCCAAGATAAGAGTAAAAGGACAACAATCAATATTTTGTGCATCTTCGCTATTTCTATGAACGGACTGCGAGGCTAAGTGGGCCAGCTTCTTGAGATAGTCGTGGCAAAGAGAACGAAACAGGTTAGATGCAAAGTTTAAGAAAAAGGAAATCCGGGGCTGAGCAGGTGGAGTTCAGGGAACGAAATTATTTTATGGCTGGGGGCTTGACATATTCTTATATAGGAATATAAAGTTTGTTCATGGCACGAGCAGCAACAACGGCGGATGTATTCAATGCGATTGCAGAGCCCAGGCGGCGAGAGGTGATTGCAGCGCTGGCGGATGGTGGGGAGTACTCGGTGGGCGAGGTGGTTGTGCGGCTGAAGATGGCGCAGCCTGCGGTGTCGAAGCATCTGGGGGTGCTGCGGAAGGTCGGGATTGTGTCGGTGATCAAGCGGGGTCAGCACCGGATGTATCGGCTGAATGCTGCTGAACTGAAGCCGGTGCATGACTGGGTGAAGACGTTTGAGCGGTTCTGGACGCATCAGCTGAGCGAGATCAAGGCGCGGTCAGAGCGGAAAGTGTTGGAACGGATGGTCTCCAGGAACGACAAAGACTGACGAAAATTTGAAAACAGGAGGATTGATGGCGATGAATATTGCGGAACAGGGAATACACACGTTTGAGATTGTGAAGGATGAGGAGATCATGGCTCCGATTGAGATTGTGTTCGAGACGATTCTTGAGCAGATGGGGCCGTACAACGAGGGTGCGGGGCCGATGCCGATGGTGTTGGAGGCGTGGCCTGGCGGGAGATGGTACCGGGACTTGGGAAATGATACGGGGCATTTCTGGGGGAATGTGCAGGCGATAAGGCCGCCGAAACTGCTGGAGATCTGTGGGCCGCTTTTTATGTCGCTGCCGGCAACCTCGAATGTGCAGTACCGGTTGACCGAGGAGCGCGGGGTGACCCGGGTACGGTTTGTGCATCGGGCGATGGGATGGATTACGGAGGAGCTTCGCGATGGTGTGAATGTCAATAAGGGATGGACGGATCTGATGATGCGGATCCGCCGTGGTGCAGAAGTACGAAGTGGCAAGAGCTGAGATCTCGATATTGGGCCGGAGGCTTGGCGCCGTTGCCGGTAGTGCACGGCATTTGGCAGGGAGATGAAGGCAGATGAAATCGACGATGGCTGTGGTGGTTTTTGCTATGAGCTTCGCAGCGCCTGTGTTGGCGCGGGGTTCAAAGTACTCTGCGCTGAACGACTACATGATGGAGCCAGATGCTGAGATTGCATTGGCCAGGAGCGCGGCGCCGGACAATGTTTCGGGGCATGCCACGGTCAAGGTGCTGACGGCGACGGGCTACAAGGTAGCTGTTGAAGGAAACAACGGTTTTGTCTGTGTTGTTTTGCGGGGCTGGAGTGCTCCGACGTTTACGCCTGCGGGGAACAGGCAGCTTGTGTACGACTCGAAGCTGAGGGCGCCGATCTGCTTTGATCCGGTTGCGAGCAGGACGGTTCTGCCGTACCAGGAGCTGCGGACAAAGCTTGGGATGGAGGGAAAGGATCCGGAGGCGATTGCGAGCAGTGTATCGACCGCATACAGCACGGGCGAGTTGCCGAAGATGGAGGGCGTGTCGTTTGCGTATATGTGGTCGGCCGACTCGGATCTCGGGCCTGGAGTTGGGGCGTGGAATCCGCACATGATGGTCTACGCACCTTACTACACGAACGCGATGCTGGGTAACAACGAATGTGGAGGAGCAGCGCCCTGTGTAAGCGACGATGCCGGAACGCCGTTCACCGTCGTAGTCATTCCTGTGCATGGGGTAACGGCGATCAAGGCAAAGAACGCGATGCCGCAGAAGTAGTAGAGGACAGACGGATCAAAAACCGAGAGGAGAAAATTAATGAGCACAAGCGTGGTTAACGTGGGTCATAAGGTTGTATCGAACGGGGAGTGGCTGGCAGCCAGGAAAGCGTTACTAGCGAAAGAGAAGGAGCTTACACGGATGTACGATGCGCTAAGCCGGGAGCGATTGGAGTTGCCGTGGGAGCGGGTCGAGAAGAACTACGTGTTCGATGGGCCGAAGGGGAAGGAGACGCTGGCTGATCTGTTTGGTGATAAGAGCCAGTTGATGATCCAACACTTTATGTTTGGGCCGGAGTGGGCAGAGGGATGTCCGAGCTGCTCGCTGATGGCGGACAGCATGGATGGAAGCCTGGAGCATCTGGCGGCGCGGGATATTTCGCTGGCGGTGGTTTCGCGGGCTACGATGCCTCAAATTGAGGCGTTCCAGAAGCGGATGGGATGGAGGTTCAAGTGGGTGTCGTCGAATGCGAACGACTTCAACTGGGACTACCACGTGTCGTTTACGAAGGAAGAGATGGAACGGGGCAGGATGTTCTACAACTTTGCCGAAAAATCTTTTCCGAGCCAAGAGGCGCCGGGTGTAAGTGCTTTCTATAAGGATGAGGGTGGCGAGATCTTTCATACGTATTCGGCGTTTGAGCGCGGTGTCGAGATGGTACTGAATACTTACAGCTATATGGACATGGCGCCGAAGGGAAGGAATGAAGAAGGGTTGTCGTTTCCGATGGCTTGGGTTCGTCACCACGATAAGTACGACGGAGCGCAGGTGAAAGACGCGGCCTGCTGCGCGGGAGAATAACCGTGAGAGCGCATGAGTGCTGTCACGTTGTTGATGGCGCGCGGGCTGTTGGTGGCCCGCGCTTGCGCTCTGCGGGGAGGCGAGGAGCAAAGGCGACAGGATGGGTGCTGCCGAGTACGTTGATGGTGTTGATGCCGAAGTGTCCGGCCTGCGTGGTGGCTTATGTGGCGATTGTTACGGGCGCGGGGATTTCGGTTTCAATGGCAGCGCACTTGAGGTTGCTGGTGCTGGTGTTGTGCGTGGTGATGCTGGTTTGGTTGGCGGCGAAGCCTCTGTTGCGTATCGTTCGTGGTTAGAGCGGCATCTTCTTTAGAAGAAAGACAACCGCAGGTCCTTCGACTCCGCAACTCGCAGATGCGCGAGTTGCTTCGCTCAGGATGACACCTCTATTTTGAACCTATCAATTCCTGAACCCTATCAATCTTGAACTATTTAGTGGGTGGAGATGAGGCTACTGGGTTGGTTGGCTTTGAGGTAGTTGCCGTAGCCGACGACGATGGTGGAACTGATGAGAAGGAAGAGGCCTGTGGCTACAAGGGTTTTGGTGCGACGGCCGGTTCCGCGCCATTCTTTGAGAGCAAGGCCCCAGAGAGTGGCAAAGAGAATAATGCTGGCCATGTGGAGGGTCCAGCTGGAGAAGTCGTACTTGCCCATCTTGGTTTGCCCCATCGAGTAGAAGAAGAATTGGAAGTACCAGATGACTCCGGCGAGGGAGGCCAAGATGTAGTTGGAGGTGAGGGTGCGTTGGGAGAGACGGGCTGGTTGCAAATGGCCATGGGTGGAGGCGTCGAGTGGATCGAAGTCGACGAGGGTATGGCCGGAGGCGTGGGTGGCGCGCATGGGGTTGCTGCCGGGTTGGCCTGCGAACTGGCGGATAGAGCCGTTTTTGAGAATCAGGATTGCTGACCAGATGAAGTTGGTGAGGAAGCCTCCCCAGAGGACGATGATGAGGATGGGAAGGTTCTGCCAGAGGTCGAGGCGATGGTGGGCGAGGAGTTCGCGTTTGGCGATGGCTCCTATGGGTGCACCCGATTTGAGACCAAAGGCGAAGCATGAGCTCATGATGCCGGCGAAGATAGCTACAGCGATGCCTTTGGCGAAGGAGAAATCAGACTCGCCGGCTTCGGCTTTTTCTTCGTCGGTGATCTCGCGTTCTTTGGAGAGGCCAGCGGCTCCGTTGACGGCTACGGCGATGAGACAGATGGCGACACCGGCGAGGATGACCTGGCCGGAGGTCTCGTGGAAGATGGTTCGGATGGAGCCATCATAGATGGGTGGGATGAGAGTGCCGAAGGCGGTGCAGAGACCGAGGGCGATGGCGTAGCCGAGAGCGAGGCCAAGATAACGGATGGCGAGACCGAAGGTGAGTCCGCCGATGCCCCAGAGGACTCCCCAGAGAAAGGCGTAGTGAATGCTGGAGGCAGGGGCTTCGCGAAGAATGCTGACGAGGTTGGGAACGAAGATGAAGGCGAGGACGAGTGGGGCGACGATCCATGCGGCGAAGCCCTGGATGATCCAATAGATCTCCCACGACCAGCGCCGGATGCCACGGAAGGGGATGAAGTTGGTGGCGGAGGCGAAACCGCCGATCCAGTGGTAGATAACGCCGAGAAACGGATTTGGTCCCACGTGGCCTCACTGCGTTCGGTGATAATGATTCTTCAGTGCGAGCTATCGTACCTGAGTGGAGTTGCGTTGAGGAATGGGATTGAGTTTGCAGGAGGATGCTCTGCGAGTTTCACTGTTTATTGCTTGCTATAACGACACGCTTTTTCCTGAGACGGGTAAGGCCGTGGTGCGTGTGCTGGAGCGGTTGGGGCAAACGGTGGTGTTTCCTGCAGGGCAGACGTGTTGCGGGCAGATGCACTGGAATACGGGATATCAGGCGGAGGCGATGCCTTTGCTGCGACGGTTTGTCGAGCAGTTTCGTGAGGCCGAGGTTGTAGTGGTGCCTTCGTCTTCGTGCGTGGCGATGATGCGGGATCACTATCCGAAGATGGCTTTGTCGCTTGGGGATGAGAGGCTGATTGCGGAGGTCGATGCGCTGCTGCCGAGGGTGTATGAGTTCTCGGAGTTTTTGACGAAGCGGCTGGGGCTGGAGGATGTGGGGGCTTATTATCCGCATCGGGTGACGTATCACGCGAGTTGCCATGGGTTGCGGAATCTTGGATTGGGGGATGGACCTCAGCGGTTGTTGAAGGCGGTGCGCGGGATCGAGTTGGTAGAGATTGAAGGGCTGGAGCAGTGCTGCGGGTTTGGTGGGACATTTGCCGTGAAGAATGCGGATGTGTCGGGTGCGATGTTGGAGGAGAAGACTGCGGCGATTTTGAAGACAGGTGCGGAGGCTTGTACGGCTTGCGATAACAGCTGTTTGATGCATATTCAGGGGGCTTTGCACCGGCAGCGGACGGGGGTGAAGACGGTGCATCTGGCGGAGATTCTGGCGGGAGATGAAGGGGTGGGGTTGTGAGCGTAGCACTCGATCCGAAGACGGCACCCGCGTTTCCGATTGCGGCGCGGGCGGCGATGAAAGATGCGCAGTTGAGGAAGAATGTTCGGCATGCGACGGAGGTGATTCAGGCTAAGCGGGCGCGGGTGGTAGGGGAGATGCCTGACTGGCAGGAGTTGCGCGAAGCGGGCAAGCAGATTCGTCAGCATACGATGATACATCTGGATTTTTATCTGGAGGAGTTTGAGAGGAATTGCACGCGGGCTGGTGGAGTGGTGCATTGGGCTCGGGATGCGGCGGAGGCGCGACAGATTGTGACGGCGCTGGTGAAGGCGAGTGGAGTGGATGAGGTCATCAAGATTAAGTCGATGACGACTGAGGAGATTCAGCTCAATCAGGCTTTGGAGGCGGCTGGGATTCGGGCGTACGAGACGGATCTGGCGGAGCTGATTATTCAGCTTGGGCATGACCGGCCTTCGCATATCGTGGTTCCGGCGCTGCATAAGAATCGGCATGAGATTCGGGAGATTTTTCGGCGGGAGATGAACCTGCCGGAGATTGGAGATCGGCCGGAGGATCTGGCGGATGCGGCACGGACGTTTCTGCGGGAGAAGTTTCTGCGGGTGAAGACGGGGGTGAGTGGGGCGAACTTTTTGATTGCGGAGACGGGCGGGGTCTGCATTGTGGAGAGTGAGGGCAATGGGCGCATGTGCCTGACGCTGCCGGAGACACTGATTACAATTGCGGGAATTGATAAGGTTTTGCCGCGGTTTCAGGACCTCGAAGTGATGCTGCAATTGCTGCCGCGATCGGCTACCGGGGAGAGGATGAATCCTTACAACTCGATATGGACTGGGGTGAGCGAGAGGGATGGGCCGCGGACGTTTCATGTGGTGTTGATGGACAATGCTCGGACGGAGGTGCTGGCGGATGCGGAGGGAAGGCAGACGCTGAATTGTATCCGGTGCGCGGCTTGTCAGAATGCTTGCCCGGTATATCGGCAGACGGGTGGTCATGCGTATGGGAGTGTGTATGCGGGGCCGATTGGAGCGATTCTGACGCCGCAGTTGCAGGAGATGCATCATGCGCAATCGCTGCCGTATGCTTCGTCGCTGTGTGGGGCTTGCTACGAGGTTTGTCCGGTGAAGATCAATATTCCGGAGGTGCTGATTCATCTACGGAACAAGGTTGTGAAGCAGAATGGTGCGCTGAATGTTGAGGCTGTAGCGATGAAGGCGATGGGGATGATCTTCAGGAGCGAGCGAAGGTTCAGAGCGGCACAGCGGTTGGGGAGGATGGCGGAGGCTCCGTTGGTGCGAAAGGATGAGCAGGGCGTGGGGTGGATTGGATGGCTGCCGGGGATGCTGGGCGGATGGACGCAGGCGCGAGATTTGCGAGAGATGCCGAAGGAGACATTTCGAGAGTGGTGGGAGAAGAGGGGTGGCGGCGATGGGAACTGATGTTATGAGCTCTTCGGCTCGGGATGAGGTGTTACGGCGAATTCGAGCGGCGAAGGGTGGCGCTTCGGATGGTGATGCTGCTCGTCGTGAGTGGGAGGCGGTGGCGCGAGGATATCGGCGGAGTGCTTCGCTGGAACGTGGGGCGGTAATCGAGTTGCTGGAGGACCGGCTGCGCGACTATGACGCGCATGTGGCCAGAGTGAAGCGAGGACATGTGGCGGCGCAGGTGGCTTCGATGCTGGAGGCGAGAGGGAAACGGCGGATGATAGTTCCGTCTGGATTGGCGGCGGAGTGGCTGCCGGTTTGGGTTGAGTTTGTTGTGGATGATGATGAGATGACGGCTGCGGAGTTGAATGGGTTTGATGGGGTGATGACGGGGTCGACCGTGGCGATTGCGGAGACGGGGACGGTGGTGCTGCAGAATGTAGCAGGGCAGGGCAGAAGGGCGGCGACGCTGGTGCCGGATTATCACCTTTGCGTAGTGCTGGTGGAGGATGTGGTGGAGACAGTGGCGGAGGCGATGGAACGGCTTGCGGCGACAGCGATGCTGACAACTACGTTCTTTTCAGGGCCTTCGGCTACGGCGGATATTGAAATGACGCGGATCAAAGGGGTGCATGGGCCACGGTTTCTGGATGTGATCGTGGCGGAGTAGGCGGCTGATTTTCTTTGACAAATTGTGTGGGGATAGTGCAGTCTTTGATGGTTTCAATAGAGAGTATGTTTCCTGAGTAAAAAACGAACGGCGAGAGGTTTGGTGATGGCCCCGAACGACACAGGTATGGCAGGACAAGATGTAGAGAAGGTGTGGGGAGCTCTGGACGGCTTTCGGATTGAGCTGCCGTCGTGGGGGTTCGCCAATACGGGGACACGGTTTGGAAAGTTTGTGCAGGCCGGCGCGGCGACGACGATTGAGGAGAAGTTCTCCGACGCCTCGCAGGTGAATGTGCTGACGGGAGCGAGCCCGACGATTTCGCTGCACCTGCTTTGGGATATGCCGGGAGGAATGAAGGATGTTCCTGAGATTCAGGGATTGCAGAAGAAGTACGGTGTGCGGGTGGGGTCGGTTAATCCGAATCTGTTTCAGGACCTGAAGTATAAGTATGGTTCGATTGCGAATCCGAGTGAGGAAGTTCGGAAGATTGCATTGGCACATATGCTGGATTCGGTGGAGATAGGACGAGAGCTGGGCGCGAGGGACTTGTCGCTGTGGTTTGCCGATGGATCGAACTATCCGGGGACGCAGAGTATGCGGCGGCGGATTGCGTGGATGGAAGAGGTACTGGGGACAACTTACGCCGCGCTTGGAGCGGAGCAAAGGATGCTGATCGAATACAAGCCGTTTGAGCCCGCTTTCTACCATACGGATATTGCAGATTGGGGTATGGCGATGGAACTGGCTCGCAGGCTTGGGCCAAAGGCCAAGGTGCTGGTGGATACGGGGCATCATTTTCTGGGGACGAACGTGGAACAGATCGTGGCGTGGCTGCTGCACCTGGGAGTGCTGGGTGGGTTCCATTTCAACGATCGCAAGTATGCCGATGACGATCTGACGCTGGGGTCGATCGATCCCTACCAGATGTTTCGCATCTTCCATGAGATTGTGAGTGCGAAGGAGAGCGAGAGGGCGGATATTGCGTTCATGATCGACCAGAGCCATAACCTAAAGGGCAAGATGGAGGCGATGGTGCAAACGGCGATGATGGCGCAAGAGCTGTATGCGAAGGCGGCATTGATCGATCAGGAGACGTTGGCGGAGTTGCAGGATGCTTGCAAGTTGGTGGAGGCGGAGGAGTGTTTCCGCGGGGCGTTCTGGCAGGATGTGAGACCGATTGTGCGGGAGTGGCGTGTTGCACGAGGGCTGCCGGCTGAGCCGTTGCAAGCGTTGGCTGAGAGTGGATATGTAGAGAAGATTACGCAGGAACGCGGAAGCAAAAACACGGCGAGTGTTTCGAGTTATGCGTAATGGAAGGTGTGACCTCTACATTTCATTAACGAAACAACTTCGCTTTGCCGCATAATGGAGCGGCTGAGAGGATGTTCTTTCTGAAGGAGCCTATGGCGGGACGAAAGACGACGAAGAGGCTTTATCTGATTCCAGTGTTGTCGAAGGCGCTGGATATTCTCGAGCTGTTACAAGCGGCGAACCAACCGATGACGCTGGAGGCGATTCATCGGCAGACACGGATATCGAAGACGACGGTATACCGGGTGCTGAAGACGTTTGTGCATCGCGGGTATCTGTCACAGGGGTCGGATGGGCTTTACCGGCAGGTGACACGGCCGAAGAAGATGCGGTTCGGATTTGCCGGACAGAGCGCAGATATGCCGTTCTCCGAAGAGGTGACGGAGAGCCTGATGGATGCGGCGGCTTCGGTGGGTGTTGACCTGATGGTGCTGGACAATCGTTACGATGCGGCGACGGCGCTGAAGAATGCTGAGGAGTTTATTCGGAGCAAGGTCGACTTGGTGATCGAGTTCCAGGTGGAGCAGGAGGTGGCTCCGATGATTGGGGACAAGATCGCTGCGGCGAAGATTCCTTTTATCGCGATTGATATTCCGCACCCTCATGCGACCTACTTTGGCGTGGACAATTACCGGGTGGGAATTGAAGCAGGAGAGACGCTGGCAGCGTATGCGACGGCAAACTGGGACGGTCGAGTGGATTGGGTGCTCGGGCTGGACCTGGCAGAGGCGGGGCAGTTGGTACAGAGCCGGATTACGGGGGCCTTTGAGGGAGTGCGGAGTGGAATTCCGGATCTGCCCGTGGAGTCGTTTGTGCGGATTGATGGACGGGGGATGCGGGACAAGAGCAAGAAGCTGATCGCGGATTTTCTAGAGCGACATCCGAAGGACAAACATATTTTGATTGCGGCGGCTACGGATACAAGTGCGCTGGGCGCGGTGGATGCAGTGAAAGAGAAAAAGCGCGATAGACATGTGGCGATTGTGGGGCAGGATTGTATTGCAGAGGCGATGGCAGAGATGAAGAAGATGAGGTCGCCGCTTATCGGATCGGTCTCGCATGAGGCGAGCTCGTATGGGCCGAACCTAATGCATCTGGGACTTTCGCTGTTGCGAGGCCAGACGGTGGCTCCATATAACTATGTCGCTCACAAGATGATTACGCGAGAATCTCTGCGTCAGGCGTGATTGCAACCGCAGGAGGATCGCACGACCAGCTCGACTTTCAGGGTGGTGCGATTTCCGGATTTCGGCCACTTGGTTGCGGGTGTCTTCAAACGCTCGAAGAGAACGCCGGCGGCGATCGTTCCGAGTTGCTCCACGGGCTGTCGAATGACAGTGAGCGAAGGGACGAGCATGTCGGCCAGCTCGAGGTCGTCGAAGCCGATTATGGCGACGTCTTTGGGTGCTTCTACTCCCAGTTTACGTAAGGATCGGATGAGTCCACGGCTGACCAGGTTGTTGCCACAGAAGAATGCCGTTGGCGGTCGCTTTCCGTCGAGCAGCCGAGAGACCTCTTCGAATATCACCTCTTCGGAAGAACATTCGAGAGTGGCCTGAGGATGTAGTCCGGCTTTCGAAAGGGCGTGCTTGTATCCGTTTAGTCTGGTCTGGATGGAGTAAAGGTTTTTTGAGTCGCCAAGGAAATGAATTCGTTCATGATTGTGTTTTTGAATCAGGTGCTCGGTGCCGCGACGAGCTCCAGCGTAGTTTTCGACAAGGACGCTCGGGACACGGGGTATGAGCATGGGACGGTCGAAGGCGACGATGGGAATCTGTTGAAACATGGGGTCGGCGAACTGTGAACCTGTTCTGGCAGGGCAGACAAGAAGCCCTTCGACATGTTTCTGCAGCATCCACTGAGCTTCAGAAAGTTCCGTGTCCACATTGTCGTTGCTGGCTGTAAGGATCATGGAGTAGCCGTGTTCCTGCGCCACCATATTGATGCTGTTGGCGCAGATGGCAAAGAATGAATCGGCGAGAGAAGGAACGATCAGGCCAATCGATTTCGATTTGAATCCGCGAAGGACGCGCGCCATCTCGTTGGGGCGATAGCCGAGTTGTGCGATGGCAGCGTGAACCCTTTTTGCGGTGGCTTCGCTGACGTTTGCGGAGTTGTTGAGGACACGCGATACGGTCATCGTCCCGACCTTGGCGAGTCTTGCAACATCGATCATTCTGGTTTTTTTATTCATTTTATGGAGCTTCTCCCCGCTTATACGGGATGATGCTGCCGTTGTGAACTAAAAAATACGTTGTTGGTGCATGATGCGCAATCATTTGACTGCAGATTCTGCGGCAAGGCGCTGCAGGCGTTCAGATACGTTTAGAAGTGCGCGGCCATCGTGGTATGCCGCTTTCCATATGCTTCCTTTTGCAGTTGTGGCTGGCGTGCCGTCCGGTTTGATCATGTTGTAGATGCCATGATATTGAGCGTCGATCTGATATCGCTGAATGTATTGCCACTGCTGCTGGAAGCGACGCCAATAGACATCGGTCTGTGCCCCGTACTTTTCGTGCAAAAGAAGAAGTGTATTGAGGGACTCCATCTGGACCCACCATTCCTTGCCAAGATCGGCGGGCTTTCCATCGAATGGGCCTGATTCGTATAGGCCGCCGTGATCCTCGTCCCAGCCATAAGCGTAGGAGTGGTCTGCAAGCATGCGGCCGACTCGTTCGGTTTCCTGGTCGGAGGGTTTGCCGAGAACGGCTGCGGCTTCATGCATGAGATAGGTGGTCTCTACGTCATGGCCGTAGGAATCGTGGTCGGGAACCGGACGCCAGTCGTTGGTGAAGTAGAGATTCATAACACCGGGCTGGACGGATACTTTGTCGCGAACGACATGGAGCAACTCGTCGACTCGCTGCCTGAGTGTGTCATCTTTCCAGACCTCGTACAGTTGCGTGAAGGACTCGAGCAGATGGATGTGAGTGTTCATCGACTTGTAGCCGAGAGGGAAGCCGCTCAGCATCGAATTGTGAATGATCGGGTCATAGGGCTCTGCCTGATAAGGCGTTCCATCGCGATGCAGCGCTTCGAAATAACCTTGATTGACGGGATCATGCGCATGCTTATCGATCCAGCGAAAGGCCTCCTGTGCCAGCGCCAATGTCGCGGGATCGTGTGTGGCCTGATAGGCTGCGGCAAGGCCATAGACGGCAAAACTCATGCCATAGAGGTGTTTCCCATCGGTGAATTCCGGTGAAATCTTGCCCTCGTCGTCGAGTCCCAGATAGAAGCCGCCGTACTGTTTATCCCAAAGAACATTTTGCAGATAGTCGACACCATGCTTGACGTAGGGCAGGTATTGATCTCGCAGTTCCGGGTGCCGCATGACGACTTGGGCGGAGATCCAGGTCATGCGTCCCTGAAAGACGGAAAATTTTCCGTGGCTTTTGCTGCGCTGCCAGTCGCGGGTGAAGTCCGAGTAGAACCCTCCGTGTTCGTTGTCGATCGTGCGGGGGAACCAGACGTCGAGGATATCCCTTCGAAGTGTGGTACTGACCTCATCTGCATAGTGCAAATAGGCCTCTCTGCCAGGAGGGAGGTAATTGAAGTGATCCGGAGCTGTGATCGCAGGTGCTTTGGCCTGAGCAGGAGAGACGATTGCAAGAGATAGCGTAGAAATAAATAAAAACGAATATGCAACCAGCTTTTTCATTCCACGCTCCGTGGTTAGGGTTCCGTTGCCATTTCTGTTACGCGTTTCGTACCTAAGAAGCTTCCACGTTGCATACGATCAACAGGGACTCTACTTAGTAGAGAGAGACAACCGTCGAGCTGCTACTGGTGAAAGCAGGGAAAGGATAACGAAATCATTTGGCTTTAGCGAATATTTTCGACTTCGTTAGTCGTTTTGTACTGCTGACTTAGCGAAGCGATGAAGGGCAGGTTTGTTGCTCGGACAGTGTGAGACAGGCACAATACCAGATTGTTCCGTCAATGAAGGTCGATGTTCACGTTGTATTCTCTGCTGTGGTATCGTTATCGCGCTAAAGGAGATGGTTTCTGCATGATGCTTATCGAGCCCAATGTTAAGTGGGTCAATACCAGTCTGTCTGCTGTACTACCAAAACGATGTGCGCTTCTGTGCGCAGTAGCGGCGTTGGCGACCTGCGCAATCGCTGTGCCGGCGCAAGTGATTGTGACCAATACACCGGCGCAATATGGGCCGTATAACGGGGTTTTTCTCGCGGACGGTATGGGATTGAAGAGGCCTTTGGCGGATGCGCACGATACTGTGCTGCGTGCCGATCTGCCGTGGTCGCTCTACTGTTGGGTGCGGACGAGTGAACCTGTGGAGGCGCGAGAGCTGGTTGCAGGCCTCGGAAGTACTTCAGCCGAGAACCCGCGATATCTCGGTATGGATGCTGGCAGGGTCATGTTGTGGATGGGCAAGGGGAACGAGCTTAGCGGGGCCGCCGATCTCAAAGCGGGAGAGTGGCATCTGCTGACGGCAACGTTTGATGGAAGCCGTTTTCATCTTTATGCGGATGGCTCGCAGGTTGGAAGCGGTGCACTCTTACTGGGAAGTACGAATCCGCTGCTGCAGATGGCACCGCCAGCATCGCCGTCGAACGTTGCTGTCGTGGGGAGGCACTTCGGTGGTCAGATTGCGTCGTTCACGATGTTGCGGCGAGCGCTTTCGGACGCTGAAGTTCGTCAGCTGCACGAAAATCGACCGGATTTTTCGTTGGTCCTTTTCGAAGAAGGATCGAAGCCGTGGCCGCTGCAGACTCGCGGCCAAGCGGGTTATAGGGCGCCGCAGGACCCTTCGACGATGCCTAGAAGCCGCGCGGCGTTTTCATCGCCCACTATGCTCAAGCGCCCGCCGGTTGGAGCTTCTCTTGTTGAGACTGGCGCGGGAGAGTGGAGTTTTGATGATGGATGGAGTCTGCGCGAAGCACCTAAGGTCGATGCAGATGGACTGCAATTGTCTACGATTGGTTATGGTGCCGCTGGTTGGATGAGGGCGACAGTTCCCGGAACTGTGCTGACGACGATGGTGGACGATGGTGTGTATCCGGACCCTGATTTCGGCCTCAACAATCTGGCGATTCCTGAGTCGCTTAACAAGCAGGATTACTGGTATCGGAATGAGTTCACTTCACCGGCCACTTTACAAACAAATGGAGAGGCGCGTCATGTCGAGCTCACTTTTCAAGGCATTAACTATAGAGCGGTGGTGTGGCTTAATGGAATTCGGCTGGGCGAGATAAGAGGGGCGTTCAATCGTGGCACGTTCGATGTGACTTCGGTGATTAAACCGGGGAAGAATGTTCTTGCGGTCCGGATTTCGCCGCCGCCGCATCCGGGTATTCCTCATGAGCAATCGGTGTTGGGTGGACCGGGTGAGAATGGCGGAGCCATGGTGCTCGATGGACCTACCTTTATGGCTACGGAGGGATGGGACTGGATTCCTGCCATTCGCGATCGCGACAGCGGTATATGGCAACCGGTCACTCTAAAGGTCACACGAAGTCTCAAGCTTGGAGATGCGCAGGTCGTTACTTCATTTCCGAACCACGATACGTCGCGTGCTGCCGTCGAAATTGATGTGCCGGTTATGAATTTTTCGAACAAGCCTCTTGAGGCGAGCGTCGACGGATCGATCGAACAGATTGCTGTTCACAAAAGCGTGACGGTGCCGCCGGGTGAGAGTGTGGTGAAATTTTCACCTGCTGAGTTCGCTCAATTGAATCTGCAGCATCCTCGTCTGTGGTGGCCTAATGGCTATGGCAGTCCTGAGCTTTATCATCTAAAGCTTGCTGTCAAAGAGGATGGCGGTGTCTCGGATAACAAAGACGTTCGCTTCGGAGTGAGGGAGATCAGTTACGAACTCAGCTTGCTCGATAAGACTGGGCATCTGCGACGAGTGGAGTTCACGCCTACAGCGGCGCGCGGCGGAGTGGGTCCGGTTGTAGACGTTAGTCATCAAGGCATGCGTGAGATACCGTCGGCAGATGCAGCGGCGCTGAATCTTTCTGAAGAGCAAGGGGAGCGATATCGTTCTCATGTTTCTTCGCTTGTTGCGGGGGCAGAGAATTCGCCGGCGCTTCAGACGCTTTCGGATACGGGGCCTGCGCCGTACCTTGTTATTAAGGTGAACGGCGTTCGCATCGCGGCGCGCGGAGGCAACTGGGGGATGGATGATGCGCGTAAACGTGTCTCTCGAACTCGGCTTGAGCCCTATTTCCGTTTGAATCGCGATGCAAACCTTAACATTATTCGTAACTGGGTAGGTCAGAGTACCGAAGAGACCTTTTACGACCTTGCGGACGAGTATGGAATGCTTGTCTGGAATGACTTCTGGATGTCGACGCAGAACTATAACATCGAGGCTGAAGATCCTGCGCTCTTCCTTGCGAATGCAAGCGACACGATCAAGCATTTCCGGAACCATCCTTCGATTCTGCTGTGGTGCGGTCGCAACGAAGGTGTTCCTCAGCCGATCATCAATCAGGGTCTGGATGAACTGGTGCGTACGCTCGATGGCACACGTTACTATTCGCCCAGCTCCAATGAGGTGAATCTGCAGGGTAGCGGGCCCTATAGCTACAAGAGTCCTGCGCTTTATTTCTCTTTGCTCAATCGTGGCTTCTCTGTTGAAACGGGAACGCCTTCGATGTCCACGCTTGAATCTTTCCAGAGCACCATTGCGAAAGAAGATCAGTGGCCCATTGGAGATGCGTGGGCGTACCATGACTGGCATCAGAGCGGTAATGGGGATATTGCACCGTTCATGGCCGAGATTCAATCGGAGTTCGGCGCGGCTACCGGACTTGAAGATTTCGAGCGCAAGGCACAGATGTTGAACTACGTTAATCATCGCGCCATCTTCGAGGGCATGAATGCGCATCTGTGGACGCCGAACAGTGGACGCATGTTGTGGATGACGCAGCCTGCATGGCCAAGTACGATGTGGCAGATTCTGAGCTCCGACTACGATACGCAGGCGTCCTTCTATGGAACGAAGAAGGCGTGTGAGCCGGTTCATGTTCAGCTTAATCTGGCGACGTATGCGGTCGATGTCATCAACACCACCGCGACGACACTACCGGGACTTACGGTGAGTGCGAAGGTGTACTCGCTGGCAAATACGCTGTTGTTGCAGGCAAAGGAACAGAAGGATGCCGCAGCTGACTCTGCGATCGGGAGCGTGAAGCTTGATCTTGCTCCATTGCTTGCTCAGGGAATGGTGATCGTGAAACTGGAGTTGACGGATGCATCGGGCAAGACTGTTTCACAGAATCTTTACTGGTTGGGAGCGGAGTCGTCATCGTATCGAGAACTGACGCGGCTAGCAGCTACACAACTGAAGATGTCAACGAGTAAGAGTACAGCTGACGGGAACGTAAAGATCAAGATTGAACTGACGAATCCTGGGAGTGTGGTGAGTTTGGAGAATAAACTCACGTTGATTTCGTCGAGGAGTAAGGCTCGAATTTTACCGGCGTACTATTCCGATAATTACATCTCACTGTTGCCTGGAGAGATGCGGAGCATTGAAGTGGAGTATCCGGCCTCTGTGACTAAGGAAGGCGCAGAGATTACGTTACGCGGATGGAATGCGGTGCCCCAAACCATCACTGTCAAACAATAGGAAGCCTTTATAAGCAAAGGACCACGTCGAGAACGCTTGATGTGGTCCTTTGCTTTCCTGGATCGTAAAGGCATTTTCGTATTAGAAATAGTTGCTGTATTGAGGTTCAATGTGGAATCATGAGCGGGGTTTGAGGTTTTGAGATGACGATGAAGAGTGAACTCCGGTTTCTGGCGGATCGTTGGGATGATGTGGTTGCGTCGAAGCTGGATGGGGCGGAGCTTTTGAGGTATCGATCGAACCTGCTAGGGTCCGATCTGCGAATCACGAACTTTGGCGGTGGGAATACGAGCTCGAAGTTGGAGCAGGTTGATCCGCTGGATGGAAGAGAAAAACAGATTCTTTGGGTGAAGGGTAGCGGTGGCGACCTGGGAAGCATCAAGCGCGCAGGATTTGCGACGCTGTATATGGAGAAGCTGCTGGCCCTGGAGAAGGTGTATCGCGGTGTTGATCTCGAAGACGAGATGGTGGAGATGTATCCGCTGTGCACCTTTGGAAATAATCCGGTGGCCGCTTCCATCGATACGCCGTTGCATGGGTTTCTACCGTTTTTGCATGTGGACCATCTGCATCCGGACTGGGGGATTGCACTGGCGGCTTCGGCTAATGGAAAGATCAAGATGGAGGAGTTCAACAGAGAGTTTGGGCACAGGCTTGCGTGGCTGCCGTGGCAGAGGCCCGGGTTTGAACTGGGGATGATGTTGAAGCGAATCGTAGAAGAGACACCGGGATGCGACGGTGTTGTTCTGGGCGGCCATGGACTGTTTACGTGGGGGAATACACAGCGCGCGTGCTACCTGAACACGATTACGATCATCGATCAGCTTGGGCAATTTATCGAGCGGCATGGTGAGGGATATAAGGCATTTGGTGGTGGGAGGGTGAAGACTCGGGAGGATCGAGCGGAGATTGCGACTGCGATTCTGCCTTATCTGCGTGGGGCGGTGTCGCGGAAACAGCGGTGGATTGGAAGTTATACAGACTCGCCTGAGGTGTTGGAGTTTGTAAATGCGGAGAATGCGGAGAAGCTGGCGCACCTGGGAACCAGTTGTCCGGATCATTTTATCCGGACGAAGATTCGACCGATGTTTCTCAAGTGGAATCCTGCCGGGGATGCGGCCGAATTGAAGGAACTGATTGAGACAGCGCTGGAGACGTATCGAGCGGAGTATGCGGTGTACTACGGTAGACATGCGATGAAAGACTCGCCGGCGATTCGAGATGCGAGTCCGACGGTAGTGTTGGTGCCGGGTATAGGGATGTTCAGCTTTGGGAAAAACAAGACGGAGTCGCGGGTTACGGGCGAGTTTTACATGAATGCAATTGGAGTAATGCGCGGAGCGGGTAGATTAGGCGCGGGTATAGATTGCAGGGAGATTCCGCAGGCGGGGCAGGCGGCTTCGGCGGATCAGTTTACCGTGCGCGAGAACTACGTTGCGCTGCCGCCGAGCGAGGCGTTTCGGATTGAGTACTGGAGGCTGGAGGAGGCGAAGATTCGCAGGCAGCTGCCGGAGAAAGAACTTAGTCGAAAGGTTGTTGTGGTGGTTGGTGGAGGCAGTGGAATTGGTCGAGAGGTAGCGTTGCTGGCGGCTGAACGTGGGGCGCACGTGATGATTGCGGACCGCGACGTTGCAGGTGCGGAGAGGGTTGCGGAAGAGACGCGTGCAATTGTGGGGAAGGAAGTGGTTGGCTGGACGGAGATTGATATCCGTGATCGCAAGTCGATTAAGACCGCGCTGGAGACTACGGTTCTTCAGTTCGGGGGAATCGATATTTTGATCAATACGGCGGCGTTGTTTCCGTCTTCGTCGGGTGGGGTGACCAGCGATGCGCAGTGGGCGCTGACGCTGGAGGTAAATGTTACGGCGAACTATCTGCTGGTGGATGAGGCTGCGGGGATTTTCAGGGAACAGGACATCGATGGCAGTGTGGTGCTGACGAGTTCGGCTAATGCGGTTGTGGCGAAGCGTGGGAGCGAGGCCTATGACGTGAGTAAGGCTGCGTTGAGCCACCTAGTGCGGGAGCTTGCTGTGTCGCTGGCGCCGAAGGTAAGGGTGAATGGGATTAGTCCGGCTACGGTGGTGAAGGGGTCGACGATGTTTCCGCGAGACCGGGTGATTGCTTCGTTGAAGAAGTATGGGTTGCCGTTTGATGAGAACGATACAGACGATGGTTTGCGGAGTGTGCTGGCGCAGTTTTATGCGACGCGGACGTTGACGCATCAGCCGATCGATCCGAAGGATTGTGCGCAGGCGATCTTGTTTTTGGCCGGGCCGTTTGCTCGGTGTACTACTGGGCATTTGATTCCGGTGGATGGTGGATTGACTGAGGCTTATCTGCGATGACGCTGCTGCCGTTGGACAAGCGGGCGTTGGTTGCGGTGGATCTTGGCGCAGAGAGTTGCAGGGTCTCGCTGCTGAGGTGGGTGGGAGAAAAAGCGGCGATTACGCTGGTGCATCGGTTTGCGAATGCTCCACGTGAGATAGATTGTGGACTGCGATGGGACTTTGCGATGATTGAAGCGGGTCTTGAGGATGGGTTGCGACGATGCGCAGAGATTGCGATGGAAGGGATTCGATCGATCGCGGTGGATGGGTGGGCGGTGGATTATGTTCGTGTGGATGAGATGGGGAGGGCGATAGCCGATCCGTTTTGTTATCGCGATGAGAGAACGGTGGAGTCGGAGGAGTTGCTGCATGAGCGGATTGATGCGGGACGATTGCGGGAATTGACGGGTGTTCAGTTGCTGCGGATCAATACGCTATATCAGCTTTATGCGGATAGACTGCGTGGGGTGCGGGAAGATCGTTGGTTGAATCTGCCGGAGTATATCTTGTCGCGGTGGGGTGGGGCGCGCGTTGCTGAATATACGAACGCTACGCATACGCAAATGGTTGATCTGCGTATGCGAAAGTGGAGCAGTGAGATTTTTGATTCGGCCCAACTTGATATTGCGTGTGCGGCGAAGATAGTGCCACCGGGGACAGTTGTGGGACGACTGACGGGTTCGCTGACGGAGTTGGTCGCGCTTCGCGATACGGTGCTGATTGCGCCTGCTTGTCACGACACGGCTTCGGCGATTGCTGGGATACCGGTGATGGGTGATGATTGGGCGTACATCAGCTCTGGAACGTGGTCACTCGTAGGGGCGCTGCTGGAGAAGCCCGAGAATGGGCAGGATGCAGCGACGGAGAATTTTACGAATCTTGGGGCCGTGGGTGGGCGGATTTGTTTTCATAAAAATGTGAATGGGATGTGGCTGATTCGGCAGTGCATTGATGCATGGGCTGAGGCTGGGCGTGTCTGGACGGTACAGGAGCTGGTGGCTGCGGCAGAGATGGTGGAGAAACCGGATGGATTGATCGAGGTGGATGACGCTGATCTTTTGCTGGCGGGACAGATGCCCAAACGAATCAATGCGCAGCGATTGCGTGTGGGGTTGGAGCCGTTGGACGAGGGAGGGGGAAATGCTCCGGCGTTTGCGAGCCTGATCTTTCATAGCCTGGCAGCGAGATATGCTGAGGTATTGGACCGCATGGCGTTTCATACTGGAAAAAAGTTGAAGAGGGTGGTTGTTGTGGGGGGCGGGAGCCGGAATACATTTTTGAACCGATTGACTGGCGAGGTTACGGGGCTTGAGGTGTTTCAAGGTGCGGCGGAGAGTTCGACGGTAGGGAACTTCGCTGTGCAGATGGCCGTGCTGGAAGGGAAACGCGATGCGGTGACGGGAGCGTGTGCGGCACAGGTGGCACATTGGGCCGAGGTGTTGGTGGAGGCGTTGGAAGGGACTTAATGGAGTGGCGGCCTGCGTGATAGGCTTTCCCTTGCATGTCTGCTCACTCGTTCGATCTCTCTGCTGCGGCGTTTACCGAGATGGTGCGCCAGGGGTTTCATCCGGATCTACCAACAGGCAGTGAAGAACAGGTGGAGCAGATTCGCGCTGCAAAGCCGGTGATGCCGGGTGGCGAGGTGCGCGATCTGCGTGGGTTGCTGTGCTCATCGATCGACAACGATACTTCGCGTGATCTCGATCAAGTGGAGTTTGCGGAGCGGGTAGACGGCGGCATACGGGTGTTGGTGGGCGTGGCGGATGTTTCGGGCTCAGTACCGAAGAACAGTCCGTTGGATAAGCATGCTGCTGAGCAGACAAAGACTGTGTATACGGCGACGCGGAACTTCCCGATGCTGCCGAATGAGCTTTCGACCGATATGACGTCGTTGAATGAAGGTGAAGACCGTGCGGCGGTGGTGTCGGAGTTTGTGGTTGATCCGAAAGGGTGTTTGAGCCAGCAGAAGATATATCGGGCTGTGGTGCACAATCGGGCGAAGTTGGCTTATAGCAAGGTTGGGCCATGGCTTGAGGGGAAGGCCGAACCTGACGAGAAGGTTGCGGCTTCGCCGGAGTTACAGGCTCAATTGCGTCTTCAGGATGAAGCGGCGCGGGCGATTCGGGAAGAGAGGGTGGCGCAGGGGGCACTGGAGTTCAACCGCATTGAGGCTGATCCGGTGGTGATCGATGGAACGGTGCGGGCGATCAAGACGGCACAGCATAACCGGGCGACGGACTTGATTGAGGACTTTATGATTGGCGCGAACGAGACGATGGCGGAGCTGCTTCATGCAGCGGGGCGGTCGTGCATTCGCCGCGTGGTGCGGTCGCCCGAGCGCTGGGACCGGATTGTGGCGTTGGTTGGGCGCTATGGGACGGAGTTGCCTGCAGAGCCGGATTCAGCGGCGCTGAACGCTTTCCTTCGCAAGGAACGGGCGGCGGATGCGATTCACTATCCCGATCTGTCGCTGTCGATTATTAAGCTGATGGGGGCGGGGGAGTATGTGCTGTCGAAGGGGAGCGACAAGGAGCCGCTGGGGCACTTTGGGCTGGCGGCGCGGGACTATACGCACTCGACTGCGCCGAACCGGCGGTTTGCGGACCTGGTGACACAGCGGTTAGTGAAGGCAATGCTGGACGATGCGCCTCCGCCTTATACCGATGCGGAGCTGGCTGCCATTGCTGAGCAGTGCAACCTGCAGGAGAAGGCCGGGCACAAGGTGGAGCGGGCGATGCGGAAGCGGGTTGCGGCCGTGGCGTTGGCCAACAGCGTAGGGAAGAGCTTCCGCGGCGTGATTACGGGTGCGAGTGAGAAGGGTGTCTATGTGCGGGTGTTCGATCCTCCGGTTGAGGGAAGGATCGTTCGGGGAGAGCATGGTTTGGATGTTGGCGATACGGTGACAGTGACGCTGCTGCATACCGATCCGCAGCATGCTTTTATTGATTTCGGGCATGCATGATGCGGATCGGTTGCTTGATTATGCAGTGACTGGCTGGAGTTTTGCGGCGTCTGCCATCTGCTGGATGGACTGGGTGTAGGGGGCGCGGAGGACGCCGTGTTCGGTGATGATGGCGGTGATGTATTTGGCG
>DATHHN010000049.1:0-19403 GCA_035317185.1 Edaphobacter sp.
TGGTGAGGTAGTCGCGGGCGAGGGAGAGGACGAGTTGGGGGTTGGCGGTGGGGAGGATGCGCTCGTGGCGATGGACGGCGGTGGGGTCGCAGGTGTACCAGAGGGTTTTGATGAAGGGGGCGAGGGCGGGATGAGGGTTGCGCTCGAGGTAGAGCATCGATCGGCCTCGTTTGAAACGACATCGGAATGGGACGAGAAGCCGTCCCGGATGAAGCGATTGTAGGACAATAGAAGAGATGCGTTAAGCGCGAAAGATTTGAGGGTTATTGCTGATGGCGGATGTGGAGCAGATTGTAGGGATCGGGCGGGTTGTTGGAATAGACCTGGGGACGACGAATTCTCTCGTGGCGTTTATGGAGGGGGATTCGCCGGTGGTGATTCCGGGTGAGGATGGGGAGCGGCTGGTGCCTTCGGTGGTGGCGTGGACCGATGAGGGTGTTGCTGTGGGGAATGCGGCGCGGGGAACGCTGATGGCGGACTCGGCCAGTGCGGTTTATTCGGCGAAGAGATTGATGGGGCGGGATATCGCGGATGTGCAGGAGGAGTTGAAGCTGTTTCCGTTCAAACTGGCGGAGGGGTTGCAGCCAGGTGAGGTGCTGAAGGTGAGCGTGGGCGGGTTGGTGCTGACGCCGCCGGAGATCTCGGCCTATGTGCTGATGCAGTTGAAGAAGAATGCGGAACGGTTTTTTGGCGGGCCGGTGACGAAGGCCGTGATTACGGTTCCTGCTTACTTCAACGACGCGCAGCGGCAGGCGACGAAGGATGCGGGAAGGATTGCGGGGCTGGAGGTTTTGCGGCTGGTGAATGAGCCTACAGCGGCGGCGTTGGCTTATGGGTTGGAGAAGAACAAAGATGGGTTGATTGCGGTGTATGACTTTGGGGGTGGGACGTTCGATGTCTCGATTCTGAAGCTGCATGAGGGGATCTTTGAGGTGATTGCGACGGGTGGGGATACACACCTGGGCGGCGATGATATCGATAACCTGCTGATTGCGATTGCGCTGGATGATATTGCGGGTGATCTGGGTGAGGATGTTCGCGGGAACGGTGAAGCGGTGCAGGCGGTTCGCAAGGCGGTGATTGAGGCGAAAATTCTGCTTTCGACGGCGGATGCGGCGACGTTGGATGTGCTGCTGCCGAGCGGGAAGAGATATTTGCGGGAGATTACACGGGCGCAGTTTGAGGAGTTGACTGCGGGGGTGATTGCGCGGACGGCTGGGCCTTGTAAGCAGGCTTTGAAAGATGCGGGACTCGAGACTGCCGCGATTGATGAAGTGGTGCTGGTTGGGGGGTCGACGCGGATTCCGGCGGTTCGGCGGCTGGTGGATGATTTGTTTGGGTTGGGTGCGCGTGGGAAGAAGCCGCATACGGAGCTAAATCCCGATGAGGTGGTGGCGTTGGGTGCGGCGGTGCAGGCGCAGATTCTCGCCGGCGGTTCGGCGGCTACGGAGGATTTGTTGCTGCTGGATGTGACTCCGCTGTCGCTGGGGATTGAGGCGTTGGGTGGTGTGGTGGCGAAGATTATTCAGCGGAACTCGACGATACCGGCGAGCGCGACGGAGCACTTTACGACGGGTGTGGAGGGGCAGACGAATGTAGCGATCCATGTGGTTCAGGGAGAGCGGGAGCTGGCGAAGGACTGCCGTTCGCTGGCGCGGTTTGATCTGAAGGGGATACCGCCGATGGTGGCTGGACTGCCGCGTATCGAGGTTAAATTTCTGATCGATGCGAATGGGATTTTGCATGTGAGTGCGCGGGAGCAAAGGAGCGGGAAAGAGGCCGAGGTTGAGGTGAAGCCGACGTATGGGCTTACCGATGAACAGGTGGAGACGATGATTCTGGACTCGTTCGATCATGCCGAGGAGGATATTCAGGAACGTCAGGTGATCGAGGCGAAGAACGAGGCCGAGACGATTCTGACGGCGGTGGACAAGGGTAAGGACCATGCCGCGTGGCAGATGCTGACAAGCGAGGAGATTGAGAAGATCAAGGTAAAGGTCGATTTTCTTAAGGCTGCGGCGACGGGTAGCGATTACAAGATTATTCGGCGGGGGATTGAAGAGCTGGACCAGGCGACGCGGCGATTTGCGGAGTTGATGATGGATACTACGCTCGCCGGTGCGATGACGGGGAAGACGATGGACGCCGCAGGTGAGAGCATAGGAGAAGGGCCTACGGCGCCGCATCCGTTTGCGAAGGCGGAGATTGATAGCTCGAAGCAGGAGATCGACGCCGAGGCGGAGAAGATTGAAGAGTCAGTCCATGATGAGGCTACGGCCGGAGAGTCGACGGAAGATTAGATATGAGTGAGATGAAGAGCGGTGAAGTGGATTTGTCGAAGCCTGCGGGCGAGGGAATGGTTCGGGTGACGTTTGAGCCCGAGGGGAAGACGGTGGAGTTTCCGTTCGACACGCTGCCGTATGAAGGGCATGGATTGCCGATGTCGTTTCTTGACGTCGCGGAGAACTATGGCATCTTTCTGGACCATGCCTGTGGCGGGGTCTGTGCGTGTACAACGTGTCACATCTGGGTGAAAGAGGGAGCCAAGGGGATCAGCGAGGCGGAGGATCTGGAGCTGGATCGCATGGAGACGGCGGCGGATATTCAGCTGAACTCGCGACTGGGCTGCCAGGCAGTGATCGAGAAGCCGGGGACGTATGTGGTGGAGATTCCGAAGTGGAATCGGAATTATGTGCAGGAAGGTAAGCCTGCTCATGGGCCGGGGGCGTAACGGGTCCTAGTTTCCTACCGAGCGGGCCAATTCCATTTCGGCGTGTTGAATAGCGTGGAGTTCTCCAGCTTCGTTTCTCCAAAGTCTTTCAGCAGATGGAGGCGAGTACATAGAGACGAACTCGTCAGGTCTTCGATCAGCTGGGATGCGTGTGAAACCACTACGATCTGGGTGTTCTTCGCCGCTGTGAGGATTAGCCTGGCAAGCGCCGGCAGCAAGTCAGGATGCAGGCTCGTTTCCGGCTCGTTTAGCACCATCAGTTCTGGTGGACGCGGCGTAAGCAGGGCAGCGACCCATAAAAGGTAGCGGAGCGTTCCATCTGACAATTCGGCGGCGGAAAGTGGCCGAAGCAATCCGTTCTGCTGTAACTGCAGTTCGAAGCGTCCGTTCTGTACCTCAATGGAGAGACGGCTGCCAGAAAAGGCGTCTTCAAGAGTTGTTGCAAGTGCTTCATCTGATCGAATTTCGAGAATCGTCTGGAGGGCGGCCGCGAGATTGCTGCCGTCATGGTGAAGTACAGGCATAAAGGTGCCGATCTGCGCAGCCCGCGCAGGCGATTCAGAGTCGGTGCGAAAGTGATCGTAGAACCGCCAGCCGCGAACAGCTTCGCGAAGTGTGAGCATCTCCGGAGCTCGCTGCGGATCCGCGATGCTCGCAAGCATGCTGTCAGTGTCGGAGAGATGCTGCGTCAGCATCACCGGCTCCTCATCGGGTGTCGTCGCGAGCCAGACAAAGTTGTTTCTGCGATCGACAAGGGCAGAAGCTTTCCTGTAGACGGATCCATGCCAGATGCACTCGCGCTTCACGTGCGGATCGAGCCCAAACATCGTCGCTGGCGGAGGCGGTGGAGGATAGCCCAGATCAATGCTGTAACCGTAGATGTCACCGCCAAAACCGAGCTTGAGGCTTGCAACCTTCCGGTTCGCGAGGCCCTCTACGGCATAGGTTCCTTGGCGAACCCCGCGTGCGATGGTCTCAGGCCCTGCCCAGAAGGTCGACGGCAAGCCACCTTCGCGGGCGAGGGAGGCGACCACCGAGTTCTGCGCCGTATCGGCCAGTAAGCGCAGGGAGCGATAGAGGCTGGACTTGCCGCTCCCATTCGCGCCGGTGATGACGGTTAATTGTCCAAGCGGTAGAGTTAGATCGCGTAGTGATCGATAACCCTGGACCGCGACGGTGCGAATCATAAGAAAAGCATATCGTGCGGCTGTTCCAAACGGTCAGCCCAACTCATCTTATGGAAGCGTGAGTATCGCGGGCTCGATTAGCGAGAAAGCGAGAAAGCGAGAATAAGACGATCGTTGGCTAGTGATAGCGATAAAGGCGCACTCTATAGATTTTGCCTTGGGCCAAGTCGGTTGCATAAAGCCTTAAGGCCTGGCCCTGGGAGTTTTCGTCGCCATTGAGGCGCCTTCTCGGCACCCAAGCCCCGTTCTCAAAGAACTCTTCGTCGATGCTTTCGATGCCAACGATGGGTGGCCCGGGTTTATCGGTCGAGAAGGTGATATGTGTATCGCCGCTGCCGGTAACGAGGAATTCGTTCGGGCCTGTTTGAATGAACATCGCGGCGAGTCGAGTTGCTGCGCCTGCCCGAGTTATGTTGGCGGTGTAATCTCCGATGGAGAGTCTTGCCGAGCGCTGGGCTTCGCCTTCGATGAGTGCGGCGGTGACGCCACCTGCTGCTTGCTTTTCGAGGATCATCGGCGCGAGCCTGGAGAGATGGGTATATACGTCGCTGATGGCGGAGTTGTCCGGGTGCTCTGCGGGATTGGTGATGCCTACGAGATCGAGCGGGGCGTTGCCTTGATCGTCGATGCCGAAGGGAGAGAAGCCGATGGCCGATAGGTGTCCGAAGGCATAGAGCGCGTTGGCTGCGCCCGCTGAGCCGCCCTGCGCCTCCGGGATGAAGAGTGGGTTGTCGGGACGGGAGTATCTGCTTGCCCAGAGCGCAAATTCATTGAAGTAGATGTCGGGGGAGAAGAGATCGAGAGAGGGTGCTGCCGCGCGCCATACGTCGATCGAATGCGGGAGAGGGCCACCGCTGTTGTACTGGCCGGGTTCGTAATTGGGGCGAATCAAGGCGGCATTCGCGAACATGGGGATGGGGTATTCTGCTTTGCCTGCTGCGGTTACGTGCTCGATGTATGTGGCGTAGTGCAAGGCCATGAAGAGGTCGTCGGTGAGGGAAGTTTTGCCGAATACTTCCTGCCATGTGCCGGAGGCCTTTCCGCCTGCGGCTTCCCATGCGGCGCGAAACTCCGGATTCAATGACGTCCGATGCTTTTGAAGGAAGTTGGTGAGGGCTGGTGGCACTGCGGCTGCGAAAGCGGCGTTGGCGACAGTGGAATGATCTCGTGATTCGGGGATTACGCCAACTTCATTTTCAACCTGCACCATGAGGACGGTGTGGGTGTCTCCGTCCGCTTCTCGCAGATGGCGCATTAGTTTTGTGAAGGCACGTGTATCTGCATCTCGAACGGCGGTGCTGAAAGGCGAAAGGCGCTCCGTACCTCGGCCGTCGGCGGTCTGGACGCGGGGAAATCGATCGGTGTCGGTCTTGACCCATGCCGGGACGTAGCTGGAGTAGGTGTTCTTCCATGCGCCAAACCAGAGGATTACGAGTCTGAGGTTGGTCTCGCGGGCTCCTTTGAGGAGACCATCTACAGATGTGAAATCGAATTTTCCTTCTTCGGGTTCGATGGTCTCCCATGCGACGGGGAGCAACACTGTATTCAGGTGCATTGCGGCGAGCCGCGGCCAGAGGGGCTTCATGTACTCGATGCTGGAGGAGCTGGAGTTATGGAGCTCTCCGCCGAGAACGAGAAAAGGCTTGTCGTCGACGATGAGCTGGGTGGCGATGCCTCGCTTTTCGAGGTGGGGGAGTGCTGCATGTGGGGTAGGCGTTTGGCTGATAGCTGGTCCTGCAAAGGTTATTGAGACTAGAAAGGTGAGTACACCGAAAAAGTTCAACTTTTGGTCCCGATGCTGGTGGTGCGCTATCGACGTGTTCGCCATCACTCTATTCAACAGGCTGGATATTGCCTAAGCAAGCAGCGATATGTAATTGAGGCAGCTACCTATTTGTTTCCGATGATGCCGTATTTGGTGTCGAGGAATTGCTGGAGGTCTGTGGGTAGAGTGGTGGAGAGTTCCTGCCAGGTGAGGAGTTTGAGGCGGGCGGCGAAGGTGGGGCGGTGGATGGCGGTGAGGACGGTGTACCAGGTTTCGATGAGGTCGTGGCGGCGAGCATCGCAGAAGACGCAGAAGGATGCGTCGGAGGCGTAGGCGGCGAGGACGTTGCGGATGAGCTGGTAGCCGTCGATGAGGGTGCGTGAGGTTGTGGTTGGGATGGGTGATGGTGGGGTGGGGGATTCTTCTTCGATTTGGGAGAAGTCTTCTACGGGTGGGTGGGATGCGGGGGAGTAGATGAGTTTGCGGGGGAGGAGATCGGGGTCGAAGACGGTTTCGAGGTCGCGGTAGCGTTCGATGAGACGGGGTTGCGCGGTTTGGAAGCCGGTCTCGGTTAGTTTGGCTTCGACGAAGAGATTGTTGAGTTGGAGGTCGATCTCGGTGCGGTCCTTGAGGCCGCTGCGGAGGGGAACGCCGGGGCGGATGCCGAAGATGGGGCGGGTGGATGGCTCCACTCCCAGGAGCGCTGCTACGGCGGGGGAGAGGATGTCGCCGTTGAAGACGCCGGGGTGGCAGAAGATGTTCATCAGGAGGGCGTCGGAGCTGTTGGCGCAGTCGAGCTCCATCCAGGGCCAGTCGGCGCGGGCTCGGGAGCGGCGATGGGCGGTGTGGACTTTGGTGAGGCGGTGGTGCCATTCGGGATTGGCGCAGATGGCGGTATAGCTGGCTGGGTGGAAGTTGCCGTGGCGGGACTGGTCGTCGCGGCCGAAGATAATGCTGGGTTCGTGGCCGGTGGTCTGCTCGTGCAGGAGGCTGCCGGTGGTGGCGAGGTGCTGGGCGCGGGCGTTGAGATCGCGGCGCAGGAGCGAGGCCGACCACGGGTTTTGGTGCTTGTGGTTCATAACAATTACGGGTGGTTCTTGTAGTCTCTTTAGAGCGACGGCTGCTGCCGTTGAGACTAGTTTAGTGAGGAGAAGGTATGCCGCGTGAGATCGATTGGACGGATTCGGAAGAGATTGGGATTTTGTTGCAGGAGAAGTATCCGGAGGTTGAGCCTTACTCGGTGAGGTTTACGGATTTGCACAAGTATGTGACGGAGCTGCCGGAATTTGTGGGCGATCCGGCGAAGTCGAATGAGGGGATTCTGGAGGCGATTCAAGCGGCTTGGAATGAAGAGTATGAGGATGCGAAGTAGGTGAAATTTTCGCGAGGTGAGTGTGCTTTCGAACCAAGTGATAGCTGAGCTAAGACTTAACACCGATCAAAAACCGATCACGTGTAAGAGAGGCTTCGAGCAGCTTATATAAAGCTGCTCGAAGCCCTCTGCTCCCCATCCGCAAAAGTGAGGATTTTTCAGGCGTCTGTCTATAGGTTTAGGCGGGTTTTGTTGCTTTGAGGACCATGCTCTTCCAGACGTAGGGGATGCGGCCGGAACCGGAGAATTCGATGTTGGTGAAGCCGGTTTCTTTTAAGACGCCTTCGATGGTTTTGCGGGACCAGAACTTGATGTGGCCGTGGTCCCAGAGGACGGTGAAGTGCTGGTCCATTTTGCCGGTGGCGGCGAGCAAGAGGTTCTTCAGGTAGCCGTGGTAGGGGGTGGTGAGGACGATGGTGCCGCCGGGTTTGAGCAGGGCGAAGCAGTTGCGGAGGAAGCCGCGAGGATCGTAGACGTGCTCGATGACCTCGGTGGAGAGAACGATGTCGACGGGGCCGACGGTGGAGAGAAAGTCGGCGTAGAGAGACTGGCCGTCGGCGAGGAAGAAATTGATGTTGGGGTGGGTCTTGCGGGCGAGCTCGATGCCGGTGGGGGAGAGATCGGAGCCGTGGAGCTGCCAGCTTCTGTCCTGAAAAAGAGAGATGAAGGAGCCGTTGCCGCAGCCAGCGTCCATGACGATGGAGCCTGGCGGGGCGTTGGTGAGGAAGCGGGAGACGGATGGATAAAGGTGCTGGTGGCTGACCTCGGGACTGGCGGCGTTGTACTGGTAAGAGATTCCACCCATATTTTTGATAGTACACGGCGAAAAAACTTTGCCAATGTCACAAAAGGGGCATGGTTCTTCAGGCCTGGCGGCGGAGGATTTGACGGAGAAGTTTGGAGCCGGTGAGGTGCAGGGTGGCGATGGCGAGGGCGGCCCAGACGATGCCGCCGAGGGTGAGGGAGATGATGTCGCCGGGGTAGGTCTGCTTTTGGTGGATGAGATGGAGGAGCAGATAGGTTCCGGCGAAGCTGATGATTGCGGCGGCGGCGGCGCGGAGGATTTCGGGGCGATCGAGGCCGCCTGATGGGCCGAAGAGGGGGACTAGTTTGCGGCGATGCAGCAGTATGGCCAGGGTGATGGTGTGGAGGGTGATGGCGAGATCGGAGGCCCAGGCGAGGCCGATGACGTTGAAGCGCTGATGGAGCATCCAGTAGATCGGGATGGTGACGAGAGTGATGATGGTTCCGGCGAGCATGGGGACGAAGGTTTCGCCAGCGGCGTAGAAGGCGCGGGCGTAGATGGCTTGTGCTGTCCAAAGGGCGAGCGAGATAGCGAAGATGGCGAAGTAGCTGGCGGTAGCGGTGGCGTCGGCTGCGCGGAAGTTGCCGCGGCGGAAGACGATGTCAACGGCAGGCTGGGCGAGGACGATCATCACGGCTGAGCCGAGCAAGGAGAAGGCGATGAGGCGGGAGACGGAGCGGTTGACGGCGGAGCGGAAGGCGTCGAACTGGTTGCGTCCGTAGAGCGAGGCGAAGAAGGGGAGGGACGCGGCACCGGCGGCCTGGCCAATGATGGCCATGGGGGCGGTGAAGAGACGCTTGGCGTAGGTGAGACGGGAGATGTCTCCGGCGCCGTGCTTGGCGAAGTAGCCGAGGATCTGGTTATCGAGGGTGATGACGGTGACGCCGAGCATGAGGGGGAGGGAGAGGCGCACCCACTCGCGGAGGCCCGGGTGCTTGAAGTCGAGGATGGGTTGGTAGCGCATGCCGGCGCGGTAGGCGCCGTAGGCGTTGAGGAGGAAGGCGCCGAGGTAGGCTCCGGCGAGTGCTCCGACGCCGAGAGAGGCGATGCCCATACGGCTTGCAAGGAGGGCTCCGCCGGCGATGATGCAGAGGTTGTAGATGAGTGGAGTGAGGGCTTGAAAGGTGAACTGTTTGCGAACGAGAAGGACGGCGGTGAGGACTCCACCGGCGAAGAAGAAGAGCTGGCCGGGGAGAAGGATGCGGGTGATGCGGGTGGCGAGGATGCCTTCGGGGGAGGCGGGGTTGAAGTAGAGGCGGATGTAATAGGGGGTAAAGATCTCGGCGAGGATGATGGCGGTGCCGAGGACGAGAACCATGGTGTTGAGGATGATGGAGAGGGCGCGCTCGCCTTCGGCCTCGTCGTTGTTGGCGCGATAGCGTTCGAGGATGGTGACGAAGGTGATGGAGGCTGCGCCGCCGACGAGAAGGTAGTTGATGAGCTCGGGGAGGTAGAAGGCTACGTTATAGGCGTCGGTGTTGTGGCCTGCGCCGAACTGGTAGGCGATGAACTGGTCGCGGATGAGGCCGATGACGCGCGAGAGGAGCGCGGAGAGAGTGAGGAGCAGGGTCGCGGATGCCGCGGTGTGGCGGTGTGATGGACGCAGGAAATCGAAGAGGTTGCGGCGTGATTTGATCGACTCGGGAGCGGCCGGGGCTTCCAAAGGTTCAAGGATCGGATTGGGTTCGTCGTTTGCGGTCACAGGGTGGTGATTTTGATTTTATCGGTTGGGCTTATGCTGATGGGGTGGCTGCGGTGGTTCGTTGTTTGAGGAGACACTTGGGTCGCTTCGCTCTAATGACAGGCAATCGCCAAAAGCAACGGTAACCGTAGGTTACAAGTATTAGTAACAGCAAGAACAACGGCGAAATACAGGGATCTCTCCGCTACGGCGGCAAAATGCGCCGCCTTCGGTCGAGATGACGTTTATTAGCGGGGTTGAAGAAACGGCGCAACGGATGGTGAGTGAATTGGAGAACTTTCGGCTTAGGGTGTTTCGGGCGGTGGCGGAGGAAATGAGCTTTCGCAAGGCGGCGGAGGTGCTGCATCTGAGCCAGCCTGCGGTGAGTCAGCAGATTCGGGCGCTGGAGGAGGAGGCAGGAGCACGGTTGTTCGATCGGGCTGGAGGTGAGGGGCATGGGACACAGATTTCATTGACCGAGGCTGGGCGGGTTTTGTTGGGGTATGCGACGAAGGCCGCGGAGACGATGGCCGAGGCTCAGCGGGCGCTGGCGGCGTTGAACGATGAAGTGGTGGGAGAACTTCGGTTGGGAGCTTCGACGACGGTGGCGCAGTATGTGCTGCCGAGGATACTGGGGACGTTTTTGAAGCAGTATCCGCATGTGCATCTGTCGCTGGTGAGTGGGAATACGGAAAAGATTGCGGAGGCGGTGGCGGAGAAGCGCGTGGCGCTGGGGATTATCGAAGGGCCGGCGATGCGGCGGGATGTGAAGACGGAAAGGATGGTTCGGGATGAGATGGTGCTGATTGTGAGTCCGAACCATGCGTGGGCGAAGGCTGGAGTGATTGAGCCGGAGGAGCTTGCGGCGGTTCCGTTGCTGCTGCGGGAGCGGGGGTCGGGGTCGCGGCGGGTGGTGGAGCGGGCTTTGAAGGCGGTTGGATTGCCGCTGCGGTCGCTGAAGGTGGCGGTGGAGTTGGATTCGACTGAGGCGATCATCTCGGGCGTGGAGGCTGAGCTTGGTGTGGGGTTTGTTTCGCGGTGGGCGATTGGGAAGGTGATGCGGCTGGGGACGGTTCGGGTGGTGGCGGTGGATGGGTTGAAGATATTGCGGGATTTCAGCTTTGTGAGATTGGCGGGGACGGAGGTTGTGGGAGCGGTAGCTGCGTTTCAGCGGTTTGCGGCGGCTTCGGTGGGGTAGAGTGCACTCGGGTCGCTTTGCTCTCCTCGGAAATGCGGGGGTTCTTCGCTTCGCTCAGAATGACAAGCAAGGGCAAGGGCAAGGGCAAGGGCAAAAGCAAAGGAAAAGGCAAAAGCAAAAGCAGAAGCAAAAGCAAAAGCAGAAGCAAAAGCAAAAGCAAAGGCAAAAGCAGAAGCAAAAGCAAAAGCAAAAGCAGAAGCAAAAGCAAAAGCAAAAGCAGAAGCAGAAGCAGAAGCAAAAGCAAAAGCAAAAGCAAAAGCAAAAGCAGAAGCAAAAGCAAAAGCAGAAGCAAAAGCAAAAGCAAAAGCAAAAGCAGATCCCCTTCGGGGATGACAAGTAAGAACGGCAACAGCAAGGTGGCTGGTTCAATGCATACTTTCCCACACATGTCGCGATGAAACCGCGGCATGTATGGGGCACCCAATCCTTTGGTGACGGGCACTCAATGTCTTCGTGCGGGGAAGCGGCAGCTATCGAATGTGGTTGATAAGTATTGCTTATCGGTAATTCAAAAGTATGTCTCGACTAGGGTTTTGGGTGGGCTCATGCTTGAAAGCGATGGTGAAGAATCTTTTCTTTGTTGGGATTATTGTTGCAGCGAGTGGGTTGATCGGGCCTCCGTTTGCGCTAGCGGCGGGGCTGGTATTTGGGCTGACCGTGGTGCACCCGTTTCATGCAGAAAGTAGGCAGCTTTCGAAGTTTTTGCTGCAGGCGTCGGTGGTTTGCCTTGGGTTCGGGATGAATCTGCGGGAGGTGGTGCATGCGGGGCGGTCGGGGTTTGTTTATACGGCGATCAGCATTACGTTTGCGCTGGGGCTGGGTGTGCTGCTGGGGAAGATGCTGCAGGTAGGAAAGACGCAGTCGCTGCTGATCAGTGTGGGAACGGCGATCTGCGGGGGAAGTGCGATTGCCGCGATGGGACCGGTGCTGGAGGCGAATGAAGAGGAGATGGCGGTGTCGCTGGGCACGGTGTTTGTGCTGAACTCGATTGCGCTGTTACTGTTTCCGTTTATAGGGTGGTCGCTGCATCTGTCGCAGACGCAGTTTGGGCTTTGGGCGGCGTTGGCGATCCACGATACGAGTTCAGTTGTGGGAGCGGGAGCGAAGTATGGTGCGACAGCGCTGGCCGTGGGGACTACGGTGAAGCTGGCGCGGGCGCTGTGGATTGTGCCGCTGACGATTGCGACGGCGATGCTGAAGAAGAGTAAGGCGAAGGTGCAGTGGCCGTGGTTTATTTTGTACTTCTGCGTGGCCGCGGTGCTGGCCAGTTATGTTCCGAAGTATCTGCCGGGGACGGTGGGAATCTTTGCTGACTTGAATAAGTTGGGAAGGTCCGGTTTGACGGTGGTGTTGTTCTTGATCGGGACTGGAATTACGCGGAATACGTTGCGACAGGTGGGTACGCGTCCGCTGCTGCAGGGTGTGGGGCTATGGATTGTCGTGGCGAGTTTATCGCTTTGGGCGATCCATACGGGATGGATTGCGTTGTAGGAAGACAACCGCAGGTTGCGCTTGGCTTCGCTCAGGACAGGCTCTTCGACTCCGCAACTCGCGCGAGTTGCTTTACTCAGGATGACACTTCTATCTTGAATCCATCCGCCTCGGAACCGGTCTAGGCGTCGGGTGGGGCATCGAAGAGCTGCGCCGGGTTGCGGCGGGGTGCATTTGATGGCCGGGGTGCGTGGATGGTATGGACAGCGGCACGGGGGGCGGCGGGTTTAGAGAGCAGGGCATGGAGGTCGCGAAGCTCTTTCTGGAGTTTGCGCAGTTGCTGGCTGTTAGCGGCCGGAGCGGCGCTCTCGATGGCAAGAGGAAGCTGCGGTTCCTTTTGGCGGAGCTCGCCCTTGATGACCTGGCGGGCGCCGGGGATGGTGTAGCCCTCGTCGTAGAGAAGGGACTTGATGTGGAGGGCGGTCTCTACATCGCGGCGGCGATAGAGACGCTGGCCGGTGCCGCCTTTGTGAGGCTTGAGCTGGGGAAACTCGCTCTCCCAGAAGCGGAGGACGTAGGCGGGAACGTCGCAGAGTTTTGAGACTTCACCGATGCGGAAGTAGAGCTTGTCCGGGATGTCGGACCCGGATGCGGGGTGGGATCGTCGGATTGGCTGATGCTGTGCCATGCCAGGTCTCCGGTCCGCCGAGCGGCGGAGTGGCCTACCGATTTGGCCTATCGTCAGTATAGGCCCATGGTGGGCGAGGTACTATGGATTTTTTGGATGGAACTGGAGTGTTGCAAGTGGCGTATCTTCGTTTGAAGAGTTAAAGGAGCACGGTGATGCAGGCGAGGCAAGCGGTAGCGGCAGTGGTGGCTTTGGGCGCAGTCATGATGACCGGGTGCCGGGTCGATTCGCGCAAGGACGGCGACAACGATAACGTAAAGATCGCGACGCCGTTTGGTGGGATGCAGGTGAAGACGAATGATGCGGCTGTGCAGAGCGGCATCGGGCTGCCGGTTTATCCGGGCGCGGAAGTTGTAAAGAAGAAAGACAAAGACAGTGGGTCGGCGGATGTAAATCTCAGTTTCGGGAGCTTTCAGCTTCGTGTAAAGGCATCAAGCTATCACTCGGCGGACAGCCCGGATAAGTTGGCTGCGTTTTATCGGCAGGCGCTTAGTCGTTATGGGGATGTGATTCAGTGCTCCAACGACAGGCCGGTGGGCACGCCGACGCGGACATCCGAAGGACTTACGTGCGACAACAATAAAGACAAGCACGTTAATGTAAATGAGGATCTTTCGAACAAGATGGAGCTGAAGGCGGGATCGAAGCAGCATCAACATATTGTTTCGATCGATCCCGATGGAAGCGGTACCAAGTTTGGGTTGGTTGCGCTGGACCTGCCGGGACATCTGTCGGCCGGCGATGGAGATAGTCAGTAGCAACACGCGACCGCTTGCCCGGTTCCATGCAGTGGGATAGCTTCATAGGATATGCATAAGTTTTGTCACCGATGTGGCGGTGAGCTTTCTGCCGGTGACGGCGAGGTGTCCTTCTGCGCGCACTGCGGAGCGCCGCAGATCTACCTGGTCGACTACGAAGAGACTTCGGCGGCTGCAGAGGAGTCGACGACAGGTGCGCTGCCGCCGCCGCATCCGCGTGAGGTGGAGTGGAAGACGGCGATTCGCTGCGCTGCGCTGGTGGCCCTGGTTGCAGGGATATTGTCTGGCGCTGCGATGCGAGTTCCTATGCTGTCTCCGATCAGCTCGCTGTGGATTATCAGCGGGTCGCTGATTACGGTGGGGCTGTACCAGTGGCGACGACCTGCGGCGTGGATGGATGCGGGAATCGGCGCTCGGATTGGGATTGTGGTTGGGATTGTGCTGGTGGCGTTTCTGGCGATATCGATGTCTGTTGCAGGACTGGTGGCGCGTTATGGGCTGCATACGATGTCGGGCTTCGATGCGCAGTTGACGGAGCAGCTCCATGCGCAGATTGAGAAGGCGGCGGCGGCGAATCCGGAGCCTGCTGAGGTGACGCGGTATCTGTATTCGCCAGAGTTTCGTGCCGGCATGATGCTGACGGGCTTTGCGATGCTGGCGGGAATTGTGCTGGTGCTGTCGACCGTAGGGGGAGCGGTGGGCGGATTGTTGCGGACAAGGCGGCGGGCTTCGGCTTAGTCGAACGAAAAGATATCCCGCTCTCGTGGGAGAGCGGGATAGTTGGTGGGAACGACCTGCTGCATTTCAGATACTAAAAAAGGAATGGAAGCACCTGGGTGTCTTCCTTACGGACGGCCTCGAGAGCATTGGGATTCAGGCCCAATGATTTGAGGATTGAAGGGGCGACCTGCTGGTTCGTGACAGGTGTTTTGACGACCTGTTCCTTGAAGGTGGGAAGGGAGACGAGGAGGCCGACGTGGTAGTCGTCCTCATTGAACCCGCCATGCTCGGCGATCTTGCTACCTCCTGTAAAGATGACACCGGTGTTCGTCTTGAGGATGATGTCAGGGGTGGCGGGGTCGTTGCTGGCAGAATCGAACTTCTCCTGCAGCGACTTGAGCGCGAAGATCTCCTGAATGCCGAGGGCAGTCTGGTTCTGGGGCTCGCTGAGCGTGGAGACGGCCTGCTGGGTGAGTTCGGGTGAGGTGAGCCAGATGAGTGAACCGTCATCGGAAATATCAAACGCTTCCGATGAGCCGAGAACGGTATTAGGGCCATTGGCGATGGCGGTCTTCTTCTGGATATCGATCGCGGATTGACCGTGTTTGGCGGCGACGATGATGAGGGTGTTGCGCTCGAGGCCCTGATTCTGCAATTCGTGGACTATGCGGCCGACCTGCTCATCCACGAACTGGAGTTCGCTGAGAAGGCCAGCGGATGGCGTGCCGAGAACATCGACGTAACCGTTGCCTTTGAGCTTTTGGCCAACGCTGACGGCCTGGAAGTTCATTCCGAAGATGGCGGGCGTTTCGATGAGCGACTTGCGGCTGTGATCGTAGCCGTCGATCTGATTGATGACACCGTTGACCTTGTACTGGTCGTAGCACTTGATGTTCTGGATACTGTCGGTCCAGGCGTTGGAGGGGGTTGCGTCGGCCGGGTCGGGTAGAGGGCTGCAGCCGGGGACGGAGGGGATGGCGACCGGAATGGAGTTGATCTCGGGACCCCAGAAGTCGCTGACGCCGAGGCCGCTGGGACCGTTGGTCCACTCGTAGGAGGGATGCTTGTCGATCCAGGCGGTGTTGCGGCCGGCCTCGCGAGCGACCTCGAAGATGGTGTTGACGCGCATGTAGCTGTGCGGATAGACGGGGGCGCAGTTGTTGTTGGGATCGCGGGGCAGGTAGTCGGGATTGATGCCTCCCCCGCCGTTGAGCTTGGTCAGATCGCGATCGATCTCCTCATCGAAACCAACCTGGGTGCCCTGTATGCCTTCCTTGCAGGCGGCGGCACTGCCGGTGATTCCATACGGCGTTGTTTTGGCGGGAGGAGCGAGGACGCGGTTATAGGTAACGTCGTACCAGAAGCCGGTTGTTTGCGGCGAACCGCCTGTGACGAGGGCTGCGAGGCCAGGGAAGGAATCGGAGGGAAGCGAGGTTGAGGCGTTGGTGTAGCGAATGCCATGCCTGCTGAGCTGGCCGATATTGGAGTCGGGGTTGCTGGAGATCCAGTTGGTGAGATCGAGCGCATGGAGACCGTCAACGCTGATCAGGAGGACGTGCTTTACCTGGTCGTTCCTGATGGCGTTGACCGGCCGTTGGGCCAGGCTCGTCATAGGAGCGACGAGTGTGGCGCAAGCAGCGGAGACAACAACAAACTTCGCAAGCTTCATGATTAGTTCTCCTAGTTTTTATCTGATTGAGGCTTTTAGCCGTTGATCGCCCATAAATAGCTTCTGCGGACGGCGTCTGCCATCTGATAGTCCTCTTGACCGAGGTGAGGTAAAAGGAACAAGAAATTTTGGAAAAAAGAAAAAATTGCTGTGAATATAAGGCACATGATCGGGTGATTTCTTCGTTTGTTTTGAGCCAATACAGTGTTCTGTTGACGAGATCGATCAGAGAGAGCTCGTTATGCTTTTTTGCGACGCTTGAGCAGAGAAGATCGATCGTATCAACGGCGGATATACTTAAGACAGAAACTCCCCGTATGCGCGCTGTGGCGTATCGCTGATTGCTGCTGCTGCGGCGGGTGTTGTGTGCCTATATGTCTACCACCATTGGTCAACATGCCGATTTGCAGCCAGGGACGGACCGTGGACTCACGCTCCGGATTATCCCAGTGGTGGCGTTTTCGTTTGTTCTCTACTTCAGCGTAGGGATTCCGCTGGCGATTCTGCCCTCGTATGTGCATCTGCGTTTAGGCGTCAGCACTTTTCTGGCGGGGTTGCTGATCAGCTTGCAATACATTGCCACGTTTGCAAGCAGACCGCGCGCGGGCCATCTGGCGGACACGCTTGGGCCAAAGCGAACGGTGATGTATGGGCTGGGTGCGTGTGCTGTGAGTGGCGGGCTGGTTGCAGCCGCATGGCTGCTGCAACATACTCTGTGGCTTTGTCTGACGAGCCTGGTGCTGAGCCGGTTTGCCCTGGGTGTGGGCGAGAGCATGGCTGGAACCGGCACGATCATGTGGGGCATCGGGCGCGTGGGCGAGGAAGAAACGGCGCGCGTGATCTCGTGGAACGGCGTGGCGACGTATACGGGGCTGGCGGTTGGTGCTCCGATGGGAGCGCTGCTGGAGCCACGATGGGGATTGGGGGCGGTTGGGCTGCTGGTTCTGGTGATGGCGGTTGCGAGCTTGTTCTGCGCTTCGCGGCTGGCGGCTACGGTTGCTCATGTCGGTGAGCGCATTCCACTGAAGAAGATCTTGATGGGTGTTTCGCCGTATGGTCTGGCATTGGCGCTTGGGGGGATGGGGTTCGGCGTGATCGGGACATTTATCACGCTTTACTTTGCACACAGGGGATGGTCTGGCGCAGCCCTGTCCCTGACAGTTTATGGAGTTTGCTTTATCTGCGTGAGACTCGTGTTTTCGGGGCTGATCAATCGCTACGGAGGGTTCGCGGTGGCAATGGCTTCATTTGCTGTGGAGACGATAGGCCTGGTTGTGCTGGGACGTGCGGGAACACCGTATCACGCATTTATTGGGGCGGGTCTGACGGGTTCCGGATTTTCGCTCATCTTTCCGTCACTAGGGATTGAGGCTGGGCGCGAATTTCCGATATCGAGCAGGGGAACGGTGCTGGGAATTTATTCGGCGTTTGTTGATCTTTCGCTGTTTTTGATTGGCCCGATCGCGGGTGCCGTGATTGGCGGGTTTGGGTATCCGGCAGTATTTTTTGGCGCGGCGTTTGCGGTGGCGCTGGCGCTGGTGGGAACGATAGGCTTGACGATGCGAAAACGGGCCGAGAGTCTGGCGGCTTGATCCAGATTTGAGATGGAAGGAACGGGTGCTGGTATTATCGAGGCCGAACCGATATGAGTGAGACTAATAAGAATACGGAAACACAGATGCCTAAGCTGAGGGAGAAGGGGCGGCTGATGTCTGCCTCGGAGATTGAGCGGACGCTGGTGCGCCTTGCCCATGAGATTGTTGAAAAGAACGATGGCGGCGCGAACCTTGGGCTGGTGGGTATCAAGCGGCGAGGCGTTCCGCTGGCGCAGAGGCTGGGCGGGATGATCGAAAAGATCGAGAAGCATCCTGTGGATACAGGGGTGTTGGATATCAGCTTCTATCGTGATGATTTGTCGACAGATGGACCGAGACCGACGGTGACTCCGGGAGCGATCGGGTTCGACGTGACGGGGCGGGACATCGTGCTGATGGACGATGTGCTGTATACGGGCAGGACGATACGGGCGGCACTGGATGCGCTGTTCGACCATGGACGGCCGAAGAGTGTGCAGCTGCTGGTCCTGATCGATCGCGGGCATAGAGAGCTGCCGATTGAGGCTACGTTTGTGGGGCGCACGATTCCCACGTCGAGCCGCGAGATTATCGAGGTAAAACTGAACGAGGTGGACGGGCAGGAACAGGTGCTGCTGGTCGAGCTGGTGGACTGAGCGATGGCTCGGAGCTCGAAGTACGCTGCCGGATGTTTGTTGAGTGTAGAAGATTTGTCGGTGGGAGAAGTCTCTGCGGTGCTGGGACTGACGGCCCGGCTGGAGGCGATGCCCAAGAATGAGCGGGCAGAGATGCTTGGGGGACGACGGGTCGCGCTGCTGTTCTATGAGTCGAGTACACGGACGCGGACGTCGTTTGAACTGGCGGCGAAGTCGCTGGGTGCGACGACGACGCTGGTGAGCGATAAGAGCTCGTCGATTGAGAAGGGTGAGAGCCTGAAGGACACGGGACTGACGTTGCGGGCGCTGGGAGCGGAGTGCATCATCCTCCGGCATCCGGCTTCGGGAGCGCCGTTTTTACTGGCGAGGGAGACAGGCTTGCCGGTACTGAATGCGGGCGATGGGATGCACGAGCATCCGTCACAGGCGCTGCTGGATTTGCGGACGATTTTGACGCGGCTTGGGCTGGATGCTTCGCGTGTCGATGCCACTTCGTTGCGTGGCATTACGGTGGTGATTACGGGAGATATTCTGCATAGCCGCGTGGCTCGGTCGAATGCGATGCTGCTGCCGCGTTTGGGTGCGAAGGTGCTGCTGTGCGGGCCGGAGAGGCTGCTGCCGGGGGATGCGCTTGGGCTGGGTGAGGGCGTTGAGATTGTGCGGGAATTCGATGCTGCTCTGAGCAGGTCTCAAGTGGCTATGATGCTGCGGATTCAGAAGGAGCGGCTGGCGGGGCTCGAACTGGATCTTGGCGATTACATTGCGCGGTACCAATTGAATGGCGAGCGGTTGGCGGCTTGTGCGCCTGAAGCACTGGTGATGCATCCCGGGCCGATGATTCGCGGGCTGGAGATTGCGGGGGATGTGGCGGACGGGCCGAATTCGGCGATTGAGGAACAGGTGTCGCATGGGCTGGCGGTACGGTCGGCTTTGCTGGTGAGGGCGATGGGCCTGGGCGGATTCAAGAGTGTAACTGTATGAGTGACGTATTGATTTTGAATGGGCGGATGATCGATCCGGCTAGCGGAGTGGATGAGGCTCGCGATGTGTTGCTGCGGGATGGGCGAGTAGCGGCGGTGGAGTTGCCCGGTGCGCTGAAGAGCATCGCGATCGAGGAGACGATTGATGCTGCGGGGATGATCGTGGCTCCCGGGTTGGTGGATGTGCA
>DATHHN010000050.1:0-36891 GCA_035317185.1 Edaphobacter sp.
CGGAACTTGTTGTTCGGGTTGTGCTTCGACAACACCTTCGTGATCGCCGCCGTCAGCGTCGTCTTGCCATGATCGATATGTCCGATCGTCCCGATGTTTACGTGCGGCTTTGACCGGTCAAACTTTTCCTTGCCCATGACTGCTCATCTCCTCAGTGTTGGCCGGCGTGCACCGGCAGGTTCAGGTCGATACTTCAAAACTAAACTTGGTGTCTCAGTAATACGCGTACAGCTTGAAAAACTTCTGCCGCAGCTCCGGCGCTACCCGCTCCAGGCTCGCAAGATACAGCTCGCGAATCTGGCCCTGATCGGCGTTGCCGAGCCGGTTGTACTCTCCGGCAGTTGTAGCGCCCAGTGCGCCCTTGCGAAGAACCGTCTCGAAGTCGCGGATGCGCAACTTGCTGCGCTCGAGCGATTTCAAAAAATCCGCTACCTTACCCGAGGAGAACGACGACTCGATGGCCGACTTCACGACGCCATAGGGTTGCGGATCGGCTATCGGGAGCGCGGGCTGCTCATACGTTGTGCTCAACAGAACTCTCCTGCGGAAACGCCTTCAAATCTTTGGAGCGGGAGACGGGAATCGAACCCGCGACCAACAGCTTGGAAGGCTGTGACTCTACCACTGAGTTACTCCCGCCCGCCTGCAACTAAAATCTGGAGCTGATGATGGGGCTTGAACCCATGACCTCTCCCTTACCAAGGGAGTGCTCTACCACTGAGCTACATCAGCCTTCTAAAACCAACCTTACAATCCTATCGCGAACTCATCCGTCCGAGTATGACGCGAAAGCCAAAAAATCCTAACAGGATCCACGTCAGCGACCGATACTTGCCCGGCTCCATCGTCTGCCAGACTAAAACCGCCAACACCCCAAGCACCACCAGCGCAACTACCATTCGTCCGCTACCGGCAGGGGTTAGATCCACAACGCTCACATCTCACCGCTCAAAAACTTACAACTCAAAACTAATGGTGCACAGGGGAGGATTCGAACCTCCGTAACGCGATGCGTGGCAGATTTACAGTCTGCTGCCATTAACCACTCGGCCACCTGTGCACATCCTGCAAAACCCACCAGCGCGCAGCCACAACTCAAACCATCAATCCCGAACACCAATTTCCGGAATCCGGAAATCACGCGAGTACAAACCTTGAAGGAGTGACCGGAGGCCTGCTGACCAGAAGGCCCGGCAGTACAACCAAATCCTTTACTTGCTAAATGGAACTGGAGCTGACGAAGGGATTTGAACCCCCGACCCTCTGATTACAAATCAGATGCTCTACCAGCTGAGCTACGCCAGCCCAAACAGCCGTTTCCTTGCTCTCTGTAAGCCCAGCAGCCGAACGCGCAGCAGTGCCTGCGCAGAGTGCGCCGCAGTCGTAACTTTAGCATAGTGGAGCTGCCCAATCAACATCCCACCCTGCGGCCGTTTTCAACAGAATTCAGGCGGCTTACGCTCCGCCGTAGTAAACCGTCCAAAATCGAGGACATGCTAGCCTATCCTCAACTTTCGATCACCAGTTTCAATCTCTTAGGGAACAAGTCCATGCGTCTGCTGATCCTGCTGTCTCTGCTCCTCCTTCCCTTCTCCTGCTATGGCCAGCACACGGGCGAAGCGCCTCAACTCACAGATGGCCCACAGGTTGCTCCTCCGGCGGTCTCCGCCACCATGAACAACAACTCCGTCATCAAGATGGCAAAGGCCGGACTCGGAGACGACCTCATCCTCCAGACCATCAACACCCAGCCCGGGCAGTACACCACCGACGCCGATTCCCTCGTCACGCTCAAAGACGCCGGCATCTCCGACCGTATCATCGCCGCCATGGTCAATAAGAGCCGTAAGCTGCTTACTCCCACGACCGAAAAACCTATTGAGCTCTCCGACGTCAACGAGATTGGTGTGTACTACAAAGATCGCACCGGCAAATGGACGCTGATTGAACCAGAGATCGTCCACATCAAATCCGGCGGATGGATCAAATCCACCGCCACCAACGGCATCATCAAGCAGGATCACAACGGCCACCTCAATGGCCGCGAATCCAAGCTGACGCTGCAGGCACCTATCGAAATTCTCATTTATATGCCCGACGGAGTAGCCATCAACGAGTATGAGTTCCTGCGCTTCCGCATCAACTCCGACAACCGAGAATTCCGCATCCTTACCGGCGGCGTCTTTCACTCCACCGGCGGCGCCGACCGCGACGAGGTAAAGTTTAATCCCGTGAGAACCGCCCCGCGCACGTACCAATTCACCGTCGACCACAACGTTGGCGGCGGCGAATTCGGCATCCTGCCCGCCGGCAGCGGTAACGTCACCAACGGGGGCAAGATCTACACTTTCGCCATCACCGAGTAGATTTCTACTCCCACACGTCGATCTCTTCGCCGGGCTTCAGACCGAAACAGTTTGTGCCAATGAACTTCGCTGTCGCAGTCACATCGAAGTGCGAAGCATGTTCCGAGCCTTTCGATATGTCGACGCTCATTTTGTAGTGAAAGCTCTCAGGCGAATCGATAGTCATCATTGCATGACCCGTGATCTTCCCCGACCCGCACGACATGTCTGCACTATAAGTCGTCGGCGTAGCCGCCTGATTCGACCACACGCAGTGGTTGCTGTCATCTCCGTGCGCGTCCATGAAACCCTTCCACGTCGCGGCTGAAACACACGACCGTGTCACTGTCGCTTCTCCATCTAAATCCCGAGGCCCGGTCACTTTGCTCTCCCATAAACCCCACCGGATCGGAGGAAGCGAAGGAGCAGCAGCAGTGGGCGCCTGCGCTCCAGATGACATCTGCAACACAGTGATTCCAAGCAGCAGCAAAGCTTTCATCGCATTCTCCAAGAAGTTGTCATCGTAGCTTTATGCGGGAGTGTACGACAGAAGCCTTAATATTTGAGACATAAGATGGTCTATGCTTATCTTCTGGAGTTCGCAGACTGTGATTCTGTAACGACGATGCTGAAACCCCATCCTGCCGGCCATGTTACCAATGCGTAAATCCACGCGCTACTCCCTTCTGCTGATGCTGGCGTTGATCGCAGCTCTGGCCATTGTGCTGATATTGCGCAAGGCCGCTCCGCCAGAGGCCGCACGCCTGCTGCCCGAGTCCGACGCAATCGTCTACGTCAACCTGAGGCCGATACGCCTGGCCACCCACTTCGACCGCACACCGATCGTCCGTAGCCCCGACTATCAGCGCTTCATCGACGCCACCGGTATCGTCCCCGAGCGCGATCTCGACAACGCAGCCTTCGCTCTCCATCGCATGGACGACCCCAACGGCCCCAACGGACCCGTCGGTTACTCCGAAGTCTTTGAAGGCCGCTTCGACGGCGAGCGCCTCGCCAGCTACCTCACAACTATCGCCATCGCAAAAGAAAGCTACGCCGGACACGATATCTTCACCATCCCCGTAGGCGACGGCAAGGACGTCCGTCCTCTGCGAATCGCCCAGCTCGGCTACGACAGTATCGCCGTCTCCAACATGCCCACGGCCGAACAGATCCACTCCATCCTCGACCGTCACCGGGCAGGAGCTTCGCCGTTCTCAGGCTCGTCGCTGCTATCGGCACGTTACAGAGACGTGCCGTTGCTATCGAGCGCCTGGGCAATCGGCCACATCGGTCTTCCCTTCTCCGAGCGCGGCTACATCACGCTCTTCGGCCTGCAGCTTCCTCTGCCGGAAGACACCACCTTCGTCGCCAGCCTTCGCTATGTCGGCTCTCTCCGCTTGCGCGTCGAACAGATCTTCCCCACCGACGCCGATGCCGCACGTTCAGCCCAATCGCTCAGTTCGCTCGTCAAACTCTTTAAGTCCATTCAGGAGATGCAACCGCGCAACGCCGCCGACAAAGACTTTCTCAAGATGATCGACTCTCTCAAACTGGAGCAGAGCAAAGATCGCGCAATCCTCACTGCAACCATCCCCATCGAACTTTTACGCGAACTGGCATCACCGGATACTGAAACCACTCCGGCTTCCGCGTCAGGCGCACCATCCCAGCCTGCACCCGCATCTCATTAGGTAAACTATTCCCACAAGCCTCGCGGCCTTCGGAGAAGACCACAGATGATGAGCCCTTCCACCAGAACCTTCAGTTCAGCCCTTCCGCTTTTACTTGCAGGAGCATTCACCGTCTCCCCTGCAATTCTGCACGCGCAGAACGAAGGGAAGACCGTCACCGGCCAGGCCGCCTTCACCGACTACTCCCAGGAGCATCCCGGTGTCCGCCGCAAGATCACCGTCGCCGACCTGCCCGAACCAAAGGAAGCCGAGTCCGTCGACAATGGCCCCACCCTTGTCCCTCGTCCTGACGGCGCATGGCCTATCGCCCCTCCAGGTTTCAAAGTTCAGCTCTACGCCCAGGGCTTCACCGAACCGCGCCTCATCCGCTCCGCTCCCAACGGCGACCTCTTTCTCGCCGACAGCAAAGCCGGCAAAGTCATGGTCCTGCGCGGTGTAGGCGCAGACGGCAAAGTCAGCACCACCGAAACCTTCGCCAGCGGCCTCGACCACCCCTTTGGCATCGCCTTCTATCCTCTGGGCAACGATCCCAAGTGGGTCTACATCGCCAACACCACCTCCGTCGTCCGTTTTCCCTACAAGGCTGGCGATCTTAAAGCCACCTCCGGCGCCGAGACCATCGTGAAGACTCTCCCCGGCTACGCGCAGCTTCGTGGCGGCGGCCATTGGACCCGGGACGTCACCTTCTCGCAGGACGGCAAGCGCATGTTCGTCTCCGTCGGTTCCGCTTCGAACGTCGACGACACCGACAACAATCCCAAAGAGTTCCACCGCGCCGACGTGCTCGAATACGCTCCTGACGGCAAGTTCGTAAAGATCTACGCCAGCGGCATTCGCAACTGCGTCGGCGAAGCCATCAACCCCACCACGGGCCAGCTCTGGTGCTCTACCAACGAGCGTGATCGCCTGGGCGACAACCTCGTCCCCGACTACATCACCAGCGTCAAAGAGGACGGCTTCTACGGCTGGCCCTGGTGGTACATCGGTTCGCATCAGGACCCCCGTCACGCGGGCAAGCACACGGAGTTGAAGGATAAGGTCATCGTCCCCGATGTCCTCCTGCAGCCCCACTTCGCGTCGCTCGAAATGGCCTTCTACGAAGGCAAGCAATTCCCATCCGAGTACACCGGCGACGCCTTCGCAGCCGAACATGGCTCATGGAACCGCGCCAAGCGCAGCGGCTACGAGGTCATCCGCGTACCCATGCGCAACGGCCACGCCACCGGCGAGTACGAAGACTTCCTCACCGGCTTCGTCACTCCCGACGGCAAAGTCTGGGGCCGTCCCGTCGGCGTCACTGTGGCCAACGACGGCTCACTCTTCGTCACCGACGACGCCACCAGGAGTGTCTGGCACGTCAGCTATACCGGCAAGTAATTCACGCAACAAACGACGACGCTGCCAGTTCACCGGCCGCGTCGTCGCATTTAAGCTACAAATTCAGGCGTACATTTGCGCGCGTTCGATGGAGCTCTCACGCTCGAATACCATCCCGCCTTCATTTGAAAGCAGACCAGCCAGCACATCCATGCAATCGCCATCCAGCTTGTGCGGTGCCAGTTTCGTCATAATCGTCAGAATGTCATCAGTCTCCAGCGCCGCACGATACGGCCTGTCTTCCGACAACGCTCCATACACATCCGCCACAGCAATAATGCGCGACTCCAGCGAAAGCTGCGGAGACATCAGCCGCTTCGGATAGCCAGAGCCATCCAGCTTTTCATGGTGTTCGCCCGCAATAATCGCCATCTCACGAAACGGCCCCACGCGTTCCAGTATCTGCCGCGTCAGCCCCGGATGCTGCTCCACAGCCTTCCACTCTGTCTCGTTCAACTTCGTCGACTTATCCAGAATGACGTTCGACAAACTCAATTTGCCAATGTCATGCAGCAGCGCAGCCCTTCGAACTAGTTGCACCCGATCCATCGGCAGACCCATTCCTCGCGCAATCGACATGGCAGCATCCGCCACGCCAACCGAGTGCCGAAACGTAAAATGCGACTTCGCATCCACCACGTCCGCGAACGCCTCGCATATCTGGTCGATCCTTCCCGTTCCCAGCTTATGCTGCCTGCCCCCGTCCAGATCGAGTACCGCCCTCCGCGTATCGTCCTGGCTATCGGTCGCGAGACAGTTACTCCATAACTCCCCGCTCCGGTGCAGCAGCACCGTCACACGAACCAGCTCAGGATCAAACCACGTCCCGCTGCGTTCGACCAGCGTATCCATCGCCGCCTCTACTCCTCGCTCGGAAGAGAACACATCCAGATGTTGTGCCACCGCGCAGATGCGCGCCAACAGCGAGATCTGCTCTCCCTTCAAACTATCGGGATATCCATCGCCATCCCAGTGTTCATCCAGGCTGCGGACGGCCTCTGCAGCATCAATACCCAGGCCAAGCTTCGTTACGATGCCTGCCCCCCGCTCGCATCGCAGGCCGATCATCTCTTCGTTGTTTTTGTGCTGCGCCATACCCATTCGAAAGATCCGCGCAATGCGGTCGAGCGGTCCTGCCTCCGGCAAAACATTGCTCCACAGAATCTTCAACGTCGAAAGCTTCGGCTTATGCGGCTTGGTCCAATCTTCCAGCTTCGCCCCTGCCTTCATCGCACGGTCATCGCCGCCGACAATCTCGCACATCCGGCTGGCATTGCTGCTGCAGCCTACATCCTTCAGCAACAGCGCAAAGTACAGGCTGCTCCGCCTCTCATCCGGCAACCCGATCTCGTCGGCAATCCGCATCCCCAGCAGGCAACTGCGCAGAGCATGGCCCCACACCGCACCTTCCGTCAGGTCGAGAGCAAAAGAGAGCGCCGAGATGACCTCGGACAGCGAGATCGAATTATCGCTGTCCCGACTATCCTTCCGAAAAGAAGCAGACGTTTGAACCATTCAATATCCGTTTCTGCAAAGCGCCGGCAAAAAGTTTGGAGCCCGTTCCTAGCCAGGTGCAGAGTTGGCCCGTCATGCACCTGCTCAGGACTCCACCGCGAGAATAGCCAGCGCCGCAGCCATACCGATACTCCCCAAAAGATGCAGAACCATAGCCACCAAGGGCCAGCTCCCAAAACGGGAAAGATGGCGTCCCGATTGCATAAAACACGCCCATACACGATGCTGGATGAGATGAATTCGGCCCTTCCTCGTCCCCAGTCGATCCTACGTAGCACCCTCGCCCTGCTTCTCACATTGCTCACTCTTCCTCTCATGGCCACAGCGCAAACCTTGGCATCCGCACGGCAAATCCTCCCGCTCAACACCGGTTGGCAGTTCCGCCTCACCGCCGCCCAGCCCAACGCACCCATCGACGCCAACTGGCGCCCAGCCACGGTTCCCGGCGACGTTCACCTCGATCTCATCGCCAACAAGCTCATCCCCGATCCCTTCTACCGCGACAACGAAGCCAAGCTCCAGTGGGTCGGCCAGCAATCATGGGAGTACCGCACCACCATCGACGCCACCCGCGCCATGCTCGCTCGCAAGCACATCGACCTCGTCTTTGCTGGCCTCGACACCTACGCCCAGGTCTACCTCAACGACCACCTCCTGCTCACCGCCGACAACATGTTCCGCCAGTGGCAGGCCAACGCGAAACTCTACCTCAAAGCCGGCCCCAACCAGCTCCGCATCGTCTTCCCCGCCCCTGACAAAGCCGCCAGCGAGCGCGCCGCTCAGGACAAGTGGCACTTCATCATCAAGGCCCCCGACAAAACCTACATCCGCAAAGCCGCCTACGAGTACGGCTGGGACTGGGGGCCCACCTTTGTCACCAGCGGCATCTGGCACCCCGCCACCCTCAGCCTCTGGGATAACGCCGAGATCACCGACCTCAACATCCAGCAATCAGACATCACCACACGCGTCGCCCGCCTCAACGCCCAGGTCCAAATCAACTCCTCCCTCGACACCGCAGCAAACGTCAAACTTACCTACCTCTACGACGGCAAGCGAGTCGAAACTACCCTGCCGGTCACCCTGCATCTCGGCACCAACACCATCAACCTCCCCGTCGAAATCAAAAATCCCGCACTCTGGTATCCCACCGGCTACGGCGCCCAGTCGATGTACCAGTTCACCGCCGAAGTCTCCATCGCGCAACACGTACAAGACAAAAAGACCGTCAACACCGGCCTCCGTTCCATCGTCCTTCAACGCGATCAAGACAAGTGGGGCCGCAACTTCGCCCTCATCGTCAACGGCATCCCCGTCTTCGCCAAGGGCGCCGACGTCATCCCCTTCGACAGCTTCCCCAGCCGCGTCACCACCGCCGATTACAAGCGCATCCTGCAATCCGCCGTCGATGCCAACATGAACATGATCCGCAACTGGGGCGGCGGCTATTACGAGACCGATGAGTTTTACGAGCTCTGCGACCAGCTCGGCCTCATGATCTGGCAGGACTTCATGTTTGGCAACGAGTGGCAGCCCGGCACCTACCAGTTCAAACAAAACGTCGAAAAGGAAGCCGAATACCAGGTCACCCGCCTGCGCAATCATCCCAGCCTCGTCCTCTGGTGCGGCAACAACGAAACCGAAATCTCCTGGGGCTGGGAGCGCGTCTCCAGCATCGCGAACTCGCTCAAGCCCGAAGAACGCAAGCGCATGTGGGAGGACTACCTCACTGTCTTCAGCGGCATCCTTCCCCGCACCGTCGCCCGCCTCGCCGCCGAAACCCCCTACTGGCCCAGTTCTCCCAGCGCCGACTACGAAGACGTCTCCGACGCCTATGCCTCCGGCGACACGCACGACTGGACCGTCTGGCACGGCCGCGTCCCCTTCTCCGAATACGAAAAACATCACGCCCGCTTCATGACCGAGTACGGCTTTCAGTCCTTCCCCCAGCAAAGCACCATCGACGCCTTCACCCTGCCCGAAGACCGCACCAGCATCTTCACCCCCGTCATGCTCGCGCACCAGAAGAACGACGAAGGCAACTCCATCATCCACGACTACATGCTCAAGGACTACGCCGAGCCCAAGGACTTCCCTTCCTTCCTCTACGCCAGCCAGGTCCTGCAAGCCGAAGGCATCAAGATCGGCGCCGAGCACATGCGCCGCGAGCGCCCCCGCACCATGGGCACTCTCTACTGGCAGCTCAACGATTGCTGGCCCGTAGCCTCATGGTCCAGCATCGACTACTATGGCAACTGGAAGGCGCTCCAGTACTACGCCCGCCGCTTCTACAGCCCGCTGCTCGTCTCACCCCACATCGAGGATGACTATTTCACCGTCTACGTCGTCTCCGACAAGACCACCCCAGTCGCCGCAGATCTACGCATCCGCGTCATGAGCTTCGACGGCAAAGTCCTCGACGAGCAAAACCAGTCCATGAAGGTCGACCAGCTCGCCAGCAAGATCTACTACTCGCAGGCGCTCCCCGACCTCCTTCGCAAATTAGCCATCGACCCCGCAACCGTATTCGTTACGACCGACCTCACCGTCGATAGCCAGACTGTCTCCTCAAACCTGATCTACCTCGTCCCCACAAAACAGATTCACCTGCCCGCCGCAGACATCGCCCACACCATAACCAAAGACGGCGAAGCCTACACCCTCACCCTCTCGTCAAACGTGCTTGCCCGCAGCGTCTATCTCACCTTCGGCGACAGCAAGGTCGAAGTGTCCGACAACTACTTCAACCTGCTCCCCAACACTCCGCAGACCATTACTCTGCACAGCAGCGCAAGCCTCGAAGACCTCACAAAGAACCTCCGCATCGTCTCGCTCGTAGACGCATTCCCTCGTCCATAAACACGAACGTCTTACTCATCCCGATGCAGCTTCACAAAGGTGTATCTTCCTGAAAATTGAATACGGGGTGCATTGGATTTGGCCCCGTCCTTCTCCTGCACCCATCCATACATAAACTCCGTACCAAAAGACAGGCTTCCATACGGATTCCAGATGACGTTGGCCGAAGAATACGTGCTCTTGTGATACGTGTTCCCCGGCGAAAACTCCGTGCTCGGGACCTGCAAAAATCCAAACGTTGCGCTCGATCGGACGGATCTCGTCCAGTGATGCTGATAGCTGACCCACGGAGCGAAGACGGGCAGCGCCTTCAACGTCAGATCCGTCTCCGACCTCGGTTGTGCATCCAGGCCAAGGAACGCTGCGTCACCCGTATATCTTGCGATTCCATTCCCATAAGCAACTTGGTAATTAAGCGTGTCTCTCCCGATAACACGCCATGTACTCGAGAAGTTCAAGCCCCATCCGAAGGTAGATTCCTGCTGTCCACTGGGCAGACGCACCGCCAGCTCTCGAAGGGCAGTCGACAGATAGATATGCCCACGTTCGCCTTCATAGCGGACCCGCAATGCGCCGTCCGGAGCGGGTGTGATCGGCACGGCTGGCGAGCCATTCACGGAAAAGCCGATATCTGAGTTTGGCTGCTCCACGGAGATAGCGCCGCTAAAGCCCTTTCCCAGTGGGAAGCTATATCGAACCTGAGGAATACGCGCTAGAAGGCCCGACGTTGGCCCCTGGAATTCGATAATGTCCGGCCACGCATCCGGATCCATGAAGACCGTATTCGTCTGGCCCACCAGAATGTTGTTGAGTTGGGCATAGAAATGACGCAACCGCGGCGTAGTCGCTCCATTGGCACCGAAGAAATCGAACTGTATGAACGTCCGCGCAGTCCCTATGTTGCTTACAGGGATACGAAAATCTGCCGAGAAGCGGCTCTCACGAATGCTCCCATTGAAATTGTTGGTGCTCGTTACCTGCGGAATCGGTATCGTCGAAGGAATGAAAGAGTCCGCCAGACCGGCAGGCCGCGGATCAAACATTAAATCCGTTTTCAAATTCCCATTGATACGCATCATCGTCTGCGTGCCCGGCAGAACAAAGAACCCGGGTAGCGAGGCATCCAGCGGAGCGTTGTAAAGACGCGGTACAGGCTCCGACTCCTCCGCAAAACTCTCGTAGCTCGCAGTCTCTTTGCCGACGGCCATGCGCTGCTGTTCCGGGGTTAGCTGTACCGCAGGCAGCAATGGCGGCATCGTTCTTTCGATAGCTCCCGTCTGCACTTCCACCGGCACAGGTTTAACAGTTGTCACCGCGTCCGAAAGCTTGTTCTCTCCGTGCATTGCATCCAGTTCAGCCTGAATCTGGACCATCTGGGATCGCAACTCGTCCATCCTGCTCTGTAGCTTGCGCATCGCCTCCTGCTGGGTATTCCCGGCATCTTGCGCAAGCATCCGCGTTGTGCCACACAACAGCACCAAAAAGACTAACGGCATCGCCATCAATAGCTTCCGCATACCACCTCCTGCACAAAGGCCATCGGGAGACAATGCATCAACGATTGCAGCTTTTCAATTATTGCAATTATTTCAACGCGCCTATTTCAGCGCATTTTGTCTCGTACCGATACTGACAAAATATGCAGTAGGCAATCTTTTGACCACTTTACAGGGCAGCCGAAGTCCTTTCTCTCCCACGCAAAAGGGCCAGTTGTTAAGCTGGCCCTTCTCACTCCAGATGCTGCATGATTTTACGGGGTCATCGCCGTCTGCTTCGAGGTTCCAATCGCAGGCGTCGTAGCCTGACCGGATTCACCACCGCCCAGATCCGCCATTGTCATCCGCAGATACTTATGCGGATTCACCGGCGTATTGCGTATACGAACCTCATAATGCACATGCGATCCCGTGACGCGTCCACTATGACCCACATAGCCGATCACCTGTCCCCGCACCACCGTCTGTCCTGCCATCACTGCAAAGCCCGACATATGCCCATAGCAGGTCTCAACGCCGTGGCCGTGATCGAGTATCACCTCGCGCCCATAGCCGTTGACCACAGCCGCCGACTTCACCACGCCATCGCCGGTCGCACGAATCTCAACTCCATTCGGAGCAGAGATATCAATGCCCTTGTGGAATTCGCCCTCGCCGTTACCCAAAATAGGATCTTCGCGCTGGCCGAAGCTGCTCGTAATCGGGCCCATAACCGGCCATAACGACGGCGCATACGCCGCTGCATCCTGATCGGCCAGCCCGGAGAAGCCTCCAAATGGATTGGTCGAACCATACTGCGGAGTCGAGAGCGTCGGTAAAGCCCGCGTCGCCGTTCCGCTCAACGCCGAATTCCGCAGCGCATAAAACGCATCGACCGACTTGTAATAGCTGTCGTCGTTCATCGCTACAGTGTTGTCGGCCAATGGCGTCGTCGCTACCGCCTCAGCCACCGCAGCCGAGTGTGCCCGGGCCGCCTTGCCCGTCACCTTGCCCATGGGCAAAGCCAGCTTGCTCGTTGTCAGACCGTACAGGGCCGAAATTTCCCCGGCAAGCGATCCCAATGAAGCCGCTTCAACGTCCTTCTCATGCGCAGCCTTCTCCAGGTGCGCATAGTCTTTCTGCAGTGCATTGTGGTCCTGCCGAAGCTGATTAAATCGCGCCGTCTTGATCAGCATCCGAGAGTACGACCCCGCCAGCCCGGTGATCGTAAACATACCAATCGCTGCAGCGGCTACAAACATATATGCATAATGAAGAGGAACCGGCACCTTGTTAAGGTCGCCGTCTTCGTCGCGGCTGACGAACATAATGTAATAGCGCTTCTTAAGTCTCAATCAAAAACCCTGGCCCTGATTTTGACCGCGAGACTGCCGCGGCTCTGAGAGAAGTCAATCTGCACAAATCGATCAAGGCAAATGCCATTTAGCAATTGTCATTCAAATTGCAGATCTCTCTTGAGCGTCCTTGAAAAGGGTAACAAACAGGTAACAGCCATGCAACCAATTTCGCCTGTCATTTTTGCCATATCGGCTACCACAAATTAGCCATCACCTGTCCATCTATTTATCCTCCCTACAGAATGAAAAAATCTCGCAAGCCGATGGGGGAACTCGCTCTAATCGAGCAGATACGCCACGAATTCGCCGCTCCGCGCAGCAAAACCCTCACCCTCGGCATAGGCGACGATTGCGCCATCCTCCGCCCTCCGGCGCACTCCGAAGTCATTGTCACCACTGATTTTACCCTCGAGAAAAGGCATTTTCGCCGCGACCGCCACCCTCCCGAATCTGTAGGCCACCGCTGCCTCGCCCGCGGCCTGAGCGATATCGCCGCCATGGGCGCCACGCCCCTCGCAGCGTTCCTATCTCTTGCCTTACCCGCCGATATGCTCGCAAATAAATCCGGCCAGGCCTGGATATCCTGCTTTTTCAAAGGCTTACGATCTCTCGCCGATCTCCACAATGTCCCTCTCGCAGGCGGAGACACCTCTCAATCCCCAGCAAATCTGATCCTCGCCGACATCCTCGTTCTTGGCTCCGCCCCAAAAAATAAAGCTCTCCGCCGCACAGGAGCCCGCCCCGGCGACGCACTTTACGTCACAGGTCAGCTTGGAGGCGCCGCTGCCGAACTCGCCACAATCTTGAAACGCCGACGCCGCACTTCCAACCTCGACAACCACCCCCACCTCTACCCTGAACCTCGCATCGACACTGGCGAAGCTCTCCTCCGGCGCAATCTCGCCACGGCCTGTCTCGACATCAGCGACGGCCTCTCGACCGACCTGGCCCACCTTTGCCGAGCCTCCGCTGTCCACGCCGAGATCGAGCAGTCCGCCATCCCCCTCCACCCCCTCGCCCAGAAGCAAGGCCCAGCCGCGGCCCTGAATTCCGCCCTTCACGGCGGCGAAGACTACGAGCTTCTCTTCACCGCTCCGGCCTCCACACGCATGCCATCCTCCATCGCAGGCGTACAAATAACCCGAATAGGCTCCATCAAGCCTCGCCGCTCCGGACACTCACTCATCACCCTGATCGCCCCTGACGGTACCCACACAGAACTCGAACCCGCCGGCTGGGAGCACTTCTCATCCCGCTCCAGAACGCATCGCTGACCCTGCTACCATCGACACCGTTCCCTTATGCGAGACGCCACCAGAATCATCCGCTCCACTCTCACGCGAACCGCCGCCGGCGAGCCCCTTCTCTTCGGCCCCGTCTTTGCCGCTCCCTACCACACCCCCGGCGACCCAGCCGACACCCCGTACACCTATGCCCGCTCGCACAACCCCACCTGGACCCACCTCGAAAAAGCCATTGCAGAAATGGAATCCGGCCCCGGTTATAGTGCCAACGCACTCGTCTTTGCCTCAGGCATGGCGGCCTGCACGGCAGTCTTCGGCGCAGTCCTTCGTCCCGGCGATATCGTCGTCCTTCCCTCCAACGCCTACTACACCGCCCGCATCCTGGCCCAGGAATACTTCAGCAAGATGGGCATTATCCTCCGTCTCGCGCCTACGGCAAACAACGCCCAGGCCGAACATCTCGAAGGCGCAAAGCTCCTCTGGCTCGAATCCCCCAGCAACCCCACCATGGAGATCTGCGATATCGCCGCCCTCTGCGAAGCCGCACACAAGGCAGGCGCTCTCGTAGCCATCGACAACACCACCCCCACTCCTCTCGGCCAGCTTCCCCTCGCCCTCGGCGCCGACTTCTCCATCGCCTCCGATACCAAGGCCATGACCGGGCATAGCGATCTCCTTCTCGGCCACGTCGCCACGCGCGACCGCGATCTTCTCGGCAAAATCGACCAGTGGCGCACCCTCACCGGAGGCATCCTCGGCCCCATGGAGGCATGGCTCGCCCTGCGCTCCATCGCAACGCTTCCTCTACGCCTCGAACGCTCTTGCGAGAACGCCCAACACATCGCCGAGTTTCTGGCTACGCGTCCCGAAGTCTCAAGCGTCCTTTACCCTGGCCTGCCCAATCATCCCGGCCACTCCATCGCCCGAAAGCAGATGCGTTACTTCGGCCCTGTCGTAAGCTTCATCCTGCGCGACAAAGCCACCGCTGAAACCTTCCTCGCAAAATCAACCCTGCTCACCGAAGCAACCAGCTTCGGCGGCATCACCTCCACAGCCGAACGGCGCGCCCGCTGGGGAGGCGACGCCATCGCCGACGGCTTCATCCGCCTGAGCGCGGGCTGCGAGGCCATTGAAGACCTCATTGAGGACATCGCTCAGGCACTGGACGCGATCCGCTAATGGACTTCGCACACAACTGGACCGCAGACGTCCTGAAGACCGCCCCGCTCATCGCTCCGGCGCGCCAGTTCACCTATCCTCAGCAGATTGCCGGTGAAGAAGACGCCCTCGCCCGAGGCGCTTTGCAGCTCCTGATTCGCCCCGCAGCTGGCGGCACCTTCCTCGCAACCTGCGCCCTCGGCTTCACCAACCCATCGATGCCCACCGGCACCTTCGCCTGCCCCAAACCAGACGAGCTCTGCGCCGTAGCCGGCGGCTACGCCTACATCATTGACACTCTCCACCCCGAGCACTGCACCCACATCTCACTCAAGCCGGTAACCGAAGTGCGTCCACTGCCTGCAAACAATCTAATCCTCTTCATTGGCTTCCACTCCATCATGGCCTGGGGCGCTCAAGGTCAGATATGGGAATCCGCGCGCCTCAGCTGGGAAGGCATTCGCATCACTGAAATCAAGGAAAACTCTCTACAGGGAACCGGCTGGAATCTCCTCACCGACAAAGAAGTTCCCTTCACCCTCGACTTACTCACTGGCCAGCATCAGGGTGGAGGCTTTTCTCCTCTGCCGGGAACGCAAAAAACGTAAGCGTCGCATCTCCCTGCTTCACCACCCGAACCTGCACCAGCGCTCCATACCGCATGGCCAGCTTCGCCTTGCTTCCATGCTCCGCAATCACCAGGGCATCCGTCGCCAGCATCTGCCGCCCGCGTGCGCTGCCAAGAAACCCCATCGTCTCGGTATATTCCGCCTCAGCCTCATACGGCGGATCGAGAAAGACAACATCGATCGGCTGCGTCAGCTTGGCCAGTCGTTGCAACATGGCTCCCACGCCACGATCTTCCACGGTGAAACCACGGTCGACCTTTAGCGCAACCATATTTGCGTGCAGAGAAGCCAGCGCCGGCGCCGCATTCTCAGCGAACCACACATGGGCCGCCCCCCTGCTCAACGCTTCGATCCCCACGGCACCCGTGCCCGCATACAAATCCACAAACCGGCAGCCATTCAAACGCGACGCAAGGATGTTGAAAAGCGTCTCCCGCAGACGGTCGCTCGTCGGACGCGTCTGCATCCCCTTCGGAGCCAAAAGTTGTCGTGATCGATATGTTCCCGCAATAACGCGCATCTTCTGATGGTATGACGATCAGCGCATACAATGATAGGCATGCGCGGGTGGTCCTTTCCTATCGGCAGGTTTCTCGGCGTGGATGTTCGCATCCACACCTTCTTCATACTTTTGCTCATCCTCGCCACCAGCTACGCGTCAGTGTCTGGCGCATCCGGTGGCCGAGGCTTCGCTCTATGGGTGCTTCTCCTGATGGCCGTAATCGTGCGTGAGATCGCCCGTGCCATCGCCGCCGTCTGGTTTGGCCTGGAGCTGCGCAGCATCCTCCTGCTTCCAACCGGCGGCCTCCTCAGCTTTGCTACGCCCGAAGCCACCGAGCGCTCCGCAACCCCGGAGATGCAGAAGCGGATGGCGGTCATAGGCCCCATCGCCAACATTGGCTTCGGCCTCCTGCTGGCCGCAATGGTCATGACCATCACCCCCCAGATCAATCTTCTCGAACGCCCCTGGGTCACACCCGCACACCTTCTCCGCGCCGCCGTCTGGATCAATCTTCTGCTCGGCGCAGTCAATCTCCTGCCCGCCTCCCCCTTCGATGGAGGTCGTGTCTTCCGTGGCGAGTTCGCCAAAGCACACGGCGCCCTAAAAGGCACTCGCGCCGCCGCCGGCCTCGGGCAGGCCATCTCCATCGGCCTCATCATCGCCGGTATGCTCCTGCCCAACATGTGGCTCGTCATGCTCGGCGCCTTCGTCATGATCGGGTCGCACATGGAGGATCAGGGCCTCCTCCTCCAAACCGATGTGGACGCCGTCCGCATGCGCGACGTTATGCTGACGCAGTTCAGCATGCTTTCTGCCTCCGATACACTCGAAGACGCGCTTCAGCGTTCCGTCCACACCTTGCAGGATGTCTTCCCCGTCGTTCGCGGAAGCAATCTCGTCGGCGCCGTCTCCCGCCAGGGTATCGTTGAGGCCTTACAGGCTGACGGCAACGGCTACGTCCAGGGCGTCATGACCCGCTCCTTCCAAACCGCGCAGCCCGACGACTCCCTCGTCAAAACTCTCCGCCGCATCATGGCTGGCCAGGGCGCGCAGATCGTTCCTGTCCTCGAAGGCGACCGCATCGTAGGCATCATCACCCCGCAAAATCTCGCCCATTCCATGGGCCTCCTCAATCAGCGCCGTAAGCTGCGCCAGCAGGAACAATGACCTCTGATTCACGAGAATCACACAACGAGCAGCCGATAGCCCCCGGTCTCTACCTGGTCGCAACCCCCATCGGCAATCTCGAAGACATCACCCTCCGCGCCTTGCGAATTCTTCGCAGCGTTGACCGCATCGCCTGCGAAGACACCCGCCAGACCCAGAAACTCCTCAACCACTTCGGCATCACCACCCCCACCGTCAGCTACCACATGCACAACGAGGGCACCCGCGCCGAAGAGCTCACCGAGTCCCTCAAACAAGGCGCCCGCATCGCCGTCGTCTCAGACGCCGGAACCCCCGGCATAGCCGACCCCGGCAGCCAGATCGCCTCCGCCGCCATCGCTGCCGGCATCCCGGTCTTCCCTATCCCCGGAGCCAACGCCGCCATTAGCGGCGTCATCGCCAGCGGCCTCCCCACAGATCGCTTCACCTTCCACGGCTTCCTCCCCTCCAAGGCTGGCCAGCGCAAAACCTTCCTCGAAAAGATCCCACGCACAAACGGCACCACCCACATCTTCTACGAAACTCCCCACCGCATACTCGAAGCCCTCGCCGACATCGAAGCCGTCTTCGGCCTCGCCCAACATGTCGTCATCGCCCGCGAGCTCACCAAGCTCCACGAAGAATTCCTCCGCGCCCCAGCCAGCGACCTCCGCACCGAGCTAGCAGCCCGCCCCGCCATTCGCGGCGAAATCGTCCTCATGTTAGCCCCCACCAAACCAGAAACCGCAGCCCACCGAGTCAGCATCGCCAAAGAAGTAGCAACACTGATGAAGTCCGAAAACTTAACCGAAAAAGACGCCCTCAAGCGAGTAGCCCGCGACCGAGGCATAGGCAAAAGCGAAGCCTATCGCGAACTCCAGCGCGAACAGAACCGTCTCCGCTAACCACTCCACCGGTCTCTCAAATATCCCGAGGTCAAGCCGCTGCCAGAGAATGCTCCACTCTAAAATGATCCTGGGCGGCAGTGTTGCGCGCTTAACGGAGGAAGCTTCAGACTGATGATGCACGGCCTGCAAAGTCTAATCGACCAGCTGGAACAGGATCGTTCGCTGGACACCCCGGACCGACTGCGTCAGCGCATCGATGCGCTTGACCGCCTTGATGCCTATCTCCTGGAGGAACAGTTTGATGGGCAATTATCGGCCATCGACACTCAAACGATCAAGGGAGAGATCTATCCCCGGGCCAAAGCGCTTTACGACAAACTGGAGCTTGCCAATTCCGGACTCTACCAAACCATCCGCCGCGAGATTCAGAGTACTGCCGGGCCGTACACACTGCTTCAGCGGGTGGCCAATCAGTCAGGCCAGAGTGAGGACGCAATCGGCCCCGCAAACGACGAAGGCTACGACTATCTCGATGAGCTGGTCAGCGGAGTTTTACAGTTCGAAAAGCCCGCTGCCAGCATCGTCCAGTTGCCGGCAGATATGGTGTTTTATCAGCCCACCCCGGCGCGCCACATCTTCGATATGATCCGTCGCACCGCACTCACCGAACGGGATGTACTGGTCGATCTTGGCTCCGGGCTGGGCCACGTTCCGTTGCTGGCCGCCATCTGCACGAACGCCCGCAGCATTGGAATTGAACTCGAGGCAGCCTATGTCGATTGCGCCCGACAGAGCGCTCAAACTCTAAACCTGAATAACGTAGTGTTTCTCCAGCAGGACGCGCGCGCGGCCGATCTGTCCAGCGGCACAGTGTTTTATCTGTACACGCCCTTTATTGGCACTATTCTGCGCACGGTTCTCGACTCGCTGCGACACGAAGCCGCCAGCCGCAAGATTCGAATCTGCACATTTGGCCCCTGCATGGCAATCATCGCCCAAGAGCAATGGCTCGAGCCACTCGGAGCAGCAGAAGTCCACCAGATCACCATATTCTGTTCTCGCAACTGAAGCGGGAGGAGAAAGGGCCCGCATCTTGCAATGCTCTTCGTCCCGCGAGTTCATCACGCTCCACGAAGAGTTCCTCCACAATTTCCAGGGAGGGCACCCGCTATGAGAATTCGCTATTGCGTCGCGATGAGTCTCGATGGCTACATCGCCGGACCGAACGGCGAGGCGGACTGGATTGTGATCGATCCGGACGTCAATTTTGCTGAACTCTGGGCGCAGTTCGACACATTGCTCATGGGACGCCGCACCTACGAAGCCGCTATTGCGAGACTAGGCAAGGCGTCCATCCACGGAATGAAGACGTTCGTCGTCTCGCGCACGTTGAGACAGGACGACCATCCCGAAGTGAGCATCCTCTCCGAGTTGAGTCAGAATTGGCTGAAAGCATTGCGCACCCAAAGCGGCAAAGATATTTGGCTAATGGGAGGCGGCGAACTCTTTCGTTTTCTCCTGGAGATGGACGCAGTGGACACCGTTGAGGTAAGCGTCATGCCAGTATTGCTGGGCGGAGGAGTTCCACTCCTGCCCCATCCCGCACAGCGAACCAAATTAAGCTTGTCCAGCCACAGGATCTATCGCTCAGGGCTGATCTCTTTGATCTACAACGTCGAGCACTGATTCAGCAATTGGAGTGCAAACGATGGGAAGCGCGCCCTACGCCCGGCCCTTTACCCGGTCATACACATAAACGTCACTAGTAGTCCCCAGAGCCTCGTTATAAAGACTCGTAGCCCCAGTAGCTTCCTTCAGCTCTTCACTAAACTCATGAATCGCTCGCAGATGGTCCGCCGTAGCCGGAATCTCCAACTTGCTGCTCTTCAAAAACTTCTGATACCCGCGATCAAGCAGCCGCGAGATCTCGCCATTCAGCACCCAGCCCGGCCGAGCCAGCACCTCTACCTTGCCATCGGCAGTCTCAGCGATCTCCGCCGCGCACCCAAACTTCCTCACTTGAAACGCCTTAGCCGCACGCTTTGAACCGTCGTGCGCCGGGGCAACATCGAATCTCTGACTACCGAGAACCGCTAGAACATCATTGAAGCTTCGCTGTGGGGTCTTTTTTGCCATAAGTGCCATACGTTAGACTCGATTAACTGTCGCACATCCGCCGACCTCCTTCAAACGGCATATGTGACGAACCCGGAAACCAGAAGAAAAGTAAGAATGCTGACCACCACAAAATCGCTCGGAACCACCATCCTCGAACGCATCGGCAACACGCCTCTGGTCCGCCTGAATCTCTTTCAAGACCGCCTCTCCGCCAACATCCAGATCCTCGGCAAAGCCGAGTGGGCCAACCCCGGCGGCTCCGTCAAAGACCGCGCCGCCTCCGCCATCGTCACCGACGCCCGCAGCCGCGGCCTGCTCACCTCCACCCGGGGCCTCCTCGACGCCACCAGCGGCAACACCGGCATCGCCTACGCCATGCTCGGAGCCGCACTCAACTTCCCCGTCACCCTTTGCATGCCCTCCAACGTCTCCCCCGAGCGCAAAAAATATCTCTCAGCCTACGGTGCGCAAGTTATCTGGACCAACCCCGCCGACGGCTCCGACGGAGCCATCCGCAAAGCCCGCGAATTAATCGCCGCCGAGCCCGACCGCTTCTTCTACGCCGACCAGTACGGCAACGACGAAAACTGGCGCGCCCACTACCGCACCACCGCCAACGAAATCTGGGCCCAGACCGAAGGCCAGATCACCCACTTCGTCGCCGGCCTCGGCACCTCCGGCACCTTCATGGGCACCACCCGCCGCCTACGCGAACTCAACCCCAACATTCGCTGCATCTCAATGCAGCCCGACTCGCCCTTCAACGGCCTCGAAGGCCTCAAGCACATGGCCACCGCCATCGTCCCTCGCATCTACGACGCCACCCTGGCCGACGCCAACATCGACATGGACACCGAGGTCGCCTACGCCATGTGCCGCAACCTCGGTCGCAATCACGGCATCCTCGTTGGCATCTCCGCCGCCGCCGCCGTGGCCGCGTCCCTGCAAGTAGCCGAGCAGGAAGCCGCTGCCGGACGCGAGGCCATCATCGTCACCATCCTCTGCGACTCGGCCGAAAAATACATGAGCGAACGCTTCTGGCAGGAGGAGTAACCCACCTATGCTGACCATCCAGTACGCCGACTACGAAGCTCTGCGCGCCCACGGCGAAGAGACCTACCCCAACGAGTGCTGCGGCGTCCTCCTCGGCAAAAGCAACGGCGTCGAAGGCAACACCGTCCACCAGATCGTCCGCGCCGGCAACACCCGCACCGACTCCGCGCACAATCGCTACAACATCGCCCCGCAGGAGCTCGTAAGAATCCAGCGCCAGGCCCGTAACCTCGGCCTCGACATCGTAGGCTTCTACCACTCGCACCCCGACCACCCCGCCCAGTGGTCCCCCACCGACTTCGCCGAGGCCCACTGGCTCGGCTGCTCCTACGTCATCACCGCCGTCGAAAAAGGCAAGGCCGCCATCACCAACTCTTTCCTCCTCCTCGGCACCACCGAAGACGACAAGGCCTTCCACGACGAAGCTATCGAAATAGAAATCGCCGAAGCATCCCTCACCCCGAAAGGACAAGCATGAACATCCACATCCCCACTCCGCTGCGCGCCTACACCGACGGCAAAGAAACCGTCGCCATCCCCGGCGCAACCATCAGCGCAGTGTTCACCCAACTCACCACCACCTACCCCGAGCTCCGCCAGCACCTCTTCACCGCCGAGGGCAAGCTCCGCTCCTTCGTCAATGTCTACCTCAACGACGACGACATCCGCTACCTCCCCGCCAAAGAAGACTCCCCCGTCTCCGATACCGACGAACTCACCATCATCCCCTCCATCGCCGGCGGCTCCGCCAGCGTCTGTTGTTGTTAACCTTCCCCTCCTAAAATCCTCTCCGTCGCCATTCTGAGCGCAGCGAAGAACCCCCGCATTTTGCTTTTGTCGCCTTTGCCTTTGCTTCTGAGGCAGGCCTGGGCTTTAGCCCAGGCATTCAAAGCTCCACAGAACCGGGGCTTCAGCCTCTGAGGTATGCCTTTTGACGCTGCTCTCATCCACGACCACCCCATGAGCCGTTCCGCCGCCAAAAGCATCTAGAATGGAAGAGACAAGGAAAGATATGCCAACAGCCATAGAAGAAACCGTCCAGCTCCCCAAGCTCTCCAACGAGGAGATCGCCCGCTACTCCCGCCACCTCATCCTGCCCGAGGTCGGCATGGAAGGCCAGCAGAAGCTCAAGGCCGCCAAGGTCCTCTGCGTAGGCACCGGAGGCCTCGGAGCCCCGCTCGCCCTCTACCTCGCCGCCGCAGGCGTAGGCACCATCGGCCTCGTCGACTTCGACACCGTCGACTCCTCGAACCTCCAGCGCCAGATCATCCATTCCACCGCCACCGTCGGCAAGCTCAAGGTCGACTCCGCGGAGATCATGCTCAAGGGCCTCAACCCCTTCCTCAACGTCGTCAAGCACAACACCATGCTCACCAGCGCCAACGCGCTCGAGATCTTCAAGGACTACGACGTCATCGCCGACGGCACCGACAACTTCCAGACCCGTTACCTCGTCAACGACGCCTGCGTCCTCCTCGGCAAGCCCAACGCCTACGGCTCCATCTTCCGCTTCGAGGGACAGGCCAGCGTCTTCGGCACCGAGCAAGGCCCCTGCTACCGCTGCCTCTACCCCGAGCCGCCACCGCCGGGCCTCGTCCCCTCCTGCGCCGAAGGCGGCGTCCTCGGCATTCTCCCCGGCCTCGTCGGCGTCATCCAGGCCACCGAGACCATCAAGCTCATCCTCGGCATCGGCGACCCCCTCATCGGCCGCCTCCTGCTCGTCGACGCTCTCGGCATGTCCTTCCGCACCCTCAAGCTGCGCAAGAACCCCGACTGCCCCGTCTGCGGCACCAACCCCACCGTCACCGAGCTGATCGACTACGACCAGTTCTGCGGCATCGCCAAGCCCACCTCCGTAGGCCCACTCGAAATCGCCCGCGACAAAGCCGTAGCCGAAGCCTCCATAGTCGAAGGCATCCCCCAGATCACCGTCGAGCAGCTCAAGCAGAAGCTCGACGCCAAAGAAAACATCTTCGTCCTCGACGTCCGCGAACCCCACGAATACCCCATCGCGAACCTCGGCGCACCGCTCATCCCGGTAGGTTCCATCGAAAGCCGTATCGCCGAGATCGCTGCGCACAAAAACGACGAAGTCATCATCCACTGCCGCTCCGGAGCCCGCAGCCAGAAAGCCGCATTAGCCCTTAAAGCCGCCGGCTTCACCAACGTCTCCAACCTCACCGGCGGCATCCTGGCCTGGGCCGACAAGATCGACCCCACCATGCCGAAATACTAACCCGTATTGTCGAAAGCCGACGCCCTGATTGCAACAGCTCGCATGGTCCGCCCCGCTATAACCTCGCGCTAGAGTTTCGTTCCACCGTCGACCGGAATACTGGCTCCCGTGATCCAGCGCGCCCCATCGGACGCTAGGAACGCAACCACGTCGGCAATATCCTCGGGCTTGCCGATTCGCTTCAAAGCCTGCATACCCAGTGCGACCTCGCGTCCAGCCTCTGTCTTTGTAAAACTCGACATATCCGTGTCGATTACGCCTGGCGCAACAGCATTCACGCGTATGCCGCGAGGCCCTAGAATGGCGGCCCAGTTCTTCACCAGAGTCTCAAGTGCTCCTTTGGTAGCGGCGTAAGCAAGAATGGAAGGGTTTTCCAAACCCGGCTTGCCCACCACCGCACGGGCTACGACGGAAGTGATCATAATGATGTTTGTGCCCTCACCAAGAATGGGTAGCAGTTGCTGTACCAGGAAGAACGGGCTTCGGACGTTTGTCGCAAAGAGATTGTCAAAATCTTCTACCGTATAAGCGGCGATAGGCGCCGACTTGCTGACTCCGGCGTTGGATACGAGCACGTCCAACCGATCGCCGACGATGGAGCGCACCTGTTCTGCAAGCAGCGCAGCGCCGTTCCGAGTTCCTAGATCCGCCGAGAGTGCATCTGCGCGTCCGCCTTTCGTCTGAATCGCGGCGACGAGAGATTCCGCTTCCTGCGCGGAGCGGCCATAGTGAACCAGGACGTGTGCCCCCGCTTCAGCTAGTGCCACTGCCGTCGCGCGTCCGATTCCTCTCGATGCGCCCGTCACCAGCGCAGTTTTGTTTTGTAGTGTAGTCATTGTTCTCTCTCTTTTGCTGGTCAGCTAACAGATAAAAAAACGACGCCTGCAGTCAAAGGAGCCGACCCGTTAGTTCGTCGGCTCCCATCCACTTCTGGACGGACGCCTCATTCTTCAGGCCCATAGACTGAGTGGGTGCATCGGTTCAGGCATTCGTCCCGCCGTCAACGGTCAGATTCGCCCCGGTAATGTACGAGGACTCCGGACCAGCTACGAACGACACCAGCGCCGCGACCTCATCCACATGCCCATAGCGGTTGAGCGCTGTGACAGCCTTTTGAGGTGTTGCCCAATCGCCCGCGGCAGGATTCAAATCCGTGTCGATCGGACCCGGCTGGACGTTATTGACCGTGATTCCCCGGCTCCCAACCTCTCTGGACAACCCTTGAGTAAACATCTTTACGGCGCCCTTCGTGGCCGAGTAGGCTACCAGCCCCGGCGTCAGGACACGCTCGCCTACGCACGAGCCGATCATGATGATGCGACCACCACTCTTCATGTGCTTAAGCGCGGCCTGCGTCGCGACCATTGTGCCGCGGAAGTTGAGGCCAATCATGTGGTCCATCTCCTCTAGCGTCGTCTCCTCGAACGTCTTCGGAATAGCCGTACCGGCGTTGTTCACAAGCACATCAAGCTGGCCGAAGGTCGCAACGGTCTTTTCGATCGCACCCTTGACTGCTTCGGTGTCAGCAGCGTCCGCCTGGATCGCGACAGCCTTTCCGCCATCAAGTTCAATCGCTTTGACCACGGCGGAAGCCGCGCTGGCGTCCTTCGCATACGTGATAGCCACGCTCGCTCCATCCGCCGCCAGACGCTTCGCAATCGCTGCGCCAATTCCCCGCGAACCGCCGGTAACGAGTGCCACTTTATTGGCTAATTTAGACATGAAATCTCCTTTGGTTTTCTGTGAATGATTCACTACTCCACTGACTCAGCGACTGCTATCTTTCTCTGTCCTGCCAGACCCTTATCCGATGTGCCATCCTTGCAATAAGATCCGCACTTTGGGGAATACAAGCCATTCCATATAAGAATGCATTTGGACTGAAAGGAACAAGCCTCTGAAGAGTTGCAAGGATCCCCCTAATTAGGGTGATTGCTCTCTACTCTAAAAGAGGCTAAGTGAATCCCTGCTCGAGCAATACAATTCATTTCGTGCAGACGGCTCTCGCACTTTGCTCTCAGTTCAATCCGCGACCTAGCTAAATTGTGGCGAACGCTCGACCATCAAGATTAGTAACCTTGAGCCGGCTTGAGAGAAAATGATCTGGACTTCCGAGGGCTCGCCCAATTTGAAGACCTTCGCAGGAGGAGCGAACACCATCAGTGAGTGACTCGGCGATTTATCGTCATTTGACTCTCTGAATAGCCTGCGTCTTCTTTTTTAGAATCGTTATTCGCAAGACGCGATAGCAGGCGCCAGGCACCCGCCCGATTGTATCTTTGGACGATGATGCAAGGGATATTCGAGGCGATTGCATAGAAAGTCATAACGGATCACACCCAGAACGGATTCCAAAGAAAAAATAGCGGGCAGCCAGCGAACATGATCCAATGTGCCAGTTCTCCTCGCTTCGTTTCAGCGACGAATCGGGGAAAGATAATTGGCGTCATGCCCTCTGAGCTCTTTCTTACAAAATTTCCCGCCTACCCACCCGGCACCGTCCGGCAACATACTTTTCCATTTGCAGATGCGCAACTGTCTGCGATAAATAGCCGCCTCGCGTTCGGTCACCCTCCATACGGAACTATCCTTCGCAAATCGCTAAGAAGGCACTTGTGTAATGTTCCAGACAATCGTGAGCTGAATAATTGGCCAGCCAAGGACATTTGCGAGAATGATCGTCCACTTCATACCTGACGCCCGCGCCAGTAGACAGGCCTGCCAACAAGTTTCAGCCAGAGCGACCGCCCGAATACTACAAAGTAGAAGATCAAAGCGATTGGATATAACAAGGCAGTTAGCCAACGAAAGGTTCCTAACTGTTTCGCAAACCAGGCGACTTGTGCGGCGTACAAACGTTAGCTTTGCACGATAACGAGTCGATTACTCACTGCGAAAGTCGCCTGATTCTCGACTGAAGCTTCGACCAATACGAGCTTCTCAAAGTGTTCCCTTGTATACGACTCATCGCCAGCTACCTGAAATTGCTCCTGCAAGTCTCCGTGCTGATCTGGGTTGATACACACCAAGTATCGTCAGCCTCTGATCTACCATTTCGTCAGTATAGTTATGTACCTTACCTGGAAATGAGCTGGTAAATGGACTTGAAACGCAGCTCCGAAAAGTCCTATTTATCGGCAACTTTCAGAAAGCCACTTACCTCCGCACGGGCTGCAGCACCTTCTTATCCCCATCATTCTTCCCCACCTTCAACCCCAGCAACCCAGCCACAAAATCATACAAATCCACATTCTCAAACGTCTCCACCTTTACCCCCGGCTTCACATCCGGACCCTCCGCATAGAAAATCGCCTTCATCTCCGGTACCACCCGCGGATCCCACCCATGGTCACCCTTCGACTTGATCTCCTCCGTCTTCGCATGCACCGTCACCGGCATCGCCTCCAACGGTTCGATCACCGGGTCTCCCTCCCGCGGATTGGCATCATAATGCAACCGCGAGGGCATATCCTTCAGTCGGTACACTGCAAATCTCGAATCGTTCTCCGCCTTCAGCTCCTCGAAGATCTTCTCTTTCTCCGCCTCGCTCTTCGGATAAAGATGATCTCCCACTGACGGTACGTCCTTCAGGTCCACCTTCTTGTCCAGCGCCACCCATCTTCTGTCCTTGAACGCGATCATCCCGTGGTCCGAAACCACAATTAGGTCCACAGGCAACCCCGAAGCCTTGATCTTCTCCCGCAGCTCTCCAATCAGCGCATCCACATGCTTCACCGCCACCCCGGTCTGCGGAGCATCCGGTCCATAGTCATGTCCCGCATGGTCCACATTCGAGTAGTACAGCGTAATCATGTGCGGCCGCTCCGCCTCCGGCAACCCCAGCCACAACGCCACCTGTTCCACCCTCTTCTCGTCGTCGAACTTGTCGTCAAACGGAACCCAGTAGCTGGGCCGCTTCCCTGCAATCTCCGCATCCGACCCCACCCAGAACATCGAAGCCGCCCGCATACCCTGCCTCTCGGCCAGCGACCACAGCGGAACCCCGCCATACCAGCTCCCATCGCCGCTCTTCGCCGGGTCTTTGTAGTAATACTCCGCATCGTCCCGCGCCGGATCGAGAAACGCATTGTCCACAATTCCATGATGCTCGGGATAAAGTCCCGTCACCATCGTGTAGTGGTTCGGAAACGTAATCGACGGATAGCTCGGCAGCATCCCTCCCGGCGTACTCGCCCCGTCCTTCGCCATCGCCAGCAGATGTGGCGCTCCCCACTTCTCCGCATAGTCCCACCGGAACCCATCCAGTGACACCATCACCACATAGTGAGCCTTCCGCGCCCGCTTCGAGTTCAGCTCATTCGCCTCATGCTTCACCGGCGCTACATCCTGCGCCAGGGCTATCGCGGCCCCAAGCAATCCAACCCACACCATCAGCTTTTTCATCCTGCTCAAAACTCCAACTATCAATTTGCTTATTCACGTCCTGCGTTTCTTACATCCCGCTAACTTATATCGTGCGCACTTACGTCCATCCGCCTAAAGGAGGTCATCTCAACGCAGTGAAGGCTCCCTGTATTTCGCCGTTGCCCGTTCTTATCAACGATCGATGTGCGGGCAAGGAACATCTCCATCTTCACGTTAGACGGCCCGTCGGAAACCTGCTCTTTATCGGACTTTACAGACGAGAACAAATCGCCTGTTATGAATACTTTGCAGGGAAAATAACTCAAATATGGCACTTTTCGTACTCAAGTACGAGCCTAAACCTCATCCTTTGAATACTTTGCGCAACATCCATGGGAGTGGGGCCTACTCCGGAATATCCTCGGACACCAGAATCTGCAGGCAAAGTGGCTTCTCCAGCATGCAGTCCATCTTCGCAATCGAAGCCACAGCCTTCTCAATCGTCGAGGTTAGACAAGGCTCCGTCGTCACCACAAACGGCAGCCGATGCTTCGGATACCCGGGCTTCTGCAGCAGCGAGTCGATGTTCGCTCCCACCTTCGCCAGCGCCCCAGCTATCGCCGACACGATCCCCGGCTTATCATCCACCACAAACCGCAGATAGTGCGGCGCCAGAAACTCCCCCGTAACCGCCCGCTTCCGCACCGGCAACTGCACCACACCACACCCTTGCGCCACCGCCAGCAAGTCCGACACCACCGCCACAGCCGTAGGCTCGCCCCCGGCCCCATGCCCCGAAAAAACCACATCCCCACCAAATCTGCCGCTCGCCACCACCATATTCTGCGTCCCATGCGACCACGCCAGCGGTGAAGTCAGCGGCACCAGCATCGGAGCCACTCGTGCATGTACCACCACCCCATCCAGCTGCGCCCGCGAAACCTGACGAATCGTGCAGTTCAACTCCTTCGCATAAGTAAAGTCAATCGCCTCAACCGGTGAGATGCTCTGCGTAGCAACCGAATCCGGATCAAGTTCGGCCCGCAGCGCAATCCGCGAGAGGATACAAAGCTTCGCCCGGGCGTCATACCCATCCACATCCGCCGAAGGATTAGTCTCCGCATAGCCAAGCGACTGCGCATCCGCCAACACCGTAGCGTAATCCGCCCCAGTCTCCATGCGACTCAGAATGTAGTTGCACGTCCCATTCACAATCCCGCTCAGCCGAGTCGTCTGGTCCCCGCTCAGCCCCTGCTGCATCCCCGTAATCACCGGTACGCCCCCAGCCACGGCCGCCCCATGAATCAGTTGCACCCCATGCTTCTCCGCCAGCTTCGCCAACCCCGTACCCCGGTAAGCAATCAACTGCTTATTCGCCGTCACCACCGATTTTCCTGAAGCAATCGCCTTACGCAGCCATCCCTCAACAGGATTCAAACCGCCCATCAATTCAATGACGACATCCACATCCGACTTCAAAATATCTTCAATCTTTTCGGTCCAAACCACCGAAGCCGGAACGACCTTCGCCGCAGCCGAAGCCCGCTTCCGATCCACATCCCGATTGAAGATATGCGTCAGTTGAATTCCAGGAAACTTCGAAGCCGCCAGCAGCTTCGCCACTGAGCTTCCCACCGTTCCAAACCCAAGCAGCGCCACCTTCACCGTAGACCCTGCCTTCTTACCCTTTATCGTTCGAGCCTTGCTCGTCTTCTTCGTCGCCATGTTTTAGTAGTCAATTCTGCCGGCGCACTCACGCCATGCCTCAAAGCTCGAGATTGCCTTCTCCCGCATCAGGTTTATCGTCGGAATCCTGCGTTCCTCCAACGGCTTCTTCAATTCGTCGTAAAGAAACGCATCGTCAAATCCAGCCCATGCAGCGTCCGCCGCCGTATTGCCGTAGTAGATCGCATCGCAGCGCGACCAGTAAATCGCCGCGAGACACATAGGGCAAGGCTCACAACTCGTATAGATCTCGCATCCCGCCAGACTAAACGTCCCTAACACTTCACACGCCTTCCGGATCGCAATAATCTCCGCATGTGCCGTAGGATCGTTATTCGCCGTCACCTGGTTCGCTCCCGCAGCGACAACCTTCCCATCCCGCACGATCACCGAGCCAAACGGCCCTCCGCATCCGCTGGTGACATTCTCCGTCGCCAGCGCAATCGCCTGTTCCATAAAGATGGGATTGCCCTGCATCGCTCTATCGGTATCCTTATCGAGAGTCACGGGATAATCAGATTATATGGCACACGCCTTCATCTCAGACCGCGTCGTCACACCGCAAGGCACCCGTCCCGCCGCGCTTCTCGTCGAAGGCGGCATCATCCAGGCCATCTGCCAGCCAACCGAACTGCCTGCAGACACAATCCTCCACGACCACAGCGATCTCGCCATCCTTCCCGGCCTCGTCGACACCCACGTCCACATCAACCAACCCGGACGCACCGAATGGGAAGGCTTCCGCACCGCCACCCGCGCCGCCGCCGCCGGAGGTTTCACCACCCTCATCGACATGCCCCTCAACTGCCTCCCCGAGACCACTACAGTCGCAGCCCTCGAGACCAAGCGCCAATCCGCGCAAGGCCAGTGCTTCGTCGACTGGGCTCCCTGGGGCGGAGCCGTAGCCGACAACCAATCCCACATCCTCCCCCTCGCCCGCGCAGGCGTCCTCGGCTACAAATGCTTCCTCATCTACCCCGGCTGCGACGGCTTCACCATGATCGATCAACATCAACTCGAAGCCGCTCTCCCCAATATCGCTGCCTCCGGCCTGCCTTTGCTAGTCCACGCCGAACTAGCCGATCCCATCGACCGCGCCACAGCAAACCTCCAGCAAGCCGACTGGCGAAGCTACAGCACCTATCTCGCATCTCGACCCGACGAAGCCGAACTCGAAGCCATCCGCCTGATGATCCGTCTCTGCCGCCAGTATGGCTTCCGCCTTCACATCGTCCACCTCTCCACCGCCCTCGCGTTCGACGACCTCCAAGCCGCCCGCGCAGAAGGCCTTCCCATCACCGTCGAAACCTGCCCCCACTACCTCCACTTCGCCGCAGAAGACATCCCCGATCGCGCTACCCTGCTCAAGTGCGCCCCGCCCATCCGCACCCGCGCCAACCGCGAAGCCCTCTGGCAAGCCCTGAGCAACGGCGCAATCGACATGATCGTCACCGACCACTCCCCCTGCCCACCCGAAATGAAACGCGCGGATACCGGCCGCTTCGATCTCGCATGGGGCGGCATCGCCAGCCTCTCCATTGCACTCTCCGTCATCCATACCGAAGCCTTACGCCGCGAATTCACGCTCGACCACATCGCCCGATGGATGAGCGCCGCACCCGCCGCTCTCGCGGGCCTGAGCCACAAAGCCGGATTACTCCAAGCCGGGCGCGAAGCAAACTTCATCCTCTTCGACACCGAGACAGAGTTCACCGTAACCCCCGACAAACTCCACTACCGCCACCCCATCTCCGCTTACATGGGAGAAACCCTGCGCGGCACAGTCAAGTCCACCTACCTACGCGGCAAAGCCATCTATCAGGACGGACTCATCCCAGACACGCCCCACGGACACAAGGTCACGCTATAGTAAGCCCACGCCCATGAACGATGTCCTCGCCAGATGGAACTCGCTCGACCCCGAGTCCGCAACACGGGAGATACTACCCTGCTGCGGATCACAAGCATGGGCCGAAGCCCTCACCGCAAAGCGTCCCTTTACCGATGAAGCCGCACTGATTGCAGTCTCCAACACTATCTGGCTCTCCCTTCCCGAAGCCGCATGGCAACAAGCCTTCGACAGCCATCCCCGCATCGGACAGAAGCACGCCCAAACCCACGCTACAGAAGAATCCCTACGCTGGTCCGCTCAAGAGCAGCGCACCGCGCTCTCAACAGACGCCTCCGCAAAGCTCGCCATCGAAGAAGCAAATCGCCGGTATGAAAAACGCTTCGGGCGCATCTTCATCGTCTGCGCCAACGGCAAGTCCTCCTCCGAAATCCTTTCCATCCTCGAAGCCCGCATGAACAACGATCCGCATACCGAGCTTCACGAAGCAGCCGAACAACAACGACAGATCACGCAGCTACGCCTGCACCGTTGGCTGGAGTCAAACTAATCATGGGCATCTCCACACACATTCTCGACACCGCTCTCGGTCGCCCCGCCACCGGCGTCCCGGTCACGCTCTCGCGACAGATCGATGCAGCATGGCTCTCCATCAACGAAGCCCTCACAGACGCTGATGGCCGCTGCAAATATCTATTGCCAGAAACCCAGCCCCTGCAGACCGGAACCTACCGAGTTCATTTCGACACCGCGACCTACTACAAACATCAGCAACTGCAGGGTCTCTATCCTCACGTCGAGATAGTCTTCGAGATAACCAACAGCGAGCAGCACTACCACATCCCTCTTCTCCTCACCGCCAACGGCTACACCACCTATCGAGGGAGCTGACGACGCATGATCGAGCTGGCCGAAAATCGTTACGGAAAATCCCGCGTCCGTCTCATGAAGGTGACACGACATCCTCACGGCAACGACCTGCGCGAGTGGACCGTCCAGGTCCTGCTCCAAGGCGACTTCGACACCGCCCACATCGAAGGCGACAACAGCAAAATCCTCCCCACCGATACGATGAAGAACACCGTCTACTCAGTGGCACGAACCTCCACCGCCACCTCAATGGAAGCCTACGCCAAAGAATTAGCCAACTTCTTCCTCGCCCGTAACCCTCAAGTCACCTCAGCCGCCATCAGCATCGAAAGCACGCTCTGGAAGCGCCTCACCTTCGACGGCAAGCCCCATCCATCAGCCTTCATGCGCGGCAGCGACGAATTACAAACAACCCGCGTTCAACGCGCGCAAAACGGAGACTTTCAAATCCACTCCGGCCTCGACAACCTCGTTATTCTCAAGACCGCGAACTCCGGCTTCGAAGGCTACATCAAAGATTCACTCACAACCCTGAAAGAAACCAGCGATCGCCTCTTTGGCACCGCCGTTCGCGCCCAATGGCACTACACCACCCACGACTTCGATCACAACGCCATCCGCTCCACCATCCGCGAAACCATGCTCCGCACCTTCGCCGATCACGACAGCAAATCCGTTCAGCAGACCCTCTACGCCATGGCCCAAAGCGCACTCGAAGCTGTCCCACAAATCGACGACATCGAGATCACCATGCCCAACAAACACTGCCTCCTCGTCGATCTCTCCCGCTTCGGCCAGGACAATCCCAACGAAATCTTCGTCCCCACCGACGAACCGCACGGCTACATCGAAGCTCGCGTAAGACGAAAGCAATAATCACTTCCGCCTCTCCATGACGACACAAGCCACAAATCGAGCCAATCGCATCATCGCCCGCTGCCGCGAGATCGCAGCCTTCACTGAGATCCCCGGCGAGAGCACGCGCACCTTTCTCTCTCCCCCAATGCACGAAGTCCACACACGTCTTCGCCACTGGATGGAAGCTGCCGCCATGACCGTACACATCGACGCCATCGGCAATCTACGCGCCCTTTATCCCGGCCTCACACCAAACGCTCCTCGCCTCCTCATCGCCTCACATCTCGACACCGTCCCCAACGCCGGCGCCTTCGACGGCATCCTCGGTGTCATCCTTGGCCTTGCTCTCATCGAAGAACTTCGTGGTCAGCATCTCCCCTTTGCCATCGAAGTCATCGGCTTCTCTGAAGAAGAAGGCGTTCGCTTCAACAAACCCTTCCTCGGCAGCCTTGCTCTCATCGGCCAGCTTAGCGAACAAACCCTCGCACACACAGACAAAGATGGCATCACCGTAGCCCGAGCCATCCATAACTTCGGCCTCAATCCCGAAGACATCCCAGCAGCCATCCTCACGAACGATGCCTTCGCCTATCTCGAATTCCACATCGAGCAAGGCCCGGCCCTCGAAAGCGAGGGGCTCTCTTTAGGCATAGTCGATACCATCATCGGCCAAACCCGCCTGCAGCTCACCTTTACCGGCCAGCCCAATCACGCGGGAACCACGCCAATGCATCTCCGTCACGACGCCCTCGTCGCAGCAGCCGAATGGATCGTGGCAGTCGAAGCCTATGCCAATGCCCACGCCGATCTCGTAGCGACCGTAGGCCAGATAAACGCCACACCCGGCGCTATTAACGTCATTCCAGGCATGGCCACAACATCGCTCGATCTGCGTCACCACAACGACGACCTTCGCGAATCCGCCGTCGCCTCTCTCCTCGATCGCGCAACAGCTATCGCGTCAAAACGCGGAGTAGAAGTCTCCTCCAATATGCTCTCGCAACAATCTGCCGTTCCAATGAATCCACACCTCACCCATCTGCTTCACACCGCCGCTACACGAGCAAGCCACCCCAGCCGCATCATGACGAGCGGCGCCGGACACGACGCCATGATCATCGCCCCCCACATTCCCTCGACCATGCTCTTCCTCCGCACTCCCGGCGGCCTCAGCCACCACCCCGACGAATCCGTCCTCCCCCACGACGTAGAAGCCGCGCTTGCCACCGCAATGGAGTTCCTCACGTTATTGCGCGATGCCCCGTTACTGCATAATAGATCCACCCTCAAGGACGCTCATGCATAACCTCGGCCACACCCGCAGCACCAACCAGCGCGATCACCTTCTCCACACACCAGACACCTTCATCCGCACCGTCCTTCCCGGCATGAAGAACGCATCCGCCATCGTCCACATCTCGCCCGCGCTCGGCGCATCCTTTACCCAATACACCGCCGAACTCGAACCCGAAGGCACGCTAGGCCATACATCGAGCCAGCGTTTCATCTACGTACTCGAAGGCACCGCAACTCTCACAACTGACAGCACCTCTGACTCACTCAAAGCAGGCAGCTACGTCTACATTCCCATCGGCACAACCCACACCCTCAAAGCGCAGCGGCCAGCCCGACTCGCAATCATCGAAAAGCCCTACGAGCTACTCTCATCATCTCCCGCACCAGAGCTTCTTATCGGCAACGAGAACACCATCACACCAACAGCCCTGGGCGGCGACCCTGACCTCCAGGTCCGTAGCCTCCTCCCCGACATCCCCGCCTTCGACTTCGCCGTCAACACCATGACCTACCAGCCCGGAGCCGCACTCAGCATGGTCGAAGTCCACATCATGGAACACGGACTCCTCATGCTCGAAGGCGGCGGCATCTACCGACTCAGCGACCAGTGGTATCCCGTCACCGCAGGCGACGTCATCTGGATGGCCCCCTTCTGCCCGCAGTGGTTCGGAGCCATCGGCAAGCAACCCGCAAAATACCTCATCTACAAAGACTGGAACCGCCACCCTCTCTAATAATTCCGCACCAAAGTCCTCCGCCAAACATCTCTTGATGAAACTAATCTGCACGTTATAGATAGAGGGTTGAATCATGGTCTCATGGGCACTCATCTCCGGCGCGTCCACCGGTATCGGACGAGCAACAGTATTTGCGCTTCTGTCGAAAGGCTTCAATGTAATCGCGGGCGTCCGTTCGGAAGCATCAGCCGAACGTCTGCACAAGGAAAGCTCTGCCAAAGGACCAGGCCATCTCGAGACCACGATTCTCGATGTTACCGATCAGGCCTCCATCGACACCGCCATAGCCCACACAGACAAGCTCACCGGCTCAGACGGTCTTCACGTCCTTATCAACAACGCCGGCATCGCCGTCCCCGGTCCGCTCGAATACCTCACACCAGCGGATTGGCGCCGCCAGTTCGACGTAAACCTCTTCGGCGCAATCGACCTTACCCGCGCCAGCCTTCCACTGCTGCGCCGTGCAGTAACCGCTCACGGCCGCGGATTTCCACGTCTTCTATTTATCAGTTCCATCGGCGGACGCATCGCACAGCCCCTCATGGCACCTTACACCTGCAGCAAGTTCGCGCTCTCTGCCCTCGGTGACAGCCTCAGACTCGAGCTGCGTCGCCAAGGCATCGGTGTCACCGTCATCGAGCCCGGCGCCGTAGCCACCGACATCTGGGCCAAAGGCGATACCTCCGCATCGGAGTTCACACCGGACCACCCTGCCCGCAAACTCTACGAACCAGAGATTAACGGTCTGATTGCCCTCGCAAGAAAGACTGCCAGCAACGCCCTTCCTGTCGAACGAGCGGCCGATGATGTCGTACGCACCATACTCGCGCACCGCGCTCCGACCCGCGTTCTCGTAGGCAAAGACGCAAAGATTATGGCGCGCATGAAATCTCTTCTTCCAACACGAGTCTTCGACAACATACTTGCCCGCGAGTTCGGAATCCCGAAGCAGTGAGAGTCGCCATTGCCGCCACAATTTGCTTTTCTAGCTTGTCATCCCCGAAGGGGATCTGCTGTTGTCGTTGTTTGTTCTAGGTCATCGTCATTCTGAGCACAGCGAAGAATCCCTGTATCTCCGAGGGAAACGACCCGAGTTCCTTCCTGAATTACAAGCACCGCCAGCAAAGATGCCCTAGAATCGCAATCAGTCAGCAGCCATGAATATCCACATTAACGAACAAAACCTCCTCAACGAACTCCAAACCCTCGCCACGTTCACCAATGTTGAACCCGCCGAAAACGGCACCGCCGTCACCCGCATCGTCTTCTCCCCCGACGACCTCCGAGCCCGCGCTTGGCTCAAAGATCTCGCCACCGCCGAGGGCTTCACCATCCGCGAAGACGCCGTAGGCAATACCTTCATCCGCTGGCCCGGCACCGACCCCACCCTCCCCGCCGTAGCCACAGGCTCCCACACCGACGCCATCCCTCACGCCGGCATGTACGACGGCACCGTCGGCGTCCTCGGCGGCCTCGAAGCCATCCGCGCCCTCAAGCGTAGCGGCCTCACCCCACGCCGCTCCATCGAACTCGTCATGTTCACCTCCGAAGAGCCCACCCGCTTCGGCATAGGCTGCCTCGGCAGCCGTCTCCTCTCCGGCACTCTCGATCCCGAACGCGCCGAAACCCTGACC
>DATHHN010000051.1:0-73822 GCA_035317185.1 Edaphobacter sp.
AGCTTCGACCATGGAGGGAATCGCGCAATCCGTAGGAGTTCACCCTGCTCACTTGTCAAGGGAGTTCAAGCGCTGGTTTCGCCTCACCCCCGGAGAGTATGTGAGGGAATATCGCGTGAATCTCGCAAAAGAGCAACTCAGGGAGACTGAATCCTCATTGGCAGAAATCGCCCACGGAACTGGTTTCGCAGATCAGGCGCATTTCTCAAATGTTTTTCGAAGGCATACTGGCATCACCCCTTTCGGCTATCGTCGCCTTTTCAAGACTCAGGCTGGTCTCGCACATCGCTCGGGAATCTGACTGTCCGGAAGTTCATTCTCCGTTGGGGTAAACCCAACATTGCTGTCACCGGGGGCAATCTAAGCCTGGGTAGCGAATCAAGTGCGCGAGCGGAAGGCGGAACTTCATTCCTCAGGACAGCCTTGGGGTGTAGCTTTGATCGCTATTTGGCGTAACGTTTTAGCGTTATATGGCGTATCTGATCAGCTCGACTAATGACACGGGGAAAGAAGACGGTTCGTCAGCGCCGGCCAGAGAGTGCAATGTTCATGGCAAAACTACTTGAATGTGAATGCGAACCGCAGTCGCACGGCTTGACGTCCCTCAGGCGAACGTCACAGCGAATCGAAGGAAACTACGCCAAATAGCTCCGAAGAACTACGCCAAATTACTCTGAAAGTGACAACTCAGGCCCTTCGGGAACTTTTGGAACGGGCAGGCACTCCATTGCCTAGATAAAGACGGCTGGACGCGGTGGTGAGGCGCTTTTGGGCATGATCCTTCGATGCCAAAACGCATCTCACTGAGTGCTAAGCTGAATCCTAATTAGAGTATCTATTTGTGTGTGGCCGCTACTATCGCCGATCTGACAAACAGCATATTGCGGAGGCCTTTAAGCTGGGTAAGTTGTCTCCAGACCTCGCCTTGTCACCGGACTTCAATATCGTCCCTTCGACGTTTCAGCTCGTCATTCGTTCAAGCGCAGAAGATGGCGAGAGAGAGCTTGTGATGATGCGTTGGGGCCTTGTTCCCGCGAAAATAGCGGATCCCGATGGCTTCAAAAGCTTCTCTACGACGAACGCACGTGCCGAGAGCATTCTTGAAAAGCCAATATGGAAGGGACCTTTCCAGCACACCCGCTGTCTCATTCCGGTGGATGGATTCTACGAGTGGTTACAGCGCCCAGGTCTTCCGCAGCCGCCTCCTATTGAGCCCGGGGAGCACGGATTGTTTAGAGATATCTCCACTGCGGTAAAGTCACCCAAGGAGCCGACGGCCGGTTCCAGGTCGGTTTAGAAATTTGAGATGCCGGATGGTGCACCTTATGCCCTGGCAGGCCTCTTCTCCGAGTGGCGACCACGTCGCGGGAGCAATCGCGCTCCCTTGGACACCTTCTCCATTGTGACGACGGAGGCGAACGAGTTGACGGAACCTATTCACAATCGGATGCCTCTGCATTGCTCGAAAAGGCTGTGAGACTTGCGCGCGCGACACACGACAATGTCCAACCTGTACTCACCATAGGGCACAGCCCGTATGTTGATCCCAAGCTCATTTCCTGCATCCTGAGCGTGCAGCTCCCCTTGTACCCAAACTTGAGACTTCGGATGGAAAGCATGTTTGCTCTCGACCTGGCCCAGCCGTCCGAGAATCCTCTCCTGACAAACGTGGAGATTGCTACAGCCCCACTTTGCGTAGCGATGCCCGTCGACCATCCTGCCGCACGGAACAGGAGCGTTTCGGTCCGGGAACTGGGAGATGTCGGGTGGATGATCTTTCCCCGGAAATCGCATCCGGCAGTCTACGAGCGAGTGCTTGAAGCGGGATACGCTGGCATTTCGGCGGTGGAACTGCATCACTACCTCAGCCCGCTCGAGGTGGTCCAGCTGATAACCGAGAACTTTGGCATTGCTTTCGCTGAACGCGCTGAGCGGGCCGAATGCGTTCAAGTGTGTGGTGTACACCGAGAACCACGATAAGGACGATCCGAGCGGGGGCGGTGGCCGTCTGCCGGACCTCATTCATCCGGGACAGTCCGATAGCTGGGAGTCGAAGAAGCGCTCGACGCTGGCCGCGGCCGTAGTGATGACAGCGCCGGCGATTCCGATGATCTTTGAAGGGCAGGAATTCCTGGCCTGGCAGCCGTTCCCCAATGGCGGACCCCAGCCGGCGCAGATCGACTGGACGATGGCGACGACCTTCGTCGGCATCACCAGACTGTATCGCAACATGATCCACCTGCGGCGCAACTGGTTCAACAACACCCGCGGGCTGCAGGGGGCAAATCTGCACATCCTGCCGGTCTTCGCCGACAACGTGCTTGTCTATCACCGGTGGGATCAGGGTCGGGCTGGTGACGACGTCGTGGTGGTCTGCAATTTCTCGAATGTAGGCTACCCTACTACCCACTTCTCCGACCGCAACGAGCTGAAGGCGGAAGGCTGGACCGGACGTTGGGGCTACGGCATGCTTTGGTGGGCGTGGGATGTGCCGCTCTATCCAGGAAACATCGCATCGGGCCCTTGGCAGGGCGCGTTCTCGGCGATGGGAGCGAACGGCCAGTACATCACAGCCTTTCCGTTTTGGAATTTGCTCGTCGTTCACAAGGTGAACATCGACCAGGACGAGTCGCGCAAAATTACCGAGCCCACCTATATGACCATCCTCGACATGGTGCTCGATGCAAAGTGTGATAAGGACTGCCGCTGAAAGTGGATAAGCTGACGTTCCCAGAAAGTCGACCGGTTGAGACCGCCCGTCTTTTCGGCAACTACAATTCTCAATTGTTGACTACAGGCGAAACGAAAGTATGAATTCGTCAAATTAGCGATTTATGCAGGTATGCCGGGTGGGTGTTAGCGGGCATCACGCTCTTATGCGACACGCCTACGCTAACCTCGAACTGGTTGTAGAACTGATTCCACGGCCATGTCGAAGCGATTCATCTTGTGCGCAAGCAGCAATCGGTGTTCGACAAGAGTCTCAACCGGTTTGCAATTCATCAACAGCAGTCAGCAAGCATCGAAGGATCGCCTCCCCCCGTCTGGGGAGGCGATTTTGGTCTAGATGGATTGGTTAAGCACACGATTGAGACGTTGGACGAAGGTGACTGGGTTTTTGAGAGGGACGCCTTCGAGAAGGAGAGCCTGGTCGAAGAGTAGCCATGCGGCGTCTTGTATTGTTGTGTCGTCGGATTTCATGAGGAGCTTTTTGATGATCTCGTGATCGGGGTTGATCTCGAGCGTGGGTTTCAGCTCGGGAAGGTTTTTCTGGCCCATGGCTTGCATCATCTGGCGCATGCGGGCAGAGGGCTCGTCTTCGTCGGAGACGATGACGGAGGGGCTGTCGGCGAGGCGTGTCGAGATGCGAACCTCCTTGACGGCGTCTCCCAGGGTGGCCTTGAGTTTTTCAAGGAGAGGCTTCAGCGATTCGGCCTTCTCGGGCTCGGCTTCGCTCTTGAGGTCGTCGCTGGCTGCGCCCTTGTTGACTGCCTTGAGGTCGGTTTCACCATATTTGTCGATCATGGAGAAGACGATCTCGTCGATGTCGTCGTCGAGGATGAGAACTTCGAGGTTCTTTTTCTTATATACCTCGAGCAGGGGAGAGTTCCGCAGGAGAGCCTCAGTGCCACCGGTGATGTAGTAGAGACTTTTCTGCTCGGGTTGCATGCGTGCTTTGGCTTCCGCGAGCGAGGTGAGGCCATCAACCTTGCTGGACTTGAATCGGATGAGTTCAAGCAGTGTCTCGCGGTTGGCGAAGTCGCCGTAGAGACCTTCCTTGAGTGGGCGATTGTACTCGGCAATGAACTGCGCGTACTTCTCGGGATTGCTGCTGGAGAGGGACTTCAGTTCGGAGAGGATCTTTTTGACGCTGGCGGTCTTGATGCTGGTGAGGACCTTGTTCTGCTGTAGGATCTCGCGTGAGACATTGAGCGGGAGATCTTCGGAGTCGATGATGCCGCGGACGAAGCGGAGGTATTGCGGGAGGAGTTCCTTGGAGTCGTCCATAATGAAGACACGCTTGACGTAGAGCTTGACGCCGGTCTTGTAGTCGGTCTGGTAGAGATCGAGCGGGGCCTTGGCGGAAATGTAGAAGAGAGTGGTGTACTCAAGGGTGCCTTCGGCGCGGGTGTGGAACCAGAGGAGCGGGTCTTCCCAGTCACCGGTGAGGGACTTGTAGAGTTCCTTGTAGTCGTCATCGGTGAGCTCGGACTTGGAACGCTGCCACATGGCGGAGGCGGCGTTGACCTGTTCGGTGACGCGGGATTTAATGGACTCCTTTTTCTCGGCGTTCCACTCGCTTTTGTCGTGGGTGAGGAAGATGGGGAAGGCGATGTGGTTGGAGTACTTCCTGACGATCTCCTGGAGCCGGTAGCCGTTAGCGTATTGCCCACCTTCTTCGTTGAGGTGGAGGAGGACGGTGGTTCCGGCTGAGGCACGTTCGGCAGCCTCTATCTCGAAGCCGGTCTTGCCGTCCGATATCCACTTCCACGCCTTGTCTTCACCAGCCTTGCGCGAGATGACTTCCACCTTGTCGGCGACCATGAAGGCGGAGTAGAAGCCGACGCCGAACTGGCCGATGAGGTTGGAGTCCCTGCGTTGGTCGCCAGAGAGCTGCGAGAGAAAGCTCTTGGTTCCCGAACGTGCGATAGTTCCGAGATGCGACACAAGGTCCTCCTCGTTCATGCCGATCCCAGTGTCCGAGATGGTGATGGTCTTGGCGTCTTCGTTGAGCTCGAGGTCGATGCGCGGGGGATCGATGCCGTTGCCGACGAGGGCCTTGTAGCTGTCTTCCGTGAGGGTGAGGTGGCGTAGCTTATCGAGCGCGTCCGAGGAGTTGGAGATGAGCTCGCGAAGGAAAATCTCGGGGTGTGAGTAAAGCGAATGGACGATCAGCTGTAGGAGCTGGGAAACTTCGGTTTGAAATTGCTGTTTAGACATATCGCTCTAATTATTGCCGGAAAAGAGCGGAATGGGTAAGGAGTGGCCAGGAGGGTAAGCATGAGAGAACGAAGGACCATCTAGCTAAGCTCATCCCTTCGGTAACCGGATCGAAGCTGGATGACTGCTAAGGCCCCAGGCCATCATTCGATAAGCAAACCTGGAATCTGACCCTTGCCCAATCAGCTGTCGAAATGTCTGCCATCAATTTCTATCGGGGGCCTGCAATGCACCGAATTTGCTATCACTCTCGTTTTCTTTGGGACTAGCGGTTGACGTGGCCTAATCGTAAGAGTTGTTGTTCTGATCGAACCCGCGACCTCTGTTATGCCATTTCGGCAATGTCAAGCAACTCATTGAAATTGCACGATACCAACCGCGCTGAGACACAGCAGAATGCATAGATTTTTCCCGTTATTGGACCCTTAATGGACCCTCACAATTGTGGAGCGTCGGTCACACCACGCGGAAGGAAGCGGGTTATGTGCCTCTCTTAGTGGCAGTCATTCTTCTCAATGAACTCAGGCTCTGCGGCACCTTCTGGAAATGCAAAGTCAAACCTTTCGACATCCTGAGGTTCTGAACTTTAGGACAGACGATGCGGTAGAGGGTAGCCCTAAATGATGTAACTGCCTTCTGGATTCCGACACCATCGGAGTGGTCGTAATCGACAAGTTCTGGAACAGGCCTCCGTTCGTCAGTCTCGGATCTTCCGACATCGATACGAGCTAATTTAATCTTCTTATTTCGCAAGTAGCTGATTATTATAGTTTTATATGCAACGACAATGTCACTTGTCAGGGGTAAAATCATATCATGACTTCTGACCTCGTTTTGGCGCCTGTCCAATCGGAAAGCAGGGAAGGGGAGCCTCTCGCCCTCACCCCGGCCCAGGCTTTGCTGCGCAAGATGGTCCTCGACACTGTCCCGTCGCCCCACTCCAAGCGCAACTACGGGAAAGCCCTCGACGATCTCTTCGCCTTCTGTGCCAGCCGACCTCTCTCCCGGTCTTTATTAATGGAGTGGCGGGCAGGCATGGAGTCGCTCTCGCCCTCTACTATAAACGTTCGGCTCTCCGCCGTCCGCAAAATGATCGGAGAGGCGCGGAAGAACGGCATGCTCGGGGCCGAGGAGGCCGCGACCCTGACCGAGGTCCCCAACATCAGCCAGAAGGGAACCCGGCTTGGGAACTGGCTGAACCGCGAGCAGGCCAAGGAGTTGCTGGCCGTTCCCGACCGCTCCACCCTGAAAGGGAAGCGCGACTACGTGATCCTGGCGCTTCTGGTTGGCTGCGCCCTCAGGCGGAACGAGCTGGCCGAGCTTGACGTCGCAACCATCCAGCAAAGAGAGGGGCGATGGGTCTTGGCCGACCTCGAGGGCAAAGGCCGGCGCATCCGCACCGTGGCCATCCCGATCTGGGTCAAGCACGGGATCAGCGCCTGGATGACCGCGGCCGCAATCGAAGATGGCCGGCTGTTGCGTTCGGTCTCAAAGAGTGAGAAGGTCAACCGCGATACCCTAAGTGACTGGGCCGTCTGGTCAATAGTTGAACAGTCATCGAAGCAAATCGGCATCGAGCACTTCGGCGCCCACGACCTCCGCCGTACTTGTGCCAAACTGTGCCGGAAGAATGGCGGGGATCTGGAGCAGATCAAGTTCCTGCTCGGCCACTCCTCGATCCAGACCACCGAGCGTTATCTTGGCTCCGAACAGGATATCGAAATCGCAGTGAACGACAACTTGGGCTTGTGAAGACTTCTAACGGCATTGCTAGCGATGGTTTCAAAAGAGATTCGAGAAAAATAGCCGTAACTAACGTTTGATGAACGAGATAGAATGTTGCGATTGGAGAGCACTTGCCTTTACCCCTGAACCAAATTAAGGAAGAGTTGAGCTACGCGTATATTCATGCGATCGCAGCGCGGGCCGGCTTTGCTTGCGATCGCCCTCAGAAAGATTATGAGAGTCTTGATGTAATGATCAGCTCGCAAGGAGCAGTGAGTTTCGATCGATAAGGCACAATGCGCAACTAGGCTTTCAGCTGAAAGCGACTTCTGCAGAGGTTCTGACGGACACCCCCGAGTTTACATACCCTTCCATCACAATCACAAACAATAGCCAGGTAATCAATGCACTCTGCCAATCGGGGATACAACAGTTTTACACAATGAACAATCCTAGTCTTTTACTCATTACGTTGACATCTATATTTATGAACTTAGGTGCAGGGACACTTGCGTTATCGGCACAGGCTCCTACACAATCCATCTCGGCAGAATCGCTGGCCTTGCAGACAAGCATCAACGCTCCCCGCGGAATTGCTTGCGATCAATCGGGTTTCTTGTATGTCAGTGAGGTAGTGGGAAGCAAGATAATTCGTCTCGATATCTTACATGGGACCATCACAACGATGAGCACACCTCCGAAATACGGAGGGGTCGGGAATGAAAATCTAATAGCTACGGACAAAACAGGCAGCCTGTTTATAACTGACACCCGCGGAGAAATTAGTAAGCTGGATAGTTCTACTGGAAAACTGGCGTCCTTACACACAAATGATTCTGACGAAACGATCTTTTCTTCAATTGCGATTGATAATTCTGGTGGCATATTGGGGACAAGAGGGAATCAGCTATTACGGTGGACGCCTGAGGGGACGCATGTCGTGGCAGGCGTTGAGAGAAAAGGATTGGTAGGCGACGGCGGACCTGCTGTTGAAGCAGCTTTTAATGGATTGATGGGAGTTGCGGTTAACTCTGATGGAGATATCTTTCTAGCTGATTCTCAGAACTGTAGGATTCGAAAGATTGATTCTAAAACTCAGTACATCAGTACCATTGCTGGAATCGGTGAGTGCCGATCTACTGGCGATAATGGACCTGCAAACAATGCGAATCTTAGTTATCCGAATGCGCTTACTTGTGATCGGGAAGGGAATATCTTTTTTGTTGAAGACTCTTTTCGGGTTCGTCGCATCGACAGGCATGGAATTATTTCTACGTACGCGGGTACTGGCCAGCGTGGGTTCTCCGGTGATGGAGGTGTCGCCACTCACGCGCAGTTGGATGGTCCATCGGGACTGGCCGCAGACGAAAGTGGCAACCTCCATATCGCCGATTATGTGGCTAATCGCATTCGACGGGTAGATGTTGTCACCCAAGTCATAACTACTGTTGCCGGAGACGGGTCGCCAAAGAGAATTGATGTGGTTCTGTAGCTCAAAGCCGATTTAGCTGTCGAGCTCGACGTCGCGACCATCCAGCAACGAGAGGGGCGGTAGGTCTTGGCTGTAGCTTTGATCACTGAGTGGCGTAGTGTTTCAGAATTATCTGGCGCAATCACTGAGTCCGGACGAATCACGTTGAAGGGCGAGCGTGAGAAGCGGATGATGCTCGACTCGCAGGGTAAGTGCCTAATTCTTCGGCGAAACCGTAGTCATAGTGGTTCCTGGCATTCTCTGGATGGTGCCGAAGCGGATGCCCCACACTACGCCAAATAATTCTGAAACATTACGCCAGATAATTCTGAAAGCAACACATGACAGTCTCCAGTCGGAAATATCCGATGGGAAATAATCATGCACCTGGTTGCGCCAAACCAACATTGGTACCTCGACGAATTCGAGTTTCTCAGAATTGCAAGACGACGAGGCGAGAGTAGCTGTTCATTGGGCGGCCGGAATGCGACCCTGATGAGCCGGTGCTTCTTGGGCTGTGACCAATTGGCCGCCGGTGTCAATGTTGCCGGTACCACGGGAATCCTCGGACTCTGTTCCCGAGTCATCTCAGCGAACGTCAAAAATCTTGCGATCGCGGCTTCGACAGATTTCATTCGCCGTCAGCTTCTGAATCGTCGACGACTCGCTTAGACCTCGAAGCGGACGGAGTTTAGGATGAGCCTCGCTGAACGTTTTGGCATGACAATGCCTACTAACAATCGCAGATATGTCTTACTCGCATCGCAACGCCACAATCGGATTCACCCTGCTAGCAGATCTAGCCGGCAGTAGAGTCGCCATAAGCGCAATAAGGACCCTGTGTGACCATGTAGAGGATGGTGGTTTCCATCAACACTTTGCCTAACACGCTCATGATGCCGCCACTGTCTATAAGGTGGATATGACTGAGCGCGGCGTCCAGGTGCAATTCACCAAGGAAAATCACGGGACAAGACTCGCCGATGGCAAACATCATCAGCGGACATCGGTGTATCTCTTGATAACATACGGGGCGGGATTGCTGTAGGGAGCGATGGGCTAGGACTTTACTCGAAAGGAGCGCTTCGACGCGCAACAATCTGAGAGAAAAATCGAAGTGTTCGTTGATCGGCATCTTTGAGATTCTCGAGAGTAAACCCATGTGCCTCGGTTGGATAAATGTGCATATCGCACTTCAGAGCCGCATCTGAGCACAATTGGGAGAGCTGACGGGCGTTATAGACAGGGATTTCCTTGTCGAGCTCACCATGAAGAATCAACAGTGGAGGCATGTCCTTCAGATCACGGAAGTATTTATCCGGAAGACTCCCGTAGAACTCTGCGATGGCATCCGGCCCTTGTCCCTGGCTACCGAGGGCTAATGCTACTGAAGCTCCAAGGGAATATCCGACTATGACCGTCGCTGGCGGTCGGCCCCCTTTGGCGGAGTCTGATTCGTACATGACCTCACGTACAGCGGCTACCCATGCGTCGTAGTTCTCATCAGTCGCATTAGGGCCATGACCCCCTTCCAGATAATGGGGCAACACTACTCGGAATCCATGCCTGGCGAAGAAATCTGCCTGCTCTCTGTAAAACGAACTGGGACCGCTCACACCGTGAAGCAAGATGAGAAGGGGAAGATTCGTTGCACTTCCGAACCGTTCGCAATGAACTGGATGTACATTCTCTACGGTTACGCGGGCAATCTCATGATGGAGCGAAGATGAAAACAGAGTGGCAGCGATCGCGATGAATAGACTGGTTCGTTTAAACATGATTTTATTCCGGAGGCTTGCTAGTGCCGTATTGTGGCCTCTGCTCAGAACACAACGAAGAGCCAGTGATACCGGTGCAGGGAGTGCTGTCAAGAATTGGTGCCGATGCGGCAGAAGATCGGACAATCACGCCTCTGGAGTTTGTCTTTATCTCAAGGCGGTGAGCGCCCGCACTCCCGTTCCCTGGTCGCGGAAAACTAAGGATGTAACGCTGTCGGATGTCCCTGATGATGGTCTCAGTTACCTCGCCCAGATCTTCAAATGACGAAGGAACACTTATGCCACCCAGGGAGCTAACAAAAACGTTCAGACCTTCTTTTTCTGAGTAGACGGCAACCGGAAAGCTGCCCCGCTGAAGGTACTTGATCGCAAACAGCGTTACACCTTTCATTGCTGCAATCGCCTGCACTCTTCGGAGTAAATTAAGATCGGCCGACCGTTCTCCACTCACGATGAGAAGAAGGACGTTCCATTGCGCGGTGTTTGCAATCTGGTATATGCCCGCTTCTAACACAGCCTCTATCGATGGTCGACTACAGGCTTTTCCTCCCTCAAGTGCTGTCTGAAAGTTAGAAAACGATGCAGCTTTAACGATAAGGTCGCGCCATTGGGTGAGGTCGCCAGGTGCGCTGTTTAATGACCGGACCAAGTGGCATGCCGAGATATAGATAGATAGTCGATCTGCACCATTCAAGAGATCTGATGGCCAATCCTGGAATGCAACCTGAAGACCTCTCGACAACAGTTCCGGTTCGCCCGTATCTGCGACCACCATAATACCAAGACCAATTGGCTCATTTCCCTGCTGCCGCACATAGCTGGGCTGAAAGGGAGGTCCCCCATCCAGGCGAACACTGAAATTACTGCGAGTAAGTCCGGACGTCGTTCTAAAAGGTGGCCTCAGCGCGAGAACTGGAACCTGGATCAAATCGGTGGTCACACGGATAGTGGGAATTTCCGAAGGCGGAGATGTAGCTTGCCCCAACGCAACGACGCTCCAAGTCCATAAAAGTGCCATTGCGATCAAATCCGCATAACCGCCTCGCAACTTATTCATACCGCCGACTACCCCGAGTACCTAATTTCCATTTACGCCAACAAGGTACACATCATAGACCAAATGGTCGAAATCCGATAAAGACTCCATTTGGATATGGCTTCGATAGAAAAACACATTGCCGTATTGATCCCGTCGAGATCCATCCCTATAGTTCAACGAGATGCTTTTTACTCCGGCTGCGGCAAGTGTTCTCAGTTCATCTGGCTCAGAAATGCCGTTGTGATTCGTATCTGTCCAAAGCCGTAGTTGAGAATAGATTTGATCATCCTGGGTGATATAACCGTCGCCATTGCCACCGTTTGATGGCGAGTCATAAACCGCTAGGGCAAGAAAACCGTTTGGAGTTGCACTCTGAGGCTGAGGAGTGATGTTTCCGAACAACTCAGTGGCGTTGTCGATTGTCCCATTGCCGTTTCGATCCAGGACCAACCACGCATTTCCGTATTTTGGGTTTGTCCAGGCCACCTGTTCCTTTTGGCCGGTACCAGAGAAATCAAAAAGAACTCCTCCTGCCGCATCGGTAAGGTGAAAGCCCCTACCTTCGACGTCGACAATGACTGGACTGTCACACGTCCAGATGCAGCCACTTCCGTATTGGTTACAGATCGGAACCGGGCATTCAGGTGCAGGATACACGCATCCGCAATTGGGATTACAAGAAGCTACGCATGCGGGTCCGGAATCGACGTAATTGACCTTACACGAAGGTGTGCTGTTGGTGTTGCAATTAGACTGCCGCACATTAATACAATTGGTGTACTGAGAACTACAGCTACTTCCGCCACCGTTCCCAAGACAGGCGTTTTCTTCAGATCCACATGTATCAGAGAATGTTTGTGCATAGACCCCGTCGTTCTTTTTGACAAGAACGAAGCAGACAAAGACGGCGACGATAGCCAACGCGCAACGAATAATTAGCTTCACAGGACTAACCCTCCGGTTAGATTTGGTTTAGCGCATCGATAACCTGTTTCTTTTGCGTTTCCGTAAGCTCGCCAACCCATGATCGGGTGATAGTTCCCGATGAAGAGATGAGAAGCAAGGTTGGAGTCCCTTGGACCTGGATATTCGCGAGGTCTGTGGAAACGGTATTGTTGGGAGTGATTGAATGTTGCTGTAGAAACGCCCTTGCCTCTTCCTGACCTTGCGGCATCACGATAACAACAGGGGCGTGGTGAGCTGAATGGGTTATTTGACTATAGAAAGGCGTGCTATTCACGCAGTAATGACAAGCGCTGGATATAGCGACAACAAGAGTGGCCTTGTGGGCTCTCCAATCGATTCCCGGTAAATCGATCTTCGTCCCAACCGGAGGGTTCTGGCTGAGCGGTGCGTTGATGTTTGCAATGTTGCCTACATTCGCTGAACTCGGATGACGCAGGAAAACGGTTAGACCAACAACGACTGCGGTAATCAGTGCGAGGTTGGCGGTGATTTCAATGATCTGCCGAATTTTTACGAACCTATCGGAGTGAGTTGCCATTCGTCTGTTTCCTCTCTGAGAAAAATGAGTTCACAGCTTTAGAGACGGGAACTCTAAAATGGAGAATGGGCTTGAAAGTGGGAGGAAGTGAATCAGCAAGACGCACTGAGGGGGCTAAACCTTCTCAAGCGCATCATTACTATCGGACTAACATACTTCGCGTCCAGCGAAACTGAGATCCCAAAGGCTCGTCCTAAAATCAATAACAGGCGGCCTCTAATTTCAAGTGGAGAGCATATGTTTAGTTGAGAATTATTGTCAAGCAAATAAAGAAAAATGCAAGATCGGCAGCTCGCGCAGCTGATTGGGCGCCAATAGGGCTCGAGATGTGAGGTCGCAGATGGTGGTTGCTGGTTGGCGATTTGGGCGCTGACGTCCTTGCGGCAACGGGCGAGGCGCAACGAAGTTCCGAGATGGGTGTGGAAGGAACAACCCGTTGCCGGAGTGTGGAATGCGTATACGCTATATGCTGGACGCTCATGGGGCAGAAATTGAAGCTGATTGGCACAACGCGTGCGAGGTTGTTTGCTAAAATCCATGCAGAAGTTGAGATAAATCTATGGCTTCAGCAACCCAGATACCGGTGAGTGAATATCTCCACACAACCTACCGGCCCGACCGCGAATATGTGGATGGTGAGTTAGAGGAGAGAAATGTGGGTGAGTACGACCACAATGTTGTCCAGAGGGCGATAACCTTCTGGTTTCACACCCGAAGCAGAGATTGGAGTGTTCGTTCGATCCAGGAGCAGCGCACTCGTCTCACGCCGACTCGTTACAGAATTCCTGACGTCAGCGTGTTCCGCCGCGAAACTCCCGTCGAGCAGGTCTTCACTAGACCCCCGCTTATTGCCATAGAGGTTCTCTCGCCGGAGGACCGCCACATCAAGGCCCAAGAGAAGATCCAGGATTACATCCAATTTCAGGTGCCGAATATTTGGATCATCGATCCGAAGACCCGTGAAGGCTGGGATTGTTCTACCGGAAACTGGGTACGCAAGGAACGGTTCGAAGTTGCCGATACCACGATCTATCTGTCGCTCAATGAGCTGTTCAGTGAGTTGGATTCAGAGGAAGCCTAATCAGCGGTAAGCTTGGTGCAGCTATATCCTTCGTCATCCTTGACTCTTCTGATAGGAACTCGCTAGGGGTCACCTCAAGAAACGGAACGCTGCGTACGCTAAGCTTCGCTTTGGCCTGATAAGTCCTGCATTATCAGGTCAATAGGAATTGGTGGTTTTAAGCATTTGTAGGTGGGAATCTGCTTGCTCCTGAACTTTGTAAAGGATTGAAAACAGAAGCGACCTCTTCGCTAACGTACATAAATTTCCGTTTATTGAGCTGATCCCCTAACGCAAAAATTCGGGCTCTGTTGCAGTAACTCTGTGGGTTGAGGTTGGCTATTATTGTCCAACCCCCGCGAAAGTAAAATCACCCCTATTCTGGCCCAACTCCTCGAAAAGGTAAAATTGGCCGCCTTTACCGTTCTGGCCCCTCTTCATCGCCTTCCTGCATAGAGCGGCGCCAGAAGTCTTCATCTTGGTAGCGCGCCGCCAGGGCTTCGATGTCGACCGGCGTTGAACTGGTCGAGAAGTCGAAGCTGCCGATCAGATTGACGTCTCGCCAAGCGACGGGCGAGGTGTTTTTGAGAATCTTGACGGCTTCCAGATACCCTGCTGCCAGCTTCTGCTCGTATACCCGCGAAAGAAGCAGGGTGTTGTAGTAGATGGGGTCGGTACACCAAACGTCAAAAATAGTACGGTAAGATTCTGTTGCGAAACCCATGGCCAAGGGGCAGCAAATCGCAACAGACTTTTGCAACACAAAACACTGGCATTTTGCCTGGTGAGCGTCTGCTTACTTTAACGTTCGTTGCGCAATCTGAGACGGTCTTCCTTCCTTCCGCCCACACCCTCATAAACTTCGAGAAGACGACTTCTCGCACTCATGCCAAGCTTGATAGGTATAAGGAGGAGAGCAATGGCGAACAGTCCCGCAGTGACGTGTCAGATTCGATATACTCTCGACTTGAACAAGCTTAGTGCGTTTGAAACGTATGCACGAACCTGGATCTTGCTCGTCGAACGCTACGGCGGTATTCATTATGGATATTTCATCCCCCGGGCGACTCCAGACGGAGTAGGGGTGAGCTTCCCAGGACTCGGCCAGGACGGGCCGGCGGATGTCGCCGTCGCGATGTTCACTTTCCCAGACGAAGAGAGTTACCGACGCTACCGCGAGATGGTCGCAAGCGACCCAGAGTGCCAATCGGCATCGGCGCTCGTCCGCGAGACCAATTGCTTTACCCACTACGAGCGCCTATTCCTTCAACCAGTGCTAGGCGCGTGAGGACACAAACGGAGCGGGGCAGGCGGATAGGTCCCCCGAAACACGCTTCTCGGACGTTGACTGTGCTCAGCCCCAGAGCGTTAGCGTACGATTTTTGACGTTTGGTGTAGTGATCCCTTAACTCCTGCGGCGGACGTGGGCGAAGCTCTGTCGCAAGGACGGCGGCGATTTGGAACGGATCATGTTTCTGCTTGAGCATAGCTCCATTCAAACGACGGAGCGTTATCTGGGATCGGAGCAGGAGATCGAAATCCCAGTCAACGACAATCTGGGACTAAGTTAGCGCGCACTCGTTATGAGTCTAACGATCTTTCCCAGTTATCTAAGGCTAAAGCCAAAGGCGCGGCATCCGAAGGACATAGGGAGCGGACAAAAGTAATTTGTTCGCGTAGGTTGCGGACGTCTACGGCTCGACCGCCATCTGTGAATCGGCCGAGTTCTAGATTGTGGAGGCCAGCTCTGATGTCCCGAAGCTTTTGCTTACCCGCACGCGGGCGGTCCTTGCCGAGTCGCACACCAGTGACGATCTTCTCAGATCGCGCACTTAGAATCTCAATTTTCTTGCGGGCGGGCGCAAATCCATTGTCGGAGAGAATTTTGCGAACCGGCTCAATCATTTGCCGGGCGCGATCTCCGGAAAAAATGAGGTCGTCCACCCACGCTGTCGCCGTATGTTGTTATCCGCGCAGGCTGTCAACACCGGACAGTAGACCGAAGCCAGAAGTATGTTTGCTAATGCTGGGCTTGTGGGTGCGCCTTGCGGAAGGTGTCGATTGTATGTGGTGAGCTGGGTGAGTAATCGTGCGATGCGTGGTGAGCAGAGCAGAACATTTCGCCACAGGTGGAATATGTGGTCGTTGGTGATGCTCGGATAGTAGCTCTTAATGTCCATCTTTACAATGAGCTTGGCTCCCAAGTGCTGTTCGGCATGAAGCCGTATGGATCGTTCACGAACAGCTCCAAACAGGAAGTGGGGAAGCGTTACTGGCTGAAGAAGTCGGTCCAGGATTCTTGACTGGACCGACTTCAGATCTTTGCGGGGGTTATCAATAGTGCGTGATTTAATAGGCTTGATGATACGCGGATGAGGCTTAGCGCCTTTCGTATGTTGAAATGGAGCGTAGTTGTCGCCTGAGTTGCTAGCGAGTCGCAGCAACACTTCGCGTTTTACCCCTATTCGAAACTCCAGTTCTCGTAGGCTTTTTAGGGGAGCCTCGCCGAGAGGGCGTTTGTTTGGTTTTGGTATCGGGTTTGTCATCCGCTGGGGCCTGTAAAAGGAGATTGGTGAGAGCCAGCGAAAGATTTGCGATCTGGCTTGGCTTAGCTTTCTGAATATCCTTCTCTTCGCTCGCGAGAAGGCTAAGTAGATGGAACGGCATATCTAAGGCTGCGGCAATCTTTTCAATTGTCTCTACTGATGCTTGTCGTTTGCCCGACTCGATTAGCGATAAGTAGCTCCGATCGATTTGTGCTCGGTCGGCCAATTCGCCTTGCGATATATCTGCCAGTGACCGTGCTACGCGAACAGCTTTTGAATAATTCATGGTCTCCTCGCCTGGGTGAAACAAAAACGGCTCCCTTGGAACTCACGCACTCTGTCCGTTGTTCACAACTTCGTATGCTGCTTCTGCGATGCGACTCACGACAGGGAAGATATCCCGGCGAGTGAGCTTTGTCGCCTTCTGCAAGCGTTTGAGGTCACGAATGCCCTTCTTGAGCTTGCTGCGCTGTTCCGGCGTCATGTCGTTGTTGGGGTCTGAAAGCATTGTCTTTATTAGCTCAATGCAACAGTCAAGTTGCTTTTTTGTGTTCATATTGCCTCCTCGGCCCTTGGGCCGGTGGCGTAGCACTAGGAATCAGAGGAGGGAACGATCGACGCCGGGAGCCGTCTTTTTCTGCGAGCCGAGCGAGCGCGGTGGCATATGCTAGCTGGACTTCAATTGACAGGGTTGATTTCCTGCCCAGGTACCGAACACTGGCACCTATTTACACCTATTTCTAGGCGGCCTGATTCCCTTTAACTACACCGGAGGATTGTCAAAGATCACTTGAACGTCAGCGAGTAGCGCCGATCCAGATTTAGAGTATGAAGTCCCGAGCCTCAAGTCAACAAAAAATGACTGCCAGTAACATTTTGGTGTACCAAGACAGATACTCCTAGCTGGGGCTGCAGACCGCACGGCTGTTGGCGCGGACGCACCGCGTATTTGCTTCGTTTTGTCTACGATTCTTTGGAGATTGGTGGACTCACGTTATAGTGGCGCGTTCAGTCGGTGTCGACCGCCCATTTCAACGCGCTGTTTGCGGGCCGCCCCCGGCCGTTGCGCTGGGATTTGCTTCAAGTAAAGCGATCGTTCCATAAAATCCTCGACGCCTTGGAATCGTAAGAGAATTCGAACTCTAACGCTCTTTGAGCCCTTGGCTTGCGTATGGAACGGGCGGTTACGTAACGAACCAAAGGCTCCTCGATGAGTGCATTGGTCTGTTGTCGCCATTTGAGATCGGATTCGCTAGGCCCAGATCACACTTCATCGAGGTGCCAGGGGTCGAACACGTAGTCCTCGCCAGACTCCTCGAGTGGAGCAAATTTCTTTGCAATTTGTGCGGCGTCTTTCCAGCGCGCTTTGTCGTCTCGCTTACTCAAACGCTGTTCCTCGCGCCAGCTCTCTTCGACCTCAGGTTCAGTCGTCGTGGCGAACTCCAATTTCAGCTGCGTCGCCAGGGACGGATCTAGAGGGTAGAAGGCTTCTAGAATCCGAGGACATTCCGAAGAAGAGCGTTCACATGCGGCGGCAACGGTTGGATAAAGCGCTTTGGCCAGGTTCTCCCGTACACGGATTGAGGCTCGTCCGAGAGACCACAGCAAACAACGAAGCTCATATTCTTGTCCGATCGCAGTGGCTGCGACATTGGCCACGAACTTCTGAATATCAATCGCATCGATGACTTTCTTCTCAAACTCTGCGACGGCAGGGGTGGCAAAGCTGGTGAGATTGCAGTACTCGCGCCATCCCCGTGGCGATGCTGCTTCAAGCTCGCGACTGAAAAAGACCGGGTCTACCAACGCGAGTGCAGCCTTGATGTCTCCGTCGAAAACGAGCCAGGTAGGGTCCACCACCGGCGGGAAGCCAATGTGAAGCACCCGGAGGGGGCAGTCCATGAGGGTTCGCCCAAACGCTTCGGCGGCTTTGCGCACCATCGAGCGTCGTCTCGGAACGTGAAGTCTGTCCAGAATCTCGAACATGGTGAAGATGTTTGAGACGTCTCCGGTGGAAGCGTGATCGAGTTGAGCAAGCATTTGATCCGTGTTGAGTGCTCGACCGACATCGTCCAGCCACTCAGGGCTCCGCTTCCGAACGGACCCGAAGTACCAGGAAACGGTGTCGTAATAGTTGGGATGGGTCGCTTCGACTAGCTTCGCAACGACTCTGGGGTCATTTTCTGACGAGCTCCATAACCTCGATGCGAGGGCAGGGTTTGCTGTCTCGATGCTCCAGCTTAGAGACTTCAGAGAAGGCCAGCTGGTGACGGTTGCGGTTCGCAGTAATTCGCGAATACTTGCTTCGTGCTCTTCAAACGCTGTCCCGACGATTGATCCCCAGTTGGGCCACTGGAATAACAAATGCATCCGCTCCGCTACAGAACCTAATGTCCCTAGATTCCTCGCTGCCGCCTTTCCTACCAGTACACTCCAGTCCTTGGCGCTCTTGGCAGCCAGGCCTTCTCGGACCCACTTACCCCCGTCGGCGTGATACCAAAGCCAACTGCAAAGGCGCATACAGCGCTCCGGAGCCTCCGACTCGAAGTCGAATTCTCTGAGGAGGAGGCGCCTCACGGCGTCGGAGCTCGTTGGACTCGCCAAGGCTCTGTCGATCAATCTTGACGCCCACTCGCGATGAATGGTCGTAAAGTATCCCCGCGACTCCTGACTCCTGCCGCGAGCAACTTGCTCTCGAAGCACTTTGCTTACCCATCCCTCCGAGATCGGGGGAGAAAGAGCTACGCCCGCGAGGGCACACCTGTCAACAACGTCCTTCGGGGTAAGCATGTTCTCGAAGCCGGCTATCTGTTCGATCGCAAGCGTGAGAATCGGAATATCGCTCCGGTTGGCTGCGATCAGGACATCAAGCTCGCGTTGCACGATCTCATCTCCACCGCGGAGGAGGAACACGAACTCACTGACAGACTTCGCATTCTCGGCATAGATGGAAGCGTGACGTTCGAGTGGTTGATCCAAGTGACCCAAGCCGACCCGGCGAACGACGTTACCTTGACGTTGGCCGATTGCCGGGGCGAGTGTTGTCTCGTGCTTGAGGAGATATTCACAGACACTTGGTCGTAGTTGCTCCCAATCGATCGACATCCAGTCAGGGAGATGTCGCTCCAAAGAAGGTGCTCCGGCTCCTTCTCTCGTCCACGTACACATCACCTTGGCCCCTAGATGCGAAGCTGCTTCGATAGAGGTAATGTCGACCTCACTCAGATACACATTGATGTCATCGAGCAGAAGGACAGAGTTTCGGTCAGCCAGCGAAAGAAAGGTCAGAATTTCCGCAGCCGCTTGTCCGTTCGGAGAAGGCTGGAACTGGAAGGCTACAAAACCCTTGGCACAAATTCGACCGATGATGCCCCTGGCGAACGTCGACTTGCCGCTGCCGGATGGACCCGCGACGGCGAGGAAAGAGGAGCTCTCCATTCGTTGTGCGGCGCTCTGCGCCAACGCGGATTGGGACAGATCGAGCGCGGTCGAGTTCGAGAGCCTGTAGCCCTCAATCAACGTCAGAGGGTCGGGATTGCTGCCATAGTCAAGCGCAAGAAAGCTTCCGAACGGGAATGTGATTCCTTTGCTCCTGTATGCCTTGACGACTGACACGAGCGCGTACCATTCGGCCCGGGCCTGTTTCTGTGCTTCCAGCGTTTCTTTCTTCGGGACCGTTTGGTGATGGTTCGGACACAGGAGAATGAGATTGTCGAAGGAGTTGTCTTGGGTCTGGGAATATTCGACCGCATGATGGATTTGAAATGGGCGGCTGCTGAGACCGTCTCTGCAGTAACAACAGACCCTATCGGAAGCTGCCAGGACCGCCTCGACAACGTCCTGGGGGATGGGGATCCGCTGGATTTTCTCCTGGATAAGGGCGATTTCGGTCTCGGAATAGTCTGCCGCGAGGGCTCTTTTCGAGAGATTGCTAAGCGCGCTCACGGTGTGTCCGTGCTCGTCGATACGCGCGATGATGTCTGTATCGAATCCGAGACCGAGGAGTGTGTCGTACGTTCTTTTATTCATGCGTCGGCAAATGAATCTCTTCGCGGCGCTGCGTTTCTAGAAATTCCCGTACTTTCAACATACAGCGTTTTCGAGAGGTTCACAGTCGCTGTCGAAATGAGGGCAGCCCCGAGGCCGCAGGTCCACCGTGTATTCCTCGATGAGTTGTAAATCGCCAATGCGCTCATCGAGAGATCAGCTCACTCACGATAAGCCGACTTACGATTACTAATCTCCAATCGTCAGCTGTTGTCGTTTCCAAAACCAATCTATCCAAGCACAACGCGTTCGATTTCTTCTCTGCTCATAACCTTACGAGCGTCGAGCATGTGGCAAATGAGGTCAGAGAGCAGCTTCCGGCTCTGAATGACGTGTTGCCGAATGGCGTCATCAGTCAACTCACCGCCGTGCACAGCTTTGGAGCGAATCTCGTAGAGTTTTTTGGTCTGGCGGTACCGCTCGTACCTCTTCTCACCTCTCGGCTCAAGCAACGAAGCGACTGAAAGCGCCAGCCGAAACGTCAGTTCTTGACTGATGTCCATGAGAGCTTCAATACCCGACCAGATCGAAGCCGCCATCATGCGGGGGCTGAGCAGATGCTGATGAGTTGTGAGAGCTTCCACGGCTAGTCGAAATCGAGGAACCTCCAACAAGTCGCCCATGATGAGTGCCTTCTTGAACGCCCAGCGCAAGTCCTCCTCGACGATCTTCACGGGCTTGGCCAAACTCCGAGTTTGAGGCACGTCCTCCAGCAGCTTTGCTTTGCAGGTGTGGTCATCAATTCCGGCGATGACAGACCACGAGCAATCCGCAGTAACCGGAACCAAAAACTCGGCCAGAGTTTTGACTCTGAGGCCGGAGATGAGCCACCATGCGAAATTCCAAACCGCTTGAAAGTCATCGCCAGCGAAATTCCTGCTCACGGCCAACTCATGCTTGATTTGAGACGAATAGCGGCCTATAGCTCCGAAAGCGGCCGGGTTTTCAAGAGCACCGGCGAGAAAGATTTCTCCTGGAGGCTCTACGACTTCGCGGAGCGTCACCAGACCTTCTAGGTCAATGACGGTCAAGTCGCAATCTAGTCCCACGATGGCAAAGTTCCATTCGTCCCGCCCGTAGGTTTTCAGCCTCTCTTGAGCTCTCAACTTCTCGGCCGCGTAGCGCTGCCCGATGGATTGAAGAAACGTCTGCGGCTTGCCGGTTGCGTCGTCCATAGAAACAGTTTAGTCAGATGAGGCAGTGCACTCAGCGGACTTCGAACTGCACCGTAGCGAAAGCATTGGCGCGGTGTATTCTACTCGTAGGAAAGGGGGCTTTATGGCCAAGGCCGCACTATATATCGAAAGGCGTGAGCAGGGAGATTATGCAGTAAGGAAACCAGGTTCGGAAAGGGCCAGTGCCATCCTCCCGACCCAAGCTGAAGCCATTGAGCGAGCCCGCGAGATTAAGCCGGATGCAGCAGTCCACGTTGAGCGCGTCCGTGACACCAAAGTCGGGAGCAGAGACAAGTGGCGGAAAGCATAACGCCTTAGTGCGTCACCGCGCGATTCTAGAGAGCGAATCGTCCTGTTTCTCCGGAAAGAGGCAGTTTGAATGTTCTTTTAGCTGGCTCTCAACCTAGTTTCGAAGTCGACGTCCTACTTCTTCTTGTACTGATTCTTGATTCGGGCTGCTGCCTTGTCGATCTCAGGGAAGAGTGTGCTTTCATTGATGCCAAGATTTTCAAGTGACTGTCGAATGCGGCTCTTTTCACTATGCGGAACAATGAATGGGGCTTCTTCAATCGTGTCCGGGAAAAACATCTTCTTGCGTGCATCTATCCCGTAGAGGATGAAAGCACCAGATTGTGCCAGAATTCGCCTATTGCTCATTTTGGGATGAACATAGTACGGCTTAAATAAATCTATGGGATCAATGATCGATTGGAAATAAGATTTTTCAGACCGAATAAATTGATGAAGTCGTTCTATAACTGCGTTTTTATTGAATTTCTTGATGTTTCCAGCACTCGAGATATCTACTTTTAGCGACTCTCTCAGCCGATCAATTTCGTCCTTTTCCTCAGAAGTCATATTGGCCAAATTGGCAAGGCAACTCACTGAATCGCTATCAAAATATTTCTCGCGTTCCGGCGGGATCGCCAAAGCTATCACCATGCCGTCACTTGATCTGCCGTCAGGGCCTGGATCGGTTGCAAAATAGAGCGCGACCAACGCGTTCAGCGAGACATCCAGCAATCGAGTCGGCAGTCCGAAATGCTGCATCCGGACGAGCTTATCAAACATGGTTTCGTCGGATGAGAATTCAGAAGGATGAACTGAGATTAGATCGCGAATCGCCCTTTTCTCATTCTTCAGAAGCTCTTTGAGATCAGGCCGGAATATACCCGCTACGTTTGGCCAAGAGGAGTCCCGCTGCCCGCGAAAACATTTCAGATAGATTGAGCTGGAAGAGTATTGCGCAAATGCCTCTATGAATTCAGTGAGAGTTCGCGGCGGTACGGACTTGGTCCTGCTTTTTCTAACCATGCGACACCTAAATACTCCGAAACGGGATAGGAAGCCCGCAGCTTTCTGGACCAGCTTCATAGTAAATGGAAACAAAATGGCTTCTGCATTGGGATAGGGCGGCTACGTCCTGATGGGCCAATCGAATTACAAGAGATAGTTGTCCCAGGTTCCTCGCCGTTGGGCACTGTGGAAACCAGGAAACAAACCTGCAGATTCGAATCGCGACTCACAATCAGTCCCGTGAAACGCGCTTCTCGGAAGCAATTCGCTTTGTTCGAGGGTTCAATGAGTGTAGCTTGAGAAATTGTCTGGCGTAGATGTTGAGCCGCTATTTGGCGTAAACGCTGGCCACAAGCTGCCTTAAGGGAGAGCGGCTATCTCTAGACCCAGACGCCAACTCGTTGTATTTGTTCGCTTCAGGCCGCCGAGCAACGGCTCGCTGGACGGAGGTTTGCTGGACCATACGACAGATACCGCCGCAAAAACTACGACAAATAATTCCTCAAATCACACGGCTGGGGAACTGGCTGACCCGCGAGCAGGCCAAAGAACTCCTGGCCGTTCCCGACCGCTCCACCCTGAAAGGGAAGCGGGACTACGTGATCCTGGCGCTTCTGGTTGGCTGCGCCCTCAGGCGGAACGTGCTGGCCGAGCTCGACGTCGCCACCATCCAGCAACGCGAAGGGCGATGGGTCCTGGCCGACCTGGAGGGCAAAGGCCGGCGCATCCGCACCGTCGCCATTCCGATGTGGGTCAAGCAGGGCATCAACGCCTGGATGACCGCGGCCGGCATCGAAGATGGCCGGCTGCTACGCTCTGTCTCGAAGAGTGGGAAAGTCAATCGCGATACCCTGAGCGACTGGGCGGTCTGGTCGGTAGTTGAACAGTCATCGAAGCAAATCGGGATCGAGCACTTCGGCGCCCACGACCTGCGCCGCACCTGCGCCAAGCTCTGCCGCAAGAATGGCGGGGATCTGGAACAGATCAAGTTTCTGCTCGGCCACTCATCCATCCAGACCACCGAGCGGTATCTGGGGTCGGAGCAGGATATCGAGATCGCGGTGAACGACAACTTGGGCTTATGAAGACCTCTAACGGCATTGCTAGCGATGGTTTCAAGAGATTCGAGAAAAATAGCCGTAACTAACGTTTGATGAAGGAGATAGAATGTTGCGATTGGAGAGAACTTGCCTTTACCCCTGAACCAAATTAAGGAAGAGCTGAGCTATGCGTATATTCATGCGATCGCAGCGCGGGCCGGCTTTGCTTGCGATCGCCCTCAGAAAGATTATGAGAGTCTTGATGTAATGATCAGCTCGCAAGGAGCAGTGAGTTTCGATTCGATAAGGCACAATGCGCAACTAGGCTTTCAGCTGAAAGCGACTTCTGCAGAGGTTCTGACGGACACCCCCGAGTTCACATACCCTCTTCCAATCAAGAATTACAACGATCTCAGGCTTCCAAGTACGATTCCACGTCTGCTCGTAGTCTACGTAATGCCCCAAGATTCATCACATTGGCTGACATACCATGAACCCGAAGAGCATCTCATTCAACGACGCTGCGCGTACTGGCTTGATCTGTTTGGTTCGCAGGAAGTTTCAAACGAAACAAGCCGCACAATAAGCATTCCACGATGTAACGTATTAACTGTAGAGGCGTTGACAACGCTGATGGCGCGAGCCTCGAGATTGGAGATCGGACATGTCTAGCACTCATATCTCCGAAAACCTCCTTCGACGCGTCGGACCTTTGGCAGCCCAACGGTATGCGACGAGACATGGCTGGAATCGCGTCAACTTGCCCCCGCGCTTCTCTATCGCTCTATACCGATTGGCAGCCGACCCAACGAAAGAAGTAATAGTTCCTCAAAGTCCCGAGGTTGGCGACTACGTCGCCCGTATGGCGGATTTCGTTAGTGCAGTTGCAAACGCCGAAAGCCGCAGTATGAATGAGGTTTTGAACGCGCTTATATTCCCTTCGGCTGATACTGTCCGTTTCGGATATAAGAGTCCAGATACTCGACTAGGAACGATAGCGCTTCCTGATGGAATGAATCTTTTCGATGCAGCGCTCAGGGCGATTTCGGCGACAACCTACGACATCATTCGCCCGGAGAAGTTTCACGCTCGAATGAGCAATCCTGAAGCAGAAGCCTATATAAAATCGTGCAGGATGGGCCAAACGGAGTTTTCAAGTTTCATCGTTTCATGCATTTGTCCCGTTGAACCGGATAGCCAATTGCAACTTTCAGCTTCCGAAGAAGATGACGGGGCGATTGAAGCTCCGGCATTTGGTCGACAGGTCACAGAACGCCTCATGGAATCTTTAACTCAGATAAACAGCTTTGTACTGGCCGACCAGACCGACAGGTTGGTGAATCCTGAATCAGGCGATATAACGATCAGCGGAAACTTCTTTGAATCGCTTTTAGGATTTCCAGTTTCGGCTGAAGATACTTCTCTGTACGTTACGACTAGTTGGGACACAGCACTGCCGATTCCATCTGTCCCAGATCGAGTTGATCTGAGGTACGATCTTTTTCCTTCTCTAGAAGATGTGGCTCGTCAATTGAGGCCATCACGGACTGCTTCCGATGGTCGATTCATTGCTAAGGTGAGCGCCCTCAGGGGTGGGCTAAATTCTGACAATGAGATGGAAGGCGATGCTGTGCTAAACATTCTTGATGACGAGACTTCTCTCAAGGCAAAAGTCTGGTTAGCAGCGGTTGATTACAACAAAGCATGCGATGCTCACAAGTTGAATCAGCCAGTGGCTATCAATGGTACTTTTCTTCGAGGTCGAAAGATGAGCCAGTTCAAAACTTACTCAGATTTCCGGATAGTCTCCCTTGATTCAGTCCCAACAGCTATCGCAGCAGAGCAGCTTGGCGTTAATCGATAAGTTAGAGATCATCTGTAAGCCTCGAGACATTTGACCGCTAAGTCAAGAATCTCCATCGCTCGAACGTCGTGTTAAGCGTCTGTCAAGGGGACACCTCAATAAACGGAACTTTATGTGCGTTTGCAGAGAAACCGCATCCCATTTTCATGGTTTAGCCGGAAACTTGAGGTGACCCCGGGAAAGGCGGTGATCCGAGGCAGAAGGAAGCGGTTGCATCTGCTCAATAAGGAGAGTGTGAGACCGATGGCTATTGATGATGACCCCTTACTCTTACAGGTGCTTCAGCTCAGCGACGACCAGTCGAGCATTGTCGAGGGGATAAGAGACACTTCAATCCAAACGGTTCTAATCCAAACGGTTCTATCTGTGTCATTGCCATACGTGGGTCCCTTGATTGCAGGCTTGCTGGGGGACATCGCTCAGAAGCGTTGGAATGACCGGGTCTTGGAGCTGCTAATCCAATTCGCCAAACGCTTCAATGAATTACGCCCGCAACAAAAGGACCTTCCCTTCTACGAATCCCAAGAATTTCAGGCCCTTCTCTTCGAATCCATCGATCAAGAACGGACGAATCGTTTTCGGGAGAAGCGCCTCATGTTGGCTGAGGGACTGGCCAAGAGCGGGACGGAAACGTTCATTCTCGATGAAAACAAAGAAACATTTCTCCGTATCTTGAGAGACCTCAATCTAGAAGAACTGGCGGTACTGAAGAGTCTGGCACCCTACATTCCCAACAAAACGCTTCCCCATTTGCCACCAGCACCAGCTGCGGTAACGGTGAAACCGCAACAGACAAACCCTACGATGTATCGGCTGCAGGGGCTCGGATTAATTTCCAGTAGGTTGGAGGTTCTTGTACCGACGCTGAACGGGCCAAACAGCGTTAGGGATCAAGGTGACTTCAATAAAAAGCTAATCGAGGTGCTTGCCTCTGGACCAAACACTGTTTTCTGGCTCAATGCTTTTGGAAGGCGCTTTCTAGCCTTCCTGACAGAAGAACAACAGGATCTCGCCTCGCCTACGGGGGGAACATAACGGTTGCCGTGACCCTGTTTTCCAGGTACGGATTTTCCCAGCTGAACAGCTTCGTGTGGGACGGGCAAGCCGTTACACTGCCAGCATGCCGAAAGCCTTGCTTCGCTCCCTCTAGGATGATGTTGTGCCACACCGCGCAAAAGCCAAGTCAGAAAACTAGAAGCGTCACTCACAAATACAACAAGGGAGAACGACAACGGGACTTGCAGCACCGATGCTCATCGTCCGGCCCATCTCCTCGCCTTCTCGCCTTTCGGATGTAGGCAGCTCGTTTTGTAGGGCTCGGATCGCGGGAGAGGTACTCGTCTTCAGGAGTACGTTTAGTCCGGTCATCGCTAATAACATCGGCATAATGCGGTCCTTGTATTTGCTGGAGGTTCGGAACCGCTCAAAAGATATAGTTTTTGAGGCGGGCCGCTGCCACGCCTTAACAGTGGATGAGTGAATTGGCCTTGGCGACAGTTGAGATTTTCAACTTCAAGATCGTCGGTCAACCACCCACCGCACCGTTGAGTCACACAATCCCATTTACGAGCCGTAGAATCATTTTTCTAGGCCAGGCATCAAGAGTGACCCCACTGGAGGAATGTGAAAATGCCCAAGGTGCCGCCTCCCTTGCCTGAGGAAAAGGATGCACTCATCCAACTGGCTCGGGGAATTGTCTTAGCACAAGGTAATGCCTTTATTAAGGAACTCCTCCGTGAGAGGGGAATCCGAATCGGTGTCACTAAAGCTGAATTCGAACAAAACATGCTCGCTGCAATTCAGTCAGGCGAGTTGCAGCGGGAGCATATCGAATCTTGGTTGAACGAGGTGGAGGGATGGGGAGATCAACACGTGTACATCTATACGATTCCGTCGGCAGTTCGCAAAACCATGCGCGATCCTACAGCAATGGAGCAAAAGGTTAAAGCCGCGGGTCTTCTGGAGCTTTGGAACAAAAACCTATCCTTAGACTTCCCTCGACAACGCACTCTCAGTGGAATTAATCTCCGAAACGGTGAACTCGTCTTTGTGTGGCATCAGGGCAAGGAATTTGCGATTCGAAGAAAAGAAATGGATCGTCGCGAGGATATTAATGGGGACCTTTATGAGTTTCGTGCCTATAGAATTCGGTCAGATCGCTCGGTGACTCGTTTCGTGGCGCGTCCAGGGGATGGATTAGCCGCCATTTTTGTGCAAACTGCGTGGGAAGAAGACGAACACAAAGCCTTGATCCGAGACGTTCGAGATGTAGTCAACAGGGTTGTCCCTTTCGACGATCTGCAGCACCTTGTCATCGAAAAAGCAATCAAGAAATTCGATGATCAAGCGCTTAATAAAGCGGGCGTCATAGCACAAGCTACGCGGCTGAGCGCGGCCGGCGCATACGTTGAGTTTGTATCAACCTCGTCGAGCGCCGGTTACCAGGACATAGGGCCGGTACGCGACGTTCGTCGGGCGGTGCAGCCTCGAAGCTTCAAGGGAACAAACGGAAACTTTTTGTTACAGTGCGGAGACTCAGAGGGCGAAATGCGTAGAGTGAGAGTTCAGCTTTATGGAGAAGAAAGAAGAGTAAGACTAACGCACCAGATGACTGCAAGCGAAGTATGGAGCGTCATCGAGATGATTAGAGCAAATGTATGACCATCGATCACAACATAGCGTGGGAAGAATTCGCAACGAAATTCCCGCCGGAGCTGGTCGACGAACTTCGCAACCTTTTTAGCCGCGGAGGCCCCTTCGAGATCTCTGCGAAAGAGTTGAGTTCAGGGCTCAGTTGCAATGAGGACACTGCTAATAGACTCTTAGACGAGCTATCTCCGCCTCTCGAACGACGCGTCGCCTTAATCTGTAGCAAATGCGGAGATGAGATCTCCACGGAAGATCTCACCCGGGGGCGCTGTGGCAAATGCGACGCTAACCTCACTGAAGCTGATGCTGTCAAGAAACGCGATTCCTACCACTTTGATACACCGCCAACTCGCGATGTTTTATGGGTACTCGCGCTCCACGGTATGAATACGCGCGGGGATTGGCAGGAGACGTTCAATTGGAGGGTATCGACGTCATATAAACGCAGTGTTCCTGTAGCTATTTACAAATACGGCATCGTTCGTCCGGGCGCGCTGTGCCGATGGTCTTTAACCAGATTAGAAAAGAGAGTCATCGACCGCATCCATACACTTCAAGGCGATACTGAAGCCGAAGGATTCCAAGGTCCACCAGACGTCATTGCGCACAGTCTGGGTACTTGGCTAATTGGTCATGCCTTGAAGCGAAATCCTGAACTAAAAATTGGTCGCTTGTTGCTCACGGGATGTATTCTCAGGCCGGACTTTGATTGGAAGACACTGCAGTCGAACGGTCAAGTTGAAGCTGTGCTTAACCATTATGGAACAAAAGACTTTTGGGCTGGGATCGCGCATTACGTAATACCTGATTCTGGGCCTTCTGGAAGGATAGGGTTCGTATCTGGCTTTCCGGTTGTTCAAGTCAGAGCTGAAGGATTTGGACATAGTGATTATTTCACTAAGGAGCATTTTGGAGAGGTTTTTAAACAGACTTGGCAGCCCTTTCTCAGTGTGTCTTTGAAGGAACTACAGTCGCTGGATGTTGGCGGCTCAAGTTCATGGTCTTGCGCAGCTTGGCCGTTTCGAGCCACGATTTTCCCGGCCTTTCTGCTGGTCTTCTTCTGGACACTTGTGTTCACGATTCTGGTTTGCACGGCATTGGGCATAATCGAAACTTCGAAATTCTTGCTATTGCTGTGTGCTTAGAGATTTCCCAGATGGTAGCGGCTTGGGGACCAATCGGCCCAATGGCCGCCACGTGCAGCTGCCCCAAACTGGGTATTCTGACTTTCGTGAGTCTTCTAGGGTGTAGCTTGAGAAGATATTTGTCGTAGATATTTCGCCGCTATGTGGCGTAGGGGCAGGGTATCGAGGTCCTTTGTTTTGATCGGTCCTCCCCACTCGACTTGATGTTTATCTAACTGAAAGCAAAAGACACCTATCGCGCTATCGGAGGTCTTCGTTCACTAAGCGATTGTCGTTGCACAGGCTACGCGTACGACAAGTATCTCCAAAATATCTACGACAGATAATGTCAAAAACAACACAACAGGGCCATCACAGACGAACGTCGCGGATACTTGCAGGAAGAGCGAGTCGAAGTAGAGGCGGACCTCAAGCGAGTCAATACCGAACTGAACACACTTGGCAAGCGACGCTCGGAGAGTCTGTCCTTCCTGAGCGTTACTGACGTGTTCAACAAGTACAAACAGGTTGCTGACGAGATGGTGACGCTTAGAGCCGATATCACCTCGCTGGAGAGGCAGCGCGGCTTCCTGCGGCGCCTGCAAGAGTTGCGTACGGAGATCCGCGCCCTGACGGATAGTCGTGATCAACTGCAATCGGAAATCGAAGCAGATGTTGAGCAACAGAACTCCGATAAAGAAAGCCTGTTCTCCACCATTCGTCTCTTCTTTAACGAGATTGTCGAAGAGGTCATCAGCCGGAAGGCCCTGTTGAGCGTTTCACCAAACAAAGACGGGCATCTGGAGTTTAGAGCCGAAATCCTCGATGAGTCTGGGAACACAACGAGTGCGGATCTCGGGCATACCTACAGAAAACTGCTTTGTATCGCATTTGATATGGCGCTATTACGCGCTCATCTCGATGAGAAGTTTCCACGCTTCGTCTATCACGACGGAGTGTTTGAATCCCTCGACGATCGCAAGAAAGAAAAGCTTCTCATGGTCGTTCGCCAATATGCTGATCTGGGACTTCAGCCGACGATAACCTTGATTGATTCGGATCTACCGCAGCGCATCGAAGAAGGCGTCCCCGTATTTGATAACGGTGAAATTGTATTGACACTCCATGATGAAAACGCTCAGGGTAGGCTCTTCAAGATGAAAGCGTGGTAAGAGCCGGGCACGCCAAGGGTCCGATGCAGCCCTCTTGAATGGGCTGCCCGTGCGCGATCCTCGTCTTTGAAACGTTGACTGGACGATAGCAACCCTTTGAAATGCTCGATTCCCTCACACTTACACGGGTTATCACTCTTGAGCCTGCGTAAGGGTACCGTCGACGAGCAGAGAGCGGCGGTGCCCTGAGTAAGTGAAAGGCCCGCCCTATACTTTGCAGACTGTCTAAGCCCTTCTAACTGGTTTTCTTCAGGTACTCAGCGACCTCAGGATCCGACATCGATGAGAAGTTTAGGTCTTCATCCGTTGTGTTCCATTCATAGATGCGAGGGGAGTCGTTATCGTAAAACTTGCGCAACCTGCTAATCTTTTCGGCACGCTTCTGCTGTGTAGGGCTAATTTCCAAAGGAATTCTCCTGTTCAGATACTCCCACTGTACAGTGACGTAACGAGGATTACGGGACGACGCAGCGGGATTTTTGATCGCAGCGTGACTAAAGGTTCAACGACGTAAGGGTGCTGGTCGATGGCAGGGAAGATGACTACGCTGCGACGTGGGTTTGCTGTTCGATGTCGGAGGCGAGGCCCGGACGAATAAATTCCTTTCGAGGAAGGCCGCACGCAACCTTGGAAAGGGGGTTGGGTCGTTGCGGACATCAGTGTGGGATTGGCGGGCGTTGAAGATTAACACCTTGAAAACCGGAGTACAGCGGACGCTTCACTGCCGATGCCGACGCGAGAAGATGCTCGCGCTCGGCTTCTGTGGAACCTGCTACGCGATGAAGAGGCAAGACGACCGCTATTTTGGTGGGTTATGAGAGCAAGTGTCGGAACGCGACGGTTATTGCTACCGTTTTGCGGCTTCCGGACGACACAATCGCTCCATAGTCCTCCACCTTGTCATTTCGTTGTGTCACACTTGCCATGCAAAGTGGGTTGTTCTGTCCACTGGCCGAACATCTCAGATGCTTCTAATTAGACTGAAAACGCCTAGCGCAGGAGTGGAGAGCTATCGGCTTCATCTAGTTCAAGGTACGACCTGAACGGTGCGTTGACCTCGTAGCGGGCTTCAAGTCCCTGTGCAACCGCGAAGCGACTAGCGAGAGCAACGTTCTTTTGTCGCTCCTTCTTCTCGTCAGCGTAAGCAAACTTGCCGGGACCGACTTCTATACCAAGGAAGGTAAGTCCGACGAGCTGTGCAATCACGTGATCTACTTGCTCTGCGTCAATCCCCGCAGACGAAACAAATTTGCGTACTGTTGATTCGAGTAGAACCGATCGACCTCCTACAAACTCAAGCAAAACCTTGTCGAGACTCGGGATGCGATTATTGTTTTCGACGAGAATGGAATCCCATGCGTACTGAGAATATTGCAGTTCACCATCAACAATGTCCTTCTGCTCCACCCTGTCATGCTTGCGGTTCACCGCGGTCGAAACGGCGGCTTTGACAAGATAGACAATATCGCGAGGTCGAGGAAGGATTCGGCTCACGAGATAATCGCGTGTCGGAATTCCCCGAACGTCAGAGCAGAAATACTTATGCCACATCGTTGCGGGGTCACTGTTAGGTCCATGCGAGGCCGTATAACGCTCTTCTATGATCCGTAACAGAAGCTCAGGGTCATTCCAGGTCAATCGCGTGTGCGATATCTTGTCTGGCTCATCGGCCGTTTCGGTGATGCGATTGAAGATATCGCTGCGTAGAAAAATTGCGCTGTTAAACCTCGTAGTATTGCGGTTACGCTCTCCGTATTTGAGTTCTTCTCCCACACGCTCTGTGGCAGTGATCAGACCTAAAAGGAAGTCGGTCAAGTGATCTGTGTCCGCTTTACGGGTCCATGGCTTATCTAGATTGTCGATCAACAGGAGTACCTGATGCTTCTTGCTAAGCACTTCGCTCAGAACCGTTCTGAGACGGCTCAGCAAGCTGTTGTGGAGGGCTTCCGAAATGCCTTGTCTGAACTTCTCTGCTGAAGTATCCGCACTAACGGTGAGAAGTTTTGCGACAACGGTCTCCAAACGGATAGTAAAGTCTCCAGAGAGGGCCTTTTCCTCCTCGCGTAATAGATCAACAAGGCGAGCATTCACCGGATCGTTTCCGAGCCAAGGTGTAACGTGCTCAATTTGATTAGCAGCCGTTAGCGCGATTTCTGTATACAGAATGTACTTCCAGAGACTCTCGATGACGTAACCCTTGTGGTCTGCTACTTTGTAGCTGGCGAAAAGCCGGGCTAAGGCATCCATTTCGTATCCGACGGGCTTTAGAACACATACGAGATTATTTGCCTCTCTTCCAATCTCACGCTCAGCCTGGATGAGACTTGCTGTTTTGCCAGTACCTTTCCTTCCCACGAATATCGTTTGGGTGCCATTGATGATATCCATGTGGGCTGTGGTCTCGACGAAGTAATTTGACAGCCGGTCAGCTTCGTTCTCGGCGACATACTCTCCGAGTTGCTGATGAAAGTCACGGAGTTCGGTAGCAAGCTTTATCGCGCCGAGATGAGACGAGGCTGCGCTTACTGTTAGAGTGAGTCCGCTAGAGATCTCTTGAAGCCATTGTTCGGTCAATCGCCCCGCCTCTGCTGGCGTGGTGTAGTAACGCATTTGATCTCTGTAGTCCATGGGCGCGAGCAATTCGTGAAGCTCAGAGAGCATGAGGAGTGGGCGATCAAATCCGTTTGCCAATCCACTCACAAGAGCGTATCGAGCGTTTGTTATCTTGCTCCCCTCCCTTTGAGGGCTCAAGAAGTGTGCTAGAACGCCTGGTGCGGGGAGCGTTTTCTGCCCGTACCAATACAAAGGTTGGACTGATGATTCCCTGGGATCATCCAGAACTGGCTTCGGATTTAGCCGATCCAGGACTCCGCTCACCCTGACGCTGCCTTCAGTGTCGATCCGACTCTTTAGATACAACAGTGGCTCCTGCTCGCCAGATGGCGCGAGCAATGGCTCTATCGATTTGCGGAAGATCGTGTCTTCGAGAGTGATGTGAGGATTGTCGGCAAAGAAGCCTTTGATGATCTGCTCTGCATTTGTATAGGGCCGATAACCTACAGTTGTCAGAAAACGGAGTTGGTCGAACTCGGCCTTAGAATCTACATAGCTATCATCTCGGATGAGCCAAACGCGCTTGTCGCGGGCAATCGCGAATCCCACCTCATACATGACGTTGGGATTTATCGTCGTTATATCTGCACAGAAGAAGTCGCAATCGTCAATCCTGTCGCAGATCTCTTGAACGATGTACTTTCCGCCGACATTTAGCGTTTCCCAGCTGACAAGCTCGGCTTGCTGGCCCTTGTTGATCGCCTCAATTGCAGCTTTGATCGTCGCAGGAATGGAATACGGGAGGCTCGCGTAAGCGAAGAAACCGATGGGCGGCTTGGGAGACTTATGTGATGACATCGTGCGACAGAGCCTTTCGGAAACAAAGCAATCATATTGGAGTTGACCCGATGACCCCAGATTAGCGCGTATCGATGGGGTCTACCTCAACAAGACGTCCGATCTTTCGCGAAATAGTGCCGCAACAGAGCCGCTTTCACCGTTATCGGACAGGTAATGGAAAGGTTAAAGAGACTATTAGGACACATCGGCCCGTGCGGACGCGCAAGCAGTCAGAAAGCCAACAGATCAACTTTTGACCAACTAAACCTTGTACTTGCGAGAAGCCTTGATTTTGCGGACACCAGGGGATGGTCTACGTCACTCGCCCGCAATCGTTCGGAGCGGCGTCAGCATCGATCGTCGGCGCACATCTGGGATCCAAAAGGACAGTCAATCTCTCAGAGCAAACTGACCTGTCAACCATCACTGGGCTTCCCATTCAGTCAATCTGACTGAAGGAATAATCAAGTGTCTGGAAAAATGGTCTTCCTGTTCGAAGAGGCTCACCATCACACTGGATTTTTGCAATTGGGGACCCTCGACGGGATAGTGGGTCAATCCTGCTGGGTCGCGAAAGGGGAGGTTCACCCCGTAGGAAGACAAAGGAGTCCTGTTTGCACGCTCAAGCGATGGCGAATAATCAGGCTCGCAACGGTACATCTCTGGATTCTGCCGGCTGGTAGCAGTGTCCAGAAGAAAAGCCGAACGGCAGGTAGGGCTATTTCCGGCTTGCCTGCATCGGAGTTCCACCGCGGTTCCGGTCTCGTTCGTCTCGGTCGCGCATATTCCTAATCCTGGCTTTCGCAGATCACCATGGAGCGCAGGTACCGCATAGGTCGAACTCACTCGCAGCAAGGTGATGGAGTAATCGAACTCAAGCCGCAAGGGTCTGTCCTTGAATCTCTCATAGAGCGAGCCCGGCAGTGCCAGTTTTTGATAGGCAGCGGATTTCGCCGCGCCCGTTCCGCGGAACTCCCACGTATCCTCTTCACCGCGGTAGACAATATGGCCGCTCGAATCGGTGATCCGGACTTCCGACTTATCGACTTGCAATACCGTGTCCTTTGGCAAGCCCTCAACTTGAACCGGCAGATACGCTTCAGGCTTTGTACCGTCATCTGCCCTTACACCCGACGGGTCCTGAAACCTGCCTACGCTCGGATCAAACGCCAGCGTAAGAGAACGATCCGCAGACGGGTTTGGTGACATCCGGCGCTCGACTGCAAACATCACCTTCCAGGGAAGAAACTGCTGGACAGCAACAAAGAGCAGCAACAAGGTTCCCGCCAGCCATCGCGTCGCGGTTGTCTTCCGCCGAAAATACTGGAGTCCCAGGACGGCGCAGGCTCCAAGCAAAACCAGCAGGTGAGAGGCATACAGGGCCACCCATGCTTCGCCGATTTTGATCGTTTCGCGGATATACGCTGCCTGGCCGCCCCTCACTACAATAGAGAGGATCAAGATCGCAGAAGCGCCGCAGAACCCCAAAACTCCACCGACGATCGCCTCCGTCATATTCCGTGTGATCGAAGCAAGCATGAACGCAGGCAAAGTCACAACCGCAAGCCAATAGAGGTTATGGGCTAGCGCTGCGGAAAAAGCCGGCCCGACGGAAAAGCCCGTGGCTATCCCGAGAAACGTGTCTGCCGAAAGTACCGCGCTCTGCACCAGCACAACCGCGAAAAGGAGTTTCGCCAGCAACAGATCGCTACGCCGCACAGGCCTGGTCAGCCAGTCCTCGCGACTGCTGGGAATCGAGTCTTGCTGCACAATTACCACAGTCAGCAAAGCGGAAGCCACAATGACAATGTAGCCCAAGGGCGCAAGCAAATACTCGAGCGTGGGATCTTCTCCGAAGAGACCAAGTTTGACGCGGATGATTGCCGGGAGGAACTGAATGGCGGCAACCGCAAGGAAGAGCTTCCACTGCAGCTTCCAGTCTTTCCTAAAGATATGCCACACCATAGCGGGTCGCCTTTTCAGATGCTTAGCTCGCGCGCCGCGCGAGCCAATGAGACAAAGATGGATCGCAGCGGCATTGGATTCGCTTCGATGCGTACCACGTCTTCAATACGGGCTCGCACTTGATCTTCGAGCTCGCTTTCAACGAATTCACTGTGCACGAATGTGACGACGTTTCCCGCTACCTTCACGCCGTTCCAGCTCTTCGGAGCGGGCCGGCATAAAGCTGTCTCTCGCATTGCGGTCACCCGAATCTCCTGTACTCTGCTAGTCAGCACTTCCATCGACTCGTGAAATATCAATCTGCCTTCGTCGATATATGCGACATCGGTTCCGAATCCTTCCACTTCACTCAACTCATGAGAAGACATCAGAACAGTCATCTCGCCTGCGTGTTCCGTCAGCCCTTCCATGAATTCATCGCGCACGAGGGGATCAAGTCCGCTGCAAGGTTCGTCCAGGACGAGCAGCTTGGGCCTGTACGGCAATGCACAGGCAAGGGCCATCTTCAGGCGCATGCCATGTGACAGCTCTCGAATACGCCGATCCGGCGGCAGGCGAAATTGCTTGAGGATCTCGGCCTCCAGCTGCTTGTCCCATGTCGGATAAAACGGCCGTATGTAGTTGAGATACTCTTCCACGGTGAGCTTCGCCGGTAATTCCTGATCTTCAGAGACGTATCCAATCTGCGCCAGTTCTTTCGGAGAGAGCCGACGCGAATCCATCTCAAAAATCTCAGCCGTTCCCGAAGTCGCCTCGATCAGGTTCATCAGGATCTTGATCATCGTGGTCTTGCCTGCACCGTTTGCTCCCACGACTACCAACGCGCTTCCTTCGGGAACGCTCAATGAAAGGTTCCGCAGCGCTCCATGGTTCTTGTACTTCTTTGAGAGATCGCGGATTTGAATCATCATCGACCCACCTCGACGAAACCTCTGGCCTTCTTCCATTCTTTATCGATCGCGTGCTTCAGTTCTTCGGGACTCAGGCCTATCCTGCGTGCTTCGGCAATGAGCGCGGCAATCTCGTTCTGTATCAACTGCCCCCGCATCTCCTTGAGCCTGTGCGGGGGACGTGCAACCACAGTGCCGATTCCCGGCGTCATTTCCAGCCATTTTTCGTGGATGAGATACTGCACAGCTTTCTGCGCAGTATTGGGATGGATCTTCAAGTCGGCCGCTAACGTCCGTACGGAGGGAAACGCCTGTCCTTCCGTGAGTTCACCGCTCAAGATAGCTTTCTGCGCGGCCGACACGAGTTGGTCGAAAATCGATTGTCCCGGTCGAAGAGTCAGTCCAAAAGAGGCCATGGCAAGTGAAGTGTGTCACATGTGTCACAATAAAGCAATTGCCTTTTGCTCGAACGTCGTAATCTGTGCGGAAGAATGAACGCTACTAGAACCTGCTGACTTGTTTCCGTCGAGTCGTCAGCTAGGTCGTTCTAGCCACAGATCGACGGCGCGATCGTAGTGATCCAGCACAATCGCAGGCGGAAGGCCGATTAGTACGAAGCCACGTTGCGCAAACAGATCTCGTAGTTCGGCGACTCCGAACGTATCAAAGTAGCCTATCGAGTGGGAAGGTGCGTTACCGATGGGGTCCATGCGACACGGGAGCTCGCCGGATGATGACGTGTGTGCGCTCGCGTGTCATACGGATGTGGCATCCCAAGGGGTCGGGGCCAATTCTGCACGTGTTCGTCCGGACCTGGAGCCATGCGATCTGATCGGGATCATTGATCATCCACGCGGTGGCGTTGGTAGCGTAGTGGGTTTGGTACAGATAAGAAGCAGTGTTCATGTCGATGTCGGCGGCGTCCGCATTCATCTGCAGGCATCCGCTTTCAGGAGGTGCGGTTGTTCCGTCTGCGCGGAGGCAATAGTCTTCGTCGTGCTCGAGCAGAATTCTTTTATTGGAGCCGGTGATGAAGTAACGCGTTGTGATGGGCGGAACGCGAGATGTTGTGGACCACTGGATCAGATCGTTGACAAACGCGGGGGGGAGTTCGCTCTGTGCAAGGGGATCTTCCTTGACCTGCCTGGAGAAGATGACAACGGACGGGGTGGGTTCGCCATTGGTGGGATGGAAATAGAACCCGCCCAGCGCAATGCCATCCTGCATATCGATCCAGAGAAATCCGCGGCCTCCAAGGTAGGGCCCGCTTTGGCCGGAGAGCATCAAGTATCGGCCATCGCGGATCTCAACCGGCTGGCGCGAGTCGTTGATCACCATTTCGAGTGCGTCGGAGAGCGGCATGTCCCGGCCGTAGTGAAACATGCAATCCGGGACGAAGGTTTTCATTAATTTGTGGAATTGCTTGTCGCGAAAGAGGTTCTTTGACGGCGCGCCTGCGAATTGATTCAGAAAAGCGAGCTGGTCGGCTGTGATCGGTTTTAGAAAGATGGCCTTGTCGTAGTTCGATGCGGGGGGCTGGGGGGCTTGAGACTGCGGATTTTGGGGCTGAGGCTCTGTCGGCTGCGGTGGTGGGCCACTTTGCTGCGCATTCGCCGATCCGTATGCGGCGGTGGGGAGGAGGAGGCCGGTGGGCAGCAGGAATAGCGCTGCGAATCCCAGAACGTATGAAACCTTAAATTTGCGCAAGGCGCGAAAAGACAGCATAGGGCCCAGGGAACTCCTTTTTTATCAATGACTCGCTCGAATTGTACCGATCTAGACTGACATTGCAAGACCATACGGTGTTGTTTGGAGAAATTTCATTTCTGGAGATGCCTGCTTTGAGGCGTCGCGATTTAGGAAAAGAGCGGGAGCCGTTTGGCTGACTCCCGCTGCGGGTTGCAACTTGATTCTTAGCCGTCGTCTTCTTCGCTGCGGTCTTCTCAGCAGCTTTGATCGGCGTCGTTGCCTTCGCCTTCTTAGTGGCTGTCTTCTTCGGTTCTGGCGGCGCAAACGCGGCCTCGGCTTCGGTCAGAAAGTCGATCTCGCTTTCGCGCGGAATGGCTGTGTGTCCAATAAAGGCAAGCCGAAGGGCAAACCCGATCGCCCATACGCGAAATGGCCCGGAAAGTCGGGTCCTGGGGCAGGTTCACTGGGCAGTTGTTGATCACAAGGCAATGTCTGGCTTACCAAGAGAAGCCACCCGAGACCGGGGGCCATGCCTGATGGAGCTGGCGGAGCACAACAATGCGGCCAAGGTGATACGCGTTGTGGGCGGCCAAGCTAATGAGTTGGTCGCGGACAGACATGACCCGGGTGGGAGTGCCTGGACGGGACGGGCAGCGTACAGATTCGTCAAGGTAATCTGTATCGCGTGCGGCGGCTGCGGCCTGCTCCGCGGTCACGAGGAAACGCTGGGATAAATGTTCCCAACTCTCGGCATTGGTTTTGGAGGGGAAGCCATCAGAGGACTTTGCGGGGAATGGCGTCTCGATGCCTCGAATCCAGTCGAGGCTGATCTCCTGCCAGAAAGCGAGGTGCCAGAGCTCTTCGTAGATAGTATGAGGAACGTTAGGGAAAATACGGTGAACGAGTTCCTCGTTGAGGCCTTCGATGATGTGGGCGGCGGGCGTGGCTGCGCTGTCGCCCGTGAGTGCCTGCTCGAGTTCGCTCATGAGTTGCTCCCTTAGCAAAAGTATGTGGGGCTCAGTCTTAGTTTACGAAAACGCATCAGAGGAATAACTGGTGTCGCGTGCCTTGCTCTTCCGGATCACGGAAGTTACTCAATCCAACACCTACCAGTCGGAAACGCTGTTGTGGACTCAAGTCCACTCGCTTTCTGAGCGACAAAGCCAACTCTATGAGCTCGTCACAGGACGATGGTGGAGTAAGAGGCGTAAAGCTGCGCGTTAGCGTTGCGAACTCACTGGTCTTTAGTTTCAGGACGACGGTGCGTGCGATCCTGGAGTCTTTGCGATAGGCGAGCCAGGTTTTTTCCGCAAGACGTCGAATAGCTGATTCTGTCTCGCTGAGAACGATGTCTCGCTCAAAGGTATCTTCGGCGGAGATCGATTGGGTCGGTCTGTCTGACACTACTTCGCTCTCGTCTATCCCTCGCGCTAATTCAAATAGTCGTTTGCCATAACGGCCGAATTGTTGATGAAGACTATCAAGCTCCATGCTCTTCAAATCTGAGACAACTCGCACCCCTAATTTCTCGAGACGCTGTTCCGTTACTTTGCCTACACCAGGGATTCGACCGACAGGTAGCGGTGTCAGGAAGTTCTCCACTTCGGCTGGCTGAATGACGAACAAGCCGTTCGGCTTGCGCCAATCGGAGGCTATCTTGGCCAGAAACTTATTTGGGGCAACGCCTGCCGAGGCGGTTAAATTCAATTCGTCTCGAATCTGTTTACGAATCGCGATGGCAACGCGGGTCGCGGTCGACAGGCCAGTTTTGTTTTCCGTTACATCGAGATAGGCCTCGTCGAGGGACAAAGGCTCCACAAGATCGGTATGAACTTTGAAGATTTCCCCCACAGCCGCTGATACGGCACGATACCGAACGAAGTCTGGAGGGATGAAAATTGCCTGTGGGCACATTCGTTCGGCGCTGATTGCCGGCATGGCTGATCGGATACCGAAGCGCCTTGCTTCATAGGAGGCGGCGCATACAACGGAACGATTTCCTTTCCATGCAACGACGACAGGTCTGCCGCGAAGACCTGGGTCGTCTCTCTGCTCGACCGAAGCGTAAAACGCGTCCATATCGACGTGAACAATCTTCCGGTTGCTCATCTGATAGCTCTCATTTTATTGAGTCGATCGCGCCATTTCGTTGCATTTAGAAGCTACTAACCTGGCCAAGCTACGAACCTCCCACTTCACAAACGAGGGCCCAGTGCTGATTCAACTTTTGATAAATGCAACTTGCCCGCCCTCTATGACTTAGCCGCATATCGTCTAGGCACCGGAACGATGCATGTTGACTGCACAGGCTGCTATCGAGTTATTCTAGGTTGCACGATAGCGAATAAAAGGCGAACACGAGCATGGCCCATTTTACACAAAGTGCGGTGCTGAAACGCGAGATCGAAGCAAAGCTTGCATCGCGGATACCCGCTGCTTTGTCCCCTCAGGCATTGCAGGCGTCGAGGCTCCTGGCGTCTGGAGTTCCAGAGATTGATTTACTGCTGGGCGGAGGACTGCCGATCGGTGGCATTAGTGAATTCACGGGTTTGGGAAGCTCTGGGCGAACTTCGCTTGCGCTCTCGGTTCTCGCTGAGGCTTCTGGTGATTCTGCTTGTGCCTACATCGATGTGAACGACAGCATTGACCCAAGGAGCGTTGCGGCTGCAGGTGTCTGTCTGCGAAACGTGCTTTGGGTTCGTCTGGCTTCTGTTCCACAAGAGACGACCACTCGAAAGGCACCGTCCACCGCTCCGTCCCTCGCTTCATCAGCAAACACAAAGAAGTTGGTGGGACAGCATGGCGGGGGACATCATCCTCGCAGCGAGACGAAAGGTCTCGATAGGGCTTTAGAAAAGATGCTGACGGAAAAGGCGGAAGCGAGGCTGGAGAAAAGGGCAGGGACACCTGGCTATCCCAATCGCAGGCTGAGCCTGGCGGCAGCGCCCGAAGAACAGATCCGATACGAACACTTCAATGCGAGACGGTCGGATGCGTCGGATCCGATCCGGCAGGCGGATCAACGAGCAGCTATGGAAGCTCATCAGCGAGCCGAGGTTCCAGTTATTTTGGGCTCTTCGCTGCAGAGACGAGAGAAACCCTGGAATCGATTGGAGAATGCGATCCGAGCGACAGATCAAATCCTGCAATCGGGTGGCTTCCGTGTGGTCGTTCTCGATCTAGCATCGGTTCCACAGGATCAGGCACTCCGGATTCCATCAGCGACCTGGTTCCGCTTTCGGCGCGCGGCGCAGGAGAGCGATGCAATCTTCTTGTTACTAACGCAGGTAGCATGTGCAAGATCGAGTGCGCTGTGCGTGCTCGACTGTTCAGTCGGAATTCCAAGTTCTTCGCAGAATGTCCTCAGTGGGTTGTCGCGGTCGGTTGAGGTGGCCCGTCAACGCCGGAGCAGTCCGTTCGCGAAGAAGGCGCCGGGCCGAGCTATCACTTGGGAAGCAACGCCTGTCTGGATGCGCGCGGCGGGGAGATAGCGATGGGCTACGCGGCGATCTATATCCCGGAGTTTCCATCGCTGGCGTGGCTGCGACTTGAACCAAGTGCACGATCTCAGGCCGTCGCTGTCGTAGAGGGCAGTGCACCGCTCGAACGCATCGTCTCTTTCAATCGAGCTTCGAAAGAGCTAGGCCTTGAACACGGCATGAGCAAGGTGCAGGCAGATACGTCCGGTCAGATCCTTTTTCACGCCCGCTCGATCGCAGAAGAGCAAGCTGCTTTGGATGTGGTCTTCGAAGTTGCAGAAGCATTTTCCCCGCGTGTGCAGATCATCGCATCGCAGGTGAACCAGTATGCAAAGTCGAAGCAGCCTGCAGCGGTGCTCCTATTGGACCAGACCGGAACAGAGAAGTTGTTCGGCAGTGCGAGAAGCTTTGCCGAGAAGCTTCGGAAGGAACTGCATGAGCTTGATTTTCCATCGAATGTCGCGGTCGCTCCGAATGCGGAGGCAAGCCTGTTGCTGGCAAGGAGTTATTCCGGAGTTACCCAGGTCGATCAGCGAGATGTGCAATCCAAGCTCGCTCCCTTATCGCTCTCAATGCTTCGATGTGAAGGCCCAACCCTCGCCACGTTGACACGGTGGGGAATCAGGAACCTCGGAGAACTTGCCGCACTTCCCGAGACGGCGTTGGTGAGCCGCATCGGCCAGCAGGGAAGGCGATTGCAGCGACTTGCTTTAGGGGTTGAAGATCATCTGCTTGTTCCGGAAGATCCCGACTTCGTTCTCTCTGATCACGTCCTGCTGGATACGCCCTTAGAGTCCCTGGAATCGCTCTTGTTCATTCTTTCGCCAATGCTTGAGAGGCTGCTCAAACAGGCGATCAATCATGCTTACGCTCTGCGGAGCATAACGATCACGCTGGAATTGGAGAAGCGTACTGCACATCAACTCGAGGTGCGGCCAGCGGTTCCGGTTCAAAACAAAGATCTACTACTTAAGCTATTGAACCTGAAGCTGCAGTCTGATCCCCCGCAGGCAGGAATTCTTGGTGTAACGCTCTCGGCCGAACCGGCTGTCCCACAGGTATCGCAGCGCGGCCTGTTCCAGGCGCAATTTCCGGAGCCGGACAAACTCGACCTCCTCCTCGCGCGACTCAAGTGGATTGTCGGTGAGGCGAACGTTGGCTCACCTGTGCTGTGCAACAGCCACCGTGATGACGAATTCAGGATGGGTCCGTTCCAACCAAGCGCGGGCGGAACAGAAAGACCACCTAAATCAAAGACAGTGCGGTCGGCCTTGCGTCGATTTCGCCCGCTCCAGCCGGCGAAGGTTGTCTTTCGCGGAGCCGCACCATGTCTGCTCTTTTGGAATGATGAGCGGTTGGAGCTTGGGGATGTGACTGGCCCATGGCAATCGAGTGGATATTGGTGGGATGGAAGGCAGTGGGAAGCCGACGAGTGGGACGCAATCGTCGCGCAGCCACCGCAAGCTTTGCGCCTTCGGCACGAACCCAAACCCGGGAGTTGGTACGTCGCGGGGCAATATGACTGACGGCTATGTCGAACTGCATGGTCGCTCCGCATTCTCCTTCCTGGAAGGAGCTTCGATGCCGGAGGCGATGGCGCAACAAGCCGCCAACCTGAATATGCCCGCGCTTGGAATCCTTGATCGCGACGGTCTGTACGGAGCGCCCCCGTCTCTATATGAGTGCGAAGAAGCTTGGACTTCGCTCGCACATTGGTGCAGAGATTTCGGTTGCAGAGCTTGGCAGCCAGATCCTTCCGGAGCTATGGCAACCGCACACGATTCCCGATCGACCGGTGCGGCTTTCACTCTTGTGTGAATCGCAGACAGGCTATCGCAACTTGTCTCAACTCATCACTGGCTACAAGCTCCAGCAGAAGACCAAAGGTGAGGGAATCGCCTCCCTCCGATCTGTCCGGGAGAGAGCCGAGGGGCTGGTCTGTCTCACAGGAGGAGACGAAGGACCTCTAGCCGCTGCCTTGGAGCGCGGTGGTATGGACGAGGGACGCCGCGTTGTGAAGTGCCTGGTACAGACCTTCGGACAAGATAATGTCTACGTCGAGCTGCAGCGGCATCGCATCCGCGAGCAGGAAGCTCGTAACCAAGCCGCGATTGATCTGGCTCGAGAGCTGCGCCTGCCATTACTGGCGACTAACGGCGCAAACATGGCGACCTCGTTGGAACGTGAGGTTCTTGACGTCCTCACTTCAATACGACACCGAACCACGCTCGACCAAGCAGGGTTGCTCCTCCAGCAAAAGCCAATCGTTACATGCGCGGCGCAGCGGAGATGGGAAACCTCTTTCGCGATCTGCCATCCGCTGTCGCTGAAACGGTAGAGCTGTCCTCCCGTCTGCAATTTGTCATGAAGGACATGGGCTATCAGTTCCCGCTCTATCCCATTCCGGAAGGTGAGACGATGGACACCTTCCTGCACAAACGAACTATGGAAGGTGTCGCAAATCGCTACGATTGTAAAGCCAGTGCGAAGTTGCGGCGAAAAGCTGATAAGCAGGTGGAAAAAGAGCTCGCGTTGATCGCGAAGCTGGGTCTTGCGGGTTACTTCCTTATCGTCTGGGACATCGTGGAGTTCTGTCGTAAGAACGGGATTCTGGTGCAAGGCCGCGGCTCCGCCGCAAACTCTGCCGTCTGTTACTCGCTTGGAATTACCGCTGTGGACCCCGTCGGGATGGAACTGCTGTTCGAGCGCTTCCTTTCCGAGGTGCGGGGCGAGTGGCCGGACATCGACCTCGATCTTCCTTCAGGCGACGATCGCGAGAAGGCTATTCAGTACGTCTATGCCCGCTATGGACAGCTTGGCGCTGCTATGTGCGCGAATGTCATCACCTATCGTGGACGTTCAGCTGCTCGTGAAGTGGGCAAGTCGCTTGGCTTCGACGAAGACACCCTGACGCGGCTTACCCGGCTGGTCGGCTCCTGGGAATGGAAGGGTCCGACCGACACGATGCAGAATCAGTTCCAGACTGCCGGCTTTGATCTCGCGCATCCACGTATCGCCAAGTATCTCGAACTCTCGATCCGGATGCTGGACCTGCCTCGCCACCTGGGGCAGCACTCCGGCGGCATGATTATCGCGCAGGGCCAGCTCGCCTCCGTGGTTCCCATCGAACCCGCAAGCATGCCTGGTCGCAACGTGATTCAGTGGGACAAGGAAGACTGCAGCGACATGGGCCTGATCAAGGTCGATCTGCTCGGACTCGGCATGATGGCTGTGCTCAAGGATTGCGTGGAGCTCATCCCGCAACACTACGGAACGAAAGTGGACATCGCGCAGATCCCTCATGACGATGCCAGTGTCTATAAGACACTCCGTGAGGCTGATACGGTCGGGCTCTTTCAGGTGGAATCTCGCGCCCAGATGGCCTCGCTTCCGCGCAACAATCCGGACAAGTTTTACGACCTTGTGGTTCAAGTCGCGATCATTCGGCCTGGACCAATTGTGGGTCAGATGATGAACCCCTACATGGAACGGCGGCAGGGAAGACAGGAGATCCGCTATCCGCACGCTCTCCTTGAACCGGTGCTGTATCGCACCCTGGGGGTTCCGCTCTTTCAAGAACAGCTCCTGCGGATTGCGATGATCATTGCGAACTTCACGGGAGGCGAGGCGGAGGAACTTCGCCGGGCTCTCGGCAGTCGCCGCTCAGCTGACAAGATGCGCGCTCTGGAGCTGAAACTGCGTAACGGAATGGATCAGAATGGCGTCGGTGTCGCAGCGCAGGAAGAAATTATTCAGGCCATCAGTTCGTTTGCGCTTTATGGTTTTCCAGAGTCCCACGCTGCCAGCTTCGCGCTTATCGCGTATGCCAGCGCTTGGCTAAAGTTCCATTATCTTGCCGCCTTTACCGCTGCAATACTCAACAACCAGCCGATGGGGTTCTACTCGCCGGCTGTACTGGTGAAAGATGCTCAGCGCCATGGTCTGCGGGTCAAACCGGTTGATGTCCTCCGCTCCAACTGGTCCTGCACGCTGGAGAAAGAAGAGAATGGAACGTTCGCGCTTCGTCTCGGACTTCGCTACGTGCGAGGTTTGCGGCAGGGAAGTGCGGCAGAACTCGAAGCTGCGCGTGAAATGCGATCCTTCGCCTCCATTGAGGAACTGGCCCGTCGTGTCCCCTCGTTGACGCGAGCAGATCTCACTACGCTAGCCGAAGTGGGTGCGTTGAACTCAATTGGCGTGGGAATTCATCGGAGGGACGCGCTCTGGCAGGTCGAACGGGCCGGCCGGCGCACGGGCCCGCTGCTCGAATCGCTTGATCGAGATGAGGAAGTTGTCTCCCCGTTGCGGCCGATGGAACCTCAAGAGCGAATGGTGGCTGACTACGCCTCGACAGGCGTGACCGTCGGACGACATCCCATGGCGCATTACCGCCAGCAGCTCCGCACGATGAGAGTTGTCAGGGCAGGAGATCTTCCGCTGTTGCGACATGGTGTTAAAGCTCGCATTGCCGGTTGCGTGATTGCGCGACAGCGTCCGGGCACTGCCCACGGCTTCATCTTTCTTTCCATCGAAGACGAAACCGGCATCGCCAACGCTATCGTCGATCCTGAACTTTACGAGCGATACCGGTCGCTTGTGACGTACTCCAAGTTCCTGCTCATCGAAGGTGCTCTTCAGAACGTCGATAAGGTAATTCATATCCGAGCCAGGCACATCGAGGAATTGATTGTGACCGCAGCTCCGATGCAGTCGCACGACTTCCACTAATGGCCGACCACATGACATCGCCGGGAGAGCGTCAGCCGCCGAAGGATTGGTGGCTGGAGAATGCATGCCGCATCGCGGCGTTCCGGCTACGACAGTCTCAGTATCTCAGCGCAAATACCATCCCGATTCGCGAACAGGTGAAGGATAGCGTCGAGTTTGTGCGACTGGTGTGGGAAGAGATCGAACGATCGCTCCGCGAGGAAGAGCCTTGATTAAACGGCGGAGCGAGTGCGCCACAGAGCGGAAAGTCTTAGCCGTGCGCAGCTGTGCCGCGCTACCATGCGTCTTAGGTTTAAGAAAGACCAACTATGAAGAGACAAGTCTGCTCCTACGACATGGTGGCAGTTCCTTCACATTCCTACACTCTCACGGACGCGGAGGGGGATATTTACCTCTGTAACCCACGATGTCTCTGCATTTGGGCGGTGCTACTCGTGACCAAGTCAAATTTGCCAGAAGGTGTGCGAGAACGCTCCTTTATATTGACCGGCCCCAGTGGCACGAGGCGCAGCTTAGATAATCTGGTCGAGCTTGCCCAATGGGCTGCCGCTAATGCATTCGGAAAGCCTGACAGCGAATGGCTATCAATTGGTCAGGAGCTGAAATAGTGCGTGGGACGCAGCCAGATACGTGGATGGGTCTAGTACCTACAAGTTAATCTAAAACAGATGACACTAGAGGTTTATTGTAGGTAACGAACGTACCGATCATTGGAGGAACCCGCATGATTCACCCTGGACTCATCGCGTTAGAGAAGTGGGAACCGGTCGAATATGCATCCGGATATCGGGCGCGGTTAGCCGCAATCCCAGATTCGGAGGAGGCTCATCACTGCTGGCGTTGTGGCTGGGAAGACGCCGATACGGAAGCGCTCGAATCGGATCGAAATAAACGAGTGCGGGCTGAGGGCGGGGAAGACGATTATGCAAACACGTGGGGTCTGCTGTTCGATACCGGAGGAGATGCCCGAGCAAATGGTATTCCGTTCGATGTAGGCCGAACACCGCCCTGGAGAGAGGGATGGATCGCAGCGGATATCAATATAGGAATGGCTGGCAGTGAAACGTAAATCCATAAAGACGGGGGTACAGAGGGCGCTGCATTGCCGATGCGGCCGCGAGAAGATTCTCGCACTAGGTCTATGTGCGACCTGCTATACACTCAAGCGTCAGGACGACGAGTATTTTGGTGGACTACGCGAGCAAGTTCTGGAGCGGGACCATCACTGCTGTCGAGTCTGCGGAGCGTCCGGACGTCGCAAGCGCTCTATCGTTGTCCATCACCGCGTGCCAGGAAAATCGTTATTGCACTTGATGATTTCTCTTTGTCCCGGTTGTCACGCCAAAGTGAGCCGCACGAGGGTGGTCCTCTCGGAGATGCCGCCGCTTCTTTTAGAGCTATGGCGCGAGCAACATCCCCATGGACACGAGCAAACGACGATCGGTTTCACGACACACAGGCAATGGGCTCAAGCTGTCCCATTGGCTTTATCCGACGATCGGCGCGACTCTCTCAGAAATGCGTGACCGCGGCTGAATTCGTCTCATTTGATGAAGCGGAAATGACAAGGAGCGATTTCCCAATGTGTGGCCGCTACTACCGACGTTCCGACAAGCAGCGCATCGCCGAGGCGTTCCATCTGAGCCAAGTGCCCGAGGGCTTCGTCCTGCCACCCTGGGACTATAACGTCGCGCCAACAACCCATCAACCCGTCATCCGCCACAACCGGGACACCGGTTACCGTGAGCTGGTGATGATGCGCTGGGGCCTTATACCATTCTTCGCCGAAAGCCTAGACCAGTACAAAGATCTCTCCACCATCAACGCGCGATCCTCGACTCTGCTGGATAGACCGACGTGGCGCGAGCCATTCAAGCGCCACCGTTGTATAGTCCCCGCCGACGGTCTTTACGAGTGGCCTGTACAGGGTAAAGCCATCGCGCCTACCTACTACCCAACCCCCGCAGTCGAGACACAAGAGGAAAGGTCCGGCAACCTCTTCGACATTCCTGTACGGACAGTCAAGCGGACGAAAGCGCCCACGGCAATCAAGAGCGTCTTTGCCATCTCCATGGCCGATGACCGGCCATTTGCTTTCGCCGGCCTCTGGGACCGCTGGAAGGACCCAGTCGGTAACTGGCTGGAGAGCTTCGCCCTCGTCACCACCGAGCCCAATGAGCTCGTCGCAACGATCCACAACCGTCTCGCGCTTATTCTCAAACCTGCGGACTACGAGCGCTGGCTTACCACCGACGATGGAGAGGATCCTCGCCTTCCACTCGACCTCCTCCATCCGTTCGACTCCGACGAGATGAAGATGGTCCGGGCGAACCCCGCCGTAGGCAACTGGCGCAACAATGGCCCGGAGATGCTCAATAGCGCGTGATCGATAGGTCGAATCAATTCGCCATGCCGGAGTCTAGCATCCAACTTCGCATGGCCTTCGATCTCACATTTCTGTTCTGGATGAGGAGATCGTCGTTCAAACCGATGATCTCTGCCGACTGAGTGGAGGCTGCGACAAATGCCCAGGCCACGGCTGGCGAAGGACGTTGGGCTCATGGAACTCAATCCTCTTGAGAGAGTCTGGTGCACTCATTGCTGTCACCGGACGCAGTAGAATCTGATCGATGAAGCAGTCAGAGTTCAACGCGCGGTTTATGACCCTCGAGCCAGGCAAAGACTTCGATCCCCCGGCCTGTGAAACGGGTCTGATCTTGCTGCGCCGCTGGGTTAATCAGGATCCCGTTCTAGATCGAATTTTGCCTAACGTGCCCGGCGACTCGACCGGGCCGTACGCTGAGGCCTTCTATAAGCACCGCAATCGTTGCCCAAAGTGCAACGAGCAGATTCCCTCGTTCACCAGTGAGGACCCAAACTTCGACTAAGCGGCCTGGCCATGGAATATCAAGTGTCTATGCGACCGGATTTATGGATGGCCTTCAGGGATAGCAGCAGTGATCACTTGTCCTGATAAGCGCCCTTCTCATCATCTGACATCACAACCGGAAAGCCGACTTACGATGACTAATCCGTCCTCGATGAGTGCATCGGCGATTTAGGACTTATTGAGAATCGGCAAGGGGTCAATCCGGCCGCAATCACGTGTCCGAGATGCCGGTTTATCGTCCATGTGGATTGTTCCCGAGTAGCCGTGATCCGGAAGAAACTGGAGGCTCCATCCCGCCCGGTCATTCGGTCTCAGAAGAAAAGAGTATTCTCGGAGCGAGGATCTTATGAGGTCTATCTGGGCTCTTTGTTGCGGGACCATCCTGTTGAGTTCGTTCTGCGCTCAAGACTCTATAGCGGTAGCCCAGCAGCCATCCTCCGAGGCTCCGACGATTCGGGTGACATCGCGCCTGGTCTATCTCGACGTTACGGTGCTGGATAAAAAGAAACGCCCGGTCGTGAACAGGCTGACCAAAGATGACTTCACCATTACCGAGGACAAGAAGCCGCAGCGTATCTTCTCCTTCGAGGCGCCGGAGACCCACGTAGTCGACGCGAACGCGACCGACGACGATCGTTCGGGGAAGGCTCCCGTAACCATCTTCGTTCTCGATGTTCTCAATTCATCCATCGAGGACTTCGGATACATCCGCTATATGGTGCATAAATACCTGGCGGCGCAGCCGGCGCAGTTGAATTCGCCGGCCGAACTCATGGTCCTGGGGAATTATTCGCTCGACATGGTGCAGGGTTACACACGAAACAAGGCGGACTTGCTCGACGCGCTGGCTCATATACCCCCTGTGATTCCTTTCGCGGGTGACCGGTTTTATCGATCTCTCGAAGCGCTCCAGCAGATCGCATTGCAAAACAAAGGGGTGCCCGGGCGCAAGAACATCATATGGGTAGGTCGAGGCGGCCCGAATCTATCTTCTGCGTTTCTATTTTCCGACGACGTTATCAGAGTGCATAGGTTCATGCACGCTACAACAAATATGCTGGTCGACTCGCGGGTAAGCTTGTTCGTCATCCTTCCGGGGCTGAGTGTGAGCCCGATTACCATCGATGCCGGCATAACGATCGGCGACGGCGACCCTTTCTCGGGAGATATGAACTTCGGCGTGCTCGTCAACGAAACGGGTGGCAAACTCTTCAACCTCAACGATATCGATACTGAAATCAAGCAGTCGGAGGAACTTGGATCGAAGTACTACACGCTGACCTATCAGCCACCGGAAGACCACGCAGATGGCAAATTCCGCCGGGTCCGCGTAACTTTGCGTGACCCTGCTCTGCGCGTCGTCACAAAGGCAGGATACTTCTCGGCGGAGAAGGATGATGGTGCCGGTCCTCGAAAGCAAACCGTGATCAACATCGCCGAAGCTGCGCGGTCGACCATCCCGTTTGAATCGCTGGGTGTCACAGTTGAAAATCTTGTGCGCCATCCCGACACGGGTACGGCAGAGTTCACCGTAGTGCTGGCTCCGCGAAATCTCGACTGGCAGCCGGCAGAGGATGGAAAAAGCACGATAGATTTTTTGTTGGCAGCAGCAAGCCTGAACGGCAACAGAGACTTTCTTGCGTCGAGACTCGAGAACCTTACAGTCATAACAAATAGCCAGGATGCATCTCTGTTGGCTAGGTTAGGGGCGCATCAGTCGATGACAATTCGGATTCCACGCCGGATGAAAACCGTGCGCGTTGTGATTCAGACAGAGGTCAATGGACGTATCGGCGCATTAGAACTCGACCGCAGAGCAATCGACAGCGCGCCAGCAACACCCACCCCGGACCCAAAGTTGATACCACAGCCGCGTAAACAGCCGGCGCCTGTGGCTCCGCTTAGACCTTAGCCGACACGGTGCCGTCTCTACGGCACAGGAGCCATGGACTTGTTGGGATAGACGGATCAGGCCTTCTGAAAATATGAGTGCAAGTGGACGAGAAGTCGGCATCTCGGACAAGTGGCTCAGGTAGCTGCCGAAAAACGGGGCGGTCTCAACCGGTCGATGCAACACCATCTGATATGAATTCATTTTCTAAGGTGGTGTTTATGGCACAAGGAAAACGGGAGAGGCTTTCCACTGAGCAGCGGATCGACCTGTGGCGCCGTTGGAAGGCGGACGAGTCGTTGCATGACATTGGGCGTGCGTTCGGTAAGGGGCATGGTTCTATTCGATTCCTGTTGACGCAGCGCGGCGGGATAGTTCCTGCTGCTCGCCGGCGCTCGCTGCGAACGCTGACGCTGGCCGAGCGGGAAGACATCTCACGTGGAATTGCATCCGGTTCGTCGATTCGGGAGATAGCCAGCGGGTTGCAACGGCCTGTGTCGACAGTGAGCCGGGAGGTGGCGCGTCATGGCGGCCGGCCACTCTATCGAGCCAGTGAAGCCGATCATCAGGCCTGGGAGTCAGCTCTGCGACCCAAGGTGTGCCTTCTTGCCATCGAAGAGAAGTTGCGGACGATCGTGGCCAGTAAACTGATCCTGGACTGGTCGCCGGAACAGATTTCGAAATGGCTGAAGGTCCACTATCCCAACAACGAGAGCATGCATGTGTCCCACGAAACCATCTACCGCAGCTTATTCATCCAGGCCCGGGGAGTGCTGAAAAAAGAGCTAGTTCAACATCTGCGATGCAAGAGGTCGATACGTCGCTCACGGCACTCGCGGGCTGCGGGACAGTCCCGCGGTCAGATCGTCGACGCCATCTCTATTAGCGAAAGACCTGCGGAGGTTGAAGACCGCGCTATTCCCGGTCATTGGGAGGGCGACCTGCTCGCAGGCAGCAAAAACAGTCATATCGCAACCCTGGTGGAACGACATTCGCGTTTTGCCATGCTCATCAAAGTGCCCAGCAAAGATACAACGACGGTCGTCGCCGCGCTGAGCAAGCATGTGCGTAAACTCCCCGCGACCTTGCGGCGCTCGTTGACGTGGGATCGGGGGCACGAGATGGCCAAACACAAAAGCTTCACGGTGGACACGAATGTCAAAGTCTACTTCTGCGATCCCCAGAGCCCCTGGCAACGCGGCACCAATGAAAATACCAACGGCCTACTAAGACAGTACTTCCCCAAGAAGACCGACTTGTCCGTCTACTCTCAAGCCGATCTTAACAAGGTAGCTCTGCGCCTGAATCAACGCTCGCGAAAGACCTTGGGCTTTGAAACGCCGGCGAGTAAACTCCAAGCCAGTGTTGCATCGACCGGTTGAGACCGCCTGACTTTCGGGGAAGCTCGCTGTGTATTCTCTTACCAATGGATATGCGCATCCGAAACTTGCTGGTTCTTTTCGCATTCGTCGCTGGCGCACAGGCCCAGCAGGAAACTCACTTTGTCGTACTTTCGAGCAGTGCCGCCAAAAGCATCAATGCAGTTCAGACAACTTGGAGTCCAACCAAGGTCGACATTGACGATGCCGAAGCGAACATTTCGCAGGTCGCCATCCTGCAGGCAGAGGGGTGGAGTTCCATGATTCACATCGACCATCCAGAGCGGTACTTCAGGCAATACGTGCCGGTACGTCGTGCGGGAAAAAGGGTCTTGTACCTCAACGCATTGTGCGATGAGAATCCACCGGCCTACTGGCGTAAACGGCTGGTGATTGTGGCGGATGGGGCAACTTGCTATTGGCAGGCCTTCTATGATCCTGCGACGAAGAAGTATTCACACTTGACGATTAACAGCAGAGCATAACGCCAACTGTTTCGCTGACGGAAAACGGCGTTATCGGCAACTTCCGATTGGGTTCACAATAGCCCTAAGGAGTGTTCGAAAATCCTGAAGGGAACACTGTAGGTTTATTACAGAACCAACTAGTTTGCCGGAGGAAGTTTGCTCTACTGGCTGCTCTATCAGAAACTGTTTCCTTATTTCAGACCCTTCCGTGTCTTTCACTATCTTACAGTCCGCACCGCGTTCGCCAGCCTGACGGCGCTGCTGATTACGCTCATAATCGGCCCATTGATGATTGAGAGGCTGCGAGAGTTCCAGATAAGTCAGTACATCCGAGAAGATGCTCCCAAGGATCACCAAAAGAAGACCGGCACGCCCACGATGGGTGGCCTGCTGATTTGCATCGCCATCATATGGCCTACGCTTTTGTGGGTGGACCTGTCGAATCCCTTTGTTTGGGTAGTGCTCAGCGCAACCGTATGCTTCGGCGCTATTGGGTTCGCCGACGACTATATCAAGGTCGTCAAGCGTCGCAATCTTGGACTCACGGCGCGCGCAAAGCTGGGTTGCCAGACTCTGGTCAGCATGGCCGTCGCGATCGTGTTGGTGTTGATGCGAGAGCGGGGTAACTATTCAACGCAACTAATGGTTCCGTTCCTGAAGCAATTTCGTCCCGACATGATCTGGGTCTGGCTTGGCTCGATTCCGCACTTCGGCTTTCTGATGTTTTTGCCGTTCATTCTTTTAGTCACGCTGGTGCTGATGGGTTCGAGCAATGCCGTAAACCTCACCGATGGTTTGGACGGTTTAGCAATCGGATGCACCATCATCGCTGCGGGCGCGCTCACTGTGCTCGCCTACATCGCCGGCAATGTGGTGTTCTCTGACTATCTGGGGTTACAGTGGATGCCCGTGGTAGGCGAAGTGACGGTCTTCTGCGGCGCGATGGTCGGCGCCAGCATTGGCTTCCTCTGGTACAACGCGCACCCGGCGGAGATCTTCATGGGCGACGTCGGTTCGCTTGCTCTCGGAGGAGCTATTGGCACGGTAGCCGTGGTCATTAAGCAGGAGTTACTGTTGCCATTCATCGGTGGCGTCTTCGTATTGGAGGCCTTGTCGGTCATCCTGCAGGTGGGCAGCTACAAGCTGCGCAAGGGCAAACGTATCTTCAAGATGGCACCCCTGCATCATCATTTCGAGTTGATGGGCTGGTCGGAATCGAAGGTGATTGTGAGGTTCTGGATCATAGCCCTAGTATTCGCACTCTTAGCACTTACGACTTTGAAACTGCGCTGACTCGGCACGTCGCGTGTCTAGTGCCGCTTCTTTCAGAAGAGAGAGAAGGGAAGAGCCTCTCCGCACTAGTGTTGCTATCGTTTTCGTCGAGGTGCTCTTGGACCAGCCCTGGACCGAGGATTCTGTCGCCAGGACACTCATCAACCCAAACTACTGTCTCACCGACCCACCGGTCGTGACAGAGGAGAAGTGGATCGAGGCGAATGCCAAGCACGTCCAGAAGATGGGCATTGAGTCCTATCTGACAACACTGCTGAGTGTACTTCGCGCTGGCAGTAAATGATACCCAAGCTGGTCGAATCTGGACACGATGTGCGTGCTGCCTAACGTGTAGTGGCCCTCATCACGAGATACGCAGACGATGTCCCAAAGGATTGACGTTCCTGTTGCTGCAAAGTTGAATTGTCTCAGTGGCTACAAAGTAGAACTGTCCAAATTCAATAGTAGTCGTCGTGCGGTGGGAATGTGGTAATCACCGTTCTTTGGTGATTTCCAAGGACTGTGGGAAGCGAGGGAAACGGCTTTAAGTTTTCCTCGCTTCCCATCAGGCCGGCATTTCCACCGCCCCAGATTTTCGTGCAAGAGTTTCGTTGTTGGTCATGTGTCTGAGAAGCCCGTTTTACGAACAAGTGAACCGGTGTGCTCAACCGAAGTCGAGTACACCAGTTGTGAAAGCACGATAGATGAAGAGGCAAAACGCGATGATTCCGCATAGACAAAAGACGGCGTTCACTCTCGCTTCACGGCTCTGAGATGCTTTTGGTGCAAAGTATATAAAAGCGATACCGAGGGCTAAGGTCGAGAGCACAATCCAAACGAAATCCGCCCTGAATCCGCCAAGTCTTATCTGTCCGAGGAGCCGATCCACCCAGCCGACCTGATTGGCATCGCCGCTGAACCGCCTCGACCAACTCGCTGCCACCAGTGCTGCATTGAAGAGGACAACGCTGCGGATTGTCAGGCTCCTTCGTCTCCGGCGCTTGTCTCCAGTCGCTGAAGTGTCGGCTAATGTCATGGCTTAAAGTGTCCCACACTTGTCCGCTAAGTCGTCATCTTTGACAAGTGAGGAAGCGAAGGCGAGACTCGTTCACAAGAGGGCGCCTGGACGTCACGCCTTCTTGGCGGTCGGCTCAGCCACTGCTGCTGCTTCGGCGGGGATTTTGGGAACATAGTCAGGCCCGTATATCTGCCGCCCGCGTTTTTGATACTGACCCTTCTCGCTGTTGGTTTTCACCTTTGCCTCGAAATGGCTGTCTTGCTGTGCCTTGATCAGAGCCAGTGTGTGACCTAGACGCTTGTTCTCGACGATCGCAGTGTGACTGACCCTTTGATCCTTGCTGAAAACGCGGTAGGGAAGCAGGAGGTCCTTAAAGCGCACCTCCAACCTGCCATCTGGAAAATCGTAGACGTCGACGTACTTGCCGCTTAGATCCTCGGACGTGGCGTTTCGTTCCAGGATGATTCGCCTCCTGTCATAGGTCAAAGTCAGTTGGCTGCCCACGTAGCGCTGCTCACGATGGCACAGGATATCGGTAAGCTTGTCGATCGAAAGTGAGAGGGGCCGGTGCATGTCCTCGGAGCGGAGGGGAGTGACGGCAAAGCGCTCGTTGTGCGCAAGCATGAAGCTCGGCAAGAAGGCGTTGCCAGCATCGATGTTCGATATGTCAGCGAGTCTGAGTTCCTTAACTAAGCGGTCTTGAAGGGTGCGGTTCACGCGTTCGACTCGGCCCTTCGCCTGGCTCGAGTTCGCGCAGATAATCTCGATGTTCAGCTCGGCCAAGGCGCGGCCAAACTGAGTCATGCCGGTGCCGCCTGGAGCGCTCGATCGGTTGATGCGAAAGACAGTGTGCTTGTCCGAATAAAAGGCCACGGGGCACCCATAGGCTGTGACGTAGGTGTGGACCGCGCTGAGATAGCTGTCCGTGCTCTCGCTGCGCACGAACTGCAAATGCACCAGCCTGCTGGTCGCGTCGTCAATGAAGACCAGCAGTGTGCAGGCATCACTCCGGTCCTCAAACCAGCGATGGTCGCTGCCATCGATTCAATATATGATAAAGGGCGTTATCATACATATACGAGGACAATTTCATGGTGGGAATGTTGTCACGGGAAGAACTCGAGGAAGGCGTCGAGCTGACGCTGGTCCGATCGAAGGACGATGCAGAGAAATTCAGCCATGAGTTTCAGCAGGAGCTGGCTGGCGTGGTCGGTGCCCTGCGGGATGCTGGGTGAAACTGGCGCCTAGGTTCTTCTTCATGGACGCGGTTGACGCAGGCGGCGGTATGACAGGCGAGTTGACGATCTTGGCGTCGACGATAGGTGTCGCTGGAACGGCCCTCGGTGCATTCTTGAAAGGCCGCTATGGCCGTAAGGTCAAACTAAGAGTTAGCCCGACAGAAACTGAGGTCGAAGCCGGCACTCCGGAAGAGGTTGAAAGGCTGCTGGCGATCGCGCAAGACTACAAGAAGGCAGACGCGTCGAAGAGGATCCTCAATGGCTGAGATTGCCATTATTTCTCTTCCTACCGGTCTCCGGGCCTTACCGGCCTTGCCAGCCCTGTTCCAAGCGGTTCCTCATCAAGGCCGACGCTTCTGGGAATTCTTCACTGTCAACATCCGCAACAAGAACACCCGCCGCGCCTACTTCAAAGCCGTCGAGGGATTCGCCAACTGGTGTGAGGTGAGGGGTCTCGGGGATCTGGCGGGGGTGACGCCGATGCACGTCGCCGCCTACGTCGAGCAGCTCGGCCGCACGCACTCTAAGCCGACCGTCAAACAGCACCTGGCCGCGATCCGCATGCTCTTCGATTGGCTGGTGACCGGACACGTCCTGGAAAGCAACCCGGCCCATGCGGTACGGGGACCGAAGCACAGCGTCCGCAAGGGGAAGACCTCCGTGCTCTCGGCCGAGGAAATGCACGAACTCCTGGCCACGATCGACACCACTTCCCTGCTCGGGCTCCGCGACCGCGCCCTAATTGCTCTGATGGGCTACACCTTCGCCCGCGTCGGCGCGGCCACCGGAATGAAGGTCGAGGACTTCTACGTGCAGAAGCGCCGCGGCTGGGTTCGGCTGCACGAGAAGGGCGGCAAGGTGACCGAGCTTCCCTGCCATCACAATCTGGACCAGTATTTAGAGGAGTGGATTGCGGCGTCCGGGCTCGGCACCGAACCGGAAGCCCCGCTCTTTCCTACCCTGCGCCATGGCCGGCTGACGGAGCGCACTTCCCTCCCCCAGGCCAACGTCCACATGATGATCCAGCGGCGGGCCCGAGCTGCGGGATTGCGCACCAAGATCAGCGCCCACAGCTTCCGTGCTACCGGGATCACCACCTACCTGCAGAACGGCGGCAAGCTGGAGATCGCTCAGCAGATGGCGGGCCATGAATCGGCCAGGACCACCGGGCTCTATGATCGGCGAAACGATCAGATCGCCCTCGACGAGGTGGAGCGGATTGCTTTTTGAAATTCCGGCATTCTCCAAGATCTGGTAAATCTTACATTGCTTCCCGAACCTCATCAGGTGGATATGCGACATCCGTTGATGTTGGGGACAGCTCAAGAAAGGGAAATTTACGTACGCTAGTGCGCCGGGAGACCGGCAACACGAAAGCTCTATTCGGTGCTGGGGATCTTCAAGCGCCGTGTGGCATCTCTCCGATCGGCAACTCGCGCGAGCTGGCAAAAGTTCGTAACGACCGCCGCCGCAGAGGGACCAGAACCGCCAGAGGCAGGGAAGGCACTTGGGAGTATAGTGTTGACTTACTTCTGCATTCGCTATTGCTAGAGATCCTCGGGCCCTTACACGAATTTTCGTTTCTGAGGTTTCGTGATAATGAGACTGTCACTTTTACGTCATTCCCGTAAGGTTCAGCCGCGCCTTTCGTTTTCGCCTGAGCAAACGATCGGTGAGGACGGCGCAACGGTTTGGCTATTCTCGAATAAGCCAAAGAGGCGGCGCTTCGGGATGCCTTGGGCCTTCAAAGCATATCGTGGCCTACGTGTCCGGGCCTTGGCTGACGGATTGCCACAACGAGCTTTGAAGAGACCATGTATTTTGCAGCATGTCGCAATCACGATCGGCCTATTAGCCCTTATCGGATGCGGCGGCGGCTGGCAGGGGTTCAGCGGTAACGTACCCGAGATAACCACGCAGCCGCTAAGCCAAAAAGCCGAGTCCGGACAATCAGCGACCTTTGTTGTGGTGGCTACCAGTACTACTCCCGTGTCCTACCAATGGTTTAAGAATGGATCGCCAATTAGCGGCGCTACATCCAGCTCCTATACGACCCCACCGTTGACTGCAGCTGATAACGGATCGATTTACACGGTGACAATTACGAACGCTCAGGGGTCGGTGACAAGTGCGCCAATCACACTGACCGTCACTATAGGCGCAATTGGGACAACAGTTCCCACTGTCACGACCCCACCCGCAAACCAAACGGTGACAACCGGGCAGACTGCCACCTTTACTGTTACGGCCAATGGGACCGATCCCCTCAGTTATCAATGGGCTCTTAATGGAACGCCGATCAGCGGTGCTACGTCGAGCACTTACACGACACCGGCCACAACCAGCGCCGACAATGGGTCAGTTTATACCGTGATTGTGAGTAATGCTGCGGGCACAGTCACAAGTGCGCCTGCTACTTTAACCGTAATAGCGGCTCCTTCACCTCCTGCCATCACCACGCAACCGGCAAACGAGACGGTAACCGTAGGCCAGACCGCAAGCTTCCATGTGGTGGCAACGGGGACGGGGCCGCTCAGCTATCAGTGGTCCAGAGGTGGTGTGCCGATCACTGGCGCCACTTCGAGTTCCTATACGACACCGGCGACGGTGGCCGGGGACAACGGTGCAGCGTACACCGTTACCGTTAGCAATGTTGCCGGTACCGTCACCAGCACAGCGGCAACGCTGACGGTGAACAACACGCCGCCGACAATTACCGCACAGCCCGTCAGTCAAAACATCTGCCAGAATGGAACTGCAACGCTCTCCGTGAGTGCAGATGGCGCGACCCAGTATCAGTGGAATCTGGGAGGATCTCCTATACCGGGAGCCACCAGCGCGACTTATTTGATTCCCAATGCCATCCCGGCCGATGCTGGAGACTACACCGTCACAGTTACGAATCCCGCAGGCAGTACAACTTCAAACGTTGCCAAAGTCGTAGTCGGATCGACGATCATCGCAGAGCCCGTAAGTCTTACTATTTCTCCAACTCAAACCGCTACCTTTTTTGTATCAGCTGACGGCGATCCGCCCTTCACCTACCAGTGGCATCTCATCTCCGCCGGCTCCTCGACTGGGAGCGTGATCGCGGGCGCCACGTCGAGCACGTATACCACGTCGCCGGCGACGGTTGCCTTCAGTGGCAACCAGTACTATGCCACCATAGGCGATACCTGTGGGGCGAGTGCGTTAACAAGCACCAATGCTATGCTGACTGTAATCAGCGCTAATGTACCGCCCACGATTACAACGCAGCCAATAGGCCAGACGGTCGCCGTCAACGGCACGGCAACTTTTACCGTCGCTGCTTCAGGAACGCCAGGTCTCACTTATCAGTGGTACCGCATACCTGCTGGCTCAGTTGCGGGAGTTGCAGTAGCTGGCGCGACGTCGACCAGTTATACAGTTCCGAGTGCATCTACGACCACTGGCAATGATCAGGACGCTTACTACGCCATTGTCAGCAATCCTTATGGTCAGGCCGTATCTCAGCCAGCCACGCTTGCAGTGGGCAATGGCATCCAGCTCCAGATAATCCACCAGCCAGTCACTGTTTTTACCAACCCAGGAATGTCGGCCACCTATTCGGTGATAGCAACATCCAGCCTGCCATTGACCTACCAATGGTATGAAGCGCTCCCCGGGAGCGCCACTTTCACTGCTATACCCGGAGCGACGAGTTCAACTTATACTCAGCCTTCTGCGGCCGCTTCTGATAGTGGTTCGGTGTTCCGGTGCGTTGTCAGCAACGGCGTCACTGCCTCTGTAACCAGCGATACTGCATCGCTGTTCGTCGGATCACTTGCCGGTGTCGATACTCTTTGCAGTCCAAACTGGACTGCACGCGGAGATGCCATCCGTCTTTCCGGGTGCAGTTTCCAGATAACCGACTCGGTACAAAATGAGCATGGACAGATTGACTGGCCCGAACTCGTCTCTACCAGCAATCTGCAACTCAGCTTCACTGTCACTGTGAGCAATCCCAGTTCTCCTCCGGCCGACGGTTTTGCTGTGGTACTCGGGGATCCCTCCCTTGGAGCGACCAGCACCAGCATCGGCGCCACTGGACTAGGGCTGGGAGCACAGGGAATTCCTGGTTTGGTGCTTGGGTTTGACACGTACCACAACGACGGCGATCCACCCGTTCCCTATCTTGGAGTTGGCAGGGGAGAGACCAATCTATGGAGAAATCCATGGACCAACGTCAACACAAATATCCCGGCATTAGCGACGATTGGCGTTTCTGTTTCGCATAACTATACCTTTTCGTTGGTGCTCGGGAATATGACCGTCACTCTGGATGGGGCGCAGGTATTTTCAGGAAAAGTTGACGCCCCTCCCGTGGCTTACGTTTACGTCACTGGATCTACCGGGACCTTCTACCATCGGACGGTGATCAGCAATGAGGTCGTTAGGGTTTTCCCGCAGTCAAACTAAGCCGTAGATGAGGAAGACGAGATGCGAGCTATTGCATTAGCAGCGATTTTGTTACTGGGGCTTGCGGATGCAGCAGCTCAGGCTCCTTACAGTGGAGATGTCGCGTTGACCTACCATTGGGTCCACACCAACCTGCCTCCTGAGGGAGGATGTGGCTGTTTCGGGTTGAACGGTGGCGGTGTATCAGGCTCGTGGAATCTTCGTTCCCGGTTAGCTCTTGTAACAGAGATTGGCGCAGTGCACGGGTCTAACCTACTCTCGACGGGAGGTTCACTGACACTGACTTCTTATCTTGCTGGTGCACGGTATAAAGTTGCGCAGCCCTGGGGGCGAGGTTCACATGCTCCTCAACCCTTTGTGCAGTTGCTTCTGGGTGCCGGGCATGCAGGGGGTGGAATAGCCGGTGTCGCAAATGGGTCATACGCTTTTGTCACTCGCATGGGCGGGGGAATCGATGTGCCATTGAACGCAACCATAGCTCTCCGTCCCATTCAGGTTGATTATTATCTGACAAACTTCGCAAATGCCGATAACGACCGTCAGAACAACCTGCTTCTGGGTGCCGGCATTGCCTTCCGTTGGTCTCGGTCAAAGTAGTAAATCCGACTTTGCGCGTACGTGTCCTGCATGAAGCAGCGGGACCCCCTCCCTGTAGCGTGAGGTACTATTTGTCGTAGATTTGTGGTGCTATTTGTCGTAGGGGTGTCGGCATCAAGCCTGCCCGATGACTAGGCTGTCCCTGGCTGTAGCTTTCAACTTTAAGTGGCGCTGGGTTTCAGAGTTTGTCGTTTTTCCTTTACCTGTAGAAAATTCCTTTACCTGTAGAAATCCAAAGCTGCGGCGGCGAGTCGGCTCCATTTCCCTGTTCTCTGGCTAAATTCGCTCCTGTCCTCGGGGCTGTGGCAGGCGCGCAACTTGGGGTGTCCCCGGCTACAACGACCCGGCCTGCCGCAACCGCCTGCAATCGAGCCAGGCGAACACGGACTCTTTGGCGACGTTGCCCTCCTTCCAAAACGCACTTCCAAGCCGAAGGCGGGAAGCAAACCCGTTTTCAGATTCGAGATGGCGGATGGCAGACCTTATGCGCTCGCCGGGTTGTATTCGGAGTGGCGTCCACGACCCGGTAATGCCCATCCCGCCCTGGACACTTTTTCTATCGTCACAACCGAAGCGAACGAACTAATGGAACCGATTCACGACCGTATGCCCGTTGTGTCGCATCAGCGCGATTTTGATCGCTGGCTTACCGACTATGGCGAATCTCGTCCGCCTCTTGACTTGCTACGTCCCGATGAGTCAGAAGGGATGGCAATGTTTCCAGCCAACCGGCTTGTCGGTAACGTCCGTAATAATGGTCCGGAGATGCTGAATAGCGCGTGAGAATTTAGCCACCTCAGCGTTTTTATTCCTGTGCGTCGGCCCAACCGCGTTGAAGTGCTCGATTCTTGCTGTCATCGAACCCTTGGCCGTCGAGGCCTGCCTCAAAGCCTATCTTGCGATCAGCTAAATCTTGATCGTCCTGCGCCCTCCGATCGGCGGGCGCTAGATCATCTCGCTCGGGCAACTCGTGCATTTTTTTGCAATCGTCACAGTCGATGCCATGATTGACCATCGCAGGGTATGCCTCAGCGATCTCTCTGATTTTCTGATCTGGTTCCTCGGTGCCTAACTTATCGACGCCTTCACCGACGCTGATCATAAATGCTCTCGCCAGATTCATGCCGTCTTCACAGGGCTCACTACACCAAACGTCAAATATCGTACGCTAGCGATCTGAGGCAGTGCGTGCAACTGGTGACAAATGCGTTTACAAGGACTAATCCATACCTAAACTCTTACGATGGCAGGCTATGGACGAATCGGCTTATGAGCGAGATGATCTCATCCTCGTCTGACAGGAAGATGTAGTGTGTGACATTGGGAACCACCACAACCTCAACATTCGGCTGCTTGCGCCATATCGCAAGCTGTCCTTGCTTCCGGCTAGCTTCCTGGGCCTTGTAGGCGGCCAGCTTTGCCGGATCGTGTGTGACACCGCTGTTTAGGGCATCAGGGTATGGAATGATAACAAGCGCTCGTGTCTCTAGGGTGCTGAAACGCTCGTACTCAAATTCCTTTGCTCTGGCACTGCCAGGATGTGTGAGCCGATCTCCAACTGATCCGTCAGCCTTGATCTGGTAGTGCTGTCGTATTTCTTCCTCTGGGAGCATTCCTCCGTAGTATCCAGCGAAGTACCTTTGGAATGCGGCGATGCTGGACAGGTCAGCCTTAGTCGGTGCAGGTGCAGCCGCGCCTTCGACCTCATCACGCAGGTCTTGCAGGTTACGCCGATAGCGAGCCGCGTCAGTAAGCGTCTTCGTGATGAGAGCATCGTCATACGGGTCTTCCCCCAATTTGGACAGATCCTTCTGCAGCTCAGCTCTGTCGAGATCGATATCCCCATGTTCGGGGTTATAAAGAGCGAATGGGCCGCCAGCGTCGAGGTAGATCATCGCCGATACACGACCGGGGTGGTGTTCGGACACGGAACTCATCTCTTCACCTGCAATGGAGTGCCCGACCAACACAGGATTGAGGAGGTGTAGTGCGTCGAGAACCGCTACAACATCGTCACCAAACTGTCTTGCGGTATATCCGCTTGGTGGCGCAGAAGACTCGCCAGCTCCACGTCTCGTGATCCCATACACATGAAAATGCTTCGCGAGTTTGGGAGCCAAACTTGCGTATACATGAGCGGTGTTTCCTCCACCAGCAAGCAGAACAAGATTGCGTCCGGAACCACCCCAATCTAGGATTTCAAGTTTCACGTCAGGAGCGACCGTAACGAACTGTTGCGCCGGGTAACTTGCACCTTGGAGAGAATCCTGGGCAGGGCTCGCATGCGAGAAGGAAAGGAATAGAGTCGCCATGCACCAACAGTGGAGGATTGAGCGGTGGACTGCGGTTCGATGCCTGACGTTCGTGTCTCTCACAGTTAGAGGATAAGCTAAGTGGCATTTTCGGAAGTTTGGGAGATGGAGCAATTCGAGGGCGATTAGTCCCGTCGCACAAACGGTTCGTTTTCGCAATCCGCTGTGGAGAAATATACTGTTGCCGTATGTCCATGCTGCGAGATCTACGGCTTGCGCTTCGTCTGTTTTGGCATACCCCCTTGCTGACAGGTGTCGCTCTTCTGTCCATTGCATTAAGCGTAGGTGCGACCGCGTTGGTCTTCACCGCCATCAAAGCTGTACTATTCAATCCGCTTCCCTATGCTCACCCCGAACAGCTCATCCAAATTAGGACTGACTTTGCTAAGTTTGAGCCATCTCACTCAGATTGGGCATTATGGAATGACGCTCAGGAGATCGCCCGCCGCACCCGCACGCTTGCGTCAGTAGGCGTGTACCGGAATGAGATTTTCAATTTAGCTGGCGACGCCTCGACGACGCCAGAGGCCCTCTACGGACTGCGGGTGTCGGCAAACCTTTTTCCTACCCTAGGCGTGACGCCCATGCTTGGGCGCAACATTCTTCCAAGTGAAGATCAGCTTGGTCACTCGAATGAGATGATCCTCAGCTACGGGCTCTGGACTCGCCGGTTTAGTGCCGACCCTAGCGTGGTTGGCAGCAATGTCATTGTCAATGGCCATGAGTGCCTCATTATTGGAGTCATGCCACCAGACTTCAATTTTCCTTTGCGTAGGACCGCAGCTCATACACCTTCACCGTATGTTGAGTTTTGGACGCCGCTTCGGAGTGGCAGACCGATCTCCGCAACCGAGGGGCTTGGGTTGGTGGGAAGACTGCGCAAAGGGGTGTCTCTTGCCGAAGCACAGCAAGACCTTGGGTCTGTCAGCGCGGACCTTGGTCGAGAGTTCCCGGCCACAAACCGGGATCACACCTTGAGGATGGGCTTAATCCAGGACCGCACTCTAGGAAGCGCCAAAGAAGCCCTATGGTTTCTGATGGCCGCAGCCGGAATGTTTATGCTGATTGGCTGCGCGAATGTCGCGAATCTGCTGCTGGCTCGAGGCCTAGCCCGGCAGCGCGAAATTGCTATTCGGCGGGCACTCGGCGCGAGCGGGGTACAGATTGTTCGTCAGCTTCTCACAGAGAGTTGCGCACTGGCGACGGTTGGCGGCATCGCTGGTTACGCACTCACTGTTGCAGCCTGGAGGTTGCTGCCGGCATTGGCTCCGGTGAGCATTCCGAGGCTGGCTGCGGCCCGCGCGGATTGGACAGTTTTGGTCTTTTGTTTGATCGTCACCCTCGTCAATGGTGTCCTATTCGGGATGGCGCCAGCATTCCGAGCCGGCTGGACGCGTGCGATTACGACTCAAGACTTTCGCCTCCAAGGTGTTAGCACAGGCAGCCGCGATGGGTTGCGTGGCGTACTCGTGGGTATCGAAGTCGCTTTGGCAATGGCGCTGGTCGTGGTTGGCGGGCAGATGCTCGGAAGCTTTGTCGCCTTGCTCAAGACAGATCCTGGCTTTGAAACGAACCGCGTTATCGCATCCGTTATCATTCCCGCCGGCGATCGGTACAAGAGCCCGGAGCAGCATGGATTGCTCTACCGGCACATTCTGGAATCAGTTCGTACACTCCCTGGGGTTGAGAGTGTTGGAACCATCAACGCACTTCCTTTCAGCGGCGAGAACCACGGTGGGTCGGTCGGCGGAGGCCAGGCAGGAGGGCTTGAGAAGCAGGACCAGATACCTGCGGAGATTGATGTTGTGAGTGCCGGGTATCTGCAAACGATGGGCGTCCGCCTAGCTGGCGGTCGCTGGTTCAGCGAAGACGACATGCAAGACTCCAGTGATGCTGTCATCGTGAACGAGGTCGCAGCTCGGCGTTTGTGGGCGGGAACAAGCGCTGTCGGCAAGCGGATTTGTGTGGATTGCTCGCCCGACAAGCCGGGAAATTGGAAACGCGTTGTCGGCATTGTGTCGAGCATCCGCCATGCGGCGATGGACGGCCCGGAGCAGGCGAGCGTCTATCTTTCCGCGAGCGCTTTGGAGAGTGCGGCATTCCTCGTGGTAAGAAGTGATCGACCCAAGGGAGAGATGGAGAAGGCAATCCGGCGCGCCATCGCCGGCGTCGATCCGAATCAACCTGTTTTTCTCAGCGCTTCGATGAGAGAACTCATTTCCGATTCCCTAGCGGACCGCCGATTCATTATGGCGCTTCTGGCGATCACTGCCTGCCTTGCGCTTGCCATGGCCATGGCCGGCGTTTACGGTGTCACCATGTACACCACGACACGCAGAACGCAAGAAATTGGCGTGCGGATGGCACTAGGGGCCACTCCCCGCAACGTTCAGGCATTGGTTTTCCGGCAGGGATTTCTCACTGCTGCGTTAGGTTCGGCTTTTGGACTCGGTCTATCGGTAGTGCTGATTCGCGTGCTTCGCGGCGTGCTTTTGGGGCTTGATTCCCAGAATACCTCTGGCCTCTGGATCGAGATGGGCTTGGTGCTGTTTACCGCTGCATTCGCTTGCTGGCTGCCGGCAAGACGGGCAGCCAGAGTCAGCCCGTCAGTGGCCTTGAGACAAGAGTGATTCTGCAGCCCTCGATTTGTTCTTTCAAGGCCTCGCTCCCAACTCCCAACTCGCTACGTACTATTTTTGACGTTTGGTGTGGTGAGCCCTTGTGAGCTCGTCCAGGGTAGGACTCTTGCGATACTGCTGTGTGAAACGAGCTTGGGCCGCCGTTTTTGCATAGTCGATCTGAAGCCCCGTGGTCGTTTGCGAGTCTTCGTCGCTGAGCACAATATCAACGAACGACGTGATGCCATCGGGCTCGATCCAGGTTACTCGAATCTTCACGTCTCATTGTCTCACTCAGTTTCTTTGACAACCTGGGACGGATCCTTGTCGTTGCCGAGGCCTATGAATTGAACTGTGGCGGAGGTGGTCGGCGCCCGTCCATTCGAGAATTCAACCTGCGCTACTAGGTCACGACATCAAACGTGTAGAGTCGCTGCGTTCTTATGAAGCTGAGGGGATGAGGACGACTCGAGCGAATCATCTGGCTGGGAATGTGAGAAACAACAGACCAGAGATGTTAAACAACGCCTGGCTGACAGTGCGAAGCCCGCCGAGAACGGCGGGCTTGCGCTTGCTAATCCTGGTGTTACTTGTTTCCCTTGAGGGCTTCTTTGGCATCGCCGACCTTCTCTCGGGCCTGTCCCTTAGCCTGGTCGAATTTACCCTTCGCCTGGGTATCCGGGTTGCCGGTAATCTTGCCAAACTCTTCTTTGACTTTACCGCCTGTTTTTTCGGCTGCGCCCTTCACCTGATCGCTGTTCATCATGTCACCCCTGTTGGCCGCTCTGCGCGGACATGGTTCTATGATGCCGTTCAGTGTTTGAAAGTTATTTCTGCACGTCAGCCTTGTGGCGTATGTCCGAGCGCAACTGCGGGCGCTCTCTATTGTTTCGATGGCGATAGGCCCCGCTTACTTTCAACTCGGACGAGAGTGTAGCTTTGAAAGATATTTGGCGCAAAACTTCAGCGTTATTTGGCGTAATCCAGGATCCGAAGTGGCATCGCAAAAGTCGCGATAGAGGCTGACCCACGGCGTAAGTCTATGATTGTGCATGACAGATGCAGACGTTCCACCTAAGGTTCGTTCGACCAAGGTCACAACGGAGCGCCGAAACTTACGCCAAATAGCTCTGAAAAACTACGCCAAATAATTCTGAAAACAACACCTTCGACTGACCCACCAGCTCACCACTGATACCCGACGCAGCATCAATCGAAACGCCTCGACCGCATTGCTTAGCTAGCAGTCCACCGACCGAAGGATCGCCGAGGCGATACCGGACCTGCTGATAATCGGGCGAAGACATAGAAGGGGTCAATGCGGCGTCCTCGACCCGCGGACACTTTCCCAGCGATCAACCAACTGCAGGCGGTCGGCTCCCTGGAAGGGCAATACCCATCCTGGATATTCCGGGGGAAGGACGCTGACCTCATCCAACTGCCTAAGCTCGTCCTCGGTGAATGTGAGTTTGACCGCCGCGAGATTGTCTTGAAGCTGGTCGAGGCGTTTCGCGCCAATGATCACAGAGGTTACTACGGGCCTCGCCAAGAGCCATGCAAGCGAAACACGTGCAGGACTACATCCGTGTGCTTTCGCGATGGGAGTCATCACGTCGAGAATATTCCAGGTCCGCTCTTTGTCCACGATGGGAAAGTCATAGTCGCTGCGGCGCGAGTCGGTGGGCTTTTGCTGCGTCCGGCTGAACTTGCCCGAAAGTAAGCCGCCGGCAAGCGGACTCCATACGAGCAGGCCGACCTTTTCGGCTTCCAGCAAGGGAACGATTTCCCGTTCGAGGTCGCGGCCGGCGATCGAATAGTAAGCCTGAAGTGCGTCGAATCGGGCAAGGTTCCTGTACTCGGAGATGCCGAGTGCCTTGGCGATCTTCCATGCCTGCCAGTTAGAGCAGCCGATGTAGCGGACCTTTCCTTGTTGCACCAGGGTGTCGAGAGCGCGAAGTGTCTCTCCGACAGGGGTCACGGAATCGTTGCCATGGATCTGGTACAAGTCAATATGGTCGGTCTGCAGCCGACGGAGACTGGCCTCCACTCCGTCCATAATGTGACCGCGAGAAGCCCCGATGTCATTCCGCCCAGGGCCGACGCGGCTATAGACCTTTGTCGCGATTACGACATCCTTCCGCGCGATGTTAAGGTTTTTCAGTGATCGCCCCAGAATTTTTTCGCTCTCACCCTCCGTGTAATTGTCCGCCGTATCGAAGAAGTTGATGCCGCCGTCAATCGAGGCCTTGACCAGTTCATCGGCCCCGGCTTGGTCAACAGCGCTGATAGCCTTGAAGAGGCCTCTGCCGTCCCCGAAGGTCATAGTCCCGAAGCAGAGTCTCGAAACCAGGAGACCCGTATTGCCAAGCGTTGCGTATTCCATGATGCCCTCCAATTGTTGATTACCTTCGTGGATGCCACGAACTGGAGTCCTCCAGCTCGTCAACGCCCGACGTTTGCCTGCAAATGCTGCGGATAACGAGCGCCCTGCACCTCGATATCCTTGAGAGCGGCTTCTATGTTCTGCAGATCATCCGTGGATAGTTGGACCTTCGCCCCTCCGAGGTTTTCTTCCAGGCGATGCAGCTTCGTGGTGCCCGGAATGGGAACGATCCAGGGTTTCTGTACGAGCAACCAAGCGAGGGCAATTTGAGCGCGCGTGACACCCTTCGCCTCGGATAGCTGTCCCAGCACGTCAACCAAATGCTGGTTCGCTTTTCGGGCTTCCTCTGCAAACCGGGGAACGACGTTGCGGAAGTCCTTGCTGTGGAACTTCGTGCTTTCGTTAATAGCTCCGGTTAGGAAACCTTTGCCCAAGGGGCTGAACGGGACGAAACCAATGCCAAGCTCTTCGAGTGTCGGCAGGATGTCCTTTTCGGGCTCCCGCCACCACAGCGAATACTCGCTCTGAAGAGCCGCTACAGGCTGCACGGCATGAGCTTTGCGGATAGTTTCCGCACCTGCTTCGGACATTCCGAAGTGCTTGACCTTGCCTTCCGCGATCAGTTCCTTCACCATTCCGGCCACATCTTCGATAGGCACGTTGGGATCGACACGGTGCTGATAGAAGAGGTCGATCACGTCCGTGTTAAGACGCTTCAGAGCCGTTTCCGCTACCTCGCGTATGTGCTCAGGCCTACTGTCCAGCCCGAGATTGACCATGCCTTCCTTGAAGCCGAATTTAGTGGCGATGACAACCTTATCCCGAACCAACGCCAAAGCTTCACCGACAAGCGTTTCGTTCTCAAACGGACCATATGCTTCTGCAGTGTCGAAGAATGTCACGCCGCCGTCATACGCTGCGCGTATGACCTTGATTGCTTCTTGCTTTTCGGTAGCCGGGCCATAGCCATAGCTGAGCCCCATGCAGCCAAAGCCTAGTGCCGATACCTCAAGACCGCTCTTGCCTAAAATGCGCTTTTCCATGATGTCTCCTTTGTGTCTGCTTAATCCGGTCTTTAGCCGGTAATACCGTGATGTTTCCCAGATACTCTTCTTTCGAACTACGCTGGGCTTGGCAGCAAGCCAGCACGCATATGGTGGCCGACTACGCTGGGACAGGTGTAACGGTAGGCCGTCACCCCTTCGCACATCAAGCGGCGGCCCCGTGCGAACGAGGTGGGGATAGCCGTGAAGCGGTGCGGCGTACGTGGTCCAACAAGAGCAGGCTGGTCGACATTCGCGTCGATGAAGCTGCCGTTATTCGGTGCGGTTTATGCACATTCTCGTTGTCGTGAGGTCCTTCTCTTTGTTTCATGACTTACCTTATAAAATTCCAGACAGGGCGCCGGCGAGCTCCGCCGTGGTGACGACGGCCGCCTGCCTCGCGATGACGATGTCGAGCAGCATCGCATGCACCGCTGCATCTGGGTCGGCGCAGCAATCGCGGACGACGATCAACCGATAATTCAGATCGCCGGCGTGGCGAACGGCCGACAGCACGACGCCGCTGGTGTGGACACCGGCGAGCACCAGCGTGTCGATGCCGTTGGCGCGCAGCAGCGTCTCCAGGTCGGTGCCAACGAACGGGCTGATGCGGTGCTTGACCACGATCGGTTCCCCCTCTCGTGCCGCTGCGGCCGGATGGATCGCGACGCCTTCGCTCCCGGCCACCAGCATTCCGTTCGCCTTCAGCACGCTGAACACGGAGTTACGGGGGCTGACCTCCGGATGGCCGGGCCGGAATGCGACGACGACATGAATCACCATCATGCCCGCGTCTCGTGCCGTGGCGATCAGACCGGGCACGCGCGCGATCGCGTCGGCGGACTGCGCAGCCTTCATGGACCTGGTAAGGGCACCGACCTGATAATCCATCACCAGCAGTGCGGCGCTCCGGGGATCGATGTGCGAAAGCTCAGGCATAGGTTTCTCCTTGCGGGCGATGCGATGTTGACGACGGTACCTTACAACTTTTCATGGGCATTCTTGCGCTCCTGACTTACCTCTATGAGATTCCAGCAGGAGCTTGCCTGGGGTACCTGATCCTGCAAACTTTGTGCCTGATCCTCCAGATATCGAGCTGCAATCCAGGGTTCACGCGCTCTATCCTGAGAATATGTACTGAGGGAGAAGTGCAATGTCATCCGAACTCGCAGCTTTGATCGAGGCAAATACGCGAATCGACGGTGCTTTTCCTACGCCAATTCATGGTTTGCATCTCTCTCGCTATTCGTCACCTACGCAGACGGGGCAGGGTGTGCAGTGTCCAACTCTGGCCATCGTCGCTCAGGGAACCAAGGAGCTCATGTTGGGTAACGAGGCTTTCACCTACGCCCCCGACCACTGCCTGGTGGTTTCACTCGATCTGCCGGTCACTGGAAGAATCACGACGGCCTCGAAAGCAAAGCCGTACCTCGGGATGAGCTTGGACCTCGACGTAAAACAGATACCGTCGCTTCGGACCTCCGGCAAGATCCAACGAGCGACGAAGCCTGATCGCGGTGTTTTCCTCAGCAGAATGACGCCGGAATTACTCGATCCGGTACTTCGATTGCTCAAGCTCCTCGGAAAGCCGGAGGACAGTGCTGTGCTCGCACCTCTGTTGCAGCGTGAGATCCTTTACCGCTTGTGGCGTAGCGAGCGAGGTGAGCAACTTGAGCGAATGGCACAATCGGATGGTCATGCCAGCGGCGTTGCGAAAGCCGTCATTTGGCTGAAAGAGAACTTCGACAAGCCGTTTTCGATAAAGCTTATCGCCCAGGAAACGAACATGAGTCCTTCTGGACTACACCACCATTTCAAGACACTCACCAACATGACCCCCCTTCAATATCAGAAGCACCTTCGCTTGCAGGAGGCTCGACGGCTCATGTTGGTCGAGGCGATCGATGCGTCTGCTGCGGCGTATCACGTTGGCTATGCCAGTCGCTCACAGTTCACCCGCGAATACAGCCGTCTCTTTGGAGCCCCGCCACTTCGGGATGTGGAGCAGATCCGGCAACAGTCTCAGCCAGCAGAACTATGAGGCCCACCTGCGGCTAACTCCCGGATCGTCGGCCATTCCGGAAGTTGCCGGTTCTCTATTCACAGTTGGTGCTAGATTGACTACTCATTGAGTGCCTCTGGCGGCAACCTGCTTGAGCAAAGCCTTATTCTGCACGGCCCATTCGCAGAGCAATGCGACGGCTTCGGCGAACTTGTTGCCGGCTGGCGTGAGGCTGTAGTCAACATGAGGGGGGACAACTGGATGAACCAGTCGGTTGAGCAGTCCGCGTTTCTCCAACTTCCGTAGCGTCTGAGTGAGCATCTTTTTGGAGATGTCTGGGATCGAACGCTGCAGCTCGTTGAAACGACGCGTGCGACCTCTCATGCAAAACAGGACGATTGGGGTCCAGGTATCGGCGATGATCTGCAACACCTGTCTGGCTGGGTACTGCGCATCATAAAGCGGTTCTGCGACTTCTGATCGGGTCTTTGTTTTCATAGTCCTTCGACAGTCACCTTTTAGTGACTACTTGTTTGTTGGTTACTTAGTCTCTAGAGTAAATGAAGACGCTCGGGAGCGCCCTTTATGAATGATGTCTTAGAGACAGGTACGCAGCAGACAAACTCGTTGGTGGTTGATATGGTGTCCGATTTGATCTGTCCATGGTGCTTTGTGGCGAAGCGGCGGGTAGAGAAAGCGACGGCGATCCTGGGGGAAAAGGTCGAGATGCATTGGCTTCCCTTCGAGCTGAATGCCGATATGCCGGTCGATGGCCTCGACCGGCGAGTGTACCGCTCGGCGAAGTTTGGCAGTTGGGAGCAATCACAGCGGCTCGATGCGCAAGTCGCGGCTGCAGGCGCGGAGGTTGGAATCACCTTCCATCACGACCGAATGAAGCGGACACCGAACACTTTTCGCGGTCATGTCCTGCTTGCAGCGGCCCTGAAACAGGGTTTGGAGATGCAGGGCAAAGTCGTGGAGCGGTTGTTCCAAGCCTACTTCGTCAATGGTGAGGACGTGGGCGATCCGGCGGTGCTGCTAAGCATTGCTCGCGAGTTCGGCGTCTCGGCGATCTCGCGCGTGGAAGACTTCGACAGCCCCGAGTTGGTGGCCGAGGTCAAGGCTGCCGAGCGCAGAGTCTCCGCCGGCGTCCAGGGAGTTCCTCAGATCTCTTTTCGTGGACGAGTTCTTGCGAGCGGTGCACAACATGAAGAGCTGCTAGCGTCTGCAATTCAGAAGATTCAGGGCGGTCAATGTGAGAACGGCGTCTGCACGGTCTGATGGAGAGCACGATGAAACGAGCGACGGTTGTTGGAGGCTCTCTTACCGGTTTGGCTGCAGGAATCCTGCTTCGGAAGATCGGCTGGGAGGTCAATATCTTCGAGCGGAGCCCGCAGAGCCTTTCCGATCGCGGAGCCGGGATCGTTTTGCAACAGGAGACGCTAGAACTACTTCGGCTCTGCGGAGCCAAGGGCGATGGCGATGTCGGCGTCACGCTCAACTATCGTAAGTATCTCGATGCAGGCGGATCGGTTGCTTCCTCTGACAGGATGCCGCAGTTGATGACATCCTGGGGCCTCCTCTACTCATGGTTTGAGCGGAGCTTTCCGGCTGAGCACTATCACCTGGGAAATGAGTTCGACAGTATGGGCCAAGATGGCTCCTCCGTCACCTCACATTTCAAGGGTGGCATGGAA
>DATHHN010000052.1:0-6953 GCA_035317185.1 Edaphobacter sp.
CTCCGACCCCGCCGCAGTCGACGAAATCCTCAAGATGGCCAAGTCTGACTCCGACCCCCAGGTCCGCGGTCAGGCCATCTTCTGGCTTGCTCAGAAGGCCGGTAAGAAAGCCAGCGCCGCCATCACCGCCGCCATCGAAAACGACCCCGACACCGCGGTAAAGAAGAAAGCCGTCTTCGCCCTCAGCCAACTTCCTAAAGAGGAAGGCGTCCCCCAGCTCATGCACGTAGCCGACACCAACTCCAACCCCGTCGTCCGTAAGGAAGCCATCTTTTGGCTAGGCCAATCCAAAGACCCCCGCGCCCTCCAATACCTCGAAGCCGTCCTCAAGCGCTGAGAGGCAATAGCTAATCCGTGCTTTTACCGTTGTTTTCCTAAACCAGCCACAAAAGATCGGGTGCCCCATTCATCGCGGTCTCATCGCGATGAGTGGGAATCTAAACCTCTTCCTTGCCACTGTTGTTGCAATTGCTTTTGTTTTTCGTTTCCCATCCTGACATGCGAAGCTCAATCGAGCAGAGCATGAAGCCCAAGCGACTCAGCGACCATCCGCAACCGCTTGTCACGAGTCCATAACTGCGTATAAGGAGTAAGCAATACCGAAGCGAGCAAGTGTGCGTCGATGTATCCGATGCCGCGACTGAAAAGCGACCGGTGCTCAATCAAAAGCCGCACTTCATCAACCCGAGCCACCTGTGCCATCGGCAACGAGTCAATCTCTGCAAGAACCCTCTCGCGTTGTGTCAACGATCCCAAAGCCAATTCGCCAGCAACGAAAGAGTGCATCAGGATCGCACCACGGTTTAGCTCATCCCGAAGTCGAGGATCACCGAAATGAAAATGATCAACCCAAATTGACGTGTCCGCCAGAATCATCCTTCGTTCAGCCGTCGACGTGGTGGAGTCTCAAGATTCGGAGCAATTCCGCCCATCCGCGCAAGCCGACGAGCACTCTCCCGCTCGATTAACGCTTTCAGCGCCTCACGCACAATGGACGTCTTCTCCGAAAGGCCCGTATATTCCTCAGCCTTATCCAGCAACTCATCATCCAGCGTAAGCGTCGTTCGCATGCATCAATATTAGCATCATTTGATGCCTTTATTTATGCCTACTTATACAGCGGCTCTCTCCTCAGAATCGCAGAAATCCGCGTTCCTTGTGGAGATTCGCAGTCCTAGATCTTACTCTGCGCCAGGGTGTCAATCGTTGTTAAACCCTTCCTCCCACCAACCAGTAAGCAAAATCGGTTAGACTCCCTCTGTTCAGCTTTACCGCTAACCCCTGTAGCCTAAATCGACGTCGAACTGAAAAACAAGGAGTTGCACTTGATCGTCCCCTCCCGCTTCGCCATCCTGCGGACTACCGCAAAGATTCTGCTCTCTTCCGCAATCCTCTTCATCGCCGCCGCTCACGCACAATCCCCCAAAGATGTAGCCGACATCGTCAACACTCTCCCCCCGGACTCCCAAAAAGTCGTCGAGCGCCTCGGCACTCTCGACAACCTTCCTGCCAACGAGTGGCGCTCCCATGTAGGCGACCTCCCTCACGGCGAAGACCCAAGCCTCGACGACTCCTCCTGGCCTGTCGTCAAACCCCATAGCAAGTCCCCCAACGATTCCATCTGGTTTCGCCGCCTCGTCGAAATACCTAAAAACCTCAACGGCTACGACCTCACCGGAGCCCGTATCTGGTTCCAGTTCCGCGCCACCGCCAACGGCCCCATGCCGCAGATCATCTACTTCAACGGTCGCCGCGTAGCCCTCGGTGACGACCTCGAGCCCATCGTCCTTTTCGATCAGGCCAAGCCCGGCGACAAGATCCTTATCGCCGTTAAGCTCCTCCACACCGTCGACGTTAAGACCTTCGAAAGCGCGACCATGAGGATCGACTTCGCTCCTGGCCGCCCCAACCCCTCCGACCTCCGCACTGAGTTCCTCTCCAGCGCCGTCCTCCTCCCCTCGCTCTCCAAAAATCCCATGCAAGACCTAGCCACACTCAATCAATCCATCACCACCGTCGACCTCTCCGCCCTCGACGCCGCCAACCAGTCGAAGTTCGACTCGTCCCTCACCTCTGCCCGCCAAAAGCTCGAGCCCCTGAAGCCAGTCCTTCAGCAGGGCACCCTTCACCTCACCGGCAACTCGCACATCGACGCTGCTTGGCTCTGGCCCGTCACCGAAACCATTGACGTAGTCAAGCGCACTTTCTCCACCGCGCTCCAGCTCATGAACGAGTATCCCGACTACACCTACACCCAGTCCGCCGCCGCCTACAACGACTGGATCGCGCAAAAATACCCGGCCATCAACGAAGAGATCAAAAAGCGCATCAAGGAAGGCCGCTGGGAGATCGTAGGCGGCATGTGGGTCGAGCCCGACCTCAACATGCCCGACGGCGAATCCCAGGTCCGCTCCCTCCTCATCGGCAAGCGCTTCTTCCAGGAGCAGTACGGCGTCGACGTCCGCATCGGCTGGAACCCCGATTCCTTCGGTTACAACTGGCAGCTCCCCCAAATCTACAAACGCTCCGGCATGGACTACTTTGTCACCCAGAAGATGACCTGGAACGACACCAACCAGCTCCCCTTCAAACTCTTCTGGTGGCAGTCACCCGACGGCAGCAAGGTCCTCACCTACTTCCCGCACGACTACGCCAACAATAACCTCAATCCCATCCGTCTCTCCGCCGACCTCGCCACCGCACGCCAGCGTGCTCCCGGCATGGAAAAGATGATGGACCTCTACGGCATCGGCGATCACGGCGGCGGCCCTACCCGCGCCATTCTCGACGAAGGCAACCACTGGGCCCAGCCCGACAAGATCATGCCGAAGATGCAGTTCGGCGTCGCCCAGTCCTTCTTCACAGCCTCCGAGCAGAATCTCTCCCCCAACTCGCCCGTCTGGAACTACGGCTCCATCGCCAAGGGCTACACCTTCCCCACGCCCGACCCCGGCAAAATCGCCATCCCTACCTGGAAAGATGAGATGTACTTCGAGTACCACCGCGGAGTCATGACCACCCAGGCCCAGCACAAGCGCAACATGCGCGAGTCCGAAGAGCAGACCATCAACGCCGAAAAATACGCCTCCCTCGCCTGGCTTGAAGGCAAACCCTATCCCCACGCCGAACTGACCGACGCCTGGAAGAAGATCGCCTTCAATGGCTTCCACGACCTCGCCGCCGGCTCCGGCATCGGCATCATCTACAAAGAAGCCCAGGCCGAGTTCGACCAGGTCCGCTGGGCCACCAACGAAATCTCCTCGAACGCCCTCAACACTCTCGCCGCCGGCATCAACACTAAAGCCGCTGGCGACGTCCCCATCCTTGTCTTCAACCCACTCGCATGGAGCCACACCGGCATCACCACCGCCACCGTCCAGCTCCCCACCCCATCCTCCAACGGCCTCTCCGTCCTCGACACCCATAACAACGTCGTGCCGTCATCCATCGTCGAGAGCGACCCCAAGACCAACACCTACAAAATCCTCATCGCTGCAAAGGACGTCCCCTCCCTCGGCTATCAAGTCCTTCACGTAGCCGCCGGAACCAAACCCTTCGCGACCGATCTCAAAGCCACCGGCACCACCATGGAGAACTTCTTCCTCCGCGTAGTCGTCGATCCCGCCACCGGCTGCATCACCAGCCTCTACGACAAGAAGTCCAAATTCGAGTCCCTCGCCAGCGGAGCCTGCGGTAACCAGCTCCAGACCTTCCATGACCTCCCCAAGGACTACGACGCCTGGAACATCGACCCCGGCACCCTCGACCACATGACCCCCATCACCAACGTCGACTCGGTCAAGCTCGTCGAGAACGGCCCCATGCGCGCCGTCATCCGCGTCACCCGCACCTGGCAGTCCTCGAAGTTCGTTCAGGACCTCCAGCTCTACGCCAACACCGACACCGTCGACGTCATCAACGACATCGACTGGCACGAGACCCACGTCCTCCTCAAAGCCGCCTTCCCCCTCGCAGCCTCCGGCCCCATGGCCACCTACGAGATCCCCTACGGCTCCATCGACCGAACCACCACCCGCAACAACACCTGGGAGCAAGCCAAGTTCGAAGTCCCCGCCCTCCGCTGGGCCGACCTCGGCGACGGCCAGCACGGCTTCAGCCTCCTCAATGAAGCCAAATACGCCTACGACGCCGCAGGCAACGTCCTTCGCCTCACCCTCCTGCGTTCCCCCACCTGGCCCGATCCCGAAGCCGACCGCGGCCACCAGCACTTCAGCTATGCGCTCTACCCGCACGCCGGCACGTGGCAACAGGCCCTCACCGCACGTCGTGGCTATCAGTACAACTACGAGCTCCGCGCCGCGCAGGTCGCCTCTCACACCGGCACCCTTCCACTCGAACACTCCTACGCCTCCGTCGCACCGGAGAACGTAGTCCTCACCTCAATCAAAAAAGCTGAGGACGACAACGGCCTCATCTTCCGGGTCTTCGAGTGGGCCGGCAAGCAATCCGACGTAACCTTCACCGTCCCCCCCGGAGCAACCTCGGCCACCGAAACCAACCTCATGGAGAAGCCCCAAGGCTCCCCCCTGACCGTAACCAACAACAAAGTCACAATCCCCATCACCCCCTACGAAATCCTCTCCATCCGAGTCGATTACCCATCCACCGCAAAGCGGTAAAAAAAACAGAGTCAAGAAACAGAGGGCAAGCCGCACACACGGGCCTGCCCTCTTTTTTTACGGCGGACTGACGCTCCTACCGTTGCTTTTGCCGTTATTCTCCTCAACCAGCCACAAAAGATCGGGTGCCCCATTCATCGCGGTCTTATCGCGATGAGTGGGAATGTAAACCTCTTCCCGCTTTTGCCGTTGCACTTCTGTTTGTCGTCCTCAAAGGGGACCTGCTTTTGCAGTCGCTTGTTTTACCCTGTCATTCTGAGCGCAGCGAAGAACCCCGCATTTTTGCTTGCACTGCCACAATGCCAGCGCATCGCCACCTCATCTAAACTGAAAAAAAGGACAAACATGACCCTGGTACGCACCCAAGATCCCAAAACCTTCACCCCCGAACCCGGCATGCGCCGTCAAGTTCTCGCCAACACCGACCAGCTCATGCTCATCCGCCACTACTTCGATCAAGGCTGGGTAGGAGCCCGCCACAGCCACCCCCACCACCAACTCGTCTACGTCATCAGCGGAGCCATCCGCGTAGACATCGACGGCAAAGTCTTCGACGCCCACGCCGGAGACAGCTTCATCGTCGACGGCAACGTCGAGCATCAGGCCTCCGCACTCGAACCCTCCGAAGTCCTCGACGTCTTTACCCCCACCCGCGAAGACTACCGCGATCTCATAAAGTAAAAACCCTATCGAAGCTGCAGCCTTTCTCTGAAAAGGATCTATTTTGTTCTGTATCCAAATGAATTAGATATATTGAAAATCAACGGCTTTCTTTAAGTTCTTAATCTTTGAGAATCTAAACCACAGCAAGGGTTGCGCAATTTTCTACGCAAGACACACTAACTAGAACCAGCCGCACCTCGCGAACACAGGATCGAAACACAGCATGAGCAATCTCAAGGGAAAAATCGCCGTCGTCATCGGCGGCACGCAAGGCATCGGCCGCGCCATCGCACTAGGCCTCGCCGAAGCCGGAGCCAACGTCATCGCCTCCTCCCGCTCCGCAGAAGCCGTCTCCGAAATGGCCGCAGAACTCGAATCCCGAGGCAGCAAAACCCTCCGCATCGTCTCCGACGTCGCCGACCGCAACTCCCTCCAAATCCTCCACGACGCTGTCCTCGCCGAGTTCGGCCACATCGACATCCTCGTCAACTCCGCTGGCATCACCAAACGCATCCCCACCCTCGACTGCCCTGAAGAAACCTGGACCAACATCATGGACGTCAATCTCAACGGCACCCTGCGCGCCTGCCAGATCTTCGGAAAGTCCATGCTCGCGCGCGGCACCGGACGCATCATCAACATCGCCTCCCTCTCCACCTTCGTAGCCTTCCGCGACGTTGCCGCCTACGGAGCCAGCAAAGCCGCCGTAGGTGCACTCACCCGTTCGCTAGCAGTCGAGTGGTCTGCCTCCGGCGTCCTCGTCAACGCCATCGCCCCCGGCATCTTTCCCACCTCGCTCAATCGCAACCTCCTCGACTCTCCCCGCGGTCAGGAGCTCCTTCATCGCGTCCCCATGCAGCGCTTCGGCCTCGTCGAAGAGCTGGTCAGCACCGCCATCTATCTAGCCTCCGACGCCAGCTCTTACACAACCGGCCAAATCATCATCGTCGACGGCGGCCAACTAGCCAGCGGCGTCAACCAATAGCCAAACACGAACCAACACGCATAAAATCTCCGCTGCCAGTTGTCGTTGCTGTTGCTGTTGTCTTTGTCCTTCCAAACAGCCACAAAAGATCGGGTGCCCCATTCATCGCGGTCTCATCGCGATGAGTGGGAATGTAAAACCTTCCCCAGCCTTTGCCTCGCTGTTGCTTTTCTTGTTTGTCATCCCGTAGGGATCTGCTTCTGTACTTGCCGTTGCTTTGCCTTTTCCTCATCGGAAACACCCTTCCAACCAAAGCACAGAACATTTTTACGTCGTCATCCTAACGAAGTGAAGGATCCCTGTATTCGTCGTTGTCGTTGGTTGGGCGTTTCTAGGCATCGAGGCTTAAGCATTTGGGTATCACAAATAAAATAAACAACTTACAAAATTAATTCCAAAAATCCCTAATAAAATCACATGTCAAGGCCCAAAACCCCATAACCAAAACAAAACAAACAACATCTCCATTGCAAAAGAGTTATCTCCCATCAGCTAAACTTAAACAAGAATCAAAAAAAGCCCCGGCCGAAACCGGGGCTTTCACTATTCTCTAAACCATTTAGAAAGAGGAATTTACCCGCAACCCATTTGTTATGACGAATTTGAAAAAAACGAATCACCTATCCTGCACAATCGAGAGGAGTTACAAGTTCATACCTGGGGGG
>DATHHN010000053.1:0-13919 GCA_035317185.1 Edaphobacter sp.
CGTAAATCAACTTCGCACTATCTCGACTGAGGTCGTCGAGGCCGCGCGAGACAGTTTGGTGATCGGTCAAGGATGACTTGTTAGCTCGCCAAGCGCCAAATAACTTGCAAAAATCTACGCCAGATAACTTGCCAAGCTACATCCTCACCGCACACACACCCATTCCACGGAAAGGCGAGATCGACCTTCTAACCGAGGCCGAAGCCGCGTTTGCTCCCCCGCAATCCAAGAAGACCTCCAGCAACAAAGCGAAGGCACCGGAGCCGATCAAAGCTGCTCAGAAGACCGCAGCGAAGAAGATGACGGCTAAGAAGCAAGTTGCAGCCTAACCCGCAACGGTAGGCGGCTAAACGGCTCCCGCTCATTTCAAAAGGAGGAGATGGTGTTCCAGTCCAACTACAAACTCAAGATCGCCGAGCGAGTCAGGGCGAAGTGCGAACGTCATCCACGTTACAACCCGTAACGAGAATAATTCTCGAAGCTACAGCCTGAGCCTCAATTAGAGGTCATAACTATGGCGAACGCAAACACAAACCAATCTGAGGGTTGTGAAACTCATCCCGAGTCCCAGCCGCCCGTGTGCACTGTGGGTTATCATCCTATCGCCGGGACAAATTGTTCGGGTTTTTTTAGCCTGTTGCTAAGTTGTCTCTGCGAGACCCTCCGGACGGACCGTTAGGGTAATCTGCCATAAACTACCTGGTCGTCCCTCCGGGCTACAGACCCGACGGTACAAAGGCCTTGAGCAAACTCCCCGAGGCGAATCGATCATGAAAAAGAGAACTCGAAACCAGTTCTGTACACTGTTGATGCTCGCGCTTGCCTGGGGAGAGTGGGCCGGCGCCCAGCTAGCAGTATCTCAGAAGTACGCCCTGCTCATCGGCATCAATCACTACAAATATCCTGACCGCGTGCCAACACTCGCTGGCTCGATCAACGACGTTGACGATCTGCGGCAACTGCTACTGGGCAAGTTCCAATTCCCTCCGGAAAATGTCATGGTACTCAAGGATGCGGATGCCACACACGCCGCCATCATCAGCGCCATTAAAACTCAACTCATAGCCAGAGCACACACTGGCGACATCGTGGTCTTTCACTACAGCGGCCACGGCTCACAAATGCCCGACGTAACCGGTAAAATCATCAGTGGGCTTGATGAAACTATCGTCCCCTACGATTCCCGCGATCCAGACAACGAAGTCTTCGACATTAGCGGAACAGAACTGCATCCCCTGCTGCAGCAACTCGCCAAGAAGACAAAGAATGTCACCTTCATCCTCGATAGCTGCCATTCAGGCACTCTCGTGCGGGGTGCCCGTGCACGCGGCATCGCCGCCGATACCCGCATCCCCCAGCCTTTGCGATCCGAGGAGGCGGGCTTGAGCCGCAACCTGGGCCCTGTTGAAGGACCAGAGGCAAAGTTCGCCTTTATCGCTGCCGCCAGCTCGCGTGAAAGTGCCTTCGAATATGTCGCGGACGGGAGAGACCACGGCGCACTCACCTATTTCTTAGCACGGCAATTGCGCGCATCCTCCGCTGGGGTCACCTACCGCGACATCATGGATGCAGTCGCTACCAGCGTAAACGCCATTTACCCGGCGCAGCACCCGGCGCTCGAGGGCGCAGAGGCCGATCAGCAGGTCTTTGGTTATGCAAACAGCTTCCTCCGCAACTACGTCGTTGCCTCGCCATCCACCGACGATGCCCTGCACATAATTCTTAACGTCGGACAAGTAGAAGGCGCCACCCCTGGCTCGCTTTACGATATATACCCTCCCGGTAGCAGGAAATTTGCACCTCCAGAAACGCCTGTGGCGCGCGTGCGGGTCTCCTCGGTAGGCGCGTCCACGTCCGAAGCCCTCCCGATTTCGGGCGGCAGAGTTCCAGTTGCCTCCCGCGCTGTCGAGCGCGAACATCGTTTTGGAAATCAGCGCATGCGCTTGTTCATTGATGGCCCTTCAGATTCCCGTGTCTTGCAGTCTATCCGGGCAGAGCTAGCGAGCGTTAACTACATCACGCTAGTAGACAAACCCACCCTCTGCAATATGCAGCTCCGCCTCGATGATGCCAAGCTCGAAACCTTGGCCGCCGACGCCAGCCCTGTCTCCCCTCCCGTCTCAGCCTCTAGCCCCGAAGCAGTCGACCGAGTCGTCACCCAACTAAAGTCTTGGGCCAAATGGTTTAATGTGCTTTCCATCCACAATTCGCAATCCGACATTACGCTCCGTTTTACGCTCACACGTAGCCAGCCACGCGATGCAATAGCGACCATGGGGCGCAACAATCTGACGGTCACTGAAGGACAGACCGTTGAAGCTACCATCACCAACCTTGCTGAGCGGGATGTCTACGTGGCAATTCTCGATCTCGCGGGCGACGGAAGTATCTCCGTTATCTATCCCGAGATACAAGGTGAACTGGAAGTTTTGAAAAGCCGCGCCACCTTAATTCGCTCCTTTCGATCGTTCGTTCCCGAGGGGAGATCAACCGTCACTGACATTCTTAAGGTATTCGCGAGCTATAAACCCATCGATCTCACTCCGCTGACGCAAGGTCGTATCCGCGATGCCGGTGACGGCCAATCGGCGATCGATCCTCTCCAGGAACTATTGATGGACTCCACCGGCGTATCTCGTGGACTGACTCCGCTCCTTACCAAACCGGTGGAGCTTGCAACCTGGACCAGCGCTCAGGCTGCGCTGGTGATAAGGACGCGCTAACCACTGCAAAGAATCACTGTTGAACAATGGAGAGGAATATCTCACCACTTGTGGACTTCGCCCAGCGCTTGCCGAGCGAATATGTAGAGAAGCTTCCCTCCTTCATCGGTGGATCTGGGCAGATCGACGGCCGAACAGTAGAACTTTCGACATCATGCCCTATCATCATGTCCTCTAGCACCAGCAGCCTAGATGTGCCCGACGGCGCCGCGCAAACAATCCATATGTCATCGCGCCTGCCGGCGCTGAGTCCGCCCCTATGAATGATTGACATATGCCGCAAACGCAGACAGTTGCGCTACAATAGCGATCCAGTTGGTAAGTATGAAGGAAACTCGTCATACGAAGCTCATTGCCGTCTTAGGATTGGCGCTGTTTGTCCATGCCGATGGTCACGGCCAACTAAAACGCAATCTGCAGCCGGATACAACGGTGTCCCCTCGCCTCGCCGAGAATGGCAAATATTATGCCATCGTCATCGGCATCAACCATTACCCATCTCCGTTGCCGATGCTGGTAACGGCCGTTAACGACGCACAGGCGATCGCCGCTGTTCTTAAGAAAGATTACGGCTTCCAAGTCACCTTGCTATTGGATGGCGACGCGACCCGTAATCACATACTCGACACCATCAACTCCTTTCGCGACAAACTCACCGAGGACGACAACCTGCTTATCTACTATGCAGGCCATGGTTACTCCGACCGCGCTGCTGACAAGGCCTATTGGCTTCCCGTAGATGCTGATTCCATCTACAGCTCTAATCGGATCATCGCGGACGACCTCACTACAGATGTGCGCGGGCAGAATGCCCGCCACGTCTTGATCATCTCCGACAGCTGTTATTCTGGCGGTCTCACCCGCAGTCTGGATTCCCCCGGCCAGTCCACAGGCCGGATTGTTTACCTTAACCGCATGCTGCGTAGCCGATCTCGCACTTTAATGGCCAGTGGTGGCGATGAACCTGTGTCCGACAGCGGAACCGGCGGCCACTCCGTCTTCGCCTATGCTGTGCTCCGTGCACTCGCCCAACCGTCCCAATCCATCTTTACCGGGAGTGATCTCCTTTATGGCTCCATCCGCCAGCAGGTAGCAGGCAAGTCCAGCCAGGTTCCGCAATATGCCTACATACGCAACTCCAACGATGACCAGGGTGACTTCGTCTTCGTTCATAGCAGTATGCAACCATCTGATTTACAGCCCATCACCGCAAACGACTCCGTCATAGACCGAACCCTTCCTGATAGGCCTTCAGACAGCTTTGTCTTGTTGCGCGCACCTGTGGGCGCCGAGATCAACGTCGATCAGCAGTTTGCTGCCCGCTACACCGGCTCTCCCATTCGGATCAAGGTGCGACCCGGCCAGCGTGAAATTGAAGTCTATCAACCCGGTTTTAAACCTTGGAAAGAAACCGTCAGTGCACAAGCAGGAAAGCAGATTGAACTTGTCGCCAATCTTGCGCCAGCTCCGGCGCCTGACATACCTGCGCGAATGGTGGGCACTGCAACCCTCTCTGACGCGGACATGACCGAAATCCGTGATTTGCTCACCCGCTATGCAAGCGCTGTAAACAGCAGAGATGTCAAGCAGCTCAAAACTATCTGGCCGGAGATACCGTCCAAAAAGGTTGAGCAATTCAAGACCCTCCCCAAAGGCGCCAGGATCAGCCTCACGCTCAGCACGGCCAGCCTACTGGACACCAAGGAAAATGCCGTCGTCCGCTGCAAGCAAACCTACGAGCTAGATGGCAAATCCCAGGACGACAACGTCACCTTTTATCTCGGCAGGCTGAACGCCGGCTGGATCATCAACCAGATACCCTCTTCAAATTAGAAGGCGTGCGTCGACTGCGATTAGAAGGTATACGAGATCCCTACTAATGGCACAACCGTGTGATGCAGTCCGTTGTGGTCGAACTTAGCCAGCACATTTCCCGTCACCAGGAGTTCCTTCGCCGGTTTCCACTTGAAGCCCAGCGCACCCCGCGCCGTATCGAAGTTGCCGCTGTTTGCCGTCGTATTCGGCACTCCCAAGGTCGTCACGCGCGCCAACCGCGTTGCGTTCAGAACATGTTCCCCCAAGTAATCTGCCGAGACTGTCAAATTTTTCAACACTGCGACGTCCGCACCCAACGCATAGGAGAGCACCTCAGGCAATTTCCCTTCCTCGCCGGCCACTGCCCCCGCCAACAGCGAGTCTCCATTCCACTGATACGCGACATTCAAATGAGGAGAAAACTTACCCGACCGCGAAAGCGCCTCAAATGGTTTTACCCCGGCACTGCCCGCGCCGAGAAAATTCAGAGCATCCCCTGAAGGCACCCGTACATCTATTCCTACCGCAAACTTGAACTTCCTCGCCTCAAACACGCTCGCCTTTGCGCGCAAAACTACATCTCCGATCCCCGTTGCAGAGCCCTCTACGGAGGCATTCTGAAATGTGGTTGTCATTCCGTCGGGGGCAAGAAAGCTGCAATAGGGCTTTACGCAGTTCACGCCGTTCGCCGCCAGCGATACCCTGAGTATGGGTACCGCAACCGAGGTATCCAGCCAGTTAGTCACGCCATACGTACCGAATATCGCATACTGATCCAGATGTGCATCCACTCTGACAACTGCCGCGATTGGACCGCATTGCCCGTTGACATCGCAGAAGTAGAAAACCATCGGTATCTGTTTCAGGTTCACTCCATCCAGGCTATCGAACCGGAATCGCTGATACACAGCGGCGACAAAGAGCTTCTTGCTGTAAAGGGTCTCGCCACGTTCCGTGAGAACCGGGCCGAACGTCTCTGTACCGGAAGCAACAGGGAGCTTGGTCGCAGCATTCTTGATATACACGATGCCCGAAGCCGGCGACGCCAGTGGCACCAAGGTCAGTTGGGTTGCCAGCGCTTGATTCAGCGGCTGTAGCGGGTTGACCACAGGCTGTCCGAACAGCGACGGAATCTTACAATACAGCGTGTCGGCATGCGCCTGGCAAAAGCTATTCACCTGCGCCCCGGCAGGGCACAGACACATCGCAATTCCAAGAAACAGGGCCGCAAAATAGCTCTTGGCTGTATGCATTATGGCTCCTTATCAGCATTTCAGAAATCCATTTCGCAAAGGTCCCGTTTATTGCAAGGTGATAGAAAGCGGCGCCGTCGCCACTGTCTGATTCAAATCCGCCGCTCCCGGGGTCGCACCAGAAACATTGATGTTGATGGTGAAGTTGCCTGTAAGGTGCCCCTGCCCGGACGTGCTGTTAAATGTCCCGTTAGTGCCACAGGCCGTCAGCAACAAGAGGAACGCAAACGCCAGCACCGCGGAGAAAACTCGGTACCCGTCAATCCACCGCTTCCGTCGCCGCAACCACAGCATGCAACCGGCGACAACCATCGAAGATCCACCGAGTGAAAAGCGCTTCCATGGAATGCCACCCATCGGCTGCTGTTGGCCGACAGCGGTCGAAGAAAGCAGCAGGGTAAGCTGCACGTTGCCGCTATTCGTCACTGGGTTTGGACTGAACGAGCAGCTTACACCCGTCGGCAATGTCGCCGGCGCGCAGCTGAACAACAGCGCCTCTCCCGTGATCCCGGTGCCCGCTGTCACCGAGACAGGTATGCTGACCGATCCGCCCGCAGGCAACTTGTTCTGCGCGGGAACAACCAGCAACGGCGGAGGAAACAAAGTCACTTGTGAAGTCACAGAACTGGAAGGACTGCTTTGTGAAGTTGCAGTAATCGTGACCGTCGGAGGAACAGGCGGAGGAGTTGGCGCCATGAACTGCCCGCTGCTGTTGATCGTTCCCGCCGTCGTCGTCCAGTTCACTGGCTGGTTCGCCGTGAATTGAAACGAAGTTCCTGCCACCATTTTGGACGCACTCGCCAAGATCGCCAGCGACGTTCCCGGCGGCGGTGTCGTTACCGGCGGCGGCGTCGTTACCGGTGGCGGCGTCGTTACCGGAGGTGCGTTTGCGATTGTGTTCACCACAATGTCAGTTGGATTTACTGATGGATTCGCAACCGAGGTTGCATGTATCACGACCGGACCACCCGCCCCGTCAGGTGTAAATGTGATGGAAGCGGCAGGATTCGGCCCGCTGAACACACCCTGGGATGAACTCCACGTCACCGTATTTGGGATCGCATTCGTAACCGCTGCTGTAAGGGTAATCGGCTCCCCTACCAACGCCGTATTAGGCACGCCGTTGTAGCTACAGTTGTCCCCCATACACGCCAGCGAAACCGTAAGGGTGCCCGACGTCACCTTAAACAGCGTCCCCGCGCCCCCTCCCGCTGTCACAATGCCACAGCCGTTTAACGAGGTCCCTAAGTTCGAACAGCCCCCCGCCCCACCAACTGATCCGAGCGGCAGGAATGCAAATGTAAAATCAGCAGTACCGCTGCCCAGTGAACTCACATCGACGGTCACCAGTGCCGTCAGGGTCCCTCCCGACGCAGTAACCGCAATGGGTGCACTGAAGGGCTTTCCGGTGCTGGAAGAAGATGTGGGCACGGCAAACAAGGTACCGCTTTGCGTGCCCGATACGCACGGTCCACTAAACGTCAGCAGGGTTCCCGCCTGCTCAGTTACTTGCATGCTGCAGAACCCCGCCAGCGCCTCCTGCACAAAGAAACCTGTCGTGTTTGCCAAAGCTTCTTTTGCCAGAGCCAGAGACGGTGGGTTCACAGGAGCTACAACGGAAATACCCGCATCGAGAAATAGCTCGGGATCGTTCGTTCCAAGGACAGAGTTGGGAACTGGAGTTGTTGTGCCCACAATCGAGACTGTCCCCGCTGCAGCCAACGGACTCGAAATGGTTAAACCATTGGCACGATCCGTGCCAAAACTTCCTGCAAAGGTTGCTTCCAGCAAGTAACTTCCGGTTGGATCAATCTCGCCAAAAAATATATTGGTAATTACTCCCGTCGGATTATTAACAAAAGGAAACGGAGGAGGATCAGGAGGACTGAACATGGGATCAGCATCTCCAATTGACGCTCCGGGCAGGAAGCGGCTTCCGCGGACAAGGGCCGAGGACCCCGTTACGTAGATCACTCCGACACTGTCCACTGCCACGGCCTGTCCCACTGTCACACCATTGGGATCGTCTCCTCCCAGGAAGTCGGTAAACAGCAGGTTGGATCCGTCTGCACTCAGGCTTGATACAAAAGCATCCTGCGTTCCTGGAGTCACTGTCGTCGGTAGATGAAGAATGGTGGGAGCCATGAACGGCAGTTGCGTCGTCTGGTTCCCCATATCATCCATGTTGTCTACAATCGGCCAGCTCAGCTTGATGAAAGACGGAGTAGGTTGGGTCGGGAATGTCGAAGAGTTTGTGGACCCGGCGATCACCAGATTGCCCGAAGGAGCTACCGCAACCGAAGCTACGGTGTCCGTACCGGAGCCCCCAAGATAAGTAGAAAAGTCCAGGCTCGGGGAAGTGGACAAATTGCTTGCTCCCAGCACAAATCCGTCCTGACCGCCGCCGTTGCTCCCTTTATACCCATGCGAGGTTTTCGGAAAATCAGTAGATGTTGTTTGCCCAGCAACAAACACCGAGTTCCCTGACACCGCAAGAGCGTTACCCTGCTCAGACCCGCTTCCACCTATATAAGAGCAGAAAAGGGTTGCCCCCTTCGGATCGAGTTCGAGCAAGAACGCATGGGGATTGGCGCCGGTGCCAATTGCCGCCGCGGCCACGCTCGAAAACGAATTATTGGCAGGAAATACCGTCAACATTGCCTTACCGCTGGTCGCAAAGGCCGCTCCGGTCAGATAGGCGTCCCCCAAGTCGTCTACCGCAATCGCCATTGGCATCGCGGGCAGACCAAAAGCATAGTCCGGTGTCACAGTCGCCGTGTGAGTTCCGGTGTCAATCGACGTCGCGAACTTCGCAACAAAACCGCTGCATGGTTGGGAGCAGGGTTGCGTGCTCAGCTGGGGAAAGTTCGCGCTATTGTCCGTGGTGCCCGTAATGTAGAGATTCGAACTTTGGTCCCCCACCATGCCGGTGGGCTTGGTAGTACCCGTAGTTCCGCCAATATATGTCTGGCTGGTAACGCTATCGATCACGAGACTTGGATATTGCGAAGGCTCGGTCTTGGAAAACGGCGGCAATGGGGACGGGGGCGCCGGTGCACCCGTTGCATCAATTCCCAGGATCAGCGTGTCCGTGCCGGTAGAGGTAGAGTTCGGATTTTTTGGCGTGAGCGAACCGTCCAACAGAGCCGGCTCTGTAATCCGAGGCGAGCTCGTCGAGAGCGCCACAAAGTAATACCCGGGTTCGCTTGCCGGAACGATGGCCACCGCCGCATCATTTCCCGAACCGCCAATATAGGTGCCATAGAAAAATACCGGATCGATAATCAACTCACGATTCCGGTCGTACGCGCCCAGGCGAATCGATGCCTCATCTTCATGAATCTGCCAGGTCGCCTCAACCGCCTTCTTCTTCCCGTCCAACCATTGATAAGCCTTGAGAGCTTTGACCTGAAGGCCATCCATTCCTTGAAACGCCAGGTCCTCGCCCAGCAATTTCAGTTGCAGCCCCTCAAATCGCATGCGTACCTGCCTCGGGTCTGCCTTAGGAGCCACCACGAAGTCGTATTCGAGCTGCCGTCCGTTGCCGTGATAAATGAGATCGATGCCCTTATAGACTCCGCTATAAGCCACCGAGCGATAACTTCGGACATTTAAATGCCAGTTGGCGGGATCGTTTCCCAGATAGTAATTCGTCCTGGCAGCGCCAGGCTCACGGCCGGCAATGGTTCCTACCTGCGCACCCACGAGCCTCATGGAAACCTGTCGCGTTTGCCGTAAAGCAAGTCGCAGACCGTCTTGATCGAGAAGCAGCGTGTACCCCGCGCCTCGTGCCAAAAAACGTGCCGCCCCATCTGCCTGGCCTTTGTTCTCCTCAAACTGTAATGGCAGGCTTCCGAGTGCGGAAAACGACATGGTCCGCGTCGGCTGCCCGGTGCCTGCCTGAGTAAGCACTCTGGCTGGCGGACCGACGAAAGCCTGGGAATGGAAAAGAGAAGAGGAGAACAACAGACAAAGCAAGACACAGGAGATTCGAACTGATCGGGTAGCACGCATAGGGTCCCCTCGGAAAAGTTCCACTTAGTCAGGTAAAGAAACAGTCCAACGCTGGCCCGATATGCAAGTACCGCCGCATTATACCCCTATTTAAAACGCCACATCCGAGTGGCGCCTACAGTAGCAAGTATTGTTCGGCATCCGGTTGAGCTTCATGCGGGGCCCAGCGCATTCCAACTTTCGCCGACCCTTCACGGTGATCAGCACTCTTTACATTGAAGCTATATATCTCCGGGACCGAAAGATTTCTTGATGGGTGAATGAAAACACTAGAACGGGTCTCTGACTACTCAGGTTCTTATATCGAGCGAGAACGCGGCTTCCGGAGTGGAATTTTGATCTATAGGCAAAGCACTTCGATAGCCGAAGTATGACCTCATGCGATAGCTGAGTGAGAACTGCTTCATAAATCTCTGCACGCAAAAGACATTTTCTGAGACGATGATTGGAGGCCCGCACGATGTGCGGCCGGTTTTGCTGAGGACTCGAATGATGGCTCCCGCAAGCAAGAAAGTTGTCGGACTAATTGCTGTCATAGTCGTTCTGATCACCATCGTCATTGCATGGCACTTCACCCATGTGCCGAAGAATCCACTTGTCACCACCAGCGGCGTTGGAAATCGCGTCACTACGCAGAGCGTGGGCGACTTCGATCAGTTTCAGCAGGATTTGGCTGATCGAGTGTTGAAGCAGTATGGTGGCGGCAAAGATTTCAGCGTGATCGTGGCGACGACGGCGTACCCCTTGGGCACGCTGCTCCGTTCGACCGGTTCTGTTCCAGCGGACCTTGAAGATTGCGTCCCTACACCTCTTCCAAAACCGTTCGCTGCGCAGCACCTTTTCCCTTCCTACACGATGTCAAGCGAGACCGCTCTCGCCGCGAACCTCGGATCTGGAGCACTTCAGGGACTGGATAGTGCTGGAGTAAATCTGAAGCAGTCGCAAGACGTCCAGTACATGATCAAAGACGCACAGATTCAGATTATGGACGACAAGTCGGTGGAACAGGTCACCGGCCAAGGCAATTGCGGGGAATACATCTCAAACCACCCGGGTATGCGGCTGATCCGCGGAACGGTACTGGGCAAGATGACATTTACCGTGAAGGTAGACAATCCCGCAACGGTCAAGGCTCAGCTGGCAAAGATCGGTGGGTTCAGCATTGACGACAATCCGGAATCGTCTACGGTCAGCGTCGCTGACAATGAGAGCCAACCGATCCTGGAGCTGCTTTCAGAATTTAGCAGTGGACCAACTGCGTCCATTGCGCATCCGACTCCGAAGCCCGTGGAAGCATCGGTCGTCTCCAATCGTTCTCCGGCATCGGTCGAGCCCGAGCCGCCGCACATGTACATACAGATGGACGTTCAGGATAGCCCAGCCGCGGGGGCGAAGGTCGTTCAGCTCCTTCGTGTCGGCTGGCCCTCCGCTGACGTCGAGTCCAAGGTGCAGAAAATTCCAACTCAGAAGATGCCTGACACAGCGCAGGTCAGATACTTCAATGAGTCGGATCTAGCAATAGCGAATCGATGTTTAGGGATTTTACGGCAGGCCTATCCCAATGCGCGAGTTGTCAGAATCGGCTTGCCTTCGCCAAAGGGACAACTCGAAGTATGGCTGCCGAAGATAAAACCTGCCGGGGAAGAATAGTCACTTGCGCCGTATAAGGCGACTCCTTGATGCCGTAGGCCACTCTGCTTATTCCAGGCAACCCTCGTGCGTAAGCTAACTCGGGCTGTTGTTCAAGTGTGAAGTTATATTTCCTTGAATCACTTTGTGGTATTGCTTTTTTCCACACCAGATGTGAAGTCGCAGACCTGTTGACGACGACGTGCTTATACCATCTAAACATCTTCTGACCGACATGGAGGCCGCAGGATCGAACCGCTGAACCTCCTCGTTGCGAATTCAGGCGCGACAATAGACGGAGATATACCAGGCGACACCGAGTGAGCTTAAGCATCAGTCTTTACATATTTGCTCCCATATGAGCGGTACCGAATGACACTGAGACTTGAAAGAACCCCGGTAGGGACGTGGCAGTTACGACACAAACAACGACGCAACCCTCAGACGTTTCGTGCAATATCCGAATTCTCGTTAGTTGGCTTAGCGATCAAGCTTCGTGGGTCATTGCTTGTTTCCTCGTCGAGGCATGCCTGGACCGCCTCGTTGCACGCTGGCTTCGCGAGCGCGATCCAAAAATGGCGCTCTCATTGCTGCCGTACCATGCCATGAGTGAGGCGTACGAGCAGTTGTCACTCTTCTTCAATATCCTCATGGCTGCAGGGGTAGGTGGGTTTGGCTTCGTCTCTGATCCGCGACTCTTGGGCCAGTCTCTTCTCATTGCCAAAGAAATTTACCTTGCTGCCGGCGGTCACGCTGCTGTCCGCCGCTTCGTTCGGAGAACCTCAATCTAGCCTAGGTTATCCGCGACTCTGGTGGCCAATCCTCTGCGTGGGGTGATACGGCGCTCTTCATATGCGGATGTTTCCCGCAGGTCTCGGCCACGCTGCAAGGCATTGCCTGGGCTGGCATTCTCTGCCTCACCCTTACTCCGCATTACAGACGGCGGCTGCACCTTCAACTTAATCGGGCCATCTATTGCTCTGCTCGCCGCCGATTTGATGTCGCTCTCGGGCTGCAGCGTATCTCCCTCGAAACAAAACCCTAGTCCAACAAATACCGGAACACCTGCCGGAACCCAAACGATCTTAGTCACCGCAACAGACGCCGCTAGCGATCTTTCTCACTACACTGACTGTTAATTAAATAGTCACAGCCAAATAGGGCAATCCTGCTCGTGTCCATGAGGAAGTGGATGAGGCATTTCGGCCTCATCCGCTCAAGGGGGAGTGGCCGGTGGAGGTCTTCGGATAGCCCCGCTTTCACTGCTTATCCCACACACTCGTAAACACTGCGGATGTTTTGATGGATTTACTGACTATCGTCAATGTCTTGCCGTCCTCGGATACCTTGAATTCTTGGGTGCTGTCAGGTCTACCCTTTGTCTGACTCTTCATTTGAATGAGATGGTCACTAATTCTCTTACCCGATGCCGAATCGCTTTGTTTGGTCCCGTCCGGCAATCTCGAAATGCTGTTTTCCATCGAACTTCATCTCAGTTCGATGTTTGTTGGATGTTGTAAGGCTTAGGCCGTTTGTTCCATAGGGCTCAATAATCAACTTTTCCGCAGGTCAGGAAACTTTTTCTTCCATCGAAACCGACTTCCACTCCCCGAATAAGCTGTTGCCGGATGTCGTTTTTCCTTTACCTGTAGAACGGTTTCGTTGATCTCAGAAGATTTACGCTATTCCTAAAGGTGTAGAAATTTGCCTTAGCCTGTAGAAATCTTCCTTTACTTGTAGAACAATTGCGCACGCATTTTAGAGCCTTCAAAGACGTCCCCGCGAGCGCCTTGCACTGCGATTCCCACGCCAACTGCGCTCTTTAATCGATTCCTACAATTCTACTGGTAAGAGAATTTCTACAGGTAAAGGAATAGAAATGCGCCTCCACTACCTTATTTCTACAGGTAAAGGAAAACCGACACCGGTCGATCCAACCTACTTCAAACGTTTGAACTCTATGAAGCGCGTAAGAAAGCGATTCTGGACCTGACAACACTCATCATCGTCGACGAAGCGGACAGACTGCAGATGAACAGTCTTGAACAAATGCGGTCCATCTTTGACGAGGGCAAGGCAGGAATGGTCCTGATCGGCATGCCGGGAATCGAGAAGCGCATAGCTCGATTCCCTCAGTTCTACTCCAGAATTGGTTTCGTTCACGAATTCCGCGCTCTCGACTCTGTTGAGATGCAGAAGCTCCTCGAGCGGCGCTGGACCCCCGTCGGAGTCTCACTCCCGAGTGAACAACTCCTACCAGAGGTCATCGCAAAGCTGATTAGAATGACTGGCGGCAACTTTCGCCTCCTGACCCGAATCCTCACCCAGATCGAACGAGTGCTAGACGTAAATCAACTTCGCACTATCTCGACTGAGGTCGTCGAGGCCGCGCGAGACAGTTTGGTGATCGGTCAAGGATGACTTGTTAGCTCGCCAAGCGCCAAATAACTTGCAAAAATCTACGCCAGATAACTTGCCAAGCTAC
>DATHHN010000054.1:0-78792 GCA_035317185.1 Edaphobacter sp.
GGCGAGGGGCGGCTGCGTCTGGGAGGAGCTGCGGGGATCGCCTGGGAGCGGTGGTGTGAAGGGCGTGCTCATTTTTTCTTGGTCGGCTTGGGTGTGGGCTTCGATTTGGCTGTTGCTTTTTTGGCTGCGGTCTTCTTTAGCTTTGGAGCTTTTTCTGTCTCCGACAGTTTAGACGGGCGCTTGCTGGGTACGCCGGTTTTCTTTTCGGGTGCGATGAATTTTGACTTCAGCTTTTTGGCGGCATCGGCTGCGGCGGCGATGGAGGCGGGCTGGGGGCCGGCGTGGCTGGCTCCGTTGCGGCTGGCGAGGGTGGCGGGGTCGTAGTGGCGGGCGAGGAAGGCGGCGGTGTGGGAGCCTTGCACCGTGGCGACCTGCTCGGGTGTGCCGTGGGCGATGATGCGGCCGCCGCCTTCGCCGCCTTCGGGGCCGAGGTCGAGGATGTAGTCGGCGTTGCGGATGATGTCGAGGTTGTGCTCGATGATGATGACGGTGTTGCCGAGGTCGGTGAGGCGGTGAAGGACTTCGAGGAGTTTGCGGACGTCGTCGAAGTGAAGGCCGGTGGTGGGCTCGTCGAGGAGGTAGAGAGTACGGCCGGTTTGGCGTTTGGAGAGCTCACGGGCGAGCTTCATGCGCTGGGCTTCGCCGCCGGAGAGAGTGGTGGCGGACTGGCCGAGGTGGATGTAGCCGAGGCCGACATCGACGAGGGTCTGGAGCTTGATGTTGACGCTGGGGATGTCCTTGAGGATGGGGACGGCGTCTTCGATGGGCAGATCGAGGAGGTCGGCGATGCTGTAGCCGTTGAACTTGACCGAGAGCGTTTCCTGATTGTAACGACGTCCATTACATACTTCGCAGAGGACGTAGACGTCGGGGAGGAAGTTCATTTCGATGCGACGCTGGCCTTCGCCCTGGCAGGCTTCGCAGCGGCCTCCGACTACGTTGAAGGAGAAGCGGCCGGGCTTGTAGCCGCGCTCGCGGGAGTCGGGGAGCATGGCGAAGAGATCTCTCATCGCCGTAAACACTCCCGTATAGGTAGCAGGGTTGGAGCGTGGGGTGCGGCCGATGGGGGACTGGTCGATCTGGATGACTTTGTCGAGCTGGTCGATGCCGATGACTTTGCCGTGCTGGCCGGGCTCTTCGCGGGAGCCGTAGAGTTCTTTGGCGAGGGCGCGGTAGAGGATGTCGTTGACGAGGGTGGATTTTCCGCTGCCGCTGACGCCAGTAATGACGGTCATGACGCCGAGGGGGAAGTGGGCGGTGACGTTCTGGAGGTTGTGGGAGTGGGCGTCTTCGACAGTGATCCAGTTGCCGGTGAGGGAGCGCGGGTTTGCGCGAGCTACGATTTCGATTTTTCCGGCGAGGTATTGGCCGGTGATGGACGCGGGGTTGTCCATGATCTGTTGTGGGGTGCCGTCGGCGATGAGGTGGCCGCCGTTTTTGCCGGCGCCGGGGCCGAGGTCGAGGACGTAGTCGGCCTTGCGGATGGTGTCTTCGTCATGCTCGACGACGAGGACGGTATTGCCAAGGTCGCGGAGGTTTTCGAGGGCGTTGATGAGGCGTTGGTTGTCGCGCTGATGCAGGCCGATGCTGGGCTCGTCGAGGACGTAGAGGACGCCGCGGAGGCGGGAGCCGATTTGAGTGGCGAGACGAATGCGCTGGCCTTCGCCACCGGAGAGGGTGGCGGCGGAGCGGTCGAGTGAGAGATAGCCGAGGCCAACGGCGTTGAGGAATTCGAGGCGCTCGATGACTTCGCGCTGGAGGCGGTCGGCGATGATGCGGTCGCGTCCGGTGAAGAGCATGTTGCGGGCGGAGGTGAGGGCGCGTTCGAGGGAGAGGGCGGTGAAGTCCGCTATGGATGCGGCGTTAACTGTTACGGCGAGGGACTCGGGACGGAGGCGGCGGCCTTTGCAGACGGGGCAGGTGGTCGCGGACATGTACTGCATCATGTACTCGCGGTAGCCCTCGGATTTTGTCTCTTCGAGGTTGGAGCGGAGGTAGGCGAAGATGCCGTGGAAGCCGGTGCGTCCGGCTTCGCTGCGGGGTGGGCCGTAGAGGAAGAGATTCTGCTGCTCGGTGGTGAGGTCCTCGAAGGGCGGCTTGATGTTGATCTTGTATTTTTCAGCGGCGAGCTTGATGAGGCGCAGGAGGTAGGACGAGGCGGAGCCGGGGCCCATTGCTCCGTCGAGGAGCGGCTTCGACCAGTCGGCTATTGTTTTGGCGGGATCGAAGTCGTAGATGCTGCCTAGGCCGTGGCACTCGGGGCAGGCGCCATAGGTGGAGTTGAAGGAGAAGCTGCGTGGTTCGAGCTTGGGGACGTTGATGCCACAGTCGGGGCAGGCCATGGAACTGCTGTAGAGAGTTTCGTCCATGCCGTGGATGCCGATGAGGACGAGGCCGTTGGCCATTTGCAGGGCTTTGGCGACGGAGGTTTCGAGACGGCGGGTGTCGTATTTGGGGGCTACGTCGGTGAGACCTGGGTTGGCGTTATCGGATGGGACGGGCTTGAGGATGATGCGATCGACGATGGCTTCGATGGTGTGGTTTTTGCGCTTTTCGAGACGCATGCCTTCGGTGAGCTCGGTCATCTCGCCGTCGATGCGGGCGCGGAAGCCTTGTTGGTCGAGGGCTTCGAGCTCTTCGCGGAACTCGCCTTTGCGGCCGCGGACGATGGGGGCATAGACGGTGATGCGTTCGCCGGGAGCGAGGGCGACGATGCGTTCGACGATCTGATCGGCGGTCTGGCGGGAGATGGGGTGGCCGCAGTTGGGGCAGTGAGGTTGGCCTACGCTGGCGTAGAGGAGGCGGAGGTAGTCGTAGATTTCGGTGATGGTACCGACGGTGGAACGAGGGCTGCGGCTGGTGGTTTTCTGCTCGATGGAGATGGCGGGCGAGAGGCCGTCGATGGCGTCGACGTCGGGGCGCTCCATCTGATCGAGGAACTGGCGGGCGTAGGCGGAGAGGGTTTCGACGTAGCGGCGCTGGCCTTCGGCGTAGATGGTATCGAAGGCAAGGGAAGACTTGCCGGAGCCGGAGAGACCGGTGACGACGGTGAGGGTGTTGCGCGGGATGCTGACATTGACGTTGCGCAGGTTGTGCTGGCGCGCGCCGCGGACGGTGATGTGAGTGATGCCCATGTAAGGTCTCAGGCGATGTTCGGCCAAGTCTCTAGAATACGGCATTTTGGTGGGGGAATGGGGAAAGGCACTATAAGTGGAGGGCAACCCTAAAGTGGGAAAGATGTATCCGAAGGTGCAACAGGGATTTACTTGTGGGTCATTGTAATTGCGGCCCGATTTGTAACAATATCTACGATGTAAATGGTGGTATCGGCAGAAATAGAGCTGATAGCGGAAGAAAAATCAGGAGTGGGTTGTGAATTCGTCGATCGTGTTGATCTCTGCGGTGTTTGCGTCGTTAGCGGTTGGGGTGCTGGTGGCCTATGGGATCTGCATGGCGATGTTTGGCATCTTCCGTATTCATGCACGGCAGGTGGCGGCGGAGAAATCGGCTCAGAGCGTGGTGGCGCGAGTCGTCGAAGGCTAGATTTACGCCTGTTGTTTGTTTTAAATATCTAAAGAAAATTTGGTGTGGCTGCTATTGCTGCGGTTTGGACTGTTGCTGGCGCAGGCGCTGCAGCTCGTCGTAGATCTGCTGGGGGGTCTTGACGGCGTTGGGCGAGGAGGCTGGCGAAGAATTGCCCTCGCTTACCGGGGGAGGCGTGGGATTTTCGTTTGCCTGGGGGTAAGTGTCGGGGGAAGGAACGGGGCGAGGTGCGTATGGCGACGGGGGCTGATGGCGGATGGGCCGTGCGACGGGATTCTGGGGAGCGTCTTCGGAGGAATCGCTGGGGTCGTCGAAGGTTTGGGCGTTGGGGTTGGGTGGGGTAGCGCCGCCCTGGCGAGGAGTAAGGATGAGTTCGGTTGGTGCGGTGCCTGTGCTTTGAACGAGAAGCATGTTGCTGCCGGTTCCATTGAGAAGAGTGCCGAGGACTTGTGAGGGAGATGCGGGGCCGTAGTCGCCGAAGACGCGCTCGTCGGCGACACCGCCGGTGATTTTTATTCCGGTGAGGCGAGAGATGTCGTGAAGGATTTGATTCAGGCTGGAGTTGCTGGCGGTTACGGTGATTTCGGCGTTGGTGTAGCTGACCTTCGCGCGCTGGGGTGGGCTTTGGGCGGGGGTGAGGGGAACTGGCGGCAGCGCCGCGGTGGGCGTGTTGGCGGAAAATGTGGAGGGTATGGAAGCTGCTGGTTTTGGCGTCGCCTGGGGCTGGGCGTGCGATAGAGTGGCGGCTGAGAAGACGGTGGCCGCGATGAACCGGATTGGAGCGTGACGCCGCATCTTAGGAGTAGGACGAACCGTGTCGATGGAAGTCATCGTCGCGGGATCCTGTTGAGGATCAGTCTACCGCGTCGCGGTGAAGTTTGGTTGCGGCAGGAGGGTTGCGATTTGGGAACGTCGGTTGTACTAGACTGACAGTGGCTTGCGGAGAGTAACTCGTATGCATGGGATGAGTTGCAAATACATGGCGAAGAAGAGACTGGTTGCATTGCTGGCGGTGGGAATACTGGCGCAGGGCATGGCTCGGGCGGAGACATGCATTACGCAGTCGGCGATGACGGCGACGGAGCGGGATGCATTGGTTAGCGCGGCGCGGAGCTTGGCGGTGAAGGTTCAGGCGGGCGATGCTGAAGGTCTGCGTGCGGCGACTGTGGCCGAATATGCGAAGGACTTTGGCGGAATCGGGAATGTTGTTGCGAGTACGGCTCCTAAGCTGAAGGGCGGCACGGTGACGGTGGAGCAGGTGTATGTGCTGGATGCGTCGCAGTTGAAACGAGCGGCGGATGGATCTGCGCAGGAGGCACAATTTTTCTGCTCGTTGAACCACTCGGTATCAGAGGCGGATTTTTTGATTCCGGGTTTGCTGCCGGGACGTTATGGGTTCGCGATTGTGGATGTTACCAATACGCCTGCGCCGTGGAGGCTCTCGTTTTTGTTGCGGCAGGACCCGGGCGGATGGGCGATGGCGGGTTTTTATCCGAAGCCGCTGACAGCTGCGGGTCATGATGGGTTGTGGTACTGGACGCAGGCGCGGACGATGGCGGCACGCAAGGAACATTGGAATGCGTGGCTCTACTACCAGCAGGCGGAGAACCTGTTGCGGCCCACGAATTTTATTCAGAGCACGCACCTGGAGAAGCTGCACACGGAGCAGGCGGCGACTACACCTCCGCCGATATCGGATGGTGTGGGGCCGGATAATCCGCTGGTTGTGAAAGGGTCGGATGGAGCGGAGTATCGATTTACCGGGTTGAGCGTGGATGATTCGCTGGCCAAGGACAAGGTGGATATTATGGCGCACCTGAAGGTGGATCAGATTGGGGATCCGGTGGCTGCACGGAAGCGGAACTCGGATGCGATGGGCGCGCTGCTGGCGGCATATCCGGAGATGCGGAAGCCATTTCATGGGGTGTGGGTGTTTGCTGAAGAGACAGGGAAGAATCCGTTTGCGACCGAACAGACGATGGAAGAGATTCGGTAACTACCGGATTTCACAGGAATTTGAATGCGGTTTCGTGAGGGAATGCTATCTTGAAAGTCGTTTCGGCAGGATGGAAATGACTGGCGGAACTGCGTTGACCTCCCAGGTTTAACGGCATCTTATTGATTTGACTTGAAAGAAAGAGACTGATGGCAGAGATCAAGACGTTGAGTCGTGCAATCATGGAGCGGCGCGCTACCCCGAGCTTTGATGGGAGGCCGATTCCGGCTGAGGATTTGAAGCAGATCCTCGATGCAGGGCTTCATGCACCGAGCGGCTATAACATGCAGCCCTGGCGATTTATTGTGGTGCAGTCCGCAGAGCAGAAAAAGCGGTTGCGGGCTGCGAGCTACAACCAGGGGAAGGTGGAAGAGGCGTCGGCGGTGATTGTGGCCTGTGGCGATACCGATGGGTGGAGGAAGGACCTTGATCTGATGCTGCAGCGGGGACGGCAGGGTGGAATGCCCGAGAGCTATGCAGCGCAAGCCCAGAGCAGCGTACCGAATTATCTTTCGAACTTCAGCAGCGGGCAGATGCAGGGATGGCTGAACAAGCAGGTGATGCTGGCGTTTACGCACATGCTGCTGATGGCCGAGGTGATGGGGTATGACACGGCTCCGATGGAGGGGTTCGAGCAGGAGAAGGTGCACGAGGTTCTGCGGCTGCCGCTAAGCTATTGGGTGGTGGCGTTGCTGGCGATTGGGCATTTGAAGGGGGCGGACAAGTTTAATGGCAGTCGCTTTGAGATGGCGCATACAGTGTTCGGCGAGGAGTTTGGCAAGCCGTTGAAGTAAGTAGATCGCTGGGTCTGACGTTTAAGTTGAGTCGGAAAGGTCGAGACTATGCCTGGTGTGGTGAATGTTCCGCTTGTGCCCCCTTTTACTTTAGAGACAGCTGTGGCAAAGGTCCGTGCGGCTGAAGACGGTTGGAACTCGCGGGATCCGGGGAGGGTTTCGCTGGCTTATACGGTGGATAGCGTGTGGCGTAACCGGTCGGAGTTTGTGACGGGCCGAGAGCAGATCGTCGAATTGCTGCAGCGTAAGTGGGCGCGGGAGCTGGAGTATCGGCTGATCAAAGAGCTTTGGGCGTTTGGTGGAAGCCGGATTGCGGTGCGGTTCTGCTATGAGTGCCACGATGCTGCGGGACAGTGGTATCGGTCGTATGGGAATGAGAACTGGGAGTTCGATGAGAAGGGATTGATGAAGCATCGTCATGCGAGCATCAATGATCTGGCGATTGAAGAGTCGCAACGGCTATTTCGGTGGCCGATTGGACGACGGCCGGATGACCATAAGGGGTTGAGTGAGCTGGGGCTTTAAGGTGCAAGGTCCGCCAGCAGGGTGCAGCTGAGGCGGTGTGTAAAGCGTACCTCAGCTGCTAAAGCCGCGCAGTAAGCGAGGCAGGCTAAGAGCCATACGTTGCTTGTGAACAAGATTATTCGTGAGATGCGTTGTTAGGAACATGTGCCCGGCGAGGGATTCCTTGCCGGGCTTTCGTCCGTTGGTGGTGTGTCAGATGGTGACGGGCTGACTGCAGAACTTGCAGCGGTGGGCGGCGACTGGGATCTCGGAGAGGCACTCGGGGCAGGGTTTGACGGCGGCGGCTTCGGGGCCCTTGAGGCGGGCGAGCAGTTTTTGTACGGGAAGGACGAGGAAGAAGTAGATGACGAAGGCGATGATGAGGAAGTAGATGACGGCGTTGAGGAAGTTGCCGTACTTGATGGGCGTCTTATGGAGGGTGAGGACAAGATAGGAGAAGTCGGGCTTACCTATGATGGCGGCGATAAGAGGAGTGATGATGTCTTCGACGAGAGATTTAGTGATAGAAGCGAAAGCTGCGCCGATGATGACGGCGACGGCGAGGTCGATGACGTTGCCGCGCAGGATGAAGTCGCGAAAGCCTTTGATCATGTTGCCTCTCAGGGAGTTCATTGCGTGCAGGAAATTATGCAGATTATACGCCCCAGGGCTTGAAAACAGATTGCTTGCGAGATGCGGCTATTGACTGGAAGTGATCCAACCAGCGTAGGGGTAGAGGAGGAAGAAAAGAATCATGCAGAGGGCCATGAGGTCCATGTAGACGAGAAGGAGAACGCCGCCGTGATAGAGGCTCCAGCGTGGACGCATGCAGCGCAGGGTGTCCACGGTACCGGTGGCTGCGGCGAGAGCGGGCAGGGCGAGGAAGGGTGTAGCGCGGTTGTGAGGGAAGTCCGAAAGAAGGAGGGCGAGGCCGAGGCTTAGGAGAACGAGTGCGCTTCCGCGGAGGAGGGAAGTGTGACGCGGGTTGAGGAAGTTGACGCTCACGGTGCCAGGTATAGGGTAGACCTTTCGAGCGTCGTGAGGCTTTGGCGAAAGCTTTGCGCTTTCGCCAAGGAGAGGATGACGGACTTTTCTAGAAGCCGGGTGGGGGTTCGTTGGCTACGTTGAGTGCGCGTTCGAGGGCGAGGCCGGCGCGGGCGATGGTTCCTTCGTCGAAGAGGCGGCCTATGAGGGTGATGCCGTGAGGGACGCGGTGGGGTGCGCTTAATTTGGGGAGAGGGTGGTTGGGGTCGGGCGCCCAGTCGCTGCGGGGTTGGGTGACGCCGACGAAGCCGGCGCGGAGGGTGAGCGAGGGATGGCCGGTGAAGTTGGTGATGGTGAGCATCTCGTCGCGGAGGGAAGGGACGAGGAGGAGGTCGACTTGCGACATGATGCGAGCCATCTCGAGAGCAACCATGCGGCGGAGGCGGTCGGCCTGAACGAAGTCGACTGCGGAGAGAAAGCGGGATTGGCGGAAGGTGTTGGGCCAGGCGTCGGGGACCTGGGCTTTGAGTGTGTCGACTTGATGGTTGAGGATGATCTCTTCGAAGGCGGCAGCTGCTTCGGCGAAGAGGATGAGGGCGAGATTGTCGTAGGGCCAATCGGGGATGGCGACTTCGACTGGCTTCATGCCGAGGCGGGCGGCGGTGGCGAGGGCGATGCTATCGATGGGGGTGGCGGGGGCTTCCTTCATCCAGAGAGGGAAGTAGCCGATACGGAGGGCTTGCCCTGAAGTGCCGACTGAGGCGGTGGCGTCGAAGTCGAGGTGGCTGGGGATGCAGGCGATGTCCTGGTTGTCGGGGCCGGTGATGGTGTTGAGGACAAGCATGGTGTCTTCGACGGAGCGGGCCATGGGGCCGAGTTTGTCGAGGGACCAACAGAGGGTCATGGCCCCGGTGCGAGGAACGCGGCCGAAGGTGGGGCGGAGGCCGGTGATGCCGCAGCGCATGGAGGGCGAGACGATGGAGCCATCGGTCTCGCTGCCGATGGCGAAGGCTACGAGGCCTGCGGCGGTGGCGGAGCCGGGGCCTGCGCTGGAGCCGGAGGAGCCTTCTTCGAGGAGCCAGGGGTTCATGGTCTGGCCGCCGAACCAGATGTCGTTGAGGGCGAGGGCGCCGAGGGAGAGCTTGGCGATGAGGACGGCACCGGCCTCGTTGAGGCGTTGGGTGACGGTGGCGTCGGTGGTGGGGATGCGGTTGCGGAAGGGCTCGGCGCCGTAGGTGGTGGGGATGTTGGCGGTGTCGAGGAGGTCTTTCGCTCCCCAGGGGATGCCGTGGAGGGGACCGCGGTAATGGCCAGCGGCTATTTCGGCGTCGCCTTTCTTTGCTTGTTCGAGGGCGTGGTCGGCGGTGAGGGTGATGACGCAGTTGAGCTTGGGATTGAACTGCTGGATGCGGTCGAGGTAAATGCGGGTAAGGCGCTCGCTGGTGAGTTTGCGGGTTTCGATCCAGCGGGAGAGCTTGGTTACGGGGGAGAAGGCGATTTCGCGGTCGGAGGTTGGGAGGGGACCGGGATCGGTGGTGGAGCGGATGAATTTGTTGGTGGCTGGGCCGGAGGGTTGGCCCGGCAGGATGGAATGGACCGTGGAGTAGGGCTGAATATTGGAGGGGAGGTGGAGTTTGCGGGGGCCGGTGCGGCGCTCATAGAGGGGAGCCATGGCGTTGCGCCAGTTGCCTGCGGCCTGGGCGCGGTCGGATTCGGTGAGTGGGGTTTGGACTAGTTTTTCGGCTCCGGCGAAGTCGGCGGGGGTGACTTCGGGGCCTGCGGCGGGAGCGGTGCCGAAGGCGGGTGGCATGCCGGGGGTTTGAGGTGCGGGCGGGTTTTGGGCTTCGGCGAGAGGAGGAGCAGCGGCGGCGGCCAGGAGTGTGAGCGTGCTTTGGGTAAGGAACTGGCGGCGGGATTTCTTGCTGGACATGAATTGGCCTCTCGGAGGCGATTGTAGATGGTGGGATTTGTCTCTCGCGGAGAAAACTGGCGTGGCTAACCGAGGGTTGGCATGGTGGTGTCTACGCCGGTGCGGATACCGGTGGGCCAGCGCGCGGTGATGGTCTTGATGCGGGTGTAGAAACGGATGCCTTCGGGACCATAGATGGAGTGATCGCCGAAGAGGGAACGCTTCCAGCCGCCGAAGCTGTGGAAGGCCATGGGGACGGGGATGGGGACGTTGATGCCGACCATGCCGGCCTGGACACGGTGAGCGAAGGTGCGGGCGGTGTCGCCGTCGCGGGTGAAGATGGCGGTGCCGTTGCCGAACTCGTGGTCATCGATGAGCTTGAGGGCGGTTTCGAAGGTGTTGGCGCGGACGATGCCGAGAACGGGACCGAAGATCTCTTCGCGGTAGATGCGCATGTCGGGCTTGACGTGGTCGAAGAGGCAGGCGCCGAGGAAGAAGCCTTCGCCGCGTGGGAGAGTGGCTTCGCGGCCGTCGATGAGGAGGGTGGCGCCTTCAGTGCGGCCGAGGTCGAGGTAGCCGTGGACACGGTCGAGATGCTGGCCGGTGACGAGGGGGCCGAGGTCGGCTTTGGGTTCGGTGCCGGGAGAGATTTGCAGGGCGGCGATGCGGGGGCGGAGCTTTTCGATGAGGGCGTCGGCGGTGGCGTTGGTGACGGCTACGGCGACGGAGATGGCCATGCAGCGCTCGCCCGCTGAGCCGTAGGCTGCGCCTACGAGGGCGTCGGCGGCCTGGTCGAGGTCGGCGTCGGGCATGACGATCATGTGGTTCTTGGCTCCGCCGAGAGCTTGCACGCGTTTGCCGTGTGCGGTGCCGTGGGCGTAGACGTACTCGGCGATGGGAGTGGAACCGACGAAGCTGACGGCCTTGATGGAGGGGTGTTCGAGGATGTGGTCGACGGCTTTTTTGTCGCCGTGGACGACGTTAAAGACGCCGTCGGGGAGGCCGGCTTCTTTGAGGAGTTCGGCGAGGAAGATGGAGGCGCTGGGGTCGCGCTCGCTGGGCTTGAGGATGAAGGTGTTGCCGCAGGCGAGGGCGATGGGGAACATCCAGAGGGGGACCATCGCGGGGAAGTTGAAGGGTGTGATGCCGGCGACTACGCCGAGGGGTTGGCGGAGTGACCAACTGTCGATGCCGGGGCCGACCTGCTCGGTGAATTCGCCCTTGAGGAGCTGGGGGATGCCGGTGGCGAACTCGACGACTTCGAGGCCGCGGGTGACTTCGCCCCTGGCGTCGGAGAGGACTTTGCCGTGCTCGGAGGTGAGGATGGCGGCGAGGTCGTCGGTGTGCTGGTCGAGGAGTTCGCGGAAGCGGAAGAGGATACGGGCGCGGCGGAGGGGTGGCTGTGAGGACCAGTCGGGAAAGGCAGCCTGGGCGGCTTCGACGGCGGCGTTGAGTCCGGCTTGGTTGGCGAGGGGAACGGTGGCCTGGACTTGGCCGGTGGCGGGGTTGTAGACGTTGCTGGTACGGCCTGAGGTTCCCGGGACGGCTTTGCCATTGATCCAGTGGGTGATGGAGCGGAGGGCGCTGAGGGAGGATGAGGTGAGGTCAGGTATGACAGCAACGGACATGGGAGCCTCGTACGGTGCGGATTGATTACTTAGGACTACTGGTCTGGATGTAGTCGACAACGGTCCCCTGGGTGCCCGTCATCGAGACGCCGAGGAGGGCAGCGGCTGTGGGGCCGACGTCGAAGATCTTGACGTCAGGTAGAGACTTGCATGGCGTGATGCCTGCGCCGTAGAGGATGAACGACGGGTGCATCTCGCGTATGGACGGATTATAGCCGTGGGTGCCCTTGTTTGTCGGCGTGTTGAGAAGCGGGCCGGTGAGACTGGCGCCGAAGCCGAAGCCTCGGGCTGCTTCGGCTCCGAGGAAAGCGTCGGGGGATGCACCGAGGTCGTGGAGGTCTTCGACGGTGTAGAGTCTGGCGATGCCGTTGGCAGGGTCGGCGGCGAGCTGCTGCATGAGGGCGGTGGCTTTGGCGATGCTGGCTGTGTCGCTTTTGTCTTTGGCTTCGAGGACGAAGGAGCCGGTGGAGTTGCGGGCGTAGACCTTCCAGGAACGGACTTTGCCGTTGTCGTCGGCGTCGATGAGACCGGCGTTGCGGAGGGCTACGAGAGGGTTGAATTGTTTGGAGTAGGGAAGGAAGCCGTGGTCGGAGACGATGAGCCAGGAGGTATTCGCGGCGTTGCCTGATTGTTCGACCTGCTGGCGAAGCTTGCCGATCATGGCGTCGAGTCTTTCGAGTTCGGCGTGGGTCTCGGGTGTGTGCGGGCCGTATTTGTGCTGCTCTTCGTCGAGACCGCTGAGATGGAGCAGGAGGAGACCGGGTTTGCGGGTTCGCAGGATGTACATTGCGGCTTCGGTGCGCCATGCATCGCTGAGGGGAGGCTCGGTGGTTTTGCTGGTTTGCTCGAACTCCTGCATGAGGCCCTTGGTGGAAAGGGCGTGGACGAGGGCGAGGTCTTCGGGGGTGCGGATGGGGCGGTACTCGGGAATGAGGTAGTTGATGTCGGCACCGACGGTGACGGGCCAGGAGACGGCGGCGGTTTTGATGCCAGAGTTGCGGACGATTTGGTAGAGGGTGGGGACTTTGATTTGTTCGGCGTAGTAATACCAGCCGCCGGATTCGAGGTTAAAGGGATCGATGGGGGTGTTGCTGACGATGCCGTGGATGGCGGGAGGGACACCGGTGACCATGGAGGTGTGGCTGGGATACGTGCTGGAGGGAAAGACTCCAAGCATGCCGGGGGAGGCGCAGCCAGCTGCGGCCATGGCTCGGAGGTTGGGGATGGCGAGGTGATGTTCGTCGGGGTGGATGTACTCGTCGGGGGTCATGCCGTCGATGGAGATGAGGATGACTTGTCTCTTGGATTGGGCTGAGAGATTCGCGGGGATGATTAGGAGTGCGAGAGCTGCGAGAAGCTGGATGATGGTTAGCGAGCGGAGAGCGGTTCGCGCTTTGCGCGAATACCCTACCCTTCGCAAAAGCGCGAAGGATAGGGTATTCAGATTTGTTGGTTTGTGTCGGCAGTGGCTCACTGATTTCCTTGTTTACTCGGTTTAAGTTTGTTTCATTTCCAATTGATATATAGAGGGTTAGTTAGAGTAATAAGTTCTCCGCGAGGGTCGATTAGTTCGGCGCGTATCCAGTGACGCTTGCCGTCGGATTTCCATTGGTACGTGCAGCTGCCGGTGGTTTTGTCGAGGCGTAGAGGTGGGGTGGAGGTGATGGGTTTGCCGTCGATGTAGAGGCGGGGCGTTGTGTTGGCGGCGTTGCGGGTGTCGAGGGTAAAGGCAATGGTTTGGCCTGAGGAGGCTTTGATCTCGTCGCCCATAATGGCGCTGCCGGATTTGAGATAGAGATCGGGGGCTTGTGGGCCGGTGACCTTGATGTAGACGTGACCGGCTTTGATGCCTTGGAGGATGGCGGGCTGGGAGAGCTCGCTGGCGTAGACGACGGTGGTGGGGATGCCTACGCCATCGTGGAGGGGAAGTTGCTCTCCGGCGCGATGCTCGTCGCCTCCGCCTACGCCGGTGGGACGGAGCCCTTTGGCGAGCTGGGTCTCCCAGAAGGGAATGCCGTTGCCGGGTGGCGGAGTGAACCAGGAGCCGTGTTCGTGGTAACCGTTGAGGACTTCGATAGCGTCTACTTTGGCAAAGTCGGTAATGGGTGCCCAGCCCCATCCGCAGCCGGGGCAGTGGACGTCCCAAGGCCAGTAGGCGTGATTGATGCTGACGAGGGCGTGGAGGCGGTGGGCCTCGTCGAAGAGGCTGTTGACGGTGTAGCCGGTTTCGGCGACGCGGTAGTCGAGGAAGGCTTCGGTGCCCCAGACGTTGGCGTGGCCTTTGACGGTGGTGACCTCTTCGCCGGGGATGAGGAGCATCTTGTCGTAGAAGAGCTGGTCCTGCATCATCTGGTTGAAGTGGGCCTGGGTGTTGTGGTCGGTGACGGCGAGAAAGTCGAGGCCCTGGGAGGCGGCTGCGGCGAAGAGGCGCGATGGCGGGCAGGGGACGTTGGCTCCGGACTGGCTCTTGCACATGGCGTCGGTGAGGCCGGTGTGGGAATGTAGATCGCCTTTGTACCAGCCGGGTTTGGGGTTCAGGATTGGGTAGTGCTGGGGGTCGAGCTGGGTGGAGAGGTGGATGTGGACGGTGAAGTCGCCGTGGGAGTTGGGGGCGATGTAGTTGTAGCCGATGGCGAGGTGCCAGGTGCCGGGGATGATGGGGCCGGGGAGGTAGGGGCCGGTGGCATCAACGGTGGAGAGGGTGAAGCTGGTGCGGCCTTCGCCGCGGTAGCGTTGCGGATCGAATAGGCCTGCGGTGAGGTACATGCCTTTTTGGAAGCCGGGCGAGATGAGGTCGATGTCGAGGCGCTGGATGCCTGAGGGGACGGTGAAGGCGAAGAGCTCGTGTTTGCCGAGTTGGTCGGGAGAGATAGTGCCGTGGAGGGTGATGGTGAAGTCGCCCGACTGGGCATGGAGGAATGCGGCGGGCAGGATGAAAAGCATGATTGCGAGGAGACGAAGAGGCGAGCGCCAGCGGTGGCGTTGTGAGGGCATGCATTGACTCCGTTGCGATGCAGCATATCAGTCGAGGGTGATTTTTGCGCTTCGAGTTGCGTGGGTAAGTTGCGGATGAGCGGGTTTGCTGTTTGACTGTTGAGTGCTCTAACGCTGTCTGTATTTGAGGAGAGTGAATATTGTTCGACTATAAGAAGCTATTCGATCTGACGGGGAAGAAGGCTCTGGTTGTGGGCGCGGGCAGCGGGATTGGCGAGGCTGCGGCGATGGGGCTGGCGGCGCATGGGGCGCATGTTCTTTGTGGCGATTTGAATGTGGAAGCAGCGCAGAGGGTAGCCGATGCGATTAAGGAGGCGGGTGGGTCGGCGGAGATGATGGCGTTTGATCTGCGCGATGGCGAGAGCGTGGTGAAGACGATGGTGGGGCTGCCGGATCTGGATGTGCTGGTGACGACGCCGGCGATCAATGTGCGGAAGCCTTTGTTGGAGATGTCGGAGGAGGAGTTCGACCGTGTGCTGAATTTAAATTTGAAGGGAACGTTTCGTCTGATTACGGCGGCGGGACGGAATATGCAGAAGCGGGAGAAGGGAAGCATTATAGCGTTTGCGAGTATTCGTGCGCTGGTGGTGGAACCGGGGCAGGGTGTATATGCGGCGACGAAGGCGGGGGTGCTTCAGATGTGTCGTACGCTGGCGGCGGAGCTTGGGCCTTCGGGCGTGAGGGTGAATGCGATTGGGCCAGGTGTGGTGGATACTCCGCTGACTGCGCCTATTGCGGCGAATAAGGAGTGGTATGAGGCTTATGCGCAAAAGAGTGCGCTGGGGCGGTGGGCCAAACCGCATGAGATGGCTGGGGCGGTGGTTTATCTTGCTTCGGATGCGGGGTCATTTGTCACAGGGACGCTAACCATCGTCGATGGTGGGTGGACTGCGGTGGATGGGCGGTTTACACCGCCGCTTTAGTTGGCGATTGGATGCGATGCTGGCAATCGCCTCGGCGCGTACCTCAGCGGCTAAAGCCGCATTCAAAACGCTGTTTTTACGGCACGGCTGAAGCCGTGCCCTTAAGCAAGACGGTTTTTCAACAAGTTCTGAGGCGTGCCCCTTAAGCAAGGCAGTCTAGGGTTTTGCGGGTGGGGCGAAGAAGCGGTAATGGATATTCCATTTGCTTGTCTGGCCTGGAGGGACGTTGAGGTGGATGTAGGCCTCGGGTGAGACGGTGGTGCGGATAGACCAGAGGTAGAAACGCGAGATTGGGTTGTCGGAAGATTGCTGGACGCCGACGCCGTTTTTTTTGTCTTCGATGGTGAAGTCGTAGTCGGAGGCGTTGTTGGAGTAGCCCTTGATGTAGCTGGCTACGGTTTGTTTCGGTTGCAGTTCTTGTTTGTAGACGATGTCGTTACCTTCAAGCTCCGCTGCAGGGCTGAGGGAGTCCTGTAGCTCGGGTTTGAAGGGGAAGTGGATGGAGATGCCGGGCCCCGTGGGGTGGCCGTCGAAGATGTAGAAGTCGTGGTCGTAGACGCTGGTGTCGATGGTCTTCTGGCCGGTGTTTTTGAGGCTGTGGGAGAGGGTCAGAGTCGATCCGTCGAGTGAGAGAGTCTTCTCGTAGATGTAGGAGATGCCGGTGGGGCCGGTGAGGTGATGGGTGAAGGTGATGGAGTGGGGCTTGGTGTGGATGGTCCACTTGCCGGGGTCGACGAGAGGGTAAGGGAAGCCGAATTTGTAGGGGGAGTCGTCGACTTTGCGCAGGACGCCTACGCCGGGTTTGACGAAGAGATCTCCGGGCTTGGCGTCGTTGTAGCCGATGGCCCCGTCTTCGGTGCGGAACTCTTCGACGGGGCCGGTGATTGCGTCATTGGTGTGCGGATCGTAGTCGCTGAACCATTCACCGAAGAACCTGTGGCCGTTGTAGGAGACGCAAGCGACGACGCCGGACCAGTCGAAACGCGTGGAGCGGTAGTAACCCTTTTCGGGGTCGGGAAGGAAGATGAGCGCATCGAGAGTGCCGTTGGAGAGTAGGACCTTTGGGTGGTCGGAGTGGGGGACGTCGGCGCAATTGGATGGCTTGGATTGACCGGATGCGAATCCCGGAAGGGCGGTTGCGATAAGGGCGAGAGACAGGATGCGGTTCGTATTTTTGGTTGAGATCAACGGGTCAAATCTCCTGAAACTGAATGTTAGGCGTATTTGAAAGTGAGGCTGCGGGGCGCATGAATGTTCGCCGGGAGTGAGGGCTGGCCGAGGGTGCCGTCGGTTGGATTGATCGTGAATTGGAGGATGCCTGACTCGCGATTGAGGACGAATAGGTTGGCGCCACTGGCGGTGATGATGGTGGAGTGCGGGAGGTGCAGGCCATCGGTGAGGCGCTGGATTGGCGAGAGAGTGCCTGTGTCGGGATGGATGCCCCAGGCGGTAAGGCTGTCGGCCAGAGGGTGATTGGATTCGCGGCGGCGATTTGCGGTGTAGAGAAATCTTCCTGATGGGTGGAGGAGCAGGGTGGGCACACTCTTTTGTCCGTGGAAGTCTTCGGGGAGCGTGGAGGTTCTGTGTTGGGGCTCGCCGATTTCGCCGGTGAGCGGGTTGTAGCGGAATGTGGAGACGGAGGCATCGAGCTCGTTTGCGATGAAGAGAAGATTGCTTGATGGATGAAAGGCCATGCTGCCGGGGCCGCTGCCGGGAAGTTGTGGGCATTGGCCGGTGCGGGTCAGCTTGCCGTCGGCGGTGGTGAAGATGCTGAGGCGATCGCTGCCGAGGTCGGTGGCGAAGAGGCGGCCGTCGCTGTCGAATGCGACGGAATGAGGATGGGAGGAGTTTTGTTGCTGGTGCGGGCCGCTGCCGGTCTCCTTCAGGATTCCTGAGACTCGTTGCAGGGAGCCGTCTTCGAGAATAGGCAGGAGATTGTAGGCACCGCCTCCGTAGATGGCGACTGCAAGGTGGTGGCCATCGGGTGATACTGCCAGATGGTTTGGTTTAGTCGCAGAGAGGGAAAGCGGCTGTTGATTGAGCGATGTGAGGCGGCCGGTGTGGGGGTCGATGGCGTAGGCTTCGACTGCTCCCGTGGGGAGGCTACGATAGGTGTCTACGGCGTGGGTGGCGTAGAGGAAGTTCTGCGTGGGGTGCAGGGCGAGCGAGGAGGGGCTAGGGGCTGTGATGGTTTGGATGGGGAGCCAGCGGCCGCTCCGAATGACGAAGACATGGATGGCTGATGTGCTACCGGATGATCCGACGTAGGCGAATCGTGGAGACCGCGTGGTGGACGGTTGAGCGATTGCGGGTAGCCATGGAAGCAGCGTGCTTAAACCGCTTGCGGCTGAGGTGTAGCCCATGCGTTGCACGAAAGCCCGGCGACTCAGGAGTTTGCGTGATTTCATGATTGCTCCTTATCGATCAGGGACGTATGGACATGGAATGGTGAAAGATATTGTTGGGATCATAGCGTCGTTTGACGCTCTGGAGGAAGGGATACAGATCTTGCTCGCCGTAGTAGAGCTGCGGCCAGTACGAGTAGGCGAGCATGTCCTTGTCGGGGTAGTTGATGTAGCAGCCTTCGTAGGAGTCATTGGGGTACGGGGTGCCCTTGTAATCGGGGTGCGCATCGGTGCCGGAGTAGAGGTCAGTGTAAAAGTCGCTCATCCATTGCTGACGGGCTGCATCGTCTTCGGGGCTGGACCAATAGGTCTGGAACTGCAGCTTCATAGTGGTGGAACGCTGAGGAATCGAGGTTTCGGTGATCATCTCGGGGCGGTTGATGGCGCCGCCGTAGGAGTCGCATGCAAGAATCGAACCCTGGAGATCTACGCCGGGCATGTCTCGGGTGAGGTGCTTGTAGATGCATCGCGCCTCAGTGGAGGTGAAGTTGCGCTTCATGTTGCTGGATTTGTATTTGCCGCGATGGCCGCCGCCGATGCCACCGCTGATAGTGGCATTGAGCCAAGGGGCGCGAGTTATATTGTGGGGGCTGGAGCAGGCTAACTGCGCGGCTGCGTTGTGGTGTCCGGAGAGGTTTGCGCCTGCTCTGGCGTGTTCTGCGGCGGCGGGTCCCATGGTTGGGTTGCAGGGCTGGAAGAGGTCGAGGAATTCGTTAAGGACGCGTGGGTCCTGGCAGGTTCCGTCGGGATTGCAGAACTGTGCGCTGATAACAATCTGGTTGGATGAGTGGTGGGAGAGGCCGAGGGCCGTGTACAAGCCCCAGGTGTCAGGGTCTTTGGCTCGGGTTTCCTGATAGTGCCCGTAGGTGGTGAGGATGGCTTCGAAGCGCTCGGGTGTCATGCCGTCCCAGGGGAAAGACATATTGGCGAGCATGACCTCCTGCGGGGCGGGGGGAAGCTTGTCGAAGTAATAGCTGGTGATGATGCCGAAGTTGCCTCCGCCTGCGCCGCGGCAGGCGCGGAAGAGTTCAGGCTCATGGGTACGGTCGGCTCTGCGCAGGACGACTTTGCCGCTGGCGTCTACGGTGAGGATATCGACGGCGGCGACCCAGTCGACGGTGAGGCCGTGGAGGCGGGAGAGGATACCGTAGCCTCCGCCACTGATGTGACCGCCAGCGCCAACGGTGTAGCAGGACCCGGCGGGCAGGGTGAGGCCGTGACGCTTGTAGAGGTCGATGTAGACCGGGCCGAGCTTGGAACCGGCACTGATGCGGTATTTGTGCCCGCTGTCGGCGGCGTTGGAGTCGGTGAGGAGGCTTAGATCGAGGAGAACGCCGTCGGGATTGTTGCAGACGAAGTCTTCATAGCAGTGACCGCCGGAACGCACTGTGGGACGAAGGCCAGCGCTGACGATTCGCTGGAGGGCGTCGGCTGTGTCGGCGGGGGTTTCGCAGAGTTCGATGCGGCTGACAGTATCTGCGTCAGCGGCGGGCCAGCGTGAGTTATTCCCTTTTTTAAGTGTGGTGTAGCGAGGGTCCTGCCGGGTTACAGTGATCGACATAGTCTTCCTGGTTCGGGGCTTGGGTTCCGTGAAATTAGTTGAACATAGAATACCGACAGCTGAGGGAAGCGTGGCTCTATCCCCATGTAGTGAGACTTGCTGTTACCTGGAATGACACGATTGAGGGTCGAACGTCACTACATGTTATCGGCTGTGCCGGAAGGAGACCAGGATCCATGTAGTAATACAAGCGAGAGGGAGAAAGTGCAGGTCAATCAGTGCCTTTGTGAGATACGCTGGATTGCTGACATAGAGATTTCCACACTGTATACTTTGCCTATCAACCACATTTCCGTGACTTTAGGTATGCAATCAGTTTCGTCCCACGGTCGGGGTGCCGCACCATCGAAGACGACAGGCCAAGAAGCTCGAAAGATAATCCTGTAAAGGCGGGCAACGGTGGTGTGCGTACACCACTGAAGGGAGAGAGCTCGACTTACGGACAACTGCCGAGCGATGCGCCAACCCTGTTTGATTCGCCGCCGGTGGACAATTCCAAAAGAGATGCGAATCGAACTTACGCGGGATCTGGCGTAACGCCGGATGGGCCGCGAAGTTACTCGGAGGCGAGTGGGCAGCCGCTTCTTGAGTTAGGGTCCGTGGTGGGACGCCGCTATGAGGTGATCGCACTTCTGGGTGAGGGCGGTATGGGTGCCGTCTATGAAGCGAAAGATCTGGAACTGAACCGGACGATTGCGCTGAAGACCATTCGGCGTGAATTTGGGGGCAACCCGGCCATCATCGAGCGCTTCAAGCAGGAATTGATCCTGTCTACGCAGGTAACTCATCGGAATGTCGTCCGCATCTTCGACTTGGGAGAAGCGGATGGGATGAAGTTCATCACGATGGAGTACATCCAGGGAATCGACCTGCGAACGATGATTCATGAGCGAGGAAAACTTCCGCCGGAAGAGGTCGTCGAGATCATCATCCAGGTATGCCGCGCACTGGATGCGGCGCATAGTGTGGGCGTGATTCATCGTGATCTGAAGCCACAGAACATCATGCAGGACCAGAATGGGCGCATTCTGGTGATGGATTTTGGACTGGCGCGAACGCTGGAAGGCGACGGCATGACGATGTCGGGCGCGCTGGTGGGAACGATGGAGTACATGTCGCCGGAGCAGGCGCTGTCGAAGAGTCTGGATCAGCGGTCGGACATATATTCGCTGGGGCTGATTTTTTACGAGCTTCTGAGTGGAGAGACGCCATTTCGTGCGGATACGGCGCTGGCGAGCCTGATCCGGCGGACGCAGGAGAAACCGGTTCCAGTATCGCAGTACGTCACTGATCTCGCGGGCCCACTGGACCAGATGGTGAGCCGCTGCCTCGAACGCGAAGTAGAGTTGCGATATTCGAGTGCTGCCGAGTTGCTTTCCGATCTTGAGATGTGGCAGCAGGGAGGCGTGGTGAGTGCGCCTCCGGTGCGAAGCGTTCCTGCCAAGCCGGCGTTGCCTTTTTGGTTGTGGGCGAAGCGGTGGTGGGTGTGGGGAAGTGTCGCCGGTGTGTTGGTGATTGGTGTTGGGGAGTACGTCGACCACAGTATGAAGTCGGCCAGTCCGACTGTGAAGGCGCCTGCTGCTGCGGTCGAAGGGCGGGCTCTTGCGATTATGCCGTTTCGCAACGCGTCGGGAGATGAGAAGGACGATTGGATCGGATCGAGCGTGGCCGATATGCTGAGCACGGACATTGGCCAGTCGGCGCACCTGCGTACGGTATCCACGGATCGATTGCACCAGGTACTTTCGGATTTGAGTATTGGTCCGCAGACTACGATTGGGCCGGAGACGGTTCGACGTGTAGCGGAGTTCAGCAGTGCGGATGTAGTTGTTTCGGGTCAGTATGCGCGGTTTGGCGATCAGATTGTGATCGATGCCACGATCCGGGACATGAAGCGCGACCAGAGTGTGGCGGTGAAGGCGCAGGCGCTGGCGAAGGATCTGCCGGTTGCAATCGATAGTCTTGCCGATGCCGTGAGGAAGAACCTTTCGCTTTCGCCGGATGTGCTGCAGGAGTTGAAGTCGCAGTCGTTCAAGCCAAACTCGGTGTCTGTGGATGCATTGCGTAATTACAACGAAGGTCTTGCGCTGATGCGAGAGGGCAAGAATCTGGATGCGTTGAAAAACTTCCAGGCGGCGACGAAGCTGGACCCGCAGTTTGCGCTGGCGTTTTCGAGATTGGCGGAATCGCAGTCGGAACTGGGCTTTGAGAGTGATGCCGAAGGTGCGTCCCGGAGGGCTGTAGAGCTTGCCAGCAGCGAGGAGCTTCCGCTGCCTGAGAAGTACCTGATTACTGCGAGCCGTGCGCGAATTATTAAGGACAACAAGCAGGCCATGGATGCTTACCAAAATCTTGCGAAGAGCTGGCCGAGCGATGTGGATGTCCAATATAACCTGGGCAGGTTGTATGTTGGCGGGGGTGATTACGCTAAGGCACGCGATGTGTTCGCGAAGATTCTGGAGAGCGATCCAAAGAACATCAAGGCGCTTTGGGAGATGGGGGTTGTCGAGAACATACTGGGGAATCCGCAGGCGGCGCTGGATTCATTGAGCAAAGGGCTGAATCTTGCGACGCAGGTAGGGAACCAGGAACAACAGGCACTGATGCTTCTATCGACGGCTATCTCTTACCGGCACCTGAACAAGCCTGAAGAAGCGATGCGCAACGTGGAGCAGTCCATCGCGATCAACGAGAAGATCGGTCAGAAGCGTGGAGTGGCGGCGGGACTGGCTGAGAGAGCGAATCTGCAGTCGAGGAAAGGGAACACGGATGCTGCGTTGTCGGACTTCAACAAAGCATTGGTGCTGCTGCGCGAGATCGGAATGAAGAAAGAGGCCGGCGATACCCTGGTCGATATGGCTACGGTCTATGGGTACCGGGGTGATTACGATCAGGCGCTGCAACGATACAAGGAAGCATTGCAGATCCAGCGTGAGACCGGCGACCAGAACTATGAAGCGCTTTGCCTGAACAATATTGCGGCGGTGTATCTGGCTAAAGGCGATACCGACAATGCGTTGACGTACTATCAACAGGCGTTGCAATTGCGCGAAAAGCTGGGTGTGCCGGCTGTTATCGCGGAGTCGCTTGGGGGAATTGCCGATGTCTATATTCAGACGGGACAGTACGATACTGCGCTTACGTCGTTGATGCGGGCGTTGGAACTTTCTCGCAAGATGGGCGATGCACGGCAGGCAGCGATACTTTCCCATAGTATCGGGCAAGTGCTTGGATATCAGGGTCGATTTGGCGCAGCGGTGAAGTCGATGCAGGAGAGCACGAAGGCATTTCATGACCGTGGAGAACATGGCGGTGACATGGCGTCGTTGCTGAACGATTTGGCAGGTGCGCTAGCCGATGCAGGCAAGGGAGATGAGTCTGCGAAGCGATTAGATGAGGCGGAGAACATTGCGCGAGAGCTGAAAAACGACGCGCTGATGGCGGATATCATGAATACAAGAGGGGACGTGGCTTTCTTTGGTGGCGACACCAAAGGGGCGGAACAGTTTTATAAGTCGGCCTTGAAATTGGCGACTCAGGCCAAGGACAACGACACACTCCTTTTGTCTAAGTTGAATGTGGCGAAGACGGCGATGGCACAGGGTCGGGCTAAAGAGGCACTCGGCATGTTGCGGCCACTGGTGAATTCGACTCACACCACGAACGCTTATCTGTCGTTACAGATCGCTATAGCGTACGCACAGGCTCAGATTGAGACCGGCGACTATGTTCAGGCCGAACGTTCGCTCGAGCAAAGTCTGATTCAATCGGAGAAGGCGGGGACAAGGCTTGAATCTACCAAGATCAATTATTTGCTGGGCACGTCGACGCGGCTCCGTGGCAATGCGGAGAAGGGCAGAAGCTCGTATTACTACGGCGAAGCTCTTCGGTTGCTTGGAGGGATTAAATCTGATCCCGGTGCAGAGAACGTTCTTCATCGTGCAGATCTTAAGGCTATTTACGATGACGCTATGCGGTGGAAAGCGTAGTCATCGCATGGCCATTGCATAGCCATTGCATAGCCATTGCATAGCCATTGCATAGCCATTGCATAGCCATTGCATAGCCATTGCATAGCCATTGCATAGCCATTGCATAGCCATTGCATTTTGGCTTACGTTATTTGACGACTCTTGTTATCGCAGTTGAATGGTTGCCTCCTGGGTGTGAATCAGGATTGGCGCTGGTTATGCTGGCGGTATTGCTGATTGTTCCGGTGGAGGCATCGGCGCGTACGAGGATCTCAATCGTGAATGCTGAGATGTGAACTAAGCTCAGTGGATCCAAGGTATTTGCTGTGCAGGTTACGGTATTGGCGGCGAACGAACAATGTGTGGTCGCTGCGCTGTTGGAGCAGCCTTTGAGGCTGCATGAAAAGATCTGCGGGGTCGCGCTGAGGAAGGTTACGCCAGCGGGCAAGTGATCGGTGACGACTACATTCGAAGCTGAACCGCCGCCAATGTTTTCGGCGACGATGTCATAGACGAAGACATCGTTGTGACGAACAGTGGCAGGCGCAACTTTGAGGAGATCAAGATTTACGGTTGGAGCAACGACCTGATAGCTTGCCACAGCAGTTGTATGATTGCCCGCGGCGTCCGCGACATTCACTACAAATGACTTTGTGCCTGGGCTAGAAGTGTCGACCGGAGACGTGATTGCGGCAGTATGCAGCGTTGTTCCTGGGGCAAATGTCGATGTACCGCAGATGACGATTCCTGAGCGGTCATCGCTACAGCTGTATGTTGCCGTAACATGCTGGTTCAAGCTGTAGGAGTGTGCGACTCCTCCGTTGGTGGACGGAGCAGGAGATAAGGTTATGCCAGAGATTACGGGCGTTACCGTGTCGATGTTGACCGGAATGGTGAAGAACGATGTGGACCAACTGCTAGTAGCGTCCTGGGTGAATTTAAGTTCTTCGGTGCCGGCGCAGTCCTGGGCGAAGTAGTGCAGGAAGAACTGGCCATCGCCTGGGAACGCGACGGTTTGAGGAGAAGGCGCGAAGATTGAGGCGGGGGGCGTGCCGGGGGTAGCGGGTGCTGGGCACGCAGTCGGCGAGGTAATGACTGTGTCGGTGGGGATGAGGAGGATGGGGCTAGGTTGAGGGACGGCGGACGTAGAAGCGATGCCGTAAGTGATGCTCTTAATGGGAGAGGGAACGAAGCTGCCCTGGCCTGGCAGCGCGGGTGTCAGGTTTGTGAGGTCAGGAGGCTGGCTAGAGAAGTTTACAGTTGCGGTCTGGTTGTTGATCCATCCACCGGGATGTTGGCCCTCTACAGTAACTGTGGTCAGGTCTTCGAGAACGGGAGCCACTGTAATGAAGCTCGAGTTAGGGTGATCGCCGATCCCTGTGCCCTGAAATCTTCCCGGGCCTGAAAAGTCAGTAAGCAGATTCTGTGGGCAGAGTTGACCGCTAAGGCCCGATGCAGCGTCGAAGACGCATGGGCCTCCGGGCCAGTCTTCCTTTGCCATGAGGAATCCGATGCCCTGATGAAACGTTGGGCCGCTTGGAATTGCGACGTCCGGAAGAGTGAAGGCCGGGCCGTCGAAGAGCTCTTGGAAGATCTCATTGCGAATTGCCGAGGCAGGGCATTGCGCGCCGGTTGGGTTGGCTCCAGTACCGACCTGGCACTGGAGTGTCAAAAGTTTGCAGCCTGACTGTCCACTCGGTAGAAGTTCACCCGTATGGACGAGGCAGTTCGAAGTGGCGAAAGAAGTGCCGGGAACCCAAGTTGACTGAAAGGTGGAAGGATCGATAGGTATATCTGACGTGATCGGGGCTGAGTTGTTTGGGATGGTCAATTGACCAGCATTTTGCGCAACCGAGAGGTCGTAGACAAATTCGACCTGCTGGTCTGTAGTTGAATCAAAGGAAAATGTCTGCGTAAGGGTAGAAGGCGGTGGGTTGGTTTGAGGAATGGGATTTCCGGTGATCTTGCCTGGACCTGTCACACCCGCCTGGGTGCAGCTTGTGTTGAGATATATGCTGGAACTGGCTAGAAAACCTCCCGTATCGACGAGGTCTATTTTTACCTGAACGGGACCAGGTTGCAGGGCGCTGCTGATGTCGATAGGAGTTACACCGCCGACATTTGCAATGGAATTCGAATCTTTACCGTTTAGGGTACCCGAGTCTGCCAAGAGACGGTATTTGACTGTGAAGCAATCGGATTCGTGGCCTGTAGGTGCTATATCGAAGACGCCGCCGCGGCAGATGTTGACCGGCCCGGTGGATCCGCTGGGTGTTGTGACAGTCAGGTTAATGAAGTTATCGACGAGAACATTTCCGGTGCCGTCCGGAGTAGAGGAGAGGACAGCATGGACTGGACCGGAGCCGCAGTTTAGAAGTAGAGGCGAGCTGTTAAAGATCATGTCGCTCTGGCCGAAGCCGGTGCCTTGAGTCGAGGACCTGACGTTTTCAGAATCGAAAACCAGGATGGAATTCTGGGCGAATGCGGCAGATGCTGCCGTAATAAAATAGGCAGTGATGGTAAGCGCGGGTGAAATATGTCGCATGGATGCATCCTCCGCTCACAGTTGTCCGCTCCTCGAATCAGGGCGGCAATAGCGCGAGAGTAAAGTCGCGCAGGACTGTGAGTAATCAACAACTACTTCAGAAACCGTTGAGGGAGGAAGGTGCCAACGGAATCATAATTTGGGCCCGTTTGGAAATGAATGAATTGTCTATTCCGCGAGCGATTCTGTCAATGCGAAAATCGCTTGATCAGAAAATGCGGTGCGGCAATCTGTGACAACAGACGATCATTATTCGACGGTTTGTAGTGCTTTGCGAACAACTTGTAGCAAGGTCCAGGCATCGCTTACAGAGGTATGCCCAACTAAAAAGAGAAGAGGAAACATGGAAGGGAAAAGTGATACCTCGCCGGTTGCAATTTTTTGTTCTATCAACCGGCCTGCGATGTTACATGAATCGATTTTGTGCGCAGTGAGGCAGACTGTACCCTGCCATATTATCGTGAGCGTTCCCGAGGACAAAGATGTTGCTGCGGAGACGCTGGCTCTCGATTTCGTCACGGTGGTAACTGGAAGTAGAGGGCTAACTGCACAGCGAAACCATGCACTACGTTCGATTCAAGGCTCACCGGAAGCGATTATCTTTCTGGATGATGATGTTGAACTGGATAAATATTATGTGGAACAGATCCTGCGTACTTACCGGGAACATCCGGAAGTTGCGATGGTGAATGGAGCAAACCTTGCGCATGGTATCTATGCCGCAGGCACACTTGATCGAGAGACTGCGAAGAAACTCATCGAAAAACGCCGGGAAGAGAATCCGCCAGTTGATGACATTATTCCGATGACCACTGCATATGGCTGCCGCATGTCCATGCGTGGTTCGTTGCTGGGTAAGGTGTCGTTCGATGAAAGGCTGGTTCTATACGGATATCTAGAGGATCTCGATCTTGCCTTTGCATGCCGTAAGTACGGATCGATCGTGGAAAATCCGCGTGCACTCGGTGTGCACATTGAGGTAGCTTTTGGACGAATGGGAGAAAAACGCCGAGGCTACTCTGAGGTAGTTAATCCTTTTTATATCTGGTCGAAGCGGACCGGAGCGCGTTTGCCTCGTGTGATGCTCGGGCCGCTGGCTCGGAGCGTCCGGAATGCGATAGGGGCGATCAAAGGTGAAGGGCATGAACGGCTAGTTGGCAACTTGCTCGGCTGGGCCAATGTAGTAACCCTTCGGCCATGTCCTGAGAAGATTCTGGAGATGTAGTAACTCCTACAAAGTCTAATTGCCGCGCAGGATCTCGAGAAAAGAGGTTTGCGAGAGTGAACGTAGCCTGTAATAGAGCAGGCGGGCTTTGTAGCGCCATCCTTCGCCACCAAGAAAATAGGCGCTCGCTCTGCCATAACCTGCACTTAGAAGTTTTTGCTCTTTGGGCGTGAGTGTCATGGTTGCCTTTACCTTATTGAGAACACGCTCGTTGGAGGCATACATCTTTTCTCCATCCTGTGAGACAGAGCTGCCATGAATGCGGTACTCGGCCACGAGAGCGGTGTGCCGGAGGACAGGAAAGTTGCGTGCAAGACGGATGTAAAGATCGTAGTCATCTCCCGGTTCAACGCTTGGATCGAATCCGCCAACCTGATCCAATGCTTTGCGTGACACCATAGCTGTGGCGGGACAATGGATAGGATTGGCTTCGAGGAAAGAATGGAAGTAGTTTCTTCGAGGTACACAAATGTAAGGCGATGCGGTGGCATTGCCATGCTCGTCGATATCTCTGCGAGCGGCGAAGATGAGACCTGCATCAGGGTTCTTCTTAAGCGCGGCCAGGTGAGATGCGATAGCATTTGGCATCAATCGGTCGTCATGGTCAAGAAAGACAATGTAGTCTCCGCGTGACTCCGCGAGACCTCGATTGCGTGCAGAAGAGACGCCGCCATTTGCCTGGCGGATAATTTTTATACTGGGAATAGTCAAAAGATGCTGGTGGGCCTGCTCCGCAGACCCATCATCGACAACAATTATTTCGATATTCTCGTGTGTTTGCGACTTAGCACTGCCCACCGCTTCCGCAATGAACCGGACTTCGTTGTAGTAAGACAGGATGATCGAGACAAGTGGAGTTTGCAACGTATCCATGGTTGTTATAAGGACTTTTGTTACGCCTATATACCTTTCATCGCAAACAATGCGGTATGAAGCAGGATGGCGAGATCCAGAAAGAACCCTCGATTTTCGATGTAGTAGAGATCGTATTCAAGACTTTCGTGGATAGAGTATTTCCGATCCGCACTAAGTTGCCAGAAGCCTGTGAGACCTTGCGGGACGACTAATCGCCTACGTTCGATCAGGTTATATCCCTCTGCCACGAATGGCATTTCTGGACGAGGGCCAACGAGGGACATGTCGCCTCGCAAGACATTGAATAGCTGAGGTAGTTCGTCAAGGCTGGCTTTGCGTAAAAATCTACCTGCTGGAGTGATGCGGTGATCGTCAGAGCCTTCTGGTGAACGTCCATATTTCGGAGCGTCAACGTACATGGTTCTGAATTTGAACATCGTAAAGGCCTGGCCCAGATGGCCTACGCGTTCCTGACGAAAGAATACGGGGCCAGTCGAGGTTCTTTTAATCCACAATGCAATGAAAATCCAAAGTGGCGCGGTCATGACGAGTAAAAAGAGAGCACCGGCAAAGTCGAAGCACCTTTTAAAGGCGTGATAGATTCTTCGGTCGGCTATTAGTCCTGCATAGGACATCGTCAACAGGCCGTCCATCACATGCATGGCGCCATGGCGTTCAATACTGATGGGCTGGGCAGTGCCGACGAACGAGATGTTCAAATCATGTTCGATGGCCAGAGAGCTGAGCTCGCTCATACGATGATGCGAGATCTCCGATTCAGCGATGAACACGTGAGACACGTTCAGCTCTTGAATCAGCTCGGTTGAAAGCTCGCTGCAGATAACGGGTGCATAAGAACGATGCACATAGTCATGCCCGTAGATTACGCCGCGGTTGCTGCTCTTGCTTTCATCGACGAATGCGATGGGAATCATGCCGAGGTCGGGCGAGTTATCGAGATGGGAGAATATTCTTCTCGCGTCTCGACCGGTTCCCAGGATCAGAACGCGACGTTGAGTGGCCATTGCCGCTCGCATTTTGACGAAAACTCGACGTGAGAGATGTTTTTGCGCAAGCAGAAGAAATACTGTTGTTATCCAGCCGACGCACAATGCAATGCGCGGCACGAGAAGCTTTCCGATATAAATTTCAACCGACAATCCGATGAAGCAGAGGCACGAGACCATCAATATGTTCTCTGTGTCCCGGACCTGAAGTAACGTGTGAGATTGGCTATAAAGCTGTTGGGCTCGCGCAAGAAAGACGAAGATCAACCAATATTGCACGGTAAGCACGATAAGAAGATGTGTTGAGTCGGGCCATGCAACACCGTGATATATCCGGTAGCAAAAAAATCCGAATAAAAATCCTAGTGCGATGCAGCCATAATCCAAAATCACCGCCAGCAGGGTGGTAAAGATTTTTGGTAAGCCTGTGTGCGGAGTTGATTTGGGCCAGTGGGCTGACTCAATATGCGGTGGTTTGGGCGACGGTGCATAAACTGCCATGACTGCAACCCTCCATCGAACAAAAAGTTTACCTACATGTAGACTGCTCGGTTACGTCGAACGAAGACTCGACGTTCAGACGGAATCTGACCATAACAGCGACTCCATCCCCAAGGCATATAACAATCGAGAATTACAAATGGTTTAAAGACTATGACGCCAAATATGCAGTAAGTGTTTTATATTTTTTTATTATTTTTGAGAGGCAGAAAATTTAGAGAGCTAAATACTGTGAGAGCGTCATTTACTGGATGCGTCAGTTGAGAGTGAAGGTTCTAATTTTTGAAAATTGTAGAAAAGTAAGCCATGCGAAACGGGGGTTATTGCCGAGATATCGGCGCCAAAGACGACGTGGCTCCTTGATCAAACGATAAAACCATTGAAGACCGGCGTTTTTCATCCAGTCAGGTGCTTCGCTTAGATTGCCACTTAGCAGATCGAAAGCAGCCCCGACGCCCACCATCAGCTGAACGGGAAGGCGCCCCTGATAGGAAGCCATAAAACGTTCCTGCTTTGGTGTGCTAAGACCACACCAAAGAATATCCGCGCGGCTGTCAGCTAATTGGATTTTCAACTCATCTTCCTCTTGCTGATTAAGGGGCCGGAAGGGTGGTGTATAGGTTCCGGCTATTTGGATGCCTGGGAATCGTCGTATAAGTTCTGCTCGAAGTTCCTCTGCAACCCCGGGTTTCCCTCCGTACAGAAAATGCCGATAGCCGCGATCGACAGAGCGGCCACAGACAGCGACCATGTAGTCAGGGCCGTAGACACGTGTCATAGATTTGAAGCCGTGAACCTTTCCCAACCATACCGTTGGCATCCCATCCGGAGTTGTTAGGAAAGAACGATTAAGAATGCGGCGAAATTCACTATCAGGTTGAGCTTCCATGATGCCATGGACGCCGGTGACGCAGACATAGCCCTGAGTATCTCCACCAAGAAATGCTTCCGTCCTGTCTACAGCCTCATCCAGAGAAATGGCACTTACACCAACGCCAAGAATATTAACTCGTGATTCCTTGTTCGTGGTCATCCGAAAAACTCCTTAGATTCGCAAAAAATTAGCTAATGGTAGACAGTGACTGCAATTTCAGATGCCCTTAGAATCCGGTGTATGTCTGTGTTGTCCCTGCTTAAAAGGGGAATGGATGGTTCTCAATAAAATGACAGCAGCTTTTAGATTGATGTCAATGACAATGTGGCCTGATATCACTCATCAAATTAATTAGCATTGACAGTACAGGCACCTTTGTGCCCACTGTGCAGCAGATTTTTGACCAGGTGCACCAGGGAACTCTCCGGCACCACATTTAGTGATTCTTTGATGTTTCAGTTCCACGCGCACTCTCCATAAAAACATTAGAGAATTCCCTCGCAAAAGGGACTTAGTTTTTCCCGTGCGTTTCAACAAGCTCCAAGGCGAGCCCTAATTAATTTTTGTTCGCAATCTTGTTTGCGCCCGCGATTGGCGCTTTTTATCGCTCTGCGCAATCTGAGTGAGAGTTCCCACTCTCTCGTCTTCTGACTATAACCCAAAATCCAAAAAAATACTCGAGGAAATGCATGAATAGATGGCAAACTAATGCAAGCTAATGCAAAGAGCTGCATAGATAAAGCCAACATCCATGCGTGGCAACCCTTCCCGTCGGCATGCATCTTAACGAACACGGGGTTTTTCTGTCTGTTTGCAAAAGTCCTTTTTCATTTTATTGTTAGAGCAAGAACCCTTAAATGATTTGATTCAAATCAAATATGAATGAATAATGTCAGGAAGAACACAATAATCTTTGTTATCTGTTTACCTTTCTTTGCCGATTTAACATAGCGGCTGATGTCTGCCAATTTAAAATACTGAATGCGGCTTCTGAATCTTTGCTGAACGAGTCCAATCGAAGAGAGACAGAACTGCCGGGAACTGATTCCATGCTCTGATCAAGGGCCAGCAATAGTTCTTGTTTACACATAAGGAGCTATTCAATGAAGATGAATCCAAGGACAAACCCTCGATGAGTCTGACGAAACCAGATTGGCAATCAGTTGATGGAAATGGCGGGCAGTTGCAACGGCGACCGGATTTAGATCTGGTTGAGCTGTCGCCACAGCCTGAGCGATACGAGTCAATCCATGATCTGCTGCGCGTTCTGAAAAAATATAAATTTACAGTTGCCGGCGTAGCCCTTGCGACAGTACTTCTGGCGTTGATCGGCTGCCTTCTCATGACGCCTAAGTATCAGTCGACGGCGACGCTTGAAGTTATTCCGGATGACGCAAATGTTACAGGTAGCGGAGGAGGAAGCAGCTCCAGCCCGGTTACGACTGACATCAAGACGGAAGTTGAGACGGACAGCAAGATTCTGCAGGACAAGTCGATTGCTCTTGAAGTGATTCACGCATTGAAGCTTGGGAATCACAAGCCTTTCAGCAAACTCACCTCCTCAAAGGAGCGCGGGTTGCCGCTCGATCAGGCTCCGATTACACGGCAGAGCATGCTCAGTTCATTTGCGACTTCTCTCAAGGTGGAGTCAGTTCCGGATACACGATTGATTCAGGTAAGTTTTCGTAGTCCAGATCCTATGGTGGCGGCGAACGTGGCGAATACGCTCAGCGATACCTTCATTCAGGACTATTTGAAGCGACGTTTGCAATCCAGTTCGGATGTGTCGTTCTGGATGACGAAGGAACTGGATACGCTGAAGAAGAAGGTTCAGGATTCAGAGCAGGCACTGGCCGATTACGAACAGAAGAATGGAATGGCCGGTATCAATATCGGCTCCGCAAATACAACGGGAGACATGCAGGCCCACAACACAGTGCTGGACCGTTTGACTGCTCTCAATCAAGAACTCACCACGGCAGAAGCTAACAGAATATCCGCTGAAGCGGTCTACAGGCTCATTCAAAGTCAGGATCCAGAGGTTGTTCTTGGACTGGGTGCTATGGGTATCTCCAGCGGTGGTGCACTGGTTGGTCAGGGGGGCGGCCTTGACATGATTCGTACTCTTCGCAGCCAAGAGGTTTCGCTTAAGCTCGAGTATGCTGACCTATCGACAAAATTCGGCACGAAAAATCCTCGGATGGCTGAGTTGCAAAGCCAGATTGATGCGATTGATAGTGCCGTCAAATCAGAGATGGCAAAGGTCACCAAGCGGGCTGAAAACGATTATGAATACGCAAAGCGAAACGAAGATGCTGTGCGTGGCCAACTGGACAAGCAGAAGTTAGAAGCCGATAAGCTTACTGACCTGACAGTGCAGCTCCAAGTCCTAGCGCAGGAAGCTTTCTCTAATCGGAATCTTTATCAGAATCTCTTCTCGAAGCTTCAGGAGGCGAGTGTTACTCAGGGAATTCATGCAACGCGCCTCTCAATTGTTGACCGTGCACAGGTAACTGCATTTCCCGTTGTTCCTAACTACCCAATTACACTCGGTGTGGCTCTCTGTGCGGGTTTGGTCTTTGGCGTAGGAGCGGCGTTTATCCGACAAAGCGGCGACGATTCGCTAGTGGGAGCGATGGATATTGAAACGGCAGTACCGTATCCAGTTCTTGGGCATCTGCCGTTCTTTGCAAAGGGCAAGTCATTGCTTGAGGTTACTTCGGGAGACAGCTTGCTGATCTCTGATTCGGAGTCGAGCATTGCTGAGTCTTTCCGCGCCTTGCGGACTGCGATCGTTCTTTCGCGACCCTCGCCAGACTGCAAAGTGCTGCTGATTACGAGTCCATTGGGCTCTGACGGCAAGACTACGGTGGCCTATAACCTTGCAATTGCATTTGCGCAACAAGGTGCCCGCGTCCTGTTGATCGATGGCGACATGCGCCATGCTGATCTCCATCGCCACTTTGGGGTCAATAACGAGGGCGGCCTCAGCCTGGCTCTCACTACGCGCTCCTCATCCCTGGAGGGCAGGCTTGTCCCGCATGCGGCGTTGCCTAATCTTTTCCTATTGCCGGCGGGCCGGAAACCGCACTTACCCGTGGAGCTTTTCAGCCTGCCTGTTTTTGATCACCTTTTGGCTAAGGCAAGGGCTGATTTCGACTGGGTCCTTGTAGATAGTCCTCCGATTCTTCCGGTATCGGATGCGTCCGTCCTGTCAACCAAAGTGGATGCGGTTCTTCCGGTGCTTCGATCAGGCGTTACTTCACGAACCATTTTGCTTAGCATGATGAAGCTGCTTGGAAGATCAGGAGCGCCGACTATCGGACTGGTCTTGAACGCAGTCAGGGACGAAGCTGTGGCGAACTTCTATCCATATGGCTACCGCAATAAGGAGGTCAACGACCATGCAGAGGCATAGATATCTGATGCTGAGACGATTGGACTTTGGGTGCTGGGTAGGGGTTTTGATGCTGCTCAGTCTTGCAAGTCCTATGGATCTGCGTGCCCAGGGAGCAGCGCCACAACTTGGAGGGGCGTCAAGTCTTTCAGGTCTTGGCGGAAGTCATGGGGCAGCTCACCCTACAAGCAGTGGGGCTCTCACAGTTGTGCCGGAAGATTTTTCGAAGTTAACATTGAATTCCGGATTTTTGCTTACCATGACGGTGTATGACATGCCTGAGATTTCAGGCGATCTGCGCGTGGATGATTCAGGAAATGTAGAAGTTCCGTTGTCTGGCGAACTGCATGTTGAAGGCATGACTTTACCTGAAGCCAAGCTCGCTATACAGAAGAAGCTAAGTGATGCTCAGATTTTGAAGAATCCAAAAATCAATCTGGACGTTTCGCAGTATGCAGGAAACAATGTAACCGTAATAGGCGAAGTGGGAGCTCCAGGACGGATACAACTTTTGGCGCCTCATAGCCTTTCTGATGTGCTCGGCATGGTTGGCGGGGAAACCGCGCTGGCAGGAGATACGATCGAAGTCCGCAGGACCGTAGATGGCAATCCTCAGACACAGCAAGTGAAATACTCGCGCAGCAGTGGCAACTCCGACGATATCAAAGCTTTCCTTATCAATCCTGGCGACACAATTTCGGTGGCTCGCGCGGGCATTGTGTACGTGATGGGGGCAGTAAATCGACCGGGCGGCTATGTTATGCAGGAGGATGGCAAGCTGAATGTGACGCAGGCACTGTCCCTAGCTTACGGAACAACCATGAACGCTCAAGTTGGCGCGATCAGGGTTATCCGCAAAGACACAACAGGAAAGCTAACAGAGATTCATGTTCCTTATGGCGACATTACTAAGGGCAAGGCAGAGCCTATGACTCTTCAGGCGCAAGATATGATTTACGTGCCTGTGAGCAAAACTAAAACGGTATTCACCACGGGATTGGGAGTCATGTCTTCCACGACCTCAGCCCTTATCTATTCAGTTCACTAACCGTTTGATAAAACGCTCGATTGTCCGTCGGGTTTCGTTGACAGTTTCTCTATGACCCTTATCCGACCTTCGCTGGCGCAGAAGAAATATCCAATCCGATACTGGAGTTTTGTGGCGTATGCGGTTGGCGTGCCGAACTTCGTAAGGTTTGATGCGAGTGGACGTACTCATCAATTTGGGCTCTTCAACCCAACGTCGATCAGCACGATCATCCTGACACTGACCTGCGCGTTTCTGCTTGCATCGGTCACGATCTTGGGACGTCGTCGTATATTATTGCGCCGAGTGGATTTTAGCGCGTGGCTCTGGATAGCACTGCTTATAAATTTGACAATAGCTTCGGTTTTGCAACCTAACAGTTCTAATAGACCGCCGGTGGCAAGTGATCTTCCGCTTAGTCTCTATCGATTGGCTGAGTGGGTGCTGGGTTTTGCCATGTTGCTCTCACTGTATACGCGTGAGGACGAGGACCGTGCCATAGATCTTATCGTCCGACTGATCGGTGCGGTTTGTTGGGTCAACATTGCTATCGTCTGGATGGCGCTGCCGATTGTTCCATCTCTGGTTTATGCCGAGCCAGGTGATATTGCCGGGGGACACGCCAGGCTAGGTGGAGCACTGATACATCCAGTACATCTATCTGTGCTTGCGGGCGTGGCATTTTTCCATGCTCTTCTTTTTTTTCAAGGACGGAAGAGATTTTTTTGTTGTTTCATTGCGGTTGTGACGCTGCTTCTAACATATTCACGCAGCGAACAGATCGTCTTCCTCATCGCACTGTTTACATACCTAATGATCCTTTCCAGAAAGCTTCTGCTACGCATGCTTGGTTCGTTGGCAATTTGTACTATTGCTGCGGGAGCGATTGTCTTTCAAGGGAAAATTCTTGATTATCTGGAACGAGGGCAGGGAATGCGCAATATCACTACTCTGTCTGAGAGAACAGATGTATGGAAAGCAAGCTTCAGAGCATTCTGGCTGCGACCCTATATTGGGTATGGCTACATCGCGGGAGTGAAGCAGGCATTGCATGACCAGTGGAATGCTACAAACTGGATTCCGCCCCATAGTCATAGTGAGGTCATCCAAGCGTTGGTGTCGGGAGGAATTCTTGCCGGGTTGCTGATTCTAGCTCTATATTTCCGGGTGTTATTTGTTGCATTTCGAAGTGCCCGCCAGAGTGTTAAACACACATTTCTGTTGATCGTTCTTATCCAGATAGTGACAATGTCAATCATCATGCCATTGGTCACAGTACAATTCGGTCGCCTTAGTGCACTTTTTCTAATGTGCTTTGTCGGTTTGGTCGCTGATGTAAAGATGCCAGCCAGAGTGAGGCAAACCAGGATGGCTCGGGTGGCCTCCCTTCCAACGCTGCAATGGCCTAACGAGGTTTAGATTAAAAATGATGCGAATGATGGCGGCAGCCATACCCTTGTTTCTGATTCTGCAGACTGCTCCAGGGCCTACGACGGCCAACTTGAGTGACGTTCCGAAGGGAACTGTACCGCCTTTGTATTTCGGTTTGAATGATGCAGGTCGGGCGTGGACACGACCCTGGCCATCGCTTGAGACCGGTGCGATCCGTGTGTTCGATGCTCAGTGGGTATATATTGAGCCACAGCGTGGTCAGTGGATCTTTGAGAATGTTGATAGAGATGTGGAAGAAGCCCGCAAACATGGACAGGATCTTGACCTAATCCTTACGGCAACGCCAACGTGGGCATCGGCGCGGCCAACGGAAGAGGGAAGGACACCTGGAGCAAGAGCGGAAGCTGCCGATCTGAAGGACTGGGAGGAGTATGTCAGAACCGTCGCCAAACGTTACAAAGGCCGTGTACATACTTATGAGCTCTGGAATGAACCGAATCTGAAATCGTCTTATTCGGGTGATATTCCGCATCTCATTACTCTTTGCAAGTCGGCGTATCGCATTCTTAAGGAAGTAGATCCCAGTGTTGTGGTTATCTCGCCGTCGCTTGCCTCCGTCAATGCTTTTACTTACATTAGGCCCTTTCTAGAAGGGGGCGGGGTGGGAACATTTGATGTTCTAGGTTTCCATTTTTACGACAATCTTGGTCTTCCCGTAACCCATCCGGAAAATATCGTCGGTACGGCCGCTCAGCTGCGTAGAGTGTTGGCCAGTGTAGGACTGCCGTCGACACCCATCTGGAATACGGAGTCGGGATACTATATTGCGAGTGCGCCGCAAGCTCGTTACCACAATAAGCAATGGCCCAGCGGCATTCATATTCTGGGACAGGGAGCTGCGGTCGAGGCAATTGGAAGATCGTATATTTTAGGTTGGGCTGCGGGTATTCAGCGTTTTTACTGGTACGCATGGGGAGAACCGGCTTACGCACTGGTCGATGACAATGGGACCACCGAGAAAGACGCTACACTGGCTTATAAGACTGTTCGGCGGTGGCTTCTGGGCAAAAGGTACCTTGACGTGAATCGAAGTGCTTCCGGAAGGTGGCTTGTGCACATTGAAGATGAGCATCACAAACAATCCTGGATCATCTGGAATGAAACGGGAGCAGAGAATTTCGAGATTCCCAAGGAGTGGGGCGTCAAACAATCCGAGGATCTGTTAGCGCAAATCCAACCTTTGCCATCAACGGGGCTTCAAGTGACGCATAGTCCAACGCTTCTCTTTTAGCCAATTTATTTATTTTTATGGGTCTGTGGTCAATAAGGTGTTTCCTTCAGGAGGCAACATGACAAGACTAACCGATGCGGGATCGCTGAACAATATTGCAAAGAAGGTCACACCGCAAATCGGAGCGGCTGTACAAGTTCTGGGGATGAACAATGGAATTGAATTGTTCGTCTCCTATCTCAATCTTCTTGTAGGTAAGGGATCGGGGTCGGGATGGGACCAGACTGAGACTGCAGCTACAGCTGACGTGATCCGCCATTGTTGTTGTTCCGATCATCCTACCGTGATTGATTGCGGCGCCAATCGTGGCAACTGGATGAATAAACTCAGGCATAATTTGGGGACAGATAAGGGCCGGTGGATTGCCATTGAACCAGCTCACGAAAATGTTCAACTTTTGCAAAGCCTGCCAAATATCGAAGTCATTGAGGCAGCGGTTGGCGAGAGAGTAGAAGAATTAAAGCTTTATAGCAATAATTCCGGTAGTGAATGGGCGAGTCTTCACGAAAGGAATGACAGTTTCACTCAGGGACATCAGTTTTCTGTTCGCACTGTGTCGGTGATAATGATTGATACCTTGATTGCAGATAAAGGTATCGATCATGTGGACTTCATGAAAATGGATATCGAAGGGCATGAATTGTTCGCTCTTCGAGGTGCTATGCGGTCCCTATCCGAAGGTCGAATCAAGGCCCTGTCGTTCGAGTTCGGCTCCGGGAACGTAAATAGCAGAACGTTTTTTCGCGACTTCTGGGATCTATTGCACCCACTTGGATTTGAATTGAGACGCATTTGTCCTGGGGGCTCCACAATCTCGGTGAAAAACTACTACGAAGATCTTGAAGTATTTCGCGGTGTGACGAACTATATAGCGATTCTTCGATAGATTTCAAAGGCTGCTGCATAGATTAGTTCGTAGAACTTCTAATGCGTTGGCATCCGATGCGCCTGCTCGATTGCCTCGCGATAGATAGTTTCAAGCGCGATTAGATTTGCTGTAGGTAAGTACATGGCCTCATATCTTCGTCGTGCTGCCTCGCGCATGGCTGGGACCAAGCCAGGATTGCTGACGATCCTGGCTACCGCACGACAAAGATCCTGATGATCGCGCGGTTTATATAAAAGTCCGCTCACTCCATCTTCTACGACAGTGGACATCGGTTCCATTGCGGACGTGATTACCGGAACACCCGCCGCGAAAGCCTCACCGATGACAAGTGGGCCGCCGGCTTCGTGCCATTCGGAAGGAACGATCTGAACCAGTGCATCGCCTACCAGCCTGACGACTTCTGCGCGTGGCCGTGCTCCAAGGTACTCGATGTTGGGGCATGCAGCGGATGCTGCGATCACTTCGGATTGTAATGGTCCAGTGCCAACGATTTTAAGTGGTAATGGAAATGCCTGATCGCTCGCGGCTCGAAGCAAAGTGGCGATTCCTTTTTCGGGTGACAGTCTCCCCACAAAAAGCGCGTAACCGCCTGATCGCGGACCAAGACCTGAATCGGGTATTACATTGGGTTTTACCCGTACTCGTTCGGTAGGCAGATCGGCATATTTTGTGAAGACGGACTTTGCATACTCGTTAAGCGCGATGTAGCGATCCACCCGGTTTCTCCATGTGCCTTGTATCCGATGAAACGCCGTCATAGTCGCGATTGTTGCAGAACCGAGTTTGCTGCCACGATAGCAACCGTGCTGAATACCAGGCAGAGCAAAGCTGCGGCCGAGACACTCTTCACAGACAACCTCGTCACGAAAGAGAAGTCCACCCGGACAGACGAGACGATAATTGTGCAGTGTCTGTATCACGGCGCATTTTCTTTCAGCTCCGGCATTATAAACGGATGGCGTGAGTCGTGGAAAAAAGTTATGCACATGCAGGACATCCGCACTGATGTCCTGGATACGGCGCGCGACGAGCTTGCGCATTTGGGGCGAATAGATCGACATCAACGCTGTCTTCAACTTATCGATGCCACTTTCAATATCATCGTTCGAGACTTCCATGATGTCGACAAAATGGCCGGCATCACGGAGCAATTGAGACTCCTGTTGGACGACGACGTCTTCGCCTCCGTGTAACTTGTATCGATTATGGAGAAGCAAAATGCGCATGATTGGCGATATGGTACTCCAATGATTTGGAGTAGAGGTAAAGTAAAAAAACTAAAGCTTTAGTGCTCTTTCGGTGGCGTTTTCAACGTTGATGCGGAAGGTATCGACCGCGTTGGCAATTGCCGGAAGCAAATGGGGACGCTGTTCAAGTAACTGCTGCACCTGTATGGCCTGTTGTGCGGGAACGTCGGAGGAGAGGGAAGGAATGCCTGATATGGTGAGGAGGCTTTGTACTTTCGCTTTTCCCCCGAAGGCGATTGGTAAGGTGCCGACAAGCGATGCCAGAATAAGTGGATGCATTCTTCCACTTATGACAGCATCAGAGTGACTGTAGATCGTTAGAACTTCATCGACCGAGCTCGCTATAGGCGCTGTAACGTGTGGGTTATTTTTATATATCGCATGGATCTCGTCACGAGCACGGATATCGTAGTCGGGCCGGAGATCGTGTGCGACCAACTGTATATCCATCCCATATTCGAGGAGCGCATCAATTAGCTTTGTGTAGCGTGCAATCGTATCCAATACGCGGTTTGGATCATAGGCAACTACTATCGCAACGCTGGGGGTGGAAGACTGTGGCGTCTGGTACTGCGGTATGAGGCGCCGGTCGAGTGAGAAGACTACGTCACGAGTGGTCCAGACCTTTTGAGCATTGATGCCTACATCACGCAGAATCTGAGCCGATTCGTCGTCGCGACAAGTGCACACCTTTGCCAGACCATACACGTGGTGCACAAGGAACCGCGGAAGGAAGCGCTTAAGGTGTTCGGCTCCGATGCACAATACAAGGGGCCCTTGCCCGAAGAAGGCATTGATTGCGATGAAGAGCGAACTCCAGCCTACGGGCCAACCAAGAGTTGTATCGTCGACCATCTGACCGCCACCGGCAATCAATCTTGCTGTGCGCAGGATATCGAGACATCCGGGCATTCGTCCCTTGATGACCTCGATCTGCCAATCAGCGTATTGCGCTTCTACATGGGCAGGAACTCCGTCCGGTATGAGCACGCATTGACTTGCCGCTGGCTCGAGCTTGCGTATAAGTTGCGAGAGCGCCCACAGGATTGCTTCGTCTCCCAAGTTGTACCCCGCATAGCCACCCCAAAAAACAAACCGCTTTGCCACTCTCTCTCCAGTCAAATGAGAAATGTCATGCGCAATACAGCAAACAAACTCTTTAGTCAGGCATTCTTCTTCAGATGCAGAATTTCCTCGAAGAGTCCAAGGGCAAATGCAGCACGTGCGGGCCAAGCAGAGTTCCGCGACATGCGCCAGGCTTCTTCCGACATTGCATTTCGTTCCTCAATCGACATACGGGCAAAGCGATTCAGTGCTGTCGAGAGGAGCCGAGTTGTTTCTTCTGCAGTGGCACCAATATCAACTTTTACTCCGGCCAAAGGAGGAATAAAGTCTCGAGCGCCGCTGAGATTGAGTGCAACTACTGGAAGGCCGAGGCTCATTGCTTCGAGTATCTGTGATCCAAACGTGTCGCGCAAGCTTGTAAACAGAAGAGCGTCGTGAGTGAGATAGGCCTCGCGAACCTCTAACCATGGCAGCCGTTTTCCTGCCCAGAAAACACGATTTTCGAGGCCACGTTCGGATATCATGCGACGTAAGACAGCTTCTTCCATACCATCACCCACCAGGGTCAGATGAATGCCCGGCATTGCCTGCTGGATGGCATCAAGAGCGAGTTGAACCCCTTTGCGGGGAAGGAAACGACCAACCCAAAGCAGACGTAAAGGCGTAGAAGCAGTGAAACGCCGAGCTGTATCTGCAAAGAAATCCGTCCGCAATCCGGTGTCGCACAATAGCTCAACACGACGGCAGCCGGCTCGTTTAACAAGGTCGAGAGTGTCATGATTCGCCGCGAAGACCATGCTCATGCGATGCATCGCTTTGCGGTAGGGCGGTAAATGCGGGAGCAATCCTGTGAGGCGGGTACGGCGGCGTTCGTTGCCGGCTTGCTGTCCGAAGTAAGGCAGGAGACCAGGCGGCGCAGTCTGCCCTCCACCGACAGGGCCGAAGACTGTGGGTATGCCTAAACGCCACAACGGCGTAGGAAGATGAACGCTGCCATAAGAGACGTGTTGCACGATATCGAAAGCAACGGTTTTTGAAAGGGTTTTCGCTCTGCGAAGAGCCATCCTTTGCCAGATTAAATAGTGTTTGGCTCCTGAGGCCATAGGATCCATCCAGGGCACATCAATGAAATGGAAGTGCAGTTCAGGCGAGGGGTGCTCCCGTTGATAAGCTTCAACAGCCTCACGGTTTCTTCCCGCCGTAAGCACATGCACGAGTGAGCCTGTTTCGGCCAGATGCACGGCCCAGTTCCATCCGATTCCGGGCTCTGTGCCTGCATTTGGTCGGCATGCATAGGCGGAGAGCAAAATGTTTATCTTCGAAGTCACTTGAGATCCGCCTCCAAGCCCTCATCGATCGGGTGAGTGTTGCAGTTGCGGGGACAAAAGCTGTTGTCTCATCTGCCTTACCTTCAAGACGAGTGCGATTCCGACCACGCATTGAAATAAAAACATGTTGGCGATCATCCCAAGCATGGCACCGGTCAAGCCGAGCCATCGTGTGAACGGTCCTGCGAATGCCAGCGAAAAAATTGTCATTGCCGAATAGGACCAGAAGATAGGCGCCGTATATTCCAGTGCTTGCAGGCCCGCACGCAAAGGTCCTGCAAAGAACGTCATGAGATAGACCAGCGCGTACAACTGCAGGATGTGTCCGTACCCCGCATATCTCGGTCCATAGACTAAGTTCAACCAAAAGTTGGGACGAAGACTCACGATGGATACAAATGCCAGTGTGATGAGCCCCCAGCGAAACACAATCTGCTTGATGTAGTTGAAAGCAGCATCTAGGCCCTGGCTGTGTATGCGCCGAGCCGCTTCTGCGGGTACCACGTTATCCAATCCCAGAAACCAGATGTGCGCTACACCAACGATATTTTGCGAGGCACGTAAGACAGCGGCTGCTGCGGCGCCATAATAAATAGGTGCAGCAACGATAAACAGATTGCCGGAGCTCCACTGCATAAACGCAGACGGAGCAAGCCACCGCGAGATCTTCCAGTGGCGTATCGAAACCTGTCGCAGGTCATTAGCGCGAAACTTAATAGGCTCAAACCATATCCATCCAACCAGAAAGCTAACTAAAGAAGTTGCCCCAATGATCCACAGCGCCATAGAAGAGGAGAAATTCGATCGATGAGCCAACAGCAGGATGATGGGGAGTTGCGTGAGGTAACTAATGGCATCGCAGAGCAGGGCAAATTTGCTCCGTCCGACTGAGAAGAAATAACGCCGTATGAAATCCTGCAACAGATACGAAAAAGCCGCAAAGCTAAGCGGAAGCCCCAGTCCCTGGATGTTCCATTGCGGAAAATGAGAAGAAGAGAAGTGCAAGACAAGCAGCATTCCTGCAACGCTCAATGCTGCAAAGGCTATCTCCTGAAACAAAACGGCGCCGTAGTAAAAGGGGCGCTCATGTTCTTCTTGTTTCGGTCCTACGCTCATCATAGGCAAAACGATGAAGGCCCACTGGAGGCTGAAAACAAAGAGGACTGCCATCCAGGACAGCGCGAAGATACCGTATTCGCGAATGCCGAGCACTCGCGCGAGAATTACATTGGTTGCGAAATTCGCTCCGCTAACTAACGCCTGATCACACAGTGCTGAAAGTTCTTTGCCCCCACTGAGACGAAGAATCGCACGCCGTAGACTCATCGAGACCACTTGCTTTTCCCCAAATTCTATTTTGAAAGCATCATGAAGTGAAGGCCAGCGTGCGACCGAGGATGAAGAGCAACTGCACATAATTGCACAGCCAGTGAAGTGCAGAATAACGGGCCTACATATATGCGCGTTACAGACTACCTAGGTGAAGCTTACCATAGGTGGTCTGTAAGCTACATCCTTGACATGATCGAATCTTCGATGTTTCGGAGAGCGGTTAGCGGGTAAAACAATGTTTATTGCCGTCCCGTCAATTCATGAATGAGGTCAACTTCACGCTGTCGATAAGGTGCTCCGTCATTTCGGAATACTTCGTGAAACCATACGGTAGGTTGTGTCAGCACGTAGGGCCGCTGCCAAGAGTCCCATGGAAGATAGGTCTGGGTTTTGCCGGTGACGAGACCCCAGTTAATTGCTGCAACGTGATAACGCTTTGCAACCGGCAGACTTCCGTCGAAGGTTGATCCCGCACCTCGCGCCATGTACTCCGTGCAAAGAATTGGCCGTTGCAGATGCTGCAGTTCTTTGATGCGCTGCTCAAACTCCTCCGGCCAACCATAATTATGGAAGGAGATGACGTCGGACTCAGCTAACTGTATTTTGGTGGTGGCACTCTGTTTAGCTGGATCTGTCCAGTCTCCGAGCCAGACACCGCTTGTCAAGGGTTGTGTAGGATTTACGGAACGAGCCCACGAAAAAGCTTTAGGTAGTAGCTCGTTGACCCGCTTTACCTTTCCAGGTACGTCGTTTGCTATGTCGCCACCGCCGTTATCCGGTTCGTTCCATATATCCCATCCGAGAATGCGATCGTCTTTGGCAAATGCACCGACAATGCCGACCACATACGCCTTTAACTTAGGTTCGTCGGCTTGATTCAACAGCCGCTCCTTGCCCGGGCTCTGGACCCAACCCGAGTTGTGGATGCCCGGGATGGGAGGATGTTGTGGTCCAAGGCGAGGATTAGTTTCCCAGCACGAGTCGAACAGTACAAGCAAAGGCCGAATATGATGTTTTGCTGCAATTCCTAGAAAGGTATCGAGGCGCTTCTTAAAGCCTTCGGGGTCCTGTTCCCATAACTGATCCTGAAGAAATACTCGAGCAGTGTTCATTCCAATCGATTCAGCAAGACCAAGCTCTCGATCATTGATAGCTGGATCAAACGTTGCTGCCTGAAACATCTCCAATTGGTTGATTGCGTTTGACGGGATGTAGTTAGCTCCGACTAGCCAAGGTTGTTGTGCATACCAGGTGTTTGACTTTTGCTCGGACCAGCGTTGCGACTGAGTTTGAGACCAAACATGGTTGGTAGTTAGGACCAGTGCAAAAGTGAAAGCTAATAGACTGCCAAACTTCATATAGACCTTTAATTCTGAATTGACGGAGGAGGAATGTTGCGTCGAGAACAAGATACACTTTATGCAATCGGTTACACAAATGCATGATTATGCATGCTTCAGAGCAGGCTTGCTGACGCAAAGAAATTGGATGTCATTGCAGAGATTGACTTTGAGGACGCCAGTCGTAGTCATTATGGTTTATTCGATGGTGGAGGATTCTGGGAAGCAGGCATGGAATTAGCTGTCATCCATTGTGTATCAGACAGATTCCATCCTCCGCCCAGCGCTTTATAGAGCTGGACAATGATCAGGCGTCTGTTGATCTCTGTCTGGCTAAGCGCAAGCTGGGCTGAATAGAGCCGTTGTTTGGACTCGAGAACATCGAGACCGCCGACAGTTCCATTCGTGAAACGCATCGACATAAGCCGGACTGCGTCTTCGTTCGATTGCACGGCCTTAGCCTGCTCGGCGCGGATGGCATCAAGTTTCTCGCGTGTGATGAGTGCGTCGGAGACATCACGAAAAGCGCTCAACGCAGTCTGGTTGTATTGGGCCTTCGTTTGTTCCCAGGAAGCAATTGCCTGTCGTTTCTGAGCCGTAACGGCGCCAGCGGTAAAGATCGGTCCTGACAGACTCATGGCGAGGCTCCAGGCATTCGTCTGGGCGGAGGTGAGCCGCTCGAGGGGCGTGCTTAATTTACCGAAGAATGTCGAGAGGCCAATGGATGGAAAATAAGCAGCCTGAGCTACGCCGATCTGGGCGTTTGCACTCTTCATCGCTGCCTCTGCTGCGAGTATATCGGGTCGACGCTCGAGCAGGGTGGAAGGCAATCCTGCGGGAACTTCGGGTGGGACTTCGCCAAGGAATTTTGGTTTTGTGTCGATCGGGCCGGGGTCTTTACCCATCAATAGATTGATCTGGTTTTCCTTGAGCGCAATTTGCCGTTCGAGCTCGGGTATGCTGCCGGAGGAGTTGGCCAAGTCGCTTGCGGCGCGCGAGGTCTGGAGCTCATTACCAAGACCTTCATTAACACGTTGTGTCACGAGTGTGAGGGTGGTCGTGAATGACTGCTTAGACTCGTTTGCGATGTCGAGTTGAAGCCGGAGTCCAAGGAGTTCAAAGTAGGCCTGGGAGGCATTGCTGACCAGCGTCAGCATGACTCCACGGCGAACCTCCTCGGTCGCGAGAAGTTGGGCTCGAGCACCCTCATTCGTGCGGCGGATACGGCCCCAGAGATCGGGTTCCCATGATGCGCGGGCTATAGCCAACAGGAACCCTTGAGCTCCACTGGGCGGGGCGATCGGACTGTAAATGAACTGATTGTGGCCGTAGCTGGGATAGATCGAATAGCCGAGAGTGGGGAAGTATTGCGACCGGGCCTGGGCGGCAACCTGGTTTGCCTGTTCGACGCGCGCAACGGCGCCGGCTAGATCGTAGTTGTTGGCCAGGGCTGTCTTGATGAGTGCAGTCAGGGTCTCATCGTGGAAGATCTCCCACCACGGCAGATCGGCGAGACTGGCTTGCTGCGCTGCTTCGGATGGGCCCCGGTAGGCTGCTGGGGCGGCCACGTTTGGACGTTTGTAATTGGGACCGACTGCGCAACCTGACAGGAGCAAAAGATCCGCGCCGATGATGGAGGCTACGGTCTTCCTACTCAAAGTCCAAAGGGAGAGCTTTTGCGTAGATAGTAAATTCATAACCACTTCCTTCATGAAACGCTCAACTCCGATAGACCAAAGAAACGAGGACGATCTTTACCCTCAAGAACCAGATGCTACGGCTCGGTAGTCTCGGGAATGGGAACACGGAAGAAAATAGCGTAAAGCACTGGTACGACGATCATGGTCAGCACGGCGGCAAAGGCCAGTCCAAACATGATGACCGCTGCCATATTTGAGAAAAACGGGTCCGTGAGGAGCGGAATCATTCCAAGCACCGTCGTCACGACTACCAGAAGCACAGGCCGCAATCGACTCACGCCTGCCTGCAGGATCGCTTCATAGGGCTGCCTCCCCATATGAATCTGAAGGAAAATCTCCTCGAGTAAGACGACCGAGTTCTTAACCTGTTCGCCACCAAGAGAGAGCAACCCTAGTAAAGCCATGAAGCCGAACGGATTGTTCGTTATGAGAAGCCCCGCCACCGCGCCGATGATCGCCAATGGTACGGCCAGGCAGATCACCGCAGTGGCACGCATGGAATTGAATAAGCACACCACGATAAACACCATGCCAAGCATCGCCGCCGGCAGTGGTCCGGCGAGAGATGCCCGGGCGTTATTGGAATCCTCGTACTCGCCCCCCCACTCGCGCTTATATCCGAGAGGCAGTTTGATCTGCTCTATTTTTTGCCGCACGGAGTTCAGCAAAACGCTGGGCAGAACACCACGCCCATCGGCAAGCACGGTAAGGGTTGGTATGCGATCGCGACGCATGATGATCGGATCTTCCCATACGACTTCGGTGCCGGAGACGACCTGGCTCATGGGGATCATCCTCCCCGCGACAGGGCTCCAGATTTGCATATTGTTGATCTGATCGACATCGCCTCGCTCAGCCAGAGGGGGGCGAGCAATGATCGGAAGAATCCTTGTCTCCTGCGGGAATATCCCTGTGCCAGTGCCGCTTGCTTGCCGGAAGAAGCCGACTGTGCGCCCCTCAAAACCGGATTCTAGAGCCTGGGCCACATCGATGCGGGTGAGACCGTTGCGGTGCGCCTGGAGTTCGAGCACTTTGGGACGGACCACTTTTTCGGGCTGGCGCCAGTCAGTACGCAAGCCCACGGCCTTGCCACTTTCTTCGATGATGGCTTGAGCCTGGCCGGCCAGAGCGCGCAGCGTCGCAGGGTCAGGACCGCTGAACCGTACCTGGACGCGTCCGTTACTGCCAGGACCCAGTTGAAATTTCCTGCTATTCGTACTGGCGTTTGGATAATGATCCTCCAGATATTTCTGGATTTTTGGAATCAACTCGTCGATCTTTCTCCAGTCGTCGACTTCGACCAGGAACTGAACATAAGCTGTGTTTGGTTGTTCTGCGGAGTACACCAGTAGAAAGCGCAGGGCGCCGCCACCGACGAATGATGACACGTGTGTCACACCGGGTTGAGCGAGAAGGTACCGCTCGACTTCGTTGGCGTACTGCTCTGTTACGCGGATATGTGTGCCGGACGTTAGGAAGCTATCCACCAAGAACTGCGGCCGGGTCGCAGGCGGGAAGAAGCTTTGATCGACTTTAGTGAAACCGTACAACGCCGCGACGAAGATCAGGAGCGTCGCGGCCAACACCATAAACCGAAATCGGAGTGCCGCCCTTAGCAAGCCAAGATATGTTTGAAAAAACCGGCCATCGTATGCCTGCTCTTCAGAATGACCATCGGGGCTCGGCTTAAAAAATAGGTATGCCAGCAGCGGAGTGACCGTGATCGCTGTCACCCAGCTCAGAGACAAGGAGATGCATATGACCCAGAACAGTGAACTGAGTAACTCGCCAGCTGAATCCTGCGATAGTCCGATGGCCGCAAAAGCCAGGATTGCGATACCTGTCGCTCCGAACAACGGCCACATGTTGTGCGCTATCACATCGCGAACCACTTCGAGCTTGGCCTTACCCGCTTCGATTCCAATCTTGAGTCCTTCGGTGATGACGATCGCATTGTCGGTGAGCATGCACAGCGCGATGATGAGAGCGCCCAGAGAGATGCGCTCCAACTGCAGGCCCCCCTTCATTTTCATCACCAGAAAGGTCCCGATGATCGTAATAAACAGGACGAAGCCCATCATGAGCCCTGCCTTGCGGCCCATCGCAAACAGGAGCACCACGATGACAATCGTCACCGCCTTGACCAGATTGAATGTGAAGGCTCTCGTGGCTTCGGTTACCGCCGTGGGCTGGAAGTTGATGTCGTGGAACTCGATTCCGACCGGCTGGTTGTGTTTAATCTCCTCAAGTTTTTGCAGGACTTCCTTGCCCATTGTCACGACGTTTCCGCCTGGCACCGTGGAAATACCTAAGCCGATGGCCGGCTGGCTGTCGTACCGTAACAGGCGGCGCGGCGGATCTTCATGGCTACGCTCGATCGTCGCGACATCTCTAAGCTGGAGTTGGTGGCCCGAGCTATCCGATCCGATCACTAGATCGAGCATGTCATCGGCCGAGTTGAAACCACCCGTCGGGTCGATCGGGACATGTTGGGTCCCGATGCGCACGCGTCCACCGTCCGCGACGACATTTTTCGCCTGAAGCTGGGCGTAGATCTGGTTCTCATTAATGCTGAGCCGTGCCAGCCGCGGCCGCGACATCTCCAGGAAGACAGCCTCCTGCTGTTCGCTGAAGAGATCAACTTTAGCGACGCCAGGCACCAACTGCAGCTCGCGGCGGACGGCATCCACGTAGCGGCGAAGCTCGGGCTGCGAGAAGCCTTTGCCGGTGATGGCCATGAAGACGCTGTAAACATCACCGAAATCATCGACCACCATCGATGTGCCGCGCACCGAGGGCGGGAGTCTGGGTTGGGCGTCGTTGACCTTGCGACGAAGTTCGTCCCAAACCTGCTGGATCCTGTCCTGGTGGTATTGATCTTTGATGTGGACCCTGACCAACGACCGTCCGCGCGTGGACTCTGATTCGACACGATCAACCTGGCCCATCTGTTGGACTGCGCTTTCGATTGGGTTAGTGACTTCCCTGGCCACTTCTTCAGGACTGCCCCCCGGATAAGATGTGACGATCAAGGCTTGCTTGATCGTGAACTCCGGATCCTCAAGGCGTCCGAGATTTTGATACGCATAGATCCCGCCAATAACGAAGATAAACGTCAAAGCAAAGACGATCCTGTTGTATTTGATTGAGTAGACGCCTGGGTTCATTATTGGCCGCCTCCCAGCGCGTTACCCAAATCGCGAACCTTCATCCCTTCGCGTAAAGATGGCGCTCCTGCCACCACGATGCGATCGCCGGGTTGCACTCCGCTAACGATCTCGATCTGGTCTGCTGTAGGGGCGCCGATCGTTACGAGCCGGTGATGAACGGTCTGATCGGACCCAAGGACCCATACCACTTGCTCTCCCGAATCTTGCTTGGCAATCGCGGAGATCGGCACAAGGAGGCGACTGCTCGGACCCCTAGCTCTCCGAGTGGTGATAGTCACGTTGGCCGTCATGCCGGGAAGCGCGGTGATGCCGGGCGGAGTTTTCATGGCGAAACGGACCTGGAAGATCTGGGTCTTCGGATCCGCTATTTGCGAGACCTCCTTGACGCGCACGGGAAACTGCCGTCCCGGCGCGATACTAAGCTCCGCGACACTCTGCTGAATGGCGGACGAACGAATGTCGTCGGCTATGAATGCTTCAGGCACGTCCACGACGATGTCGATATCGTTGACGTTCTGGAACCTGACCACAGAACTGTTCGGAGTGATGTTTTGGCCTTCGTCGACGAGCCGCTGAGCGACGACGCCATCGTACGGGGCGCGCAGCGTGCTGTCTCCTAACTGGAGTTTGGCTTCAGTCATGCGTCCTTCCAGAGAGCGGACCGCCGCCTGCTGAGCGTTGTAACCTTCCTGGGCAGCGCTGAAAGTCGTCTGAGCGAGATCAAAATCAGAGCGCGAGACTGCACTGGACTCGACGAGTCGTCCGTAGCGTTCCGATTCTGTTTTGGCGTTTGTGAGTCTCGAGTCGGCTGCCCCCAACTGCGCGCGAGCCTGATCGAGCTGGCCTTGCATGCTCTGTAGCCGAGCCTGAAATTCATCCTGCCGGAGCTGGGCGATCACTGTGCCCTTGGAGACTCTCTCGCCCTCTCTGATTGGCAGTCGAACGAGGACGCCAGGTACCTGGAATGCAAGGTCAACCATTCTCGACGCTTCAACCCTTCCGGGGAAGGCGCGTACGTTATTTCTATCCCCGGATGACACTACCATTGTCTTGACAGGGCGTGTCTCCTCAGAGCTAGTCGACTGCTGCGATGAGCATCCGACCGCGAACCAGGCTACCGATAAAACGGTCAGCAACCTTAGCTGCGCTTTCCTTATAGGCATGCAAGCCTCCGTTCAGTCTCTGCATATTGCGCGGGTCGGGAGATGGATGATAACCGCTATCAGCGAACAGACGGAATTACTGGACAACTCAATAATTACAATCTCTTGAGAAGATCCAGATGTTGCATTGCATTCACTTCTTGGGAGCCGCTTGAGGCCCAGCGGCATGCCTTGGTGCAAGACTCGATCAGTGATGGAACCGACATATCTGACGTCTTCATCGTTCGGAGGCTCCGGACCGAGAGCAAATCCTACCACGGATGTTGCACCCAAGCAATAATGTTTCAGCTGCCCGTAATGGTCCAGAAAGTGGGATGGTGAGAAGTAGCCCATATTCGCTTTGACGGCTGAAGCGAAGCGATGTACCGATCAGTTACAAAAAGGCGACATGGTTTGTATAGCTGCAAACTGCCCTGGGCAGTGAGCATGGTGGTGCGTAAATTATGCACTGCGAATGGTAAAGCGTGCTTGCACTTGGGTTCGATGTCGATGGCGCCATGTAGATCAACTAACATTCGGGGCAATCTCGATAGGATTCGAGGGAAGGTCGTCACAGGAACCGAGGGAATCGTGCGCCAATGGCGCTGCTTGGGGAGCCAGAATCTCGAAAGGCCGTCTCAGACGTAATGGCGCTGCTGAGATCAGGCTCTCACCTATAGCTACAAGAGCCAAAAGGATTGCCGCGGCGGCCATGAAATAGAACACGCCGTCGATGTCGGAGTGTCCCATGATGTTTGTGCCAATGAGTGGACCGATCACGGAGCCGAGTCCGCTTATCAGGATGAGCTGCCCGCTTACTGCTACGACGCGGTCAGCCGGCATCCGGTCGTGCGCATTGGCGACACAGACTGGATAAAGGGTCGACATGAAGCCGCCAAGCAGAGCAGCGACCGGAAGAATGAATGGTGAGGGGCGCGGCAGGAGAACCAGAGTGATGGCGGTGCCAGCAAAGCCGAGGCCAAGCGCAGCCAGCACAATGCGCCGGTCGAAGTGGTCAGAGAATCGTCCAACTGGAACTTGGAACGCGAGGCCACCGAGAACAGCGACGAGCATGAACAGTGCAATGTTTTCGCGCTCAATGCCCTTGTCTTGCATCCACGCCGGAACGAGAGCATAAAATGCGCTGCCGACGAGACCGTTGACCACGCAGCCAATAACGGCGACGGGTGCCGCACGCACAAGATGGCTATATGGCAGTTTTTCCGTGGCGGTTGTTCGTGGAGGTTCCGCCCGGGTTGTGCTTACCATGACCAGAGCTATGGCAAACAGGGCGACGATCGAATTGAAAGGTCCTGGCCCCGCCATCTCGACCCGAACGATTAGGAGTTGGCCTATAGCGAGTGCAACGAAGGTGCCAACCATGTAAATCGAGAAGACTCGCCCGCGATCTGATGGATCGGCTTTAGCATTAAGCCAACTCTCGGTAGTAACAAAAACTCCGGCGCAACCGAATCCCACGACTGCACGTAGGACAAACCAAGATAACGGTCCGATCAGAAGAGGCATCGCCGCTGTTGCGGCGACGACCAGGCCAGCAAATGCGGCGTAGGCGCGAATGTGTCCTACTCGCTCGATAATCTTTGCGCAGCGGAACGCTCCCAAAGTAAAGCCGGCGAAATAGCTGCTGAGCACAAGGCCCGCCAAGGTCGCACCAAAATCCTCGGTAGCTACTCGCAAAGAGATGAAAGTACCGAAGAAGCCATTGGCGAGTTGGATGGCGCTCGTCGCTATGATAAGCGTTCCGATCTGCGTACGCATCGACACATTCGACGGCATTAGCCCTCGTTTCTGCGCGGCCTAATTGGAAACACACCGGTCATGCCCTATCACGTTACCGGAACTGTGCTTCAACCATCAAGGTTGCAATTCGATTTGGATAAGATCCAACTCAGTCCCTATAGGTATCTATGCAGCGAAGCGTATGCGAATGTGAGGTTTGCGAGTTCCGAAATCCCAAGATCACTATGAATAGGATTTGCAACCTCTGGATTATGAGCGAATGCAAAGTTTGTGACTACTACAGGTTTGTATACCAAGGAGCTTTCCGGAATCGCTTTTCAGCGCGGGCTGCAGTCGAGCCAGGTTCAATTGATTCTGAATACATAGCTTCTTGTGCAGAAATACTCTTCATGAGCAAATTATTTATTGCTTATGTCACAGCTGAAAGCACATATTTCCTATCATCGGGTCGTGGTAGCCGACGCGCTCGCGGTGGCTCCATCACCTTTCCATTCGGTGCCTTTGTACTCGAGAATGTTCGCCGTTTCTTCAGCCCGGGAAGAACCGAAATAGAGTTCTACGACATGAAGAGCGAGATCGATTCCCGAACTAAGACCACCGGCCGTGAAAATTACTGAATCACTTTGCACGAAGCGCTTGTCTTTTTGCAATAACACGTCGGGAAAGGTCTTATGAAACTCGTCGTAGTAGAGATGATGGGTGGTGGCTTTCTTTCCTTTGAGAACCCCAGCATCTCCGAGAACATAAGCGCCTGTGCAAACTGACATTACAACATCGCTCTGCGTCGTCATCTTTCGTATCCATTCCAACATCTTAGGCGAGCGGCCGCTCTGAGCAGGTACAACAACAATGGCGGGTTGAGGAGAATCGTCAAAGGTGTAATCCGGCACAATGCGCATTCCGCCAGATGTTTTCACTGGTTCACGCGAATCTGAAACCGTATAGAGGCGAAATGCTGCTTGTTCAGCTAATGTTTTGCCGCGATCTTTGAGGAAGACGTCTTTGAAAACCTCCCATGGCCCGGCGAAGTCGATAGTCACAGCGTCGTCAGTGATGACAAATGCCACCGCAATAGTGCCCTTTGCCGGAGTACTGTATCTGTCAACGTGCGAGGTCTGAATTAGCGTTTGCTGTCCGCGCACAGGCCATATGAAAGAGAAGATAGTGACGAAAATCAGAAAAATTTTGCGATGAGAACTCACACTTGGCCGCCTGAGATAAAAAGTGAGGGTAGTTGGAATGGTTCTACGTAAATGACACGGTACGTGCCACATCTATTGGCGGTAAGTCTGCATCCGTCAATACACTTTTCGCCTGCTGAACGGAGTCAATTTTTTCCTTTAGTCGTATAAGGGGATCGAACTTTCTGCGCTGGTGTTTCGGTTGCTTTCTCGTCTGCAATCTTAAATGTGCCTTTGCTCTTGGCAATCGGCAGTAAAGTTGGATAGAACTGGACAAATGTGGTGTCCACAGCCGCATGAGCAGAGTGGCAGCTATAGCAATCTGCGGAGGTCGGAATCATTTTGGCGATTTTCTCGTTATCAAATCCAAAGAAGGCCCACTTACCTGGAAATCGAGCTTCATCTTTTACGTGTACCTCAAGTCCCATAACCGTCTCCTGGTAGTTGCCGTTCTGATTAATCGACCCTTTTCCAGCTGCACCGCGAACCTCCAACACAAGCATTGTTTTGTCGGGCCAAGTGCCTGTTTGTAGGAAGACCTTGTATGCCTCAGGATTTACAAAGACGTTGTCGAACATATGGTGGTCGCCCATCTGCATAGCGGGGTTGTAACTCATATCGAAGCCTGAGGTCAGATATATCCATTCCCGATAATGCTCGGGGAAATTAAGTTGGGCGTCGCTGGTATATTCCGGCTCAGACCCCGGCCCAATCACCTTCGGCGGGAAGGCAGCCACAGAACATACAACTATTGCGAATAAAAGAGCGATCTTTGCTGTGATGAACATGTCAGCAGTATCCCCCGGGTTCATTCAAGGGACTACACCGCTCACTGCAAGTCTCTGGCGATTCGCTGCATTTCTAATCCTTCCTGCAGCGCCATAGAATACGATCTCAATATGGAAATGAACTCTACCCGTGCTCGATCTTACCGGTGGCTATGGATTTCATCGATCTGGTTCGGCTTCGGACTAGTTGGTGCGACGCAGACAGTCTTTGTCATGCATGAGGAAGGCATGCATCACGCATGGGTAAAACTGTTTATTACGACGATTTTTTCTTGGCTGCCATGGGCTCTGGCAACTATGCCCGTACTATATCTTGAGCGCCGATTTCCCCCGACAAAATGGAAACCTCTTTCGAAATGGCTGGTGCACATTGGTGCGTGCGTTGCTATCGGATTGATCTTCACGGCTTGGACGACATGGCTAGAAGTATTAGTCAATCCGTATGCTACTGTTTCGGCTCCAGGGCCATTCGCGCATCTCTGGTTCGATAAGTTCTACAACGGAATTCTTTCGTCCTTGGTCCTCTATTCCGCAATTCTCGCGACCGGCTATGTCTTGGAATCGAAAGAGCGTCTAGCTTTTGAACAGACGAAGACTGCGCGATTGAACGAACAACTTTCCAAGGCTCAACTTGATGCACTTCGCCGCCAAATCGAACCTCACTTCCTCTTTAATACGCTGAATGCTGTTGCTGGGCTGGTACGTGACCAAAGGAGTGATGCCGCGGTTAGCATGATTGCTGGGTTGAGTGATTTCTTGCGTCGAGTCCTGGAAGATTCCACACTGCAACAGGTGCCTTTGTCAGAAGAGATGGCGTTTGCACATAAGTATCTAGAGATTCAGAAGGTGCGATTTGCGGAACGACTTCAGCTCAGCGTCGATATTCCCGGGGAGCTCTATTCAGCTCAAGTTCCCAGCTTAATTTTGCAGCCTATGGTCGAAAACGCAGTGAAACACGGCATTGCAAAAAGAGCGCAAGGAGGAATGATTCGGATTGCCGCGTCTCGTTACGATGAAATACTTACCCTCAGCGTATACAACGATGGCCCTGGCCTGCCGATGGGGTGGGAGGCGACTGGCCCTGGAATTGGTATCTCCAATGTGCGAACCCGTTTGCGAACTCTATATGGAGACGCCTTCAACTTGGATATACGGAATCAAGACACAAAGGGTGTTGTGGTGTCGGTGTCGTTACCCTTCGTGGCTACTGTGCCCTTCAGGGAGGGGTGATTCGTGTACGCGGAAGAGCATGTGGCAAAAATACGCGCGCTAGTTGTGGACGATGAGCCTCTGGCCCGCAGCAACCTTACCATACTGTTGCGGCTTGATCCACAAATTGAAATCGTTGGGGAGTGCGGATCCGGAATAGAAGCTGTGGCAGAGATTCGCAACTCCAAACCGGACATTGTTTTCCTCGATGTTGAGATGCCGGAATGCGATGGTTTTGATGTTCTTGAAATATTGGGCGGAGATTTACCTTCAGCAGTCGTCTTCGTCACAGCCTATGATCAATATGCGCTTCGAGCTTTCGAGACTGGAGCGCTTGATTATCTCTTGAAACCATTCGACAATGCTCGATTCGATCGCGCTCTCTGTCGTGCTAAGGAGAAAATCGCGTATGGTCGAAGTCCATCGCGAGCAACAGAGTATTTGACTGTGAAGAACGCCGGACAAGTCTTATTCTTGAAAATCTCAGAGATTGATTGGATTGAGGCTGCAGATTACTACTCATGCTTGCACGTGGGTACAAAGACCCATCTCATACGCCGCAGCATGTCCGAACTCGATGAAGAGCTGGATCAGACCATCTTTTGCCGAATTCACCGCTCGACCATTGTGAAACTTGATCGAGTTCGCGGTCTAAAGCTTAACGAGAATGGTGAACATGACGTAGTGCTTGATAGTGGTGCTAGGCTTCGTATGAGCCGACGCTATCGCAAGCAACTGCAATCTCGCCTGAGACTGCGCGGTTAGAGGTGTCCCTGATTTGTTTTTATTAGTCGAACTGCTGTCGGCGCGGTCCATCTGAGCTTAGACTTCATCTAATTGTTCATGTCATTCATTGACTCGAGTGAAGGTGGGAACGATGCGGCAAGCTTCAATACGTAAGTTTTTGGAGACGAAACACAAACGTCAAGTCCTATCGGGAGGTAAGAGATAGCGCAATAAGGTATTGATTTGATTGGTTGCGGGGGTAGGATTGAAACCTATGACCTTTGGGTTACGAGGGCAACCACTAATCAGCCTCAAGAGCATAGCGGCACCGATGATTTGCTGTAGCTCCTGTAGTGTCCAGAAATCACTCGTCTGTACGAAGTTGTACTTTCGGCAGATTGGCGGCGCACAGACGGAAATATAAATTTGAACGCTTTATTTTCTCTCAAAATTGGGGCAGCAGGGAATTACAATTTCTCTGCAAAGCCGTCAGTGCCGGCCAAACGGATCCGTCACAAAACATACCCTGGTAGATGCTGCCCCATCGACCACAACTCATTATCCGACCATAGACGCTGCTAATGAGCAGTGTCTGATTGAAACATAGCCCGCTGACATAGCCGCAATCGCATTTCCATATTGCTCGGCACGGTGCGATGCGGATGATGTCGCGATTACCGACAATCACGGTGGCGACTGTCGGTAATCGGTGACCATTGCGACGGTTTGCTGGCATGTGAGACGACCTCAGTTGGGTTTTAAAGCTCCGTCAAATACACGCCGAGGTGATGGATCTAGGCTCGATTCAGTAAACCCTTTAGATTACATCTGACATATCTCCATGGCGAACGCATACACATACCGCGTGAACAACCTGTAACGCTTCAGTAGCTTTCGTGTCGCTTCACCATTTTGGGTCAATCAGTCCTCATCGGGGGCTTCTTTCCGCAATGTCTCCAGGTCCGATAAATTTTGCAATGGCCATTGCAAAAATTCGACTTTGGTCAGGGATCGAGAGTTAGGTGGCAGTGAATACGTCTCGTTCATGTCGAACTGCCGCTCGAAGAGGCGCCATACCTTCTTATTCAGGCCCAAGCTATGTTGCGCCAGATGGTTTTAGACATAGTTCCGTCGCTCCACTCCAAGCGTAACTACACAAAGCTCTGGATGACCTGTTTGTCTTTTGTGCCAGCCGACCTCTCTCCCGCGCTGCTGATGGAATACCGGACCACGATGGATCACCTCTCTCCGTCAACTATCAATGTCCGGTTATCTGCGATACGAAAACTCGTCGGCGAAGCGAGACGCAACGGAATGATCGGCTTCGAAGAAGCTGTCAATCTCCCGACATCCCGAACGTACTGCAGAAGGGAACTCGTCTCGGGAACTGGCTTACCCGGGAACAGGCGAAGGAGCTTCTGGCGGTGCCTGATCGATCGACTCTCAAGGGCAAACGAGATTGCGTGATCATTGCTTCTGGTTGGTTGCGCTCTGCGTCGGCGAGAAATCGCCTCTTTGAAGATCGAAGATATTCAATTGCGAGAAGGGAGATGGGGCATCATTGATCTCTGCGACAAGGGTGGGCGAATCAGGGACGGTGGGGTCCCTATCTGCGGACAAGCTAACGACGCAGCAGTCGCGCCTGCGGCACGGATTTGTTCAGGAAAAATAAACATTATTGCAGTGGAATCTCGATCATCGTGACACTGGCAGTGGGAAACTTGTGAGTGTATCCAGACTGAAGAAGTTCGGTCTGCGAGACAGGCTTCACTCTTTCTGGTTCTTCCTCATCGTTCTCTGTGAGGATGTTTTCGGCTGCGAGGGTCGTCACTCTGGCTGTCCCTCCGTTTAATCCGAGGCCGGCAAAATCGAACGTAGCCGAAAGCGATCTAGTGAGGTTTCGGTTGACGCATAGGAGAACGAGAGAACGCCCGCCCTTCGATTCTGCTGCGACGACATCGAGGTAAGGAATATCTGCAATCTCCGGCAGACGGGTGACGCCGCGGATGACCGAATACGTGGGAGTGTTTGAGTCAACTTTGAGCAGCATACGCGGGTGGGCCCTGGCATACTCGCGAAGCACCCAGTAAGTTGGTGCGCCGAAGACCTGACCTCGTTTGCGCCATATCCCGCCAAACTCGATGATCCCTGTCATGTTGGATATAGGTATGATGTCCGGATTGCGCAGCACCATGTTGAGAAAACCCGCAGCAAAAAGAGCTCCGCCCATATTCGTAAAGTTAGACGCAGTGTGGCTGTTCGAGACCATAAGCCACTCTGTGAACGCAGTATTGACATGGTTACGATGCGGGCTTTGCTGTATCTGGTCGTGAATCGCATGTATTTGCTTTTCGAGCCCGATAGGAAGCGCAAGGCTCGCCAAAGTACGGAACTCAGCCGAAGGACGATGCAGTTGCACTTCATCGGTGACTACGAAATGCGTGGATAGGAAGTCGAAGGTTCCCACCGGATTGGTGAGCTGAGCAGCATTCCAGTCTTTGAAGTGGTCAGCATCCGCGCCAGTAGCAATCAGCCTAGCATTGGGATCGACCTTACGTACAGCTTCACTTACACTGCGAGTGACCTCCGCAACGCGGCCCTGGGTGGGATAGCCCACTTGAAAATCTCCCCATAGCTCATTTCCCATCTCCCAGAGGAGTCCGCCTTTGCGATCACCCCAATGCTGATTGACGTACTGTACCCATTCGGCCGCCTTCTGGGGTGTATCCGTGCCGAGATTCAGTGCGATTTGCGGCTGCGCTCCTATCAGTTTGCAGAAGTTGAGAAACTCGTCCGTACCAAAGGTGTTGTACTCGGGTATTCCCCAGGAGGCGTTGATCTTACTGACGCGTTTGTCGCGCGGGCCGATGCCATCATGCCAGTCGTACGCCGAGGTAAAGTTTCCGCCAAATCGCACCAATGGAGAGTGCAGGTCGCGAGCCATGGCGATCACGTCAGGGTCCATGCCTTCGATATTGTCGGCAGGCACAAGTGAAGCTTGGTCTACGAGCACACGCGCATCGTCGCTGAGAGAAATGACGAAATCGACAGGTTCAAGAGGAGTGACCTGCCCTTGGTTCATCGTGAGTTGGAAGGGATATTTCGTCCAAGCAGCCGCGTGTGCATCCAGATCGGCTGTGGCGAGAATACGATGGGTATGACCATGCACTCGAATCGAGACCGTGACCTTGGCGCTCCCACGCACATGCTTCAGCCACACGCTGCCGGTATAGGCTAGCTCTCGCTGCACGGGAAGATAAACCATCTGGCGAACGCCCGTCTCTTCCTTCGGGAGGGACATTACAAGAAGGGAGCGGCCGGAATTAGCTGCGTCGCCCCAGATTGGCACGTAGCGCGCTCCTTGCGCCTCGTCGAGCGGCTCCCAGGGAAGTGGAATTCCTAGCTCGGACGAACGACGAAGCTCCGGTCGGGCGATGAGCATTTTGACCACATTTCCCGCGCTCCAGAGGCCATCTTCAAAGCTGGGATTTTCGAGGACATCGGCCCATAGCCCGCCATAGGTGGAGTGGCCGATTGGTTCCAGGAAACTACCAAAAACGCTATCGGGGATGATGCTTGCCTTTGTCGGAAGCGTGACGCGTATACGAATGGGCGTTGTAGAGGGCGGAACGGTATCAGTGATCTGAGCGTAGATCTCTGTGGGTATGAAGATAACGGCCAAAATAACAATGGCGAGCTTACGTAGCTGGAGGACAGCAAGACCCATGAAGAGACTCCCTTGGTTGCAGCGCAATTGCCTAAATCATCCCTTTAAGAGTTTTGCTCAACCGTTTTCTCTGTTCGGCAATAGGTTGGAAACGCGCCATCAAGGAAACGGCCATAAGCCAATTCTCTAATGACGTCAGTAAATGGTGAACCTCCAATGGAGGGCTGAAACTTCAACCTCCATCAGAACGAGATGCGTCCGGTCAACTGTATCTGGCGAGGTAGATTGATAGTGTCCGTGGGAACGCCGAAAAAGTTGTCGTATGGGTTTAGGAAGGTTGCGGGACTTGGATTAGGCACCGAGAAAACATGCCGATTGAAGGCGTTCAGCAATTCTACCTTGAGGACGAAGTTGACCCTTTCGGTAATAGGGGTGGTTTTGAGAATGCTGAAGTCTTCATTCAGGTAGCGATAGTTGCGAGCTTCGCCTGTGACCCGCGGTACATTTCCAAATTCGAAGTCGCCATTGTCGCAAGTGGGGCAACTGCCGACCTGCCTGGCTCGAAGGATACGATTCGGTCCTTGGTTTTGGCTGTAGAGCGCAGGTTCTGTTTGCAGTGCACTATAGCCGGGATTTTCGCGCCTAAAGAGCCCGTTGAACTCACTATCTACGTTGGGATCTGGTCCCGAGACATTCCCACCGGCTCGTAGGTTTCGGAACGGATCGATGTGACCGTTACGTCGAGCGGGGCTGAGGAGCTTACTCCCAGGAAGTCGAGTGAAGGCGATGAAGTTATCCCACCCGGGGATTCCGTCGGCCCCCGCAAAAGAGATCGGTTGACCCGACTGATAGCGTTGCACGCCGCCGACCGAGAAGCCGCCGACAAAGGTATTCAGCAGACGTCCCTGATTGAAAAACCTTTTATTTTCGCCGAAAGGCAGCTCGTAGAGGTAGCTGACGACGAATGTATTTGGGATGTCTTGAATCGACAGGGACTTTTGGCTCTTTGAGTTAAAGGGATCCTGTATCTGAGAAACTCCACCGTTGATTCCGGGGAGCGCAGAATCAGCATTCGTAATCGTGTGAGACCACGTGTAGGAAGCCTGCAGGTTGAGGCCTTGCGAGAAGCGCCGTTCGAGGGTAGCAACAAGCGCGTTATAGGAGGAGTGACCTACGTTCTGCAGGCAGCAGTCCGTCGCTATATAGCCATACTGCGGGAAAGGTCTGAGAGCTTGCTGCACCTGGCCATTAAAGGCGGCGAAAGGCTGGGAAATCCCATTTGCGGCAAGATCATAGCTGAGCAGAGCATCGCCGCGAGCGAAGTTCGACCTTGGCATATTGTTGATGTTTTCGACGCTGGACCTCAGATGAGAACCAGCGGAACCGATGTAGCCCACGGTTATAATCAAATCCTTTGCAAGCTCTTGCTGAATCTGGAGATTCCATTGGTTAACCTGGCCTGGGCGGCCATACGAAGACTTGATGAAGTTGCCAAAGTGGTTCGGGGCATTCGCGTTTCCATTGTCGAGCTGGCCAGGATCGAGATTGATTCCCGCAGTGAACGCTGGGAGTCCACTGTCAATCTCAAAAGCAGGGTCGAAACCATTGGAACCGAAGGTGGGATTAGCAGTGTAACCAGTGCGTGTATCACCTCCGAAGTCGGCGTACTGTAACGGGGCGTACAGCGTTGAGAATCCGCCGCGGACGACGAGTTTGCTGTTCCATGCATCTGGCGTATAAGCGAAGCCAACGCGAGGAGCGAAGTCCTTGAACCACGTGTCCGCCCAACGCTTGTTGCAGTTCGTGCAGTTGCTCGCAAAGACAAGAGCGCCGGGTAGACCGTTCTTAGGATCGATTGCGGTTTGGCTGAAGTTCGATGTAAAGTTACCAGCCTCACGCCGGGGCTGATCGATGCTGTAGCGGAGCCCAAGGTTGAGTACAAGCCGGTTGGATACTTTGAAGTCATCCTGGGCAAACACTGCCCAATAGTTCGATATCCAGCGGGCCTGGTGAAAAGGTATGGATACTTGGCCGAAGTCCGCTCCCCCGAGCAGGAGGCTGGCGACACCATTACCCGTTCCATTCAAGAAGGAGCCCGTCTGTGTGGCCTGTGTCTGACGAGTTGTAAAGTTAAACAGCCCGTTCAGCAGTCCTTTGGTTATTGCGGAATATTGCTGATATCGATAGTCCACGCCGAACTTAAAGCTATTGCGGCCCCTCTGATAGCTGACCGAGTCGTTGACCCGCACGCCATTGTCGATGTTGTCATCGTTCTGGTTACGGCTCAGGGAGACGTAGCCGTCGGCGTTGATGCGCGGGAAGCCCGTAGTTATGTTTCCGATGCCAAGTTGAGAGGCATAATTGATACCGGTGTTTGCCGCGATCGATCCATTGATGGAGTTGCTGCGATTAAATCCTAGATTTAGATGATTGAGCAGATTCGGCCCAAAGACGTGGTCCCAACCCCCGCGGCCAAAGTGGGTTATGAAGTCCTGCACCTGGGTATCGGGATCGACCGGGAACGGCAGCGTCAGGTTGGTCGGGCTATTGCGAGTATTCTGCCGCGAGCTATACGAGCCAAAGAGCTTATCGGAGGCGCCGACGCTCTGATCGATTCGCACCGTATAAGTTGTATTTGTGAGCGAAGATGAACTGGAAAGTGCGTAGTTATTAGTCAACGCGCTGGACGTCGGAGCGGGGTAGTAGGCTGCAATGTTCTGAGCGACTTTGCTGAAACGCCCCTGCGGGATCTTATTGCCGGGGAATGCCGTGCGGCACCGGATTCCGTTGCCCCCCGTCTCCGTGGCCGGATCGAAAATCTGTCCATTCAGGATCGACGTACCATCGCAAGGATTGATGGAACCGTTCGGTCCTCCAATCAGCCGGTCCGAGAAGTCGCCCGTGCGTTCAGCGAGCGTCGGGACGCTGCTGGTTGTCGTTCCTCCCAGTCTTTGCCTGTACTGCTCCCAAGCGAAAAAGAAGAAAGATCTATCTCCGCCGTGGTATACGTGCGGAATGAATACGGGTCCGCCGAACGATCCGCCGTAATCGTTCTTCTTGTCCGTGGGACGGTTGAACGAAGATTGTATGGGGTTACCCACCGACTGGTAGAACGCTTTCCTGCCGTTGTTGAACCAGGCGTTGGCATCAAGAGCTTCATTCTTGAAGATGTTGAACGCGGTGCCGTGGAAGCTATTGGTTCCGGACTTGGTGACAAAGTTCTCGATGCCACCGGTAGTGCGGCCGAATTCCGCGGCTGGGGTTGAGGTTGTGACTTTGAACTCAGAGATCGCCTCGACCGAAGGGGCCTCTTCGTCAAACGAGGAGCCATTTTCCGAACGCGTCTGACTGGCGCCATCCAGGAGGACTTCGTTGCCGAAGTTTTGACCACCACCGAGTTTGGAGATAAAGATCCCGTTGGGACTGTTAGCTGATCCGGGTCCCGTTGTGCCTGGGATCAGGAAAATGAAGGCCTCCGGCGAACGCATTGCGCCTACTCCGCCTAGCGCGAGAGGAAGATCGACAATCTGCCGCGTAGTCACTGTGCCCCCAATATCGGAAGATTGCGTCTCGATGGTTGGCGCGTTCGCAGCCACCGTCACCGTCTCCGCCGTGCCACCGACTGCCAGATGAATGTCGAAACCAGTGACGCTCCCGACGCGCACTTCTACGCCGGTGCTTACCGCGGAGCTGAATCCGGTGGCAGTTGTAGTAATGGTATATCGGCCGAGCTCGATCGATGGAAATCGATAACTGCCCGCGCTGGTTGAAACGGTGTTGTATGTGGTGCCTGTAGCTTCGTTTTTCGCTGTGATTTTTGCCCCGGCCACCTGCGCGCCGGATGCATCCACGACATTGCCGGAAAGTTGACCTTGATTCGTCTGCGCAGCCGCAAATCCCGACACGAACGTCAGGATGAGCGTGAGAGGTACGCAACTACTACGTAGATATCTACACACCTGTTGAATAATTTTCACGGTTCCCTCCGAAAGTTTCCCACGACATTTGGAGTTCAACTTGTAAGCGGTTACAGTCTTTTGGAATGCGTAAATCGTTCCGATCTGTCAGCGTTGCATCCTACTTACGGCGTCGACATTTGTCAATCTAAGGGATGACTTAGAGTCCCATATTCGTGCCGTAGCTAGCCATTCACTTACCTTCAGGCCTGGATTGCGGACCGGGGTACAACAGCGCGTGCTTAGATTCAGCTCAGTGTCAGCCATCGGTCAGCCCGAGTCGCTTACACGCGACCCAACTGGAGCCTAGGCGAGAGTTTTGCGGATCGTCGCGTTGAGCGTAAACGTGGATGACCGAATGGCTACGAGCTGATCCAGATGAGAAACGCCCGGCAAATACTCGACAGTTCGTCAACTTCCCAGTAAGCCAGGACTATAGGATTGCGTATAGGGTTGAGAGGCGAAGTCGACGAGGCCGACTTGCAGAATTCAAAGAGCTATGCAATGCCACTGACGATCATTCGCTGGTTCTTTGCAACCTTGGCCCGGGATCTCAGCAATATTTCTGTCACTCTTCGGTTGGATGGCATTGAGTTTGGGGGCCCGATTAATGGATTTACAGGGTTTGGCTATGCGTGCCGTTATTCGTGCTGTTTCTTTTTCGACCGAAATGGGGATTCTACGGATCCCTCGTTTATTTGGTGTCGGCGTGTGTGCTTCTCGCCCTGGTATCAACGCCGCGAGTCTTCTTCAATCCTATTTCATTGGGCATGGACAAGCTCGTCTTGCTGTGTGTCTTTTCGATATGGATATCTTACGAAGCTTACAGAAAGGCTCTTACACGCAGCCTATTTTTCCCGACTTAACCAAAGTTGTCTGGTCATTGCACAGTCCGAGATACTCGTGGGGAACTTTGATGAACAAAGCGACGGTAGCCCTGGGAAGAGTGCTTGGCGATTTCTGCGTAACGTCCTTGTCCCAATGTGCGGGTTCAGCCATGACCGGATGTCAAGAGCCGAAGCAGACCCTTTCTCATAAGTCCGCCGCCCGCAACTCTCGGCGTTGCCACCGCCTTCATACCGGTCGTGGACCTTCGCCCAGTCCGGAAGCGAGTGCCGGTCCGTACTCCTCGCGTCCCTTAGGTAATACGTCAAAGAAACCGAAGACTCCCATGAACTGTTCATCGCCCCGGCTGAATGCGCCGTAGGGGTGAAAGATTTCACCCTTTGCGTTCTTATAGAAGACACTGTGTCCCGAAAGTGTATATGTCTCGGGGCCAATCTTCTTCTCGCGGAAGTTATAGATTGTCTTCCCAGTCTTTACTTCGTCCGGCCGGAACGACACATGGAAGTCGTAGTTGAAGTCGGACTTATACGACGATACCTAGCAAAAATTCCATCCCATCCGCTTCCGCACAACTTCGATCTCCCCGATCGGTGCCCGTGACACGGCTACATACGATAGATCGTGATGTTCGAAGTGCGGCAGCAGACCGTTTATATGATCCATCGCGAGCGAGCACCCCTCACACTGCCACTCCTGTTTCGGTTCCATCATGAAATGTTTGATCAGTAGTTGACGATGGTCCTTGAACAGGTCCGTGAGCGTCATATCTCCTTGCAGAGAGGTGACGAGGTAACTCTTCTCAACCCTCACCCAGGGAAGAGCCCGCACCTCTGCGGCCAATTCATCCCTCGCCCGCGTGTGCTGTTTCTCCTTCTGCATCAGCTTCAATCGCTGCTTGACCCATTCTTCCTGCGACACCACAGGGTGATGTTCGACTGCCTCTTCGTTCTTCCGTCTCGCCTCTGCAATCGCTGCCGCTACCTTAGGATCATCCGTCTTGTTCATCGCCAAAGAACCTCCTCACGAAAGGTGAGATGACTCTTCCTCTTCAGCCGTTCCCTAGTGTGCCGAAATTTCGTCACAAACACGAGGACCCGATTAGTCCCGGCAAGCCGGCTTTCTATGAGCAGGTCACAGGTGTCAAGGTCGTTCTTCCTTAATCAGAGTCTTTGTTTTGCTGTTGTTGGTTGCGCCACATGTTGCTCTCCACCAGGTTTCTATACGCACTCTGATGAGCTGTCTTTGTGCTAGCTCGGTGCCGATTGGGGTTCGAGAGGAGAGTCGATGCTGCCATTTCTGTTTCGGTCTTGAAGACCAAGCCGACTCGCAGTCATCGGAACACGGTGTGATTGCAACGGATAAACATAGTCCAGCTCTCAAGCAGCTGCAGCATAGAAAGGCGTGTATTGTTCCTGTGTAACCCAGATGCGGTGGAGCAGGACCGCCAGCTTGCGTGCTACCGCAACGACGGCCTTGTTCCTGGCCTGCTTGCCACCTCGGGCGGCTAGATGAAGGCCCCACTGTCGAAGCGATGAGTCCTTGCCCTGCGCTCGAAGGATGTGGCCTGCACACTCGATCAGCAGGCTTCGCAAATAGACGGTGCCGGCCTTCGTGATGCCAAGCTGAGGATCACGATCTCCAGACTGACTGCGTCGTGGTCGTAGACCGAGATAACATCCGACGTCGCGGCTCTGCTTGAAGCGTTCCTTGCTTCCCAGGGTCAGCACGAACGTTAGAGCTGTGAGGTCACCCACACCGGGAACCTTACGCAGCACCCGAGTCTCCGGATAGTCTGTCTGGCTGAGCTGCTGGATCTGACGATCGTACAGCTTGATCTTGATAGTCATGGCCGCGATCTCTTCAAGCACCGGACCCAGCGCCTGGGTCAGTTCTGGCGGCATCACTGCAAGGCCACGCTTGGCGAAGCAGCGGGTTGAAGAGGCCGGCATCCGATGACCGCAGGACTTGGTCAACCCACGGACCGCGTTCACCGCCGCTGTGCGCAACCGGACCATGAGGTCACGTGCGCGGATCAAGGTAAGAGCTTCCTGCTGCTCGACCGTTCGGTGCGCGATCGGCCGCAGGATCTCCGGATCAAGCCGGGCATAGCGTGCCAGCTTCTCCGCATCGACCTGATCGCTCTTCCGATCGCGGTGCGAGATCGCCCGCAGCTCGCGGACGTTCGCCACGATCACTTCATGGCCCAGTTCTTGCAACTGTTCGCTGATTCAGATCGAATGCGTTCCAGCCTCCATCGCTATGCGTGCGCGGGGCACATCCGTAAACCACTTCTCGATAGCCTTCGGTGTCGTTCGGAAGCGGCCACGATCGACTACTTCGCCGTTCTCGTTGAGAGTGCAGTAATGGCTCCAGACATCTCCGAGGTCGATGCCGATTGTCATGGCAAGCCTGGGCTGTCTGCATGGGACTTCCGCGATGAGGTGCAGCGCTGGCTTCTTCATGGGAACAGTCTCCTCCTTCGAAGACCTGCTCATCCCATTTCTGTTAATCGATGTGCTCCAGTTCAAGGGGCCGATAAACCGGCTTTCCGTTGAAGTGCTTGTGACCTAGTTCATGGCTCCCAACTGTACAAGATGCCGACTATTCGGCCAAGTGACGACAAGCGCGTTTTCTATGAGCAGGTGGCTGGTGTCAAGGTTTGTTCTTTGCCTTTTCCTTTATAGGGCTTTTGTTTTTGTTGTTCGTTTAGTTGCGCCGCATGTTGCTCTCCACCGGGTTTCCATTCGCACTCTGTGTGAGCTGACTTGATGCAAGCTCGGTGCCGGTTGGGGTTCGAGAGGAGAGTCGATGCTGCTATTTATCGGTCGGCCTCATAGGCCAAAACGCGCACGCAGTCATCGGAACACGGTGTCGTCGCAACAGGTAATCGATCGACAGAGCCGTGGAAATACTTTCTACCGCTGCCATCCCTTTGAGCTGAGATGTTCCGAAAGCGGGGATACGGAAACCATCGTTCAACTCGATGTCGGAAATCTGTGTTGTCGACATTCATTCTCCTTCTCGATGAGACTCTGTATCTTGATGAACCTTAAGCAAAATCAATTCTTCGATACGATCTCTGACTGAGGAAGAATCCTGCCGACCGTCCACTATTGAAGCTTCTTCTGCAACTCGGCATATAAATCCTTCTGAAATACGGGATCTAATTCCTGGGCATGGAACGCCTTTAGATAAACTGCCCGGCTGTCACCGGCGCGCCCCAACGCTTCTAATGCATCACCAACTGCATTCCATGCAGTCGCACTTGCGGGATCGAGACCCGTGGCAGTCTCGGCCTCCGCGAGTGCCTTTTCTTTCCTACCTTCCTTGAGAAGTTTGTCCGAGGCATCAATATGCTCAAGAGCTGCGGCGGGACCCAGATTGAACCGACCTTCGTATACGTACACACCACGGTCGATGATCGCCGTCGGCTGCACCGCTCGGAATTGCGCATAGGGATTCATCTTTCCCGGGATGTCCGCGCCTGCCAGAATGCCGTCGCTGACGAGAACGATCCCGGAGACATACGGGTCGCTCCCGAAGTGTTTGGAGTCCATCCCGGTCCAAGCACCAGAGCCGGTCGGAAGAACTTGGCAGGAGATACCATAGTCCCGGTAGTCCACGGGTCCTTGCTCGAAGTAGGCAAAGTAACAAGGTTCGTTCGCATGATCATCGAGGTACCGTTTCACATACTTCAGTTGCTGGCCCCAGTCGGTGTTCGAATCTGCAAGGTAGAGGTGGGTCTTTGACGGCCCGCCCCACGCTTCATTCGCATAAGCGAGTAAGCCAGGCCGTGCGGCGAATGGTGTGATGATCTGCCATACGAGCAGAACGCCGAACACATAGATCAGCTTGCGATTTTGCTTCACCAGATGCGAGGCGCATCCGGCGATGAGGATGTAGAGCATCGGAAAGATCGGGAACAAGTGCCGAAATCCGATCCCAATATCCGAAGTGCTCGCAATAATGAACAACACCGCAGGCGGGACCGCAAGGACAACGACCTCCCGTCGGACACTCCAGCGTTTGCTGACGAATGCAAAGACAGTGATGCACAACAGGATCAGAAACGGGAGCGTCGACTTAATGGTGAAGGCTGCTGGGTAATACCATCGTGATGCCCGATGAGTGAGGTGTCCGAACAGATAGCTTGGTAGCGACGCAGCCGAAATCTTGGTGTCCGCCAGACCGTAGATGTACGCCTCGGGCAGCAAGTGATGTTTGGAGACCCAGAGCATGATCGAACGAGTGAGCGACGATGTGAGCTCTTGCAGAAACCGGTCGGTGCCAGGATGGAGACTGAGAGGCGAAGGGCGTGCATCGTAGCGGAAGCGATAAATCGTCCAGATGAAAAGAAAGCCGATCAACGATGCGGTGAGAATCGAAAGTGTCAGTTGACGGCCAGAAGCTCCCTTCTCATCGGAGTCGTCATCAGGATGCCGCTTCCACAAGTCCAGCAACGAGATTAGGACGAGCATAGGAATGACGAAGATTCCCGTGAACTTGGCTGTCAACGTCATTCCAACAGCGATACCAAGGACGACCATTCGGCCCACAGATGGTCGCTTGAGAACCCTGTAGAAGCAGAAGATTGACAAAAGCAGTGTTAGCGAAGCCCCGATGTCTGTCGTCACAAACCCGCCGTGGGCCAGGAAATTTGGATCGAAGCAAAACAGTGCCAGGGCGAACAGTCCTGCCTTCTCACCAAACATCTCCAAGGCGGTCAGGAAGATCGTTATCGCTAACAGGAGACTGAGAAGCCCCGCCATGGTTCGGGCAGGAATCAGGATGCGATCGATGCCGTTCTCTTCCAGGAAGCGCTGGCCGAGAACGAAGCCCTCTTTCTTGAAGGGGTCTCCGGTGTAGGGTGGCTCAGTCAGGTGTCGATGGAGAAGCGGGATGGCGCACCACATCTTTACAAGCGGTGGGACTTCCGGGTTGAACCCGAAGTCTGCGTGTTTCCACGAGAGCCAGCCGGAATATAGGTGTTGCGATTCATCCCAGCTGACCGAGTCGGTCTTTGCGGTATGGACGCATTGCGCGAAAAATAGAAGAAGAAGCGCTATCGCTGCAGCGAGGTACGGTCTACTCAGACGCGAACGCTTGGTGGATATGTCACGAAACGGTATGGGCATAGAGCACTCTCACAACAGAATAGAGGTCGGATTTGTTGCGATCTGGAACAACGGCGAAATGAACTTCAACTCTAGGCGAGTGGGACTACGAATTCCTCGGGAGAACTTCTTGCTTAGCCAACATAATGGTTCTTAGCTGGGGTTCCGAGAGAGGTGGCCGATGCCGAAGGTGTGGCAGAGTTTTCCCATCAGGAGTTCCCAGCCGCTGGCAGTGATGTTACTTCGTCGACCCGAACCCGCCGCCTCGGAACCGTTTTGTTCCGAGGCGGCAAAGACGAATCAGTTTCGAGATCGAACCGCGATCAGTGTATTTGGAGCGCTCCCGCGAGGGGGGTCGTAGCCGATGAGGGGCCGACGGAGATACGGTAAGTTCCCGGGAGCATTTTCCATGCGTTCGATTCTTCGTCGAAAATCTTGAGGACCCGCGAATCGAGTGTGACGGTGACTGCTTTCGATTCCCCAGGTTGGAGCTCTACGCGTTGCCAACCTGCAAGCCGCCGGTATGATTCCCCCGCCGCGTCCGGCAGTGTCACGTAGACCTGGGCGGTCTCTGTGCCCGCCCGTTCGCCCGTGTTCTTCACCAAGAAGGTTACGGTGTGGTCTGACGCCGTTCCGCCGACCTTGAGTGCTGTATAGGCGTACGTGGTGTAGGAAAGACCAAAGCCGAACGGGAACAGGACAGGCTTGTGCTCCGCTTCGTACCACTTGTAACCCACCTTGGCGCCCTCATCGTAGGTGACCGAGTACTTCGACGCGATGTGCGCTTCGCCGTTCACAGCTCCGGTGCCTTGCCCTTCGTCCTCACGCGAAAGCGGAGGAATGGTCGCATGCGGCAAATCGGCTTCTGTTCTGGGAAAGGTCATGGCGAGTTTGCCCGATGGGTTCACTTGGCCGCTGAGTACATTTGCCAGTGCCGTGTGACCATTGCTGCCTGCATACCAAGCCTCTACGATGCCTGCTACTTTGTCCGCCCACGGCATTGTGACCGCCGTTCCGGTTTCCAACACAACGATTGTGTGTGGGTTTGCCGCAGCGACCTTCGCGATCAAATCATCTTGGCCGTCCGGCAGTGAGAGGTTGGGTAAATCCATCCCCTCCGCTTCCCACTGATAGGCAAAGACGATGGCGACATCAGCCTTCCGGGCAAGCTTCGCCGCCGCTTCCCGATCCTGGCCAGAGTCGTAGCTGACCGTGCTGTTGGGAAATTGCGTGCGCAAGGCCTTCAGCGGTGATGTCGGGAACCACACGTGGTCCTGCCAGTGGGTTGCGCCTTGTCCCGGAGGCATGATCGCATTGCCGCCCGGAGGATCGACCTGCGCTGAGCCACCGCCGGAGATCATGCCTACATCCGCATGTCCGCCGATCACCGCAATCGACCGAACAGTAGAAGCCTTGAGTGGTAACACGGCATCCTGGTTCTTGAGCAGGACGATGCTTCGTTCTTCAATCTTCCGAGCTACTTCGAGGCCACCATCTACATCCGGGACTGCTTTGGATGTGGGATGGTCTACGACACCGGACGCAAATTCCGCATACAGCACGCGGCGTGCCGCTTCGTCGATTTGGCCCATAGGAACTTTTCCGGATGCGACGGCTTCCTTAAGCTTCGGTCCAAGAAAATCAGCCATAGGCTGCTCCTGATCCAGCCCACCAGCGATCGCTTCCACCGTGCTATGGGTTCCGCCCCAGTCGGAAAGCACAAAGCCTGGAAACTTCCAGTCATGCTTCAGCACATCCCGCAGAAGGTAAGAGTTTTCGCAGGCGTAAGTCCCATTGACTCGGTTGTAGGAGCACATCACTGCACCAGGCTTGGCGATGTCGATGGCTACATGGAAAGCCAGGAGATCGCTCTCCTGCATAGCCTTCTTAGAAATGATGGCATTGACGATGTTCCGACCTGTCTCTTGGTCGTTCATCGCATAGTGTTTGATGTCGCCGATGACGTGCTGTCCCTGCTCGCACCGCATGAGATTGCCGACCACGGTTCCTGCCAGCAGCGGGTCTTCGCCTGCATACTCGAAGGTTCTCCCGTTTCTCGGGTCTCGGGTGACATCGACGCCCCCGCCCAGAGTCATGTTGAATCCTTCGTTCCGAAGTTCGCGCCCAATCAGAGTTCCATAGTCGCAGGCCAGGTTTGAGTCCCAGCTTGACGCTGCTGCGAGGGGCGATGGCAACGCGGTCGCATAGCGCCCATTTTCGCCGCCGCTTCGGACACCGTACGCGGCATCTGAAATCACGATTGGGGGGATACCAAGCCGCGGAATGCCTTCTACGTACCCGGCACCGCCATTACCGAGATAGGTGAGCGGCATCTGCCAGTTTGGCGTGTGCGGCATGCCGTTCCCATGGAGGAGTGCAATCTTTTCGTCGAGCGTCATCTCCTTGAGAACGAGTTCAGCTCTTTCGCTCGGGTTCAGGTGGTCATTCATCCAAGGCCTTGAAGGTGTCTGCGCCAGTGCAAGAGTGGAAAGCGCCACTTGGAAAACAAGAATTGCGCACGATGCGCCGGAAAACAGTTTTGACCAAATCTTCATATAAAACATCTTCACGAACTTTCTGTGGTGGAGGCCCCGATGAGGGCTAACAAGCATTACAGATGTTAATCTGCAAGAACGTCTCTTAAGAATTCTTACGGGGCTATCTGGAACATCGACAGCTATTTACACTGAACTCTGGCACGCTTCTATGAACACCTCCATCCTCCTGGTCGACGACGATGTCGAATACGCAGAGTTGCTTGGCGCGGTGCTCCGCCGAGCGGGCATGGAAGTCTTGCTTTGTCACTCGGGCAGGCAGGCATTACAGGAGGTATCAAAGGGGGCGATCGATCTGATCCTGATGGATGTTTCCATGCCCGAGATGGACGGCTTCGCCACCTTGCATCAGCTGCGACGACTGAATGAAATTCCTGTCATCATGCTGACTTCCCGTATAGCCGCGACAGACAGAGTCCAAGGACTTGATAGCGGCGCAGATGACTACATCTGCAAGCCTTGCGACCCGGATGAGCTTCTCTCTCGGATACGGGCAGTCCTCAGACGCGCGAAACGGAATGGCAACGAGGACGAGGCCTTTGTATTCGGCTCGCACCGTTTCGAGATGAAAACCCGAGAATTGACTTTGGACGGCAATGCGGTGAAACTCACATCTCTGGAGGGCGATATTCTGTCGATGCTTCTGAAGGCGCACGGGCGGGTGGTTGCCCGTGAAGCCATTGCGATCGCTGTACAGGATCGCCAACTCGATGCGTTTGATCGCAGTCTGGATGTTCATTTGAGTCGCTTGCGGTCGAAGCTAGGAGCAGACGGATCGAGCATTCAGACCGTGCGTGGCATAGGCTATGTTCTTCCGAACGCAGTTGAGAGGGCGTAGCGTATTGTTCAAACGTTCCATCCTTGTCGGAGTAACCCTTGCATACCTTGTGTCACTCGTATGCGGCTTCCTTGTGGCACAGGTTTTGGCGAGGAAGAGTTACAACATGTACGTCGCCCCGACGTTCGAGGCGATGGACCGTCTCGAATTGGATGAGGCACGTAGCATCCTCCAGACTGGCGGTCCGCAAGCCCTCGCTGTATATCTGGCCCGTCTCGATCATGTCTTCGGAGGCAAGCACCATCTGCTTGCTCAAAATGGAAGAGACTTCGTTTCTGGGCGTTTGGAACCCGAGCTTCTACCGGTATATCCAAACCGGCGGCTTCGCGGGTACAGCCATGGCACATTCCATCTGGCTCAGCTTTCCGAAGACGGACGGTATTGTTTCGCTGTCCTCGGTACATCCATCGAGACAGGCCCCGCAACCTGGGCTTACTTCGCGGTCTGCATCGTGGTCACGACCGGTCTCCTTTTCTTCTCGCTGCTGTATCTCGTATTTCCTCTCCGCAGCATTCGCGATGCCTTGAGCAAATTCGGGAACGGGCACATGGAGACGCGCATTGTGACCCGGCGCAAGGACGAGGTAGGCCAGGTAGCGGCCACTTTTAATGCGATGGCCGAACGGGTGGAGCAGAGTTTTCGCACCGAGCGGTCTCTCTTGCAGGACATTTCTCATGAATTGAGGGCTCCCTTGGCCAGGCTCTCTTTCGCCGTTCATCTGGCCAAGCAGGATCGGCCCGATGAAATCATGCAGCAGATCGAACGGAGCGTGCAAAGGCTCTCCGCCCTCGTAGGAGAGATCACTGAGTTCCATCAGCGCTGGAGCGCAATCGAAAACGCCTCGCCGCTGGAAACGGTCGAATTGTCGCAGCTGGTCAGGGCTATCGTCGAAGATTCCGCCTTGGAAGCGTCCTTGCGTTCCATCACCGTCAACTTGTCTGCCAGACCGCTTGAACTCCACAATGCCCGACCGGAACTCATCGGACGCGTTCTGGAGAACATACTCCGCAACGCGATTATTCACTCGCCCGATGGCTCCCGAGTCGAAGTCGAAGTGCGCCGATCGGCAGCAGAAGCCATTATCACAGTGCGGGACTTTGGGCGCGGCGTTCCGACGGAACGTCTTGAGCGCATCTTTGATCCTTTCTATCGCGAGCAAGACATCCAGAATGAACGATCGGGCCTCGGACTGGGTCTGTCGATCGCCCGGCGAGGTGCGCAATGGCACGGCGGTACGCTCCGCGCAGAGAATGCGGAACCCGGTCTCCAGCTAACCGCAACATTTCCCTTGAATGAGGCGAGGGGTCGTGAGACCGATGACGTGGCTTGAAAGGACTGCATGTGAATCTCACATCCAAGTCTCGAAACACTTTCGTCTTTGCCGCTGTGCTCGTGACGATATTTCTTTCCCAGATGGTGTTTGGAATCCGGCATGAGGGGATGACCTACGATGAGGGGTTCCACACGGATGCAGGTGTGGTACTGGCAGTGCTCCGACTTCGGAATCAACCGGAGCACCCTCCCTTCGCGAAACTCGTTGCTGCGTTCCCTCTGAGATTTGGGTCTGCTCCTTCACCCTCTGGAAACTGCCCCGTGGCTGTCCCGTCTAAAGGAGCCAGCTACTCCGATTCCACGCGATGGCTTTTCGGCGATGGTCAGCGCGGACAGGGAGCCCTCTGGGCATGTCGTTTTTGTTCGGTTCGTGCAAGCAGGGCATTGCGCTCACCCAGGGAATGGAGGCTCTGACAGATGCCAAGCACCGATCCTGCAGCTGCAAGGCAGAGGTCTGACGGGAACTCCAAGTGGCCGAAAAACCGGCTATCCTCCAACATCGCACACTCATTGACAAGTGGACGACTTGCCGACGATACGGCCAGGTGCTCCGCGTTCCATTCTCGATGAGTGACTCGGCGATTTATTACTCATTGGCAAGGGGCCTCGGGATGTTTGAGAGTTCAGCGGAATTAACATATGCGTAAGCAAGCCTTGAATAAGAACGTGAAAGTGATAGGGCCCCACTGCGACCGCCCGTCGATTGCTTGCTTCCCGCAAATGGCTACATTCTCGACTGGTGCGCAAGACATGGCGGCTCCTTGATCAGATTAGAGGGTCGAAGAACTAGATTTTCGGTTGAGAAGATGCGCTTGGTGAAGTCCTGAAGAACCAAGCGCTGGAAAGTCCGCTCATAGCCACTGCAAGGAACCTCAAAGAACGAGTGCCGCACACCCTCTGAATCCAGCAACGCCCTGACCACACTGTGAGTCACGACTAGTCCGACATCGGCACCAATTGCAAACAGACGCAACATTTGATTGAGTTCCGGATTGAAGGTGGGTATTGACTGGTTGAACTTGACCGGATCAATCGAGCGAGAAATATCGTGCCTTGTTGCGCGAAAGAATTGGGGGCGTCACTCGACGGCAACGCCGAATCTAATGACTCATCGACGAAGCCTCCTGGCACTTGACGTCGGGGTTCCAGGGGGCATAAAGACCGCTTGGATTCGGCTTCCAGGTCCAGACGTGAAGGAACCAGAAGCCGATCGAGTCCACTTTTATGAGGGCTTGCCCCATGATGCGCGGCGACTCGGTGGATTTCCAGGCGGAGATCGGCACAAGGAATTCAACACCATTCAATTGAAAGGTGCCGTCGGGCATCTTCTCATAGACCAGCACCTCCGGATGCTCCAGGTCGAGCGTCGTGTCCAGAAGATCGTTGTTCTGAAAGTGATAACCCATCGCACCTGCCGGTTGGTGTTGGACGCAGCCGGTGACGCGCTTGTAGCCGGCCGCTTCGGCAGCCTCAGTCGTCTTGAACTTGGCAGTCGCGTCACGAATTGTCATGATGTCGCGATCAACTGCCTCGCCAAAGCTGCTTGGAAGAATGCCCGGCGCCGCGCCCACGTCCTTTGCGGGGGTTTGCGCCGCGGTTCCACTTACCAATGCCAATACCGCCACCATCACTCCGAACATCCACGCTCTCAGCAGAGTCCTCATTGTTCCTGCTCCATTCTTGCTTCGGATTTGGTTCTTGCCTTTCGCTACGCAGTCATCCTAGGGTCGCTGCCGAGGTTGCAACACGCGTTTTTGACAAACGGTCCTGCGGAGATGCTGAACTGGATTGAGGTCCTTGCGAGCGCGGTTGGTCATCGCGGTAGGCCGCTTCATCAAAAACCCGCTAAGGCGGATAGTCAGCCGTGGCAGAATGAAGCAGTAATGTCACCTCTGATGCGTCAACGGATACGGCTGATCGCGGGAGTCTGGCTCGGCTGGACGATCGCTGGGCTTTTCTACATCATCCAGGACACGGTGCCACGACTCTATCGAGGCGGGGCCGTGCCATGGAAATATGTATTCGTCGGCTGGATGACCGGGATGTATGTTTGCGCCGTGCTCACGCCGGCGCTCCTCTGGCTTGGCAATCGGTGGCCGATCGAACGCCGAGTCACCTACGCCGCATTGCACCTCTGTTTCAGTGTGGTTTTCTCGATCTTAGCCTCGGCGATCGAAGTCCCGATACTGTTGCTGCTTGGCGTCTTCCCAGCGCTGCCTCCTCCTCCGTCGATTGCCGCGGGAGTCCGAATCATGTTGTCGTTCGGCATCCAGAGCGGTGTCATCCGCTATTGGGCCGTGATCGCGCTTCATGCGGTGTACCGGTCGCAGAAAAACGCCAAGATTCGCGAGCGGGAGGCATTCGAGCTGAAGGTGCAAGCATCCGAACTCGCCCAGCAGCTTGCAACAGCGCAGCTGAGTTCCCTGAAGATGCAGTTGCAGCCGCATTTTCTGTTCAATACGCTTGGTGCCATCATGGTCCTGATTCAGCAGCAGAAGACAGCGCAGGCCAAAGGCATGGTTGAGAAATTAGGGGATCTGCTCCGCCTCACGCTCGATGACGTGGAGGCCCAGGAAGTTCCGCTCTGGCGCGAGCTCGAATTCCTGCGGTTGTACCTCTCGATCGAGCAGGTCCGGTTCGAGGACCGGCTGCGGGTGCGCATTGCCCCGACCGCGCTGTCCGAAATTCTCGTGCCGCATATGGTGCTGCAGCCGATTGTTGAGAACGCGGTTCGCCATGGTCTTGGTCAGAGCGAGGAGGCGGTGACAATCGAGGTGGTGGCGACCAGCTCTAATGGGTCACTTAACCTCATCGTGTCCGATGATGGACCTGGACTTCTCTCGCCCAGGCCCGGTCGCTCCGGAATTGGGTTGACGAATACTAGAAACCGGTTGGCACGGCTCTATGGCGATAGCGCGCATCTCGTCATAGAGCAAGCAGCGGGCCGAGGTGTGCGGGTTACGATCACACTACCGATCCGGACGGTTCCGCCCGAGGGCTCACGATGCGATTGAGCGTCCTCGTTGTGGATGATGAGCCCATCGCGCGCGAAGGGCTAAAACTGTTACTCGGCCGTAAGCCCCAGGTCGAGTCTATCTCGGAAGCGCGAAACGGACGAGAGGCGATCGCTCTTATTCGTAAGCAGAGACCGGATCTCGTACTTCTTGACGTGCAGATGCCGCGGACCGATGGCTTTGCGGTGGTCCATGCCGTTGGAGCAGAGCGCATGCCGCCGATTATCTTCGTGACCGCGCACAACCAGTATGCGATCCGGGCGTTCGAAATCGCAGCGATCGACTATCTCCTCAAACCGGTAACCGAGGAACGCTTTGACCTCGCGTTCAAGCGGGCCGTTGGCAGGCTACGAGGCGCGCCGCACGAGGATGCCACAAAACAATTGATGGCGATGCTTGATGCCATCGCGAATCCGCCGCGGCAACTTGAGCGATTCGCGGTTCGATCCGGCGAGAACACCCTTTTCGTGCCAATCAACGAGGTGGATTGGATCGAAGCCTTCCAGAACTACGTCCGGCTCCACGCGGGTCCGGCAACTTACCTATTACACGTACCGATGAACACCATTGAGGGTGTGCTCGATTCCAACCGCTTCCTGCGTATCCATCGATCGTACATCGTCAACGTCCGGCGTATCGCGCAGCTGTGGTCAATCGCGCACGGTCAGTATGCGGTCGAACTCAAGTCGGGGCAACGTCTGCAATCGGGGCGCACCTACAACGAGCGCATCCGCCGCGCGCTTACAAATCCATTCTGACTGCATCGCGGATTTCCATGGAGGGACTTCGGCGGGTCGCAAGTGCGCCAAAGCGTCAAAGTGCTCCTTCAAGCCAACGTTTGATCAATTCGCTGCATGGCATCATCGTACTGACACGTATCTACTTGCGAGACAATCATGCGCGAAACACAATCCCCAAGCGAAATCCTCTCTTGGTTTCAAAGGAACCGCGCGTGGTTCGCAAGTTTAGCGTCGGTGAGCTAGCTGTTTGAGGTAGTTAGGAAGGCGAAGGCCAAGGATGGGGATGCTCATCAGAGGTAGTTTTCCTGTCACCGTCAATCCGGGAATTACTACTTGATCAGCAGTTCAGCCGGGCCTTCTTCCGCACCACCCGATTAGTCCCGACAAATGGAATGAGAAGTGTGCCTTGGAGGAGACTGAGGCATGAGCAAACAAGGAGCTGTTCTCGCAACCAAGAAGTCAGCCAGGAGGGTTCTGGTTGGAGCGACGACCGTTGGCGTGGATTTAGGAGACCAGTGGAGTCATT
>DATHHN010000055.1:0-46581 GCA_035317185.1 Edaphobacter sp.
AGCCTACGGAGGATATTCTGACGGAGATTGTGGCTCGGCGAAGGGCGGGGACGCTGGTGGTTGGGTTCGCGGCTGAGACGGAGAATGTGCTGGCGAATGGGCGCGGTAAGCTTGAACGCAAGGGTGTGGATGCGGTGGTGGTGAACGATGTCTCATCGTGCGAGACGGGGTTCGATACGAATTGGAATGCGGGAGCTTTTGTGACGCGGGATGGAGTGGTGGAGATGCCGGCGACGACCAAGAGCGCGATGGCTGGGCGGATTCTGGATGAGGTGGTTGGGCTGAGGGTTAGGGCGACCGCGGATCTGCGCGGAAAAGCGCGGATTTAGTGCAATTTCGAATCAAGTGTTAGCTGGAGAGGCACAACTGAGTTAAGACTTAACACCGGTTTACACCGATGACACTGATTCAAAACAGGCAAAAGCAGATGACGAACAAAATCCTCTGTCGGCATCTCAAATAAATTTGCTCTGAGAAGGCCGCTCTGTCGAGCGGCCTCAAAAATGACAGTGGATGAATACACCCGGTGTCCGCAATGCTAACGCTTCAGGCTCGGCCTGCGAACTCGCGATTCTCGGTGGAGACTTTGACCTTCTCTCCTTCTTTGATGAAGAGAGGGACGCGGATTTCGAGGCCGGTTTCAAGGCGGGCGGGCTTGGTGCCGCTACCGCTTGACGAGTCACCGCGCATGCCGGGTTCTGTGTAGGCAACTTTCAACTCGACGAAGATTGGCAGCTGCAGGCCGATGGGATTGCCGTTGTATTTGTGCAGCTGGATCAATATTCCTTCGATGAGGAAGTCCAATGCGCTGCCGATCATCTCTTCAGAGAGGGTGAGGGTTTCATAGCTTTCCTGATCGAGGAAGTGAAAGCCGCCGCCATCGCTGTAAAGATAGGTGGCTGGGACAAGCTGGAGGTCGGGCTCTTTGAACTTGTCGTTGGCTTTGAATGTCTTCTCGAAGACGGCGCTGGTGATGAGGTTGCGCATCTTCAGGCGGACTAGGGTCTGGCCGCCGCGAGCGGTAGGCGTGCTTATCTCTGATTCCATGCAGTAGAACGGAGTGTTTTCAAGCTCAAACAGCATTTTGCGTTTGATGTTAATAGCGTCGATCAATGCGGCCATGAAGTCCCTTCAAAGGCAGGTCGGCGATGAAAGCCAAAGCAAGCCTGATCCAATTTTCTCTCTTAAGTATAAGAGGTGCCGGGGCATCTATTGCTCGTCAGGACAGGCGAGACCTGATTCATTCCATCCTTCCGGTTTGATACACCCGTATAGCTGCGAACGTGCCAATGTTTCGGCGAGTGGCGATGTTCTTCCAATCGGCGTATCGCAGGCGCTATGATACGCATGCTCGACGAATCCCTGTGGAGGCCTTCGCTTGTCTGACCGCCGTTCCTGCCTGCTACCTCTGATTCTTCTTTTTGCTGTCGTACCGATGCTTTCGGCGCAGTCTCCTAACAACGGGTCACTTGGGTTGTTCACGGATCACTCCGATATCGGTACTGTGCTGCACCCGGGGTCTGCGGCGTTCGACGCGACGCAGGGAACCTACACGGTGACCGGAAGCGGCGACAATACGTGGTTTAAGTCCGATGACCTGCAGTATGTGTGGAAGAAGGTCGATGATCCGGATGTAACCCTCAGCTCGGAGGTTCGCTTTCCTGAGACAGGCGGGAATGCTCATCGTAAGGCGATGCTGATGATCCGCCAGAGTCTTGACGCCGACTCGCCTTACGTCGATATCGCGCGTCATGGAGATGGGTTGACGTCGCTGCAGTATCGCGATGAAAAAGGAGGCGTAACCCGCGAAGTGGAGACAGCGGTCTCCGGTCCGCCTTCGCTGCGACTGGTGAAGCATGGCGACTTCTTCTATGTGCTGTATGCCGGTGCGGATGGGCAATGGCATTTTTCCGGTGCTTCGATGAAATTGCCGATGAAGAATGCGTACTATGTGGGGCTGGGGCTGTGCTCGCACGATAAGGATGCCACGGAGAAGGCGGTCTTTTCGCATGTGCAGCTGAAGGCAGGGAGCGCGGGAGCGGGCGATGACGGTGCGCTGGTGAGCACGCTCGAGACTGTGCCGATTGCATCGACTGATCGGCGTGTTGTCTATACGGCAGCGGAACACTTTGAGGCGCCGAACTGGCTCCATGACAACTCCGGTTTCTTAATCAACCAAGAGGGACACCTGCAACGAGTGGAGGCCAAACCCGCAGGCGGAGAGCCCGGTGCGGGTCCGCGGATGGCCTGGAATGAAAGGCCACCGGTTGAGCTGGACTCGTCTCCGGCGGCGAAGCTGAATAACGATCATGGGTTCTCACCCGATGGGCAGCGTATTGCATTTTCGGATTCGACGGAGGCGGGTGGGTCTCGCGTTTACACGATGCCGGTGGGTGGAGGGAAGCCGGAGAAGGTTACCGCGGACGCGCCTTCTTACTGGCATGGGTGGTCGCCGGATGGCAAGATAGTGGCATTTACAGGTGAGCGCGGAGGAGAGTTCGATATCTATACGGTTGCCGCTGGGGGCGGCACGCCGAAACAGTTGACGAAGGGCGCGGGCTTCAACGATGGGCCAGACTACTCGGCAGATGGAGACTGGATTTATTTCAATTCGACACGCTCTGGCCATATGCAGATATGGCGTATGCACACTGATGGCTCAGGCGCGGAACAGGTGACGCACGATGCCACCGAGGACTGGTTTGCGCATCCTTCGCCGGATGGGAAGTCGATTGTTTTTCTCGCCTATCCTGCGGGAACAACCGGACATCCGGGAAGCAAGGACGTGACGCTGCAGGTGATGCCTGCGGCAGGTGGCGAGTCGCGTCTGGTGGCTAAGCTGTGGGGTGGTCAGGGCACCATCAATGTGCCATCGTGGTCGCCGGACAGCACGAAGGTAGCATTTGTAAGCTATGCGATGCTTCCGGCTGATGCGACGAAGTGAGCCGGTATTGGCTAATCTCTGCTTCCGGATGGGGCCCTGGGATTTGCCTCGGCGTCGGTAAGGTTCAGCACTGCTTTGTGTGCGTGAAGTTTTTTCTGGAGAGCAGGTATAGAGATGTCCTGCACTGCCGTTCCTTTCTGGATGGCAAGACTCGCAACGACACCGGCAGCCTGGCCGATGATCATGTACTGCGGCTCCATTCGGACAGAGGAGTAGGCCACGTGAGATGCCGACAGACAGACGGGAACCAATAGATTGTCCACCTGATCCTTCTTCGGCAGCAGCACTCGCATGGGAATCTCATAGGGCTGCACAGCGACCTGGACGTCGCCTTCATTGGTTGCCGTGCCATCCTCGCGAGCAACACGCTGAATGTTGTGCGAGTCGCTCTGGTACGAGCCCATTCCGATTGAATCTGGTTTGGTGCGCGTCGTTTGTAAATCCGCCTGCCGCATAACGTAGACACCGACCATCCTTCGCCCTTCGCGGATGTAGAGCTGGTAAGGGAAGTATCCGTTATCCATGAACTCGTCTTTCGAGAGTCCCCATTCGTTAACTTCCTTCTGCAGATTGTGAGGGACGCTGGGGTCGTGAGCTAGGAAGTAGAAGAAAGCCTGGGTGTAGTCGGCGGTGTCGTCCCAGATCTTCTGTTTCATGGCGTACGATCCATCGGGATAATCCCAACTGTGGCCGATGTAGTCGGTCGAAACAGGACCATTGTTATTGAAGTCGGCTTTCTGATTCGGAATCTTCACGGGATTGGTCACGTCGTGGAAGTCAGGCGGGCGTCCAACGTTTTCTTCAAACTCGGTCAGGTATCGGCGAAGAAGCGCGAAACGTGTGGGATCGTAGCCGGCCGGCCTGGGGTACGGTATCTGATTGGACGGATCGTGGGTCAGGATCATACGGAAGTTGTACGCCTGGACTTTCTTGTCACTACTGCCGGGGTTATCGAGCGGCCCCGGATCGATCTCGGGCAATAGCTTGTGCTGGTCGTCGTAGGCGTTGAGCGGCCAGGTAAATTGGTGGGCCGGAGTGTTGGCGCGAACTCCGGCCAGATCCTCGCCGTATTTCGTTATGCCTTCGCGGCCAATCGCATAAGCTATGCCGGATTGAGCCATCAGGTCACCCTCGTAACTACAGTCGGCAAAGATCTTTGCTTTCCAGATGTTGCCGTCCATGGTCCTGATCGAAGTTACATGCGTGGCTGTCATCACTACGCCGGAATGCTCCATCAGCTTTTCGTGGAGATGCACCTCGACGCCAGCTTCTTGAAGCATCGCCTGAAAGATCTCTTCGTCAACGTGCGGCTCGGAGAGCCAGTCCGCGTGTTGGGCAAGGGTGTGGACGCCATAATGAGCGGCTACCCGCATGTAGAACTCTCGCGCGTAGCCGCCAATGATCTGAAACTGGCCTAAGTCCGTGGCGGAGAGGCCGCCGGTTACCATGCCGCCCAGATGCGCGCGCGGCTCTAGAAGAACAACGTGGAGCCCTTCCTTTGCCGCAGAGTATGCCGTAATGACGCCAGAGGCGGTACCACCGTAGACGACAAGGTCGATAGCGGACGTTCGAGCAGATGCTTGAGGCGTGACGGCAGATGCTGAAGAGAAGCAAAGCGAGACGAGAAAAGCGAGAGAAGATATGGAACATTTGACGAGATGTCGTCTGAGCATAAAGGACTTTTTATCACGTAAAGACGGGTAGTCCCAACTATTGAGGGAGTCGTAAAAGCAAGGCGCCATGCACTGACTGTTCCTGAGTGACTGATCTAAAGTCGCGCGCCTGTCGATAACACAAAAGTGTTAGCAGTACATACCACGGTCAGCGCTGCAACCCGCTCCACGGCAGGCACTTGAACGGTACAGTCGTAGTTACATATTCACAACAATACTCATCCAGGCTGTCTGGATTGGATCTTCGAAGAGATCGTTTTGGATTCGTTGCCACATGTCTGTGTCATAACCCTGGGTGAAGGTTGATCACTCTGAATGTACCTGATGGCAATCTCGATCCGGATCGCGATCGCTGTGGAGCAATATGGCTCTGTCCCGAGATTCCATTCGATGGTGTGACGGTCGTCAATGTCGTCGGTTCTTGTGAGAAGATTCTGCGCTCGTCAGGTTACGATCCAGTGATTGGGATGAGCGCACTCACGGCCCGCACTCTCCGTGTTTTTATCTCGATCTTTTATGACAGAGACGAACCCGGAGAAGACGAGCGAGCCATGCGCTGTAACGATCGGCTTATGGAAACTCTTTCTGCGGCTGGAATGTTTCCTTTTCGCCTGGGAGTTCATTCGATGAATGCGGCCAACCAGGCCACCGGAGCCTGCTGGGATCTGATCCGGCAGATTAAAGATAGCCTCGATCCAAACCATATTCTGGCGCCGGGCCGGTACTGTCGCATGGAGACCTAGTTGGCGTCGTGAAAGATGATGCCGACGGTGTGACGTTGGCCTGACCGAAGACGGCTCACTCCGTGCCGAAGGTTGACGCGATAGATTCCACGGGTCCCCTGAACGGGACGATGGTGAACCGCAAATGCTACCGCATCGCCTTGGTGGTGAAGCGGAACGACTTCTGGCCGCGATTGCATGCGAGGCCGTTGCTCGGTGAGCACAAATTCGCCACCCGTGAAATCTCGCTGCGGTTCAGAGAGCAGGATTGCTACCTGTATCGGGAAGACGTGCTCGCCGTAGAGATCCTGATGCAGGCAGTTGAAGTCGCCTTCGCCGTACTGAAGAAGCAACGGAGTGGGGCGTTGTTGTCCCGCAGCGTGGCATCGTTTCAAGAAGTCTTCGTGACTTTCGGGGTAGCGGACTTCGATGCCCATGGCGGTGTTCCACCGATTCGCAACAGGTGCGAGCCGAGGGTAGAGCGCTATGCGGAGACCCTGGATGAGGTCGGGGAGCGGATAGCTGAAGTACTTGTACTCGCCGCGCCCGAAGCCGTGCCGTCCCATAACGACTCGGCTGCGGAAGAGCGACTCTTCAGGGTACAGACCGGCGAGAGCCTGGCATTCGCCGGGAGAGAGAACACCCCGAAGCAAAGCGTTTCCTTGCTCGTCCAGATTCTTGCAGATTTGCTGCCAATCAAGAGCGTTGACACGGGCGATCGCATCATGGGCGGCGATATGGCCACGGGCGTTGCCTTTTGTTGCCGTAACGTCGTCTGCGAAGAGGGTATTCATGCCTGCATCTCCCTATCGAGTAATGCGCGCTTGCGCTCCACTCCCCAGCGATAGCCGGAGAGGCTGCCGTCGTTTCTAACGACACGGTGACATGGGATAGCGACTGCAAGCGAGTTTGCGCCGCAAGCCTGAGCCACTGCACGAACCGCCTTGGGCATCCCGATGATCTTCGCGATGTCCGTATAGCTTGCCGTTGAGCCTGCGGGTATCTGCTGCAGCGCCTTCCAGACTCTTTGCTGGAAAGCAGTGCCCTGAATATCCAAAGGCAGATCAAGACCCAAGCCAGGTTTCTCAATGAGACCGACAACCTTAGCGACTAACTCTTCGTAGCCAATTTCGTTGCCGATTAGATCCGCTTTCGGAAACTGGTCTTGAAGATCGTGCACTAATAGAAGAGGATCGTCGCCGATAAGGACCGCACAAACCCCACGCTCACTCCTGGCGACGAGGATCGCACCCAGCGAGCACTCGCCAATTGCGAAACGGATAGCAGCGTTTGCGCCTCCGCCGCGGAAGTCGGTTGGTGTCATTCCCAGGACCTCATTTGAAGTCTCGTAGAACCGACTGTTCGAATTGAATCCGGCGTCATAGATCGCATCCGTCACTGACTGGGTCTTGGCGAGAGTCTTCCTCACGCGGTTCGAGCGATGGGCCGACGCGTAGCCATTGGGTGTTAGCCCCGTGATGGCCTTGAAGGTTCGGTGAAGGTGGAAAACACTCATACCCGCATATTTCGCGAGCTTATCCAACGAGGGCGAGCTCTCTGACCGCTCGATGAGGCGGCATACCCTTGCAATTCTGGCCGTGTTCTCTTCTGTCAGCGAGAGCCCTGTTGGCTTACACCGCTTGCAGGCACGAAAGCCGGACTTCTCAGCATCCTCTGACGTTGCGTGGAAGTGAACATTCTCTGGACGGGCAAGACGTGCCGCGCACGATGGACGGCAATAGACGCCAGTTGTCTTGACCGAATAATAAAACGTTCCATCGGCTTTCTTATCACGCTCTAGAACCGACAACCAGCGAGGGTCGTTTGTTGTTGCAGCCGCTGGATTCTCAGTTTCGATTGATTTGATCATCACGAATTCCTTTCTCATTCCTCGACTGCTTCAACATATCGAGATTCAGGAGAGACAACACTCCGCTTCTTGCTTTTGAATTCTACAAATTCGAAGGCAAGATACGGAGTGTGGCGCGCAGGAGATCTCGATAGTTTTCGAGATGCAGAGGCACAAGTCGCATCGGCCCTGCCAAACGAACTATCAAGAGGAGATCACCATGTCGAAAGTACAAGAAAATAAAGCCATCGTAGGTCGTTGGTTCACGGAGTTTTGGGGGCCAACCTGCGATCTCGGTATCGTCGACGAGCTAGCCGCACCGGACATGCTTCTTCAGTATTCGCTGCACGAGCCGCGTCGCGGCCATGAGGACATCAAGGCCTTCATGTCGGGCTTTCGCGAAGCGTTTCCAGACCTCAAATTCTGGGGAACCGCAGATCTCATCGCTGAGGGCGATTATGTGGTCGGTCGCTGGGAAGGCGGCGGTACACACACGGGACCTGCGTTTGCTGACTTCCTGACCGGATCTCTTCCAGCGGCCACGGGTCGCAAGATGCACTTCACCGGTACAACGGTGCTGCGAATCGAGAACGGCAAAATCGCGGAGGAAATTGGACTCGATGACGGTGTGACCGCGCTCCAGCAACTCGGGCTCATTCGGTCGGTCTGATCGCAAAGCAGATCGCTGTCGCATGGAAGGTCAGCGGTCTGCGATGCGCAATACATCGACGGGCTCGGAGAGCAAGTCTAGCCTTATCTGATAGCGCACTCCCATTGAGCAACTACTGTTGGGAGAGTCCATGGTCTGCCAAACGTAACGGGGTTTACTTTCCGATGCAGAACTTGCTGAAGATGAGATTGAGGATGTCGTCACTGGTGGTTGAGCCGGTGAGAGTGTCGAGGGCGCGAAGGGATTCGTAGAGATCGAGCAGGATCATCTCGTGGGGGATGATCCTGGTTGTCGCTCGGAGGGCGCTGGTCAGCGCCGCCAATGCGGCACCAACTGATTGCTGCTGACGAAGATTAGTGAGCAGCGCGGTTTCGGAAGTAGGCACCGTGGTGGTGATGTGCGAAAGGATTGCCGTGCGCAGATCGTTAATGCCTGAACCGGTGAGAGCAGAAGTTTTGATGGTGGGATGGTGTGTAACTGGTGTGCTAGCGCAGAGATCGCTTTTATTGATGGCGATGATGAGCGGGCGATTAGTGAGGGTGGAGATGGTGGCTTCGTCTTCGGTGTGAAGTGGGGCGGTGGCGTCGAGGACAAGGAGAACGATGTCGGCTTCGGCCATGGCTTCGCGGGTTTTGGCGATGCCGATGGTTTCAGCTTCGTCGGTGGCGTGGCGCAGACCAGCGGTGTCGATGAGTTCAACGGGGATACCTTCGAGGGAGACACGCTCGGTGACGAGATCGCGTGTGGTGCCTGGAGTGGCTGTAACGATGGCACGGTCGCGTTGGATGAGACGATTGAAGAGTGATGATTTGCCTGCGTTTGGACGGCCTACAATCGCGAGGGTGAAGCCGTTGCGAACGATTTTCCCATAGGCGAAGGTTTGCTCGAGAGCTGTGAGCGGGGTTTGGATTGCTTCGATCTGTTGCGCGATTTGAGCAGTGGACAGCGTGTCGATGTCGTCTTCGGCGAAGTCGATGCCGGCTTCAAGAGCGGCGATGAGGGCTATCAGCTGTTGTTTTATTGGGGAAATTTGACGTGAGAGTGAGCCGCCCAGCTGCCGGGCAGCGATGCGGGCCTGATGAAGAGTGGTGGCTTCGATGAGGTCGTGGACGGCTTCGGCCTGGGTGAGATCGAGGCGGCCGGAGAGGAAGGCGCGCTGTGTGAATTCGCCTGGCTCTGCGATGCGGGCGCCTGCGGCGATGCACTGGCGAAGGAGATAGTCGAGGAGGACGGGAGAGCCGTGGGCGGCTATTTCAACGATGTCTTCGGTGGTGTAGGAGTTGGGAGATTCGAAGAGGGTGACTACGGCTTCATCGAGGATTTCGCCTGATGAATCAAGGACTTCGGCGAAGCGTGCCTGAGCGGGGGCGAGAGGATGGCGGAGCTTCAGGAGCGGCTCGGCGATAGCGCGGGCGGAGGGGCCGGAGAGGCGTACGATGCCTATGCCTCCGCGGCCGGGCGGCGTGGAGATGGCTACGATGGTATCGTTGTCGTTCTCGTTCTCTTGGATGGCCATGTCGCTTTATTCAGGGTATCGCGGCGGAAAATTCTGTGTGGTGGAAGGGGCGATTTTAGCGGGTTTTGTGCGTTTTGCCGGTGGTTTTTTGTGGACAGGACGTGGTGGATTGCGTGGTAAAGATGGACAGCGGTTTGCATGGTTTTAGGCGACAATGGTGTCCTCTCAAGAAAATATCGAGATGACAGGTAACTCCGGGAGGGTTCCATGTTCAAGCGCTGGACGTTGTCGGTTGTGCTTTTGTGCCTTGGTACATTGGGGTTCGGGCAGGTTGCAGATGGCAAGCTGCAGATCCATCACATCGATGTAGGACAGGGAGACGGCGCGGTGCTCGTATCGCCGGGGGGACAGGTCGTTCTCTTCGATATGGGTGAGGACCTGAGAACGAAGAGTTGCCAGGGCGCGATCGACTATCTCGACCAGATGGGCGTGAAGCAGATCGACTACATCTTTATCAGTCACTATCACTTCGATCACATCGGCTGCATACCTGCCGTGCTGAAGGAGTTTCCGCTGGCCCACTTTGCCTACGATCGCGGGGAATCGTATCCGGGGGCCACGTTCACGGCTTACAAGAAGGCGCTGGGAAAGAAACGCAAGACGGCGACGGTGGGCCAGGACCTCGTGCTCGATCCAGGATCGGCGCATCCTGTGACGCTGCATGTGCTGGCGCTCGATGGGCAAACGAAAGAGACACAGGTCAAGACGGCGAATGAGAACGATCTAAGCGTGACGGTGCTGGTGGAGTTCGGCGGCTTTCGCGAAGAGATTGGCGGCGACCTGAGCGGCGATAACACGGACATGTATGAAGACATTGAGACGCCGGTGGCGAAGGACGTGGGCGAGATCGACGTGTACAAGGTGCATCATCACTGCAGCTCTCACAGTACGAACTACACATGGCTGCAGGCGACGCGGCCTACGATCGCGGTGATCTCAACCGGCGATGGGAATGATTATGGACATCCCACGGCTGAATGTCTTACGCGGCTTCATGAAGCGGATCTGCAGAAGATCTACTGGACAGAGGTGGGTGCGGGGCAGAAGCCAGTCGCCGGTATCGATGTTGTGTCGGGAGACCTGACGATTGAGGTTCCACCTGAAGCGAAGACCTACCAGGTGAGTTACAAGGGTGCGACACCCGCTACGTATACCGTAAAAGCTGCCGCGGCACCGGATAAGAATGATGACAACAACACTCCGGTGCAGGTTCCGAAGTATGCGTGGAGTGTGAAATCGAGCTATTACCATGAAGCCAATTGCCCGGCGGTGAAGCGGATCAGCAGTGCGAATCTGCAGACCGGCGATACACCACCCGCGGATAAGAAGCCTTCTTCGTGCGTGAAGGGCGGAAGTTGATGTTCTTCAATTGATCTGATTTTATTGCTATTCGCCTTATTGTTCTCGAGCTAAGTTGTTGTTCCCGGATATGCTCGGGAGATTCTGCGCGTTTGCAGTAAATTTGAAGTGTGGGTTCGAGCACATTGAAGGTGTTCTGATTATGGTTTCACTCACACGCACATGTCGGGCCGCTCTCGGCAGGAGGAGTCTATTCTTGTTGATGGCTATTTCCCTGACGGGGTGGGGACAGACTGTACAACCTCAAACTCCCGCACCGAATGTTGCCGTCGCCAACGCATCGTCGTCCTCTAATAAAAGTGATGACGATGCGGGAGACGATCTGGATAGCTGCCGTGTTCATCGAGTGACCAGCCTTCCGGGAAGTCATCAGTTCGCCAGTGATTTTATTGAAACTATTGCCAGCGATCCCGCTCCCGGCGCTAACGATCCTGATGTTATGTGGGGTCTTACGGCGGACCTGAGCAATGCGGTTCCGTTGCAGGATCGAGCCATGTACATATCGAAATCGACCAATGGTGGCGCGACGTGGACTCAAGTTGCACGTGTGGATTCCAGATACTTCGACGCAAAAATAGGTGAGGGGCTGCGTAACGGTTTAAGTGTTTCTCCCGGTGGAACCTACTTGGTGATTACAACGCAACGAGGAGCCTTTCAGATTTTTCCTCAGTCGAATCCGTCTGAGAGTTTGGTAAAAGCTATTGCGGGTCCTCGCGTTCCTGATACGCCGCCCAAGATACCCATTACGAAAAAGGCAGGTGAGCCGGTCAGGGCAAACGTTGTTGCGATGACGGCGGACGGAAGACATCTCATTGTCGGTTATGGCTACTTTGACCTCGATCCACAGATCTTCAGGTACCACAAAGATAAGGATGGCTCATGGATCGAAGATGGGCCTATCCCTCGTCTTCCAACCGACATGGATCTTTTATCCATACAGTTTGATGATTCAAAAAAACTCGATCCGGGCTATCTGTATGTGGGAACCGGCGATCAGGTCTACCTTCTCAATCTCCACTCCATGAGATGGAGTCGCATCGATGGAGTGGGACCGGACTCAGCGATACACGGCATGAGTGTTGTGGGAGGTCTTCATCTGGCGGCGTGCTGGGGAGTTTATAACCCTTCAGGCCCAGGCAGTGTAAGGAGAGTGACCAAGCCGACTTTTCTTTTGCATAGGAGTACAGATGAGGCGGGTTCCAATCTTCGGGCGTACAGCATCGAGGTAGACTCATCCAATCCGAAGCGAGAGGTCGTCACCTCGTTGACAGGCGTATATGTAAGCGGGGACAGTGGCGAAAGCTGGAGAAGACTGAATGATCTTCCGCAAGAAGAGTTTCGCACCGCGCACTTCAACTCCGATGGAACCATCCTTGTCTCTGGAATCGCGGGCACGTTCCTGGTCAATCCATTTTCAGAGGCTTGCTCGCCTCGTCTTAAGGTTCGCGATAAATAATATCGATCAGTCCGCTCGAACATTGTCTTGAACCGGGCTACAACGGTCCCTGCGACAGACGGCATCATCAACCGGTGAATCGTTTACTTCGAGTGCCCGGCATAGTTCGGCAGGGCGAGCAGCTTTTTAACCAGGATCGACAGACGTTGAAGATGGTCTGACAGGTCTTGTGCAAGCGACTTTGCGTCGCCGCCATCGGGGCCTTCAGCCGCAAGATAGACGACGTTGGTCAAGCTCTGCAGGGGATTGTTGATTTGATGAGCCAGATCGTTTGCCATGGATGCGGCTGCCGCGGCCGTGGCCTGTTTCAACAGCATCTTCTGTTGGCGCTGCTGTCGCACGCCCATGGCGGCGAAGTCTGCAAGGACCTGCATCATGCGAAGGTCTTCACCATCGAAGGCCTCTTCTCTTCCGTGGGCCATGATCCAGATGGTGCCGCGCGTACCTTCGACCTCCCACGGGAGCAGGATGCCATCGGTTACGACGGGAGCTTCTATGCCCATCAGATCGAAGAAGCGCTGGGTCACGCGAAAGAGTTGCGGGCGCCCGCGTTCCAGACAGACGCCACAGGCGCTGGGATAGCGAGGAAGCGTCGCATTGAGGAAGTTTCCGTATTTTCCTGCGGTTGCGACCCAATGATAAAAGTTGTCGTCGGTGGGGTCTTCCTGCTCCAGGCTGATGCCCGCGCTGTCTGCGCCGCAAAGATCGACGGCAGCGTTGACCAACTCCTGCAAGATGGTGTCGGGGCGATTTACAAAGGCACGGGCGAGCCGCTGCATCCCTGTGATCTGGGTGCCGATGTCGCGAATGTGCAACTGCCGTTCTGCGAACGCAGGGTCGGTGAAGAGATCGAGGACCTCCAGACCGGTATCCACAGAATTTATAGAAGCAGCACTGCCCATCTCAACCTTTTCGCCATGCTGCATTATCCTACGCGCAGAATCGGCCCGCGCAGCCACTTCTTTCAGTGTTTCATCCAATGCAGGGAGAGAACAAGCGGATGGCCGCAAATGAGGATTAAAGCGAACATCGGGCGAATGATGCCGGGACGGTGTTCAGCCCGGGGCGTCGTTGACGCTAAATCTGCAGGTGAATCAGGCGGTTGCTACTCCTTTAAATCCGTGCCCTTTTCCAGCATGATCGCCGCCTGGAACATTGCGCGCGTATAGGCGATGTCGTAGACCATTCCTGTGTATCCGCCACCGCCGGGATATTGATTGTGAATGCCGACGGCGCGGTCATAGTCGAGTGCGCGCTCATGCTCCGGGTAGATCAGGCGAGTGTACTTGACCTTGATGAGCTCTCGCATCACGGCCAGCATGTTGTTTTCGCCTTGATCGATGAATGTCTCGGTGTAGTCGGTGTGAGGCACTCTTACTACCGGGTTGCGATAGTGCACGTGATTGATGCGATCTCGCTTGCCGAAGTACTGGCAGACTTCTACGGGATTAATCTCCATCTCCCGCGAGACGCCGCACTCGTAGGTGATGCCGTTCGCCGGGCTGTCCACGATCGATACCAGGTGCTTCCATCCGTCGAGAGAAGCCATGATCTGTCCCGATCCTCTACTGAGGGCGATTGGCGGATCGTTCGGATGAAGTGCCAGCCGTACGTTCGATTGCTCCGCCGTGGGGATGACAGCCTTCAGGAAATAAGTGATGTTCTTCCACAGCTCCTCTGAAGAATGCACTCCTTCTTCGGGCACAGGCGCAAGGTTCTCGACTCGGTTGATATTGAAAGCCGTCAGTCCGGCGCCACCACGTCCTTCTTCAAAGTAATAGCCTTCTATCGCCCGGTGTGCGTAGAAGTTGTACTCGATAACTGGAAGTCCGACTTTTCCTCCCGCTCGAATCGAAGTTTTGAAGTTCTCAATCTCTTCGTCGCGGCCGGGCCGTCCGTAGATCGTATTCGGAAAGCCCGCGATCATCATATTGCCGAGCGACAAACCGCCGGCTTTGAGCTTGTCGGCGATGGCCTGGAGATCCGCTGTCTGCCAGGGCATTTTGGGTCCGCCCATCAGCACATTGTTCACGCCGAGCTGCTTGACCTTCCGCATCTCGGCTTCAGTGATCTCTCCGCCCATTGGAGCGCAGAGCTTTGGAGTATCAGACGCTTCCTGTGGCATGCCGGGTCCGTGCGAACCTTTATATTCAGCTTCGGCGGCGGCAGCCGGGGTTGAGCACACGCCTGCAAACGCTGAAGACAGAACGGCAGTTGAGCAAAGGCCCTTCATCAGAGTTCTTCTGGAAAAATCAGGGTTCACGCGAACATTCTCCTCAGATCGAAGCTGCGCGGAATTGTATCGGACTCACAAATCACGTGCACCTAACGTCTCAACAGTCGGACACTGTTAAGGACCTGCACTATTTTTGGCGGTTGTTTCGTTATCGAAGCTAGCGTTGCATCCAGAACGCTGTAACGTGAATAGCAGCTGCAATTTCGACCTACACTGGCGGGTTATTGATTGAGGCTATCGATGGGTTCATTGCGAAGAGATTTTTTTTATGGGGCGCGGGTATTTTCTCGCAGTTCCGGGTTTGCCTCCGTCTTTGTACTTTCGCTTGCAGTTGGCATTGGTGCGGCGACCTCAGTGTTCACGCTGTTGAATGCATTGGTATTTCGTGCGCTGCCGTTGCCGCATGCTGAGCAGCTTGTAGAGGTCGGGGCTATCTATCGCGGGCACTCGAGAATTCCGATCTCATATCCGATGTTTGCCGAGCTCGAACGATCACAGCGTGCATTTGCCGGTATCTGCGGATGGACGGGTGCAACGGATTTCAACGTTGAGATTAATGGAGCGCGATCTCTTTCCGGTGTGCGCTCTGTTACAGGAAACTACTACTCGGTTCTTGGAGTGCGTCCACTGCTTGGACGGCTTATCAATGCAAGCGACGTACAGGGAAGCCAGGTGTCCCAGGTTGCTGTAATCGGCTATGAGACATGGAAGCGCCGGTTCGCCGGCGATGCCGCAATCGTCGGCAAGACGATTCGCATTGAGGGCAAGCTGTTCACGATCGTCGGAGTAACGCCGAAGTGGTTTACAGGCATGACAATCGGCGACCCACCGGAGATTACGGTGCCAGTGGGCGCGGCGCAGTTGTATGACTTGCAGAGCCGATCAGCCTTGTTTCTGTTTGTGACCGGAAGGCTCGCCAACGGCGATACGGTTGAACATGCGCGGTTGCAGATTCAATCGCTCTGGCCACATTTGCTGGAGGCAACGGTGCCTACGGAAAGTACGGGACAGCGACGGCAATCGTTTCTTGCCATGGGCCTTCAGGTAGAGCCGGCCGCTGCGGGAGTGAATACCGATCTGCGGACGGCGATGCAGAAGCCACTTTATCTACTGCTCGGAATCGTGACGCTGATTCTGCTGGTGGTGTGCGTGAATCTTGCCAGTCTTACGCTGGCGAGAGCCAGTTACCGGCGCCACGAGATCAGCACGCGCATCGCGTTAGGAGCGACTACGTGGCAGGCGGTTCGGCAGTTGGTTGTCGAGACAGTCTTTCTATCTGGAACGGGTGCGTTGCTCGCGCTGCTGTTCTCATACTGGGGCGGACAGCTTCTGGTTGCCTTGATTACACAGGGCCAGACGGTCCCCGTTTTGCTCGACGTGCGGCCGGATTGGCGAGTGTTTTGCTTTGCGACGATCACGGCGATCGCTACGGGACTGTTCATTGGCTTGATACCTGCGTGGCAGATGTCGCGGCAACATCCATCAACAATGTTGCGGCAGGGAGAACGCACTGTCGGCGGCGGTACGGGCATTTTGGGCAAAACGCTGATCATCTCGCAGATCGCAATCTCGCTGGTGCTGTTGCAAACTGCGGGACTTTTTCTACAGACGCTGCAGCGTCTCAAATCGTTTGATCCGGGGTTCGAGAAGGTTGGGCTTACAGAGGTTCGACTGACGCCATTGCCGCAGGGCTACGCCGACGTAGAGATGGGAAGCTACCGCCGACAACTTGTCGAAGCTGTTGCCGGGTTGCCTTCAGTGCGGTCTGCTGCTTTTTCCAGCGTTCCGATTCCCGGAGGCGACCGCGGATGGAAAGAGACTGTATCCGAGCAATCCGATTCGAATGCGGCGAACACAGTGGCTGCAACACTCGCGGCTATCTCACCGGGCTTCTTCAGGACGGTGGCGATTCCGTTTGTCTCTGGCCGCGACTTTACATGGGATGACGATAAACATCATCCGCGTGTCGTAATTGTCGACAGCCTATTGGCGAAGCAGTTGTTTGGGTCGGGAGATCCAATCGGCAGGCGAATTCGCTTTGGCGTTCAGCCGGATTTACAAGACCTTGAGATTATCGGTGTCTCAGAAAACGTGAGGCTTCTCGATATTCGCGATGGCAACGCCGCTATGCTTTATGTTCCTGCGGTGCAGCTCCGCGGCTTTGCAGAGGGAGGAACTCTGCTGGTTCGTGGGGCGAGTGTGCCCAGATTTGCGAAGACTGTCGATAGCGAGCTTCAGTCGTTCGGGCATGAGTACTCGTCCAATACAAGCACGGTGGAAGAACAAAGCAAACGGACGCTTGTGTACGAACAAATGACTGCTTCGCTGTCAACGTTCTTTGCCGCAATCGCGCTACTGGTTGCAGGCTTTGGGCTCTTCGGCCTGATGTCGTATGCGGTAAATCTACGCACGCGTGAGATTGGAATTCGCATGGCGATGGGTTCGCAGCGCAGCGGCATTCTAAGGCTCATTTTGAGTGAGGGTATTTTCATTACTGTGATTGGTATTGCTACCGGGATCCCTTGTGCGTTGGCCGTGTCGCACTTGATCGCGAACATGCTGTTTGCACTTTCGTTCGCCGATCCAATGACGCTTGCCAGTGCTTCGACCGTGCTGTTGTTTACAGGCGCGGTTGCTTGCCTTCTGCCTGCACTACGCGCGATGAAGCTGAATCCCATGGCCGCGCTTCGGCATGAGTAAAATCGCTACCGGCTGAGGCGAAGAGCGAACTGGACGACGCGAGGATCGGTGGTGGTGCTAGTGATGCTGCCGAACGCCGCGGCGCCGAAGCTGCCGTTGGGTTGGGCGAACGCAGGTGTGTTGGTGATGTTGAAGAGCTCGGCGCGGAATTCGAGGTCGGCCTCGTGGGGAAGTGAGGTGTGTTTCGCGAGAGCAATATCGAGATCACGATAGGCTGGGCCACGGACGGGGTTACGTGATGCGGTGCCGATGACAAACTGTGGCGAGGTGCTGAAGGCAGCGGTGTTGAAGAAGTGCGCCGGGGTTCGCTGACTAGCGGGCAAACTGGTTTTGCCGATGATGTTGGGACGCTGCAATGCGAAGCCCGCGAAGGCATTGTTGTTGGTCGCCTGCGTTACTGTTACAGGCATGCCGGATTGCAGCGACATGATGCCGTTGAGCGCCCATCCGCCCAACAACGCATTGGCGATGCCGGTGGAGGCGAAGTTGTGGCCGCGTCCGGCAGGGAGCTGATAGATGCCGCTGAAGGAGGTGACGTTAGGCATGTCACCGTTAGAGGCGTCGCGCTCGAGGTAAGGACGGAAGGTATCCGCGGCGATGAGCGAGCTGGTGTTGGGCGACGACAGAACCGTGGACGAGAAGACGGAGGAGGCATCATCCATGAGTTTGGAGTGCGTATAGGCGAAGAGGAGAGAGATGCCGTGGGAGAGGCGCTGCTCGACCTTGGCCTGGATGGCGTTGTAGTTAGTATTGCCGCTGTTGTTACGGTAGGTCGCGACGTTCTGAAAGCGGGGATAGGGCTTCAGCAGTTGCGCGGCACTGATGGTTTTGCCGCCCAGTGGACTGGATGTAGGAATCTGACCGTAATACGGATTCGGCACCGTAGCCTGGAGGGAGCTTCCCTGCGCCAGTTGTGTTGCGGTGAGCTGGTTCAGGTTCGAGTCGGGGATACCAACGTGAACGATGTGCGAGCCCACGTAGGCAATCTCGGCGGAGAGGTTGTTGGTGATGGCACGTTGGACGGCGAGGTTCCACTGCTGCACATAGCCGGAGCCAGCGGACCTGTTTGCCGTGTAGACGCTTTGACCGAGGCCTGCGTCGGGCGTGAAGGGAATGGGTGCGACGGAGGGGCCGTGAGAGAGAGCGAAGGCGGCGTTGACGCTATCGCCGGTCCTCTGCTGAACATTCTGGATGAACGGAAACTGTGGCGTGGTGAAAGGTGTTGTGATTCCGGATTGATCGATGAAGACGATGCCGAAGCCGGAGCGGACTACGGTTTGTGGCGCGAGGAGATACGTGAAGCCTATGCGCGGAGCTACGTTAGTGTAGTGGAGCTCGCGAGCGCTGCGTGAGTTGCCGTCGACGCCGAGATAGTCGAGCTGCTGTGTGGCAAGGTTGAAGACTGCACCCTGATTGTTCTTTTCCGTAGAAGGGAAGTGGAGGGTCCAGCGTGCTCCCAGGTTGAGTGTGAGGCGGTTGGAGGCTTTCCAGTCATCCTGAAAGAAGTATTCGAGGATGTGGGCGCGAGGACGAATCTTGTTCTCCTGCAGATCAATCTGGAAGGTATCGACCTGGCCGAGGAGAAAGCTGGCCATAGCGTTACCGCTGTTAGTAACGCCCTGCTGATTGGTGCCGGTGGTGGTGAAAGCGAAGGAGCCAGTGGGGTTGGGCGGCGAAACGGTGTTGAGCTGATACCAGCGGAAGTCGATACCGGCTTTGAAGGCGTGCGCGCCGTGGGTAAAGACAGCAGTGTTGACGAGCTGCCAGACGGCTGTCTGAAACTGCGCGAAGGTGCTGGCCGATGGCCCGAGCTGCTGGAAGCCGGTGAAGGTGAACAGTGGAAGTGCGTTGTTGAAAGCCGCGTTGGTGGGAATGCCCGGGATACCGAGCGCGGTGGAAGCAGTTTCGCCGAGATCAGGCCCGACGACGGTATTGCCGCGACGCGTGTATCCGAGTTTGGCGTTGTTGAGGAAGTGCACGGAGAAGGTATGGGTCTCGTCGAAGACGGCTTGCTGGCCGAGAACGTTGGAGAGACCGGGAACGCCGCCGGTGCCGAGGGTAGAGCCGGTGATGGCTCCGCTGCCATCGGGCAGTGGTGCGACCGGCTCCTCGACTTCACTGTAATAGGAGTAGCGTCCAAAGGCGCGGTCGCGATGGCCGAGGACACCATCGACACGAACGTCGAACTGGTTTTGATGATCGGAGTCGTTGGCGGTGCGAGTGTAGTTGTTGGCCGCCGCGGTGAGATTTGTCGGCGTAGGAAAGCGAGAGAGCAACGCTACCGCCGCCGGATCGAGCGGAGTGTTGATCTTGTCGCCGGGAAATTCCTGACGGACGAATTTGCCGCCTACGACGGTTGTAGTCGCAGGATTGTAGATGTGCGAGACGCCGGCGAAGATACCCTGGCGTTCATTGAGGGTCGGGATAGTGGAGATGCGGGTAACTCCGATGAGCTGCTCGACACCCTGATAGTCGCCGAAGAAGAAGAGGCGATCGTGCAGGATTGGCGCGCCAAGAGTTGCACCGTAGAGGTTGCGGCGGTACTCCGGTTTGCGCGCCGTGGGCGAAGCAAAATAGTTGCGGGCGTTGAGCGCTTCGTTGCGGAAGTACTCGAAGATGCTGCCGTGAAAGGCATTTGAACCGGAGCGCGTGGCCACATTGACGACGCCTCCGTTGAAGCGGCCGAACTCTGCGGGAACATTGTTCGACTGGACGGTGAACTCCTGAATGCTATCGAGGATGGGGAAGAACGCCACTTGGCCGGGCTCGGGCTGGAGCGCAGAGATGCCATCGTAGAGATACTCGTTGGTGCGGGGGCGGCCACCATTGATGCGGGGAAGAAGCGTACCAGGGGGAAGAGCGACGCCGGGCGCAAGCGTTGCAAGCTGTATGAAGTTGCGCGTGTTGAGCGGCATCGCAACAATGATGGGGCCGGAGATGTTGGTCTGGATGTTACTCGTCTCGGCCTGCAGGAGTGGGGCATCCGCATTCACGGTGACGGTCTGCTGGCTGCCGACGGTGAGGTTGAGATCGACGCTGACGGTCTGGCCTACGATAACCGTAATGCCCGTGCGGTTGAGCTGCTGGAAGCCTGCGGCGGTGACATCGATGTTGTACGAACCGGGATTGAGATGCGTGAAGACATAGTCGCCGGAGCTGGAAGTGATCGTCGCCTGGCGGATGTTAGTAGAGGTCTCGGTCAACTCGACGCGCGCGTTGGCGATGGCCGCGCCGGAGGGATCGAGTATGCGGCCGCGAAGGTCGGCGCCAATTTGAGCAAATGCAGTATGAACCAGGAGGAGAACGAAAGCGGCTAAGGCACGATGAAGCTTCACGGTGCTGCTCCTGTGAGAACTTTGTGGGCGAAGTTTGCGAATTGGAGGACGCGGCCTGAAGGGCATGGTCAACCGAATACGTTTTGAATCCGTATAACGAATTTATTCGATTGAAAACGTATCGTCAACGACTCTGGTTATTACGCAGAGACTGTCGCATCACTCACGATAAGGTCGCAGGTTGCTTCAGTCAGTATCAAGAAAGAGGCGAAAGATCTCTGTGGGATGGCGCAAAGGCCGATGGCGATCACGAGCGTGACCGCAACCAAACTCAGGAAAGATCGTCGAGACGCTCGATCATCACATCCGTGGACTTGATGAGAGCAGCCGCACTGTCGCCTTTTTTCAACTTCAGTTCGCACACCGCGTTAGCCGTGATGATGGAGGTGATGTACGCGTCGCCGATAGAGAGAACAACTTCGGCCAGCAGACCCTCGATGCGGATGCTGACTACCTTGCCGGAGAGTTGATTTCGGCCACTGACGCGGCGGTAGCGCTCGCGTGATTCGGTGGCTGGCTTCGCCTTGTCTTTGGCGATGAAGGGTTTGAGAGAGGCTTCCGTCAGGCGATGGTGCCCGCCGGGCGTCTGGACCGTCTTCAGCTTGGCGTTCAGGATCCATTGCTTGATGGTGGGATAACTGATTCCGATCAGGCGGGCTGCTTCGCGAGGTGTCAGCATGGGGGTCTGGTTTCGCATGGAGACCAGTTTCGCACTTTTCCGTGTAAATGGGGTGTATCTTGGCCTGATTGAATGGATATAGGGCCCCGCCTGCCATTTTCAAAAAAATCCACTACACTACCGGAACCCGTATCTGGCTTAGTTTTGTGATTTTGTCTCCGAGGAGTCTGCCATGGCTCTGCTTCGCATGACGCAAACCAATACCGGTGTGGACAGTTACCGGGTCGAGGTCGCCCTGGAGCGTAGCGGCTCTGCGCGGCAGACCGCAATCAGCGAGTTCAAGTTTGCGCTGACCGCGCAGGAACGCGAGGATATGCGCTGGTACTTCGAAGACTACCTTCAATATCCGATTGAACCGGCACCGAAGATCGCAGGACGCATTGAGAACCGGCTGGAAGAGATCGGCAAGGAGCTGTTTCGAAGCATCTTCCAAAGCGGCGACGACACACGTGACTTGTGGGCCACCGTGCGCTCCGACATCGACCGCTATCGGATCGAAGTCGTCACCGGCGTGCAGGAGGCCGCGAGCATTCCGTGGGAGCTGATTCGCGATCCTAAGACCGATACATCGCTTGCCTTGCGCGCCGAAGCGTTTGTGCGCTCGCACCCCATGCCTGCGCAACAGCCGAAGCTCGCAGAGACCGGCGCCGGACCGATCCGTGTGCTGCTGGTGATCTGTCGGCCTGGCGGCGGCGAAGATGTTCCCTTTCGCTCGGTCGCGAGCCGCCTCGTAAAGGGTCTGAAGCTGGACGCAAGAGAGAGCTGCGAGCTTAAAGTCCTCCGTCCCCCCACCTTCGACCAGCTGTCCCGCGAACTGCTGCGCGCCAAGCTCGATGGAAAGCCGTATCACATCGTGCACTTCGATGGACATGGCGTCTTTGCCGACACCGAAGAGAACAGCCTGCTGGACATGTTTGCAGGCATGAGCAAGCTGCTGCTCGCGCATGGGCGCGGCGGCAAGCATGGATTTCTTTTGTTCGAGAGTGCGGGAGCACAAGCCAAAGGGGAGTTGGTGGATGGAAGCCGCCTGGGCAAGCTGCTCGCCGAAACACACGTTCCTCTGCTGGTGTTGAACGCTTGCCGTTCCGCGCATGCAGACCCACCCTCGCAACCAATGGAGGCCGTGCCCGGAGCTGCGGGTGCAGGTGCGCACGAGCAGGTTCGCGCCTTCGGCTCCCTTGCCCAGGAGGTGATGGATGCGGGTGTGGCCGGTGTTGTCGCCATGCGCTACAACGTCTACGTCATCACCGCCGCACAGTTCGTTGCCGAGCTTTACTCCTCCCTGGTGCAAGGCGATTCGATGGGAATTGCGGCGACGGCTGCGCGAAAGCAGCTCGCTGCGCAGCCGATGCGCGAGATAGGTTTCGAAGCCTGTTCGTTGCAGGACTGGGGGGTGCCGGTCATCTATGAATCCGCCCCGATGACGCTGTTTCCAAAGCTGGCCAGCCTGGGGCTTACCATCTCGCTGAACCCTGGTACGTTTGAAGCTGTAGCGCAAGGCGCGGATGAATCGCTTCCTCCTCGCCCGGACATCGGCTTCTTCGGCCGCGACGAGACGTTGCTGGCGCTGGATCGCGCCTTCGATACCCAGGCGATCGTGTTGTTGCACTCGTATGCAGGCAGCGGAAAGACCTCAACCGCAATCGAGTTTGCACGCTGGTACGACCTGACAGGCGGAATCAACGGCCCGATACTGTTCACGAGTTTCGAGCAATACCAGCCACTGGCTCGCGTCGTCGATCAACTGGGCGAGAGGCTAAGGCCTTTCCTCGAGTCCGTAGGCGTGCACTGGCTGACGCTCAATGACCGCGAGCGGCGCGAGATGGCACTCCGCATTCTGAAACAGATACCGGTGCTCTGGATCTGGGACAACGTAGAACCCATAGCAGGCTTTCCAACCGGCACGCAATCCGCATGGAGCGCAGCCGAACAGCAGGAGCTAGTTGATTTTCTTCGAGCTGCAAGCCAGAGCAAAGCTAAGTTTCTGCTCACCTCGCGGCGAGATGAGCGGGCATGGCTGGGCGAGTTGCCTCGGCGCATCGTCATGCCTGCCATGCCCACTCAGGAACGCGTGCAGCTTGCCCGGGAGCTGGTGGAGCGCCACGGAGGCAAGCTCAGTGAAGTGGAGGATTGGAGACCTCTGCTCGATTTCTCGCGAGGAAACCCCTTCACCATTACCGTGCTCGTGGGCGAAGCGTTGCGCAACGGATTGAAGACGCGCAAGCAGATCGAGGATTTCGTGCAGCAGCTGCGTGAAGGCACCGCCAATATGGAAGACGACGAGACGGAAGGCCGCGACCGCTCGCTGGGTGCATCGCTCAGCTATGGATTTGCTCATGCCTTCTCGGATGAAGAGCGCCGCCTGTTTGCTCTGCTTCATCTCTTTCAGGGGATGGTGAGTCCCGGTTCGCTGGTGATCTTGTGCGACGATGTCGATGCTACGCCTGCCCCGGAGGTGCATCCGGCCAGCCGGCCAGCCGTAATAGCGATGCTGGATCGCGCTGCGGAGGTTGGTTTGCTGACGACTACGATACCGGGAAAACATTACGCCATTCATCCGGCGGTGCCGTGGTACTTCAAAAAGCTATTCGAGACCTACTACACCGATCGAGCCGCGGTCGACCGCAGGTTCGTCGATACGATGTCGAACGTCGGCAGATACCTTGTCAACACCTACGCCTCTGGAGAACGAGGCGTTCTGTATGACCTGAACGTTAACGAGCAGAACCTGCTCCACGCGCTTCACCTGGCACGATCACACAGCTGGTGGTATCCGGAGCTCAATCTTCTTAGAACCATACGAGGCCTGTATTCGGACACTGGCAGAAACGTCGAGTATGTCCGCGTGCTGGACAATGTAGCGACGGATTTCGTCGATCCTGCAACCGATGATTCATTGCCGGGCATGGAAGAATGGTGGTTCGATATCACGCTGATGCGGGCAAGCGAAGCCCGTTCAAGAAAGGGCGGCGCGCTCAGAGCCCGTCAGATGTACACGCGATTGATTGCCTTTTCCAGAGAAGAGGCCAAGGATGTTCCTGCGGATCCATCAGCGGAGCTGGACTCTCGCAGCAGAGTCGCCTTATCCGGCCTATCGTCTGTTCTGCAGGACTATGGAGTTTCACGATGGCTCGACGGCGATCCGAAGTGTGTTGAATCATTTGAAGAATGTTTGTCTGTGTCGGAACGCCTGGGTGAAGGCGACGAACGCGAGGGAACGCTTATGCAGCTGGCCCACGCGTATGTTGATTTTCCCGATATCCGAGACTTCGAGAAGGCCGAACATTTTTACCGGCGAGTCCTCGATCTAGCCACCAAACGTGGCGACCCTGTAGGCATGGCACACGCAATGCATGAGGTTGGTCAGGTTATGTACCGCCGCTTTGTAGACGAGATGATCTCGGAAAATCCTCGAATGGATCAGATAAATTTATTCCTGAACGAGGCCTCGAAATACGCCCACAAAGCGCTCGAAATCCTTCCGCCCACACATCCTCTCGGTTCGCATGTCCATCATTTGCTTGGCAACATCTACGACGATGCGGGACAGCCTGCCGTGGCGATTCCGCATTACGTGAAGTCCATAACGATCGCAGAGACATGCGGCGACCTAGGCGGAGCCTCAAAAGGGCGCCGAGAGGTTGCGCGTGTATATCTGAAAACCGGCCAGCTGGATAAGGCCATGATGTACGCCGTCGCGGCTCTGGAAGACCTGGAGAATAAGACAGGAGGCTCCGTGGCCGCTGGAGATATGGACGCGGCGAAGAGGCTCGTGGGAGAGATCCGGTGGCATATCGAAAACAAGCGTGCAAAGACCGCGCAGCAGCCTCCGGCAAATTAGTAGGAAATCTAAAAAAGGTGGATGAAAAACTATGCCCGACTCAATTGAATCTCGTATCGAAGCACTCGATGATGCGACCGCAATACGAATCGTAAAGCGGATTACCAGCGCTCAACCGGTCCCCGGCGGCGAACGCGTCACATTAACGCCAGACATTAAAGAGGCGCTTGTCAGCGAGTTTCAGATTGCAGAGCCAGCCGGAGCAGCCAGCGTCTCCGAAGGCGAACTGGCCCGTCAGGCGCTCCTTGTGCTTGCAGAAGACCCCGACGCTGCCATAGGAATCGAAAGATTGGCCTCGACACCGATGGAAGGCGGACAGGCATTCGATTTCGGCATCGGAGTGGCCGTGGCTGTCCTGATCGTCCTGCAGAGTCACGTTAAATTCGAACGCGATCCGAACGGGAAGTGGAGCTTGAAAGTCGAAAAGAAGCCCACCAGCGACAGCCTCGTCAAGGGCCTGGTGCAGAAGCTCATCGGCTTTGCGAAATAAGAGATGCCGCCCGAGTCACGCGGTTTTGTGACGAAGATAAGTCGTGCGATAAGAAGGCTCGACGGCGGCAATTTACGATTGAGGAATGGCTACGCATTTTTCCAATGAGGCGCTGAAGTTTCTGCGCGGACTGAAGCGGAACAACGATCGCGAATGGTTTGCTGCGCGAAAGGCAGTGTATGAGCGTGAGGTGAAAGCTCGCATGCTCGCCCTGATCGCTGAAATTAACGAAGCGATGCTCGGGTTCGCACCCGAGAATGTACGCCCTCCGCAGAAGGCGATGATGCGAATCTATCGCGACATCCGGTTCAGCCCGGACAAGCGTCCCTACAAACACCAGCAGGGAGCATGGTGGGCACGCACGGGGCTCGAGAGGACCTCCGGCGGCGGATTTTATTTTCATGTAGGCGGAACCGAGCTGGTAATTGCCGCAGGCGTCTATATGCCGGAACGCGAACAACTGCTGGCGATTCGGCGACACCTTGTGGACCACCATGCGGAGTTGCGCGCGCTGCTGGCAGGGAAAAAATTGAAGTCGCTGCTGGACGAGTTCGATGGCCAAAAGCTGACGCGGCCCCCGAAGGGATTCGCTGCGGACGATCCAGCCATCGATCTGCTGCTATGCCGGCAGTGGGGCATTTCGGCAACCTTGCCGGCGGAGAATGCCACGAACCCCACCCTGATTAAAGAGATCGTGGAACGATTCAAGGTGGCCGCGCCAGTGGTTGCGCTGCTGAATGCTCCGCTGATTTCAAAACCACGCAAGCCTATGTTTTAAGGAATTTTTATGTGGCGATGATTTGGCTCCTCGCTTGCTGAAGGGTGCGGTTTTAGAGGGTTTTTTGATGCAAAATGAACCTTATTTCAGACAAAACCGAGAAAAACCTGAAAAAACCTGTGGAAACCGAAGAAATCGGGTTGACAAAAAGCTCAGAAAAGCCGAAGGTGAATTGCGGTACGGTTCTCCGCACCCGCATGGATATTGATGATTTCGCATTGAATCAAGGTATGCGTCTGAATCAGTTTTCAGGTGGGTTCAGGCGAGCGGACCGACAATTACATTTCTGAACGTAAGAAGGAGCAACACACATGGCAAAGGGATTGACAAAGACAGCATTGGTTCGCCAGTTGGCGGAAAAGCTCGAACTGACCAACAAGCAGACCGCAACCTTCCTCGACCTGCTGGCTGAGACCGCAGTCAAGGAGACGAAGAAGAACGGCGAGTTCACGATTCCCGGCATCGGCAAGCTGGTCAAGGCTGAGCGCAAGGCCCGCCTCGGCCGCAACCCGCAGACCGGTGAGACCATCAAGATCAAGGCCAAGACCGTGGTTAAGTTCCGCGTGGCCAAGGTTGCGAAGGACACAATCGCACCGGTAAAGAAGTAGTTCGATTGCGGGGGAGAGCGCAGCCTGGGGCTGCACTCCCATCGCTTGTGGAGTAGCCCTCCCCCCAAAAACAGAAGCAGATGTGAGGCCCGTTGTGCTGCGGCGATTTTTTTTTGCCGGAGTACAGCGGGCTTATCGCTTGGGAATGAACGCGCGCGCGATCAGCGAGACACCAAGTGACACGACGACGCCTTGAATGATGAGGAAAGAGTTGTATCGCCAGCCCACCGCGGCAAATGCGATAACAACGCCCCACATGTAGAGCTCGCCAAGAAACGCCTGCGGCCACTGCGCCCGCGTGTCTGATGCAGGGACTCGCGGAGTGAGCGCAGGAAACAACGCCGGTACCTTCGCCCGATACGCAATATAGGGTTCTCCAAGCTTTGCTGTGAGAAAGGCTTCTTCTCCGGCGATCAACCGAAGTTGAAACAACCCGATCAGCACGATGCAGACAATAGCCCCACTGGGCGGCATAAGCAGCGCCAGCGCAAACGTATGGAGGAACGTGCCCACATAAAGAGGATTGCGCAGAAAGCGATACGGCCCGGCAGCGACAACATCATCGCCGTGCATGGATCCGTCCTTCACGATCGAGGAGTTGAGATAAGCCGCGGCCCACGTTCGCAACGACGCCGCAACAAGCGCACAGAGTATCCCCAGGATAAGCACAGCGACCGTGGCCGACTGAAAAGAGAGCCAGCCGCTGCGCGAAGGCCATGCGGCAATCCACTGCCACGTGCGGATGGAGTCCAGATGCAGCCATTTGTTCCACGGCGCAGTGAAGCCAATGGCATAGATAACAGCGTGGATGAGGAAACGGAAACGAAACTCGAAGGCGGTGGCTTTCATGGGTGCGCGACGCGCAAAAATCCTTTGCAGTAGCTTTCTTCTTAGAGTCTACAAAGCCCCGCGGGGATTAGGTTCGGAAAACAACTCCATGGCTTTATTTGTTCCGCTCTCGTCCATCTTGACGGAGCAGATGCGGAGTCCGCAAAAAATGATGACTCAATCGCTACCCCGCACATTCAAGCCGCATGAAATCGTATACTGGACGAACAAAGAAAACCGATATGCAAGACCCGGAACCTGGATTGAAAAAAATCGAGGACTTCCTTCAGGCCCTGAAGAAACCCGGCGGCCTGGATCTGAAGTTCAGCATACGTGCCGGCAACGGCCAGGGGCAGCCCGACGCCGGTCAGCAAGCCGGTGAGACCGAGCTTGCCTCAACGCCCGACATATCGGTCGAGTTCACCGGACCCGACGCTCCTCTCCTCACCGCACGCAACGGCGAGCTCCTCCTCGCAATCGAACACATCGCCGCCAAGCTCCTTCGCCTCGAACACGAGGACCACGACCGCATCTCCTTCGACGCCGAAAACTTCAAGCTTCTCCGCCAGCAGGAGCTACGCCTCGCCGCCGAAGCCGCTGTCGAAAAAGTTCGCCGCACCGGCCAGCCTCACGCCTTCAATCCTATGAGCTCCCGCGAGCGCCGCCTTCTTCACTTAGTCCTCGCGTCCTCCGGCCTGCCCACGGCATCATCCGGCCTTGGCCCCCGACGCTACGTCGTCCTCTACCCCGAAGGCCACAAACCCACCGAGCCATCCGCACAAGACCGCACCCAGGCCATCCGCAACACCTTCCGTCGCCGCTAGCGACGTTCAGCGTCTTCGTCTACCCCCTAAAAAAATTCTGTGAAATTCGCCCAGGCGGTGATACGTACGCCACCTGCCGAACACTACTCTTCTGAAGTATTCCTAAGATCGGCCAGAGCATCTCCCAGCTCTCGAATTCCCGCGGAGGTGTTTATGTCCGTTCAACTTCTCATCCGAGACGGCAGTCCCGATTGGTATCTCAGCCCCGACATCTGGACCGTTCCAGGCAGCGACCCCACGGGTCCCGCTGGCTCACCCATGGCAGGCCAGCTTGCCTATCTCTGGGCTCACGTCGCAAACACCGGAGATGCCGACGCCACCGGCGTTCAGGTGCAGTTCTACTGGGCCAATCCTGCCCTCCAGGTCCTCCGCAGCACTGCTAATTATGTTGGCTCGGCATCGGCAGATATCCCTGCCGGAGGCAGTCAGGACGTCCTCTGTCTCGTTCCATGGGTGCCTGTCGTAGTCAATGGCGGTCACGAGTGCCTCGTCGCCGTCGCCAATTCTCCGTTAGACCCGCTGCCCAATCCTCTCCCCGATGACTTCGATCCCCCCGCATACCGCCAGGTAGCGCAGAAAAACCTCACCGTCCTCGCCGCGAGCATGATGATGATCTCCATACACGCCATCACCATTGCCGCGACCAAACGCGTCGACAAAGCAGTCGTGGTCACAACAGAAGTTGGCGGCGAGATCGACAAGCTCTCCCTCGCCCGCCTCGGCCTCACCAAAGCCACGCCCGCCAAAGGCAAAGTAGTCGAGATCGGTCTGTCGCAAGAGCCGCGTTGTGGCGGCGACAAAGGGGAGATCGGCCCCGGCAAGCTTGAAATCCGCGTCCCCAAAGGCGAATCCCGCGCGGTCTATGCCTCCATTCGAGCCAAAGGCCTCGCCCAGAACGAGTATCAGCTCGTTCGCATCACCGAAAGAAGCGGCGACAAGCTCCTCGGCGGCCTCGCCTTCCTTGTAGTCCCCGAAAGAAAGGAGAAGCAGTCATGAGCGACACACCGATGCAGGTTCTCACTCGCCCCTTCGCCATCGAACCCGTCACCGGGATGATGCTCCCGGACGGCATCTTCGACAATGCAATCTACCAGCTCCAGATCGCCTGTCACTTCACCAACCAATCCGGCGCCGCTCTCACCAACGTCGAGCTCTATCTCGAAAGCGTCGGCGATCCCGGCATAGTCCCGGTCGCGAACACCTTCACCTTCGCCTCCGTCCCCGCTGGTGCCTCGATCCTCGTCCAGTGGAACGCCGACTTCCAGTTCGCCACCCCAGGCAAGCGTCTCGTAAGCTTCATCGCCAAGGCTGACGGCTTCACCTCGCGCCGTTCCATCCAACAGATCTTCGTCTCTCAAACCCGCTTCAACAACGCCACCAACACCTACACCTGCACGGTAGAAGAAGGCACTCTCACCGTCTCCAAAATCAGCGCCATCATACAAGCGCCCACCTGGCAGGCCGGTTCCACCGCAGACGGCAGCAAATGCCTCTGCCCACCCAAAGGTGGCCCCTGGATCCCCACCGGAGTCACGCTCGATTGGGCAGCAAACCCGGCCTACGCCGGAGTCCACGGCGATCTGCCTTTCTCCGATCCATGGTGGAAGATTCTCGCCCTGATCGTTGCTCTCATCGCAGCCATTGTCGCTGTCATTGCCGCTGTAACAGGCCACGGCACCGCCAGCGCCGGGGCAAGCGGCACCTTCGACGAGACCCAGCCCAACGTGCATTGCTGCACTCCCTCTTCCGGTGGTGACGCAGGCGACGGTATCGCCGGCGCAGCCTCCGCCGTTGCCGTCGCCGCTCTCTGCGTCGCTTTATCCGACGCTGCAGATCCCTTCTGGAGAGGACAGGAAAACACCGTGCCCGCTGCCGGTGAACTCACCACCGGAGAAAAAGTCGTCGCAAAGTGGTCTCTCCCCGTCGCTCCCAACGCAGGCCAACCCTACACCGCCGACGTCAAGTGGACCTACACCAGATTCACAACCGGAAACACCTACACCCACTCCGTCAGCGAAACCCAGACCAACATCCACGTCTCCGACGGCGTCGAGATTGACACACCCGCGACCGTCCACGCCTTCTCCCCTCTGTGGGTCAAATCGAAGTTCCATAAGACCGGCGCCGACCTCTTCAAAGGAAACGAGCTCTACGCCTTCGCCCTCTTCCGTGCACCTCAGGGATTATTCTTCGTAGTCCCGCTCACCGACGACGGCCTCGGCTTCGATCCCGCCGCCAACGACGGAATCTTCGCCGGCTCCCTCGATCTCGAGCGCGCCTACAAGCTCCTCCTTCGCAATCACCAGGACGTCTACGGTGTGTGGCGCGTCTTCGTCTTCGCCCAGGACGTCAATCTCACCAAACCCGGCACGCCTCCTGAGATCGCCGCCCAGCATATCGGGGGATTCTTTGTAGCCAGCGCCATCTCCATCACCTTCGACCCATCGCTTCCATGCCCACTCAAGGCCCAGGCGTCCATCACCGTTGTTTGATTTGCTCGTTTGCCCTACTCGCTTCGACCCGCCAACCAGCGGGTCGAAGACTCAAAACAAGAAGAGGCGCTCGCTGTCGGAATCCGCGCATGTTTGCCCGCTCCCTCAATCAGTGGATATAAAGGAGCGGACATGAAAACCTCAAAGGTCCGGGACTACACCTCGCCCAATACGTCGGTGATACCGCACCCTTCAACTCTCTCGCCGGTATCGCCCCATGGGCCGCTGGCCTCGGCTTCACCAGTCTTCAAGTTCCCGCCAACGACATCCGTCTCTTCGATCTCGAGCGCGCCGCCGACAGCCAGGACTACTGCGACGAAGTCGCCGGTACCCTCCGCGAACACGGCCTCGAAGTCAGCGAGCTCTCCGCTCATCTCCTCGGCCAGCTCGTCGCCGTCCATCCTGCGTACGAGCCTCTGTTCGACGGATTCGCTCCATCCTCCGTCCGCGGCAATGCCTCCGCGTGTACCGAGTGGGCACAGAAGCAGCTCATCGCCTGCGCCCGCGCCTCGCGCCGCCTCAATCTCACCGAGGTTGCCACCTTCTCCGGCTCCTTCGCCTGGCCCTATCTCTACCCCTGGCCGCAACGCCCAGCCGGTCTCATCGACGAGGCCTTCGCAGAGCTGGCTCGCCGCTGGAAGCCCATCCTCGATGCCTTCGACGAGCAGGGAGTAAACCTCTGCTTCGAGATCCATCCCGGCGAAGATCTGCACGACGGCGTCACCTTCGAGCGTTTCCTCTCACTCGTCCACGATCATCCCCGCTGCAACATCCTCTACGATCCCAGCCACTTCGTTCTCCAGCAGCTCGACTATCTCGAATACATCGATCTCTATCACGATCGCATCCGCATGTTTCACGTCAAAGACGCCGAGTTCCTCCCCTCAGGCCGCCAGGGTGTCTATAGCGGCTATCAGGATTGGACCAACCGCGCCGGACGCTTCCGTTCCGTCGGCGACGGTCAGGTCGCCTTCAAACCCATCTTTTCCAAACTCGCCCAATACGACTACGCCGGCTGGGCCGTGCTCGAATGGGAGTGCTGTCTCAAAGACCCCGAACAGGGTGCCCGCGAAGGCGCGGCCTTCATCCGCGACCACATCATCCCCGTCACCGGCAAAGCCTTCGACGACTTTGCGGGAGCCAGCATCGACTCCGCACAAATACGCTCCATCCTCGGCATCTCGACTCGGAAAACCTGACAGGCATCGTTCGCTATGTATATGCACAGCAAAGACTTATAAAGTATATATACCAGTTTCCAGCCAAACTCTCATGTCAAGCCCGAAAAGCGATTAAACCGCACAAAACAAAAGAGATATTAATTGCAAAGGAGTTATGCTCCGTCTTATAGACTTGATACAGAGAGCAAAACAAAGCCCCGCTAATCGCCGGGGCTTTATTTTGGGATTTATATACTTGACTCCCTCCAAAATTGGAGAAAGTTCAAGTTGTTGATTATAAATATACTTAGAGAAAAGTATTCATTGTTCCGTACTGTTTCCTTTGACACTTCACAAATTGTGAAGTATTGTTAGCCAAGTGCGCATCATATCGTTGAAGAATCTGAAGGACGCTGCTGAGAAATATCTGGATGCCGAAGAAGAGATAAGGGTCTGGACAACCATCACAAACGGATGTCGATGGTGCAACTTCATTGATGTTCGTGACAGGTTTCCAGACGCTGACAGTGTAGACGGCTACACGATATTCAATTTCGGATGGAACAGGTATCGACTCATAACCGTTGTTCACTATGTAAGAACACACGATGAAAGCATGAATGATGGAAGAGTGTACATACGGTCGTTCCTGACTCACAAGGAATATGACAACCGCAACAACTGGGATCGGAGGTACGGAAAATGACCACGCTTTTAGCAGACCCGACAGAGATGATTGAAAAGGGTGCTCCTCATATCATCCACAACGATGAAGAATTAGAGGCGTATACAGATGCGCTATTTGATCTGACGGCACTGGACAATATCACCCCCGCCCAATCTGAAGCCATTGAACTGCTTACACTTCTCATTGAGCGTTATGAGCAAGAGCACTATTCAATTCCAGCAGCAAACCCGACCTCGGTTGTTAAGTATCTTTTGCAGTCCCAAGGACTAAATCAGCGGGATCTCATAACTGAGTTTGGAACGGAAAGTGCCGTTTCTATGTTTTTGTCTGGGCAGCGAAAACTCAACTTAGAACAAGTGAAAAAGCTCAGCAGTAGATTCAGACTTCCCGCCGATGTCTTCATTGAGAAGGTTGCTTAGCGAACCCCTATGGTGACAATCACATCGGAGTGCCTTCTGAGGATGATGATCTCCATACAACGCTAAGGCTGTCACCTGACCTAGCTACATCTACCCCTACTGAGCCAACCTGCGCCGAACCATCCCGGCTGCGCCTGCAATACCAGTCAGCAGCAGAACAATGCTTCCCGGTTCGGGCACCGTCGAAACCGGCGGAGGTCCATCCGGGGGTGGATTCCCACCGGTCGGTGGCGCGGGACTGTGGGGAGACGGCCCGCCTGGAGCTCCTCCACCACCGCCATAACCGCCACCGGAACCAGGAGGATACGAGCCGCCGGAGCCCCAGCCACCACCACCCGGAATGGGTGGCAGTACATTTTCGGCAACGAAACCGCCATCTGCCGGATCAACGGGAGCATCGCCGTGCAGCGGATGGGCCAGATAGTCGGGCTTTGGCTCTTCTTCCTGCACCATCTGCGTTGTCGGCATGTCGTCAGGCAGATCGCCGCAGGCCACGTTGAACCGGCGCAGCGCCTCTTCTCGCGTCATCTTTGGCCGCTGAAACCGCGCAGCCAGCACCCTCGGCCTGGTCGCCGGCTTCGGCTTGTGGAGAGCCGCAAGCTTGCGATGAACATACCGGTGCGCCCTGTGCTTCGCCGCGATCAGGTGCTTGGCGGCGCTGGTTTGGGCAAGCGTGTTTTTATATGCGATAAACCACCGTTCGCAATCGGTCGAGGCGTGGACACCGGTAGCGGCAGAAGCAACAACCAGGAAGACAACCAAGAAAAGCAGTAAGCGACGCATGTTAGGGGCCCTTGGAAGCAATCTTGAAGTTCACATCTGCTTACTAAGTAGCAATCGGAACTCCAAACGGAAATACACCATGAAACATGCAGATTGCATGCAAAAGGGTAAATATTTCCATTACTTAGCGGTAGCCCTATGGCATGGAATGTGCAAAACTTTGCCACGTCACCGATATTCGCACTTCAAGTGGAAATTTTCGCTTTTATTGGGAATCGCCGGTCAGAGCTACTATCTCAGGCTGCCCTTCCAGATACATTCGCCACTCGTTCGACTCTGCTGCTCTCTTCAACGCTGCATTCCGCCGTTTCAGTAGCTTAGTCATGTAGCGCCGCATCAACAGCGCCTCCATCAACCTGCCCAGCGGCCCAAAGCGAGCAGAAAACTTCAGCTCGTCCCGGACGCGGGTACCATCATCCATCGCCGCAAAGTAGTGTTCATGCTCATACCGGGCAAAGATTCCAGCAGTCATTACTTCGCGTAAATGAGAGAACGGCCTCGACACTTCCACCCACGAAGTATGCGTCAAACGCACCATAAAGTGGCGCGCACTCCACTTTACGGTGTCTCCTTCGCGCAAAAGACCGCTGGTCACACCCGAAGCAGCGATCTCTTTTATTGATCGATCCGAAGCAAGATGGAACTCAACGCTGCTAGCCAGCCTGAAGCATCGTTCTACCGGCGCATTGACCCACGTATTCAGTTTGATTGTTACCATAGCCCCACTACACGTTCTAAAAAACAACTACGCCAACAGAAGCACTTTTCCGATTCCGCCCTTCTCCGCCGCCACCTGTGCTGCTCCAGCCTCGGCCAGCGGAACCATTCGATCGATCGGAATCACCAGTCGACCCGCGATGACATCTTCTGCCAGGCTGCGCAATGCCGCCATATCCGGATGCATCACAATCTGTACAACCTTAACTGTAGGATGCAGCTTTGCATTCGCAGGAGCGCCAACAACCGAGGCGAACACTCCGCCTTGCTTTACCTTCCCGATCAACTTCTGCGCCGTCTCTCCGCCCACAGTATCGGCAACCGCATCGATAAACCCTAGCTTCGCCACTGCATCTGCATCATCCAGCGCTAGAACCTCATCCACGCCCAACTCGGCCGCAGTCTTTGCCTGAGCCTTCCTCACTCCGGCGATCACCACTGCTCCAGCCTTCTTCGCCGTCCTAACTGCGGACCGTCCAACGTTTCCCGTAGCTCCCGTAATCAGCACTGTCTGACCCGACTGGATTCCAGTTCCCTTCGAGATCAACTGCTCCCCGGTCATCGTCACGACTGGCAGCGCCGCTGCCTTCACCAGGTCCAGCCCTTCCGGAACCAGCATCACCGCATCAGCCTTTGCCGCCACCATCTCCGCGTCGGCCTTGTCTGCGACTCCCATCACCTTATCTCCCGCAGCGAAGCCGCTTACACCCGCGCCAACCTCTCTCACAATCCCCGAGAAGTCGTTTCCCAGAATTGCCGGAAACTCCAGCGGCATAAACTCCTTGTAGCTCCCGCTCCGAAGCTTGTAGTCGATAGGGTTCACACTGGTAGCCGCAACCCGCACCAGCACCTCACGCTCGCCCGCCACAGGATCCTTCACATCCTCATACGACAGCTTGTCGGGCCCACCATACTCACGCAGAACGACTGCCTTCATGGAACACCTCATCGCACATTCAGATAAGTATCATTCGGTTAGACGCCTGCAATGTATCGCCGGATGTATACGGGCTTCGATGCTATCTGGAAGTCTCTTCCGCTTCCGCCGGTAGATCCGGTAGATATTGCTTCCACTCCGAACCCTCTGCCACTCGCTTCAGCAATTGCATCCGTCGCCGTAACAGCCCGGAGATATGCGGCACAATGACGTGCCGCGCCATTATCTTCCCCGGCCACCCAAACGGCAGTGAGAATCTCAGCTTATCCACCAGCAGCGTATGACCATCGATCTCGGTGAAACGGTGATCGTGCTGAAATCGCTCGAACCTTCCTCGAGCCATCGTATCCTGAAAGAAATTGGGCCTCTCATAGCGTGTAATCAGGCTCTCATGCACGTGCGGCAGTCCGAACAACCATCCGCGCCACTCGATTCGGTCTCCTCCCACCACAAATCCGGCGGTCTTCCTAGAGCCGCCTTCCATAGGCCGCATCTCCAGCACCTGCTCCACCAGTTCAAGACTGGTCGACAGTAGAAAGCACCGCTCTATCGGTGCATGGATATGAATACTGTCACTCACCGTAAACAATAACTTCGGTCCTTAAATTTCAAGAGATCTCTGAATGGCTTCCACTGTACACAACCAGATTTCTATCAGACAGCCTCATTTCGTCCACTGCCACTAAAGCTGTATCCGTACGCACAGTTCTCAGGAAAAGCCGCGATCCAGCTCCGCCTTTTGATGACATCCATGACATAGCAATTGAGTATTCGCCACCGTATAACCATCGATCGCCTTGAAGCGATCCAATTCAGCCCCTCGCTCTGGCAGCTTATCCCCACACACCGCGCAAAGCCCACGCTGACTCTTGCGTTTCGCATCCTTCAACTTCCGCCGCTGCGTCGGCGTCCCACGCTCATCAAACTCCAGCCGCTTCAAAATATACCGACGCACCTGGAACAACCGCTCGCGATCCTCCCCGGCAATCTCAGCAATCCGCGTGCGCAACTCCGCCAGCACAGCAATCGCCTTCGCCCGATCCTCATCAGAAAGCGTCGCCATCATCTGCTCCAAGATGAGTGTGAAAGCGGAAACAGCGCATCACTACGCTGAGATTCGCGTCTCCACTCTTAATATCTGCACGTTTAGAGTCCGATACTATGTTCAGTGACCAGGGCTTTGGCCCGCTCGATAAACTCCGCCAAACCAACGCTTCCCTCATCGCCTTTACCGCGAGTCCTTACACTCACAGCCTCACTGGCCGCTTCCTTATCGCCCATAACCAGCACAAACGGAATCTTCTGCAGCGTGAGCTCGCGAATCTTCGCATTCATCTTTTCATTGCGAGCATCCACTTCCACGCGCAATCCGGCAGCCTCCAGCTTCGCCTTCACGGCATTCGCATACTCGATATGCTTCTCCGAAATAGGCACGATCCCAATCTGTACCGGAGCAAGCCACATCGGAAACGCACCAGCATAGTGCTCGATCAGCACACCAAAGAATCTCTCGACCGAGCCAAACAACGCACGATGCACCATCACCGGCCGATGCAGCTCACCATCTTCGCCCTTGTACTCCAACTCAAACCGTTGCGGCAGGTTGAAGTCGAACTGCACCGTGCTCAACTGCCACAACCGTCCCAGCACATCCACCAGCTTGATATCGATCTTCGGCCCGTAGAACGCGCCTTCGCCGGGGATGCTCTTGAAAGGGACGCCGCGCTTCGTCAGCACATCCTTCAGGGCTGACTCGGCGTTATCCCAGTCGGCCGCTTTCCCGACATAGTCGCCCGCTTTATTTGGGTTATGCATGGAGAGCTCGACGCGATACTCGTTGAAGCCAAAAGTCTTGAGCACGGCTTCAGCGAAATCCAGGCACGCTTCGATTTCGATGACGATCTGCTCGGGCGTGCAGAAGATATGCGCATCATCCTGAGTAAAGCCACGCACACGCAGCAGCCCATGCATCGTGCCCGACCGCTCATACCGATACACATTCCCCAGCTCCGCATACCGCACCGGAAGATCGCGATAGCTCTTCGGCGAATTCTTATAAATCAGAATATGCCCAGGGCAGTTCATCGGCTTCAGCCTGTACTCCGCATCATCCAGCTCCATCGGCGGATACATATTCTGCGAATAAAACCCCTCATGGCCCGAGATCTTCCAAAGATCCCGCCGCATGATGTGCGGCGTGTAAACCATTTCGTAACCGCGACGGATACATTCATCGCGCATCCAGTCTTCCATCGTCTTACGGATCAACCCGCCCTTCGGATGCCAGAAGATCAGTCCCGACCCCGCCACCTCCTGGATCGAAAACAAGTCGAGCTGCTTGCCCAGCACACGATGATCGCGCGCCTTGATCTCCTCCAGCCGCTTGAAGTGCGCATCCAAATCTTTCGCGTTAAAGAACGCTGTCCCATAGATCCGTTGCAACTGCTGATTCTTCTCATCGCCCAGCCAATAAGCTCCGGCGATGCTCATTACCTTGAACGCCTTCACCCTGCCCGTCGAAGGCACATGCGGCCCACGGCAAAAGTCGGTGAAGTTGCCATTGCGATACAACGAGATCTCTTCGCCCGGCTTCGTAAACTTCTCGATGAAGTGAACCTTCATGAACTCGCCGTGCTTCTCGTAGTCTTCAAGGCCCTTCTCGCGCGGCTCCTCTTCACGAACAAACTTCTCATCCCGCGCCACAACCTCGGCCATGCGCTTCTCAATCGCCGCAAGGTCGTCTTCGGTAAACGGAGTATCCCGATAAACGTCATAGAAGAATCCGGCATCGGTCGCCGGTCCGTGCCCCAGCTTCGTCTCCGGAAAAAGCTCCAGGATCGCCGTCGCCATCACGTGCGCCGCCGAGTGCCGCACCACCTTCAGTGCAGCCTCATCGCTTTCTTTCAGCAGCTCCAGCGCTACATCCTCCGTCAGCGGAGCACTCAGGTCCACCAGCCGCTCGCCACCCGCAGCCGCTCCATACATCGAAGCCTCCGACCCTTCCTCCGCAACCACGCCATCCGTCGTTCCAGTCAAAGGACGAATCCGTGCTACCACCACAGCCGCTGCCAGCCGCGGCGAGATATTCATTGCAATGTCATACGGGCTCGTTCCGCGTGCAACCTCGCGCACGGAACCATCAGGAAGCTGCACCTTAATCATCTGTTCACTCATAAGCGTTATCTCTAAGCATATTTCCTTTGCTTGCCCTGTACCAACTTCTCGTCGCTCTATCGCATCTATAATGGACATACAGCACGGAACCGAATATTTACTCCCCGTCCAACCACAGCAAGACATACCACGCAGGTTGTAGCCAATATCTCGGATGTCCCACTTTGGGAGAGCATTCCCGCACAGATAATGACAGCAGGCCACAACCGGCCCGCAACAACCGCTTCATCAAAAAGGAATTCTATGCAGGTTTTGTGCAAACCCTCCAATAGCTCTACCCGTTCCGATGTCCACTGCCCTGTCTGCAATCAGGGCTTTCTCCTGTATTGGGAGCGTTCCTGCCCCAATCAGCAGAAAGACACCCGCCACAGCATCCAGCAGGCTCTACACGACCATCATCTCGACACCACGGACACCGCAGCCCACCCCGAAGCAGCATTTAATATCCCCAGTTGGTCCGGCTCGCCACAATTTTCCGCCGCCGCACTCCTCGGGGGAGCACCCGTCTAAACCCCGTACCAGTGAGTTCATGCCAAACGGTGGACAGTTCAGAACTGTCCGCCGTTTTTCGTTCAGAGCCCCGGGATCAGCATTTTGGTATCGTTCCTTCAAGCCGTAGGAAGGGTTCATCGCCCTATGGGACGCATCGAGAAGACCGTCTTCATCAGCTATCGCCGGGCGAACGCTCCCTGGGCGCTCGCCATCTACCAGTACCTTAACCAACGTGGCTACGACGTCTTTTTCGACTTCGACGGCATCGCCAGCGGCGATTTCGAACGCGTTATCCTCCAGAATATCTCCGCCCGCGCCCACTTCCTCGTCCTTCTCACTCCTTCAGCCCTCGAGCGTTGCTCCGACGCCTCCGACCTCTTTCGCCTCGAGATCGAAACCGCTCTCAATCGCGAGCGAAACATCATCCCGCTCATGCTAGAAGGCTTCGACTTCCGTAGCCCCGCCGTCGACCGCCAACTCACCGGCCAACTTGAACTGCTCAAACGCTATAACGCCATCGGCATTCCTACGGAATACTTCCTCGAAGCGATGAAACGGCTCTGCGATAAATTCCTCAACGTTCCTCTGGAAGCCGTACTTCACCCCGTCTCGATCGACGCCCAGCAGGCCACAGTTGATCAAAAGCTAGCGGCCAGCGAAGCCTCTGTCGTCACTCAGGACGAGCTCACCGCGCAACAATGGTTCGAGCGTGCCTTCAGCGCCTCGACCGCCGTTGAAAAAATTCACTTCTACGACGAGGCCATTCGCCTCGATCCCACCTTCGCTGTGGCCTTCAACAATCGTGGCGTCGAGCGGGAAACCACGTCGGACCTGGTTGGCGCGCTCGAGGACTACAACCAAGCGATACAACTCGATCCCACCCTCTACACCGCATTCCTCAACCGAGCCAACGCATACGGGAGACAGGACAACCTCGCCGCCGCAATCGCGGACTATGATGAGGTTGTTCGCCTCAAATCCGACCACGCCGCGGCCTTCAATCTTCGAGGTGTCCTCCGCTACAGGTCCGGCGATCTGGCCGGCGCGAATAGCGATTTCAGCGAGGCGCTCCGTCTCGATCCCAATCTCGACATTGCTATACAGAATCGTGCTCTGACACGCGTCAAAGCCAAAGACTACACAGGAAGCCTCCGCGACAGCATGTCTTCTTTTGTCGCCGGCTTCAAAAAGGGCCTCAAGTCCGAGAACAAATGACGGGTCCGCCCTATCCAACTGGCGGCTTGGCACAAAAAATAAGGACCGCTGTTAGCCCAACAGCGGTCCCAAGTACTCAGTCTTTTGTGTGGAGAAGCCTTACTACTGTGAAACGCACTTCAAGCTGCCTTCGGAACACTTTCGACAGTTCTTTCTGTCGGCATGTTCTTCCTCAGCCATACATTGGCCCGCCACCGCCCAAAGAACGGAGCGACGGCAACCAATGCAAACGACACTGCAAGAGCAATGCGCATCTACATCTCCTTTCTCCCAGAAAGGCAATTTCTCCTATCCGGTCGATGAGGCCCAGACCGGTCAACGTTCTTGAACCAACCGGTCTAAACCACATCACGTGCATCAGCTGAACTCACTATCTACCCCGCGCACCAAGCTCGATATCCCACCTTTGGGTCATGCCCCAGACGAACGCTCCATCCCTGCTTTTGCTCTGTTACCTTTCTGGCTGGTCATCCCCGAAAGGGATCTGTTGTTGTCCTTATCGTCATAAGCTTTTAAATCCGCGCCCTTCCGCGGTAAATCCGTGGTCGCCCACCATTCCTCCTAACATCGCCTAAAATACCCCCATGTCCTACGCCGCAGCGGTCGACCATCTCTACGCCCTCGGCCACGAGCTGGCCCCCGCAACCCCATCCACGCCCCGCCGCAAGTTCGATCTCGCCCACATGCGCGCTCTCGCCGCAGCCCTTGGCGACCCGCAGCTCACCTTCCCCGCCATTCTCATCGCCGGAACCAATGGCAAGGGCAGCACCGCCTCCACCCTCGCCAGCATCCTCACCGATGCCAGCTACCGTACCGCCCTCTACACCTCGCCTCACCTCTCCCGCGTCAACGAGCGCATCCAGATCGACGGCGTCCAGATCCCCGACGACGACTTCGCCCGCCTCTACTTCCAGGTCGACACCACCGCCGAACGCCTCATCGCCGAAGGCGCCCTCCCACACCACCCCAGCTTCTTCGAAGTCCTCACCGCCCTGGCCTTTCTCTATTTCGCCGAACAGCGCGTCGACATAGCCATCCTCGAAGTAGGCCTCGGAGGCCGCCTCGACGCCACCAACATCGTCGACCCCCTCATCTCCGTCATCACCGACATCTCCCTCGACCACCAGGACTACCTCGGCAACACCCTCACCGAGATCACCCGCGAAAAAGCAGGCATCCTTCGCCCCAACGGCACCCTCATCACCCTCCCTCAGCACCCCGAAGCCAACCAGGCCATCGGCGAAGCAGCCGCCACCCTCAACCTCCACGCCATCAGCGCCGCCCCCTACATCCCCCACACCCCGGCGCGCCCTGTACGAGACATACGCCATCTCGACCGAAGCGCAGCGGAACGGAGAGATCCCTGTATTTCGCCGGCATCGCCACTTACCCAGAACCACTACACCCTCACCCTCACCGGCGAACCCCTCGAAATCTCCTCCCCCCTCGCCGGTCAGCACCAGCAGCGCAACCTCGCCCTCACCATAGCCACCGCCGACGAACTCCGCAATCCCACTAATCCAAATTATATAATAAGTAACCGTAAAAGTTACATAATCACAAACGCCAACATTGAAGCAGGCATTCGCCACACTCGTTGGCCCGGCCGGCTCGAATTCCTACCTCCTAATCTCCTCCTCGACGTGGCCCACAACCCCGCCGGCGCCTGGACCCTACGCGCCGCCATCGCCCAGCTATCCGAAGCACAACCCCGCACCCTTCTCTTCTCTTGCCTCCGCGACAAAGACCTCCGCGAGATGACCCAGATCCTCTTCCCTCTCTTCGACTCCTCCTCCGACCGCCCCCACGACCACATCATCCTCGCGCCCATCGATAACCCTCGCGCCGCCTCCGTTGAAGACCTCCTCGCCGCCGCCCACGCACTCGACATTCCCGCCCACGCCGCCCCGCACCTCGCCGCCGCCTTGGCGCAAGCCAGAGCCATCACCCCTCCCAACGGCCTCATTATCGCCACCGGCTCTGTCTACATGGTCGGCGAAATCCGCCATCTCGCCCTCAACCAAGGACAAACCGCCGTATGACCCCGGAGCAAGGACAATCTAAGGGATCACAGAGGGACGTCATTCTGGGCGAAGCGAAGAACCCCTGTATTTTGCCGACGGAACCTCCAATTTCGCATGAAAGCGATAGACCCCTCAACGCGCCGCACGCTCCAGTATCTAAACCCCCGGTCCCAGCCTTCTTCCGCTGGCTTACCTACCTCATCCTTATCCCCCTCATTGCCCTCTCCACCATCGTCTTCGGCTGCATCTCCCTAATCTGCGGTCTCTGGGACAAATCCGGCCGCCAGCAGCACTTCATCGCCCATATCTGGGCCCGCAGCCTTCTCCTCATCAGCCTCTCTCCCGTCAAACTCATCAACAAGGAGAAACTTCACGAGCACGAAGTCGCCGTCTACGCCTCAAACCACCTCAGCTATTTCGACACTCCCGTCCTCTTTGCCAAACTTCCCTTCCAGTTCCGCATCCTCGCCAAACAGGCCCTTTGGAAAGTTCCCTTTATCGGCTGGTATCTCAACCGCTCCGGCCAGGTCCCCGTCGACCAATCGAGCGCCCGCAACGCCGTAGCCAGCCTCAACCGCGGCATCCACACCCTTAAACATGGCCTTCCCCTCGTCCTCTTCCCCGAAGGGGGCCGCGCCGCCGACGGCCGCACCCACCCCTTCCTCTCCGGTTGCGCCTACATGGCCATCAAAGCCCAGGTTCCCCTCGTCCCCATAACACTCGTCGGAACCTACGAGCTCCTCCCCATCCACACCTACCACCTTCATCCCCGCCCCATCGCCATCATCATCGGCGACCCGATCCCCACCACCGGCCTCACCACACGCGACGCTGACGCGCTTACCCAGCGCCTCTTCGACACCATCACCGCCACCTACATGCAACATCATGCAGCGGTCGTATCGGGCTAAACGATTAGGAACTGTCTCATCTAAAATTTAGACTTTCCGCCTCAGACTTCTGCACCTCGTAAGAGGACGGTTTCAGAGTAGCAACGTATTGCTCTAGCAGCAGGATCACGGCCACGGCGGTGTACCCCGAAAGCTCTCCATAAATCCGTGTCTCCTGGATAATCCCCTTGCAGTACATAACAACAAACCATAGAGGAAAGATCAGGAGGTAGCTGGCAAAACGGCGCGGCGTCAGCTTGTGCTGGAATATGATGACGATCGGGAGTAAATACCCGCAGATATTCAGTATCGATGGCCAATGCTTAGGGAGAAGGAAGTGAGCATTGTCATATATATGAAGCGTGTCTTCGGTGCTGTCGTTCAGGGCGAAGGCGTGATGCAGGGCTAGTTTCACAGCCGCCCACGTGACGAACAACGTTAGGATTCGAGCCCATGGAGCATGCAGGAAACGTTTCAGAAGGGGGTTCGCAACGTTCCCGGCAGGTCTCATCAACGCGTCGATCAGGTAAATCGGTACCAGGAAAATCGTAGTTTCTCGATTGAACGTGCCTATCAGGATGACAACAAAAAGGGCCCAAAATTGTTTTGTATAGATGAAATAGAGCCCAGCCGTGAAAAACGCGAGGCTAAGTATGTCATAGGGATAGAAGAAGTTCATCTGGACCAGTATCACGTAGCTCCAGAGGGTGACATAAAGGAACATCGGATACACAAGAAAGCGGAAGGTCCGATATGGGGATACAGCGTCATAAAGTTTCAGCGTAAAAAATCCGGCCAAGCTGATCGCAATGAGACTTAACGTAAACGATGCTCCACGCTCTACTGGCATAAAGACACCCTTCAGACGAGCGAAAGCTGTAAGAATGAGCGGAGAGTGAAGGAGCGGCCCAAGAATTAGGGTCGAAAGGATTCTTCGTTGAAACGGATTTCTCTCTTGGCCGATCAGATAGGTTGAATAATTCAGAAATGGCCGGGTCGCCATGACGTAGAAGCTGGCCACCTGCAACGTGATCAGAATATAAAAGAAGTTGGTCAAAACCGCTGACGTTCGATTGCTTTGAGAACTTTTATTTCTCATGGCTTCCTCAAGTACCTTAAGTCGATGATGAAATTCTAGATCGCCACTAGTACCACAAAGCAGATGCGCTTTGGGACCCATCCCCGCTAACGCAACTAGCGCTGAGAAAAGTCTTCAACTGCTTACAATTCGGGTGCACTGATTGACGATTGGGAGCCTGAAGTCCTATAGAATCTGCAATAGGAACGGCCCCCGGGAAAATCGTACCATGTGGAACCTTCTCCCAGCCGAATCGCTTATCCTATCCAAACCTCATGAAGCCCCGCATAGCCATCCCCGTCCCCACCAGCACCAATCTCGAATACAACGGCAAATCCTGGCCCCAATACGCCGAAGCCGTCACCCGCGCCGGCGGCGAACCCGTCGAAATCCCCCTCAACGCCACCCCCCGCGAAACCGCTGACCTCATCAACACCTGCCAGGGCGTCCTCCTCCCCGGCAGTCCCGCCGACGTAAACCCCCAGAAATACGGCCAGGACCCCGTCCCTGAGTGCAGCCCCGCCGACCCCGCCCGCGAAAACGTCGATGAACTCCTCATCCAGGACGCCCACAACCTCTACAAACCCATCCTCGCCATCTGCTTCGGCACCCAGTCCCTCAACGTCTGGCGCGGCGGAACCCTCGTCCAGCATCTCGTCCCTATGCCGGTCAACCATCCTGCCGGACGCTCAGTAGCCGTCGCCCACACTGCCGCAGTAGCCCCCGATTCTCTCCTTGGAACCATCATTCCTCCCGAAGAAGCCCCCGAACAGGACGGTTTTCTCCGTCTCCCCATCAACTCCAGCCACCACCAGGCCATCGGCATTCCCGGCGACAACCTCCGCGTTGCGGCCCGCTGTCCCCAGGATGGAGTCATCGAAGCCATAGAAGGCGGCCAATCCCCTGATTCCAGCGCGCATCACTTCGTCCTCGGAGTCCAATGGCACCCCGAACGCAGCTACGACATCAGCCCCGCCTCCAAAGCTCTCTTCGAGCGCTTCATCGCCGAAGCTACCGCCTGGACCCCCCGCCCCATCCACACCTCCGTCGCAAAGTAGTCACGAAGACCCCGCAGGTGCCTTCTCCGTCACAAAGAATCGGCTCGTTCCCGCCGCATTTGTAATTGTTCTTGCTTTCTTAGCTTGTCCTTCCAATCGGGCTCGTTTCTGTATTGCTCTTGGCTTCTTGTTTGCCATCCCCGAAGGGGATTTGCTTCTGCCGTCGCCTTTCTTGTTTGTTCATCCGCGAAAGATCAGTTTGCCTCCACAGCCGACAACAATGTTCCACGTGGAACATCACTTCTAAGCTGCTTCAAAACCGAGGATTTGCTTCTAGGTACCCCAAGGCTTTAGCCTTGGGTCTCTTAGTTCACACAAGGAAGGGGGCTTTGGCCCCTGGGGTAAGCCGTTTTATCCTCGCCACATCCATGCCGACCCTCTCCGAAGCCCAACTCGCCAGCCTCCTCGCCCCCTACCTCCCCCCCGCTTCCCCTGAAATCCTCCCGAAACTCTCCGCCTACCTCGACCTCCTTCTCAAATGGAACGCCCGCACCAATCTCACAGCAATCCGCGACCCCGAAGAGATCGTCCGTCGCCACTTCGGCGAAAGCCTCTTCGCCGCCCAACACATAGGCCCTTGCGACACTCTCCTCGATCTAGGCTCCGGAGCAGGCTTCCCCGGCCTCCCCATAGCCCTCCTCCATCCGGAGATCCGTGTAACCCTCGCCGAATCGCAGAACAAGAAATCAACCTTCCTCCGCGAAGCCGTCCGCACCTTGGCTCTCCAAAACATAGAAATCTGGCCCGCCCGCGTCGAATCCATGCCTCCCGCCCGCCAATTCCACACCGTAACCATGCGTGCCGTAGATAACATGCCCGCCGCCATAGCCGCCGCTACCCCCCGCGCCACCCACCGACTCATCCTCCTCACCAGCACGGACCAACCTACCTTACCCTCCGAATTCACCTCCCACCCCCCCATCCCCATCCCCAACACCCAAACCAG
>DATHHN010000056.1:0-50189 GCA_035317185.1 Edaphobacter sp.
ATCTGCTGTCGGTTCGCAGTAAAGACTAGAAGCTGTTTACGAGAGAACTTCTTCCGCAGCACGATCTCGCCTCGGGCGTTCAGCCCAATAACGTGAAAGGTGGTCTTGCTTTGGTCAATGCCGAGTGTTGAGATTTCCATGGTAAGCCTCCTACCCGCCAAGATAATCCCGTTGTTGAACAAGCGGCGGACCATTCCAGTAAACAGAGTATGGAAAGCATGGAAAGCCATGAAGCCGGCTTCCCACCCTTGTATGTTGCGTTCAGAGGCGTGAAGATGTTTTCACGTTTCGGCGGAGAGGCCGTTCCCACCCGAGGCCAGCCTTGTCTGAGCCTGCTGCGAAGATCGGCCGCCGTCCCTCTCTTTTTATGCTGTGGAGAATCGGAGGCCTTTGGAGCCTGCATGTTCAAGGTCAGCAGAAAGAGCGAGTCCGTGGATGCGGACAGGGACGGCTGCTGAAGCCCATCCTAGTGCCGGAGGAGGTCTATGAGCAAGCAGATCGTTGCCCTTGGTAAGCCCGCAATTTCATCCGAGCAGTACCCCCATCCCCAAGTGAAGAAGTTGTTTTGCGGTATTGATGTAGGCGCGGAGACTCTGGCGGTTGCCGTCCTGGAGCCGGACCGTCCGTCCGTGCAACGCGAGTTTCGCCAACACAGCTACCGGGCACAAAGCCTTGCTCGGCTGGCTGGGAAAGATGAGGGCCCAAGTGCGGGTGTCGCTGGAGGCCACCGGCATTTACTCGATGGACTTGGCCTTGACTCTGGATGCGACCGAGTGTGTGGAGGTGGCGGTGCTGAATCCCAAAAGGGTTCACGACTTTGCGCGGACACTTCGCCGGTCGAAAACAGACTCAGCAGATGCCCAAGTGCTGGCCGAGTTCAGTCTGCGCATGCCCTTCGCAGCCTGGCAAAAGCCCAGCCAAAGCGCCCTCGCCCTGCGCGCCGTCAGCCGGCATCTGGAAGCACTGGTGGTCCAGCAAAGGCGGGAAACCAATCGTCTGCACGCCGCCAAAGGATCGATGGCCACGCCACGCTGCGTAATCGCGGACCTGAAGCGTTCGCTGGCCGGAGTTGGCCGGCGCATCGTGAAGCTGCGCCGCGAGGCCATGACGTTGATCGCCGCCGACGCCCACTTGAGCGAGCGCTTCAGGCTGCTAACCGGCGTTCCGGGGATCGCAGCCGTCAGTGCGTTGCAGATCCTGGGCGACTGGTGCTGCTGGCCCCGGACATGAAGGTGCGTCAATGGGTGGCGCGCAGCGGGCTCGATCCGGTACACCAAGACTCTGGCACTTCGGTGCATAAACCTGCGCGCATCAGTCACGCAGGCAGTCGCCATCTGCGCCGCGCCCTCTATATGCCGGCTCTGGCCGCAGTGCGTTGGGACCCACACCTGAAGGCCTTCTATGAAGCCTTGCTGGCGCGACATAAACGCAAACTGCAGGCACTGATCGCGGTCGCTCGCAAACTGCTTCACGCCATCTACAGCATCTTCCGAAGCCGAACCCCGTACGACGGGAGAAAGTTGTTCCCGGCAATGACTCTGGCGGAAAACAGCAACCCCCTCCCCGCGTCCATTTAGATGGAAAGAGGGTTGCTTTTCAAGAGAGAATCTTCCCACACTCTTTGGAAATCCCTTCGGGATTCCCACATTCCCACGGCCTCGATGACTAGATAGTTGTCTTCTCATATTCCCTTAACTCGAAACCATCGCCTCCGCAAAGGGCTTGTAACGGATGTCTCAGGTCCACAGCGTAACGCATGTCCCGGTACACTCACCCCTTAGCGAGGGTTGTCTACCTTGTTGGCGCGCAGCGCAGGACGATCAGGGAGGGCGTTGCGGGCAGGAAAGAAGGCCCGCTGAGGAGGGGCGCGCAGGAGGCAACGCGTCCGCAGCGAGGGAGGAGACCTCCTCCCCACAACTGTGAAACCTTTCTTCCCGGAGCTTGCCGATCCTGCTGTTCCACACGGCGGTTGGCTATGATGGGTACGGGAAACGAACCGTGCCATTGAGATCCAAGCCGTCGAATCTCCGCGCAACTAAGCAAGACGAAGCGACGTTTTCCGAGGTCGTCCGGCTGATTGCTGCCTCCCGCGAGAGGGCGTTCCAGGCGGTCAATACCGAGCTGATCGATCTCTACTGGCAAGTGGGTGCAACCATCAGCCGCAAGATCAAGGCGGCGGAATGGGGCGATGGTGTCGTCGAACGACTCGCCGCCTATATTGCGAAGACGCAGCCGGGCTTACGCGGTTTCACCCGAGCTAACCTGTTTCGTATGAGGCAGTTCTACGAGACCTACCAAGACGACGAGAAAGTCGCACCACTGGTGCGACAATTGCCGTGGTCGCATCACCTCATCATCCTGGGACAGAGCAAACGTCCGGAAGAGCGTGAATTCTATCTGCGTCTCGCCATCAAAGAGAGGTGGAGCAAACGTGAGCTCGAACGCCAGTTCCAAGCCGCGCTCTTCGAGCGCATCGTGCTCAGTCCTCCAAAAGTCTCACCAGCGGTGCGACAGATTCATCCCGAAGCGCTCAGCATCTTTCGCGATGCCTACAACGTCGAGTTTCTGGGTCTGCCACCGACTCATGCCGAAGCTGACCTGCACCGCGGCCTCTTGGACAAGCTGAAAGATTTCTTGATCGAATTAGGTCGCGACTTCTGCTTTGTTGCTTCGGAATATCCTCTGCAAGTCGGTAATCGAGATTTCGCGCTGGACCTGCTGTTCTTCCATCGCGGTCTCAATTGCCTAGTCGCCATCGAATTAAAGGTCGGTCGGTTCGAACCTGAATACTTAGGCAAACTCGCCTTCTACCTCGAAGCGCTGGATCGCGACGTCCGCAAGGCACACGAGCAACCGTCGATTGGTGTTCTGCTCTGCGCCAGCAAGAACGATGAGGTGGTCGAATATGCCCTCAGTCGCAGCTTATCCCCGGCGTTAATTGCTGAGTATCAGACACAGTTGCCCGACAAGAAGCTGCTCCAGGCCAAACTCCACGAGTTCTATCTTCAGAATGCTCATGAAGACGACTTGTCATCGCCAGAGCGAAAACAGCCGGCGCGGAAAAGATCCCGATCTTTCGCGTGATTTCCCAGAGCGTCGCGGGCAAGAACAGGCCGCTGAGGTGGGCGTCTGCAGCCGCGATTGCGGCTGCAGACAGGAGGAAACATCCTCCCAGGGATAAGCTCGGTTGCCCTAAAAGACAGAAGGACGACCTTATGTTTCGGTGCTCTCCCTACTCCGACGACGGTCTCGTTTCAGTTCCAACCGTCTACGGTCTCTATAAAGAAATTCCGGAGGAGGACTTAACGATTTAGAATGACACGGTTCCGTTCCGCTGAGTTCATGACACCTGGGTCATCGAAGTATGTCTGCTGTCCCCCCACATATCGCATGGCTGCAAGATTCTGGAAACAGATTGACGACTCCAGACGGGCATCAGCTTGCCATCTTGGAGCTAAAGCACCTTGAAGACGACGAGGTTCTATCGGCTTGGGCAAGCATTTTCGCCAACACTACTATCTGGACGAAGCACTCGACGAAGCACGCGATGGAACTGGTTTGAACAGGAAGGATTTTCTGCTCCAGTTTGCCTTTCCTGACAATAAGAAAGCGCCAGGGCCGAGCATTCGGTCCGGAGACTTTGCAGAGATTCTAGTCGCCGACTACTTCGAGTACGTGCTGAATTGGCGAGTGCCAAGAACACGCTACCGGGCCAAAGCAATTCCCAACGAATCGGTCAAAGGCTCGGATTTTCTAGCATTCGGTCTGTCCACTGCGACGGATATTAAAAATGAAAAATACTCACCCGACGATGTTCTCATGTGCGTCGAGGTCAAGGCGCAGTTTACTGGATCGACGACGAAAAGCCGACTGCAGGATGCAATCAACGACTCAGCCAAGGACCATCTTCGTCGCGCATACACCCTGAATGCGATGAAGCAAAGGCTCAGATTGGATAACGATCAGGATGGTGCGGCGATGGTCCGCCGCTTTCAAAATCCTCCCGACCATCCATACAAGAATCAGTACACAGCTACCGCCGTATACTGCGATACCGCCTACGACGGAACGGTTGCAGCGAACGTCTCGGTGACCGACCATCCAGACAATCAGAACCTCCATTTGTTGGTGATTAAGGGACAGCAGATGATGGCTTTGGTACATCGTCTTTATGAGGTGGCAGCTCATGAAGCCTGAACGCGCCTCGCGACGACTCGACGGAATCGCACAGGCAAGAGCGAGAATGTTCGAGTTTAATGTTCCCGAAGGACTGGCGAACCTCGATACCGGTGGCAGTGACCCTGCGGAATTGTTATCTCTGGTGATCGGCATTTTTGGTGATGAAGCTGCAAGAATCGCAGATCTTGAAATGGAGGGGGAGCTGACTGTAGGACGCATCCTTCCTAATGAACCCTTTGCCCTTCGTTTCGCAGCCGCTTCCTTCATGCTTTCGTTTCGTCCCGCTACGGGGAGCAGTTGGCAACTGAGCTGCTCTTGCTGAGCGGAGCTGGATACTATCTGTGCGACTTGGCCGGCAGCGCCGGTGTTCTAGTCCGGGAGTCGGCCATCTCAGGTCCCCCTCTAGATCATTGGGACACGCTACTTCGTTGGTTGCTCTCCGCAGATCAATCGACTCTCCCTCTCCTGCCCGAATCGGGTTATTCGACGCTCTTGAGTGTCGTAGCGACAGTGCTGCAAGAGTACTTTTCGGAAGGGACTCGACGTAACGAGATCATCGCAAACGCGACGGCCTTGAGGCGTGCTGCCTATTCGCGCGGCACCCCAAGAGACTTGTTATACGCAGATCTGGTGTCGGCAATCGCGCGGAAGCGTTTGAAGAATGCGTCTGGACACGTGCTGCCTCCCTATAGCCGACTGGAACCAGGACTATGGGCCGAACCGTTCGGTAAACCGTCCTTTATGCGAGAGCTCTGGCCTTCCCAGCACGTCTTCGGCGAACGAGGAGTACTTCAGGGTCGATCGGCGATTATTCAGATGCCCACCAGCGCAGGCAAAACGAGGGGTATCGAGCTAATTATTCGGAGCGCGTTCTATTCCGATCGTGCTCGCCTCACGATTGTGGTCGCTCCGTTTCGCGCCCTTTGTACAGAGATAACGGGTGCACTTCGAGCGGCGTTCAAGGGAGAGAATGTTCAATTGAATGAACTATCCGACGCGCTCCTCGTCGACTACTCGGCTATTCTCGAATCCTTGTTTGAAGATTCAGGTGCAATTTTCGATTTTGAAATACCGAACCCGAACAGATCGTCGTTCTGACTCCCGAGAAGCTGCTTTATGTTCTTCGACACAGCCCGGAGTTGATCGATGCTGTCGGTGCCGTCATTTATGACGAGGGACATCAGTTCGATAGCGGCCAACGCGGCGTGACATACGAGCTATTGTTGACATCGATCAAACGACTGTTGCCAAAAGATAAGCAAATCGTCCTGATATCCGCCGTTATTACCAACGCCGAAGCAATCGGACGGTGGCTTATTGGGGATCAAGTGGTTCTCATTGACGGCAAAGATCTTTCGACGACGCGCCGATCCATCGCCTTTGCGAGTTGGAGAACACCTTTGGGCCAGCTTCAATTTGTGGAGCCCCACGACCCAGACCATATTGAGTATTTCGTCCCCCGCTTGATCGAACAGCGTCAACTCGCCTTGCGACCCCGAGAACGAACTCCGCGAGTGTTTCCGGAGCGCAACGCCAATTCCGTCGCTCTCTATCTTGGGCTTCAGGTCGTGCGTAACGGAAGTGTCGCAATCTTCTGTGGAAAGAAAGCAACCGCTGGGAATATCGCAGCCGCCGCGGTGGGCGCGTTCGAACGCGGGTTGCAACTCAACAGACCGAGCCAGTTCTGCAATGCTGCCGAATTAAATAACTTGGGAAACCTCTACGCCTCTCATTTTGGCGAGAACCAGAGTGTCACCCAAGCGGCAAGACTCGGAATCTTCTCCCATCACGGGAATACTCCTCAAGGGATCAGGCTATCCGTCGAAACAGCGATGAAGGAAGATTTAGTGAAGTTCGTCATCTGCACATCGACGCTCGCGCAGGGAGTTAACCTTCCGATCCGTTATCTGATTGTTTCAGGCACCATGCAAGGAGTCGACCGAATTCGTGCTCGTGACTTCCACAACCTAATCGGTAGAGCAGGCCGAGCGGGGATGCATACAGAAGGCACGATCATCTTCTCCGACCCTGACCTCTATGACACGAGACGTACGCCTGGTGAGCAGTGGAGATGGCGAGAAGCAACGAATCTCCTCAATCCGAATGCCACAGAACGAACCGCCAGTTCACTACTCCTGTTGTTGACCGCTTTCACGAATGAAAGACGTGACAAGATATTGCAAATGGACATTAATGAGGCCATCCGCGACCTCTTGCAAAATCCCGCGGAGCTCAGGCGCAAACTGACGGGTGCCGCCACCGCACATAAGCAGCTCTTGTTCACGAAGGAGGGGCTTCTTGGCCAGTTGAAGACGAAAAAGATGCTCATTGAAGCGCTGGAAAGCTATTTGATGGCGAACCGCGGCACCGATCCGTTCGAGCAGTTCTTTGTATCAGTAGGGCAATTTGCCCGAGAAACACTAGCGTTCGCACTTGCGGACGACCTTCAAAAAGCACAGATGGTACAAGCTTTTCGAGATCTGGCCCGATACATCGAATCGCGGCAACCTGATCCTCAAGTCCAAGCTGCCTACGGGAAGACGCTCCTCGGGCTCGACGCGGTCCAACGTGTCCGGGCTTGGGTTCAGGTGAACGAAGCGGCGTTGCTTCTGGAGGAGTATACGGACGAGCAGCTGTTGATCAGAATTTGGCCGATTGTCATCGAAATCTTAGGCGAAGACAAGGTCGGCAAATTCTTGCCCTCTGAACAACTTCTTCCGACCGTCCAACATTGGATCAGTGGCGAGAACTTCGAGCAGCTGCTGAACACGTGGCAAGTGAATGGAGCGCGCATGCGGTGGGGGCAAAAGACCAGATAGGCGACGATGGATGATCTGGTCAATCTTTGCGAAAACGTGATTGCATACGACAGCACCCTCATCGTTGCGGCGATCAGCGAGATGTTGGGTGCCGTCTCAGGAGCTGACGCGGCATCAGCGACTCAGTCTTTACTTGCGCAACTTCTGAAGCGCATGAAGTATGGCTTGTCCCATCCCGACGAGATCGTGCTTTATGAACTCGGATTTGCAGATCGAATCGCTGTGAAAATCAAATTCGACTCGTTTTACCAGACCGACAGGAAGAGAGTGTCAGATCGAGGATGAGAGATAACATCGCAGTAAACAACACCCTGGATACGCTGCCACGCTACTTCCAGCACTGCTATGCAAACGTGATGTAGAAACGGCCTTGAGGGACAACGACATGACGCAGACTCATAAGTTCCTGCGACGATACTGCGATTTACCCGCATTGCTCTATCTTCTGGAGAAGAAATCTTTGACTTTTCTAGATCCCACGCAGTGGGACGATAAAAACGATTCCCTTTTTATGCGTCTTTACAAGAACCATCAAAAATTGAGGTCTCTCTTGGCGATATGCTTTTCCCAAGAGACAGAGACTTATCACCATTGGAGCGTCTTCGCTCACGGTGCAAGCGGCGTGTGCATCAGCTTCAAAAAACAGGAACTCTTAGACATATTCGAACAATATGACGATATCCGTGTTGGCGAAGTGTCCTACGTTCCTCTGACCGCTCTCGATGTCGACGGCTGTGAAGTCGCGGACCTGCCGTTCATGAAAGGGCGCCGTATGCCCCAGAAGGGGAATTTCGAGCCATTTATGAGGACACGCAAGATGACCTCCTTTTTCTTAACATTAAAGTGTCACTTGCTTGTATTGAGCGCATCACGCTCATTCCTTGGATGCCCAAGAACGTCTCCGACTCGGTGAAACGGACGATTCGAAGCATGCAGGGGGCGAGCAAGCTGGAGGTAACAAGATCAACCTCATTCAAAACGACACTTGGGCAAGGTTTGGACGAGAAGTCGTCGAAGAGAAACAGGCAAAACGCGTTGATTTGTTGCCAGCAAAAAAGAAGAGATGATCCCATCAAAACCATGTGAACATGTGCCAAGTTCCATCCGTCGGCAGGACATTCCTGCCCAGAGGTTGAGTGATGAGTCCGCGGAGGCACTATGTTCGACCTCATAACAGCTCACGATTTCTACACAATGCTCGTGCAGGACTTCGACGACTTCATGGAGGAGCCTCACTCTGCGCGACGGGCCGTTCATTGTGCCATCTCGGCGCATCATCTTACGGATTGGGTGTGGCACGACAAGATAAGCAACGATCGCAATCTGAAAACGAGATTCGGTGTCAGTGATCTTAGGGAGTTTGCTGCATGGGTCGATGCTCACTCTGTGTGGATGACGTTCATTCACAACATAGCGAATGGGACAAAACACGTTCGGAAAAAGCAGAGCTTCGAAACGATGTGAGTTGTCTCACTACCGTTCAGCTTTGACACGCCGCACGCGGGCTTCGATGAAGGAACTTGGGATGAGCCGATCCGGTATGTGCAGGGCTCCATTCCCGTTGGTAAAGACGGCAAAGGCTACCTCCTGATCGATCTGGGAGAAGACGCAGGCGAACATCGGTGGCTCTACACCGCAAACCTGTTAGAAGTAGTCGTCCGCTTCTGGCGCGATTTCTTTCGCCTATATCTTCCTTTGCCAGAGCTGCCCATAAGCAAACATCACGTTGATTGAACCGAGGTGGATCGGCCTTGCCCGACGGTAGGATGCCTATCCTGTATTTCCTAGGGAATCGTCATCGAGACTTCAAGGTAGGATCTCCCGAGTTTGGGGTGACTTACCTTAACGTCGTCTAACAGCGAGGTTCGCGGCTCGGCTTTGCCTTTCATTCTGGAGTTATGCGGAAGCCTGGCGATGGGCAGTAGTCGCTATCAGCAGGCAGCGTGACCTTCATTACTGGCGTCGTATTGCGTGAATTGCCTGAACCGCAAGTTTGCCAAATGCCGGATCTTCGGTCAAGCCTTCCAAGACGAGGATTGATCCCTCGTTTCCGATCTCTTCCAAAGTTCGAATTACTGTCTGCACAACGCGTTCGTCGGCCGAGCCACCATGACGAAACAAGCTGGTCAAAGACTTTCTGTTTCTGAGGGCAGTCTCCAGCAGGGGACGCACCTGTTCCGGAAAGATGGTTGCCAAGTTGATCGAATGCTCGTTGTTGAGCCATTGTGATTCATTGACCTTCTGGTGAATGTCCGGAAAACAGAACGGCAATTCGTCACTCAGTGTCTTCCACCCAAGTGCAATGTTCTTGTTTGCGCCACCGGGGTCGGCATCCTTCATCCACCAGAACAAGATTGAGCCCACGACGGCCCAGGCCTTGCGGTCGTGAGTCACGCCTTCGGGAATCGGTGGAGGCTGCTCGCCGAAGCGAGCGCAACCCCTCACGGACGCTAGGAAGGCGCCAACGACATCCTGCGTGCAAGGAGTCTCTTCGTCCAGTTGTGTGGCAAAGCGATGAAAGATGGGCAGGCTCTCCGTATCCGATATGGCAAGGAGTTCCCAGAGAATCCAGTCGATATGAGAGCCGGGGCGACTGCTCATTGCCGCGAGCTCGAGCAGTTTCTTTCGTTGCGCATGAGGCAACTCACCGTAAGCCTGGGAATATTTCCCCATTTCCCCATGAAGATGTCTTCAAATATTTTGCCGAGAACGCCATACGCAGCGTCTCGCCTGTACTGTGGCCAGGTAGTTTCGAAAAGACGCGCAGATTCAGCCTGCTCGGCCGTCGGTTCATCTTCTGCCTCGACGAGATCACGCATTTCGGTGAGAGCGTCTTCTGCTGAAACCGGTGGTTCGAAGCCGTCATAGGCCGCCAAAGCCTCAAGGATTTCTGTGTTGACCAAAATGTCCTTGGTCTCAAAGCTTTGGAGAAGTTCTTTGACTCTAGCGATCTGCTCCTCTCCTAGAGTCGAAGCCCGATAATGCAGAAAATTGAGCATCCGCACAGCTTCCGTGCGCAACCAGCCAATGCCTGTGTTCCAGGCTCTCTGTGCCAGATCAATTATGTCATCGAGTTCCAGCACGTTGGCGTCGCGTTGAAGGTCAATCAGCAACGCGAAAAAGGAGAAGTAGCTTGTCTCTCGGGAGCGCACATTCTTCACGAGGCTATGGAGTATCGCCAAAGGACCTTGCTCTCGACGAGACATCATCCGCGAGTGACGGATTGCCGACAGGATGCCAGAGCACACGAACGGTGCACCGTCTCCATGCAGGAGGAAGCCGCCGTACGATCGAAGCGCTTCGCTGTAGGCGCTGCGAACGCCGATACGGGATTCTTCCGCGGCGTTTCTTACCGCGTCGAAGAAACTTATGTCCGTCAGTTCGAGAAGTCTCAAGAACTCTCGTCGGATCTCTTGGTCCTCGAGATTCTCTGCAACCACCGCACAAAGAAGCGCTCCATACCTGGAAAGGGGTTTGGTTTGGTACCCGTGATCGTGAACCCCACAAGGCCTATCTTCCCGTCATTTCTCTCGATGGTCTGGCAGGTGAGCTTGATCGTGGAGGTTTCGGCCACCCCTAGAGCGATGAGAACAAGACATTGCTTTCGCACCGTCGTCTGGGCCAGAGGACCACAGTGGCCGCGCAACGCCACTCCAAGGGTCTTTGGATCGTCAGCTTTCGCCAGTAAAGTCTCAATGGCGGCCTCGCTATCGCACTCCGCCAGAGCCCATTCAAGCAGGTGCGCGTTTCTAGGCCGGCTCAGCTGCGCAGCGAAATCGTCCGCCGCCTCACCTTTTCGCGTTAGATATTGTGTCTTGAAGAAGTCCAGAAGGAGTTCGTGCTCGAAAAATATGTATTCATCCCGAGGGAGAACCAACCGCGACCGAAGCAACTGTTCAACTGCGGCCAATGGCGACTGCTCTTGCTGATAGAAGGTCTCTGCGAGTTTTTCAAAACGATCTTGTCTGACTGCCATAGTCAGTGATTCCATCATTTCCCCGGCGATAGCTCGCAGAAATGCTGAAGCGACTACGTAGGTTCCATGAAGCGTGTCCCTGACATAGCGACTGTAAAGCTCCCAGCGCGAGTCAGGGTGATCACCTCTCGCGTGACTCTTCCCAGCGATCTTGAGATCGAAGGCGTTGGTGAAAGTTCGCGACAAGTGGGCCAGACCTTCGGATGGCGGCTCTCCAGCGTAGTAGGAGAATATCTGCACTTTCTCGTCGCCTTGGGGGAGCTGGATCGAGATCAGGGTCGATTTGATCTCCGGAGGAAGCTCAACACGTGCCTGGTCGGACATAATGAGCCGCGCATCCCGCAGAAGAACAAACGCCTGCAGTTTTTCGAGAAGTCTTGACCGAAACGCCTCCGGACATTCGTTGAGGGCGTCGATGACAAGGACAGGGCGCAATCCGCAGGCTACGATATCCCCAACCAGCTTCCCGACGTTCAATGCAGAAAATGGGGAGGTGGATTGCTGCAGGAGGTAAGAGATCTCGCCGCCGCCATATCCCTTAGGATCAACAGGGATTGGAACTTCGTTTCCACCCGCGGCGAGAGAGAGGACAAGATGCCGCAGATGAAATGATTTGCAGCTGCCGCTTGGACCAACCAATATCTGGTGTCTCGATTCCATAAGGCAGTGGATCAGGATACTGCCGCGAATCGATTCGGCGGTCGTTGCTGGTAGAGGGGCCAGGTCGTGATTGTAAGAGTCTCGCAGGCGCTGCAGATAGGAGTTCACAGAAGTACGTGCCCTGTGCATCCTCGGATCGATTGCCTCTTCGAGGGAAACGGTCTTTAGACTGAGAGATTCCTTCGCAAACCGCTCCCAGTCGGAGACCTGCCATGAACGAGCCCGCCGCTGAGAGGTTATGGTGGAAGTCAGGTCGTCAAATCCCACTACATTTGCTTTGAATGTGGTGATTTCGATTTTTGAGTCAGGGTGCAACGTCGGATAGATGGATGCGATCGTTTCGAACTCGCGGTAAAACTGCCCATTGAGCGGTGCCGGGACATTTTGATGTGTCTTCTGAAATCGAGACATTTCATCACTCAGGACGTTGGCTTGCGCAACAGCCTGCCCCCACGGGTTGAATCCGGGATATTCTCTCTTCTCTCCGGTGAGGTCGCGGATCGACCAATTGCCGTTCTGTCCGCCAAAGACCGCTCCGGCCAGGGACTTCAGTTCGATGAGTGCTGTATATCCCGGTGACACCAGCACGAAATCGAATTGGCGCGGCCCAACGTGGAAGTTAGCCAGCAAAAGGCCATCGAGATCCTTCGCCGTTTGGTGCAAACGTCGCAGCGCGTTTGCCTCCGTCCCCTTGACTGGTTCGCCGATCAGGATGCGCATGAGAGTCCTCTTGTTTTAGCTCTAATCCGAGGATGCCGAAGAGGAAGGCTTCTGTACTTTAAACCCGGCCGGCCAAATGATGAAAAATCGGGCCCACCGCCGACGTTCTATACGGTGCAGGCCGTGGAATTGGCTCGGGCTGGTAAGTTGATCCCTTCCATCCTCGTCGGCACTTTGGCAGAGCACGCCATTGCCCAACGGCGAATCGGAGATTGGAGCGCGGCTCTTGCCACGCTCTGTGAAACAGTGGATCTGATAATCAAAATTCGCGGAGAGACGACTGCATGGAAGGCGCTCTTTTATCAGGTCTTCAGCGTGGTTACCGTCTACAGCAACGTGGCGCACGATGGAACGCTTAAGTTGCTCTAGGAGCCACTTCTCTGCGTAGTTCTCTCCGTCGCTCTCGACCGTGTCGATATCTTCGCCGCATTCAAGCTCGATTCGCTGTGAAGGCTCCAGATCGAGCCAGCGGAGGATCGAGACGTTCACCTGGAAAAAAAACCCGGCAATCGTAGGCCCAGCATCACGCTCCGTGTTGGAGACGAAGGCCATCTCAATCATTATCATCTCCTCTCAAGGCCCGGGCGAGGGCTATGCGTGGCGAGTTTGAGCAAATTGTGGCGGGGCGCTAACAGGCTCGAACGGGCCCACTGCAGGGGCGGCGGAAGACGCGATGCGGGTGGAGCTGGGGAGGAGGCCTCCTCCCAAAAAGCGACGATTTGCCTTGCAGGGAAACCTTTTGAAACTCGGGAGACTCGCGATGTTAGGCTGACGCTGTATGGATGCAAATCAATTGAGCACGTTGCTTTGGCAAAGTGAGTCGGAGACACTCGATTTCAAACGGGATCAATATCCTTTCGATTCGGGGACGGACGACGATCGCTCGGAACTTCTGAAGGATATTCTTGCCTTCGCGAACGCTTGGCGCACCTCTGACGCGCACATTTTGATTGGGGTTCAGGAAGTGAAAGGCAGTCGAGCGGCGGTAACTGGCGCGCAACACCTTCTGAACCGAACCCTCCAGACATTTGTCCAGAGCAAGGTCAACCGCCCAATCACTTTCTTTTACGAACCTGTGGATTTCGAAGGTAAATCGATCGGTGTCGTCACAATACCGGTGCAAGACCGACCCTTCTTTCTGACCAAGAACTTCGGAAGGCTCAAATCGGAGACGGTATACATCCGGCGCGGGGACATAACCAGCACGGCAAGTCCGGATGAAGTGGCCCAGATGGGAGCGAAGCTTGAAAGTGGACGGGCACAGCCGGTTCTCGAATTCGCGTTTGCGGACCTGGAGAAGAGATCCAAACTGGAGAGCCATCCGGTATTCCGGATGTTATGCCTGGACGTTCCGGAGGATGCCGAGATCCCGGGTTACGGTAACAACTATGGCTTGGTCGTTCGGATCAATGATGAGAATGAGGACTTTTATTCCGATCTGGCCGTTTACCTTCGGGATGTTGCCCATATGCAGGCGCTAGGTGTCACCGTCGCAAACACCTCCAGAGTCAACGCACAGCAAGTGGTGGTTCGGCTCGGCTTCGAACAACCGGACGTGGAGGTTAAATCGTCCGGCGGACGGGCCGCCGAGCCGGTAAAAGAACGGCTTATGAAGATGATGCGTTCGGACGCGTTCATGCGTTCGGACGTTTCGGTCATCCCACATGAGCGTGGAATTGAAGTGCAGATCGAGTAGGCGACATCCAGCCCGGAACGTCGGCATGGTCGAGCCGAGCGTTCTATCTCGGACGTCGGACTAGCGGCGAGGTGCGGGCCAGTATTTCAATTTCCGGACACAACATCGCGGAGCCGGTTCAATTGTCCAGCACCCTTGCCTTCGAGGTGGAGTGCAAGGAGATCTCCGTCGAGCAGCTGGTTGCGTTTGGAGAGAAGTTCTAAAGTCCGAAGCGGCGAAGAGTGGTTTCATCGAAAGACTCAATAGGCATCCGCCGATGGAGTATTTGGGTCTATCGGTGTGATGTCGTACAAGTCGCCGGCTTCATCAACAATTGAATGGGGCGACGAACATGCACGCGCCGGGGCTATCGACTCCCCAAGTGAGCCAGCCGCGAATTCTTTCTCGCTTGTTATTGGCCCCGAGCCATTTATCCGCATTGCAGTGACAATTGCTTTGCTTGGGCTGCCACTGCTCGGACGCAATGTCACGAAACGGGATGGCCAATCCGGTCGCTCTTCCGACTCCGCAACTTTGATAGATGCATATTGGCGAAGAAGAGGCGAATATGCCACAATAGCGAAACGGAGGTTGGCCAGAGCAAAAGCCGGTTTCCGGAAAGTAAAGATCGCGCCCGAAAAGTGGGTGTGCGATGAGAGGGTTGGCGTTGCGGGCTAGGTTTGCTGAGGGCTGGCGTGAAGATTGTAGTTCATCAAACCTGCCGACCTTATAGACGTGCGTAGGTCGCTTTTTCAGGCATTCATGAGCGGGATGCATTCGCAAACTACGATACCCGATGCCCCGACTGCATGACCGGCGTAAAGCGAGGTGACAGCGCGACGACCAAGAGCAGAGGCGCAGGGCTGATTTTGATACGAAACCGTGCAGCGATTCTCGCCTGCGCTCAGTGGTTCTACGGTGTGACGTTTGTAATTGGGTACGTGTTTTCCACCGGTGACGATGGAGGTATAGACGCTGGAAGGCACGCTGCTAGACTTGATTTGGAGGATACCGGCTGTGGCGCGTTCGGATTTACTGCTCAATCTCGTCAAGGCCGGATTCAATGGGCGTTTTGATCGTACGAGGAAGTTTAGGGAAGTTTCAGGAAGTGCGGTCTTGGTTGCCCCCCAGGGATTCGAACCCCGATTGATCGGTTCAGAGCCGACTGTCCTACCATTGAACGAGGGGGCAACAGATTGAGCCGGGGTCGCGGTGCGTTATTTCGCTGACCACCTTTTAGAGTGTACGGTTTCATGCAGTTCCGGTCAATGTAGCGACTAAAATGCTGTCATGGAAAACGAGGTCGCAGCGCTATTTCTGGAATATTCGTCCACGAAGCTGGATGTAACGATGAAGGATATGCGGGCCTGTGTAGAAAGGCTTACGGATGAACAAGTGTGGGAACGACATGGGGCACATGAAAATGCTGTAGGAAATTTGGTGCTGCATCTGTGCGGGAACATGCGGCAGTGGGTGATGCATGGCGTAGGTAAAGCAGAGGACGTTCGGATTCGGGACGCCGAATTCAATGCAGATGGTGAACTTACCGGCGTGGGTCTGATAGAGCTTTTTGAGAAGACGGTAGCCGAAGCACGTGGAGTGATCGATTCCCTGCCTGCTGAAAGGCTGGTTGAAAGAATTACGCCGCAAGGTCGCAATGTCGCGGTGCTGGAAGCAATCTATCAGGTGGTGGGTCACGTGCAACAGCATATGGGGCAAATTATTTTGCTGACAAAGCAGATGACACGGCAGGATCTCGATCTGACGATGCCTCGGCCTCGCTAAGTCTGATGATTCTCGGGTGAGGCAGGTAGAGATCCGGGTGGGTTGCGGCGGCTATGCAGGCGAGTCCTTCCAGCAGACTGGGGCCTGGGGTGTTGAGGAACTCATCTGGGATACAGAAAACGCGGCGTTCGCGAACGGCTCGGAGATCACGCCAGTCGCGTTGCGCTATGACCTTTTCGAGGGGAACACGATCTCCGGCTCCACACCAAGCAAAGAGAAGAACGTCGGGATCGGCCGCAGCGATGGCCTCTGGGGTGGTGTGGGTGCCAGGTTCCCCCAGGTATTGACCTCCGGCGGCCTCTACCAGTTCGGTCACCCAGCTCTGGGAGTGGATAAGAGGCTTGCCCCATTCTTCGCAATAGACAAGAGGTGTTTGGGTGCGCGCGATCGATCGTTGACGGACCATCTCTATTGACGATTTCATACGTGCAACGAGAGCTTCTCCTTCTCCGTATGCGGAGACTACGGAGGCAATGAGACGGATGTCGTTGTAGATATCTTTGAGATTATGGGGAGCGAGGGTGAGGACAGACAGGCCGGATTTCAGGATCGCAGCCAGAGACTCCATGCGATAAGGGACGCTGGCTATTACGAGATCCGGCTCAGCGGCCAGGATCTCGTCTGTATCTGCAGTCCAGGAGTCGTGGAGGATTTTCAAGTTGCGGGTAGCAAGCGATGGTTGAGCTTCGATGCAATATTTGGTACAGGCGCAGAGATAGTCGAGTTTGTCCAACGCGGCAAGCGTAAGGGTTATGGATGGTTGGAGCGAAGCTATGCGCATGGTTGCGAGTTTAATGGAAAATGATCGTCCTTCGCACGATTTGCTATTGAGCGCGACGCAGTCGCGCCTCTGCGTGTCCCATCAAAGGTGCTATTCGACCTGCTGTTTGGCTTTGTAGCCATCACGGGCGATGACGGAGTATTTGAGAGGTTTGTGTTTCTCGTCCTGCATCTGGAGCGGATGGCCTTCGTTGTCGACCAATAGAACTTTGATCTTGCGGTAGGAACCATCGTTTTTGTTGTTTGTAGGACGGTAGGTGAGGACGTATTGATTGCGGATGGACTCATTGATCTGAGAGAAGATGTCGGGGAGTTCACCCTGAAAAACTGGACTGAAACTCATGCCGCCGGTCATAGCGGCAAAGGTCTTGAGTTGATTCTGGGCTTGCAGGTAATTTAAATCTCGAATGCTGCCTCCCATGCCGCCTCGACCACCATACATCTCGTTGACGAAGGCGCCGGTGCCGATGGTAAAGATAGTGACATTGGATGTGGCTTTGATCTTGGCGAGCATCTTGTCGAGGGTGAGTTTGGAGAAGGTGTCGCGGCCGGTACCGATGAGAATAATGTACTTGCGACCTTCTATCCGGCTGGTGCGGTCGAGGGTCTCGTAAAGGGCGTCGAACATGTTGGTGTCGGAGAAGCCCGGAATTACCAGTGAGCTGAGAGCCTGGCCGACGGTGTCCTTGTTGTTGGTGAAGTCTGTGAGGATGTGGGTGCGGAGATCGTAGGTAACGACGGCGATATAGTCATCGGGACGGAGCGAACGGAAAAAGACATAAGAGGCGTTCTGCATGTCGCGAATGAAGTAATAGCTGTTGGCAGCGAACTCAAGCAGCATTACAGCGGTAATGGGCGTCTGGGTGGTGCGGACACTGGTGATTGTTTGTGGAACGCCGTCTTCAAGAACGAGGAAATTTGGGGCTTTCAGGCCAGGGACGAACTGGTGGGTCTTATCGAGGATGACGTTGACGTCGAGGTTAACGATTGGGACGTCGACGCGGAGTGAATAGGTCTCGTTATTGGGATTTTTAACTTTAGGCTCAGCGGGCGCGGGTGGAGGCGGGGGTTCCTCTGCCTCCTTTTTTTTCTTCAGGATGATGGTGCCATTGTCGGTCTGCGGGCCCGCGGAGTCGGGCGTGGTCTGCTGGGGCGGGGCTTGCGAGGATGGAGCGTCCTGGGCGCGGGCGGAGGGGAGCAGAAGGGCAAAGGACGCGAGAAGGAGGGTGGCCGGGTTGCAGAGAGACTTGGGGCTAATGCTCATGATCTAAAACTTTACTCCGGTCTGTTTGACGCTGGCACGAGCCTCTGGTGAGGGCCGCCCTTCGGGAAGAAAATCGGTTCCTGGCGGGCGCAGCTTTGCTTTGTGGCCCGGACGCTTCTACTCTGTAGACGTGAAGACTGCAGTAAAGACGCGATGGCTGGCTCCTGGTTTGGCTTTGTGGACATTGATGGGAACCGTCTTGGCACAGACGCCGGCTAAAAACCCAGCCCCAGGTGCGGTTACGGTTGCGCCTGCGGAGATGCGAATTTTTCCCCTGTCGGAGGTCAAGCGCGGGCTTCGTGGCCTGGCTTACACGGTATTTGAAGGGGTAAACCCGGAGCCAATGGATGTCGAGATCCTGGGCGTTCTGAAGGACGCACTGGGACCGGGACAGGACATGATTCTTGCACGCCTGCACGGCGCTAAGCCGGAGTACACGGGCGTAGTGGCGGGAATGAGCGGCAGCCCGGTTTATATCGATGGCCGGCTGGTGGGGGCATTGAGCTACCGGATTGGCCAGTTCAGCAAGGACCCCATTGCAGGAATTACACCTATTGAATACATGTTGGCGGTACGGGACGGAGAGGTACGCCCGACGGGTGCCAGCGCACCAATACGTGCAAGCGTTTCGGGCAACGATGGGCAGGTAGAGGTCCGGGCGATGGAAACTCCACTTGTGTTTGGAGGATTCACTCAGGAAGCGGTAGATCGGTTTGGTGACCGCTTCCGGGCCATGGGCTTGACGCCGGTCGCGGGACTGGGCGGATCAGATGCGAAGGCACTGCAACCTGAGCCGGTGGTGCCCGGGTCGGCGGTAAGCGCGATACTGGTGCGGGGAGATCTATCGATGGCCGGGACCTGCACGGTGACCTATGTCGACCCAACACGACTGCTGGCTTGTGGGCATCCGATTACGCAGTATGGGCCTGTGGATATGCCGATGACGAAGGCCGAGGTGGTGGCTACGCTCGCCTCCCCTCTGAATGCTTTCAAGATTGTGAACACAACTCAAACGGTGGGAGCGTTTACGGAGGATCGGGCTTCGGCGATTCTGGGGCGGTTCGGTGCGACGGCAAGGATGATTCCAGTGGCGGTGGAGGTAAAACCTTCCATGATTGCGGGAAAAGTTGCCCCGGAGCCAAAGACCATGCACTTCGAGGTATTGGACAACCGGCAGCTAACACCTTCGGCAGTGTTGGTATCGATCTATCAAAGTCTGCAAGGAACCAACGCCGCGGCTGCGGAGATGAGCTTCCGTGTCGACGGAGAACTGAGCGTCGAAGGCCAATCGCCGGTCCAGATACACGGCCTGATGACGCAAAACGAGATGAACTCCGGGGCGATCAATACGGCTTTATTTGTGGGTGGACGATTCAGCAAGGTGTATGAAAACTCGTTGGATCAGCCGACGATCACAGGACTGAAGTTGAAGGTAGAGGCTATACCAGAACGCCGAACTGCGGTACTGGAGACGGCCAGGTTGAGCCGTATGGAAGCGCGGGCAGGTGAAACGATCGAGGTAGAAGCGACGCTGCATCCTTACCAGGCAGAGCCGCGAGTGGTGCACCTGGAAGTAAAGCTGCCTGCAGTTCTTTCGCCTGGACCGCTGCGAGTGCTGGTAAGCGATGGCGCTACCGTAGACAGGTTGACAACGCCGACGGGAGCGACGGCCCAGTATGCAGCAGGGCTCGCGGATACCGTGGACCAACTGAATCGAAGTCGAGCCAACGACAAAATTTATGTGACATTGCTGGATCATGCGGCGCAGGTTGTCTTGCAGGGCGAATCGTTACCCGATGTTCCGCTCTCGATGGCAAATGTATTGGGGCCGCTAAAAGATAATCAGCGAATGCAGTTGACGGGGGAGAGTGTGGTCGATGTGGGGTCCCTTGGGACTGGATATGCGGTGTCCGGGTCTCAGGTTCTGAATCTTCTTGTGCGATAAAACTTGCGGATCGATTACTGCGCAACTGGTGAGCCATCTTATGTTTCGGGCTAATCGACAGGATTGGGCGGAGCCTGTGGATCACCGTTTTGCGCATTGGGATGTTGTAGCATCAAACTGATAGCGGAGACATAGACGTCCTCCGCAAAAAGGAATCGATTCCTGATGAGTGAAATTCATGGTCTGGCTGTGCATGCGGCCGGTGCACATTTGCTTCCGTACAAGTTCGATCCGGGCGAGTTGCAGCCAGATGAAGTCGAGATCAAGATCTCGCACTGCGGTGTCTGCCATAGCGATATAGCGTTGATCGATAACGACTGGGGTATCAGTAAGTATCCGTTCATTCCAGGTCACGAAATTGTGGGAACAATTGTCGCAGTGGGCGCGAGCGTGCAAGACCGCCGAACTGGAGAACGCGTGGGTGTGGGCTGGCAGGCCGATAGCTGTGGAATCTGCGAATGGTGCAGACAAGGCGACGAACATCTATGCGCTCAGTCTCAGCCGACCTGCGTGGGAAGAAATGGCGGCTTTGCCGACAGGATCCGCGTGAACTCGCGCTTCGCAATCCCTGTGCCTGAGTCGCTCGAGAGCGAGACTGTGGCTCCCCTGCTGTGTGGAGGAGTTACCGTATACACACCTCTTCGCAACCATGGTGTGCGACCATCGTCGCGGGTGGGCGTGATTGGGATCGGCGGTTTGGGACATATCGGTATCCAGTTTGCAAACGCATTTGGCGCAGAGGTCACGGCATTTTCGACCTCCAAAGATAAGGAAGCCGAAGCAAAGTCGCTTGGTGCGCACAATTTTGTGAATACTCGCGATACCGGCGCACTGAAGAAGGTTGCAGGGTCGTTTGACTTCCTGCTTTCAACCGTGAGCGCGGATCAGGACTGGCAGGGCTATATCAATGCGCTCCGGCCCAAGGGCATGATGTGCGTGGTTGGAGTTCCGCCTTCGCCCATACAGGTTCAGGCTTTTTCGCTCATCGGACAGCAGAGAGCCCTCTCAGGCAGTCCGTCGGGCAGTCCAAGAGATCTACATGAAATGCTGGATGTGGCGGCACGACATGGAGTGAAAGCCATTACGGAGCGCTTTCCAATGGGTAAGGCGAACGATGCGGTTGCCAAGGTAAAGAAGAACCAGATTCGGTATCGGGCGGTTCTGACGAACTGACATTCCAGACTGATTTACATCGAATGAGCGAGGGCTGCGGCTCTCGCTTTTCTATTGACGATGCGCGAGGTTGGGCGGTGGTGCTTTAGACTCAGGATCACGATGATGCGACGAGTGTTTACGGTTGGAATGGTAATGACAGCAGCCAGCCTGTTGCCCGGTCTGGTGAGCGCACAGGGGACGAAGCTGTGGAGCGTAGAGCGCTACAGCGAGATGGAGCGGGGATCGGCCGATGGTGTAGCTATTCGGAACGATGGAAGGCTGGAGGCGGGGCCGGCGACCTCAATGCTTTACGCAACAGGAAAGGGCTACATCTGGTCACTGGCCAGCGATGCTACTGGAAATGGCTATGCAGGGCTAGGTGGAACGACCTTGGGTTCTGCGGTTGTGATAAAGGTCTCACCGGAGGGCAAGGCCAGTCAGATTTTTGAAGCGAAGGAACTGGCAGTACAGGGGCTTCAGGTGGCTACGGATGGAAGCGTCCTGGCAGCGACTTCGCCGGATGGGAAGGTCTATCGGATTCCGCAGGGAGGTGGCAGTGCCGCGATAGTGTTTGACCCTGCGACAACCGAGGAGAAGCCGAAATATCTATGGGACATTGCTGTAGGCAAAAGTGGCGAGGTTTATGTGGCAGCGGGGGCACCTGCGGCCGTGTATCGCGTGCCTGCAGGTGGCGGCAAGGCTGAGGTCTTGTTCAAGACTGCCGATCAGCATATCCGCTGCCTGCTGCTGGGTGCGGACGGATTCTTATGGGCGGGAAGTGACGGGTCCGGCGTGATCTATCGGCTGGATACGAAGTCTGCGGGAGCAAAGCCATTTGCTGTGTATGCAGCTCCGCGCAAAGAGATTACGGCGTTAGCTTTGGATACAGCGGGAAATCTTTATGCTGCAGGAGTCGGAACGAGAGGCACTCTACCATTGCCACCCCTGCCGGTGACGGGCAATGTAGGGGTCACGATTACATTCAGCCAGCCGGGATCTTCAACTGCAGCGGGAGCGAACACGCTGGTGCCGGAGGGATCGGAGATTTATAAAATTTCGTCGAATGGGACGCCGCAAAAACTGTTAGCGCTGAGGGACGACGTCGTGTATGCGCTTGCGGTTCGCGATGGAAGTCTGTTGGCAGCTACGGGAAATCGCGGACGTGTGTACCGCGTGGATGTAGGGATGCCGGGGAGATACACCGATGTGGCACACCTGGAGGCGGCGCAGGCGATGGCATTTGCACCGGTAAAAGATGGTCTGCTGGTGGCAACAAGCAACAGTGGGAAGGTCTTTCGGATGGCGGATTCCGCTGCGAAAGATGCGACCTATACGAGTGAAGTCTTCGATGCGCAGGGCTTTTCACAGTGGGGCCGGGTAGAGGCTCGGAGCGCAACTCCTGCTGGGTTTGATCTGTATATGCGGAGCGGAAATGTTGAGAGCCCTCTGATGGGATGGAGTGATTGGTCACGCGTGGGTGTGGACGGTTCTGTAACTGTACCTTCGGGACGATATGCACAGTGGAAGGCGGTGCTACGGACGGGTGGGGCGGTAGATGCCGTGGCGTTGAACTATCTGCCGAAGAATGTGGCTCCCGTGGTGGATGATGTGGTGGTGCAGCCAGGAGCGCGTGTCGCCGCCGGCGCGGTGGCGCTGCCAAGCAACACGGTTCAGGTGGCCTTTCCTGCTGCTGCCGGAGTGGCTCCGACGATTAACTTTACGCCGGACGCAAATACAGCTCCGTTGACGGCGCAAAAGGATAAGACCGCCGTGACCGTGCGCTGGCTGGCGCATGATGACAATGGCGATGACCTGATGTTTGCGATTTGGTACAGGGGCGTGGGCGAGACGAACTGGCGGCTGCTGAAAGACAAGATCAGCGATCGGTTTTATAGTTTCGACTCTTCCCTGCTGCCGGATGGGAGCTATGTGATGAAGGTGGTGGCGAGCGATGGGCCAGTTCACGCGGACTCGGATGCGTTGACGAGTGAGCGGGTGAGCAGCGTGTTTGTGGTGGACACCACACCGCCGGTTCCTGGCATGCTGGAGGCAAAAATAGAGGCTGGCGCGGGTGGATGGGGGCCGAAAATCCATGCGACGCTTGAGGTTAAAGACACTACTTCGCCGATTGCTCATGCTGAGTACTCTCTCGATGCAGGGCCCTGGCAGTATGTAGAGCCGATAGGGCATGTCTCGGACTCGCTGGCGGAACGGTACGACTTTACCGTCGCCGCGCCGACAACAACTCAGCCGGTTGCTGACGCAAAGGAACACGTGCTGGCGGTGCGAGTGTACGACCGTTACGAGAATGTGGTGGCGGTGAAGACGGTGGTTCGATGAAGTATCTGGTGACTCGCCTGCGGGCGAACACGGATACGGTGCTGCTCCTCTTTGATCTCGCTGGAGTGTTCGTCTTTGCGGTCGAGGGTGCGCTGGCTGCGATGAAAGCGCAGTTAGACATCTTTGGTCTGCTGGTGCTGTCTTTTGCAACAGCACTCGGCGGAGGCATGTTGCGCGATCTTCTGATCGGAGCGACACCGCCCAATGCGATCAAGGATTGGAGATATGGAGCAACTGCGTTTGCCGGGGGAGGTGCAGTGTTCTGCTTCAGCAACCTGTTTCAGACAGTTCCGGTGGACCTGATGCTGGTGCTGGATGCTGCGGGGTTGGCATTGTGCGCTGTGGCCGGTGTGACGAAGGCCCTGGACTTCAACATCCATGGGATGCTTGCGGTGTTGATGGGAGCGCTGACGGGCGTGGGCGGAGGAACACTGCGCGACCTGATGCTGGCGCGGGTTCCAAATGTGCTAAAAGCTGATATCTACGCCGTCGCAGCAATTGTGGGAGCCACAGTGATTGTGCTTGGGCTCAAGGCGCAGTGGCCGAGGACATGGGTGATGCTGCTGGGAGGCGTTACATGTTTTGCGCTGCGGATGGTTGCGGTATGGCGGCATTGGAATCTGCCGAAAGTAATGGTGCACTGAGAGTGGATAGTAAGCTGGGATTCGATGCGATTTGAATTCTTTATTGCGGCACGGTACCTGCGGGCCAAGCGACGGCAGGCCGTTGTGGGAGTTATTACGGCGATCAGCGTCATTGGCGTGGCTGCGGGTGTAGCTTCGCTGATCATCGCGCTGGCGATTACGAATGGGATGCGGCGCGACCTGCAGGAGAGGCTAGTGGGTTCAACCGCGCACGTGGACCTGATGCGGGTCGCCGCAGACGGCATACGCGACTGGCGGCCGCTGCTGGAACGGCTAAGGAAAGTGCCTCATGTAACAGCGGCCGCTCCTGGACTCTATGGGCAGGTATTGATCTCGCGTGGGGCGCGGAGCGGAGGGGCTTTGATCAAAGGCGTTCTCCCGCAGGACGAGCGGACCGTGGGTGATTTGTTGCAGTCGGTGGTGGATGGGTCGGCACAGGCTTTGGAGCCGACAAAACCAGGCAGCGAGCCATTGAATCCGCAGGTCGGCGAGAGTGCGGCACAGGCAGTGCCGCCAATTGTGATTGGGAAGGACCTGGCAGAGACGCTTGGTGCCAAAGTAGGAGATACGCTACTGGTGACGAGTCCGCAGGGAGAGCTGACACCCCTGGGCCTTGTGCCGCGGTATCAGCGGTTCTCAGTAGCCGGAATATTCAAGTCGGGCTTCTATCAGTACGACTCAAGTTATGCGTTCACGCGTCTGACGGATGCGCAACGGTTGTTCTCTGAGCCGGACCTTATCTCTGTTATCAGCTTCAAGGTGGATGATCTTTATCGTGCGGACAAGATTGGGCGTGCAATCGAGGCAGAGGCTGGCAAAGGCTTTCAGACGACCAACTGGATGGAGCAGAATCGCGAGCTCTTCCGTGCGCTGAAGCTGGAACAGGTGGTGACGTTTATCGTGCTGGCGCTGATTGTGTGTGTCGCGGCGCTAAATATTCTGATTGCACTGACCATGATGGTGATGGAGAAGACCAAGGACATTGCCGTGCTGATGAGTTTTGGCGTGCGGCAGGAGCAGGTGAGACGAATATTTCTGCTGCAAGGATTGTTGATCAGCGTGATCGGCACGGTGATTGGTTTGATTATTGGATATGGCCTGAGTTGGTTAGGTGGGCACTACCGTTTTATTCACCTGGATGCTTCGGTTTATTCAATCGACTATCTGCCGTTTGCGCCCAGGGTTTGGGATGCCGTGATTGTTGCTGCAGTGAGCCTGGGGGTTAGTTTGATTGCAACGTTGTATCCAAGTAGATCTGCAGCGAGGGTGCTGCCAGCGGAGGCTTTGCGGTATGAGTGAACCGAGATTGAAGTATGGACAGCTGGCGCCAGAGGGTTTCGCTAAGATGCGGGAGCTGGAGCATTATCTGAATACAGGCACGCACCTGGAACGTACGCTGCTGGAGTTGGTCAGGCTGTGCGTTTCATTAATGAATGGGTGTGAGTATTGCATTACATTCCATACTGCTGAGTTACAAAAAAACAATGAGGCAGCGGAGCGAATTTCTCAGGTTGCGAATTGGCGGAGTTCGGAGATTTACACGAAGCGCGAGCGAGCGGCGCTGGCATGGGTCGAGGCGGTAACGAATATTCAGGACGGCCATGCTCAGGATGCCGTGTATGACGAGGTTCGGGCGCACTTCAGCGATGTCGATACGGTAAACCTTACGCTGGCCATAACGACGATCAATGCGTGGAATCGGATGTCGATTGCACTGGGGTCGCATTCTGGACGCAGCAACGAGGTAAAGGCTTGAGCGAGACCGGTGACCCATTCGATGGTGCGGAATCCCTGGAACCACTGCCGGGACATATGCAGCGGACCGTAGTACTTCGAGCAGAAGGGCTAACCAAGACCTATGCGGCGGTTTCGGCGGCTGAGGGTCGCACAGGCCTGGAGCTGTTTCGCGATCTGAATTTGACGATTCACGCTGGCGAGATGGTGGCCATCGTTGGTGAGAGCGGCGCGGGTAAGAGCACACTGCTGCACTTGCTTGCAGCGCTCGACAAACCGACCGCCGGAGAGGTTTGGTGTGGGGAGTCGCGGCTGAATTCGTTTACGGCGAAGCAGGCGGCGGATTTTCGGAATCGTGATGTGGGGTATGTGTGGCAGTTTCATTACCTGCTGCCAGAGTTCACGGCACTTGAAAATGTCGCCATGCCGCTGCTTGCCCGGGGAATGGGGCGCGCATCGTCCATGGAGCGGGCGCAGTTCTGGCTGGGGGAGGTGGGGTTATCGGAGCGAGGCGAGCATCGTTCGGGTGAGTTAAGCGGCGGCGAGCAACAGAGGGTTTCTTTGGCCCGGGCCCTTGTAACGGAACCGAAGATTCTGTTGGCCGACGAGCCGACCGGGGATCTGGATGGAAAGACTGCTGAGTCGGTTTTTGCACTGATTCAGGGGCTACATGATGCGCATGGTCTGACAAGTGTGCTGGTCACGCATAGTCTTGAATTTGCAGGACGTTGCGGGCGGGTTTTACGATTGCGAGCGGGTCGTTTGGAGGAAGCTTGAGCGCAGGTGCACCTAATTTGGTGCTGGTTTTGCACAGCAAGCATCTAAAAAGGTGCTAGGGTATGCATAACTTTTGAGGGATTTTCATAGAAGTTGCGCTGGAGACTACACTGGTAGGCAGTGGGATGGATGCTTCGCAGTTTGAAGTAGCCTGATTTGTCTCCGGAAGTACGCGGTACGGAGATGGTACGGGACCAACGGCGCTACGCGGCCTTCGGGCTGGGTGGTGGCCGGCTTGAGGGGGAACATGTTCGAACGCTATACGGAGAAGGCGCGGCGGGTTATCTTCTTTGCTCGTTACGAGGCTAGTCAGTTCGGATCGCCTTACATCGAGACGGAGCACCTGTTGCTGGGGCTACTGCGGGAGGACAAGGCGCTGACGAACCGCTTTTTGCGGTCGCATGCGTCGGTGGAGTCGATACGGAAGCAAATTGAAGGACATACGACGATTCGCGAGAAGGTTTCGACCTCGGTCGATCTGCCGCTCTCGAACGAGTGCAAGCGCGTTCTGGCCTATGCCGCGGAAGAAGCGGAGAGGCTGTCGCACAAGCACATTGGTACGGAGCATCTGCTGCTTGGTTTGCTGCGCGAGGAGAAATGCTTTGCCGCAGAGATTCTGCAGGAGCGCGGACTCAGGCTCCCGGCGATCCGCGAGGAACTGCAACGGACGACGCAGGAGAAGACGCCGTCGTCGCAAGGCAGTAAGGGGCAGCGTGGAGAGCAGAGCATGCTCGCCGAGTTCTCGCGCGATCTGACGCAGTCGGCGATGGATCAGCAGCTTGACCCTCTGGTGGGCCGCGACTCTGAAGTAGACCGTGTCATCCAGATCCTGTGCCGTCGCACGAAGAACAATCCTGTGCTGATCGGTGAGCCCGGCGTTGGTAAGACCGCCATTGTAGAAGGATTGGCGCAGAAGATCGCCGACGGTGAGGTGCCGAGCTTCCTGGCTGACAAACGGGTACTGGCGTTGGATCTTTCGCTGATTGTTGCGGGAACCAAATATCGCGGCCAATTTGAAGAGCGGCTGAAGACGATCATGAAGGAGTTGATGGAGAACCAGAACTCCATCGTGTTCATCGACGAGCTGCATACACTGGTTGGTGCTGGATCTGCGGAAGGTTCTCTCGATGCAGCGAACATTCTGAAGCCTGCGCTGAGCCGTGGCGAGATTCAATGCATTGGAGCAACAACTCCCGCGGAATATCGAAAGTCGATTGAAAAAGACCGGTCGCTTGAGCGCAGATTCCAAGCCGTAAAGGTTCCTCCTCCGAATGAGGAAGATGCCATCAAAATCATCATGGGAATCAAGGACAAGTATGAGAAGTTTCATGCTGTCAGCTATACCGATGATGCGATTACATTCTCAGTCTCGCATTCCAGCCGGTATATTCCAGACCGCTTCCTCCCAGATAAGGCGATCGATTTGATCGACGAGGCTGGTGCCCGGGTGAAGCTACGGCAGACTTCCCTGCCCGAGGAACTGACCGAGGTTCAAAAGCGGATCAAGTTCATCGTGCACCGCATGGAGAACGCGATTGCGAACCATGAGTTCGAGAAGGCGCGTTTCTACTCGGACGAGGAGCGTAAAGAGCGGGAAAACCTGCGAGCGCTACGCGACAAGTATCACCTGGATGATTCATCGGCGGGGATTGTGACGCGCGAAGACATCGAAGATGTAGTGAGCCGCTGGACGGGTGTTCCTGTTACTTCGCTGAAGGAAGAAGAGACGCAGCGGCTGCTGCGAGTCGAAGAAGAGTTGCACAAGCGCGTGATCTCGCAGGACAAGGCGATCTCTGCGCTGGCGCGTGCGATTCGGCGGTCTCGTGCAGGCCTCAAGAACCCGGCGCGGCCTATCGGCAGCTTCCTGTTTCTTGGGCCGACGGGCGTCGGCAAAACCGAGATGGCGCGGACACTGGCACAGTTCCTATTTGGAAGTGAAAAAGCGCTGATCCGGTTCGATATGTCGGAGTTCATGGAAAAGCATTCCGTCAGCAAGCTGATCGGTTCGCCTCCGGGATATGTCGGCTACGAAGAGGGCGGCCAGTTGACGGAGCGTGTGAAGCGCAATCCGTATTGCGTTGTTCTACTCGATGAGATTGAGAAGGCACATCCGGATGTCTTCAACCTCCTGCTACAAGTGTTTGAAGACGGCCAGTTGACGGATGGACTTGGCAACACGGTCGACTACAAGAACTGCATCATCATCATGACCTCGAACATTGGAGCGAAGCACCTGCAGAAGCGGCAGGGGCTTGGTTTCCAAAGTGAGAAGGAAGACATGGTGATGGATAAGATGGAGGAATTGGTTAAGAGTGAGGTCAAGCGGACCTTCAACCCTGAATTCCTCAATCGCCTTGACGAGATCATCATCTTCACATCGCTGTCGGATGCCGATCTGATGCAGATTCTGGAGCTGCTGGTACAGCAGTTGAATACGAATCTGGTGCACAAGGCGATCACGATCTCCGTGACTGACGAGGCGAAGAAGTGGATCATCGAGAAGACCGCTTCCGACAGGACGTATGGAGCTCGTCCTCTGCGGCGTGCGCTGCAAAAGTATATCGAGGATCCGCTGTCTGAGGCTCTGATCGCGGGCGGAATCGTGCAGCGGCCAGCGTTCCTCGAGGTTTACATGGAGAACAACGCGCTCTTCTACCGGCCTGTAGCCGCGGACGGCGAAGAGAAAGCAGCCGGACTGGCACTAACTGCTGTATAGCTAATCCCCAAAACAGAAACAAAATTCCCCGGCCAGCCCAGCCGGGGAATTTTAATTTTTAGCGCGAAGATAATTTGGCTATACCAGGGACTGAACGGATTTAACTGCTCCCGAAACTACATCACCAGCCTTATCTACCGCTGTCTCTACCTGTTCCTTGCTGCGTTTGATGGCTTTTTGAGCCTCATTAGCGAAATGTTCAGCCTGAGCCTTGAGATAGTCGCCCGCATCTTCGAGGTAATCTCCCGCTCCTTCTACCCCCTTGCGGAGCTGCTTACGAGTCTTGACTCCGGTTTGTGGAGCATACAAAAGGGCGATTGCGGCTCCGGCCGAGACTCCAATACCAAAAGCCAACCAGTAATTCTTTGCGCTCATGCCAGATACCTCGTACTTGATTTTGTCTCTAACTGCTCTTCGTTGGATTCGGCTAGTTGAGGTTTGGTTGGCCTTTTCTTGCGGCACGATCTACAAACCGATAAGCCTGATAAGCGGTAGAACCATTTCTGCTAATGGCGGAAGCAATGCCGGAGATCACGATCGATACGAAAAGAACAGCCACAGCAGGCTAAAGTACCGGCAGAGGTGAATGTGAAAGACGTTTTGATTGCCATTGCTTTCCTTGTAATTCTTATGTCGCCAGCCTTTACTGCCTTGAATGTCTTTACGGGCAAAAACCGTTTCTAGATCGACAACCCCGACAGTTCCCTGGCACGAAGAAATATTCGAGCGAACATCGTGCTATCCAGACGACCTGTATTGGTATTACGCAGAGATGGATGGTAGCTGGCCAGAAGGTGGAGACCGTTCGGTAGGATGTATTCGGCTCCATGGGCAAAACGATAGGCGGATTTACGGGTAATGATGCCGGCTTGCAGTAGATGAGCCATATAGCCATCGAAAGCTATCTTTCCCAGGCAGACAACAACCCTAACCTTCGGCAAGGCTTCGATCTCCGCTGTTAAATGAGAAGAACAGTTGCGAATCTCCTGCGGTGTAGGCTTATCGCCGGGCGGAGCGCATCGAACGACCGAAGCGATCCAGGCGTGGCGAAGTTTCAGTCCGTCGTCGCGATGAGTTCCGGTTGGCTGATTGGCAAAGCCCAGGTCATGCAACACGGGGTACATGAAATAGCCTGAGCCATCGCCTGTAAAGGGCCGGCCCGTTCGATTCGCTCCATGCGCCCCAGGTGCAAGTCCAAGAATGAGAACGCGGGCTCGCGGATCGCCGAAGCCTGAGACAGGCCGGGCCCAGTAGGTCTGATCCTGATAGGCACGGCGCTTTGTTTCGCCAATACCGCGACAGTAATCGCGGAGGCGAGAGCAACGCTCGCAGCCGACGATAGACTCTCGAATCTGAAGGAGAAGCGGGGATGTACTCTGTTGAACTGGGCGTGTCACTACATCTCAATGATACCGGCAGCGAGGAATTAAAGTGGATCGCGCTGAATACCCCGCCGCAACCGTAGAATGCACTAGAGTCCAAAACTAAACAGGCGGTCCGTTGGAAGATCCAAGGCTGAGTCGGATGTATGCCGCGCTGCTGGCGCGAAAAATTGGCGATCTGCGCGGAAGTCTTTGGCGAATTGCCATCATGCGTTCCGGCCTGCTAACAATGGCGGTACTGACTCTCGCAATCGTAGTGCTCGCCTTTGGGTGGAGAGAGCACCAGTTGGGGCGTTTTTCGAAAATACAGCAGCAGCTGAAACAGGATCCGGTGCCGACATCTACGGCCAGTGCTCGTCCCGGCGGTCAGGATGCGATTGTGTTGCAGCGTACCCGGCTCGAAGGACAGGATGTACCCGAGTTTCTCACTGCAACCGTGCTACCTGGACTTGGGATGAATGTGCTGCAGATCACAGCATATCTACCCCATAAGGGCGAAGTGTCATTACTGGCGTCACCTTCTCTGGAGGAGGCAGCACGGTTGCCGACCGGAAGCCTATCGATGGGTGGTACCTTCGAGGCTCCTTGGGCAAACCAGATTTCAGGACCAGCCTCTGCTGATGGCAAAAGCTTAAGAACCGTATGGAGGGGACATACGTTCACCCTCCCAGCAGCTCAAAAGATTCACACCGGAGGGCTAGTAGCTTCGGGCGGACTTCTTCTAGGCCAAGGAGCAGATACAGCAAGTACCAACGTCATGCCCGACGGAGGAGAGGCGGAGGCAACGTTTGAATCGGGAGATTTTGCCGGACATTGGGTTTCGCATACGAAAATTACGACATCGATACAACTGAGCAGCAAGGCAATGGAGATCAAGGTCGTGGCCCGCAACACGGGAGATACGCCTGAACCCATGGGAATAGGTTGGCACCCACGGTTCGCTATTTTGAGCGGTGATCGCGGGCAGGTAGCTTTGAGAATGCCAAATGCGATGCGCGCCGAAGTTCGGGATCGGCGAAGCGGGATGCCGACTGGCAAACTGCTGCCGGTCATTGGCACCGAGTACGACTTCACAGCATACAGTGGCAGACAACTGGGCAACCTAAACATGGACGATAGCTTCGTCCATCTGAGGCCAGCGCCGCTCGATAATGGTCCAATCGCGGAACTGCGGGACCCCAAAAGCAACTACGGGCTGCGAATCACCGCGATTACGCCAACCATCAAAGCGATGCGAATTTGCGCTCCGGCCAGTGATAAATTCGTCTCGATTGAGCCTAATTTCAACTATGACGACCCTTTCGGACCCGAGTGGGCCAAGGATGAAGACACCGGCATGGTAGTGCTGCAACCAGGACAGTCCGTGCAGTGGCAGGTGCGGCTGGAAATCTTTTCCTTGGCCTAAACCGGAAGAGCTGGCCGAAGGTTTGACCCTGCACAACCAAGACTCGTACAGTAGTAGAGAGGCGTAGACCGCGCGAAGAGCTCCTGAGCGAGCCGACGATGCGGCACATACAGACGCCACGTGGAAGGCAAAAGCTTTGACCCCGACTGAGATGACTGAGAACAAGGAGACTGCCGAACAGCAGTCCGAAGTAGAACACACGCATGATCACGCACACGATCACGATCATGACCACGAGCATCAGCATGCTCCCTCGCTGAACCCGGAACTCGTACGCGAGATTGAAGTAGAGGCACCGGCCGAAGAGGTCTCGAAGAGCTTCAAAACGGTCGTGAAGCGTTACCAGAAGCTGGCCCGCATTCCGGGATTCCGCGCAGGCAAGGTGCCAGAGTCGCTGATCCGGTCGAAGTTCGCCAAGGAAGTACGGCAGGAGGTTCTTGAGAGCCTAGTGTCAGAGCGGTTCCGCAAGGCGATTGACGACCAGAAGCTGCGTCCGATCTCCGAACCTCAACTGCAGGACCTGCAGCTCTTCGACGGACAGCCGTTGAAGTTCAAGGCCGCATTTGAAGTTGCGCCCGAGTTCGACGTCGCTGGCTATGATTCGGTTCACGTAGCGAAGCCCGAAGCCACACTCACCAACGACGAGTACGATGCCGAGTTGAACCGTGTGCTCGACAGCCATGCAACAGTCGAGCCAGTGGACGAAGATCGTGCCCTCGTAGATGGCGATTGGGCCGAGATCGAGTTCCACGGCGAACTACAGGATCTGGCGCAAACCGTGACCGAAGAAGGCGTTTCGAATGCTTCTAAGAGTGAGCCGATCACTGGTCAGGACGTTCTCGTAGAAGTTGGAGGCAAGAACACGCTGGCTGCATTCAACGAAGCGCTGCGCGGATCGAAGCCCGGCCAGGAGCTGAAGTTCGAAGTCGTCTACCCTGCGGACTTCGCTGAGCAGCGGCTGGCTGGACAGACCGTCAGCTATGACGTGACCGTCAAGAGCATCAAGAAGAAAACCTATCCCGAGCGCGATGCTGAGTTCGCCAAGCAACTCGGAAACTACGAGAGCTGGGACGACTTTGAAGCTAAGCTTCGCGAGCACGCCGCCAATCGTAAGAAGGACGCACTCGAAAGTCAGGCGAAGGACAAGATGCTCGAAGAGCTCATTGCCAAGTATCAGTTCCCTGTCCCCGAATCGTTCGTACAACAGCAGATCGACGCCCGTCTGGACCGTGGTCTCCGTGCGTTGGCTCAGCAGGGCATGAAGCCTGAGGATATGCGTAAGCTGGACTTCGGACGTCTCCGTGCTGCTCAGCGCGACCAGGCTGTGAACGAGGTGAAAGCTTCGATGATCCTCGACCGCATCTCCGAAGCGGAAGGCATCGTGGTAAGCGACGAAGACCTCGACCGCGAACTGTTGATGCTTTCCATTCAGTCGCGCGAGCCTTTGGAGTCTCTGCGTGAGAGACTGACGAAGGACGGCAGTTTGGACCGGATTCGCGAGCAGATGCGCCGCGAAAAAACAGGAAGCGTGATCTACGAGAAGCTGTCCGCGTAGATCAATTAGTCTGATTGCCTAACCGACAAGAAAGAGAGTGCAAATGGGACTGGTACCAATGGTGATCGAGCAGACGAGTCGGGGCGAACGAGCCTACGACATCTACAGCCGTCTGCTCCGGGACAACATCATCTTCCTGGGAACGCCGATTGACGACAACATCGCCAATGTCATCATTGCGCAGATGCTGTTTTTGAGCGGTGAAGATCCAGAGAAGGACATCCAGCTCTACATCAACTCGCCGGGCGGCTCGATTACGGCCGGACTGGCGATCTACGACACGATGCAGTACATCAAGAATGACGTTGTGACGTTCTGCATCGGACAAGCAGCCAGCATGGGCGCCTTCCTATTGATGGCCGGTAAGAAGGGTAAGCGCTTTGCCCTGCCGAATTCGCGCATCCTGATCCACCAGCCGTCCATGGGCGGCCTCAGTGGACAGGCTACCGACATCGATATCCACGCCCGCGAGATCCTTCGCATCCGCGAGATCACTAACAAACTGATGAGCGCCAGCACAGGCCAGACTCTGGAGCGCATCGAGCGGGACGTCGAACGCGACTTCATCATGACGGCAGCACAGTCGAAGGAATACGGCATCATCGATGACATCATCGACCGGCCTAGAACCTAACGGCTAAGTACTTGTTTGCAAAGAAGCCCGGGCAAATCGTCCGGGCTTCTTTGCAACATCCCCAATTTGGTGTATAGATGAAGGCACCTGCCAAACAATCACCCAAGATGAAACAGGTGTAAACTTTAACTTAGTAACTTTCGCTGTATCGCTTTGCCAGGAGCTGTCGCATCTATGAAAACGTCACGGGGCTCAGACGAATCACTTCGTTGCTCGTTCTGCCACAAGTCGCAGGATGCCGTTGCCAAACTCATTTCCTCTCCATCGGACTATCCGCGAGCCTATATCTGCGATGAGTGCGTGGCAGTTTGCAACTCGATTCTCGAAGACGACCGTACGGAAGCCCAGCCAGGAGCGGCGCCAGCTCACCTGCCGAAGCCCCAGGAAGTGAAAGCGTTCCTCGATGAATACGTCATCGGGCAGGAACAGACGAAAAAGAAACTGGCAGTTGCCGTCTACAACCACTACAAGCGCATCCAGATGAACAAGACGCGTGGCAACGATGTGGAACTGGCGAAGTCAAACATTCTTCTGGTGGGACCAACAGGATCGGGTAAGACCTTACTGGCTCATACGTTAGCGAAGATGCTCGATGTTCCGTTCGCAATCGTCGATGCAACCACCCTTACCGAAGCAGGTTACGTTGGCGAGGACGTAGAAAATATCATTTTGAAGCTCCTGCAGGCAGCCGATGGCGATGTTGCCCGAGCGCAAAGTGGGATTATCTACATCGACGAGATCGACAAGATTGGCCGCAAGGACGAGAACCCATCCATCACCCGTGACGTCTCGGGCGAAGGCGTCCAGCAGGCCCTGTTGAAGATTTTGGAAGGAACAGTGGCGAACGTTCCGCCACAAGGCGGACGTAAGCACCCGCATCAGGAATTTACGGCTGTTGATACAACGAACATTCTCTTCATCTGCGGTGGCGCATTCGTCGGTCTCGAAAAAGTTGTAGGACGTCGCATCGGAAAGAAAGCACTTGGTTTCCGTGCTGTGGCTGATCCCGATGCCAAGGATGGCGATGTAACCCCGATTCGTGCACAGCGTGACTCCGAGCTGCTGCGTCAGGCTGAACCCCAGGACCTGCTGAAGTATGGCTTGATCCCCGAGTTTGTCGGCCGTCTGCCTGTGATGGGCATTCTTGACGAGCTGGATGAAGCAGCGCTGATCGAAATCCTGACCAAGCCGCGCAATGCAATCCTGAAGCAGTATGCCAAGCTGTTCGACTTCGAAGGCGTGAAAGTGACCTTCTCCGACGAAGCGGCACGAGCCATTGCTCGAGAGGCCCTGATGCGTAAGGTAGGCGCTCGTGGTCTCCGCATGATCATCGAAGAGTTAATGCTGGATCTGATGTATCACGTTCCCGGAAATAAGAAGGTCAAGGAGATCGTGATTACAGAGGCCATGGTCAAGAACCGCGATCTGACGCTTCCAATGCTCTTGGAAAAAGCTGGCTAGCGCTGTCGAGTCTAGCCGGCATCTCCGTGGAATCCCCTGCGCATACGAATAAACCCTGTTCCTCAAACAATCTTTGGCATGAACATTGCTTGGTACTTTTAGTGGCCACAGGAATGTCGTGAGGAATTACAATCATGCGAAACCGCAAACGCCGGCGTTGCATCGTTACCGCCGTTTAAACGTCTAATTGGGGAGAGCGATGACAAACCAACCAAAAGAAACGCTGAGCGGCGAAGTTCGAAAATTACCGATGATGCCCATTCGTGACATGGTCATCTTCCCCCACATGATGACGCCCTTCGTCGTTGGCCGCGAGTCCAGCGTCAGGGCGCTGGAAGAGGCGCTATCGGGTGACCGGAAGATCTTTCTGGCGACGCAGCACGATGCGTCCGTTGACGAGCCAAACTCCGACGATATTTACGAAACCGGCACCATCGGCAACATCGTACAGAGCGTCAAGATGCCGGACGGCAACATCAAGGTCCTGGTTGAAGGCGTAGAGCGTGCACGAGCCAGCGAGGTTACCGATGTCGATGGTTTCTTTGTCGCAACAGTACGCACAGGGCAGACTCATCTTGAGCTAACGCCTCAGGTTGAAACGCTCATGCAGCGCGTCCACTCTTTGTTCGAGCAGTACGTAAAACTGCAGCAGTCGTTGAACTACGAAACGATGGCCGCTAGCGTGCGTTCTGACGAACCGGCGAAGCTCGCCGATACCATTGCAGCGAACCTCCAGCTCTCAATCGAAGAGAAGCAGCAGTTGCTCGAGGTCTTCAATCCCGAGACCCGTCTGTCCAAGGTTGCCGATGTTCTCGACACGGCGATTGAGAAACTCAACATGGACCGCACCATCCAGTCGCGCGTGAAGCGACAGATGGAGAAGGCGCAGAAAGAGTACTACCTCAACGAGAAGATCAAGGCCATCCAGAAGGAACTCGGCCGCGGTGAGAAATCCGAGTTCGACGAGCTGAAGAAGAAAATCGAAGCGGCTGGAATGCCAAAGGACGTGCTCGATAAATCGCTGCAAGAGCTGAAGAAGCTTGAAGCGATGCCTCCGATGTCGGCCGAGTCAACCGTCTCGCGGAACTATCTCGATTGGCTTCTGGCCGTGCCATGGAAGAAGCGCTCCAAGGAAATTCGTTCCATCGAACACGCTGAACAGATCCTCAATGAGGATCACTACGGTCTCGAGAAGATTAAGGAGCGCATCCTTGAATTTCTCGCAGTTCGTCAGTTGGTCAAAAACCCGAAGGGCTCCATTCTCTGCTTCGTCGGACCTCCTGGCGTAGGCAAAACCTCGCTCGGCATGTCGATCGCCAAGGCCACCGGACGCAAATTCGTACGCATGTCGCTGGGCGGCGTGCGCGACGAAGCCGAAATTCGCGGGCATAGACGCACTTACATTGGCGCATTGCCGGGACAGATCATTCAGTCCATGAAGAAGGCCGGAACCAAGAATCCCGTCTTCATGCTCGACGAAATCGACAAGATGGCCTCGGACTTCCGCGGCGATCCAGCCAGCGCACTTCTTGAAGTCCTCGATCCTGAGCAGAACACTTCGTTCCAGGACCACTATCTCGACGTGGAGTACGACCTTTCTCAGGTACTTTTTGTGGCGACTGCAAACGTACTGCACACCATCCCGGGCCCTTTGCAGGATCGTATGGAGATCCTCCGGCTTCACGGATACACCGAGATCGAGAAACTCGAGATCGCCAAGCAATACCTCGTGAAGAAGCAGCGCGAAGGCACCGGCCTGACCGAAGAGCAGATCATCTTCGAAGATGATGCGCTGCGACAGATCATTCGTGGATACACCCGCGAGGCTGGCGTTCGAAACCTCGAGCGTGAGATCGGCAATGTGTGCCGCAAAGTGGCTCGCCGCGTCGTCAAGAACGGCGCAACACATCAAGAGACAATCACAGGGGAGAATCTCGGCGAGATTCTCGGTGTGGCCAAATTCCGCGACTCGCAGGTTCACGAGAAGAGCGAAGTCGGCCTCGTTACCGGACTTGCGTGGACGGAGATGGGCGGCACTATCCTCCAGACCGAAGTTCAGGTATTGGACGGCAAGGGCAAGATGACGGCAACCGGACAACTCGGCGATGTTATGCAGGAGTCGGCACAGGCCGCACTGAGCTACATACGCTCACGGGCAGCTCATCTTGGCTTGGCAAAGGATTTCTATCGGAACGTCGATATTCACGTCCACGTGCCCGAGGGAGCGATTCCTAAGGATGGCCCATCTGCCGGCATCACGCTGGCCACTGGGCTCGCCAGCGCACTGACGAAGATCAAGGTGCGTCGTGACATCGCCATGACGGGTGAGATCACGCTGCGTGGCAAGGTGCTTCCAATCGGCGGCCTGAAAGAGAAGCTGCTGGCAGCACATCGCGCAGGCATCTTCGAAGCGATCCTTCCCGAGGAGAACCGCAAAGACCTCGCCGAGCTTCCTGAACTCCTGAAAACTTCCATGAAGCTGCACTTCGTCGAAGAGATGGATCAGGTGTTGCAGATTGCCCTGGAAGGTAAACTGCCCGAGTTACAGGAAGAGACGCCTACTGGTCTAACCTCGAATGTACTTCCGGTTTCGGGTATCGATATACCCCACCCGATCGCCCATCAGTAACTGTCCTTTAGCTACACAAAGGGCCGAGCTAAGCTCGGCCCTTTTATTTTGAATTCTCTAAGAAATCAACCTGTATCGAGAGCGATCTAAACTGACCGCTTACCGCTCACAAAGTTCATGATGATGGAGATCACAGCGAAGAGAAGCAGCAGGTGGATAAGAAAACTACTGACATGTAGAACGAAAAAGCCGCCAAGCCAAAGCACTATAAGCACGAGACCGAGAATGAGAAACATCGCAAAATCCTTCTTTCCTGTATCAGATTGCCGCGTCGTAGCGCGAACATAGTACAGGCTTTAAGAGAGGTAATGCGGGGGATTCGTTGCTCAGTCGTCAAAGAAAGAGCGAAAGAATGCATTGGTGGATCTTTTGGAGGGCATGCATCAAAGAAAGGCGCGCCATCATCAGGCGCGCTTTTTCTCACTTTTGACTAAGGTTTAGAGACTGCCACCCGCAATCGAGGGAATCAACATGACCTCATCTCCATCCTGAAACGAGTAAGTCTCACCGCCAAGGAAGCGAATATCCTCATCGTTGACGTAGATGTTGATGAAGCGGCGGAGCTTGCCGTCGTCGTCCTTGATCTGCGTACCAAGTGCCGGAAAAGTCTGCTCGATATCCGCAATGAGCGCCGGAAGATTTTCGGCAACGGAATCAAACTGTTTGCGGCCATCGGTATGGCGCGTAAATGCGGTTGGGAGCATTACTTTGATTGCCATTACTTTCCTCCTGCCGTAACCAACTCAGGTTCAGCGGTCCCGTCGAGCTCGCGAAGATAGGCATCGAAGTCTGCCAAACGCGGACGGACGGCGCGATCTTCCCGGTAGTATCCGGCCAGCGCGTCTGTGGTTTTGAGACCATTGCCTGTAATGCAGGTAACGGTAAGTTCATTGGGGGAGATGCGCCCGTGAGCATAAAGCCGTGCGGTAACGGCGGTGGTAACGCCACCTGCGGTCTCGGTAAAGATGCCCTCTGTCTCGGCAAGTTCCTGCATGCCGGAGACAATCTCCACGTCGGAGACATCCTCGGCCCATCCGCCGCTATCGCGAATCATCTTGGCTGCAGCCGGGCCGTCTGCCGGGTTGCCAATGGCAAGCGATCGGGCGATGGTGTTAGGACGCTGCGGCTCAATATAATCGGTTCCCTGTTTAACTGCAGTTGAGATCGGGGAGCAACCGGTAGCCTGCGCGCCAAAGAAACGCACGGCCTTTTCTTCTACGAGGCCAAGATAAATGAGCTCTTGGAAAGCCTTACGGATCTTGCGAATCAACGAGCCGCCAGCCATGGGAACCACGACATTGTCAGGGAGCCGCCAGCCTAGCTGCTCGGCGATCTCGTAGCCGACAGTCTTCGAGCCCTCCGCGTAATACGGGCGCAAGTTGACGTTAACGATGCCCCAGTTATATTCGTCGGCAATGAGCGTGCAGAGCCGGTTGACGTGGTCATAATTGCCATCGACCCGGATAAGGCGAGCGCCGTAGACCTGAGTATTGAGAATCTTCGCTGGCTCCAGATCTGCCGGTACAAGAATGCTGGCTTTAAGACCCAGCCGGGCAGCCTGCGCGGCGACAGAGTTGGCCAGGTTTCCCGTGGAAGAAGCACCGACGGTCTCAAAACCGAAGCGCCGCGCATTTGCCAAAGCGACCGAGACAACGCGATCCTTGAAGCTCAGCGTCGGGAAGCAAACTGCATCATTCTTGACGTAGAGATTGTTTGCGCCTATGCGCTTGCCGAGATTCGTAGCTTTGATTAGCGGTGTAAAACCAACCGGGAGGTCAGGTTGAAATCCGTCGGGGATGGGAAGAAGTGCGGCATAACGCCAGATATTTGCCGGTCCTGCGGCGATTGCCTCGCGGGTAAAAACACCGCGTGCGGCTTCAAGATCGTAAGCAATCTCAAGGGGCGCCAGACAGTCCGGGCATCCTGAGAGTGGCTGATTGCCATAACGCTTGCCACACTCGTTACACTTCAGCTCATACCGTGTACAGGAATAGTTCATTACACTCTCTCCGAGTGGAAAGAGGAAATCTGCTTATGACGTAACTCTCTTTTTGGAAGGTGCCGAAACCGGCCAGGAAGGTGAAATACGGGGTGCAGTTCCAAATTCGGGCTGCGTGCTCCGAATCTCATGTTCCCTGTCTCCAGGAGAGAGTTGACACCGGTACGCCTTTGTTCTGTCCGGTTGTCGTGGCGTCAAAGGGCTCGTCCCTCAACCACTCTGCATGAAATTCAAATTTGCCCGAAGGCAAACTGGAATAGATCAGTTGTAGCACAGCGGGGATGCCGCTGCAAGTATTGCCTGTTGAAGAATCGGATGCTTCCACACCGAGATTGGCTTCAATTTCGCCGTCGCACCTGGAATGCATTATCTGGACAATCGCGACCTGCCATTTTCGTGAAAATATCCCTTACGCCGCTAACAAAAGCCTCAGGATTGAACTCTGTTCGTACGATCTCGTCGGGACAATCTGTAAGGATGGCTACTGACCAATTACATACAAAAGCGACTATTTGCTCCGATTGTGCAGTTTTGATCTCAGAACACAGATGTTCTGCACGGGAAATGCCTGCTTCCCCCTCAACATCGATCAGAACCAAGTCGTACTGTCCCGCCTTGAACAAAGACAGGCACTCGCTATGACTAAGGGTAGAGTCAACCTGAAAACCTGAGAGCCGAAGTATTTGGTCGCGAAGGGGGAGTAATTTCTCCCGATTGCAAATGTGCAGAATGGAGCGATTGTTACCTGTTGAAGTTTCCATTTTAAGCCAATATGATCCCTTACCCATTATCTCCTGAATGAGTCTTTAGCGCGCGAACCGGCTAGACCGGAAGTATCCGCTAGGGCGACGGATGCTGCATCTCAGGCCAGCACTTCGGCTTCGTCCTTCGCTGATTGCACCACGTCCGGAAGCTCGTGCGTTGGAACAAGAAGGTCTTCCTTACGCATAACCAGATTCGTAGCGTTTAGGGACGCAAGTTCAAAACCATGTCCGTGGGTAATGGCATCCGTCGGACAGGCTTCGACGCAATACCCGCAGAAGATGCAACGGTTGTAGTCGATGTTGTAAACCTTGGCATAGCGCTCGGCAGACGAGATGCGCTTCTCTTCGGTGTTTTCGGCCGCTTCGATGTAGATGCAGTTCGAGGGACAGGCTGCTGCGCACAGAAAGCAGGCAACACACTTCTCCAAGCCATTTTCATCGCGCTGCAGCTGATGCTTTCCCCGGAAACGCTCCTGAAACTTGGCGCCGCGCATAGGTCCTTTGCCATCGGGATAGTTCTCGACCTCAGTCGGCTGGAAAGCCTCCTTGAGGGTTATGCTCATTCCCTTGACAATGGCTGCGGCATCGCGAAGTTTAGACATGACTTGAGTATACGATGTGGGAGCGATAGGCTGAAAGCCATGTATCGCATCCGCTTCTATCTTGCCTGCCTGATGCCCCTCGGTCTTCTCCTGACCGTGACGCCACGATCACATGCTCAGACCGCACAGACGAACCAGATGGACTCAATGCCTGAGCACGCTCACACGCCTTCTGCTCCATCGACCAGCCTCACCCTCACGATCGACGGTAAAGCGACTTCACTTTCCGTTGCCGACCTTCAGGCAATGCCGCAAAAGACCGTAACCGTCCACAACGAGCACCTCAAAATAGATGAGACCTACACCGGTGTCTCCCTCGGCGATCTGCTCACCAAATATGGCTTCCCCGTCGACCGATCCACCCACCAGAAGATGCTGCGCAGCTACATCAAGGCGGAAGGAACGGACCAATACTGGGTTCTCTACTCGGTTACAGAGATCGAACCCTCTGAGCACAACGCCGATGTCATCGTCGCAACAACACTCGGCGGAAAGCCGCTTGGTGAGGACGGACAACTGAAGCTCGTCTCAACCGCAGACAAGAAGCCTCAGCGCTGGGTACGCAACCTTACCTCGATTACAGTCAAGAGTGCCGAATAATACTCTGCGGCTATCTCCCAAAGGCATACGTAAGCTTGAACACACCGTTATCGATCCCCGGATTCGCGTCCGCAGTAGAGTGGTTCGAAATATGGTGATAGCGGTACTCAAACTGAATCGACTGACTTCTAGTCCGAAACCACCTTCTGCTATTCAATCTCTAACTTCTTCCACATTGCATCTACTTTTGTCTTCACCGCAGCATCCATCGTCAGCATCGGAGGCCACGACCGCGTGAACCCTTCCGCTGGCCATTTCCTCGTCGCATCAATTCCCATCTTGCTGCCAAAATTCGGCAGCCGGCTCGCATGATCCAGCGAATCCACCGGCCCCAGCGTGAACTGGATATCGCGTTCCGGGTCGATATTGTTCGTCGTCCTCAGCGTTACCTCGGCCACATCCTGCACATCGCAATCCTCATCGACCACGATGATGCACTTGGTAAACATAGCCTGTCCCATGGCCCAAATACCGTTCATCACTTTGCGCGCATGGCCCGCATAAGACTTTTTTATCGACACGATCATCAGGTTATGAAACACGCCCTCGGGCGGAAGATTTACATCCACAATCTCAGGCATCGTCAACTGCATCAGCGGCAGGAAGATTCTTTCCACCGCCTTGCCCATCCACGCATCTTCCATCGGAGGCTTGCCCACAATGGTCGCGGCATACACCGGGTTTTTGCGGTGCGTTATACAGGTGACGTGGAAGACCGGGTAATCATCCTGCATCGTGTAAAAACCCGTATGGTCCCCAAACGGTCCTTCTGTGCGAAGCTCTCCCAACTCCACATAACCCTCAAGAACATACTCAGCGTGCGCCGGAACCTCAAGATCGACAGTCTCGGCCTTCACCAGCTCCAGAGGCTTCTGCCGCAGAAATCCTGCGATGAGATATTCCTCGACATCCGGTGGCGCAGGCACAATCGCGCTGAACGTCGTGGCTGGATCTGTACCGATAGCCACAGCGACCTCCATACGCCCCCCACGAATCCTCGTAAGCGTCGTTGTACCCAGGCTCCCAAGCGAAGCCGCAGCCGCCGTGCCACCGCTCGTAATCGCCATCAAATCGACATTCCCAGCAAGGTCAGGCGTCGTAGCGCGCAACCGTTCCCGCATATGCTCCGCTGCCACCTTCTGTCGCTGCCAGTGCATCCCTGTGGTCTGCCCGTCGTAGACCTGCATCCGATACATTCCCACATTGCGCTTGCCCGACTTCGGATCGCGTGTGATAACGCATGGCAGTGTAATAAATCGCCCCCCATCCTGCGGCCATGTCTTTAGAATTGGAAGCGCATTGAGATCAATATCCTTGCCTCGACGAATCACCTGCTTACAGGCCGCATCCTTGGTCGGAATCACCTTCGGGAAAAAACTCCCAACCTCCGCCAGCTTCGGCAGCATCTTCAGCTTGTCCATGAAGCTGGTAGGCGTCTCCGGTTTGATCAACACACGAATCCGATCGGCAATATCATCCAGCGAATTGGTCTCAAGCGCCAACTTCATTCGGCGCTCGCTTCCAAACTGGTTCATCAGCACCTTCGCGCCGGGATAGCCCTTTACATTCTCGAACAGCAAAGCCGGGCCGCCAGCCTTTGCTGTTCCCTTCCCCATCTTGGCGGCACGGTCGGCGATCTCAGCCATCTCGAGAATGGGATCGACCTCCTGCGTAATCCGCTTCAGCTCTCCTGCCGTGTGGAGCGTATTAATCCAGTCGCGTAAATCGTCGTAAGCCAATTCCCTCTCCTGCCGCAGCCTGTTGCGGGACGAAAGTCTATGGTAACGGATCAAACGCACTCAAGCCGATCACGGATCGCGACGGATTGGGAGCTTTCCGGCCTTTCTTCCCGGAACAAATGCAGTCGCTTCAGGTGTCTAACCTGACACGGACGCATTCCTCGCAGATGCGCACCTGAGTCGGATTACGGGGTGCTCTATGTTTGAGGACAGTCTTGTCGAGTCGCAGCTCTCTCACATCTCTTCCAGCAAACGCTGGACGGCATTGGCTTCAATAACCCTGCAATGTGCCATGGCCGCTACGCTGGTCATCCTGCCCTTGTTGCATCCAGAGCGGCTGACATCGCGCATCAACGCTCTTCCGGTCTTCGTGCCACCCGCACCTAAACCGCCAGTCCATGTCGAACACGCACAGCCTGCAACCACTTCGCCCAGCACAAGCACAGCCATTCCCATCGCAACCCGTTCCCCCTTGCCGTCGCTCCATCCCACACAGGACGCAAGCCCTGAAGCTCTCCCCCCAACCACTCTCATAGGGCAAGGAATGTCCGACGGAATCCTCACGGCTCTGAACACTGGTTCCGACATCCGCCCCACAAGGGTCTCCATCGCCACACCGCGCAACTCCAGCGGCCCCTTACACATATCTACGGGCGTCTCAGCGGGAATGCTGCTCGCCCCCATTCGACCGCTATATCCAGCCATCGCAAGAGCCGCAGGAGTACAAGGTACAGTAGTCGTCTCCGCCGTCATCTCACGCACCGGAGCCATCGAAAGCCTGCGCGTCCTCAGCGGTCCACCCATGCTGCAAAGCGCCGCACTGGATGCAGTCCGCGCAGCCCGCTATCAACCCTATCGGCTAAATGGAGAGCCTACCGAAGTAGAGACCACGATTACCGTAAACTTCCGCATGGGCGCATAGGCGTAAACCTATCGCGTCGGCACGGCAGAAGACGATCCAGCAGGAAGAATTGTCTGCACTACGTCCGTGGTTGGAGTATCAGAGACATAGTTCACTAGAGGATATCCGGCTTCTTTCCAGCCATCGAAGCCACCACGCAAAGGCCGCACCCGGTAGACCCCCATCTTATGCAGTTGCAGCGCAAGTTTCGCACTCGTCTCCTCGCTGGGGCAAGTGCAGTAAAGGACAACATCCCGGTCCCGCGGAATGATCTCGCTATGCTGTTTCAGCTCATTAGGACCAATACGCAACGCTCCCGGTAATACGCGAGGATCCGGCAGATAATCCAGCGGATGTCGAAGATCGACGATGAACGGTGGAATATTCCCATGCTTTTCTGCGTTCTCCATCATGTACTTCAACTCCGCGGGCTCAAGCCGCAGCTCGCGAACCTTCTGAAGGAACCTGCGCTGCTTCAGTATCCGATGAGCCAGGAACCCCAGCACCATCAACACGAAGATGATAAAAGCGAATCGTCCCAGCCAATGGAAGAAGGGAGCACTCTTCTGGGCCAGATCCCCGAAGAATCGTCCAGCAAGCAAAAACGTCTCCGCCCAGATAATCGAACCGGCAAGATCCCATGCAAAGAACCGGTTATAAGGCATTCCAGTCTGACCGGCAATCGGCGGAGCGACCGTACTCAGTCCCGGAACGAACTTCGAAAACAACAGTGTCGAAGGCCCGCGACGAGTGAAGTAGTCTTCTGTCTTACTCACGCAGGTCGAAGCCTCAAACGACAACCGGCACAGCAACCGCAGAACACTGCTGCCATACCGCCGACCCAGCCAGTACCACATGCTGTCAGCGATCATGCATGCGGTCACAACGACCAGAAGCGCGATGGAGTGATGAACCTTGTGCGTTGCGCTCAGCGTTCCAGCGGTCAATAGCACAGGAATACTCGGAATCGGAATACCGAACTGCTCCGTCAGCACCCAGAGGAACAGGATCAGATAGGCGTAATGAACGAAAAATGCAATTGCTATCGGCATTGGATTGTCACTTCTTGTACTTCAATAGATGAGTGAATACAACCTTACGATGCGGCACGCACGCCTTAAAGATACACAGCCCGGCCATGGATTGCAGCCAGGCTGTTATCGAGCTGGAAACAAGCGCTATCTACTTCTCAAGAATCAGCGGCATCTCCACCAGGTGCTGGCCAATAAACCAGGACTGCAGCTCATTCGGCCGCAGAACATCGCTCACCACCAGATCGTTCGTTCCCTGGTCTCCAGCCTTGTCCGCAGCCTCCGAGATATCAAGGCAGCTCTGGATGATCAACTTATGAGCCTCCAGGAGCCGCGAAATCTGCACCGGCACCTCTTCCCTGCCGCGAGGCGGCCGTGGAATCCGGGTCGTCTCGGCAACATCGCCGCCCATCGCGATCGTTACTCCACCGAGCAACTGGATCCGCTCAGCGATCGTGTCCACCACCTCGACCTGCTCCTCAAAGTGCTTATCGAACAGCAGATGCAGTTGGTAAAACGTCGGCCCGGACACCTGCCAGTGATGCTTCTTGTACATATCCCTCAGCGATATTGAGTCAGCCAGAAGCTGATTCAGCTTGGCGACCATATCGGCGCGTACCTCCGCATCAAGTGGGTGAGGGATATCCTGAACAACCGTGCCGAACTTCTGAATCTCTTTCGCCTTAGCATGCCACTGTGGCGCTACGGAAGCATCAGCGGTGCGTACCTTCTTCATTGCTACAGCCATCATCCACCTCGAAAATTTCTTGTTCCATCAATCAGATGCGAGGAAACTCGATCCGGTTTCTATCCATCATAGCGGGACACTGTTGAGCAATTATCAAAACAAATCTCTCCGCATCGTTTACAGAAAATATCCGTAAACGACGCGGAGAGAGGATAAATCACGAAGCCCTGAGTCTTCAAGACTACTTGACAGAGACTATAGGCGTAACCGAGAAGCCGGGCCGTAGCGCAAAGTCCTGGTTTTCGTCATGCAGATTCGTGAAGTCGATGCGCACCGGAATACGCTGAACCACCTTCACATAGTTGCCAGTCGCATTCTCAGGAGGAAACAGCGACAGCCGCGATCCAGTCGCACCGCCAATCTGCGTTATCTTCCCGTGGAATTTGCGACCACCCAGCGCATCGACCTTCAGGGTCACACTCTGGCCGGGCCGCATCCGATCCAGCTGCGTCTCCTTGAAGTTCGCCGTAACCCACAGATTGCTCAGCGGAATAATCGTCATCAAGTCCTGGCCAATGCTGACGTTCGTCCCAACCTGAACATTCTTCTTATTCACAATGCCGGATGTAGGCGCCGTAACCTTCGTATACGACAGATTCAGTACCGCCTGGTCCACCTTGGCCTGCGCCTGTTTCACATCAGCTAATGCGGCATTTGCTTTCGCCTGTTGCGCCCGCACCTGGTCTGGCCCGGACTTCACCGACTGATTGGCAGTAGACCGCGCCTGCGACAGCTTCTGCATCGCTTGGGTCACAGCTGCCTGCTGTGCAATCACCGTAGCCTCGGCCTCCAACACCGCTGCCTTATTAGCCGCAGCCGCCGCCACTGCAGCATCGAACTGCTGCTTCGAAATCACGTCCTTCTCAACCAGCGGTGTATAGCGATCCACGTCAAGCTGCGATTTCACTTCATTCGCCTTCGCCTGGGCGACGCGGGCCTCAGCCGCCTGGGCCTGCTTCTGCGCCTGTGCGATGGCTGCCGTAGCCGACTGCACATCGAAACCCGTCGTGCTTATGCTTGTCGTCGTGGTTATGCTCGTAATCGGCACGTTTACGTTCGCCTGCACTGCGTTCGCCTGTGCGCTAGCCAGGTTCGCCTGCGCCTGCTCGAGAGCTACCTGATAGTCCTTGGGATCGATCTCCACCAGCGGGTCGCCCGCCTGGACCTTCTGGTTGTCCTCGACATAAACCTTAATCACCTGGCCGGTCACACGCGAGCTCACTTGGTACAGATCCCCATCCACCTGCGCGTCGTCGGTACTCTCCGTAAAGGTGGAGTGCCAGTAGAAAAGGCCACCTCCCACGATCAGAAGCGCCAGCACTGCAAACAAAATGATCTTGCGACGCGACTTCTTCTCCGGTGATTCTTCGACCGCCGTATCGTTATTCTGCGTTTCCTCTGCCAAGTTACTTTCCTCCCAGATAATCTTTGAAATTGGTCTGTGCCACCCCAAGCGCGCGGGCCAGTGAAAGCTTGGCCACATTGTGCTGGTACAGGGCGCTGATGTATTGATCGTTCGCCTGTTGCGTCTGCGCCTGGGCCTGCGATACCGGCAGATTGTCCGAGACTCCGGCGTGGAAGCGTTGTTGCGCCTCACTTAGTGCCTCATTAGCCAGCTCAACATTGGAGTGCGTCGCCTCAACCAGCTTCGCCGCCGCCTGAATATCCAGCAGGCTGTCGCGAACATCCTGGTTCACCTGCTGCGTCTGGTCCGCCAGTCTCGCCCGCGCCTGTTCGTACTGCGCACTTGCAACCTGCTCCTGTCCTCTGGTCTTCGCAATCTGCAGAATCGGAGCCGACAATTCGCCCGTCGCCGTATACGTACCGTGCGAATGCCCCGGCGTCGTTCCAAGAGCGCCAAAGTCGCCGCTGAAGCTCGCCACCGGCAGTTGATACGCCCATGCCGACGTCTTCTCCGCACTCGCCGACTTTACCTGCTCACCTGCCGCCTGCAAATCCTTGCGCGTCTTCAGAGCCTGCTCAAACGCCGTCTGTGGGTCCACCTGATCGAACGCCGCGAACGGCACAAGATCCGTCATGCGAAACTGCTGATCGAGCGGAAGACCAATCGCGCGCGCAAGCGCCAGCTTGTCCTTCTCATACTGGTTCTTCGCAGAGATCAGGTTTTGCTGGTTATTCTGATAATCCACCTGCGCCCGCAGCACATCCAGTTTGGGGCTTGTGCCTGCATCGTGTGCCGCCACCGCTTGGTCCAGCGATACCTTCGACGTCGCCAGCTCGGCCGTCACAGCCTCAATTCGTGCAGCATCGGCAATGCACAGCAGATAGGCATTTCCTACCGTCAGCACCACCAGATCGCGCGCATCCTCGGCTGTTAGCTTCGCCCCTTCAAAGTTATGCTTCGACGCAATATAGTTCTGCAGCGCCGAAATATTCACCAGGTTCTGCGTAAGATAAGCGCGGAAGTCCACCACCTGAAACGGCCCGATGATCGGATTCAGGCCCGGAAACTTCAAACCGTAGGCCGCAAGATTCACCTGTTGCACCGTTATGCTGCCCGTTCCATTGACGGTTGGCAGCAATGCCTGAAGCTGCTCCAGCCGTTGTCCGTTCGCATTCTTCAACGCCGACGACTGCAGAATAATCCCCAGGTTCTGCCGCAGACCACGCTGAATTGCATCGTCGAGCGAGAGATCGATGACCGTCCCTGTATTCTTGCCGTCGACAATACTGCCCTTGAACGAGTCCTGCGTCACTGCAGCGCCGTTCTGGCCCGAAGCTCCGTACAGATTCTGTTGGGCTCCTGCAACCGCCGAGCTATCGGCCGCCGTCCGCGGGCCACTGGCTGGAGAGGAATTAGTCTGCGCTCCCGGAGCCTGCGCATAACCCGTAAGACCCAACGCGAACAGGCCGAGAGTGAGCACACCAAACCCCTGGCCATAACGCGCTATTTTACTTTTACTCATACGAATAATCGTAACCTGCATCTCTTGAGTTTAAGGCAGTTTGCGGACAGTAAAAAGAAATCTACGTTGCACTTCCCGCAAAAAAGCCTTTCTCAAGTGAGATGCACTAAGTCATGCAGAATCTTCAAAAATTACGCTTTGGTTGCATACCCCATCGGCTTCATCTTCACCTGAACTCCCCATGCAGTTGAAAAAGCAACTCTAAATCGATTTAGGACACACTTACCGGGTACACTTCTTCAACAAACTTATTCTTTTGAGGGCACGAATGTTTCTTGGCATCGACGTAGGCACTGGCGGTACCCGCGCAATTCTCATCAACCACGACGGCAAAGTAATAGCTTCCTGCGCCAGCGACCATGCCCCCATCCATTCCGAGCACATCGGCTGGGCCGAGCAGCACCCCGAAGACTGGTGGCGCGCCGCCAAAACCGCTATCGCCGCTGCCCTTGCCGAAGCCAGCATCTCCGGCTCCCAGGTCGAAGCCATCGGCCTCACCGGCCAGATGCACGGCTGCGTTATGCTCGACGCCGACGGCCAGGTCCTCCGCCCCGCGCTCATCTGGGCCGATCAGCGCACCCAGCCCCAGTGCGACTGGCTCACCGAGAAAATCGGCTTCGACCGCCTCATCGAGCTCACCTGT
>DATHHN010000057.1:0-29975 GCA_035317185.1 Edaphobacter sp.
CAAAGCCGGTGAAACGCGTCTTCAATATCACTCTTGCCGACCTCGCAGCAACGCCCTTCGCCTTCGCTGGTCTCTGGGACTACTGGAAGCAGCCCGACGGCAGATACCTCGAATCGTTTGCCATTGTCACTACCGAGCCCATGAGCTCGTCAGTACCATTCACGACCGCCTTGCACTGATTCTCAAACCGCGGGACTACGACCGCTGGCTTACCTCCGACGACAAAGAGGATTCGCGCCTTCCACTGGATCTCCTTTATCCGCTCGACTCTGACGAGATGAAGATGGTCCCGGCCAACCCCGCCGTGGGAAAGTGGCGCAACAATGGATCCGAGATGCTCATCAACGCATATATGAATTGATCACTTCTTGCTCGTCAGAGATGGGCAAGGAGGGCGATGCCCAGCTCCCTATCCCATACGTAAATCGATCATCATATCGATGGCACTCGTGGTGGCTTACTTCATCCTTGAGTACCTCATTTATGGATTTTTCGACGTCCTTCTTGCAATTGAGAGAAGCTACTTCTCGTGGAAAGGGGGAACCGTCGCAGCCTTTGCCGAAAAATAAGGTTCCGCGGGATCGTTTCGCAAAGCCTTCAGCCCGGCGATCACGCTTTCCGCATTCATTGTGGCTCCCGTAGCGGTCGTATGGGTGTGCGGGTCGCCAAATAGCGGTTCCACCGCTGACTCACCCAGTGCGTCATATTTCTCGGCTGTAATTTCATTCAGGTCAATGTAGCCCACATGCTCTTTCGCTGCCACTGCCTGCGTCCAGCCACGATAAGACTCGGTCTGACGAGTAATGTTGCCGTTGACCCATATTTTGCGAGGCACGAGAGAGCACAGGATCGGTGTCGCTCCTTTCGCGCGCACGTCGTGGACATACTGCTCCAGGTACCAGCCAAAGGTGTGTACGGTTTCGTGTCGCTTCCGTACGGGGTTCTCGATGTCGCGCGTCTCATCGCCAGTTCCAGGCAATGAACCTCGCGCCCGGTCCACGTCATCCAGGGGGCCGGAGTCGTTGTGGCCGAATTGGATAAGCACGATGTCTCCAGGCCGGACTAACTTCAGGGTCTCATTCCAGTGGCCCTCAGTTATGTATGTGCGCGAGCTGCGTCCTCCTATGGCACGATTCACCACATTGATCCGGGTGGTATCGAAGTACTCTCCAATCGCATCACCCCAACCCATCTGGTTATGTGCGCCATCGCCATTGCCATTGCGTACAGTCGAATCCCCAACCAGGATCAGATCGGGAAGTTGCGGGTTTTTCGGCGAAGGCAGATGCATCTTTGCATACACGCTCGGATCCGTGTTCGCGACCGTATCGGGTGCCATGGCGGAGTGTTGGTTCGCACTGGGATGCGTTGCTGCAAATCGTTTTAGTTCGGCGCCCGCCAGCAAAAAGCCGCCGATTCCATACGTAAAGCTGGAACCTGGCAAAAAATATGCCGGCTCCGCACCTGTCTGCTGGATATCACCAAGCCTGCCATCGTTATAGACATGCTGCAGCAGACCCTCCCAGCCTTTTGTAATTACCGGCGTGTACGTTTTGGCGTCCAGAACTCCTTCGTTGATGCCCCAGGTGATCGCAAATACCATGAGCGCAGAGCCTGAGATTTCAGGCGCGGGAAAGTGCTCCGGGTCTAGCAGGCTGGCGTGCCAAAGCCCCGTCACTGGGTCCTGCAGTTGCGCCACGCGCGCGGCCATCTCGCGCAGTTGTTGTTGATAGAACGTGCGTCGCGGATCATCCTTCGGTAAATACGGAACTGTTCTCGCGATGCCTGCCATCACCCAGCCTTCTCCACGCGACCAGAAGATCTTCTTTCCATTCGGTCCGCGCTTCGGAATGAACGTCGCGTCTCGCGCGTACAAGTGTTCTTCGTTGTCGTACAGCAGGTCTGACGTCTTCGCCCATTGCGCGTCCAAGTAATCGATGTACTTGTGATCGTGTGTCGCCGCATACATCTTTGCCCACGTAGGGGGTGCCATGAACAATGCATCGCACCACCACCATGGAATCTTTGCCGTGTCCTTTGACAATGTCTGAAGATCAATCACCGATGCCATCTCTGCACGTGTAGGTGCGATCCATTCCGGGTGCTTCTCCTTTGCCAGCAGATAAAGCTCAAGATAGGTCTGCGCTACGCTCAGGTCATTTGCGTTCGGCTGATGGTTGCGCTCTTCCCAGTTGAACTTTTCGCTCATGGCCTTCATGGCATTGAGATACTTTGGATCACCAGTCGCAGCCGATGCTGCGATGAAGCCGGAATACAGCACGCTCCACGTCCAGATACGGTCGAAGTAGGGCTGTGATTGCTCCAGCTGCCAGTCGGCCACCTCGCGGATCGCCATGTCCACCGCCGCTGAGGTTAGAGCGGGCGAGAGGTCCGTTGCGATCGGTCCGGGGTCTACCGGCGCGCTTCCGAAATGCCTTGAAATATCTTTGGCGATGCCGGGCTGCATCTCCGCCGTTGGCAATGGGCCTGTCTGCGCTGCGATTGTGCTTCCAGCAGTTCCAGCCACACTCGCTGCAAGCATCCACGCGCAAATGATCTTCATCTCACTAATCCTCAAACCCATGGGGTGCTTTCTTGTTCGGGTCACTTGGCTTGCCTGTCTTTGGCAGGCCCGTGACATTTACATCTTCGGTAAGCGCAACCGAAGACTGGTCTGCAACCTTCAATACAACATCGCGAAACGCCCAGTCTTTCGCTGAGCTGATATGGCCCGCCATGGCGGTCTCAATGTCCAGATGGTCCAGCGTGAAGCGTTCCAGTGGGGCCGCTGGATACCCATTCACGTCGAACGCGATCTTGGCACCTGTGGCCTTGATGTTCCAGATATGCACGTTGTGAAAGTGTGCAATGCCTTTGTCTTCGGGTACCGGCGTCGCCAGGGTTGCATAGTACGGGGGAACATCTGTTAGACCTGCGGGGATCCTGGCGTAGCTATAGCTCGGATTCCAGTTCATCGTCATGCGCAGAACGGTGGGCGTGTTTTCCATCACAATGTCGTGAATCCGGATGTTCTCGCCGAATCCTCCGCGCGTGTGCGCCGACTTGAACAAAATGCCCGATGGGACACCCTGTAGTGTGTGCAGGTTATACACCTCAATGTTGCGGAAGCCGCCGGAGGTCTCACTGCCGAAGGTTACGCCTGCTGCGGCTGTGCGAATGATGGAGTCCCGGATGACCACGTCTTCCGTTGGCCGGTTTACACGAAGGCCGTCCGCATCGCGTCCCGCCTTCAGGCAGAGCGCGTCGTCGTTGTTCTCAATATCGGCATGCGCCACAACAATCCTTCGCGAAGAATCGATGTCGACACCGTCTGTGCTCGGTCCATGGCCTTCCCTCGCTGTCTTTATCGTCACGCCGTCTACGAGAATATTGGCACGGATAGTTACGCCATCGACCGTGACATCGTGCGAGTAGCAGATATGCAGCGTCCAGAAGCCTGGGCGCTTGAGCAGGAGTCCGCCACCTACTCTTACACTGCTTGAATCGAACACCTGGATAAGCCGCGGACGCTTGGTATCGTAGTCCGAAGCCCAACGCAGGCCCTTGGGTTCCTGAATCTTACGCAGCGCCCAATAGCTATCCCAGAATACCTTGCCATTGCCGTCGATCGTGCCTTGTCCGCTGATAGCGGCATGCGTCTGCTTGTAGATATTGATAAGCGCTGCTGGCCAAGTCATCTCAATGCCTGCAACACGCATCGGCATCTCCGGGTAGTCCTTGAGGTCTTGCGAACCGAGTAGAGTCACGCCTCTGCCGACTTCCAGGATTACATTGCTCTTCACAAATAACGAACCCGTCAGATATGTGCCCGCAGGAAACGTTACCGTGCCGCCTCGCTTCGCTGCCGCATCGATTGTGGCTTGAATTGCCTTGGTCGCCATGGTCGTGCCATCGCCCTTTGCGCCATACTGCGCAACGGAAAACGTGGACGCTTGCAAACTATGTGCCGCCAGCCAGCATGCGACTCCGAGAACCATGGTGCGGAGCATAAACCTCATTTGCTCGGCTCCGTGGAAACGATATGAATGGTTCCCAGGATGCCTGATGGAATCGGCTTCACTTTATCGAGATCCTGCATCTGGAATCGGTCACCATACTTTGCCTTCAGTGGAGAATAATCATGCGGCGGCTTTGCAGACCAGGCATTCAACGCGGTGTTGAATACGTGGATTTCAATGCTGTTCCGCCCGGGCTTTAAGAGGCCCGTTACATCAAGACGGTAAGGCGGATGCCAGAGAGATCCCGCCGCCTTGCCATTGATCTTCACCAACGCCGCTTCCCGAATTGGAGGATCGAAATAGGCACGCATGCCCGGACCAGTGCGCGTCACCAGGGGATTCGTCCGGTCGCCCGCCGCGGCAATCGCATGCTCCGGCATCTGACCGGCGGGGTCTCCGGGCACGGGGGAGCCGCCATTCACTTCCAGAAACATGGCGCCTCCAGGGTTACTGGATAGAGTGAAGTCGCGCGAGTAGACCACCTCTCCCGAATAGTGCAGGGTGATCGTATCAGCAGTCCAGTCCGCAAGCTTTTCCTCTGCGACAGACTTTCCGTTTCCCGTGAAGGTCACATTCCAGCCTTCGCTCAGATCGGCTCGCTCCACCGACGCCAGGTCACCAACAGCAAAATCTGTTTGACGTATAGCCTGCGTCTGGTCGTGCTGCTCTGCCGCCCCGAACAAGAACACGCGCGACTCATATGGGGCCAAATGAAGCCTGACGGATGCAGCGTTGATCGGCGAATCGATTCCAGAGTCTGGATCAATTGCCTCTCCACTCAGATAGTGCGTTGCAAACCTCACGGTTGCCGCGACAGGTTGATTGCTCGTGTTCACGACGAAGTACACATCTCCATCGCGAAGCTTCCGGCGAATGAAGCCAAGTTTGTTGCGTGTGCCGTTATCCGCAGAATCCACATGGAAGTCAGGTTGAACCGCCAAGGGCAACGCTTTTGAGAGATCTACTGGATCGGCCACAAAGGTATGGCTGGTTTTGCGAAATAGCTTCGCCGAGAGCGCGCTCAGCTCAGCTGCACCGTTCCCCTCCTCATCCACGGAGGGCGCACGGCCAACGGCAATCACTTTGCCCCCTGGGCCTGAAACTCTGCAATCTTCTTCAGCGTTGCGAGGGGAATTCGATCCGTGGGTAGGAGCAGCGCCACTTGGTTCGCTGGCTCTCCTTGGCGTAGCAGCCAGCTCATGCGTGCAATATACGTAGTCACGGAGGGCATTACCGGATGCCACGGATTATGATCGTTGAATACAGCCGCAGCATAAAGCGACCATCCAGGTTCGCCTATCTGGGGTGGCGAGTATGGCCAGCCATGGAAGATCAACTGGTTTTCGCCCATGATGAAGTCGATGTCCGCCTCCGCCTTCATGTCCAGCGGCGTGGCTCGAAACACGGGAGAATGCAGCCATGTGTACGTCTCGCCCGACGTCACGTTGTTTCCAAACAGATGGTTGGCGCTGGTAGCCCACCGCAGCGTTGAAAACGCTCGCCATTGGGGGCCTTCGCCTTCGGGCAAACTTACGAGCCTTTGGCTGGCAAGAGAAACTGCTGGTTCGCCGTACGTCTGCGAGCGGAAACGTGTCCCGTGTGTCTTCGCCCACTCGTTGATCTGTGTAAGGTAGTTCTCGTCCACCAGTTCAGTAAGCGTGCGACCGTAATCGTGACGGACCTTCTGGGCCGCTGCTGTGCCACCTGACACTAGCTCGGGAAGATGTGGAATCAGATCGTAGCCGCGCCGCTTGCGAAACTCAGCGGGAAGAGTAGGCGTCCAGTCTGCTCCATACGCTTCGAAAGAATCTGAAAAGATCGCATATGGCGGCGTCGCTTCAAAGGCGTTCATCAGCGGTTCACCAACCTTCTTCAGATGGTTCGCAACTGCTTCGTGGCTGTATGGATCCAGAACATAGCCCTCGGCACCCACGGCTGCGCGCTTCACTTGCTGGCGCGTGTGACTGGCGATAAAGAAGACTGCAACTTCCTTTTCAGGCGAATGCGAGATCGTTACTTCCTTCACATCAGTATCGGTTGGAAGCAATAGCGGAGTGGCGGAGGCCGCTGCCCAGTGGTTTGGGGCTCCCTGTACAATCGATGCCGAAATAAAACTCTCCCCAGCAGCCAGCGTGGGCAGCGCTATGAAGTTCGCATTTGCAGGCACCGGAAGCTCCACGATCCGCAGGCGCGCCGCGGCGTCTTCCAGTGATGTAGCCGGCCCTCCATATGGCCATCCGCTGCACAACGTTACATCGATTCTTAGACCCAGCCTTCGGGCTTCTGCCTGCGCATAATTTACTGCGTCCAGCATCTCCGGCGACAGGAAGGGGAGATTCCTGATTCCGCGGGTAGGGTCATCAAGCTCCTGTGGGTAGACAAATGCAAGCTCGACCCCGCCGATTCCGTCAGCTTGCATCTGCTGCAGCTCACGCAAGATCTCCGGCTTGGTCACGGCTACTCCAAACCACCACCAGCGCACCATCGGACGAGCATCCGCTGGGGGATGGAGCAAGCCCTTTTGCAATGCCATCATTGTGTCGTCATGCATTGCCTGGGCCGTGCATGACGGCGTTGAGGTGCAGATGCTCACGAGAGCAAGAGCCAAGAGCTGGTTACGAAAACGATGGAGCATCTCTAATTACTCGTGGGCACCGAAGGAGGAACCTTTGACTTGGGGTGGGTAACGTCGAGCGGCGCAGCAGGCATTGGCCCGAACTCTGAGTCCGCGGTGACTTTAGTTCTGTGTTCCGGATCGGCCTCATAGCCAGGCGTAGCCGCATCCAGAATTGCGCTTGTGCTGCCAATCAGCGTTGGCGTCTTTCCGCTGCTCAACATCTCGAAAATAACCACGTCGTTGCGGCCCTTTCTAAGCCATGGAGCTGGCACATACAGCGTCTGCTGCGGCCCGATATTCCAGAAACGTCCCAGAGCATGTCCGTTGATCCAGATCAGTCCTTTGCCCAGCGAACTGACATTTAGAAAGGTATCTCCGGTCTGCTCTAGATCGAAGCTTCCAAAGCTAAAGTGCGGCCCTTCCATCACTTGATGCTGTACCTGTTCCGCGTTTCCCTTCGTTGCGTTTTCTGGCGCACCCATCGGCAGCGAGAAGATATCCCAGGTCACCAAATTTTTGTCTCCCAGCAGGGCACCTCGAATGCCCTTGCGTTCGTCGCGCATTGCCTTGGTGGAGTTCAATCGACCGGTATTCTCAACAAGAATGTCGAGCTGCGCCGGGCCCGAGGTGTTCAGGGTCAGCGAATCTTGATGGTAGTGCCGGTCGAGCGACCCCACTAGCTTGCCATCCACGTACACCGTCGCGAAGTCGTAGAGATGATCCAGCTTCAGCGTCTCGCCGTGGACTGCAGACTCCAATTGTTTGCGGTAAAGGATGTAACCATAGCTCTGGTCCACCTGTTCCATTGTAAGTGGCAATTCGCTGTGCACTGGCTGGGGCAGAAGGTTCCAGAGCGAAGCGGAGCTGGACAGCGCAAACTTTGGAACCGCGATGACCGGAGCCAAGGCCGGCACTGGCAACGGATGCTGGCCCGTATACTTCAAAATCACATCCCGGTATGCAAAGAACTTTGGCGTGGGATGGCCTGCTTCATCGATTGGAGCATCGTAGTCGTAGCTGGTTACATTCCCGCGATAGCTTCCTGTGCTCTGGCTCGCCCCGGCCATCATTCCGAAGCTCGTCCCACCCTGGACCATGTAAATGTTCACGGATCCGTGATGGCTGAAGATATAATCCAGATCCTCAAGCTGCCGTGCGATCGGTCGCGTCTCGTGTGGATGTCCCCAAAGATCAAACCAACCTGGCCAATATTCGGTAGCAAACAAAGGTTGGCCTGGACGGCTTTTCGCTAGCGCCTCCAGCCCATGTTGGGCCTTTCCGGTGCCGAAGTTTACCCCGGAGTAGACACCTTCGATCTCACCTTGCGCCAGAGATTTGGACGGATCCACCGTATAGAGCAGGGAGCGATTGAATCCTGCCTCGACGAAGATGTCCTTCATGTGCTGCATGTACGCGTGATCGTTGGAGAAGTTGCCGTATTCGTTCTCAACTTGTGTCGCGAGGATCGGTCCACCGTTTTCTACCTGCAGACTCGCCACCTCCCTGCCTAGACGCTTGATCCAGCGCGCGGCCGGTACCATGAATGCCGGATCGTTCGATCGCAAGGCTGTAACCATCTTCGGGTTCTTCAGCAGCCAAGCCGGAAACCCGCCGAATTCCCACTCTGCACAGCTATATGGACCCACGCGCAACAGGACGTACAGATGTTCTTCCTGCGCCAACTTGAGAAATGCCACCAGATCATTATTACCGGTGAAGTCATACACGCCCGGCCGCGGCTCATGGACGTTCCAGAACACATACGTGGCGAGCGTATTCAGACCCATTGCCTTCGCCATCTCCATTCGAGCCCGCCAGTATTCGCGTGGCATCCGGGCGTAGTGCATCTCGCCGGAGATTATCTGGAAGGGTTTGCCTTTCAGCTCAAAGTGATCGCCCGCCACAACAAACGAGTTCCTGCGTCCCTCGGCATGGATTACTCGCGATGCGCAGAGAGACAGCATGCAACATATTCGGAGAAGCGGCCACGCAGACGTGCGAAAACGTCTCCTCCGTTGAATCTGGTTCTTAAACTCGGAGCACATAGGTATCCTGCACACCCTACCCTGCTGTCACAGTTAATGTCAATAGAAGAACTATTTCACAGCAGCAGACGAGAAGGGTTAGGATGACTCTTGCTCGAGGTTTCCTATGCCGCCCTTCGCCTATCTCCCGCCGTATCGTGCATTGTTCCGCGTGTTGTCTGCATGCCCGGCCTTACTGATGGCTATATCGTGTTTCAGAGTCTCGGCGCAGGTTCCACAAACGTTCTCGTGTTCACACGCCAAGCAGACTACTCATCTGTCTGCTGCTTCTATATATAGCGATAAGGTCTCTGACAGCCAACCAGCCTTTGGTTTCGATCTTGCAACCGTTCCTACCAGATTCAACGGCAATAGTTGCAGCGCAGCCAAGCCTTTCTTTTTTTCGATCGCGCTGCGCGATGGCAACTATCGGGTTACGTTGCAGATGGGTGGACCCGAGGAGTCGGTGAATACTGTGCGCGCCGAGTCGAGGCGGCTCATGGTGTATCAGGAACGCGTCGCCGCCGGTGCCATTGAAAGCATCGTCTTCGATGTGAACGTGCGGACGCCGACAATTACAAACGCTACGCCTGCGAACAACGGCGAGCCGCTGACCGTACATCTCAAACCGCGCGAAGTCGGGGCGCCGGACTGGGATTCCAAACTTACGCTCGAATTCAACGGCTCAAATCCGAGCGTTCGATCTATCGAAATTCGCCCGGTGACTCAACGCCCCACTGTATATCTGGCAGGTGACTCCACCGTGGTAGATCAGGACAAAGAGCCATGGGCTGCCTGGGGGCAGATGCTCCCAAACTTCTTTGGCCCGGACATCGCAATTGCCAATGAAGCTGAGTCCGGTGAAACCATCAAGAGTTTTGAGAGTGAACGCCGGTTCGCAAAGATTTTCTCCACGCTCCGGGCTGGTGATTTCCTACTGATTCAGTTTGCGCACAATGATCAGAAACCAGGCAACGGTTTCGTCCCGATTCCCGAGTATAAGAATCTGATGCGCAAGTACGTTGCAGCTGCGAGGACCGCAGGCGCAACGCCAATCCTCGTCACCTCAATGAATCGCCGAACTTTCGCTCCTGACGGCCACATCACTCAAACGCTCGGAGAATATCCTCAGGCCACGAGAGATGTCGCTGTGGAGCAGAACGTCGCATTGCTCGACCTGAACACTATGAGCAAGACGCTTTACGAGGCCCTTGGCGAGGAAGGCGCGCTCCACGCCTTCGTGCACTATGCGGCTAATACCTTTCCCGACCAAACGGAGGAGTTGAAGGACGATACTCACTTCAACAGCTACGGTGCGCTCGAACTTACCAAGTGTGTTGTGCAGAGTATTCGCGATCAACAGCTACCCCTCGCACGCTTTCTTAAGCCCAACCTGCCAGTCTTCGATCCTGCGCATCCGGGTGACTTTACTGAATTCCACTTGCCGCCGAGTCCCATGGTTTCAACTACAACACCCTATGGCCACTAACAGCGCATTTACTTCCGACACGTTCTGACCGCAGGCTTCGTTGTCGCGGCTTCCACCAAACGATGTACCTACACAAACTTCGATAGACGATCCCGACAGCAACAGGATCGTCTTCTCTCAGGTAATGAATCATTGGGCTTTAGAGACTCCTACACCGAATACATATGTCGGACCGAACATGTTGGAGCGGAAGATAACCATCTTGCTATCTGGAGTGAAGCTGACGTTGGGTTCCAGGGTGTAGTTGTGTTTGGACATGTTTACCAACTTTTCGGCATGGAAGACACCAGCGTTCACGAAAGCAGAGTTCTTCTCGCCGATGTTGTTGATAACTTCCGGGTGGAAGAGATATATCCATTCGCCATCAGGGGCATGTGCTACCTGGCCCGGGTCACCGCCATCACCGGTAAAGAGCGTGCGGTCGCGGTTCACATTGAAGTGAATCGACCACTCGTTTCGTTGCATGTGGAACCAGGTACGCGATCCAGAGGTTAGGTCGAGCGTGGCAAGCCAGAAGTCCTGCCCTTTAGGAGTCTGTAAGTCGTAGTAGACATGATCACCGTCGCTCCAGCCCCAGAATTCATGCCCAGCGATCTCCATCGCCATGGTCCGCCTGTGCATGAGCTGGTTGTGTGTGCCATCGGCATGGATTGTCCAAATCCTGTCGACATCCTGCCAGGGACCCTCGTGGCAATACATAAGTAGCTGCGGATCGGTGGGAGAGAAGAGAAGATGGTTGATCCAGTCGGTGGAGTGGACCAACGGTGTGATCTTCGCAGAGCCTGTGAGGTCGAGCGTGAAAAGGACAAGGGGGATACGCGCGGCTAAGCGGCGAACCATCATCTCGCCCTTGTTGGCGGGCTGGTCCATGGGGCTGGTTTGAGTTGTAGCGCTGTGGTCTGTTCCGGCGTACTCGGCTTGAGGGTTTGCCTGTTCCTCGTAGGTGCCTGCAGCCAGTGTCTCGTCGGCATTGACGGTAACCAGGCCGTACCCTGAAGGGATCTTGGCCAGCATCTTAGTTACGCCGGTGTCCACGTTCGTGCCGTAGATAGCCTGTGGCTGACGCGTACGTTCTCGCTGGCTTGCACCGTGAGGTAGTTCAGGAAGACCTTCTTGCGTCTTGGTATAGAAGACCGTGGGTGTTTTATGACCGACAACCAAGGCATGCACGTGGCCCTGAACTACTGAACGTGTCTTGAGCGTACGAAGGTCTATTACCGAGATACCGTTCGGGGTGGTGTAGACCATCTCATTGCCGTCCGGCGTGTATCCGTTGACGTTGAAGTAGAGGCTGCCGGACCCAGGCTCATCGGTGAGACGGATGACGCGGTGTCCTGTGTCCGGATCGATCCACGACTTAGGTGGGTGTGCGATCTCCTCTGCGGTCGGCCGCTTGTCGGATGCACGGGTATCGCGAGGAGAATCGCGATATTGGGCCAGCACAGTAAGACAGAGCGAATGAAAGATTCCGGCTACGAAGCACATCTGTATGGATGAGCGTATAAAGCACCTCGAAGGATTTTTTTGCGAAGACGGAGATGGCCTCAAGCGGAAGATCCGCTTGAGGCCGTTAGGGTGGCTAATTAGAAGATGAGGTGACCAGCCAGCTGCCAGTCGCGGTTGCCCGACACGCTGGAAGCGCGGCCGAAGGCAGACGTTGTAGCACTGTTTGAGCTGGCGTATGAAGTATTACCTACGGCTGAGCTCGGAGCGGACAAGGACGTTCCGATACCACCAAAGGTATGTTTGTGGGTTACATTCAGGCAGTCTGCTTCGAATTGGAACTTGACACGTTCCTTAGTGATCGGGAAGTCGCGCTTCAGGCCCAAATCTAGATTGTAGGAACTTGGCGCGACAAGCATATATGGAGATGTTCGAGGTGAATTTCCAATCGCTCCAATGCACCCACTAGTGGAGCATTGGGCTGCTGTTCCGTATGTGGAAGCGGTCATGAACGCGTTGGGGTCAATCTTCTGCTGTCCTCCCGGATTGGCGCCAGTGGCGCCCACATTCCAGCTACCGCCAATGCGCGCTTTCTTCGAAAGATAACCCGAGAAGTTCGGGTTGAGGTCGGGCATGCATTGTCCCGCGATGGTTTGGCAACTGGCTGAAGTGATGGCCAGTGGCGTTCCGGAACGGTAGGTAAAGATGCCAGAAAGACGCCACCCGCCCGCAAACGAACGCACAAGCAAGTTATCGGCTCCGATCTTGTTCCTGCCGAACGGAGACTCAGCAGTCCCAAAGATCGAGAGGTTCTCCGGCAGATTGGTGGCGGTATAAGAGTGCTCCACCGAGTCCTGCTTGAAGCTCTGCCCCCCGTCGATAGCACCCCCGGGAATGTCAAAGCCAGAACGGAATGTGCCGTCGTCACCCAGGTTCTTGGAATAGGTGTAGTTGACCTGATAGGTCACACCCTTGAAGGGGCGTTGCTGCAGGCTCAACTGGAAGGAATTGTAAGTTGCGTTGCCGACGTTTTGGCCCCAAGTGTCAGTGATCGTTCCATACTGCGGGAAGGCGACGAGCATCTGCTGAATGGTGACGCCGGTACTGATAGCCCCGGCCGCAACGAACTGCGAGAAGGGGACCTTGATTCCTGGAAGGGCTGCCTGAGCCACGGCGATATTCGCTGCCGTCGCCTGGGCCTGCAGAAGCGGAACCTGCTTGCTTCCACTGGCGACGTAAATATTTCCCAGCGCAGGAAGGTAAGAGGGGTTGAGTTGGTTTACCCAGTAACCACGAGCGTTTGCGCCGCTTGGGGATATGAAGTGGCTCACGCTGCCCGCGTAATTTGCGCTGATAGTGATGTCTCTTGTGATGGCCCTCTCCATGCCTCCGTTAAAGAAGGTAAAGGTTGGAGCTCGACCAGAGATGTAGGGATCTGCATACGAAACGCCGTTGGGAGCGATACGGGTGCTGCCGCTGACGTAATTGCCGGTGTTAAGCTCGGTTCCGGCGATACTCGGACCGGGAGGAGTGGGAAGCACATAGCCAGGGCCGCCGAACTGGGTGTTGCCGAGACCAGCCCCTGTAAAGGTCGTACTATTGTTGAGCCAGTAGTTGGGATTAATCGAATTACCATTGATCGCTGTAGGCGCTGCTGAAGCAGAGTATCCAGTGGCTCCGGTACCGTTGAAGGAACCCGTGCGACCACCGACACCACCAGCGTGAGAGTAGGAGATACCAAATCCGGCTCGAACCACTGTCTTGTCATCGATCGAGTAGGCCATGCCAAGGCGCGGACCCCAATTTTTCCAGTAGGTATGTACTGGCGTGCGGCAATTACAACTAATCCCTTCCCCATGGTTCCCGGCAAACTGAAGGACGCCGAGATTCCCGGTAAGAGGATTCGTCAGGTTCGGATTGAGAAAGCTCCAGCGGTCATGCGCTTCCTGGTAGGGTGGCAGGTAATCCCAGCGCAGTCCAAGGTTGAGCGTTAGCTTGGGTGTGACCTTCCAGTCGTCTTCCACATACGGCGCGAAAGGACGGTAACGTCCAGCGGTTTCACCAAAGGACTGGATGGTTGTGCCGCCTCCGGTTACACCACCAAGCAGATAGGTGGCGTAGTCGTAGCCTGTTCCAGTGAGAACGGTCGAAGAAGTCGCAATTCCGGCTGTGGGGTTGTTGTTATAGCTCTGAGTGAATGGAGTGGAATACCCATTGGCAGCCGCAGCGTTCGCCTGCAGAAACTGGAGTTGAAAACCCGCCGTAATCGAATGCTGGCCTTTAACTATCAGCAGATTGTCCACGAACGTATACCCGTTCGAAACGGAGGTTTGGGTGGCTCCAGCGGCACCGTTGGCCCACTGCGTAGTTCCGGAATTACTGAATGTTATTGAAGGAAACTCGGTGGACGCCTGACCAGCGGGCAGACCAGTAACCCCGGCCGTAGTTGCTTCATATTGCGTGATGCCCTCAGTCGCATTTGTAATGGGAGGACCGCCGAATTGGAGGAAGTTGAACTTGAACTGGTTTTGAATATTGGGGCGGAGGGTCCAGTCGTGTTCGATGGTGGCCACATTGATGACGACACGCGCTTTGGTAGCACGAGCATAAGGAACCGGAAGCGTTGGGCTTACGGCAAAGGTATACGGCACATTCAAGCGGTTCCCCTTGGTGTTCACAAGAGAAAGCCGTTGTTTGGATGTGAGATCGTAGTCGACCCGCCAAACATAGGACCAATTGTCATAGCCGGAAGGCAGACCTCCCAGGTAATTGTTTGCGAGATTTGAGTTTGTGGGATCTGGCAAATACTTCTGCATGTATTGCGAGATTGGGGAAATCTCGTTCGCGGGAATGATGTTTGCGTTAGCTCCCAGCAAAGCCTCAGGGTGGCCACCGTTGCTGGTGGGAAGCACCGGAGCTCCCGTATAGTCCTGACCATAGGCGTAACGGCATGGAGTGCCGTTGTTAGCAGTACACGCTGCCTGACTAAGGGGATCGTAGAGAATATAACCCGGGCCACCATTCTTTTTGAGCAATTGGCTAAAATCGCCGTTTCGCATCTGAGTTGTGGGCACGGTGAGCAGCCCCGGATTGACACCCTGGCGCCCGTGATAACGGTCATAGGTAAAGGAGAAGAAACCTTTGTGAGCTGTGAAAGGGATTGGGCCGCCAATCGTAGCGGCAAGCTCATTCTGGTTCTCATAGGGCTTCCGGGCGGGGATTGTGTTACCGTTGGCGTCCTTGGCCGTGGCCGCCTTCGCTGTGTAACCCCAGGTGTCGAAGATGGTGTTGCGGAAATACATGCTGGTCGAACCGTGGTATTGCTGCTGCCCGGACTTCACAGTGAAATTCAACATGCCGGCTCCTTGGTATTCGGCCGGAATAGAGCTGGTGAGCACCTGAAACTGGTTGACTGCCTCAATCGGAACCGAGTTGAAGATGACGCGATTGTCACCCTGCTGAGTCGCAATCGTTAGCGGCATACCGTCGAGGTAGAGCTCAGCCGTGTAATTGGATGTTCCGCCGATAATCGGCGCCCGAGCGCCTCCCTGCGATCCAGGCAGTAACGTCGCGAAGGCCGTAGCATCGCGCTGTTGCCCCCCCATTTGGATCGGCAGATTCGTGTAGGTCTCGTTTTCAATGACGCCGCCCAATGAGGCGTTGGTGGTCTCGAGTGCCGGTGGAGCATCGGTCACCGTAACCTCCTGGCTTGTGGAACCGACTTGCAGGGTCACGTTCAAACCGGTTAGCTTCAGCGCGTTGATAGTCAGGTTCTTCTGCACGAACTGGCTGAAACCCGGCGCAGAAACTGTGACGGTATAGGTGCCCTGGGCTATCGGGGAGATGGTGTAGAGTCCAGCCGATGTCGACTTGCGTACGGTGACGACACCTGTCGCTTGATCTGTTGCGCTCACGATGGCCCCAGGAACGATGGAGCCGGATGAGTCCAGCACCGTACCTTGGATGCCCGCCTCTCCTCCCGTCTGAGCGTTTCCATGAAGACAGACCAAAACGCAAAGCAGAACTGCAGATGTCCAGCTGAGATACGAGGCTAGTGAGAAACGAGCCGTACGGTTCCTGCGCGCCCTTGCGGACGAGATATGACGGAAAGACATAAATTTAAACGCTCCAGAAGGGGGTCCCTGACACGAAACAAAACTTTACGGGTCGATCCTGCGAAATGTCAATAGACAAACTGTTTCAAGTTATCGAGATAAGGAACCTTTGCACTCATGGCTATGCTCAGCGCACCGTCATACCTGATCGAATTCACAGTCTCAAAGTGGGATCTGATTTCTTAGAAGAAAAGCCTCGAGAACCCAAGAAACTCCTGACCGAATATTGCTTTTCTGAGAATAGAAACTGCACGAATTCGCTGCTTTTCGGCGAGCGCGGCACGGCCTGCTTGAGAGATGAATCCCGGCCATGCCCAGCTTAGCCGGCGAATAAGGCGACTGCTTCGAAAGTGTTGCGATCCTTCCTCCACCATTGGAGTGATTTGCTTGCTCTGGCAGCGTCCCTTATTCGCCAGATGTCCAGCCACAGAGAGAAATAGTTTGTTGGCGATAACCGTAGTATTCGAGAAGGGCAAGCCATTCAACCCGAGCGAAAACCTGAAGGCTTAACTGACCTCGGCGGCTCAGGTTGCCCATGCATTGGCTGGAAAAGAAATATGACTCCGGTCTTCCTCACACCGAAGCGTTCGTCAGCAAAGTAGCGTCCTTTCGTCCTGCCATTCGGGACAGAGCAGGCTCCATATAGACCACTGCAACACAGGCAACAAAGAGAGTTTCCAGATACATGAGATCTCCGATCCAAAAGAAATGGCTTTCCCGGAATGGAGAAAGCCTCGTTGTGAAGCTGTGTTGAACGATGTTCTAGGCGGCCTTCGCTGCGCGTCGCCTTCTGGCCTGTTTCTCCCATACTTCGGGATCAATCGGGATTGGGACTGTACGCCCCTTTTCGGCGTTGTAGAACGCCCCATGATGGTCGAGGCTGCCGTAGCGAAGGAGCCGGGTAAGCATGGCCAAAGCACTGGCAGCCAGGACGCTGTTGAGGAACGGTTCTTGACGCTCGAGCGCCTCGGCTGCGGAGCAGCTCGGCAGCAGTCCTTCCCCTTGCGAAGCATCCATGATCGAGGGAAAGAGTTCGGTCACGGTTCTCAACCGGATTCGGCTCTGGCGGTTGACGTCGTTCAGAGGCTGGCCCAGGACAAACTGCCCGTTGCTTGCGTTATTTCCCACCCACGGTAAGGATTCGTGTTGGATTGTCACACTGGGCTCGACTTACTTTAGAATGAGGCGCTGTAGTCATAGACCCTCATTCACATGTCTGGAATCCGGGATACGGCGTATCCGCAGATGAAGAGTGCTCCTTCCGCCAGGGAGTTGGCCGATGTATACACGCCGAACTTCCTGGAGTTGGTGTGGGCGGAGAAGCGGACCAGAGAATCAGCGCCGCGCGTCGGTCTTCTGGCATTGCTCAAGACCTTTCAGCGTCTCGGGTACTTCGTATCGCTGCCGGAAGTCCCTCGTCCCATACTCGAACATGTGGCACAGTGCGCTGGCTACGGTTCAATCCCCGAAGATTTGTTCCGTTACGGTGCCAGTTCGGCCCGTCGCCGGCACATGCTCCTGATTCGCGATTACACGGGGGTCAAGGCCTGGGGCGACGAGGCTCAGCAGGCGATGGAGCGCGCGAGCCAGGATGCCGCGCGGACGCTGGAAGATCTCCCCGATATCATCAATGTGGCGCTGGAGCAGTTGGTCCGGCAACGGTTCGAGCTTCCGGCGTTCTCCGCTCTCCATCGGGCCGCGCAGCACGCCCGGGCCGTGGCCAATCGAGAGTATCAATCGCTGGTTTGCGATCGGCTCGATGCGGCGGCGCGAGAACGACTGACTATCATGCTGACCCGGGTCGAAGACGAGACCAAGAGTCCGTGGCACCGGCTGAAGAGGGAACCAAAGCAGCCCACGACTCAGAATAACCGCGAGTTTCTCGACCATCTGGCCTGGTTGAAGGAACAGGCAATCGGCGCGGGCATCTTTCGAGGGATTCCAGATGTGAAGCTGAAGCAGTTTGCGGCTGAGGCCCGTTCGCTTGACGTTACATCGATGAACGATTTGACGGAAACAAAGCGTCTTACCCTCGCTGCGACACTTGTATTTGCTCAGATGGGCCGGGCATTGGACGACGTCGGGGACATGTATGTGCGGCTCGTGCAGCGGCTGCACAATCAAGCTCGCACCGCTCTGCTGGAGTATCAAGCCGAGCATGTGGAACGGACGGACAGTCTCGTAGCGACGCTTCATGGCGTGACCCTGGCCTACTGGACCGAGGGTTCAGTGGAGCAGCGGTTATCAGCCATTGGCGAACTCATCGAACCCGACTCCGATCGCATCCTGGAGCAGTGCGAGGCCCATCAGGCGACTGCTGGAAGAAATTATCTCCCCTTTCTCACCCGGTTCTACTCCCATCAGAGAGCGGCCCTCTACAGTTTTCTGGAGAGCGTGGAACTACTCTCAACATCGCCCGACAAAAGCATGACGGACGCTATTGCATATTTGATTGCACACAGGAAAAGCCGTCAGGACCGACTCCCTATTAGGGAGGAGGGAGCCGGCGAGGAAGCCGCTCCGTCTCTCGATCTCTCTTTCGTGGGAGAGCCGTGGTGGCCCCTTGTGGTGCCGGGCACGCCCCAGGGAGAACCAACGCATATCTCTCGGCGCTGGTTCGAGCTGTGCGCGATCACGGAGGTGATGCGCGAATTGAAGTCCGGCGACCTTTGCATCCCCGGCAGCGACCGCTACAGCGATTTCAGAGAGCAGTTCGTGAGCGAAGAGGAGTGCCTTCGGAACCTGGCATCGTATGGGGAGCGCTCCGGCATGCCCACTGAGCCGAAGGCCTTTGTCGCCGCCTTGCAAGGCAAGCTGGAAAAAGCGGCGCGCAAAGCAGATCAAGCATTTCCAGAGAACGAATATCTGCGCATCGAAAAAGGAGAGGCGATCCTGAAGCGTCTCCGGCGCAGCCCAGACCCCGCCGGTCTTCGATCGTTTGAACGGCTCTTGAAAGATCGAATGATTCCGGTCGGCATTCTCGACGTCCTCGCGGACACCGAAGAGTGGCTGAACTGGACAAGGCACTTCGGTCCGATCTCAGGCCATGACAGCAAACTAGCCAATCCCGCCGAGCGGTATCTTGTGACCACCTTCTGCTACGGATTCGACTTCGGTCCGACACAAACGTCGCGATCGATACGTGGCCTCGACCGGAGGCAAGTGGCCTTTGTTAACCAGCGACACGTCACCGAAGACAAACCATCACGACGGTCATCAACGGGTACAACCAGTTCTCGTTGCCGAAGATCTGGATGCTGGGCAAACATGCCTCGGCCGACGGAACCAAATGGGATCTTCACGCCCAGAACCTCATGTCCGAATATCATCTGCGGTACGGCGGTTATGGAGGGATCGGCTACTATCTGGTTTCCGACATCTATATCGCGCTTTTCTCCCGGTTCACCACCTGCGGCTCATGGGAGGGGCACAACATTTTGGACTATCTCGTCGAGAATGATTCGGACGTGCGGCCGGATACAATCCACGCCGACACGCAAGGCCAGAGCGCGGCGATCTTCGGGCTCGCGCACCTGCTCGGCATCCAGCTTCAGCCCCGGATTCGCAACTGGAAAGGACTCAACTTCTATCGCTCCAAGCCCGCACTGCAATACGAACACATCGATCTCCTGTTCTCGAAGACGATCGATTGGAACCTCATCGAGACCATGCTGCCGGAGATGCTGCGGGTCGCGGTATCCATCGGAGCCGGCAGGATCAAGCCCTCGACCATTCTCCGGCGCCTGGCAACTTACTCGCGCAAGAGCAAACTCTATTTCGCCTTCCGGGAGTTGGGTCATGCGGTCCGGACAAGCTTTCTACTCGAATATCTCTCTGATGTTGAGTTGCGGCGGCTGATCCAGTCCGCAACAAATAAGAGCGAACGCTTCAATCAGTTCGTTCAGTGGGTCGCCTTCGGAGGCGGCGCACTGGCCGCCGAAGGCATACGCGACGAGCAGCGCAAGTTCATCAAGTACAACCATTTCGTAGCTAACTTGTTGATCTTTCACAACGTCGTGACCATGAGCAAAGCACTGGAACAGCTCGCGGCAGAAGGACATGCGCTCGATACCGAACTCATCGCGTCTTCCAGTCCATACCAGACCGAACATCTCAATCGCTTCGGGGGCTATGCTCTCAATCGAGACCGGGTTCCAGAACCCCTCGACAGCGTTCCAGAGTTCAGAATGCCACCTCACGGTGAAGCGATAACCCTCACAGCCCAGGTCGCAGTGTGACAATCCAACACGAATCCTTACCGTAGGTGTAACCCATAAGAAGAAATACCTCCGCTTAACACTTCGCTTTCGCTATCACCGCTCAAAAAGAATATACGAATATGATAATATTCATCCATGCAAGACTCATTGCGTCGATTCAAGGCCGACATCTTTCAAGCGCTCGCTCATCCAACTCGGATCGCCATTCTTGAACTCCTGAGCAGTGGCGAACTCTCCGCCGGGACATTGATAGAGAAGCTTGGAATGGAGCAGGCAAATGTTTCTCAGCACCTCGCGGTGCTGCGTGCAAAACAGCTTGTTTCCAATCGCAAGGCCGGAAATCAGGTGTTCTACTCGGTTCGAGACCCCATCATCATTCAGGTTTTGAGTTTGATGCGCACCTATTTCCATGTCCACCTCAAGGAGGCCTTGGGGATGCTGGACGAGATGGAGAAGCCGCTGGAAACTGTCCGATGAGGTCTTCGCAGCAGTGGCTTCCGCGCTCTATAGAGTGTCTGCGCGGCTACACGGCCCGGCAATTTACGCAGGACCTGATCGCAGGATTCACGGTTGGCCTGGTTGCACTTCCCTTGGCGATGGCCTTCGCCATTGCGTCGGGCGTGCCACCGCAGGCCGGTCTGTACACGGCCGTTGTAGCCGGGTTCCTGATTTCAGCGTTGGGCGGATCGCGTACTCAAATCGGCGGCCCCACGGGAGCCTTCGTCGTCATTGTTGCTGGCATTGTCGTGAAGTTCGGCCTGGGCGGTCTGGCACTGGTCGGAATCATGGCGGGCATCCTATTGCTGTTGATGGGGATCACTGGCCTGGGAACTGCCGTGAAGTACATCCCACGCCCGGTTACGATCGGCTTTACCAACGGCATCGCACTGCTCATCGCATCCACTCAGATCAAGGATTTTCTCGGCGAGAAGACTCCACCCGTTCCCAGTGAGTTTCTGGCGCGGATTAGGATGCTGCTCCACTATGTCGGAACCACACGATGGCAGACCGTTGCAGTCGCCACAACTTCGCTTGCCGTTATTTTGCTGTGGCCACGGTTGACTAAGCGAGTACCTGGTTCGATCGTGGCCCTCTTGTTGTCAACGGTTGTGGTGGTTGGCTTTCACTTACCAGTCGAGACGATCGGCAGCAAGTTCGGAGGCATTCCGCAGGGCTTTCCTCACTTTGCGCTGCCCAGTTTCCAAGCTGCACACATTCTGCCTTTGCTTCCGTCTGCCTTTACCGTTGCGTTGCTCGCGGCGGTCGAGAGTTTATTGTCAGCAGTCGTTGCCGACGGAATGAGCGGAGATCACCACAACTCGAATGTGGAACTGGTAGCTCAAGGAGTTGCGAATATAGTCTCTCCTCTGTTTGGAGGCATACCTGCAACGGGTGCGATCGCTCGCACGGCAACGAACATCCGCTCTGGCGCACTTACTCCGGTAGCGGGCATGGTCCACGCGCTCACGCTGCTTGCAATCCTTCTGGTTGCCGCTCCCTTGGCCCGCTTTGTTCCGCTGGCAGCTCTTGCCGCCGTGCTGTTCGTCGTGGCCTACAACATGGGAGAGTGGCGGGAAATCGGAACTATTGTTCGCTTGTCGAAGACTGACATCGCGGTCTGGATCACAACTTTTTCTCTGACTGTGTTGGCCGACCTGACCGTAGCCGTAGGGGTCGGTATGGCCCTTGCTGCGCTCCTCTATATCTACCGCATTGCCGAGACTACGACCGTGGAAGCTGTCACCCCCGAGTATCTGGAGGACGGTCAGGCGCACATTCTGCAGGACAAGGACATTCCCTCGAATGTGACCATTCTGCGCATTCATGGCCCGTTCTTGTTTGGCGCGACCGAAAAATTGGCAGATGCGACGAGGAACCTGACCAAACTTGGGGATGTGGTGATCCTGCGTCTTCGAAACATGACGGCTCTCGATGCGACCGGCATTCATGCCCTTGAACAGTTCTCCGAGCGCCTACACAAAACGGGTAAGACTCTTCTGCTCTGTGGGGCTAGAAATCAGCCATCGCAACTCATCTCACGCTCAGATTTCCTGAAACGCGTGGGACCTGAGAATGTACTGCCCAATATTCAAGCGGCCTTGGCTCGCGTCAATGAGATTCAAGGAGATTTTGAAGGAATCGGCCGAGAGTTAGCACTCGAGATGGAGCACCGGCCGCTCTAGCAACGTGCTCTAAGCCGTGCAGGTAACTCCAGGAGGAACAGTGCAAACCTTACTTAAATTGTTAGCCCATATCGCGAAATCATTCGGAATATCGAGCCCCTCTGATAATGCGCGCAACTCCACTTCGTGGAAAGAGAAGCAGCGCACGCCAACTTCGACTTCTCCCGATAAGCCTTCGCTTAATAAACCACGCTGAGCGGATATGTCCCTTCAAAATGCAGCGTTAGTCTGCGGTGAAGTCCAAAGAGATTGGATCGAGGTCAAATGCCAGATATGGGACAGGCTCATATTGCTTATCGCCAGCAAAGGCGAAGATTTGCCGAGGTCGAACCGTTTGTATATGAAGACGGGGACAGTGTGACCTTGCAGTTTCAGATTGGCGAGATCCAAAGTGAGATGTTAGCCAGCGACCCGGATTTTTTTGTGCTTTCGTATACCCGCACGATGATGGCTTTCCTGCTCTTTAATAGTGAACCCAAGCGCATCGCCGTGATCGGGCTTGGCGGCGGGTCGATGCCGAAGTGGTGCTACCGCCAACTTCCTGCTGCGCATATCACCGTCATAGAGATCAATCCTAAGGTCGTCGCCCTGAGAGATCAGTTTTACATCCCGGTTGACGACGATCGGTTCCGCGTTATCTGTGGAGATGGAGCGGACTATATTGCTGGAACTTCGGGCTCGTTGGAGGTGCTGCTCGTGGATGGATTTGACACTCATGGGCAGCCGCCCCAACTCTGTTCACAGGAGTTCTACGACAACTGTGATCGTGCGCTTGCTCCCGATGGTGTGCTAGTGGTGAATCTTTGTGGGCTCGAAGACAGACGCTCAATCGAGCGAATCCAAAGAAGTTTCGATGATCGCGTGCTTGTCGTCATTCCTGAAGGCGGGGAAAACAAGATCGTATTCGCAATAAAGGGAGAACGTCTCTGGATAAGAGACGAGCCTACGAGCGAACTCGTAGACAAATTGCGGTCGCGGCACGCTCCGTATCTGATTAAGGCCTGACAATCGAGCGTTCCGGGGACTTGCCTGGATTGTTCGATCAGAGGACACGCACCATATGCAATAGAAGGGCAGGCGGAATAATGACTTTCCTCAACATCGCTCTCGGTTGGTTCATGGGATTCGCGTTCGGCGTAGGTTGTGCGCTAGCGGTCTTATACTCCATCTACAAGGGTGGTTATCGCAAATCGATCGATGAATCTCTGATGGAGCCGCAGCCAGAGACTTATCGAAGAGCTTTCGCTAAAGCGCAGGCACAGCGTTCTAGGACACGCGCGATAGCGTAGTCCCGGATAGTCGACAACTCGGAAGTGGCTCCAGCGACGATCAAAGAGTTTCATAACAGTCCCCCACCGGTGTTTCCGACCCGCGATAGATGAAACGTGCAAGCGTGTTGGTGTAGAGTGTTTCGCGTCGAGGGCATAGAAGTCGGTATGAGATTGGTGCGCATCAGCCCGTGTAACAGTCGGACCAGGAACCCCTTGAGCACCCCGGATTGTCGCCACGGGCAGTTTACCGCCCCGGAGTACGCTTTCTAGATTTCTCCGATCGGGGCTCCACGCCAGCGGCGCAGAGGAGGAGCGATGGAACTTCTGCATCCGCATTGCGCTGGTCTGGATATTCACAAGGAGACGATGGTGGCCTGCGTTGTCATTTGAGGAGCGGCAAGGTGACGACAGGAATTAAGACGTTCAAGACAACCACCGAGGAACTGATAGCCCTCTCCGATTGGCTTGCAACGGAAGGTTGTACGCATATCGTCATGGAAGCCACCGGCGTCTACTGGAGGCCGGTCTGGCATATTCTCTTCGACGGCGAGTTCGAATTGGTGCTGGCCAATGCGGGCCACGTCAAAAATGTGCCGGGGCGCAAGACCGACGTTAACGACGCCGTCTGGCTAGCCGAGCTCATGGCCCATGGACTGGTCAAGGCGAGCTTTGTGCCCGACGAACCAACCCAGCAAATGCGCGATCTGCTGCGTACCCGCAAGCAGTTCGTGCGCGAGCGCAGCAGTCATATTCAGCGCATCCAGAAGACGCTGGAGGACGCCAACATCAAGCTGGATTTGGTGGTCACCGATGTTCTGGGTCTCTCTGGCCGCCGTATCCTCCAGGCCCTGATCGCTGGCCAGACCGTCCCCCAGGCACTAGCCGCACTGGCAGATCGGCGGATTCACGCCACCTCGGCGCAACTGGAAGCGGCGTTGCGCGGCAGGGTGACGGATCATCATTCGCTTTATGCTGAAGCTGCATCTGGATCAGATCGATGCCCAGGACGCGGCCATCGCTCGCATCGATAAGGAGGTCGACGGCAACGTCGAACCTTTTCGGGTCGCCCTCGAAATGCTGAACGGCATTCCTGGCGTCAGCTCACTCTCCGCCGAGGTGATCATCGCCGAGATCGGTGTCGATATGAGCCGCTTTGAAACCGCCGGTCACCTGATTTCCTGGGCTGGACTCTGTCCCCGCAACGATGAAAGCGCGGGCAAGCGGCGCTCCAGTCGCATGAAGAAAGGTGCGCCGTGGCTCAAGACCACTCTGGTGCAATGCGCCTGGGCGGCCGCGCGCACCAAGGACAGCTACTTCCATGCTCAATACCACCGCCTGCGCAGCCGCCGCGGCCCCAAAAAAGCTATCGGAGCCGTAGCCTCCTCCTTGCTCACCACCACCTACCATATGCTCAAGTCTGGAACCCTCTACCAGGATCTCGGCGCTAACCACTTCAACCATCGCGCCAAAGACAAGCAAGCCCTTCACCTCATCCACCGCTTGAAGAACTTGGGATTCAACGTCCAAATCACGCCATCGCCAGCCTAATCGAAATTCTGTTTCTTTCTAGCCTCGTGTACCCACCCTTGGAGAGGGAGCCGAAGGCGGAACGGAAAGGGCGGAGCGCAGCGGAGGTCTGCACAAGCGCAGCGCGGAAGATTGGGGAGACCCCTTGCGCCGCGCGATCGGGGCAGCGCCTGTGAGCGTACTTAGCACTTCCGTGACAAAACAGACCGGAGACATGGTTTACAGCGGAGCGCGATGGCGACTTTACCTCAGCATTGTGCAACGCACGACGATGTTGTATGCCCTGGAAAGAGAGTCGTATCTTGGATGAACGTCTGCAGTTTTTGTCCAGTTACCAAAAGGAAGAGATGTCTGTAGCGGACCTGTGCCGCGCGTATGGGATCTCGCGTCCAACGGCCTACCGCTGGATAAATCGGTACAACGAGACGGGACCAGAAGGACTCGTGGATCGCAGTAGCCGCCCGCACAGTTGCTCACACGCGACGCTCGAACCCGTCGAGAACACGATCCTCGTGCTTCGGGCCAAGCAATCCTTCCTGGGGCGCACGAAAGCTCAAGGCGAGGCTGGAGATGCTACAGCCTGACGTGGTGTGGCCTGCCGCTAGCACTTTCGGCAACATTTTGAGCCGAGCGGGCCTGACCAGTCCGCAGAAGAAGAGAAAACGCACCACGCCATGCTCAGAGCCGTTCTCTGGTCACGGGTCCGAATCAGCTGTGGTGCATGGATTTCAAGGGTTATTTCGCCACCGGCGACGGCAAGCGCTGCGATCCGTTCACCATCACGGACGCGCATAGCCGTTACTTGATTCGCTGCCAGATCGTCTCGCGCATGGACCTCAGCCAAGTTCGAGCAATCTGCGAAGCAGCCATGCGGGAGTACGGGATGCCAGCACGGATCAGAACAGACAACGGCGCACCGTTTGCGGGCACCGGGCTACTGGGGCTGTCGAAGCTCTCGCTTGGTTGGATGAAGCTTGGTATCGTGCATGAGCGCATTCAAGCAGGTCGCCCGCAACAAAACGGTCGGCATGAGCGGATGCACCGCACTCTGAAGGAGGACACGACGAAACCACCTGCGGCATCCCTTCGCGCACAGCAAAGCCGTTTCGATAGCTTTCGCCACGTGTTCAATAACGAGCGCCCGCACGAAGGCCTGAACAACCAAGTCCCCTCAAGTCTCTACATCCCCAGCTCAGTCCGACTGCCGCGCAAATTGCCAGAGTTTACGTACCCGAAGGATCTCCTGCTGCGAAGAGTCAACAATAGTGGCGACATCAGCTGGCACAAGAACAGAGTGTTCATCAGCGAAGTATTCCGCTTCGAAGAGTTGGGAGTTGAGTTGATCACACCGGGGCTCTACAGAGTCTTCTTTCGAGACATGGAGATCGGAGAACTCAATTCCGAAGAGCTTCCATTCAGAGCTGCGCGAAGAGTGGTCTGAGCCTGTCGATGAGCGCATTGGCCCGTTCTCGCCGGTTGAGATTTCACGGCAACAGGATTAGTAAACACAAGGCGACTTCACGGTAGTTATCGTGTCTCGGTGAGTGCATTGGCGAAAATGCACTCACCGAGATCCGCCAATTTCAGATGGGTCAGGGCCTGGGGCTCGCGGCCATCTCGGAGGCCCGCGCCAGTGCTTGCGTGTCGATATACTCCCGGACGTTCGTCAATTTGCCATTTTGAACGGTAATCGCGAAGACCCAGTGGTCCTCGAACGTCTTATTCGTGGCTTTGATTTTCCCCGTAGCGAAACCGACGACCAGAACCCGGTCTCCCTGCGCTATGAACTCGGGGGGCTCTGGGTACGAAGTTTCCACCGTTTCGTTAGCCTTCTGAAGTAAATTCTCCAATCCCGCGTGCCCGCGGTGCGTGCCGGCCAGCGGCCAGTCCTCGCCCGGAACGATCCACTCAATATCTTCGGCAGACAACGCCAACAGACCTTGCTTATCGCGGCGGACGAGTGCCGCAAGAAAATTCTTCACAATCTGGACATTCTTTTCGATGCTCATCGAAATCTCTCCTTTTCCCTTACATCAAGTGTGTCCGATCTAATCGGACGTTTCGGGACCATCCGTCTCGAGCCAAATCACACGGTCGTAGATCGATTACTGCTCCTTCTTGAACAAATCCTGGAAAATGAGCCGACCCCAAGTTTGGCCGCGTGCGTGCACCAGCGCGCCACCCTCGTTGAACTTTCCCAGCTTGACGGGTGCGAACCCAAGTTTTTGGCCAAATCCGCCACGGGAGCGATAGCGTCCTCGTCATCGCTCGACAGAAAGACGACCCGGTGGCCGCCCTCGACGATCGGATCGGTAGCCAGGACGGCCGCAACCAGGTGATTAAAACCCTTCACCAACTTGGCGCCGGTAAACGACTTCGCAACGAATGCGGAGGACGGGAGACCGTCCATCTCCTCAGGTGGGACTGGAAACGAGTTCATCGCATCGATGACCGTCTTGCCTTTCCAACTCGGCAGGGCCTTCGCAATCTCGCGATGTTCCCCGAACGGAACCGCCAAGATGATTGTGTCAGCCTCGAGTGCATCCCGCAGCGACTTGGCGACGACCGTGGATCCAATCGCCCGAGCCTGCGGTGCCAACGCCTCGGGGGGCCGGCGACTCGCAACGGTCACGTCGATGTTTTTACGGGCGAAGGCGTGGGCGAGGGCCTGACCTATCTTTCCGAATCCTACAATTGCATAGCTCATAATGTTTCTCCGATCCTTGTTGATATTGATTCCCGGCCTTCGACGGCGCGGGACATCAATTCCGTTTGTGGCGACCTTCCGTAAACGTCTCGCAGTAGATCACTTTGCGGGCGGCCGGAAGGTCAGCCACTAGCCGAGGTCTGCAGACGTTAGATGGCCGTCATGCCGCCGTCGACGAACAACTCCGCCCCGTTCACGAAGCTCGAGTCGTTTGAAGCAAGAAACAGCGCGACCGTCGCGACTTCCTCAGATTGACCCATCTTTCCCCGCGGGATCAAGGATTCGAAATACTGCTTCGCTTCCTTGGTGAGAACTGCTTCCTGCATTGGTGTGGCAATAGCACCGGGAACCAGCAGGTTCACGCGGATCTTTCTGTCCTTCAGTTCGTTGAGCCAAGTGCGTGCGAAGGAGCGCAGCGCCAACTTGCTCGCCGCATACACGCCGAAACCAGGGAAACCTTTCGCCGCAGCATTGGACCCGGTCATGAAGATTGACCCACCATCGTTGAAAAGTGGCAACGCTTTCTGCACCGTAAACAGCGTGCCGCGCACGTTCAGGTCGAAGGTCTTATCGAAGTGCTGCTCGGTGATCTCTCCCAGCGGGACGGGCTCGCCTATGCCGGCACTCGCGAACAGGACGTCGATCTTGCCCTTTTCCCGCTTCACGATGTCGAACAGCCGGTCGAGGTCGTCGAGATTGGCCGCGTCACCCTGAACGCCGGTTACATTCCGGCCGATTATCTTGACGGCCTCGTCGATCTGCTCCTGCTTCCGGCCCGTGATGAAAACGTAGGCACCTTCTTCAACGAACAGCTTGGCGCTCGCTAGCGCCATGCCGCTCGATCCACCGGTGATGACTGCAACTTTTCCTTCAAGCTTTCCCATAATTACTCCCTTCGGTAGATGTGTAGCATTCAGTCGTCCAAGCAAGTTCATTCATCGTGTATCAACTGGATAGCGCGGGCCGACCGTTCAGCGCAGAAGTCGTTCCACCATGGACACGCTGGTCCCGCGGGTCAGCGACTTCCGGCGATCCGGCGCGATTTCAGATAGCCGAGAAGCCGCCGTCGACAGCCAAATCCACCCCATTCACGTAGCTCGACTCGTCTGAAGCAAGAAACAGCGCGGCCGCCGCAATTTCCTCAGGGCGACCCATCTTTCCCCGCGGGATCAGGGATTCGAACATCTCCCTCGTCTCCTTGTCGAGTCGCCGGGAATCCGGTGTGTCGACCTGCCCGGGGCTCAGCACGTTCACCCGGATATGCCTGCCCTTGAGTTCGTTGAGCCACGTGCGTGCGAAGGAGCGCAATGCCGCCTTGCTCGCCGCATACACGCCGAAACCAGGAAAACCTTTAACCGAAGCAACTGACCCGGTCATGATGATCGATCCGCCATCGTTGAGCAGCGGCAACGCCTTCTGAACCGTAAACAGCGTTCCGCGCACATTCAGGTCGAAGCCCGCATCGAAGTGCTGCTCGGTAATCTCGCCCAGTTTGGCGGCTTCGCCCCTGCCGGCGCTCGCAAACAGGACGTCGATCTTGCCCTTTTCCCGCTTGACTGTGTCGAACAGACGGTCGAGGTCATCGAGATTGGACGCGTCGCCGCGCACGCCGGTCACGTTCCGGCCAATCAGCTTGACGGCCTCATCGAGCGCCTCCTGCCTCCGGCCCGTGATGAAAACGAAGGCGCCTTCTTCAACGAAGCGCTTGGCGCTCTCCAGCGCCAAGCCGCTCGATCCACCCGTGATGACTGCAACCTTACCTTCAAGCTTTCCCATAATTGCTCCCTTCGGAATGTGTGAAGCATTCCGTACACTAAGGTAGATTCCTTGGCGGCGGACGAAAACTGCTCGGGAGTCCAAGATTTTTGTCTATTCGTCCAGAAAGATGGCTAAACCGAGCTGTTTTGCTCATTATTGATAGAACTGGGACGCGCGGGAAAAAGGAGTGTAGGAGTTGTGATGCTGGAAGGAAGGAGAATGTCCGTCATAGTAGAGGCCTCTTCGACCTGATGCTGCACTTGTCCGACGAGCGAAGCTGCGCAGTTTCGTAGAGGCTCACAGAACACTATGGCTTTCGAGAGCAGATGGAGGCTCAGTTGGACCCGATAACAGATATCTTCAGAACGATGCACGTAGCCGCTTTCGGTCTGCACAGGCTCGAAGCCACAGCCCCGTGGGGCGTGAAACAGGAAAATCAGACCGAAGAAAAAGTCACGCCTTCCGGCAGGAAGATGCCACCTACAGATTTGGCGCACTTCGCTATGCTTTCGCGCGGCAACTGCTGGCTGAGTATTGAAGGGATTGCGGAGCCAATTCCGCTCACCGGGGGTGATTGCTTTTTGGTGGCTAAGGGGACTTCG
>DATHHN010000058.1:0-16582 GCA_035317185.1 Edaphobacter sp.
TATCCATTGAACATTCCATTTGTGCCTGTGAAATCGATAGGTATGTCCAGCACGTCCGAAATGGTGATCTCGCAGTGAAGTTTCAGCGAATGGGCAACGCAATCTGTTCGATTGTGTGTGCCGTTGCTCCTTGCAACTTTGTCTGCCAACGACGGACTGTAGGCAATCTGCTCCCGCTTCACGATTTCGCTGGCTACGACGACTTCAACCGGCTCAGCTCGCGAACAGTCTATGCGGGCACAGCGCAGAACTTTAGCTACGTCTATGATCGCTACGGAAACCGTTGGCAACAGAACGTCACGGCCGGATCGGGTCCATCGCCTCAACTATCCTTCAATACGGCGACCAACCGGATCAGCACGAACGGCTACGCCTATGATGCGGCGGGCAACTTAACGAATGACGGCTTCCACACCTATACTTATGATGCAGAGGGCAATATCACGGCAGTGGATGGCGGCGGCACTGCACAGTATGTCTACAACGCACTGAACCAACGGGTCCGCACGGTCGTGGGCAGCACGCCTACAGAATTCGTCTTCAACTCCAACGGACAACGGGTCTCGGTCTGGAACGGAAGCACGCGAGCAGCGATTCGTGGTCAATACTATTGGGGCGCCGCACCCGTGGCCTACCTGGCAGGTGGCGCGCTACAGTTCCAGCATCAGGACTGGCTGGAACCGAACGCTTGCGGACCACGGTGAATGGCAGCGTGCAGGGCACGTTCACCTCACTGCCATTCGGCGATGGGTTTACGGCAACAGGAACGGACGGCGATCCCTATCACTTCGGCACACTCGATCACGACTACGAGACCGTCACGGATCATGCTCAATTCCGGCAATACTCGAATACGCAAGGTCGATGGATGATGCCGGACCCTGATGGCGAGAGCTACGACCAAACAAATCCTCAGAGTATCAGTTTTCTCGATCCCTTAGGTCTTGCTGTAACCTGCCAGGACGTTCTTGTTCAGAAAGTGCGTTGGCTCGACCAACAGACAGGTCAATGGGGCCCGTGGATTTCCTTTTATAAAGAGGTATGCGTCGACGACGGCACGGGCGCAGGAGGAGTCGGTGGTCCAGGAGCAAGTGGAGGAGTTCGTGGAGGGAACGGTGCCGCCCCAAATAACGGTCCAGTAAGTCCTCGTCAGTCGTGCCTCGATAGTTTTAACAACTCTACGACTGGGAAGATCGTTAATTTTCTTAGTCCGGCCTCTATTTTCATAGGTCCCAAACCTCTGCATAGTGTAGGAGAATATGCTGTCGGAATTCCCATGAAGGTCGGTGCATATAGTCTTCTAAGGTACCAGCAAACTACAAACTTCTTGCCATACCTCGCTGAGGGAGCTGCAGACTTAATGCACTTTGTGGCTACAGATCTTGCTGGCCCAGTATCCGGAGCGGCTGCAGCTTTGCAGATATACGCTCACGCTAGCTGTGGCACTTTAGGAAACAATAGCTCCGCTACTCTTGGTCAAACTTTTTCCGACGAAAGTAACCCCGCAGATTGGGGGGTGATGTACTGAGTCCATGTGGTCGGACTCTTGTTTTGGAGTCTATCAGGAGACGAGGATGGGTTGGTTAGTCATCGACATTTTTATAGCCTTCGTCATAAAGTCGGCTATTCGTGACCGCGCCTTCATCAGGAGTGAGCGATGGAGTCATACCGCTGCCCGCGTAGTCGGTGTGGTGCTTCTCGACCCGGGGTTGGGATGCCCCTCGGTAGGAGTGGACTACGAAGTGATTTCAAATGGCCGTACTCTGAAGGGACGAGAGGAGATTCCGTTCTTTTATCTCAGGAAAGCTAAACGATATGTTGAACTGCTCTCCGACAATCCCGTTGTGATTGTTCGAGTCAATCCCAATAACCCCGAGGAAATGCGTTTTTGTGAGACTGACCAAGAGCGCTCCAAGTAGCGGTCTTAATTCGGTTTTTCGGCACTGATACCTCGGTGCTTTACGCCTAGCAAGCCAGATTGTGAAGATCGACCACCGTCACGAGGAACTCAGCGCACGCTTACTCTGGCCGCAAGGTGACCTGCCCCCATTTTCCGCACACCTCTGACCACCTGGTGCAAACCCAGAGGGTCGACCCGTCTAGCCGAAATGCGAAAGGACACACATTGAGGAAGTTCCGTTGCTGGGCTAAAGGTGGGAAATCTCTGACGTAGTCGAAATTGATCCTCAAGGATCCTCACAGAACACCAGATTCCACAAACCTGCCGCTGCAACTTGCTGATTCTAAGTGATCCGGTAGATCTACTAAATAGAAGCGCGCGTTTATCGGGATTGATCCTCGAGAAATCCCCCAAGAAAATGCTAGATGAGCGCTTTGCCTATTCTCAACAAGTGAAATTCCTGATTGTCGAAAAGGTCTCCCAATTTACGGGGACTACGCCCTGGAGACAGGTTAGCCCGGACTGCGTTCACCACCACACACTCGTGGCCTGATTTCTCCGAGGAAACTACGGTCCCGCAATATCAGGATGCTCTTTGAGCCAGTTCAGCAACTTCAAACCATCAGGACTTCCCCAGCCCCCAACCGGATTCCACCCGGGACCTGCAAAATACCCCTCCACAGATTTAACGCCATTATGCCCTTTTAATATCGGATGCAGGATCCCCGCCGGTCCAATTGCTTGGTAGAGCCGCGGATTTAGAAAGCCGAGATCGTTGTTCAAGCCTTGATTGATTCGCGCAATCAAGCCCGCCCAGATCGCCGCTGAAACTGTTGTTCCCCCAATGGCCGCTTTGTAACTCCCGAAGCTGACGAGAACCAGAGTATTCCAGGCCACTGCCGACACGTCGGGGACACCGCGGCCAGCAGTTCCGTTAGCTCTGCGTGGAACCTTGACCGACGACTGCCAATCAGGACAATCGAACAGTTCGCTTACGCCACCTCCGGTAGCTCCCCCGTCGTCGTTCCAAGCTACCTCCGAAATGAAGCGACCAGATTTTGATTGCAGCGATGTGCCGCCAACTCCAGTTACCCAAGGACTTGAAGCGGGAAAAGTGACATGGCGGAGACCATCATCGATACCGTTGGTCGTGCCTTGATCTCCGGCTGCGCACACCACAGTGATTCCGCTCAAGGCAGCCTGCTTGAGCGCGTCGTTGATATCTCTGACCTCTTCAGCTTTCCAGGTGCACTCCGCACCACCCCAGCCAATTAGTAGTACCGATACCTTATCCGCGGTTGCTTTTCGAATGGCACTCACCCAACCTGTAGAAACGTAGGGCGCGAAGTAGATTCGCAGTGCAGCTTGCGGGGCAATCGCCGCGACGATCTGAATGTCAGATAAGACCTGGCCATCAACAGATGCACCGCCGGGTGAATTCTTCGCACCATCGACTGAGATGTCCACTATTTTGGGCGTGGCGAGGTGCTGAGATGAAAAGTGTTTGTCCAGGTCTTTTTGCCGATAGCCGCCGCCGAACTCAAGAATGCCGACGTGCTGTCCATTCCCGAGCAGCCGATCCGGAAACCCGTAAATACGCGATAAGTCTGAGGGCGGAACTGACTTTGACCTTGAGTGCGATGCAGCGCCTGCCGACGGCAATACAGGGTTGAACTGGTTTAGCGCGTGGCGAATGCTTCCATTTGAGTCTTCCAGTAATCCTGCCCCAATGAAAAAGTCAATATTTCTTTCCGCAATCTTTGAGTCGTCGGTGGCGATCGCTTGCAAGATCAAATTGAACTTAGCTTTCGTCCGTTCAAGAGCGAGATCATCGTCTGCTTTCATCCTCGACTGTTTAATCGAAGCCCGATGATTAAAATAACCGATCACAATGTTGCCCAAGATGGTCAGGATCGCGCCAAGGACTGCGAGGGTCAGAGGATCCGCACGCTGCCACCAGGAAGCAACCACCGAAACGCTGCCAGAATTCACTGCTGCGGTGACGCCCCGTACAGATACACCGGGATTGGCCGCGTAGGCACGCGGAAGGATCACTAGCATCAATGATGACGCAAGTCGGGTGAACAAACTTCTACGGACGGTCGTTCGTTTCCTAAGAGACCGCGTCATAGGAATTCTTCCTCCGACAGACGTCAATCGCATTATCCCTCGCTCTGCTTCACTCGTACAACGGGAGATAGACAGCTGCAAGCGCGATTTCAATCGTAATCTAAGCTCCCGACTGGGAGAGCAACTCTTCCGAGATCACTCAGGGTTTGGTAGAAGTTCACAACGAGTGCATAATCGCCAATGCACTCACTGAGAGCGGATAGGTCTTCGAAAGTCGGCTTTGTCGTGATAAATCCCCTGGTCCAACACCAGGTTCCCCAACCGGTTTCCTTAGGTCGCTCCGAACTCAATACAGTGTTGGATGTAGCGAGCTCGTTCCTCGGCTAACGGAGCAGTGCGGTGACGTGCCAGCCCTTGTTCACTCTTGAAAAGCGCCTCAAACATGATGTACCCCCTTGCAAGCATGTTGGGGTACTTGGGTGGCCTCAGAGTCTATTTATGTTGTCTCAATCTGAGGTCAGAGTCGGGTAGAAGCCGCCTTCCAGAAGGTCACGCAACATAACCAATCACGCAACATAACCGGCATTATGTGGCGCACCACATAATGCCGGCTTTCATCATCTCTACGGCAACCATATATATGAGGCAGCCTGCTGGGCCCATGCTCGCCGCAAGTTCCACGAGATCCATGTCGTCCACGCTTCACCGACAACGACAGAAGCTCTGGCCAGGATCGGCGCTCTCTATGCCATCGAAGAAGAGATACGCGGCAAGCCTGCCGATCTCAGGTTGAGCATCCGCCGGTCGCGTGCCAGGCCATTGCTCGATGAACTGCGATCCTGGATGGAGAAGGCACTGAGCAGGCTGTCTTCGAAAAGCGAAACCGCCGGCGCGATTCGTTATGCGCTCTCGCGCTGGCGTGCTCTTACGCGCTACACCGAGGATGGCTTGCTCGAGATCGACAACAGCGCGGCGGAGCGGGCGCTCCGGGCTGTCGCCCTTGGACGGAAAAACTTCCTCTTCGTCGGATCCGACTGCGGCGGCGAACGTGCCGCTGCCATGTACTCGCTCATCGGTTCGGCCAAGCTCAACGGGCTCGATCCGGAACTGTACCTCCGCACCGTGCTGGCGCAGATCGCAGATCATCCAGTCAGCAAAATCCATCATCTGTTGCCTTGGAACCTGGCGCCGTCTCTTCAAACCCACGCATCTGAAGCCGCCTAAGACACACTCATCAGGTGTCCACCACAAAAACAAGCGGACACCTCATGACACACTCTTCCTCTCGTCAAGAGGGACTCGGCATACGCTTACAGTGGATCGGCGAGCGAACCAAGTCCAAGCGATGGCGCGTAACTCCAAATCTGGGTACCCAGACCCCAGTCTTTGGAGCCTGGGATTGCGCTTACGAAGGGAAGTCTGTAGTTAGGACGCCGCCAGCTCATGTCGCGTCAGGGCAGCGTCCCCTCTTACCGGAAACTATCGCGGCGAACAATGGGATCCGGATTAAGACCTCTACTACTTGCGCGAAAGACATTACAACCCGCTCACTGGCAGGTTCATGGGGGAGGGATCCGGAGGACGGAGTCCCGAGCGATCCGCTGAGACGTTTATCGCAGGAGCGGCATCTCCCGCAAGACGGAGTAATCCTTGAGGTCAGCCTTTTCAGCACGAAAATAGTTCTCCCAGAAAATCCGGAGACTTTGCCAATATGCGGCGGTTCGTGCCGCCCCATCGGCACCCTCTATATAGACCTTGACGTTCCTCAGATATGCGAACGGTCCGCATCGCGCTCCAACCAATGATCGTTGCAAAACATTCGATGAAGACTCTAGATTCAATTCAATGGTGTTCTGCCGCATATCCGAAAAGATAACCAGCGTTCTAGCAGCTACGCTCGGTTCTTCGGCAAGAATCTGGTCTGCTAGCCGTAAAGCGCCGAGAACATCAGTGTGACGAAAATTGGAGTTGAGCCGGCCGCTTCGAACCTTCCACGCTTGGACCAGTTGATTCCGAGCCATGCTGAGCCGTTCTCCAAAGTACCCAGGCTCGCCGGACGTCCGCGCCGACAACAATATATATGGTTGCGAGAAGCTGTGGTCGGTAATGCCAATGATGGTGATCCGGGACCCGGCGGGGACCTGCGAGAGAACTCGCGACACGCCGTCTACATTCTTTTGAAATTCGCTCTTGCCGTCCGGGCCTTTAACCGCGACGGATTGGGTGAGGTCGATCGCAATGACTAGGTCTAGATGGTCCCCAGCGTCCGCATGGCCCGAGGCGCAAATGCTCACGGCAAGCACAAGAATGAGGAATTTTGTAAGGGCGCTTCGCACGGCGTTTGAGAGCATGGCACGATAGAAGTCACGCCAGAAACGTGCAGCAAAGATGCCGGGTTCGTTGTGAAGATCCACCATGGTCCGCATGGTCACGGCTTTCCGGCCTCGGATTTGGCGCAATTCGTTCCGAAGGGCTCTCCAGTCTTCCGAAGAATTGGGCGAGGACCGGCGTGCTTCGAGAAGCGCGAGCCCTGCGCCGACTTCCATGCTGAATGCGATGAGCAGCATAGCGGCCTCGAGCAGTTGGGTCGACCGGTCGTAAAAGTCGTTGACAGGCGCTTGTGTCGGCTGGGAATCGTCGATCACGACCGCCTGTTCCTGGCTCTGCCGAAGTTGTTGCTCGAGCATGTTTCCGCGAACATCTGCAAGAAGCATGAGACCTGCGACCGCCGCAGCCGTTGCAACCGCAGTTAGGACCTTAACCAGAATGTCATTGTTTTCAAGTAGCTTCTCGACGAGAAATGGCGTGAGGACTGCGATGCCAGTCGCGAAAGGGCAACTCATCAAACCAAGCTGGAACGGCGCAAGAGTGAGAACCGTGAAGGCGAAGCCAGAGAGCGTAAGGATCGCGGTAAGCGCCCAGCAGAAGATCGCCCTGCGGCGAAGGCGGCGCAAGTCTCCCGATGGCGGGGCTTGATGGAGCAGAGCTTCGACCCGGTGCTCTTCTTCGCTAAGCTGGTTGTGCTCTTCTTTGAGGGCAACGATCGTGCCCTGATTCGTGAGCTCGATGTGCCGCTGTTGGTAGTCGCAGATGCGCTCGGCATTCGCGACCAGGTTATCGACACCGCCCGCACCGAGTTGATGGGCTACTGCCTCAGGTTCCACTTCATGATTGATCATGACTGCCTCCCCAGATGAAGTCCGATTAACAAAAAGGAGCCGGCATGGTGCGGGCTCCTAGGTTTGAGGGTTATGTGGACTCGAGAACCTTGCGCGCCTGCTGCAATTTGGCAAGCTCGCGTTCTTCCTTTGTGATCGCTTCGCGCATCTCGGTGACCTTCTCTTCCTGTTTCGTGATCTGCTCGAGGACCACCTCGACGGGGGTCTTCTTGATCCAGGGCTTGCGGCTGGTGGATGTTCTGGTTGTCGTTGACGGCGGTGGCGCCGCAGGTGCAGGCTTCACCGCCATTGGTGCGGAAGATACTTTCCGTGGTGTCATAACGTCTCCTTGTTCTGGTGGTTGTGAAAGAGCTGAGCGCCTGCTTACGGGAGCAGGAGCAATAGACTGCGCAGAGTTGCGAGCCTCTGTTCGAGTCCATCAAGTCCGCCGAGTGCGGCAAGATGGGCTCCCGCTTCGAGATCGGTGGCAACGGTCGAGAGCCGGGACAGAATGTTCGCGTTGATGGTTTTGGCCCGTTCGAGGACGCGAAGGCGCAGCTCCTTGTCCTCCTCATGCGGCTGTGATTGGTCGTTTGGTTTGGTCATTCGATTGATCCTCCGATTCCGGTTGTTTGGCGTTCTGGTTGGTTGTTGACGAATATTCTTCAAGTTCAAGTGCTTTGAGAGAGTCCATCTTCTCTGCGTGCCACGTATCGAGTCGGTGAATTGCATCGCGGAGAGTAGGCAATTCAATGTGGGTGTAAATCGATTGCACGTCGCCGCCACGGCTGTGGCCCATGAGCTCTTTTCGAACGTCGGCGATGATGCCGAGATCGCCGAGGCGCGAATTGAAGGTGTGTCGGAGGTCGTGAAAGCGGTAGTGGGGAAGGCCGGCACGGCGGAGCGCCCCAGCCCACCCGGTTTTAATGCGGCGAATCGGCTGGCCTTCAAAGGTGAAGATCACCCCGGTGGGTTTTTGCAAGGCTGCGAGCAACTCGAGGACACGGCTCGTCATGGGGACCAGCCGATGCTCGCCTTCGGCGGTTTTCGAGTGCGAGACGGAAATGACATTGCGGTCAAAGTCCACGTCCTCAAAGCGCTGGTTTAGGAGCTCGCCCCGACGCATGCCGGTGTCGAGCGCCGTGATGACAATGGGTCGAAGATGGTGGGAACACGCGGCGAGCAGTTTCAACTCGTCGGCGAGCGGCATCACCGGGCGGCGCTTCCCGCGTTCGCGCACCATGCGGATGCGGGCGATGGGGTTTGTGGGGATGAAGCCTTCGTCCGCTGCCCAAAAGAGCAGATGACGAATGACTTCGATATCCCGGTTGAGCGTTGTTTGCGAGAGCGGCTTGGGGTCCTCTGAACCCTGGCTCCGTAGGTAGTCGGACTGACGTTGCTTGCGGTAGCGCAGGATGTCGTTTTTCGTTATCCGGCCAATGGGCATCTCTGCCAAGTACGGCAGAAATTGTTTGGCGCGCTCCCGGTGATAGACCTTGACATCCCCTTCCGCCAGAAACCTGGCATAGAGTTCCGCCATGAGCATCTCGGGTTTGAAGTTTGGGAGTTGGAAGCGCATGGCGTGCAATTCATCCCGCCACTTCTGCTCCAGGGTTTCTGCCTGGCGGCGATTCGAGGTCTCAAGCGAGCGCATGTTGCGTACGCCGTCGATCCAGATCGCCGACCAATACACATTGCCTCGCTTGTAGATACTCATTTCACTTACCTCCTTTCTGTTGCCGAAGAATCCAAGCAACGACCTGATTGCGGTAAAAGATGAGCTTGCCTGCTGGTCCGGAACGGAAGCAGGGCAAGCCTTGGGGCAGATGGCGTTGCCGGACTGTCCATGCGGAGCAGCCAATCAGTCGAGCGACCTCGCGGATTGTGAGCGGTGCGCCCAGCGGGCTGACGTCGGGGCGATCAATCGGCAAAGCGTTGGCGTCCTGGAACTGCGGGTAATGCTGCGGGTAGCTCTGCCCTAGGCCGGAAGCGGAAAAGGCGCGTATTTCGAACGATTTCGCGTTCGCGGCCAAACCCGATACTGCGTCTCTCCTCATCTGTCGCCATCGTCCCTCCTTTTGCGCTTCACGAAATTGCGCAGAATGTCTTGGAGCCAGTCCGGCAGCTTGGACCAGACCAGCCATAGGGCAATGAGGAGCAGGGCAAACGCGACCAGACCCTGCTGGAACTCAGTCGTCTTTGCGACAGCAACGAGGAACGAGAGAGTGACATAGAAGAGGAAAAGTCCGAGACCGAGCCGGATGATGATGGCAAGGAGCTTCCACATGACAGGCACCTTTGGTTGAGGCGTGGAGAGTTCGCGGCTCCCGCATTGGGAACACACGTCGGCGCTACGGGGATTTGCGTGGTGGCGCGGACAAAGCTTCACGTCGTAACTGCGGCCGCAGTAATTGCAGTAGAGGGGCTCGCCCGGCGTGATGTGTCCGCAGTTGTAGCAGTAGTTCATGGCAATTGCTCAAAGAGTGACTCTGGTTGATTGTTGAGAGGCTTCGTCCAAATTGGTCCAAAGAATTCCTTGCGTGCGTTGTCGAGAGTAGCGAACCGGAAGATTTTGTCGGTAACAGGCGCGATGGCTTTGCGGATGGATTCCAGGCGCCGTTCTGAATTCACAGTGACGAGAACGCGAAAGCGATCCTTGCCGAAGACTCGATGGAACGTCCCCGTGAGAGCGAGTTGGAGGTACTGCCGAGTTTTCTCCCGCCAGACGGCAAGGCTCTCGGTGCCAAGGTCGACTTCGAGAAATGCCGCCGTCACTCCGGCCGTGGAAAGGAATTCGACGAATCCATCAGGGATTAAGCGCAGTTCCGGTGCAATCGTTTCGTGAAAAGCCAGCCACCGATGGAAGGTCACGCCGGGTACCGCGATCTTTCCGAACTTGACCGTGCAGTAGATCGAGTTGATCGCCAACTGGTGTTCCACAAACGCGTCTGCGACGAGCATTGCGCCTTGCGACCGGCGAGGGCCGCGCGCAGGAGCATCTGCCACGAGAGAACCTTTTTCTGACAGAGTGTAGAGTGCCTTCCGCCCTCCTCCGGATCCAAGGAAGAACCGCCGGACAAGTCCTGCGCGGGTTAACTTGAGGAGCCTCGCATTGGCGCGCGTTGTCGATCCGAACCCGGCAACGATTTTTGCTTGTTCCCGATCAACGACCCGTAGAAGGGAAAGCTCCTTCAGGAATTGCCGGTCTCTTGGTTGCACAATCATGCGATTAGTCCCATCCATGAAGCACCTCATCTGTGGTTTGGTGGACGAGCGCATGACGATCTTTGATCTCCTGTTCGACATCGGCACGGGGTCGTGCGCCTTGCGCATGAACCCGCTTCAGCAGATCGGCATAGCTCCCTTTCGGATCTTCCACATTGTTTGCGGCAACCTCCATCCAGCGCTCTGCGCCGGACTTCATGACAAAGTGTCGCTGTGGCAGGTTCTTCAGCCGCTCCGTGAGGGACTTACCTCCGTCGAGCGCCTGCGAAACGTTGCCTGCGTCCGTAGCTGAAAGCTGGAAAAAGACGTGCGTGCCGACGGAGAGGATCGCCGCACGCATCGATGCGGGGTATTGGTCCAGGAATTGGTTGGCCGAAACGACCGAGACACCGAACTTACGTGCCTCCGAGAGCACTGTCTCAATGCCGCTCTCGAACGCCACGAGGTTCTGAATCTCGTCTGCGTAGATCGTGAAGAGTGACCTGCGCTCGCGAGTGAACAGCGCGCTTTTGACGACCGTGAAGAGCAGGCTTGCCAAAGTCAACGCTTGTTCGCCAAGCCTGCCTTTGTCGAGGTCGGCAATGACCCAGTAGCCCCGGTCCATCGCTTCTCGCATCGAAAAGGTTGAATTCCGTTGGCCGACGATGTGACGGAAGTTGGGATCAGCCGTGAAGGCAGAAGTTTTATTCAGGATCGGCTCGCGCATGACGGCGCGCATTGGCTCGCTTGCCTGTCCGTAGCGGAGTTCGAAGTACTGGCGCACTTCCGCGTTTTGAACTTTTTTGAGGCATGCGGTCCGGAATCCTGTGTGTGTGAGAAGCGGCTCCAATTCGAGGAGCGTCATCTGATTTGCAGCGAGGACGTACAGGGCGTTGCGCAGGAGTTCGTCGGTCCGCGCACCGAAGTGGTCGAGATTCCAGCGTTGCTTCAAGATCGCTGCGAATTCAGCGATCCGGACGAAGTCTGGAGTCTCTTGCTGAAGAGGATTGAAACCAACGGAGACATCGCGGTCAGACGGCGAAATCAATACAACGCGATCACTCAGATGGCGCTGTAGCTTGCGTTCCTGGGCGGCGATCGACCGGAGGAGAAACGGGGTCGCATCGCCATGCAGGTCGAACCAGAAGAAACCGCGACCAGCCGCGATGTCCTGCTGGCCCATCGAACGGAGAAGGGAACTCTTGCCACTGCCGGTTTTGCCGAGGATCGCCACGTGCATCGTGCGACGTGTGGGGCTCAGAAGGGCGGCCCGGCGTGTGGCAGCATCATCGGTCACCTGATGACCGAGCGAAAGCCCCGAGACTTCCTGCCGTGCATTGCTTCGCCGGTCGCGGATGCGGTTCCAGAAAGAGCTGAAGAGATGTTCGAGGAAGTTTGCCATTTCGAAGTGATCTTGAAGGGTGTGAATACAGAATCGGTAACAGCTTCCGGCGATTGCGGGATGAGCGTACTGATTTCTAACGGGTTAGGTCTCAGAAAATATTGCGAAAAGATTCTTGACCGGGCTTTAGAAATTTGTGATCAGCACTTCCCGGAACCGCCTACCAGCGACTTTCTGGGCGGTGTAAGCAAGCTCGATGCTCTTCACCTTGAATCTGCGAAAGATCTCCCGGACCTCGGGCGTGTCGTTGAGCGACAGCACGAATTTTCCGCGCAGATGAGCCAGTAGCTCTGCCATTTTCACGAAATCGGTGTGGGTCAAGTTGTAACGGTAGAGCTTCCGGGCGTAGTACGGCGGGTCGAGGTAGAAAAGCGTCTGCGGCCGGTCGAACTTCTCCAGGATCTTCTCGTAAGGAAGGCACTCGATCTGCACTCGCGCCAAGCGCTTGTGAGTCTCTTCGATGAGCTGTGGCATGCGCTCCGGGTTGAACCCCGGTGGCTGAACGACATGGCACTTATAGTTCAGGCGGAGCACCAAGCTCGCGAAACTGTTCTTGAGAAGATACAGATGCCGGGCTGCTCGCTGCACGTCGGTGAGGGTCGCGGGATCTGTCGCCTTCAACAGCACATGCCAAGTACGACTCACGACCATGAACTGCAGATAGCGAACCAGCTCCTCGAAATGCGCCTGGCAGATCCGAAAGAAGTTCACAATCTCGCCGTCGAGATCATTGATCACTTCGACCTTTGAGGGTTCCTTGTGGAAGAGAACCTGGGCACCTCCCGCAAACACTTCGACGTAGGTCGTATGTTTCGGAAAGGTGGCGATGATCTGATTGGCGATGGCGCGTTTGCCGCCGATGTAGCTGAGAGGCCCGATCATGTGGGGCGTTGGGTAGGGATTCGCTGGAAAGAAAGCACCCCGATTCGACCTTTAGGGATCGGAGCGTTCCATCACCTTACATCGTCCATACCAAAATAAAAGGTGCGCTTTCCCCTGCCCGAGCGAGGGTTAGCGCACCTTGAGGGTGGCCCGTTCACCGAGTAACCTTCTCTGATGAATGTTCAAGCGTGGCGAGGACTCTATCCCGGCCTTACCGAGGCGGAGTTGCTCATCGCATCTGAAAACATCGATGCTTATCTGGAAATCGCATGGGAAATCTTTGAAGATTTATCAGAGCGCAATGGTGCAGTTGACCACGAACTGAATGAGCAATAAGATTTTGGAAAGGTCGATTCCTCAATAAACTAATCCACTACAAATCTGAACGAATACTTTGGATACATCCGGGTTTCAACCACCAAGCAGGGCGAACGCAGCGTTTCGCTGCCGGAGCAAAAAAGTGCCATCGAACGCTACGCTGTCCGCTCGGCTGCTGAGTCAAGTACTTTATTGCCCCAAGTAGTCAACACCTGTGCACTCCAGACGTGTTCAGTTTTAATATCAAAATGGGTTCGACATTGATAACTGACGAGTGGGGCGGTTACAAGGGGACTGATCTCCAGCACGAGATTATCAATCATGCAGAATCTTATGTACGTGGACAGATACATACCAACGGCATTGAAAACTTTTGGAGTCTTCTCAAGCGTGGCTTAAACGGAACATACGTCAAGGTCCAATCCTTTCACTTGTTCCGTTATATTGACGAACAGGCGTTCCGCTATAACAATCGTGCGACGCCAAAGAATCCTCTCCGTGACGGTGACCGCTTCAACATGGCTGTTCGCAACGCACATGGACGGCGGCTCACTTACAAGCAACTCACTGGAAAAGACGCCTAAAATAAAATCACCTACCCAGCCTGTACGAGTGGGTAGGCGAAAGAGGCGATAGCCACATGAGCAATACAAATGGACGCTTTTCTGAGCGTCTGACTGCGATTGTGAATTGTGGATCAGCAGTTTTGAAGTTCCTGCTATTGGTACTTCAATTGCTTGGCCATATTCACTAATTAAAGCAGTCTTGTAACAACCCCCTGACGGGACGACCCGCATCAGGGGGATTTTCTTTCTACTGCCTTTGGGTATCTTTTACCCTTTTTGGCTTTCTTCGCAGCCTTTAATCGTCTGTCTAGTTCCTCTTTGGAAACAGACAGAATCTTGTCCATAGCTTTGTCAAACTTAGCGAACTCTTCAGAGCATTTTAGTGCCATGTTTACCGAACCTCGAATGACGCAAAGAGGATTAAGGTGTTAGAGCAACAAGTCTTGATTTTGTCGTTCGCGTGTTTGATTCTCCTAATTGAATTAGCGTGGGCGTCAATAGCACGATTCATCTCCTGTGATACTCCACGACTGGCTTCAATTAGTGTCAAGTACCGTTGCATTACAGCCGAATTGGCTTCCAGAGTCTGCACAAATGTCTCCATAGGTTTCTGCAACGCTAGAGCAACCGCGCTGCGGCTATCCTGCTTCGATACCCATGTCGTCCATCCGGTAATTCCCTCTGTCAGAGAATCTCCAACTTTTTCCTGCTTGGTACACTCGGTATCCAATTTCGCGGAGGAACGATATAGTATTCGCGCTAATTGTCCGACCAACTTTACCTGCACTCTCGTTCTTGACGCGGGGCCACTCTTAAACAATTTGTTCGTGTACAGGTCAACAGAACGACCCACCTCTTCAGTTATCTCTGTTATTGCTCCGAGGACCGGAACTAGTTTCTGCATTCCTTCTTCGGCCTGCATCTTGTAATCTAAGAATCCTTTGTCCTCGGCTGGAGTATTTAGCGCGTTGCGCTTATCTACAGTCTTCTTGATTCTTTGGAGCAGCAACAAAAACAACATCCCCACCACAACGCACACACCGCGCTGAATCCAAGGAGATTTAAGCAAGACCTCTGAATATCGAAAGAGCGTGTAACTGATCGCTTCTGTAGCTGCTCCCTCTTTACTCTTTGGCCAGACTAAGAAACCGAAGGTAACAATAGATAACGCCATCAAGCCAAGACCGACTACTCTATGGATGAAGCCACCATTTGTCACACATGGTATCTGCGTGACCGGATGGAAAAGTACTACTCCCAGCGCCACCAGAAGAACTCCTGTCAAACTTGGAGTCTTTTCAACTAGGAACAAAACTATCGCCAAGGCCGCACCCAACAAAGACAAGACAACGTCTGAAATGAATTTGCGCGACTTGAAATCTTCTGGCATATACCAAATGGTCGCACCTCTTGAACGTGACACGCAAATTTCACAGGCTGTCTCCTACTTTATGGCTGTTTTTGGGGGCAGAATTGCCCCATCCCGGCAGGAGACCTGCTGAGTCATGTACTTTATTGCCCTACTTGGTTATTTCCGGGTTGACGGTGATCCGACCGCGATTCCAACGATTGCATTTTTATTCAGTTGGCAGACTTGGAGCATGGTCCAGAGTTGGGCAAGCGTTAGTTCCGTAGATTTTGGCAGCTGACTGATCCTTGCTCCACCAACGTCGCCACTCTGCCTGCAATTTGGAAACATCTCCCGATCCGTCACACCAACTCATGTGCGTCAGACTCAGAAGCGAACCACAAACGCTGTTTTGCACTTCGCCGTTCGAGTCTCCGTACATGCCAATGAGGATTGGGATCGCCTTCCGCGACTTTCCACTCGCAAGTGCGATGGCACTTACAGATCGAGTGCGCGGGGATGCCTCTGCCCCATGGATGCTCAGAAACTGACGAATGACTTCTACTCCATGATCGCCACCGACTCGGCCCAAAGCGAGAATTGCGTACTGTCGAATTTCGTCCTCAGCGGAAGAGACCTGTCCCGGCAGGAGGCTTGCAAAGAATTTCAGTTGATCTCCACTGTTCATCTCTGCGAGCGCGTGAACAATCGACCCGCGAATCCCCAAATCAGATGTGCGGTCGAATAGATCAACAAGATCATTGCGGGCTTCCGCCGTATCAATTCTGCTTAGTCCCCGTGTTGCAAATCCCGCTCCATCTTGGTAGTTGGCGAAGCCTAAGATCGCCTTTTCAAGAAAAGCAGGAGCCATCTCACTAATTGCATCGCGTGCTTCGTAGCCACGATCAAGCGAGCCGGTGGATGCCTCGGCAATGTAGGGCCCATACGCCCTGCGAAGTTCACTCTCGGTGCCAACACGTAGTCTGAGCGCAAGGGTCTGATTGAAATCAGCCCCGGGAACGGTATCTCCTTCGTGGAATCTTCGAGTGCGCGAAAGGTGATTATCCCCATAGAATTTCCACCGAACACCCGCTCGTCCCGAGGCGCGTAAGGTGTACTGACCCGAGTGCAACTGATAGTCGCGCAATAGGTATTTGAATTCGGTGGAAGCAGCTGGTAGGAGAAGTGGCGGGTGATCAATTCCTCCGGCACCTGCACTCCGCCCTTCCCCCGCAAAACAGCCCCAAAGGTTTGGAGGTACTGGCCTTTTCTCCTGACCTTCAACCTCAAGTGCAACATGGCCAGAGCCTTTTTGATAAGCCACTGGATCAGATCCGACGTTCGTGATCTTAACGATCACTTCAATGGGCTCGCCTTCCAAGTATTCTGCCTTCGTAAGGCTTGCTGAAACGCGCACCTGACACGCAGTCTGTACAGTAAGCGACAACATCATCAGGATCAGGCAGGTCACTCTCATGCTTTGCTCACTCGCTCAGAATCAAGTCCGAATCAACGTGCCGCCTCATCGGAGCCAATGATCAGCATAGGTCAATGTCGCACCAAACAAACGGGGAATTCTGTCGTTCCGGGCGAATTGTTTGAATGATAAGTCGAGGAGGAGCACGAGGGTGTTACAAAGGCTGAACTCAGCTGCGCGCTGATTCAGAGAACTACCCACGGAGGCTCCTCAGAGACATATGTATTACATCGGACTTGATGTTCACAAGAAGACGA
>DATHHN010000059.1:0-5984 GCA_035317185.1 Edaphobacter sp.
GGCATCCACCTCGTAGCCCGCATCAGTGAGCGATTGCTTGAGGAAACGCTGGATCTCGAGTTCGTCCTCCACGAGCAGGAGTTGCATGGAGTGATGGTAAGCCATTTTGATTCACGATTCGCATGCTCCAGGAGGCTGCAAGATGACGATTCGGTCATCTACGTCCACTCCGCGATAGACGAATCGAGAAAGGCTAGACAAAGAACAGGATAGCCGGAACAACGACTCCTGCCGCAAGGGTGAGCAGAACGATCGATTTCCGGCGCGCACACTTCCAACCCATGGTGGGGCCCGTCATGTGGAGGGACGAAATTTCAGGGGGCGCTCCGGTGATTGTGTCCTTCATGAACAAATCGTCATCCTATTCCCTCCCTGCGAAGTGCTATCAAAAGAACAAAGGTCTCGTCTCAACGAGTAGCCGTTCTATCGAGAATACGGAGCCTGTTCTCTCAAGCAGTCGACTGTCGCCGGATCGTCGTCTCTTCGTGGTCCAGCTTTCCTCAAAACACACGTGACATCTAATCCATTCCGGCTGAGGACCCCTTGTGCATGACTACGGCTTACCTGAACCGCATCGCCACAGCCGTACCAGAGCACGATGTGCATGATACCTTCGTCGTCTTCGCCGAGAAGATGCTCGCCGACCCGCGCTTACGCACGGTCTTCCGCCGCATGGTGAGCCGCGCCGACATCGCGCATCGCTATTCGTTCCTCGATCCGCAGAAAGGTTCCGGCCAATTATCGCCGCATGACGCGGATGAGTTTTATCGGCTAGGTAACTTTCCCAACACGGCGCGGCGTATGGAACTGTTTGAGCAGAGTGCTCCGGTGCTGATGCGGAAGGCCGTGGACCGGCTTGCGCTGAGCGAGGAGGAACGCTCTGGTATTACGCATGTGCTGGTGACCTGCTGCACAGGGCTCTATGCGCCTGGGCTGGACTTTGAGATCGTTGACCACCTTGGGCTTTCGGCGGAAGTGGAGCGCACGATGGTTGGATTCATGGGATGCTATGCCGCGATCAATGCGTTGAAGCTGGCGCGGCACATTGTGCGCTCAGATCAGAAGGCACGTGTGCTCATGTTGAACCTTGAGTTGTGTACGCTGCACTTCCAGGAGACGCAGGAGTTGGAGCAGATGCTCTCCTTCTTGGTCTTCGCCGATGGCGCGGCGGCGAGCCTGATTACTGCGCACGAGCAGGGTCTCGCGCTGGACACCTTCAAGGCGGTGATGGTGCCGGAGACACGTGGGCTGATTACCTGGAAGATTCGCGATCTCGGATTCGACATGCTGCTCTCCGGGCAGGTGCCGGGAGAGTTGGGCCGCGCGCTGCACGAGGGCGAGCTAATGGCGGAGCGCGACAGCATCGACCTATGGGCGGTGCATCCTGGCGGGCGGTCGATCCTGGATGCGGTGGAGAAGGGACTGGAACTGCCGACGGATGCGCTGGCAGCGTCGCGCGAAGTGCTATCGTGCTTCGGCAACATGTCATCGGCGACGGTGATGTTTGTTCTGCAGCGAATAATGCAACAAGCGCGCCCGGGGCAGCGTGGGTGTGCGATGTCGTTTGGGCCGGGGTTAACAGCGGAGACGATGCGCTTCCATGGGGTCTAGTGCACAGATCGACTTCAGTCGGCGGGTCTCTCCACGTGAGTTGCCGGAGCTGATGGATGGTGACTGTAGTTACGAGGATTTCCGTGACTGCCTGCGCAGTCTGGAAACAGTCAATCGCTGGCTGCTGGGTTATCGGCCGACGCTGGCTTGGCTGGATCGGTTGCCGCTTGGATTGCGTGATCCGGTACACATCGTCGATGTGGGCAGTGGCGGCGGCGATCTACTGCAGCAGATTGCACGCTGGGCACGGAGACGGGGCATTGCCGTGCAGTTAACGGGGATCGACTTGAATCCTTATGCGGCACGTGCAGCAGCAGAGTCCACGCCAAAGGAGCTCGGAATCGAATGGGTGACCGGCGATGCTCTGGAGTATCGACCGAAGAAGCCGGTCGATATCGTCGTGAGCTCGCTGCTGGCACATCATCTGGAGGACGAGGAGATCGTCGAACTGTTGAGGTGGATGGAAGCGACCGTGCAGGTAGGTTGGTTTATCAATGATTTGGAGCGGGCGGAGTGGAATAGTCGGATGTTTGGGTGGGTGCGGTGGCACTGGCTTGTGCGCCATGATGGGCCGGTGTCGTTCCGGCGGGCCTTCCGGAAGGAGGATTGGGTGAGCCTGCTGGCTGCGGCTGAGGTTCCGCGAGAGGCGGGTACGGTGGAGAAGTGGCGGCCGGGACGGTTGTGCGTGGGGAGGTGGAAGTGAGGTCGGCGATTCTGAAGCGTCTCGTTAGACTAAGAGATATGAAGCCTCTCGCCCCCGGCTCCCTCCTGGCGCACCTTATCACGTCTAATCATTTGAGAAGCGAATAATGCCACTTCCCACTCTGCTAGCGCCCAGCTCCACCGGTACCAGATTCAAGACTGTTCTCTGGGTCTCGCTTGGTCTCACTGTACTCTTCGTCTTCATTACCTCAGAGCTACTCCTCATCACCGACTATCCGATGTACCACGCTTACCGTCTGCAGGTCATTGCCGACCGCCATCTCCTCATCCCGCATACACTCGCTGGAATCTTCGCTCTTTTGATCGGCCCCATCAATTTCTCCTCGCGGATCCGCCAGCGTCACCTTCAACTCCATCGCATCCTCGGCCGCATCTACGTCATTTCCGTGTTTGTTGGTTCCTTCACGGGGATAGCTCTCGCAGCCGGCCGCCCGAGTCTTCCCGGAACCTCCATGCAGGCCGCCGCCTGGATGGTCTGCACCACCGCCGCATTTATTACCGCGCGCAACCGCCAAATCACACAGCACCGCCAATGGATGGCGCGCTCCTATGCTGTTACCTTCACCTTCGTCTCCAGCCGCGTGCTGAACCTCTGGCCGCGCTACTGGAGCCACCTGGGAGACGTGTTATCCGCCGTCGGGGTGATCGCGTTCACGCTCACCTCGCTGCTAATCGTGGATCTCGGCCTCAACTGGCGCGAACTCACCACCCGTCGGGACTGATCGTCAGTTAGGAGACAATGGGATTTTCAGGGCATCGCCCATAAACGCAGGCGATCCACATCTCGCCTTGTGATTTGCGTTTGCAAAATGTCCTATTTCCCGAAGCTGGTCCCCACCAGGTCCGAGCTGACTATAGGTCCGTAACCATCGAACTGTCCAACAATTACCGCCACCGCAGGCTCCTCACCCTCCAGTACCCACACCATCACATCTTTCGGCTGAAGACCGATCAGCCGCGCAATCAGCCCCACGATGCCGCCCAACTCCGGGCGAATGCGAAACACTGTCGCCTTGAGGGTCTGTCCTGCCAAGTGAACCGTCTGCTCGTCCTCCGGCGAGATCAGGAGCCGAATCAATCGCCCGCCGCCGACTGGTGCCAGCATCCCCACCCGAAACGGCGTCGTATTGTGCGGCACGTTCAGCAGCAATGTCCCAACGAAGCCATTCGCCAGATCATCCGGCAGGTCCATGTGCTTGCTCTCGACGTGTATCTTGGCATTCTTGTCTATTGTGCGGCTGGTCACTACGCCGGTAGCGGCTTCTACCGTAAAGTCGATGGGCTTTGTAAAGAACGGCCCTTTCTGTATGTGATGGTTGCGCACTAACCGGAACGTACCGTGCTGCGTGTACGTCGTCGCCTCATCATCAATCGATCCATCGATAAAGTGATAGATCAGGCGCATCGTTACTTCATCGCCCTGCACAACCTGCGAAAACTCACCACTGGCAATGGTTTTTCCATCCTCGGAGCGGGCCACCATAAACCGGTGCATTGGCCGTTGAATATGTCTCACTGAAATCGGTTCAGCCGCAGCGGCGATACACAAAGTCATCGCGCAAAGAGCCGCTATTAGGAAACCGTTTCTCCTCAATCGAATACCCCGTTCTAACACCTTAGACGTCTCCATCCAGCCAGCGCTCCCAGCTCCAAAATGACGATTTGTACAGAATGACGTGCCGAACTGTTTTCCGGACGTCTACTAGAACTATGGAGTCCTCAACAAATTGATTTGAATATGCATCGAGTTCGGAGGAAATGCTTTGCAAGACGAAGTACTGATCGTCGGTGGTGGAGTGGCAGGCTGTGCGGTTTCGATCGCGCTCGCTCGAAAGGGACGAAGCGTCACCCTGATCGAACGCGAGCCGACACCGCGCCATAAAGTCTGCGGAGAGTTTCTAAGCGGAGAAGCTCTTGAGGACCTTCATGCACTTGGCATCGACGTGGCCGCGCTTGGCGCGGTGCCTATCGACTACGTTCGCCTCGCCGCGGCTAGGCGGGCCGCGGAGGCTCCGTTACCTTTTCACGCTGCCTCACTCACGCGCAAGGCGCTCGATACAGCGCTCATCGCCGAGGCCATCGCTGCGGGAGTCAGCGTCCAGCGTGGTCGCGGTGTGCAGTCGCTCAGCCGCACGACCACCAACCTCTGGCAGGCTACGCTCGACGACGGTACCAGTTATGAAGCTCCAAACGGCCTTTCTCGCTACGGGCAAGCACGATCTGCGCGGACACGGGCGTCCGAAGAACCCTCACCAATGGGTTGCCTTCAAGATGTATTACCGGCTGTCTCCCGCGCAGACAGCTGACCTGGAGGATGCCTCCGAGTTGACGCTCTATTCCGGAGGCTACGGGGGTATCCAGCCGGTGGAAGACGGTATTGCGAATTTCTGCTGTGTGGTGAAACAGCGGTATTTCGCACGTGCGGGTCTTCGCTGGGAGAGCCTCATTGCGAAGATGCAGCAGGACTGTCCTCACCTCGCGATGCGGCTCGACGGTGCTGAGTCACTGCTCGACAAACCGATCGCCATCACTCATATCCCGTATGGTTACATCCGCCGCACAACCGAGGATGGGCTTTACTGTGTCGGAGATCAGGCCGCCGTAATCCCTTCGTTCACAGGCGATGGTATCTCCATCGCCCTGCACACTGCCCGCCGTGCCGCCGCCGCCTATCTTGCGGCGGAGCCGGCGCCGGTCTTTCAGACAAAATTGCGCTTCGCAATGCTGCCCCAGATGCGCCTTGCCGAGTTCGCAGCGAATGGCTTGAACAACTCACTCGCGCGCGCTGTACTGCCGTTCTGTCTCAGAGTTTGGCCCGGAGCGATGCGCGTGACGGCTAGGCTGACACGCGTCACCCAGCCCGCCGCTATTGCTCCACAGGCGTTCGCAACTGAAATCGAGCCATGACAGAACCAACGCTCGTAGTCAAAACCCTCCAGGGGAAATGCAATGAAATCTTTCGTAGTTTTGGCTCTCGCGGTCGTCCTCTCTCCAGCCGTATTCGCCCAGCATCAGACTTTCGCGGTCAACCCCGATGCCAGCGAGGTCAAGATGAAGCTCAACACGACCCACGAGGTCGTGAACGGTACTTTCCACGTACAGTCCGGATCAATCAATTTCGACCGAACCGCCTCTCATATATCGGGGATCGTCATCGTCGCAGCAGGCAGCGGCAAGACGGGAAACTATAGCCGCGATAAGAAGATGAACAAAGACATTCTCAAGGTGGACCAGTTCGCAACCGTCTCTTTCGCCCCCAAAACGTACAACGGAATAATTGCTGCTTCCGGCGACTCGACTATTCAGGTGAGCGGAGTGTTCACGCTGCTCGGCACTCTTCACGATCTAACGATTCCGATGCAGATTCACGTGGATGGAATGAAGGCAACGGCGAAAGCGCAATTCGTTGTTCCCTATGTGCAATGGGGCCTCAAGAACCCGAGCTTCCTGATCTGGAAAGCTGAGAATGGCGTTGCTATTGATCTTAATCTCGCTGGTCAAGTTTCTAACTAGGGCGTGTTCACACTAGCGAAGCGCTTCGATGATGAGTACGAAGTTGAGGAAGCCGAGGAAGAGGACATCAAGTTTCTCGAAGCGGGAGAAGATTCTGCGAAAGCCTTTGAGTCGCCGGAAGAGCCGCTCGATTTCGT
>DATHHN010000060.1:0-31480 GCA_035317185.1 Edaphobacter sp.
CGAGACATTGGGAGTCGGAACCCGGATAGCGAAGCCGTCAAGCTTGCCGTCCATCGCAGGAATGACGAGCTTGAGAGCCTTGGCGGCGCCGGTGCTGGTCGGAATCATGCTGAGAGCGGCGGCACGGGCGCGTCGGAGATCCTTGTGCGGCGTATCAAGGATGACCTGATCGTTGGTATAGCTGTGAATCGTTGTCATGATGCCGGAGGCGATGCCGAAGGTGTCATGCAACACCTTGACGACAGGCGCGAGACAGTTGGTGGTGCAGCTCGCGTTCGAGATGACATTGTGCTTCGACGCGTCGTACTTATCATCGTTGACGCCGAGCACGATGGTGAGATCTTCGTTAGTGGCGGGCGCAGAGATGATCACCTTCTTGACGGTCGCACCGAGATGGGCCTTGGCCTTTTCGGCATCGGTGAAGAAGCCGGTGGATTCGACGACGATCTGGGCTCCCACACTGGCCCAGTCGAGCTTGGCAGGGTCGCGCTCGGCGAAAACCTTGATCTTTTTGCCGTCGACGGAAATAAAGTCTTCGCCGTGGCCGATCTCATTCTTGAGATTGCCGAGGATGGAGTCGTACTTGAGCAGATGCGCGAGCGTGGCCGGTGTGGTGAGGTCGTTTACGGCGACGAATTCGATGTCCGGGTTGCCGAGAGCGGTGCGGAAGACGTTGCGTCCAATGCGGCCGAAGCCGTTGATGCCTACCTTTACTGCCATGATTGCGATTGCTCCTATCCGAGTGAATGCACTGATGTTGATTGTAGAACGCGGTGGAATGGCCTGCACCCCATCAGAAGGGAATCTATCATTGGGCTTGAGACGGCGCAACGCCGCCTAATAGTTACAGAGAGGGGTTGCCGTTGAAGGTGCGGGAGATTTGCGGGAGCCTTCCAGCGTCTGTTATAAGCGACATATGCGCGAACTGCGCGATTGGATGCGCGAAAAGATGAGACGACGCCCTAGACGTGGACCGAATGAATCGGAGTCCACGGGGAAGAGCGGGCAGGAGCTGCCAGCTAACCAGCCTGCTCCCCTGAGACCACAGTACCCGGAGGCCGCGCCAGTGCGCGAGCCAGAGCCGATTGCGGCTGAACCGGTTGCTCAACCCATTGCCGAACCGGTACCCATCGTTGCCGAGCCGGAGCGAAAGATTGAAGTCGAGACGCAGCCCGAACAGCTAGGCACACCCCCAGCCGAACAAACTGCGCTTAAGTCTCCACGGGGCTATGTGGTGCTTACCATCGGGTTACCGGGTTCGGGCAAGACGACCTGGTACAAGCGGCGGGGAGTAACGCCGCTGTCGAGCGACCTGCTGCGTACCCTGTTGTTTGATGACATTACGGAGCAGCGATATCAGGGACTGGTCTTTTCGACACTGCGCAGCCTGCTGCGCGCGCGGCTGATCGCGAAGATGCCGTGGAACTATGTGGATGCCACGAACCTCTCTCCTCACGAGCGGCGGCAGTGGATCAAGATGGCGAAGAGCTTTGGGTACGAAGTGCAGGCGGTATTCTTCGACGTGCCGCTAGCCGTGTGCATGGAGCGGAATAGCAAACGCGACCGCGCCGTGACCGACGAAGTGATGCAGAAGATGGCGGAACGCCTGAAACCGCCGACGTTCAAAGAAGGGTTCGAGAAGATTACGGTGGTCCGCGTAAAGGGACAGCCGGGAACCGAGCCTGCAGTGGACGCTGCGCCTGAGGTGGCGCAGTAACTTCAAAAGACGCATTCGAATAGAGGGACATGCCCACGGTCGGCGTTGAGTTCGCGAAGGTGAGCTACACGCTGGCAGGTGGGCGTGTTTTATTGCGCGACATCTCATTGCAGTTGGAGACGGGGACGACTACAGCTCTATTAGGCCGAAGCGGGTCTGGCAAAACAACGCTTTTGCGCATGATCAATGGGCTGGTTACGCCGACCTCGGGTGAGGTGCGGGTGGGGGGTAAAGCCACGCGGGACTATGATCTGGTGGCTTTGCGCCGGAGCATTGGCTACGTGATCCAGGAAACGGGCCTGTTTCCGCACATGACGGTAGAGCGAAACGCTGGAATGGCGCTGGAGTTAGCGGGATATTCCGCAGGCGAGAAAAATGTCAGGGTGGGGCAGGTGCTGGAGCTTGCCGGGCTGGATTTTGAGGAGTACCGGCGGCGGTATCCGTGGCAGCTATCGGGCGGACAGAGACAACGGGTAGGACTAGCGAGAGCTCTGGCTACAGATCCTCAGGTATTGCTGATGGATGAGCCCTTTGGAGCATTGGACCCACTGACCCGCGCAGAGATGCAGACGATGCTGCTCGGACTGCTGGAGCGCGTGAAGAAGACAGTCGTGCTGGTAACGCATGATCTTGAGGAAGCGCTGTATCTGGCCAGCAGAGTCATCTTTGTCTCCGATGGAGCGATCGTCGGAGACATGACGCCGGAAGAGGTTTCCAAGTCTGAAAACCATTATGTGAAGAATTATGTTCGGGCCGTACATCACTGGGAGCCAAAATGACAGCGTTCCTGAAATCTCATGGCTGGGAGATCGGGCGGCTGACGTTTGAACACCTGTGGCTGACGCTTTCGGCGATGCTGCTTGCAGTCGCGATCGGGTTGCCACTGGGAATATTGCTCAGCAGGCACAGAAGATTTGCAGGACCGGTGATTGGCTTTGCAAACGTGGTGCAGACGGTGCCTAGCCTTGCTCTGTTTGGATTGTTGCTGCCGGTACCGTGGCTGGGGGAGAATGCAGCGAGGCTGGCGATCCTGGCCCTGACGGGTTACGCGTTGCTGCCAATTTTGCGAAATACCTATGCAGGCATTGGCAGTGTGGATGAGGCGCTGGTGGACGTGGCGGATGCCATGGGGATGACCTCCTGGCAGAGGCTGATCAAAGTAGAGCTGCCAATTGCAGCGAGTGTGATTCTGGCAGGCTTGCGGACGGCTACGGTGACCTGTGTTGGCGTGGCTACGATTGCGGCGGCGATTGGTGCGGGTGGGTTGGGGGAGCTGATCTTTCGCGGTGTGGCGAGTGTGGATAACGGGCTTGTGCTGGCGGGGGCGATTCCGGCGGCTCTGCTTGCCCTGGTCGCGGATGCGGGCCTTGGGTTGTTGGAGAAAAGGATGTCGGTGCGGCGAACATGAGATTGGACTCGTACCCCCCATTCCCCCTTAAAGTATGCAAAGTATTCAAAATAGATACTTTAGGGTTGTACTTCCAGAGGAGGAAACGTAGAGGATGCGCAAAGAAAACCTTTTCCGTGAGACGCTTTTGTCAAACGATGGGGCTAATGTGCTGCGGCTCGGCTTTCTCGTCTTATTCGCCACGGTAGGGCTACAACTGCTGACGGCATGTGCTCCGCCTCGTTCTTCGCGGGTGACGATTGGGGCGAAGAATTTTACCGAGCAGGTGGTGCTGGGGGAACTGCTGGCTCAGGAGATTGAAGCCGTAACCGGGCAGCCGGTTGCGCGGCGGTTTTATCTTGCGGGCAGCTATATTTGTCAGCAGGCTCTGGTGAGCGGACGCATCGATGGCTACGTGGAGTACACCGGGACGGCGCTGACGGCGATTCTGAAGCAACCGCTGCCTCCTGTGGGTCAGCGTGATGCAGCAACGGTGCTTCGACGCGTGAGCGATTTGTATGCGTCGCGGTATGGAGTCAAAGTGGGACCTCCGCTGGGGTTTGAAGATACCTTCGCGATGGTGATTCGCGGCGATGATGCACGGCGGCTAGGGGTGAAGACGATCTCGGACGCGGTTCCGCATACTCCTGAGTGGCGGCTTGGGGTGGGATATGAGTTCGAACAGAGGCCGGACGGGCTGCGCGGACTGGAGGCGACCTATGGTTTGAGGTTCAGGGAGGCTCCTCGGACGATGGATCTAGGGCTACTGTATCGGGCGCTCGAGGGCCGGCAAGTGGATATGGTGGCGGGGAACTCGACCGACGGGCCGATACGGGCGCTGGGGTTTACGGTGCTGGCAGACGATAAACACTACTTTCCGCCCTACCAGGCTGTGCCGCTAATGAGAGGTGATTCGATCAAGCTGCATCCCGGGATTCAGGTCGCGATGGATCGTTTGGCTGGAAAGGTTTCGGCCGAAGAGGTGCAGGGCATGAATGACGCGGTCGACGGGCAGCATAGGGATGTAGGCGAAGTGGTGCGCGAGTTTCGCAGAAGCAAAGGACTTTGAATTTGCGGGCAAAAATCGGAGTGTAGGATTCTTTGGGTTTCGCGAGACTCGTTATAGCGGTCGATGTGAGTGACCGGGGAGACGAGAGATGGCTGAGATTCGAGTGATTGCTCTACCGACGGAGACGGTGCAGAAGGTGCTGGCCACGATGAGATCGCCAGGATACGGGCATCCGGCGCATACGGAAGTGGCTACCGGACATGGGCCTTGCAGGCATTGCCTGAAGCCGTTTCGCGTAGGCGAGGAGAAGCGCACACTGTTTACCTGCAATCCGTTTTACCGGCTGGCTGAGGTGCCGCAACCGGGGCCGGTGTTTATTCATGCGGAGCTGTGCAGGCGATTCGATGAAGAAAGTGGATACCCGAAGGAGTTGTTGCGGTATCCAGTGGTGATGGATGGATATGATTTCGAACAGATGCTGATTGTCCAGCGCAGGGGTGCAGACGGAAACCACGAGATGGTTCTCGCGGAGATGTTCGAAAACGCTGCCATTCAGTATGTTCTGGTGCGTGACCTTGCGGCGGGATGTTTTGATTTTCGAGTTGAAAGAAAGATGGAGGTTTGCTGCTGATGACTGAGCCATGGCTGCGGGGAACGTTGACGCATCTGGACGCGGTGCGGAGGCAGGTACTGCACGCGCTGGAGCTGGCGGCAGAGGATGTCGAGGTGTGGTGCGCTCCGCTCTCCGACGAAGAGATAGAAGCACGCCCAGTGGGATTACCCTCGATTGGGTTCCAGTTGCGGCACATCGCGCGGAGTCTGGATCGGCTGCTGACCTATGCGGAGGGACAGCAGTTGAGTAAGCGCCAGACGAAGGCTTTGCAGGCGGAGATGGAGAGCGAGGCTGGACGCGAGGCCACATTCATGGAGTTCGCCAAGGCGATGGAAGTATCGGTGGACCGTGTGTTGGCGATCTTGCCGGACAGCTATGAAGAGACTCGCGGTGTTGGACAGAAGATGCTGCGGAGCACGGTGGGTGGTCTGCTAGTGCACTGCGCCGAGCATACTCAGCGGCATGTTGGACAGGCGGTGACGACGGCGAAGGTAGTGGCAGCAATGCGAAGGAGTTAGCAGGCTGCATTTATTAGTTCTTGCTAGTGCTTCCTGCGATGTGTAGCATCCGGCGTGCAATTCATCCTACTGCGCTAATCACGCCAAAGAGGTACACATGAGACGTTGGATCATTTACCTTGCATGGGCCTGGGAGATTTTGATTGGAGCTCTTTTAATTACACCAGGCGGTGTGTTTTGCATCGCCTGTGGACAGATTGTTGAGACGTCGGGTTATATCGGTCGACCTGCAACGATATTTGTCGGTGTTGTAGCGATAGCGCTCGGCATCTATGGATTGGCAACTTCCGCCGCTCCAAGGGTTGCAGTCGCTGAACGGTAGTTTGTTCTGGGAACGATGAAGCCGCCGCCTGCTCTTGATAGCGACAGGCGGCTTCTTTTTCGCAAGCGTTACTTCACGCGTTCGACTGTGGGCGACTTCCATGTGCCGTTGATGAGTTCGGGCTTGGGGAAGTAGTAGCGCGCGGCGAGCATGAAGGGAGCTTTGGGAGCAGGGAGCCAGTTGGCTTCCTTGTCTTTGCCGGGTGAGTCCGCCTGGATGTAGATGGTGAGGCCGCCGTCGGCATCGAGCTTCATGTTCGGCAGCATGGGCGAGTTGATGAGGTAGCGGTTGATCGGATTCTTCACCAGCAGTTGCTGAGGAAGGTCGTACATGGTGAGCGACCAGAAGGCATGGACGGGCGGAAATTCGCCTTTGGCATAGCGGAGTGTGTAGCGGCCTTTGCTGCCATCGAGCGGTTGGCCGCTGAAGTCTTTCTCATAAAGCGGATAGAGGGCTTCTTCTTTAGAGTTGGCGCCGATGCCCATCTGGGCTCCGGTGGCGCGGGCTACGTAGTCGTCGTGGAGGAAGGCGCGCGTGCCGAAGAAGTTGCTGATGTTTCCACCACTTGAGGCTCGCCGGGCATCGATCTCCTTCTGGCCGTCTGCCATGCCGCCCTGAAAAGCAGCTTTCATCTCAGACGAGAGAGTGGCGAAGTTGATGGTCTTGCCGGGGCCGATGCCGATGCTGGCAAAGCGAGCGCGGAGTGCGGATTCGCTGGCCTGCGTTGGGCAGAACTGCATCAGAAAACTCATTACATTGAAAAACTGCGGTGACGACTTCATCTGCGCCGGAGGAACGGGCGGAATCCATTGGATGGCAGCCGACGCGGGTGGTGCCGGCTTGCCTAAAAAGGCCGACAGTGGCTGCGCTTTATATTCGGCCTGGATCTTTTTGACGTTGTCGAGGTCGGCGGCATTGAAGAGCTGTGTGCGGCCTACGACGTTGATAAATTCGGTCTCGGAGCGTAGGACCTTGGTGATGCCGTTAGGTACTGTGCCTTTCCACTTAGGTCCGGCGACCAGGAAGGTGCCACCGTTATTGCCGGTGGTGCGGGTGCCGAGATAGTCAAAATTGAAGCTGTAGATATCCATCATCTGGAAGACCCAGTAGCGATTTTTCTCGACCGGCGGGATGGTGAGGACAATGGGTTCGGCGCGAAGGTCGAGACTGAGGAAGGTATAGGGCGTATCAGAGTTTGGGGTGACAAAGGCGGTATCGTTGGGCGTGAAGACACGGGCGAAGCTAAGGGGCTCATTGAAGGGGCCCTTGTACTGGGGATTGTTTTTGTCGATGGAGAAGGCATACATCGTGAGGTAAACCTGCACCATGGGGTAGCCATAGATGTAAGCTTCTTTGGCGATGGCGCGGGTCTGAGCTGGTGTGACGGTCTGTTCGGCGGACAAGGGCATGAGGGTGACGGCTGTCGTGAAAAGAACAAAGAGTGCGGCTATGCAGGTCCTTCGGCGCATGAGTATTTCCTCGGGAAAAGCGACTGGTCGATGGTTGCGATAGGGAAGAGGTCAATGTTGCTTTAGCAGGCCGCCGAGTGTATTTGTCAGAGAATCGGTTGTGTTTGGTTTTTTCCCTGCGGGTTTGCTTCCATTGACGACGCTGTTAGCTCCGCTGCTAAACATGCCATTGAGGTTGGGCGTGAAGGTGGGGTTGGCGGTAGTTCCGCCGACGGCCACGGGGATACCATTTTTGATCGCTGCTCCAGTTATGCTTCCGACAGCGCCGCCAGCGGCTCCGCCGGGAATCATGCCCATGAGCTGGCCTGCGATGCCGCCTACACCGGCTGTGGCGCCTGAACCGCCTCCGCCGAGAAGACCGGTAGGCTTGAGGACGAGCTGGTAGTTCAGCGCACCGGCTGCGCTTACGGTTCCGGCTCCGGTGGCGGTGCCGAGCGCGGGAACGTTGAGGGCGAGGTTGTCGGTACGAACGTCGCCGTTGGCTACACGGAGGTTCGTACTGAGCGACTTGATGGCGGTAACGGAGCCGGTCTTTGCTCCCGTGAGTGCGGTGACGGCCGAGAGCTTCGAACCGAGGTCGAAGCCGGCGAGGTTGGTGTTGTTCAATTGAAGCGGGCCGCTGATGATGGGGTTCGCCGTCGAACCGGTGACATTGAGGTTGGTGGTGAGCGTGCCGCCCTGCAAACGTGAGCCGGTGGGCAGATGAACGCCGACGGAGGGCAGAAAGGCTTCGAGTTCATCGATAGACACGCCTTCGCCGCTGACCTTCAGGTTGATTGCAGTGGTGGGTCCGCTGGTCTGGTAGGTGCCCGCTATGTTGATTACGGCGCTGCCTATAGTGACGACGGCGCGCTGGATCTGACCGGTGAGTGACTGCATGTTCTGTGCGACGGTGAGCTGAAGGTTGACGGGCTTTGATGAAGGCGTGCCGTTCCTGGCAAGGCGGAGACTCTGGACATTCGCAGCGGCATTGGCGTTGAGGTTCTTTCCGTCGGAGATTGCCTTGATGTCGATATTGGCGAGGCCGCTGATGCCTGCATCGGGCGCGACGATTCCGCTGGAGGCGAGATCGACACGAGTGAGGGTGGCGTGGACGTTCAGAGGCGTGGCGACGGGGGTCAGCTGGTTGAGCGGACCCGCGCTGCCGTCTGCGGTAAGCGAGCCGCCGCCGGGAATCTGGGCGCTTAGTTTGAACGGCGAGGCTGCCGTGGGTGAGAAGTTGGTGACCTCGGCGTTGAGTTGCTGATAGATGGCCGGCGTAGTCTGTCCCGGCGTTGTGATGGTGATGGTGCCGTTCTTGATCTGAAGATGATCGGCCGTAAGCGTGCTGAGCATGTTGTTACTGTTTGGAGTAGGTGGCGGCGTGGCGGCGGTGGGTTGGTTAGAGCGAACAAGCGTGAGCTTCGGCGTATCGACCAGAAGATTAGCGACATGCAACTGCTGGCCGTTCCACGTTGCCTGCACATTGATGGCGTCGATAAGTCCGGTAATGCCGGCGGTGGCATCGAGGAATCCTGCCGCGACGGGGTCGAGGTGTTTCATGTCAAGCTGGGCGGTAAAGGGTGTAAGCGAAGCGTCGCGCTGATCGATCGGTCCGGCGGTACCCTTGAGAGATACGGTTCCATCACCTGGGAGGTGAGCCGAAGCTGTGAAAGGGAAGGCCTTCTCGAAAGAGAAGTCCTTGGCCTCGAGCGTTAGCTGATCGTAGGTGCGCGCAGCTGTGACGGGTGCACCGGGAGAGGCTACGTTGCCCACAGTCAACTTGCCGTTTGTGATGCTGAGGTGGCCAATCGTTAGATTCGGAACTGTTGCACCACCGCTGGGGCTGGGCGTTTTGTGAGCGCTGCCGATGCTCGAATAGTCCCAGGTGCCGTTTGGGGCGCGCAGAAGCATGATATGTGGGGAATCCAAAGTAAAGCCCGTAATGTGGATCTCGTGGTTCAAGAGGAGTGGAATCATCTCCACGTTAATCTTTACCGGGCCGGTCTGAAGAAACGGCTGATTGCTGAATGCAGGATCATCGGCTACGGAGGAGTTTTCCGCGACGAGGCCGCCAGACAGGACAGAGAGATCGAGCTTGCCCAACGTGACTTTTCGACCAAGCGATGTGGACATCACGGATTCAATGCGCGTACGGAAGTTGTCCGCGTTGAGAAACATCGGAATCGCTAAGACAACGATCAAAATCAGCGCGAGGATGCTGCCGAGAACGATAAAGAGGGTGCGGCGGCTTTTGGTTGCCATGGGAACCTTTCATTCGTGCGAATTGAAGGTATTCCGTTCTGATGAGCCAACTGCGTTTGAAGTTTACTCCCAGAGCCGCGGATTCTCTAAAGACCTCACCGCTTCTTCCCGTCATGAGTGCCACCACCTTGATAGATAGTGAGATGGGTTACGGCATGAGTTGTGGGGTCGCGAAAGAACTCGATTTCGGCATCGACGACCTTCAGGAAAAACTTTGAGTCTGATTCGGCATAGAGCTGGACTTTGGGCTGATTTCCGAGTTTCGTCATCAGGTGCCCGTCCTCCACCGTAATGACATTATCGAGTGTTGGTGCCATCTGGTAGGTCCCGGCATAATCCGCCAGCACGGCGGGCGATATCGAAACCTCTTTGCGCTCAGAGGCGAGGATCACCGGCTGCCCCAAGGCTAGCTTGCCCAGGTTGTTGGCGATGGCTCCCGTATCTCCGTTGAGATTGGCAAGTACGATGACTGTCAGCTTGTCGTCAGGATAGTAGTGAAGTGAGGTGTTGAAACCCTCGATACCGCCGGCGTGGCTGATCATTTTATGTCCGCCGCTATCGCCGATAGCGAGCCCGAATGCATAGCCATCTTTGAATGGGGTCGTCATCTTTTTGAGCGAGGCTTCGCTGATTACCTTGCCGCCAAAGAGTCCCTGCTCCCACTTCAACAGATCGTCGGTGGTGGAATAGATTGCGCCAGCAGAGAAAGGAATCGTCATGCTAATGTAACCGGCGTGCTGTATTCCCTTGGGAGACGGCGAATATCCTTGCGCTCTCTTCGGCAGAATTACGGCGTTGTTATCGATGCCGCTATCGGCCATGCCCAGCGGCGTAAAGATGTTCTGTTGAAGAAATTCGCCGTAGGTCTGGCCTGAAATCTTCTCGATGAGAAATCCCAGCAGAATGTAACCCGAGTTGCTGTAGTTGAACTTCGAGCCAGGCTCGAACTCGAGCGGCTTATCGCGGAAACGGGCGACCAGCTCTGTAGGTGTCGTGTCCTTCCATTCGGTGGTGCGATAGTCGGGAAAGCTGGTGAAGTTGGGAATTCCGGAGGTATGCGTGAGCAGGTTATAGATAGTAATCTTCTCCCACGCAGCGGGTGCGTCCGGAAGATATTTGCTGACGGGATCTTCGACCTTCAACTTTCCTCGCTCCTCCAGCAGCAGGATGGAAGCGGCAGTGAACTGCTTGGTGAGAGAACCGAGCCGAAACTTCGTATCCGGCGCATTTGGAACGCTCCATTCCAGGTCCGCATCGCCATAGCCCTGATTGATCAGAAGCTTTCCGTCTTTGGCGACGAGGACGCTTCCCATGAAGCTCTTACTCGCGACATAGCTCTGGATGACCTGCTGCATGCGTGGCGTGGGATCCTGGGCTACGGCGTTTACGGCGAACAGCAGCAGGATGGAAGCGAAAAAGCGCTGGATCATGAACACCTCACAGGCTGTCCAGTCTATCGTCGCACCGGCGGAAGCGCATCATTTTTCACCTTTCGTTTGCGAGAGAAATAACACTGAGCAAAGGAGGCTTAGCGTGCCTTATCATTGCTGGCTATGGGTTTATTTTTAGCGATCGATGCAGGTGGGACGAAAACAACCTGTTTGCTGGCAGATGAAACAAGGATTTTGGGCCGCGCAAGCACAGGCAGTATAAAACTGATGCGTGTAGGCGAGGCCGAAGCAACGGCACGCCTTCGCACCATGCTCTCGGAGCTCTCCATGGCTTCCGGAGTTGGCCTGGGCGAGGTCACGTGTACGTGTGTCGGGCTGGCCGGTTTCACCATTGCTGCTGTGCGCGAGTGGGCCATTCGCGAGATCGGCGATGTTGTTGGTGGAAATTTATTGCTCTGCGGCGACGAAGAGATCGCCCTTGAAGGAGCTTTCTCCGGTGGCCCCGGAATCCTCATCATCGCGGGCACCGGCTCGAACTTTATCGGACGCGCAGCCGACGGAACCAAGTATTGCGCGGGCGGCTGGGGCCCAGCATTAGGCGACGAAGGTTCAGGCTTCTGGATCGGCCAGGAGGCCCTGCGCGCTGGTTTCTGGGCGAAAGACCGCGGCGTTGCCACGATCCTCCTGGATAAGATTGGTGCATTCTGGGGCACCGGATCACTCGGCGAGATCGTCGAAAAAGCCAATGAGCGTCCCAGTCCCGACTTCGCTGCGCTGGCGCCTATCGTAGTCAAGTGTGCTGAAGAGAGAGATGAACTTGCACAGGCCGTCCTCGAGCGTGCCGGAGAAGAGTTGGCCGAGCAGGTAGCCCTGGTCGCCCTTAAGATGTCCGAGTCAGGTTCGCAGGGGGAGATCGGCGTAGCTTATACCGGCGGTGTACTTGAAAACATCGCCCCGGTTAGGCGGTCGCTTATCGCCGCGTTGAAGCGCTCAACCCCGCAAGCCAAAGTCATGGAGGTCGCCGCCGATTCCTTGAAGGGAGCGCTCTGGCGGGCTCGCAACGAAGCGCTTATCTCAGCGAAGTAGTAGCTCAGGCGCGTGCGGCGGATGACTCCAAGGCTCGTAACGCAAGTCCTCGAGCCACAGATGTGAACTCGTTGCCTGTCCGAACGCGAGGCGCAGTAAACCTCGTCTCGAAGATGTGCCGTACTGCAGGAACAAAGCTCGTTCCCCCCGTCAGGAACACGCGATCAACCGCGCTGGCAGCAATCCCGCTGGTCTCAAGCAGACCATCGACGCATCGCTCAATCGATTCAAGATCATCGATGATCCACGATTCAAACTCCTCGCGAGTCACCACCGACTGGATATTCATGCTGCCGTCGCGGAATTGAAACCGTGCGGTCTCTTCGTGCGACAGTTCTATCTTCAATCGCTGCACGGCCTGATGAAGTTGATACCCCAGATCCTCGTCGATCAGGTTGATCAGGGCCTCAATCTTTTGCGGCTCCAGAGCATTGGCATGCGCGCTCTTCAAAATCTGATTCACATTGCGCGTCTTCAAAAACGACAGATAGTGCCACCGCTCCAGGTTGGCATAGATCCACGCGGGTACGGCAGGCAACAGCTTGTTCAGGGAGCGCGCCAATGAATCCGCTCCCAGCGCAGGCGACACCAGCTTCCGCACAATTCGCGCATCGAACGCATCTCCCGCCAGCCCAAGTCCACTATTGCCCAGCAGGTCTTTTGCCGAGCGTCCGCGAGCCCGAACCCCCGGGCCAACATGCAGCAGCGAGAAGTCGCTGGTGCCGCCGCCGAAGTCGCCAATCAGGATCAGCTCATCCTGGTCCAGCGTGGACTCATACGCATACGCCGCCGCAATCGGCTCCATCTCGAAGTCAACCGACTCGAACCCGGCATGGAGAAATGCCTCCCGTAATCGGCCCGTCGCAAAGTCATCATCTTCGCCGCTGTCCGCTCCGACAAATCGCACGGGACGGCCCACCGTGGCGTGACGGACCGGCTCGCCAAACTGCCTCTCCGCACTCTGCCGAAGGTCCGTGAGTATGCGCGAGATCAAATCCTCAACGGTATACCGCCGCCCGAAGACCTCAGTCCCCGTAAGACTGCGGCTCGACAGATAAGACTTCAGCGACTGGATCAGCCGCCCCTTATTCTCAGCCGCAAGATAGTGCTCGATACCAGACGGCCCCGTGAAACTCTTCACCTGGCTGCGGCCCGCCTGCTTATGTTGTTCCAGGTAAAGAATGGAACGAAACGACTCCGTGGCAGACCTAGCCGTAGGAAACGAGACGAGCTCTACTTCGCCGCCGGGAAGTGCCCGCGCGATAGAGCTGTTCGTCGTTCCAAAATCGATGCCGATGGAAAGGCTGGTAGAGGGAAGGGAAGGCATGGCTCAGAAGACTCATTCTAAACTGCCGCGATCTCGTTCTAGGTCACAGAGGTTTCAGAGCAAGTCCGAGCGCGGCTCAGAAGAAGATCACGCTCGCGCAAATTACGGGTCAGCCCAGCCGCACGTTCGAACTCGCGGCGAGCCTCGTCAAAGCGCCCGAGCTTTGTAAGCAGATCCCCGCGAACAGTTGGTAGAAGATGATAAGTCTTCAGCGAAGGCTCCGACAGCAGTGAATCGACTACGTCAAGACCAGCCTGCGGACCGGACGCCATCGCAACCGCGACGGCGCGATTCAGCTCAACCACGGGAGAGGGTGCAAGCTGCGCAAGCGTCGCATAGAGCGCGGCGATTCGCGGCCAATCGGTGTCCTCGGCTTTTGCGGCACGCGCATGGCACGCCGCAATCGCTGCCTGCATTGCGTATGGGCCGGGAGCGCTCGCGGTCTGCTCGGCACGCTCAAGTGCGGCCAGGCCACGTCGGATCAAGAGATGATCCCACAGCGCACGATTCTGATCGAGCAGAAGGATCGGCTCACCCGATAGACCAACGCGCGCGTTTGATCGTGACGCCTGTATCTCCATCAGCGCCACCAGGCCATGCACCTCGGACTCCTTCGGGACGAGTTCCGCCAGGATTCGCCCAAGACGAAGCGCATCCTCGCACAGCGCAGGCCGCATCCAGTCGTCACCTGCGGTTGCGGAGTAGCCCTCGTTGAAGATCAGGTAGATAACTCCCAGCACCGACGACAGACGGTCGTTCAGCTCGGCTCCGCGAGGAACCTCGAAGGGAACATGCGCATCGGCGAGGGTTCGCTTGGCCCGAACGATCCGCTGCGCGACTGTTGACTCTGCCACGAGGAATGCTCGCGCAATCTCCTCGGTCGATAGTCCGCCAAGCAGACGAAGCGTCAGCGCGACCCGCGCCTCGGTCGGCAGCACCGGATGGCACGATATGAAGACGAGTCGCAGAAGATCGTCGCCAATGTTGTCATCAAGCGCTGTGTTGAGATCCGGTACAGCGGTCTCCAGTGCGGCAAATTCGCGGCCAAGCTCTTCATGTTTGCGGTCGACTCTTTTGTTTCGGCGGAAGAAGTCGATGGCACGATTTTTCGCGGTGGCCATCAGCCAGGCCCCCGGATTGTCCGGGATGCCCGACTTCGGCCATTGCTCGAGCGCGGCGACAAGAGCATCCTGCGCGAGATCTTCGGCGACTCCTACGTCACGCACCATTCGCGTCAACCCGGCGATCAGCCTCGGCGACTCGATCCTCCATACCGCATCTATCGTTCGATGTGCATCGGTTGCCGTCACAGCCACCAATCACACCATCTTCAGTCCACCGATGCAAGTTGAAGTGTCTGGCGCTAACAATCTCACGCTCCGTTGCGCTGTCCGGACTGCGCCTGCATCTCTGAAAATCCCGCCGCTGCTTCCTGCACATCAGGCGGAAAATCAGAAAACTCCTGCATCTGCCGGACCTCGATCACCTCGTTGTCTGATCCCGGACAACGTGCGGCCCATTCGATCGCCTCCTCTCGCGATCGCACCTGGATGATCCAGTAGCCTCCCAGCACCTCTTTCGCCTCCGCAAACGGTCCATCGGTAATCTTCGGCTTTCCTTCGGCAAACGATACACGAGCGCCCATCGACGGTGGATGCAGCCCATCGAGGGCCAGCAGCACGCCAGCCTCCTGCAACGATTCGTTGTACTTCATCATCGCGGCTACCTTCGTGGCGTCCGGCATAGTGCCGGGATTGGCCTTTTCGTATCCCCTGGGGATCATCAGCAACATGAATCGCATCTCTGTCTCCTTCGACGTTTGGGATGAAGCGAATGTGCACGCGTTCTCTGGAACGGGTGCACATTCGCCACCACTCTTGCAAAAAAGTTTGTTACCTGTTCACTGCTTTGGCGGAGTCTTCATGGCTTGCGAATTCCATTCCCTGCTCGAAGATCTGGCGGATCTCCGTTTCACCATCGCCCGCCACTCTCATGAAGCTCTTGGTAATTTCAATCGCCTCTGCCTTCGACGGGGCCTGGATTACCGCAAAACCGCCGACAACCTCCTTGGCCTCGGTAAAGGGTCCGTCGACAACGCCGAACTTTCCTTCGGAGAAGCGAATGCGTGCGCCCAGTGCACTTGGCAGACAGCCCTCCGTAGCCACTAGAACGCCGGACTTAAAGGAATCCTCGATGTACTTTCCCATCTCGTCCATCTCCTTCTGTGTGGGAGGAGTACCTTCCTTCTTCGCGGGTTTATAGATGCACAAAAATTTCATCGTTTGTCTCCCTCTCGTTTTCTATTAGAGCTATACCTGGCAGCGGCCACGATAGGCTAAACCCGGGCTCTACTTATACGTCGAACGAAGAACAGCCATATCGACACGTTCAGAAACTTTTTTGCAAAAAACCATTTTTCCGTCGGAGTCGCGTATCGACAGGGTTCAATGTTAAACAGAATGGCCTTCGCATGATAATCGCGAAGGCCTCGATCACATCTGACCGTGCTTTCTTAAGGGTTCGTTTTCGAAGAAACGCAGCGGTTGGGATCTAGACCGCAACTCCATCCAGAATAGTCGACTGCAACTGTCCTTCTGCGTTGAAGAGGTTGAAGTTCGCTGGCTGGCCCACAGCAAGCGTGTTTTCAATTCCCAGCATCGTGGCCGGATTGGTGGAAGCGAGCCGCACGGCAGTTTCCAGGGAAACGCCTGTGAATTGCTGCACATTGGCCACCGCACGGTCCATGGTCAGGACCGAACCGGCGAGATGGCCGTTCGAGATTGCACGTCCACCAGTAACGGTTACCGGAAATGTGCCAAGGGTATAGACGCCGTCAGGCATTCCGGCCGCACCCATGCTGTCCGTTACCAGTATGGCTTTGTTCGCTCCTTTGGCTCTCAGCCATAGCCGAACCAGTTCAGGAGCGACATGGATGCCATCGCAGATCAGCTCGGAGAAGAGCCGCTCATCATCAAGGACGGTGCCCAGAATCCCGGGTTCGCGATGTCCCAGCGGGCGCATGGCGTTATAGGTATGCGTTGCGCTGGTGGCTCCCAGTGCTATACCAGCCAGAGTCTCCGAGGCGGTTGCGTTCGAGTGTCCCAGGCTTAGTTTTACGCCCTTTTTCGCCGCATGTTCAATCAGCTCCAGCGCACCTTCAGCCTCCGGTGCAATTGTCATCAACCGGATATGCCCTCGCGCCGCTTGTTGAAACCGGTCGAACAAGGCGATGGAAGCCGGCAAAATGTTCTCTGGTGGATGAACTCCTCGTTTGATATGCGAGATGAACGGGCCTTCCAGATGGATCCCGATGGGCTTGGCCGCTCCGCTAAGCGGTGACTCAATCGCATCCGCGATCCCCTCCAGCGATCTCAGCGTGCGCTCGACTGGCGCCGTCACTGTAGTCGGCAGATAATGCCCTACTCCTCGGGTAGCCAGAAACCGGCTCACGGTTGTGAATGCGTCGGATGTGGCCTCCATTACGTCATGGCTGGCCGCACCGTGCATGTGGATATCCAAAAAGGTGGAGGTAAGGGTAGTGTCTTCGGTGCTATGAGTAGCGGTCTCGATAGACCGGATCAGGCCATCCTCAACGGTGATAATGGGATGGTCGATCGTACCTTGCGGTGTAAGGAGGCGGCGGGCAGTAAACGTTTGAGGCATCGGTCTTTAGTTTAGTTCAGCAATGGCATTGGAAGTGCGTAAGCGTCCATTTCCACATCTAGCCGCAAATAAAGTTCAAATTTTTGCACATTTCTCCGCGGTCCGAAAGCGGCTGTTCGTGAGCCACGGTTGCCACCCATTGCACCACGATCAAACCACAAAAAAATCATCTCCTGCGCACTATTTCTTCAAAAAACCCTATAAAACATCACATCACTATCGCCAAAAAAATCAGTGACCCGCAGGTGGCGGAGGAATTCCAAGATCGGCCGCCGAAGGAATGGACTGCGAATTGGCCCACTGCCGCTGCGCCGATCTCACCTTATCGATGCGTTGCAGCCACATCTGGATCGTGAAATCGTACCGCTCAAGGTTATTCCGCAGAAAATAAGGACGATAGCTCTTTAGCCACGCCGTCTCGTATAGGTCGCGCATCAGCGAATAATTATTCCGCAGGTCCTGCAGCTTCCCGTTTACGGCGTTGATATCGCCCAGGCTGCGGCTGACCTCTTCACGGTCTTCCTTCTTCTTCGAGCCCTGCAGCGCAAAGGCATTCGCATAGCTGACCGCAATCTCATCTGCAATCTGGAATTTAAGCCCAATCAAATCCATCCGGCGTGCACCTAACTCCAACACATCCAGAGCATCCGTCTCGCGAAGATTAGGATTTGCGTTGCGGGCCTGTGCTACAAACGTAATCGCCCGCTCCGCATGCAGCCGCACATCGGAGAGAACGGGCCGCAACTGCACCGCCTGCCGCTGCCCATCCGCAGACCACGGATCGATCCAGAACAAGAGATCAGAGCCATCAACCTTTAACGGAGAGTCCTTCAGGATTTTGTGTGCTGCCATCATCTCCTTCTGCGCCTGATCAATGGCTCCAGTCATATCTCCATGAAAGTTTGCGCCGTAAGTGGCCTGGAAACGAGGTATAGATGCTTCACCCTGATGCCATGCGGCTTCTGCGCCAAACAAGATTCCATACCAGTTGGCATTGAATAGTGCCTCTCCATCATCGTTCCAGATGGTATTCAACTGGCCTGTCGTGCCAAGCTGCTGGCCCTGCGCGGTGAACTGCTGAATATTCTCCAGGGCATTGTTGTAGTTCGGCCAGACACGCGACCAGTTATTGACACCTGGAGCAACCCAGGTTTCGATGCCCGCATTGGTAAACGGCGTAATGAACCGAGCAAAGCCCTTTGGCTGCGGATTGTATTCCCACGCCACGGCGATTACGGCTTTCCTGAAGTCTTCGGGTAGCTGCTTGACCAGATCGGGATCGTGCATTGCAATGTCGCCCCAGAACAGCAGCTTGCGATTGAGCGGCCGCAGATCGGTGACGATTCTCTGCATGAAGCCCAGATAAACTGCTCCAAGTCCCTGCGCATCTACTTGTGGCTTCGTCTGACCTTTGCCCAACTCCACTGTTTCATCCGCCCCCAGGTGAAGGAACGGTCCCGGGAAGATGCCAGCCAGTTCACCAAACATATCGTGCGTCAGTTTCTGAGCGTCAGGCTGAGCGGGAGCCAACACATGACCGTGCGGGGTTTCGGCCAGCGGAGCGTACTGTTCCCAGTTCAGCAGGTAGTGAAGATGCCCGAACGCCTCCTGTTCGGGAATGATGGTTACATGGTACTTCGTCGCATAAGCCACAAGCTCTCGGGCTTGATCCTGAGTCAGCGTTCCGCCAGGAGGCCCCATCAAGGGATGCCCCGTGTACTGCATGGTGTGCTCAAAATAAGGCGAATAGATATTCAGCTTGTAGGCCGCGATCATACGAATCTGCTTCTTCTGAAACTCAAGTGTGGGCACGGGGCCGCGCGATAGATCATCATCAAGCCCGCGATACTTCATCGCCGGCCAGTCGCGGATTGCGGCCGTGTGAAGCATGGAGTTAGCTCCCCAACCAGTGAAGAGTTGCTTGACCGTTTGCAGCGCGTAGAAGATGCCGGCATCGCTTGCCGCTGTAATCGCCAGACCTTTGCCATCAGGGATGACCGCGTAACCCTCGGCCTTCATCTCGGCAGCAAACTCCGATCCAGTAGAGGCGCTCGTCTTGTCCTGACTCGCATCCGCATAGATCGATTTCGAGATTGGCGATCCATAGCGCGTCACCAGAATATTGACCGGCGAGGTGGTGTTCACCGCGATACCGTGAGAGGCCAAGTAGACCTTGAGATCTTCGATGGCAAACAGATCGTCCGTCGGGCAGGGCGCTGAGCAATTGATTTGTACGCCACTCGTCAATGGCTGCACTGCCGCGGGACGAACCTCGCGGGGGAGCGGGATCAGAGGAAGTGACTGCGTGCTGGAGACCTGGGCATATGCAGCTGCAGCGACGAATAAGGTGACAGGCAGCAGAAAGCTGGCGCGACGAAAAAATTGCATGGGTATTACGGTAAATGACTTGGCTCTCCAAGGGGAGCATCCGCCATGGTTACCATCCTTGAATTTGATTGCCGCGCAGTGTTGTTTGTGGCAAAGCTGGGCCATTTTATGGGCGAGATCAGATTAAACGTCAGTGAATTATTCGTCTGTTCACATGTTTTTGTTTCCATAAGCCAAAGAGCAAACGGGACAACGCAGATAAGAGTTCCAGGCACTTGTCTGCCCGAACGGAAAAGTCTCGTTGCCTTTTCAACACTAGCGAGGATCCATGACGAAGCAACTGAGAGCGGCGATCGCAGCGACATTGGTATTTACCACCATGTCGATGCAGGCGCAGACGAGCGGAGCTACTACTCCTGCGAAAACAACAAGCAAGAAAGTCGTGAGGAAGAAGGCGCCAGTCGAAACACAGACGCAGCGTGAGCTTCGCGAACTACGCGAACAGATGCTAAGCCAGCAGGAACAAATCAACTCACTTAAGACAGCGTTGGCCGATAGAGACGCCAAACTGGCCACCGTCCAACAGTCGGCGCAGGGGGCAGAGGCCTCTGCAGCGGCAGCAAATGCGAAGGCAGAGAGTGTAAGCTCCAGCCTCAGCGCAAACTCCGAGGCAGTCTCAACCCTCAATAGCACGGTGACTGACCTGAAGAGCACGAGCGTCGGTCTAGCGCAGACCATCAGCGACACCAAGAAGGACATCAATACAGCGATCGAGAACCCCCTTGCGCTGCACTACAAGGGCATTACGATTACGCCCGTTGCCTTCTTCGCGTTTGAATCGGTGTACCGTTCCCGGGCACTTGCTTCGGACGTCAATACTCCCTTCAACTCAACTCCATATAGCGGAGCTGGAATGGCTCATGTCAGCGAGTTGAACTTTTCAGGCCGCCAGAGCCGTGTAGGCGCCTTGTTTGAGGGCAATCCGGGACCGTTCAAGTTGTCTGGGTATGTTGAAGCTGACTTCCTCTCGGCTGGCACGACATCCAATGACAACCAGAGCAACAGCTACACTCTCCGTCAGCGCCAGATCTGGGGCCAGGCTGCCATGGAGAGTGGTTTTACCGTTACTGGTGGTCAGATGTGGTCGCTCGTAACAGAGACCAAGAAGTCGACGGACAACCGTACCGAGAATCTGCCGATGACCGTCGACGCTCAGTACCATGTAGGTTTCAGCTGGGCGCGTCAACCTGCCATTCGTTTCCAACAGAGGTTCGGCAATGGTTTCACGGCAGCCGGTTCGCTCGAACAGGCTGAGTATATTTACTCGGCTACCAATGCCCCGACGAACTTCTTTATTGGCAATGCCGGTACAGGCGCCGGTCTCTATAGTCCTATTGCGAACTATTCCAACAACGTCGCTCCTGACGTAGTCGTCAAGGGCACCTACGATGCTAAGTATGGACACTTCGAAGTCGGCGGCGTTGCCCGCTGGTTCCGTGACCGCAACTATCCCGCAGTTACGACGACGGCTGGCGCGAACAATTCCACTACGGCTGGAGGCGGCTTCTTTGCCAACCTCCGCATGCCTGCAACGAAGTACCTTGATGTGGGCGTTCACCTGATGACCGGACCGGGAGTTGGCCGGTACGGCACCTCGACCTTGCCGGATGTCACGGTACGACCGGATGGCACTCTTGCCACGATCAAGAGCCAGCAGGGCTTGATCTCACTTGAAGGTCACCCAACCAAGAAGCTCGACATCTTCGGCTATGCCGGTGGTGAGTACGCTCAGCGTACGACCTACCTGAACTCCAAGGGAGTGCTGGTTGGTTATGCTCCGGTGACAAGCAACAATGCTGGCTGCGGTGTGGAGACGCTTCCGGCAACTCCTGGTTCTGGCCTTGGCAGCATCGGCGTAGCGGGTAATCCGCCGTATTCCCCTGGAACACCGGCTGGGTGCCTTGGTGCCACGCGCGCACTAATCCAGGGCACTGCTGGTTTCACGTACAGGGTCTACAGCAATCCTAAGTACGGTCGTCTGCAGTATCAGTTGCAATACAGCTACCTGACGCGCAAGGCGTGGGCTGGTGTTGGCGGCGCTCCCACAGGCACCAACAACATGGTCTTCACCAGCATGCGTTATTACATCCCTTAAACTGCTTTCCTGCTAAAAGAGGCACCCTTCGGGGTGCCTCTTTTGTTGTGGAAAAATGCTTTTGTTCGTGGTCTGATCAAATTTGATACGCTTCATAGGTTGCCGCTATCATGTGCAGCTGCTCTCGAAGAGGAGATGAATTGATGTTGAATGACAATAGGTTGTTTCCTGCCGACCCTGCGGCGCGCTCGGTGGCGGTGAAACTGTACGAGACGGTGCGTGACCTTCCACTTGTCTCGCCGCACGGTCATACCGATCCTCGCTGGTTTGCCGAGAATGGGGCATTCCCTGATCCTGCCACGCTTCTCATTCAGCCAGACCATTACATCTTCCGCATGCTCTACTCACAGGGTGTCCCGCTTGAAGCGCTGGGAATTCCTGAGGCGAATGGGACAAGAGCGAACGTCGATCCGCGTGAAGTCTGGCGCCTGTTTGCCAAGTACTACTACCTGTTTCGCGGAACACCGACCCGTCTGTGGATCGATTATGCGTTCGAGAAACAGTTTGGCCTGACCGAACGGCTGAGTCCGGACAATGCTGACGAATACTACGACATCATCGCAAAGAAGCTTCAAACGCCTGAATTCAAGCCGCGGGCGCTCTTTGAGAGTTTCCGCATTGAAGTTATTGCTACTACTGACTCGCCGCTCGATACGCTTGAATATCATAAGGCGATCAGGGAGTCGGGCTGGAAGGGAAGGGTTCTTCCTACATTCCGTCCGGACGCCGTGATCGACGCTGAGTACGCTGGGTTTCTCGAAAACATCGAGAAGCTGGGCGCGATTACGGGCGAAAACATTGGCACGTACAAGGGCTATCTGAACGCGCTGCGCAATCGCCGCGAATACTTCAAATCGCTTGGAGCGACCGCAACCGATCATGGCCATTTGACGGCGATGACTGCGGACCTTGATCCGGCTACGGCGGAGTCGCTATACGGCCGCATTCTTTCGGGCCGTTCGGTTCCGCAGGAGCAGGAGATCTTCCAGGCGCAGATGCTAACCGAGATGGCCGGCATGAGCGTGGAAGATGGGCTGACGATGCAGCTTCATCCTGGAAGCATTCGCAATCACAACCGTTCTCTCTATACGAGGTTCGGACGCGATAAGGGAGGCGATATTCCTGCGGCCACCGAATACACACGCAATCTGCGACCGCTGCTGAACAGGTACGGCAACGATCCGCGACTGACTTTCATTTTGTTCACGCTTGACGAGACTTCGTACTCGCGTGAGCTGGCACCGCTGGCGGGGCATTATCCTGCGTTGCGGCTGGGGCCGCCATGGTGGTTTCAGGACTCGCCTGAGGGAATGATGCGGTTCCGCGAACAGGCGACTGAGACTGCCGGGTTCTACAACACAGTCGGTTTCAACGATGACACGCGCGCTTTTCTGTCGATTCCGGCCCGGCATGACGTTGCCAGAAGAATCGACTGCGCCTTTCTCGGGCGGATGGTGGCAGAACACCGGCTGGACGAGGATGAGGCGTTTGAAGTCGTACTCGACCTTACGGTGAACCTGGTGAAGAAGGCTTACAAGCTGTAGTACTACCCCCCCCGAGGGGACTATGGTTAAGTTGTTTGTATTCAACTACTTGCAAATTTAGATCGCTGCAAATTCTTCATAGTAAAAGGGTTATAGGTAAATTCGTCTATTCGAGGTGTCCGGCGAGAAAGTCGGCGTGGAAGTGAGTGAGAAAGACGTGGCGGATCTGCACTCCAAGCTGCTCGGCATCGTCGAGGTACTGCTGGATGTCGCGTTGCGGATCGACCACGATTGCGGATGCACTGGCTTCGTCGGCGATGAGGTAGGACGCGTGGGCGAGGCATCCCAGGTAGTACTGCTTGAGGAACATGAGAGCCATTAGAACACTGTGAGCTACGGGCAGCGTCGTCCGTTTAGAACTCGCAGGCCTATTACTTTGACTTGCCTGGATCCTTGAGCCGTTTCGCTTCAGCCCAGTCCGCTTTGGCGCGGTCTGTATCGCCCTTTTGATAGTAGGCAGCACCGCGACTGGTGTAGGCGTCAGGGTCCGGGTTTAGACGGATTGCCGCGGTGAAATCCGCTATTGCGTCATCGAATTTGCCGTTGAAGGAATAGGCATTCCCACGATTCATGTAGGCGGCAACACGATCTGATAAGACTTCCTTATCTCCTCGGTTGATCGTTTCCGTGCAGCGAGCAATTGTTTTGTTTGGGCTGTTGGGATCGAGACAGCTAGCGTGTTGTTTGTCGGTTGCTAAAGCCGACGCTGGTAATGCGGAGCAGATAAGAAACGAGAACACAATCAGGGACGAGATTGTAAGTTTCATCGGCGACTCTCCTTGCATTGCGACCTGAATCGGCCCCTAACTCTTGTTTAGGCTGACATGGCAAGACCCCGGCACGGAAGGAAGTAAGAATAATAAGCGCTGCGCGGACTAAATTACCAATCTGCCGAAATCGGACGGCATTCCAGACGTCGTAAGATGGACAGCTATGGGTTTATTTTTTGCTGCTGGAAGTCCGTCTACTGAGATGTCTGCCGAGGAGATCAAGGCAGGTTTGTATGCTGCGCTGGATAAGCTGGGTGCGCGAATGAAGGTGCTGGCTGTTCCTCCGGACTTTACGCGGATGCACTCGCAGAGTGGTTTGCTGACGGAGATGGCGTGGCAGTATTACGGCGACAGACTGGTGGATGTGCTGCCTGCGCTGGGAACGCATAAGGCGATGACGGATTCGGAGATTGCGACGATGTATGGAGCGACTCCGCGAGAACTGTTTCGTGTGCATGACTGGCGGAATGATGTGGTTACGCTGGGTGAAGTGCCGGGTGAGTTTTTATATGACGTGAGTGAAGGCAAGGTGGATTATTGCTGGCCTGCGCAGGTGAACAAGCTGCTGCGGGATGGCGGGCACGATCTGATTCTTTCGATCGGGCAGGTGGTTCCGCATGAAGTGGTGGGGATGGCGAATTACAACAAGAATATTTTTGTGGGGACGGGTGGGTCGATTGGAATTCATCGCAGCCATTTTCTGGGTGCGGTGTATGGCATGGAGCGAATGATGGGTCGCGCCGATACTCCTGTGCGGCGGGTGTTGAACTATGCGAGCGATCACTTTGCGACGGGGCTTCCTATTGTTTATGTGCAGACCGTGGTGGGGAAGAACGATGCCGGGAAGTTGGTGGTTCGTGGGCTGTATATCGGTGATGATGTGGAGTGTTTTGAGCTGGCGGCGGCGTTGAGTCTGAAGGTGAACTTCAAGATGCTGGATCGGGAGATCAAGAAGGCTGTGGTGTTTCTCGATCCGCATGAGTTCAGAAGCACGTGGCTGGGGAATAAGAGTGTGTATCGGACGCGCATGGCGCTGGCGGACAATGCGGAGTTGATTGTGCTCGCTCCGGGGGTGCATGAGTTTGGGGAAGATTCGGCGATTGATGCGTTGATACGGCGGTATGGATATTGCGGGACTCCGCGGACGCTGGAGTTGGTGAAGGAGGATCCGGCGCTGGCGGCGAATTTGAGCGCGGCGGCGCATCTGATTCATGGGTCGAGCGAGGGGCGGTTCACGATTCGGTATTGCCCGGGGCATTTGACGCGGGAGGAGATTGAGAGCGTTCACTTCGAGTATGGAGATTTGGCGCAGATGACGGCGAAGTATGATCCGGAGAAGATGCGGGATGGGTGGAATGTCGTGGATGGGGAAGAGATTTTCTATATCTCGAACCCAGGGCTGGGGCTTTGGGCTTATGAGGGGCGGTTTAAGGATTAGGGGACGCTCACGGGGTTCAACGGCATGTTTCCTCCGTTTTGCTCGTAATGACGAACAAAGAACAAGCAACTGCGACGACAACTGCAACTCCCCTTCGGGATGACAAACAAGAATAGGGACCGCAACGATAACTGCGTCTGGTTGATGCATGGGTGCAGTTTGTGGGATATTCTGGGATGGCAAAGTGGTTAGACCAATTATTAATTGATGGAGAAAGGCGTTGGAGATGAGTGAGGGATTGAAGTTGCCGAAATTTTCGGTTGGGGTGGGCGACCGGTTCGCGCATCAGGCGAAGGCTCAGCTTGCGGCGTGTGTGATGGCTGCCGATGCAGGGGTTGAGGTGGTGCCGGTGTGGAACAAGTCCAACCGGGAGCACATGATTATTGGCTCGGAGCCGAGTCAGACGCGGAAGGCGGCGGATGCGGCGGTGAAGGAGCTGGGGTGGACGAAGCCGTATTTTCTTGATGCGGACCATATCAACCTGAAGACGGTGGAGCGGTTTCTGGAGCCGTGCGATTTTTTTACGCTGGATGTTGCTGAGATGATTGGCAAGCCTGCGGATGTCAAGGATGTGGCGGCGTTTGTGGGGAGACATCCTGAGCTGGTGGGGACGGTGACGATTCCGCATATCGCGGAGCCGTTCAAGACGGATGCGGCGTTTGTGACCGGGGTGGCGAACAAGTTTCTGGCCGCGGTGCAGGATGCGGGAAGGATTTATCGATATCTGGTGGAGAAGAAGGGCGCGGGACGGTTTGTGCCGGAGGTGTCGATGGATGAGACGGATTCGCCGCAGACGCCGGTGGAACTGCTGATTATTCTGGCGGCGATTGCCGATGAGAAGATTCCGATCCAGACGATTGCGCCGAAGTTTACGGGACGGTTCAACAAGGGTGTGGATTATGTGGGCGATGTGGCGCAGTTCTCGAAGGAGTTCAACGAGGATCTGGCGGCGATTGCGTTTGCCATCAAGACGTATGGGCTGCCTGCGAATTTGAAGCTGAGTGTGCATTCGGGTTCGGATAAGTTTTCGATCTACAAGGCGATTCATGAGGGGGTGAAGCGGTTCGATGCCGGTGTGCATTTGAAGACGGCGGGTACGACGTGGCTCGAAGAGCTGATTGGGCTGGCGGAGGCTGGAGGGACGGGGCTTGAGATTGCTAAAGAGGTTTATGCCGAGGCTTACGCCCATGCTGAAGAATTGTGCGCGCCGTATGCGACGGTGATCGATATCGACTCGTCGAAGCTGCCAAAGCCGGAAGAAGTGAATGGGTGGACGAGTGAACAGTTCACGTCGGCGTTGCGGCACGAGCAAAATAACAAGGCGTACAACCAGAGCTTTCGACAGTTGCTGCATGTGGGTTTCAAAGTTGCGGCTAAGATGGGAGAAAGATATTTGAAGGCACTGGAGGCAAACGAAGAGGTGGTGGCGCGGAATGTGACCACGAACCTGTTCGATCGTCATATCAAGCCGGTTTTTCTAGGGTTGTAGAGAAAGGGAAGCGTTAGAATGATTGTGGTTTTGATGGGGGTGACCGGATCGGGAAAGACGACGATCGGGAAGTTGCTGGCTGAACGGACCGGGGCGATCTTTGCTGATGCGGACGATTATCATCCTCCGGCGAACAAGCAGAAGATGGCAGCGGGGCATCCGCTGAACGACGACGACAGGCAGCCGTGGCTGGAAACACTGAACCGGCTGATGCGGGACTGGTTTGAGACAGGAAAGAGTGGTGTGCTGGCGTGCTCGGCGTTGAAGGCGAAGTATCGCGAGACGCTGGTGGAGGGTATGCCGGATAGCGCGGTGTTGTTTGTGTGGCTGGATGGCTCACGGGAGCTACTGGCGGAGCGTCTCTCGGAGCGTCATCATGAGTTCATGAATCCGAAGCTGCTGGAGTCTCAACTGGAGACTCTGGAGCCGCCGAAGGATGCTTTGCGTATAGTGAATGATCGTGCGCCGGAGGAGATTGTGAACCAGATACTGGAGCATGTCTCGCTGGCGCAGAAGATTTCGAAATAGAAAAAAGAAGAGAGAGGAATTTGATGGGGCATCCGTTGTTTGATTTGACCGGGAAGACTGCTGTTGTGGTTGGTGGAACGTCAGGGATCGGGTTGGCGATGGCAATTGGGCTGGCTGAGGCTGGGGCCGATGTTGTGGCGAGTTCACGTCGGGCCGAGCAGGTGGATGAGGCGGCGAAGGCGATTGAAGCCAAGGGCCGGAAGGCGCTGCGGCTGACTTCGGATGTGGGAGACAGGGCCTCGCTGGAGGCATTACTGGCCGGGACGCTGAAGGAGTTCGGCAAGGTCGATATCCTGATCAACTCGGCTGGAAAGATCAAGCGGGAGCCTACGTTGACGGTGTCGGAAGAGACCTGGGACGACATTATGAACACGAACGTGACCGGGACCCTGCGGGCTTGCCAGATATTCGGCAGACATATGCTGGAGCGGGGATATGGACGGATCGTCAATATCGCTTCGTTGAATACATTTGTAAGTCTGAAGGAAGTTACGGCCTATGCGGCGAGCAAGGCGGCTGTCGGTGCGCTGACGAGATCGCTGGCGGTGGAGTGGAGCTCGCAGGGTGTGACTGTGAATGCGATTGCTCCGGGGGTGTTTCGGACGGCGCTGAACCAGAAGCTGCTGGATGAGAGCGACCGCGGCAAGGAGCTGTTGATGCGGACTCCGATGGGACGGTTTGGAAAGACGGAGGAGCTGGTGGGATCGGCTATTTTTCTGGCCAGCGATGCTTCGGCTTTTGTGACCGGGGAAATTCTAGTGGTGGATGGTGGATTTCTTGCGAGCGGCGTGAATCAGTAGACAGAACAGCTGTTGGGAGAGGGGCAGGCTTAGGCGCTGCCCCTTTTTTCATGTCAGCCTAGCCATTTGGGGTTTTGAGCTGTGCCGTCGAAGTGATTGGTGGTTTTGAAGAGCTCGAATTTGCCTTCGCTGGCGGCTTGCTGGGTGCGGCTAAGGAGGGCGGCGACCTCGGTGTCGGAGAGGGGCTTAAAGGTGCGGGCGGCGGTGAGGGCCTGATCGAGGATGGCGGGTGAGTCGATGCCGGTGATGACGACGGAGACGGGCTGGGTGAGGCCATAGTGGAGGGCTTCGATGGGTTCGACGGTCTTGCTGTCGAGGATGTAAGGGTCACCGAAGGTCTTCATGGCAAGGACGCCGATGCCTTGTTTGACGGCAACGGGCATGACTTCTTTGGTGAAGGAACGGAAGTGCGCGTCCATGACGTTGATGGGCATCTGGACGGTGTCGAAGTGGAAGCCATGTTTCTGGGCGACCTCTAGCATGCGCAAGTGGACGGCTGGATCTTTGTGGCCCGTGAAGCCGATGTAACGGATCTTGCCGGCTTGCTTTGCGGCGACGGCGGCTTCGATGGCTCCGTCGGGAGCGAAGATGCGGTCGGGGTCTTCCATGCGGATGACTTCGTGGAACTGGACGAGGTCGATGACGTCGGTCTGGAGGCGGCCAAGGGATTGTTCGAGCTGCTTGTTGTAGGCGTCCTTGGTGCGGCCGTCCATCTTGGTCATGAGGAAGGCTTTGTGGCGGTAGCCGTCGCGAAGGGCCTGGCCCATGCGGACTTCGCTGATGCCGTCATTGTAGTCCCAGCAGTTGTCGAGGAAGGTGATGCCTTTGTCGATGGCAGAGCGGATGAGGTCGATGCTGGATTGCGCGTCGGAGCTTTTGCCGATGTGATAGCCGCCGAGGCCAATGGCGGAGACCCGTTCGCCGGTGGTACCGAGGTCGCGGTAGAGCATGCCGGGGGCCTCCTGGCGGGTGGTAGGGGTGGGTTTGGGTGATTGGGTGAGACCGCTTGAGGTGGTGGCGGCTATTCCTGCTGCGGTGGCGGATTTTAGAAAGGTGCGGCGCTCCATGCGGTTTCTCCCGTTTGGTGATTGGATGCGTTGGGGAGAAGGAGGGGATGGATTTAGGTGGGAGTGCAGTGACTAAGGCTGCTTTTGTGGTGGTGTGGAAAAAATGCGGGGGTTCTTCACTTCGCTCAGAATGACAGGCAAAGGCAAAAAACGTTATGGACGGTGGGCCATTCTTGCGATTAGGGTGGCGGTGTAGGCGGCGCCGAAGCCGTTGTCGATGTTGACGACGGTGACGTTGGGGGAGCAGGAGTTGAGCATGCCGAGGAGGGCGGCGGCGCCGGCGAAGGAGGCTCCGTAGCCGACCGAGGTGGGGACGGCGATGACAGGGACGGCGACGAGGCCGCCGACCACGGAGGGAAGGGCACCTTCCATACCGGCGCAGACGATGACGGCGTTGGCGGAGGTGAGCTGGTCGCGGACGGCGAGGAGACGGTGGAGACCGGCTACGCCTACATCGTAGAGGCGGGTGACGCGGGAGTTGAAGAGCTCGGCGGTGATGGCGGCCTCTTCGGCTACGGGGAGGTCGCTGGTGCCGGCACAGAGGACGACGATGTGGCCGCGGGGCTCGGCGGGTAGGGATTGGCGGAGGGTGATGGCGCGGGCCTGGGGGTGGTGGATGGCTGCGGGTACGGCTGCGAGGACGGCGGCGGCGGTGGCTTCGTCGGCTCGGGTGGCCAGAACGTCGGTGCCGTTGACTGCCATGCGGGTGAAGATTTCGGCGGTTTGGGCGGGGGATTTGCCGGCGGCGTAGATGACTTCGGGGAGGCCGTTGCGGAGGGCGCGGTGGTGGTCGATGCGGGCGTGGCCGAGGTCTTCGAAGGGGAGGTTGGCGAGGCGTGTGGAGGCGGCTTCCGGGGAGAGGTTGCCGCGTTGGACTTCGGCGAGGAGTTCGAGGAGGGTGGTGGGGTTCATTGGGTATTTAGTGGTTCTGTGGTGCTTGATGAGTACGGTTCGCTTTGCGAATACCCCATCCTTTCGCGATGAGACTGCGAAAGGATGGGGCACCCGGTTTTGTGGTGTTACTGCTTCGTTTGAAGGTAAACCGATGTGGCTGATTGTTGGACGGTTTTGATGGCTACGTTGTGTTTGATGGCGGCGGTGCGGCAGTCTTCGAACTCGGGGGCGGCGTTGAAGATTTCGCCGTTGCGGGAACCGATCTTGATGCGGATGTCGCCGTAGGGTGTGGTGACGGTGGTGTGGGCGCGGTCGAGGCAGGAGCGGCGCTCGGGGTGGATGCGAATGCCGAGGGTGCTGGTTTCGCGAAGGAGGAGTTGTTCGAGGGCGGGGACGTGGTCGTCGTCGGCGAGGATGGTGATGAGGGTGCCGAGGCGGCCTTTCTTCATCTGGACGGCGGTGGACATGACGTCGAGTGCGCCTTGCTGGAGGGCGGCTTCGGTGACGTAGGCGAGGATCTGGGGGCTGAGGTCGTCGATGGCGGTTTCGAGGACGGCGACGGAGCCGTGGGTGGCGTCGATGGTGTCGCCGATGTGGAGGCGGAGGACGTTGGGGAAGTCTTTGGAGTTGCGGGTTCCGGCGCCGTAGCCGATGTGCTGGACGCGCATGGCTGGCTGGGGGGAGAAGGTGGGAGAGAGGGCGCGGATGATGGCTGCGCCGGTGGGTGTGACGAGCTCTTCCTGGACGTGTGCGGAGTAGGTGGGAAGGCCGCGGAGGAGGTCGGCGGTGGCGGGGGCGGGGACGGGGAAGCGGCCGTGGGCGCAGTCGACCATGCCTCCGCCTACGTTGAGGGGGGAGGAGAACCACTTGTCGATGGCGAGGGCGTGGATGCCGGCGCTGGCGGCTACGATGTCGACGATGGCATCGACTGCGCCTACTTCGTGGAAGTGGATTTTTTCGATGTCGATGTTGTGGATTTTGGCTTCGCTGGCGCCGAGGAGCTCGAAGGCGTGGATTGCGAAGGTTTTGACTGCGGGGATGAGGTCGGCGGAATTGATGAGGGTGCGGATTGCGGTGAGGGAACGGCCGTGAGTGTGCTGATGGGGATGATCGTGTTGCTGATCATGATGTTGGTCGTCGTCATCCTTGCGGTCGTAATCGTGAGTGTGGCTGTGGCCTATCTTGTGTTCGTGCTGGGTCTGGGGATGGTGCCGGTGGGTTTGGGAGTGTTGGTGGGTGGGATCGGTTGCGGCTTCGGCCAGTTGTGTGCCTTCGAAGACGTGGACTTTGGTGGCGGTGATTCCGCTGCGGTCTACTTTTTCGATCTTGAGGGTTGCGCCTAGATTGAGGGCAGCGGTGGCATCGTGGAGAACTTGAGGGTTGAGGCCGGCGTCGATGAGGGCCCCGAGAAACATGTCTCCACTGATACCGGCAAAGCAGTCCAGGTAGGCGATGCGCATGGGGCTATTGTTTCACGGGAGCGGACGTGATGGCGGAGGCGGGGAGGACGTCGTTCATGGAGCCGGAGCGGTAGCCCTGGGTGTCGAGGGTGACGTAGAGGAAACCGAAAGGTTTGAGAGCTGCAGTGATGCGGTCGAGAGTATCGAGAGAGAGCGCGCGGGGAAGATCTTCGCGGGCGATCTCGATGCGGGCGAGGTTGCCGTGGTGGCGGACGCGGACGCGGGGGAAGCCGAGGGTGTGGAGGGCGTCTTCGGCCTGTT